>NZ_JACIHF010000016.1:0-168268 GCF_014198295.1 Bradyrhizobium sp. CIR18 | reverse complement strand
CAGTGACGACCACATAGTCGCCCCTCTTGGGTGAGCCGGGATGCGCGACACATACGCCGAAACCGAATTTCGGTAAAGTGGAATATTTTTAGCGAGGCGGATTGACAGAGCGCGACACAGGCCCCGTTTTGGCTGGATGGGGGTTCAGCCGGTCTCTAACGCACCCGCCAATCGGACGTCACAGCCGATTGTCCTGAACAGAAGGGAAGCAAGGCGATCCAGACAACGCCGCCGCAAGACCTGGATCGCCCTCGCCTTCCGTTCCTCAATCGATTCGAATCCGACGTGACCTGTCGCGCGGCCGTGGAGCGGCCGTGCTGAATGCGGTCGAGCAGTCGTCGTCGTTCTCACCGTCGAGCAGCGGAGCACCACAGTGCCGGCACATGCGTGCCGACATCGACGACGCCTTGCCGCTCGCCAAGACCTGACGATAGTTCGCCAGGTCGATGACGTTGCGGGGCGACGTTATGTGTTTTTCAACCATGGTTGTTCCTCGCGGCTACGCACTGCTTATCGCAGACAAGTTTCGCGCAAACGTTCAGCCCACCGCTCAAATTTTACCGGAGGAATTGCGGCACGACGCACACATCACGGCGCGGCCTCAATCCCGATCTATTCTGCGACACGATTCACCGTGTCTGTGCGACCGGCGTAAGGTCTCGGTAGCTATTTTCCGAGCGCGACGGGATCAGAGCCACTTCTTCCACTTGAAGATCCAATACGGGACGATCGCGGCGATCAGCATCATCACCAGCGCCATCGGATAGCCGTGCGCCCATTCGAGTTCCGGCATCATCTTGAAGTTCATGCCGTAGATCGAGGCGATCAGCGTCGGCGGCATCAGCACGACGGCCATCACCGAGAACAGCTTGATGATGTTGTTCTGCTCGAGATTGACGACGCCGAGCATGGCGTCGAGCACGAAGGTGATCTTGCTGGAGAGATAGGAGGCGTGGTCGGTCAGCGAGGAAACGTCGCGCTGCATGGTCTTGAGCTGCTCGCGCATGTCCTTCGACCATTTCACGCCCTCGACCACCGCGGACAGGAACGTCACGACACGGCCGATCGACACCAGGCTCTCGCGAACCTTCGAGGTCAGATCGCCTTTGCGGCCGATCGAGATCAGGATCTGGGAATATCTCTTTGCCTGCCCGTGGCGCTCGCTCTCGGGCTCGAAGATGTCGTGGCTGACCTGGTCGATCTCGGCGCCGCAGCGCTCCAGGATGTCGGCGCAGCGGTCGATCACGGCGTCCAGCAGCTCCATCAGCACCATCTCGCCGGTAATGGAGGGCGTGCAGGAGCGGGCAAGCTTGGCCTCGACCAGGGCGAACGGCTTCGGCAGGTCGTAGCGCACCGTCACCAGGCGGTGGTCGCCGAGGATGAAGGTCACCGCCGTGGTCCGGGGCATGTCGGTATCGGAGTGGCACATCAGCGTCGCGGTCATGTAGCGCGCGCCGTTCTCGATATAGAGACGGCTGGAGATCTCGATCTCCTGCATGTCTTCCCGGGTCGGGATGGCGATGCCGGCGAGCCGCTCCACTGCCTTGTCCTCGGCCGCGGTGGGGTTGACGAGGTCGATCCAGACCGCGCTTTCGGGCACCGCGGCAAGATCTTCGATGACAACCTTCTTCAGGACAGACTCGGAGGGAACAAACACCGAAAACATGCACGACTCCAGAGAACCTGCGGCAGAATGACAGCCCTTAGCGCGATTCTGACAAGTTCACGATGACAACCACATTAATGGAGCGTTTGCATTTGTGGCGCGGCCATGGCTCAACTGTGGCACGGAATCGACAGTCCGGCTCCCTTTGGCCCAAAAATCTTCACGGGGCCGCAAAACTTGCGGCAGAAAAGCCACAGCTTGGGTCTCGCAGCGCGGGATAAGGCCTTCAGTGCTGGAATTGTGGCAGATTTCAACGATAATGGGATTAACGGAGTCGAGGAACTTGGGCAGTAAGCTCAGGCCTTCCGCACGGTATTGTTTTGATTGGAACCAAATCATGTCGTCGCTGAAAGTTAAGTTGGGAATTCTGGCCGCCGGCCTGATGCTGTCGGGCTGCATGCAGGCCACGCATTTCGAGGCGACCGACACCAAAGCCTTCAAGCCGAAGGACAAGGAACTGCTCGCCAAAGTTCGGTACGAGAACACCCCGGTTGCCGAGCCGTTCCGCCGCGCCATCGTCCAATACCACCGCAAGGAATCGCCGGGCTCGATCGTGGTCGATTCCGACAATCACTATCTCTATTACGTGCTGGATGGCGGCAAGGCGATCCGTTACGGCATCACCGTTGGCGAAGAGGCCATGGCTTGGTCGGGCATCGCCAAGGTGGGCAGCAAGACCGAGTGGCCAGCCTGGCACCCCACCCCCGGCGAAATTTCGCGCCTGGGCGTGCCGACCTATGTCGCACCCGGCCCGGACAATCCGATGGGCTCTCGCGCGATTTACCTCTATTCCGGCGGGAAAGACACGTTGTTCCGCATCCACGGCACCAACCAGCCGGAATATATCGGCGCCTCGATCTCGTCTGGCTGCATCCGCCTGACCAACGAGGATGCGATCGATCTCTATGATCGCGTCAAGCTCGGCACCCTCGTCGTGGTGCTCGAGCCGAAGCACGGCGATTCGCCCTACAATTCGCGGCTGGCGCTCGGTGGCAGCCAGACCGGCCAGGCGGGCAGCTACTGATCGCCTGCTGATCCCTGAGATCCAAAAGCGCCGGTTTCACCGGCGCTTTTTTGTTGCCGGCTTGCGCGGCTGGGACTTGCTGGCATCGGCCGCCGGCTTTTTCGCAGGCGCCGGAGACTTCTCCACCGCCTCGTCGTCAGCTCCTTCCTTTTCTTCGGGCTTGGCCTCGGGCTTGGTCTCGGGCTTGGCCGCGACCTCGCGCGGTGGCGCCTCCTCGGGGCGTTCCGCCGGCAGCAGCGGGGCGACCTGCGGCAGGGGATCCCAGACGTTCCACTGGCAGATCCGGTAGTCGTTGCGCCGCTGCGCCAGGTCGAGATGGATATGGTCCTCGTGGTACCAGTCTGAGCCCGGGCCGAGCACGGTGGAAAAGCGTGCGCAGACCGAATGCAGCACGCGCTCGCGCACCTCGCGCGACATGCTGCGGTCGGTGAGGCCGATCGACTGCCCATTGGCCAGCTTGATGGCCCGGACGTCGAGGGCGTTGGCCTTGCCGTGCTCCGACAGCAGCGCGCCGACGACGCGGTTGCGGCCGCGGCACTCGAAGCTGTCGAAATTGTCGAGTTCGCCAATGGTCGAGCCAAGGCTGATGGCCAGCGGCGCCATGTCCTTGCGCAGCCAATCGGCGATCGCCGACGCCATGGTGCAGCGAAGGATCGCCGCCGGCTTGACCGTCACCTTGCGCTTGTCCGGCAGAACGACGGCTTCCAGCCGCACCAGATCCTCGCCGCCACAGGCGCCGGGGCCGCGGATATCCGGAATCGAGGGCGCGATCGCGATTTCCTCGGTCAGCGCAAGACGACAGGCCGAGACCGGCTTCTGGGCTGGTGCCGCAGCCTCGGCGGGCTTGTCGGCGCCGGGCTTGTCCGCCGAAGGCTTGCCGTCCGCGTCCGGCGGAGCCTCGTCCGATGCCTTGTCCGATGCCTTGTCCGATGCCTTGGGCGCCTCCTCGGGGCGCGGTCTCGGCAGCGGGATCCTGGCGGAATGAACCGCGGGGCGCGGCCGTGGTGCGGCGATACCGAAGATATCCAGTGGGGATGTGTATTTTCGCGCCTCTGCCCTCTCGGCGAGGACGAGCGACAGCCCGAGCGCAGCGGTAACCATTGCCGCGCCAGCGGACATATAGCCGCGACAAGACCATTTGCGGCGAAAGTCCGGCAGGCTAAAACTCATGACAATTCTTTGGCCCAACGCTGAGAGCGACAACGCGCCCAGCGACTTCTCGGAGGAACGTCGGAATGCTTGGTTTGATGCAAGATTGGCCCCTGCTCTGCCACCGGATCATCGAACATGCCGCCAAAATTCATGGCAAGCAGGAGGTGGTTACCCGCTCGGTCGAGGGACCGATTCATCGCACCAATTACGCCGAGATCCACAAGCGCGCGCTCAAGGTCTCGCAGATGCTGGAGCGCGACGGCATCAAGCTCGGCGACCGTGTCGCGACGATCGCCTGGAACACCTGGCGCCATCTCGAGGTGTGGTACGGCATCATGGGGATCGGCGCCATCTGCCATACCGTCAATCCCCGCCTTTTCCCCGAGCAGATTGCCTGGATCATCAACCATGCGCAGGACCGCATCGTGATGACCGACATCACCTTCGTTCCGGTCCTGGAGAAGATCGCCGACAAGCTGACCAGCGTGGAACGCTACGTCGTGCTCACCGACAAGGCGCACATGCCGCAGACGACGCTGAAGAATGTGGTCGCCTACGAGGACTGGATTGCGGAGGCCGACGGCAAATTCAAATGGAAGGACTTTGACGAGAACACGGCAGCCGCGATGTGCTACACGTCGGGCACGACCGGTGACCCGAAGGGTGTGCTGTATTCGCATCGCTCCAACGTGCTGCACGCGCTAATGGCCAACAATGTCGACGCGCTCGGCACCAGTGCGTCCGAGACGATGCTGCCGGTGGTTCCGCTGTTCCATGCCAACAGCTGGGGCATCGCCTTCTCCGCGCCCTCGCAGGGCACCAAGCTGGTCATGCCCGGCGCCAAGCTCGACGGCGCCTCGGTCTACGAGCTGCTCTCGACCGAGAAGGTGACGCACACCGCCGGCGTGCCCACGGTGTGGCTGATGCTGCTCCAGCACATGACCGCCAATAATCTCAAGCTGCCGGACCTCAAGATGGTGATCTGCGGCGGCTCGGCGATGCCGCGCTCGATGATCAAGGCCTTCCTCGACATGGGCTCGAACGTGCGTCACGCCTGGGGCATGACCGAGATGAGCCCGATCGGCAGCGTCGCGGCGCTGAAGCCGCCGTTCCAGAACGCCACCGGCGATGCGCGGCTCGACGTGCTGCAGATGCAGGGCTACGCGCCCTTCGCGGTCGAGATGAAGATCACCGACGATGCCGGCAAGGAGCTGCCCTGGGACGGCAAGACCTTCGGCCGCCTCAAGGTCTCCGGCCCCGCCGTCGCCAAGGCCTATTACCGCGTCGACACCGACATCCTCGACGAGGACGGCTTCTTCGACACCGGCGACGTCTCGACCATCGACGAGGACGGCTACATGCGGATCACCGACCGCTCCAAGGACGTGATCAAGTCCGGCGGCGAGTGGATCTCCTCGATCGACCTCGAAAACCTCGCGGTCGGCCATCCGGCCGTGGCGGAAGCCGCCGTGATCGGCGTGTTCCACCCCAAATGGGACGAGCGGCCGCTCCTGATCGTGCAGCTCAAGCAGGGCCAGCAGGCCACCCGCGAGGACATCCTCAAATACATGGACGGCAAGATCGCCAAATGGTGGATGCCCGACGACGTCGCCTTCGTCGAGGGCATTCCGCATACGGCCACCGGCAAGATCCTGAAGACGGCGCTGCGCGACCAGTTTAGGGATTATCGCTTCCCGAACGCGGCGGCGTAGCGGCAAAGCAAGCAACGTCATTCCGGGGCGATGCGAAGTATCGAACCCGGAATCTCGAGATTCCGGGTTCGGCTCTTTGAGCCGCCCCGGAATGACCGGTCATAACAGCCCGGTCTCCCTTGAATTTGCCCCCGCGCCGTGGTCTCAACGGCCCATCGTCGCGCCGAACTGGCCGGCATCGCCAACCCCGGCAGAGCTCACTCGATGGCCCGCAGGTTTTCCGCTCCCTATCAGTCGGAGCCCGTGTCCAGCCTCGCGAGCTGGGCGCGCAATCTGGCCGTGTTCGCGGTGGTGGCGGTGGTGGTCTCGATCATCATCGTCCGCTTCGATTTCCTGGAGCCGAAGCCGGCCCTTGCGACCTTCTTCGGCGGGCTCGCGATATCAGGCCTGTCGATCCTGTTCGGGCTCGCCGGCTTTGCCGCGATCTGGCAGAACGGCTCGCGTGGCATGGCGCGCATCCTGCTCGCTTTGCTGATCGACGGGGCGATCCTCGCCTATCCCGCCTATCTGGCCCTGCAATATCGCAAGCTGCCGGCGATCTACGACATCACCACCGACCCGATCGATCCGCCGCGTTTCGACGCGCTGGCGCGCCTGCGCACCGGCGAGGGCACCAACACCGCCGTCTATGCCGGCCTCTATTCGGCGGAGCAGCAGCGCCACTTCTACCCTGATATCGAGCCCGTCGAGCTCGAGATCTCCGTCGACCGCGCCTATGCGATCGCGCTCCAGCTCGTCAACAAGCGCAAATGGATCATCATCGACGAGCGCGCACCGCAGCCGCCGCGCCGCATCGGCCGCATCGAGGCGGTGGCGCGCACGCCGATCATGGGGTTTCGCGAGGACATTTCGATAAGGTTCGTGCCGGACGGCGATGATTCCCGCGTCGACATCCGCTCGGCCTCGCGCAATTTCGACAGCGATCTCGGCAGCAATGCCGCGCGCGTCAAGAAATTCATCGACGATCTCAACACCGCCGCCGATGCCGACGCGCTCAAGCCGGTGAAGAAGACCCCGGTGGCGCCGCCGAAGGCGCCGGCAAAGACGGTGAAGAAATGAAACTGGCGAATGGCGAGTAGCGAATTGCGAATGGAACGCTACTCCCCACTCGCTATTCGCCCCTACGCCATCCGATACGTCCCGCCGATCACGGGATCGCCGTCGGTCGCCACCACCCCGCGGGCGACCAAGTCTTCCAGGTGCGCCAGCACGGAATAGCCGGCGGCCGTCGTCAGCCTGGGATCGATACCGATATAGATCGCGCGGACCATGGTCGGGATGTCGGTCTCGCCCTTGGCGAGGCGGTGCAGGATCGAGGCCTCGCGCGCCTTGCGGTGCCGGATCAGGAAGCGCACGAAGCGCTGGCCGTCGGGGATCTCGGGGCCGTGGCCGGAGAAATAGAGATCCTCCTCGCGTGCGGCGAGCCGGTCGAGCGAGTCCATGTAGTCGATCATCGAGCCGTCGGGCGGCGCCACGATCGAGGTGGACCAGCCCATCACGTGATCGCCAACGAAGTTGAACTTTCGCTCCGGCCAGGCGAATGCCAGATGATTGGCGGTGTGGCCCGGCGTCGCAACGGCCTCGAGCCGCCAGCCGTCGCCCTCGACGACATCGCCATGCGCGATCCGGATGTCGGGTACGAAGTCGCGATCGGAGCCGGATTCCGGATTGTGCTTCTCGCTCTCGAAACGCGGGCGCGAGGCCCGGTGCGGGCCCTCGGCATAAACCGGCGCGCCGGTCGCCTGCTTGATCCGCGCGGTGTTCGGCGAATGGTCGCGATGGGTGTGGGTGACGAAGATATGGCTCACCGTCTCGCCGCGCACGGCATCGAGCAGCGCAGCCGCATGCGCCGCATCGTCCGGACCGGGATCGATGATCGCGACATTGCCCTTGCCAACGATATAGCTGACCGTGCCGGTGAAGGTGAACGGGCTCGGATTGTTGCAGAGCACGCGGCGCACGCCGGGCCGGACTTCCTCGACGACGCCCGGCTTCAGCGGAAAGTTGCGGTTGAACGGGACGTCGTCATTGTCGGACATGGCTTGCTCATTCCTTGCTGACTTCGTCATGCCCGGCCTTGTGCCGGGCATCCACGTTCTTCGCGTGGCTTAAGACGTGGATGGCCGGGACAAGCCCGGCCATGACGCAGTTGGAGAGTTCTCGTGCCTCACGCGTTCACCGCGTAGCCGCTCAGAAAAACGCCTGAATGCCCGTGATGGCGCGCCCCAGGATCAGCGCGTGGACGTCATGCGTCCCCTCATAGGTGTTGACCGTCTCGAGGTTATGGACGTGGCGCATCACATGGTACTCGATCGAGATGCCGTTGCCGCCGTGCATGTCGCGCGCGACACGGGCGATGTCGAGGGCCTTGCCGCAATTGTTGCGCTTCATGATCGAGATCATCTCGGGCGCGAACTTGCCCTCGTCCATCAGGCGGCCGACGCGAAGCGAGCCCTGAAGGCCGAGCGCGATCTCGGTCTCCATGTCGGCGAGCTTTTTCTGCACGAGCTGGGTCGCGGCAAGCGGCTTGCCGAACTGCTTGCGGTCGAGCGTGTACTGGCGCGCGCGGTGCATGCAGTCCTCGGCGGCGCCGAGCGCGCCCCAGGAGATGCCGTAGCGGGCACGGTTGAGGCAGCCGAACGGACCCTTGAGACCGGAGACGTTGGGCAGCAGCGCATCTTCCGGAACCACAACGCCGTCCATCACGACCTCACCGGTGATGGAGGCGCGAAGCGAGAGCTTGCCGCCAATCTTCGGTGCGGACAGGCCCTTCATGCCCTTTTCCAGCACGAAGCCGCGGATCTGGTTGTCATGCGCGGCCGACTTGGCCCAGACCACGAACACGTCGGCGATCGGCGCGTTCGATATCCACATCTTGCTGCCGGTGAGGCGATAGCCGTCCGCGACCTTCTCGGCGCGGGTCTTCATACCGGCCGGATCGGAGCCGGCATCGGGCTCGGTCAGGCCGAAGCAGCCGACCCACTCGCCGCTGGCGAGCTTCGGCAGGTACTTCTTGCGCTGGTTCTCGTCGCCATAGGCGTAGATCGGGTACATCACCAGCGAGGACTGCACCGAGTTCATCGAGCGATAGCCGGAATCGACCCGCTCGATCTCCCGCGCGACGAGGCCATAGGCGACGTAGCTCGCGTTGGCGCAGCCATATTCCTCCGGCAGCGTGATGCCGATCAGGCCGAGCTCGCCCATCTCGTTGAAGATCTCGCGGTCGGTCTTCTCTTCGAGATAGGCCTTGGAGACGCGCGGCAGCAGCTTGTCCTGGGCGTAGGCGCGGGCGGTGTCGCGCACCATGCGCTCGTCTTCGGTCAGCTGCTCGTCGAGCAGGAACGGATCGTCCCACTGGAAAGAAGCCGCAGCCGGCTTGTCCTTGGCCTGAGGGCGCACGCTCATGAAACGTCCTTTCGTCTGGTTCCGTCAAAATTTGCCCGACAAAGTAAAGCGCCGCGGCAACAAGTGCAATTGCATCCTGGTTTCGGTCGTTCCGGGGCGCAACACCGACGAACCGGAAATGCCGTTGTCAGGTTTCGAGCTGCTCGTTGGCAACGATCTCGATGCCGAAGCCGGACAGGCCCTTGTAGTCGTGCACCGAGGAGGTGAGATGCCGGATCGAGGTGACGCCGAGATCGCGCAGGATCTGCGCACCGACGCCGACCTCGCGCCACTGGCGGTTGCGGTCGGCCTCGGTCGCGCTCTCATCGGGCAACGGGGACACGGGGACACCGGCCGCGCCGTCGCGCAAGTAAACCAGGACGCCGCGGCCTGATTTCTTGAAATGCTCGAGCACGGCCGCCATGCGCTTGTGGCCGGTGAAGGTGTCCTTGACGATGTTCGGCTTGTGGAAGCGCGTCAACACGTTCTTGCCGTCACCGACGCCATTGTAGACGAACGCGACGTGGGCGATGGAATCGAACGGCGAACGATAGGCATAGCCTTGCAAGGGTCCGATCGGGCTTTCGGTGACGAAGGTCGAGACCCGCTCGATCAGCTTCTCGCGCGCCTGGCGGTAGGCGATCATGTCGGCGATGGTGACGTGCTTGAGCTTGTGCCTGGCCGCGAACTGCGCGACCTGCTCGCCCTTCATCACGCTGCCGTCGTCGTTCATCAATTCGCTGATGACGCCGACCGGCGGCAGGCCGGAGAGCTTGCACAGATCGACGGCGGCCTCGGTATGGCCCGAGCGCAGCAGCACGCCGCCATCCTTGGCGATCAGCGGGAAGATGTGGCCGGGCCGGGCGAAATCATTGGCGCCGACATTGGGATTGGACAGCGCGCGGCAGCAGGAGGCGCGCTCCTCGGCGGAGATGCCGGTGCCGCCATCGGGCTTGTAGTCGATCGACACCGTGAAGGCGGTGGTGTGCGCGGAATCGTTGTGGGCCACCATCGGATCGAGCCGCAGGCGGCGCGCGTCCTCGGTGGTCACCGGCGCGCAGACGATGCCTGACGTATGGCGGATGATGAACGCCATCTTCTCGGCGGTGCAGAGCGAGGCGGCGACGATCAGATCGCCCTCGCCCTCACGGTCCTCGTCGTCGGTGACGACCACGAGCTCACCCCGGGCAAAGGCCTGCAAGACTTCCTGGACGCTATCGGGCATGTCCCAATCTCTATCGGTTGTGGGCGGGAGGCTTAGCCGGACTTGGGCCGGGGCGCTAGTGTCCTGGACGCAACCGCATATGCCTGACGGCAGGCCTGCCAAGGTGGGCAGGCTTGCACCGAAGATACCAGGGATATAGGCGCGGAATGCCAAGGTGGAAGGCGGTCGGCCCCGTCAGGGCAGCACTTCGCGGCGCTCGCCGAGCCGCTGGTCGAGCTCGGCGCGCTTGTCGGTCAGCAGGCCGGCCTGCGCGGCCTCGATCACGGTAAACAGCTCATGAGCGTCGCTGAGGCGGGTCACGGTGACGTAGCTGGCGCCGGCCGCATAGAGCTCCTCCACGTCCGACAGGAGATCGGCCGTGGCCACGATCAGGGCGGTCGGATTGAGCGCGCGGACGTGGCGGACCAGCTTCTCGTTGCTGGCACCCTTCAGCAGCGAATCCGGCACGCTGAGGATGATCATCTCGGACTTGCCGACGCCGGCATGGAGCAGCGTATCCGCGCTGCTGATGTCGCCATAGATCACGTGCAGGCCGCGCGACAGCAACGTCTGGTACACATTGGGGTTGAAATCGACCACGGTGATCTGCTCGAGCAGCACCGGCGCCTGCCGTTCGATCTCGGCCAGCAGCGCGCTCGCCGCACGGAAAAAGCCGAGGATGACGATACGGCGGGCCTCGCCATGGCCGCCCTCGTGCCCCTCCTCGGCATGGCCGTTGCCGTGGTCGAGATCGCGCAGGCCGATCCGCTTCAGGGGGCCGATGGCCCAGCGGGTGATCTCGTCGCTGCGGCTCATCGCGAAGGTCGAGAGCACCGCGAGCACCACGAAGGCAAAGGAGGCGGCATTCGCCGTCTGCGCTGCGATATGGTGATCGGCAACGCCGGTCTGGATCACCACCAGCGAGAACTCGGATATCTGCGCGAGGTTTAGCGCCGGCAACAGGCTGGCGCGCAAGCCCTGCTTCATCAGATAGAGCGGCGTGAAGGTGGTGACGAGGCGGCTCACCACCGTGAAAGCCGCGATCATCAGCGCCAGCCCGATCACGGAGAGACCGGGCACGGGAATGGTCATGCCAAGCGCGACGAAGAACAGCGTGATGAAGAAGTCGCGCAGCGTGGTGACCTTGGCGGTGACGTCGAGCGCGTAGGGAAAGGTCGAGAGCGAGACGCCGGCGATCAGGGCGCCCATCTCGCGCGACAGCGACAGCCGCTCGGCGGTCTCGGCGACGAGAAAGCACCAGGCCAGTGCGCCGAGCAGGATCAGCTCGGGCCGCCGGGCGATCTGGTGGAACAGCCGCGGCAGCACGTAGCGGCTGACCAGCAGAGCTGCGGCGACCAGCACCGCGACACGGCCGATCGAGAGCAGGATGACGCTGGCTTGCAGATTGGCAAGGCTGGGCTGCACCGCCAGGAACAGGATGGCGAAGATGTCCTGCAGCACCAGCACGCCGAGCGTGATGCGCCCTGGCAGCGTGTCGAGCTCGCGCTTCTCGTAGAGCACCTTGACGATGATGACGGTGCTCGACAGCGCGCAGGCGACGCAGAGATAGACCGCATCGAAGTGCCCGCCGCCGAGCGACAGGCCGATGCCGACGAAGAACAGGACCCCGAGCAGGCAGCCGCCGAGCAGCTGGCCACCCGCCGCGAACAGGATCACCCTTCCCGCCCGCACGATCTTCTTCAGGTCGATCTCCAACCCGATCATGAACAGCATGAAGATCAGGCCGAGCTCGGAGATGACGCCGATCGATTCCTGCGAATGGACCCAGCCGGCGCCGAATGGACCTATGCAAAAGCCGGCGATAAGATAGGCCAGAATGAGCGGCTGCCGGGAGAAATGGGCGAGAAGGCCCAGCATCCAGGCAAACAGAATACAGAGAGTGATGTCGCGAATGAGCTCGTGCATGCCAAATTGGTCCGTTTTGCCGCACCCTAGAGACGGGTTGCAGCGCGGCAAGCGAGCAATTCGTCACATGGGAAAAGGATTGTTCGCAGCAATGCTGCTATGCCCCTTCGCCTTTGCCGTGCCCGCGGCCGCACAATCCAAGGTCAATATTGAACAGAACTTTGCCGATTCCCTCGCCGCGCTGCCGAAGGAGGAACTCGCAATCTCCGGTGGATTCTACGTGCCTGCCTATTCCAGCGTCGCAATGAGCCAGGGCAAGCTGCGCGTCGACTTCTCGGTGACCTTGAGTGTTCACAACGCCTCCGAGACGCAAGCACTGGTGATCAAACGCATCGCCTATTTCGACACCGCAGGCAAGCAGGTCGAGAGTTATCTGAAGGCGCCCGTGGCCTTGAGGCCACTTGCCACCGTCTCGATCTTCATTCCGACCGACGACGTGCGTGGCGGGACCGGGGCCAATTTCCTGGTCGACTGGGCTGCGACGGGCGAGATCGCCGAGCCCGTCGTCGAGGCGCTGATGGTTGGCGGCGTCGCCAATGCGCATTACGCTTTCATCAGCCAGGGCCGTCCGACCAGGACGGCCACAAAGAAGTGAGTCCGTCCGACCCGGACGGCTGGCAAGAAGTAAGGCTGGCCGGCGCAACACCGGCTGGCTCAACAAGAACAAAACGAGGAACACCCCCATGACGTCCAGCTTCGATTTCGCACCCCTGTTTCCGGCAGGGCTGCCGGCCCCTTCTGCGCGCTGGACGGGCCTTGCCAAATACAGTTTCGTCGGCGGCAACAACGATTCCGAGCAACTGCCGCTCGACGGCCTGATCGAGGCGACCACCTCAGCGTTACAGCGCGAAGGCCGGTCGCTCGCGACCTACGGGCTGGCGCATGGGCCGCAGGGCTACCTTCCCCTGCGCGAATTCCTGGTGACCAAACTCAAGCGCGATGCCGGCATCAACTGCACCGTCGACGATCTCCTGATCGTCTCCGGCTCGCTGCAAGCGCTCGACCTCGTCAACGCGACGCTGCTGACCCGCGGCGACACCGTGATCTTCGAGCAGGACAGCTATCAGGGCTCGCTGACCCGCCTGGCGCGGCTCGGCGTCAATGTGGTCGGCGTCCCCCTCGACAAGGACGGCATGCGCATGGACGTGCTGGCCGCGACACTGGCTGACCTGAAGAGCCGCGGCATCCGGCCGAAATACATCTACACCATTCCGACGGTGCAGAATCCGACCGGCAGCATCATGCCCGAGAGCCGCCGCACTGAGCTGGTACGGCTCGCGACCGAGTATGGCGTGCCGATCTTCGAAGACGATTGCTATGCCGACCTCGTCTGGTCGGGGCAGCGGCCGCCGGCGATCCATGCGATGAGCCCAAACGGCGGCGTGATCCATATCGGCTCGTTCTCCAAATCGATCGCGCCGGCGCTGCGCGTCGGCTTCATCGTGGCGCCCTGGGCGGTGATGTCGCGGATGCTGGCGCTGAAGACCGATGCCGGCTCCGGCGCGCTGGAGCAGATGGTGCTCGCCGCCTATTGCAAGCCGCATTTCGCGAGCCATGTGCCGGCCCTGACCAAGGCGTTGCGCACCAAGCTCGACACGCTGATGGAGGCGCTGAACGAACAGTTCGGGACAGCCGCCGAGTTCGAGGAGCCCAAGGGCGGCATCTTCCTCTGGGTCAAGCTGCCCGATCAGGTCGATACGCTGAAACTCTATCAGGCCGCGCTCGCCGCAGGCGTCTCGATCAATCCGGGACCGGAATGGTCGACTAGCAAGGGCCATTCCGCCTCACGGCTGAGACTGTGCTTTGCAAGTCCGACGCATCAGCAAATCCGCGAGGGCGTCGCCGTGCTGGCCGAAGTCTGCCGCAAGGAATTCGGCGTGCCGGCCCGGAGTGCCAATGTGGAGAAGCGGGCTTGAAGCCGCGGCCTCACGCCTCGACGTGAAACTCCACGTTGACCTGGCCGCTCCCGGAGGACGGAAAATAGTCGCAGAGCTGCTCGGCGGCGCCGCGATAGTCGTACCAGCCGAGCGCGGCGAACAGCATGATCGTGTCGGCCATGCCGCCTTCGCCGTTGCACTTGGTGGCGTAATCCGGAAGCATGTCGAGGAATTCGCGGTAGCGGCGGCTCTGCCACAGCTCGAGCACGCGCAAATCGACCTGACGGTTGAACTCGCTGGCGACCGAGGTCCAGGCTTCGGGGCCCAGCTTCTTGTTCGGCCAGAGCCGGTGCGAGAGCGAACCGCTGGCGAGGATGGCGACCCGTTCACCGGATTCATCGATCGCACGGCGGGTCGCTTCACCGAGGATCCGGCTCTCCTCGAATGAGGTGAAGAGCGGCGAGGCGACCGAGACGACCTTCGCGAAGCCGTCCCGGTTCAGGTAGTGCATCGGCACGACGGTGCCGTATTCGAGCCCGAGGCTGGCCACCTGATGGGCGATCACGTTCAGGCCGGCGTCCCCGGCCCTGTCGGCGATGGCTTCGGCCAGGCGCGTGTCACCCGGCAAATCGTAGCGCAGATCCTGGATCATATGCGGCGCCTCGTGGCTCGTGAACGAGCCGCAATGCCGCGCATTGGCATTGATGTGGTAGCCGAAATTGGAGAGCCAGTGGGTGTCGAACACCACGAAGCAGGTGACGCCGCGCTCTTTCGCCCGCCGGCCGAGCTCGCGCAGCGAATCGACGGCGGCTTTGCGCGCGTCGCGTAACGGGCTGCCTGATAGCTCCGACAGCATCAGCGATGGAACGTGGGTGACCTTGGCCGCGAGTACGAGTTGCCCCATGGCGGTCACCTCGAAGCGTCAGGCCGCCTGTGGCTGGCTGCCGTGGATCGCGGAGGCCAGCCGCAGCAAGAGGACGATCGAGACGTTGCCCTTGCCGGCTTCGATCTGGGCGATATAGCGCTCGGAAATCCCGGAACGGCGGGCCAGCTCGCGGCGCGACAGGTCGCAGCGCATGCGCGAGGACCTCAAGCGATCGCCCAGCTCGGTCAGAAACGCGGTCTCGGAATAGGGCGGCACGGCACAGCTCCCCGGCAGCACTTCGCCCGCAAAATCCATGACTTGATTCAGCATTGGTCTATCCAGGTTCGCCTTCGGGAAACGCCATCCTACTCCGGAAAAGACCGGCCTCATTGACGCGGATCAAATTCGCGAGCGATCGGCCGCAGCCATGGACGGAAGCGGGCGGGATGCTACACTTGGAATTCTTCGAGGCGGGGGTTTCTTCAGGACATGACGCGTTGTTTGAGCCGCTGGATCGCGGCTGCGATGCTGTGGGCGGCAATCACCTCCACGGCAGGTGCCGAGACGTTGACCGCGACGGTCGAGCAATGGGGCCTGCTCGGCTCGTGGGCGGTCGATTGCGCCGTCCGGCCCGACCGTGACAAGGGCGCGCTCCTGACTTACGAAATCCGGAAGGACGGCCGGGTGATGTACCGGCGCAATTTCGGCAAGGCCAATGACGAGAACGAGGTGGTGTCGGCCACGGTCGGCGCCGAGGGCCTGCTCAATGTGATGGTCTACTTCCCCTCGCTGCACCAGGCGCGTGAGTTCGGGCTGCTGCTGGCGAAGGACGGCAGCCTGCGCGCGATCTACAATCGCAGCGAGCGGGGCGAGTACACGATCAGGGACGGCAAGTACGTCACGACAGGCGCGCCAACGCCGGCGCAGCAACGCTGCGATTAGTCACCTGAACAGCTGTTCAGAATTCTCCCGCGTTTCCTCCGGAACGTTCGCGCGAATGCGCGGTTTAGATTTGCATTCGATTGGAGGAGGACATCATGAAGAAGCTTGGTTATGTGGTTGCGGCCCTGGGTGCGCTCGTGATCGCGGCGCCGACGCTGGCGAGCGCGGAGACGGTGGTGATCAAGCGCGGCGGCTACCACCACCATCATCACGGGCCGTACGGCGCTCGCGCCGAATTCCGCGGCCATCGCGACTACGGCTGGCATCGCGGCCACCATCGCGACAAGGTCGTGGTGATCAAGCGCCGCCATCGTCACCATCACTGGGACTAATGCAGTGCGCATATGGAAATGGCCCCTCACGGGGGCCATTTCTTTTGCGTGTCGTCAGTCTTGTAGGGTGGGCAAAGCGAAGCGTGCCCACCGCTTCCATAGTGATTGAGAGGTGGTGGGCACGGCGCAAGTGCGCCTTTTGCCCACCCTACGATTCCTGAAACGAAGCTAATCCCAAGCCGGCGCAAAGCCCGGATTGACGCAGCGGCGGTCCTTCGGCAGCGCCGCGATCTTGTTGCGGTCGGCATCGTCGAGCGTGATCTTCAGCGCATCGAGATTGGCCAGCTGGCTCTCCCGGCGCGAGGCCTTCGGAATCGCGGCGACGCCGTCCTGGTCGAGCAGCCATTTCAGCGCCACCTGCGCGGCGGTCGCGTTGTGCCTGGCGCCGATCTCCGCCAGCACCGGCTCCGAAGCGATGCGGCCTTGCGCGAGCGGGCAATAGGCCACCAGCGGGATCGACTTCGCGGCGAGATAGGCCAGCACCTTCGATTGATCGAGCATGGCGTGATATTCGATCTGGTTGCAGGCGATCGGCGCCCTGATGTCCTCGACCACGGTCTTGAGCAGTGCCGTGGTAAAATTGGCAACGCCAATCGCCCGCGTGCGCCCCTCCTGCTTCAGCTTCATCAGTGTCTCGAACACCGCACCCCAGTTCGCAGCCTTCGACGGCCAGTGCACGAGATAGAGATCGACATGATCGAGCCTGAGCTTGTTCAGGCTGGCATCGAAGGCCCGCCGGATCGCGTCGGGGCTGAGGTTCTCATGCCAGACCTTGGTCGTGACGTGCAGCTCGCCGCGCGGAAGGCGAGCCGCGGCAAGGGCAGCGCCGATGGGTTCTTCGTTGGCGTACATCTCGGCGGTGTCGATGTGGCGATAGCCGATCGACAGCGCGCTCTCGACCGCGGCGCGGCAGGCATCGCCCTGCAGGCGGAAGGTGCCGAGGCCGAGCTTGGGCACGCTGATGCCCTGGGTCTTCAGATTGTCCATGAACAGGCTCCTGACGTCGTTCAACCCGCTGGAAGCACGCGGCGTTGCCGCGTGGGCGGACTCTTCGGTGATGGAAAAGAGATGGCGGGAGCGAGCAGCATAGCCCGGCATGGGCAGCGCGGCCAATCAAGATCGGGTTAGCGGCGCGCCATGCCTATCCTTCGTCATGGCCGGATCCGCGCACAGAGTATCGCCCCTCACGAATGCTGCGCCACCACGGCCGGGCGGATCTGCGGTTGCGGCACGATGTCGACCGACCAGAGGTCGCGATTGTCGACGTCCTTCAAGGTCACGGTCATCACGCCGCTGGCGCCGTCGATGTCGACGCGGCCGAAGAATTGCAGTCCGAAGCACGGCGCCAAATTCTCGCCCTGCGCCGCACTGCAGCCGTTCTGGTACATCGCGACCGGACCAAAGGTGTCGTCGAGCTCACCCGGGCCCCAGGTGCCGGCGTGTAGCGGGCCGGAAACGAACTCCCAGAATGGCTCGAAGTCTTGAAACTGCGCCTTGCCGGGATCGTAATAATGCGCGGCGGTGTAGTGCATATCGGCGGTGAGCCAGACGATATTGCGCACGCCGGCGCGCTTGATGGAGGCCAGAAGGTCGGCGATCTCGTGCTCGCGCCGGTCGGGCGGACCATCGCCGAGCGCGACGGCGTCGAGACTGATCAGGCCGATCGGAAGATCAGCCGCAATCACCTTCCAGGTTGCGCGCGAGGCCGCAAGCTCACGCTTGAGCCAGGTGAGCTGCTCGGCACCCAAGATCCAACCGCGGTGATCGCCGCCCTTGTTCCAGCTGTCGTCGCGATAGCTGCGCATGTCGATCATGAAGACGTCGAGCAGCGGGCCGTAGGCGATCTTGCGATAGACCCGGCCTTGGTGCGCGCCGATATCGCGGATCGGCATGAAGTCGAAGAAGGCGCGGCGGGCGCGCGCAATCAGGCGCGGGGTGCCGTCGTCCTCATAGCCCGCCTCGTCGTGGCTGCCGGTCGGCGACCAGTCGTTGGTGACCTCGTGGTCGTCCCACTGCGCGAACATCGGCACCTCGGCGTGGAAGGCGCGAAAGTTCTCGTCGAGATGGTTGTATTTGTAATTGCCGCGAAACTGCGCCAGCGTGTGCGCGACCTCGGACTTTTCCTCGGTCACGAGGTTGCGCCAGATCTCGCCGTTCGGCAGCTTCTGCTCGGAAGGAACCGTGCAGTCGGCGTAGATGTGATCGCCGGAGTGGATGAAGAAATCCGGGCGGTTGTCGAGCATGGTGCGATAGCTGCGATAGCCGCCGCGCGAAATGTCGATGCCCCAGCCCTGTCCCGCGACATCCCCGGACCACAGGAACGAGATCGAGCGGGCAGCGGACGGCGCGGTGCGGAAATGGCCGACGCGGCTTTCGCCGGCAATGCCGGTCGCGACGTCGTCGAAGCGCACGCGGTAGAAGATATCCTGGCCGGGCGGCAGATCGTTCAGCAGCAGCTTTGCGGTGAAATCCGCATCAAGCAGAGCGTCGCGCGAAGCTGACGCAATAATGGTCTTGAAGCTCTCGACGGTCGAGCATTCCACCTGCATCCGCGCGGGCCGGTCGGCGCGCGCCCAGATCACGGCGGAGTCGCCAGAGACATCGCCGGACTGAATACCGCCCGCGATCTGCGGCCGGTCGGCGGCGCGGCTGAGGTGCGGCATTGCGAGCGTGCCGAGCGAGGCGACGGCGAGGCTGGAGGTCGAGCGGACCAGGAATTGCCGCCGGGTCCATGCGCGCGAAGCGCGGAGCGTTGCCATTCAGGAAACCTTCGTCGAATCGCGACGGAAGGTGCCTGCGCTCCTTGACTCCTACCCTTACGGTTTCTTGACTCCGCGCCTACGGTTTTGCGACGCGCGGATGACGGGGCGAGATAGCCCCGCAGGCGGGGAGAGGCGTAGAGACACGAAGCCTCTAGCGCTGCCAGTTGCAGATGCCGCCGGAACGGCAGGGCCAGGTCTGGATGCGGGTATCTCTCGCCTGTGCATCCAGCGGATTGCCGCGGCGGTGCGCGAGCTTGGCGCGGGCTACGCCGCGCGGCTGCGCGGGCTTGCCATGCGCGACCTTCGGCTCGGCTACACGGACGCGCTCAGCGGCAACCTTCTTCGGCACGTCGACCGGCTCGGCGCGGGCCTGCGCCTCGTTGCCACCCTTCGCCTCGAGTGCAACCGGCGCGAATTGGGTCTCGGGCCCGAGCCGTTTCGGCGACAGAACGGCCTTCGAAAGGTCGAGACCGAGATATTCATCAGGCTTGTAGTCGTCAGCGCGCGCGAAGCCACCCCATGCGATCACGAGGGCAACGGCAACTGCAAAAGAAACGCTTTTCAGGACCACGGACGCCTCCTGAAATTGATTTTGAAGGTATTTTATCCTTATTTAGGAGGCCTCGCGCGCGATTCCAGCGTCCATTTGCCGCCGTGGTTAAGAAGTTTGGCGGTGTCAGGCGACCTTTCGCGTCGCCCCGTCCCATCCAGGAACCCCATCAGGCGGCTGCGGATGATCTGTTCCGCCTCGCTCATGATGCGATCGACGAGTTCCTTGCAGGAGGGGATGTCATGGATCAACCCTGCGACCATGCCGCAGCTCCAGGCGCCGGCGTCCATCTGTCCCTCCAGCATGATCCTGGGATAGACGCCCGCGACCTGGTCGTGGATGTCATCGATCTTCAGCTTGTCGCCCTTCTCGCGCTCGATCTCGATGAGGCGATCGACATTGGCGTTCCTCAGCACGCGTTCGGTGTTGCGCAGGCTCCGCATGATCAGGCGGGTGTCGAACTCGGTCGCCGCGACCAGCGCATTCTTCACGTTCTGATGCACGGGCGCTTCCTTGGTGGCGATGAAGCGCGTGCCCATGTTCATGCCGGCGGCACCCAGCGACAATGCCGCGACGAGGCTGCGCCCGTCGGCCATGCCGCCGGAGGCGACGAACGGGATCTTCAATTCCTCCGCCGCGCGCGGCAGCAGGATCATGTTGGGAATGTCATCCTCGCCGGGATGACCGCCGCACTCGAAGCCGTCGACGCTGACAGCGTCGCAGCCGATCCGCTCGGCCTTGAGTGAGTGACGCACCGAGGTGCATTTGTGGATGACCTTGATGCCCGCCGCCTTCAGCGCCGGCATGTATTGTTCGGGGCTGCGGCCCGCCGTCTCCACCGCCTTGATGCCGCCCTCGACAATGGCCGCGATGTATTCCGGATAGGGCGGCGCCGCGAAGGTCGGCAGGAAGGTGAGGTTCACGCCGAACGGCTTGTCGGTCATGTCGCGGCAGCGCGCGATCTCCTTGGCGAGCAATTCCGGCGTCTTCTGCGTCAGGCCGGTGATGATGCCGAGCCCGCCGGCATTGGAGACGGCAGCGGCCAGTTCGGCAAAGCCGACGAAATGCATGCCGCCCTGGATGATGGGGTGCTCGATGCCGAACAGCTCGGTGATCGCGGTCTTCACTTAATTCGCCTCCCGGAATTTGCTCAGGTTGGGTTCAGTCTAGCCGGACTTTTGCGCCGCGGTCACCATTTCTCTCCGAGGGAGTGGGCCAAAGGAGCCGAGGAGGTGAGTCGAGACACCAAGTCTGGTTGCAAGTCCCGTCATCCTGAGGTGCGATCCTAGCGGCGCAGGCGCGCCGCTAGGTGAGCCTCGAAGGATGTACGGCCCAGCTGCGAGCCGGGCCGTCGCCCTTCGAGGGCCGCTGAAGAAGCGGCCACCTCAGGGTGACGGGGAGACAGCGTCAATCGCGGTAAGACCAAGCCACAGTGCATACTCTCAATGTCCCCGCGCCGGCGCGCCCAGCTTGATCGGCCGCAGCACCGCCGCCGTGGGGATCATCAGCACCGCAATGATCGCCAGCGTCCAGAACACGTCGATATAGGCGAGCAGATCAACCTGCTGCTGCAAGGTGCGGCCGACCCAGGCGAGCGCCTGTGACGCGGCATCGCTCGCATTCGACCCTTGCGCCTGGAAGTAGCGCGTCATCGCGTCGATGGTCTGCTGATAGCCGAGGTCTGATGGCGCGGCGTGCTCGATCAGTCGGCTCTGGTGGAATTGCTGGCGCTGCGCCAGAACCGTCTGCGCCAGCGCGACGCCCATGGATCCGCCGATGTTGCGGGCGACGTTGATCAGCGCAGAGGCCTGGTTGGTCTTGTCAGGCGGAACGCCGTCATATGACGCTGTCGTCACCGGCAGGAACAGGAAGGGCAGGCCCAGCGCGAGGAAGATGCGCGACAGCGCCGCATAGCCATAGGTGATGTCGCCGGTGAGCCCGGTGAGATGCCACATCGAGAACGCGACGATGGCAGCGCCGAACATGATCAGATATTTCGGCTGCACCGTGCTGACGAGGCGGCCGACCACCGGCATCAGCACCAGGGTCGCGATGCCGCCGGGCGACAGCGCGAGGCCGGCCAGCATCGCCGTGTAGTTCAGCTCGGTCTGGAGCAGTTGCGGCAGCAGCTGGGTGGTCGAGATCAGCACCGCGCCCGTGCCGAGCATCACCAGGAAGCAGGCGGCGAACTGGCGCCGGCCGAGCAAGCGAAGATCGACGATCGGATCTTCCCGCGTCAGCTCCCACGGGATCAGCGCGAGCAGCGAGATCGCGGCCAGCACCGCGAAGACGACGATCATGTTCGACCCGAACCAGTCGTTGCGCTGACCCTCGTCGAGGACGAATTCGAGCGAGCCGAGCCCGATCGCGACCAGCAGGAAGCCGACATAGTCGACGCGCAGGCCCTTGCTCAGCAGCTTCTCCCTCTCCTCCTCCGCGTCCGACGGCTCCTTGACCAGCGTACCGACCAGGAACAGCGAGAGCAGTCCCATCGGCACGTTGATCAGGAACACCCAGTGCCAGCTGTAGGTATCGGTGATCCAGCCGCCGAGCGTCGGACCGATCACCGGCGCGACCACGACGGCGACGCCGTAGATGGCGAAAGCCTGGCCGCGCTTGTGCGGCGGGAAGGAGTCGGCGAGGATCGCCTGCTCGCTGGTGGCCATGCCGCCGCCGCCGAGGCCCTGCAGGATGCGGAACAGCACCAGCGATTGCAGATTCCAGGCGAAGCCGCACAGCAGCGATGCGATCGAGAAGATCGCGACGCATATCATGTAGAAGCGCTTGCGGCCGATCACCGTCGACAGCCAGCCCGAGATCGACAGCACGATCGCGTTGGCGACGAGATAGCTGGTGATGACGTAGGTGCTCTCGTCGATGCCAACCGCGAGCCCACCGGCGATGTGGCGAAGCGCGACATTGGCGATGGTGGTGTCGAGCACCTCCATGAAGGTCGCGATCGAGACCACGAAGGCGATCAAATAGGGATTATGCCCGCCGGCCGCGGAGCGCTCCGGCGACCAGCCGCCTGCGGATGCGCCGCCTTGCGCAGCGTCCGTCATCGCACCCTGGTCCAGGGCACGACCGACATGCCGGGACCGACCGGCAGATCGGCCGGCCAGTTGTCGACCACGATCTTCACCGGCACGCGCTGCACCACCTTGACGTAGTTGCCGGTCGCGTTCTCCGCCGGCAGCAGGCTGAACGCGGTGCCGGAGCCCGGCTGCACGGAATCGACATGGCCGGTGAGCTTGCGGCCGGGATAGGCATCGATGCGGATCTCGACCGGCTGGCCCGGACGCATGTCGTTCAGCTGCGTCTCCTTGTAGTTGGCGACGATCCAGACCTCGTCGGGCACAAACATCATCAGGCTCTGCCCCGCCGTGACGAAGGTGCCCTTGGCGCCCGAGAGCTTGACGACACGGCCCGATTGCGCCGCGACGACGTTGGTGTACTGCAAGTTCAGCTTGGCTTGATCGAGCTGAGCCTGCGACTGCTCAAGCTGAGCCTTGGCGCCTTCGAGCTGGGCTTGCAGCGTCTTGATGCCGAGTTGCGCCGAGGTCACCGCGGTCTTGGCGCGCTCGGTGTTGGCCTGCTGCGCCTGAAGGTCGGAACGGGTCTGCTGCTGGCGCTGCACGGTGCCGGCCCCCTTCTCGACGAGATCCTCGGCGCGCTTGAACTCCTCTTGCGAGAATTGCAGCTGAGCCTGCGCCTGTTCGAGCTGCGCCTGGGCCTGCTTGATCTGCTCCTGCTGCGAATCGATCTGCGCCTCGACGTTGGCGACGTTCGCCTTGGCGCTGGCAAGCTGCGCATTGGCCTGATCGATGGCGATACGGTAGTCGCGCTCGTCGATCCTGGCGAGGAGATCGCCCGCACTGACGTGCTGGTTGTCCGTCACCGGGATGTCGGTCACATAGCCGCCGACCTTCGAGGCCACCGAAAAGCTGCGCGCGGCGACGAAGGCATCGTCGGTGGATTCATAGTGGCGCGCCTCGAGCCAATAGAGCAGACCGCCAACGAGCGCGGCGATCAGCACGAAGGCGCCGGCGGTTGCCAGCAGCCAATGCTGACGAAAACGGTCTCGCAGCGACGGCGCCTTCGCCGGCTGACTGGTCTCGCTTGGATGATCGGGAGGCGTTTTTGGAGCTTCCTTCGCCCTCTGCGGCTGCTCCGCGGACGGCCCACGCTCCCGGGTTTGAGCATCCACGGCCAACACCTTTCTCGGGACTCAACCGGCGGCAGGTGGCAACGAGCCGCCTCGCCCGCCGCGAGCCTAACCGCAGCACCGAAGCATGGTTCCGCATCGCGAGAGGCCCGCCGCCATTCGTGAATGCCTGCTCAAAAAGGAAGCGCGGCACAGTTGCGTGCCGCGCTCGTCTCTGACGTCTCACGGGAAGCCGCCTGTCTCAGTGCGTCTTCGTCTCGTGCCATTTCTCGAGATCGGGCTTCTCCTCGTCGGATCCCTGCTCCTTCTCCGGATTGCCCTTCCAGGGCTTGTCCGTCTGCCGGTGCGAACCCCAGTCGTTCTGCTGCCGGGGATCGTCGTTGGGCCGTTCCTTGCTCATCGATCTCCCTTTCCGGGAACGTCAAGCGAAGGGAACACCGTAATAGGAGTTGATGCCGCGCACAGCTGCGTCATCACCCCAGTTCCAATCGCTTCGTTCGCCATATTTCGGGGCCCCTTCCAGTTCCTTGGTGGTGATGCCGGTGACATACCCGCCAAGCTCCGTGTCGTATTTCAGCGACTGCCAGGGCAACGGATAGTGGTCGTTGCCGAGGCCCAGGAATCCGCCGAAGCCGAGCACGGCGTAAGACACCCTGCCGCTGACCTTGTCGATCATCACGCGTTCGATCGAACCGATCCGGTTGCGGTCGGCGCCGTAGACCGACGTTCCCTCGACCTTGTCGCTGCCGATCAGCCGTCCCATCTCGCTGCGGCCCAGCTCGCCTTGATTCAGCATCTTAATCCTCCACTCAGCCAATATGAATCAACCGGATGAGCAAGCGATCGTTCCGGCGCAGATGTTCCCGGAAGCGGGCCAGGAACATCGCAGGGAAGGAGCCGTTCTCTGAACTTCACGCACAACCGAGAGCCACCCGCGATGTCCCAGACCGTCTCCGACTTCATCGTCCAGCGTCTGCATCAATGGGGCGTGCGACACATCTTCGGCTATCCCGGCGACGGCATCAACGGCGTGTTCGGCGCGATGAGCCGGGCCCAAGGCAAGGAAGAAGAGATCGGCTTCGTGCAGGCGCGGCACGAGGAGATGGCGGCATTCATGGCCAGCGCCTACGCAAAATTCTCAGGGCAGCTCGGCGTCTGCATCGCGACCTCGGGCCCAGGTGCCTCGCATCTCATCACCGGGCTCTACGATGCGCTGCTCGATCACCAGCCGGTGCTGGCGATTGTCGGCCAGCAGGCCCGCAACGCTCTCGGCGGACACTATCAGCAGGAGCTCGACCTTCTCTCGATGTTCAAGGACGTCGCCGGCGCCTACGTCATGCAGGCATCCTCGCCCGCGCAAGTGCGACACCTGATCGACCGAGCGGTGCGGATCGCGCTGGCGCGGCGGACCCCGACCGTGATCATCCTGCCCAACGACCTGCAGGAAGAAGCTTTCGAGAGCCCCCCACGTGCACACGGCACGCTGCATTCCGGCATTGGTTACAGCGCGCCCAGCATCATGCCACGTGAGGCCGATCTCGATCGCGCCGCGGAAGTTCTGAATGCCGGCAAGAAGGTCGCGATGCTCGTCGGCGCCGGCGCGCTTGGCGCCACCGACGAGGTGATCGCCGTCGCTGACCGGCTCTCGGCCGGCTGCGCCAAGGCGCTGCTCGGCAAGGCAGCGCTGCCCGACGACCTGCCGTGGGTCACCGGCTCGATCGGCCTGCTCGGCACCGAGCCCAGCTACAACATGATGATGGAATGCGACACGCTGCTGATGGTCGGCTCGGCCTTCCCCTATGCCGAGTTCCTGCCGAAGGAAGGCGCGGCGCGGGGCGTGCAGATCGACATCGACGCCGGCATGATGTCGATCCGCTTTCCCATGGAGGTCGGCCTCGTGGGCGACGCCGCCGAGACGTTGCGCGCTCTGTTGCCGCGGCTGAAACCCAAGAGCGACGGCGCCTGGCGCCAGGGTATCGAAGACGACGTCACGACATGGTGGAAGACGCTGGATGGCCGGGCACATCAGCCGGCAGCGCCGGTCAATCCGCAGCTCGTCGCCTGGGAATTGTCCCCGCGCCTGCCCGACCGCGCGATCATCACCAGCGATTCCGGCTCCTGCGCCAACTGGTTCGCCCGCGACCTGAAGATGCGGCGTGGCATGATCGCCTCGCTCTCCGGCGGCCTCGCCTCGATGGGCGCCGCGGTGCCCTATGCGCTCGCCGCGAAGTACGCCCATCCGGACCGTCCGGTGATTGCCCTCGTCGGCGACGGCGCGATGCAGATGAACAACATGGCCGAATTGATTACCGCTGCGAAATACTGGCGCTCCTGGCGCGATCCGCGCTTCATCGTTTGCGTCTTCAACAACGAGGACCTCAACCAGGTGACGTGGGAGCAGCGCATCATCAACGGCGATCCGAAATTCGAAGCCTCGCAGCGCATTCCCGACGTCTCCTATTCACGCTTCGCCGAGCTCATCGGCCTGCGTGGCATCTTCGTCGACAGCCCACAGCTGCTCGGCTCGGCCTGGGAGCAGGCGCTGGGAAGCGAGATGCCCGTCGTGCTGGAGGTGAAGACCGATCCCGAAGTGCCGCCGCTGCCGCCGCATATCACGCTTCAGCAGGCCAAGAACTTCTCGCTCGCCCTCTTGAAGGGTGATCCGAACGAAAGCGGGATGATCAAGGGAGCAGCGCGGCAGGTGCTCGAAACGATCCTGCCCGGAAAGCAATGAGGTCAACCATGAGCGACTTTCGCGACATCCAGCACGGCGTCAACGATCCCGTCGACGGCGTCGACGTGAAATACCATTTCAACGACAACAAGACTCCGCACGAGCGCGCGCAGCACCATGCCGATGTGCGTGCCGACGCCACGGCCGCCCCCGCCGAGCCGTTTCTGCCCGAGCGGCTTCGACGCAAACCGACCGATCCGATCAATCCGCGCACCGGGCGGAATCCGACGGGTTAGTCGCTAGGAACCTCGGCGCATGCGACGTGTTGATCGGCGCAACACCGCGCGGCAAGAGGCCGCGCGCCCCACTCGGAGGGACCGAACCATGAAGCGTGCCATCATCGCCCTTGCCTGCGTGCTTGTCGCCGGGCCCGCGATCGCCCAGTCGCTGGGCGAGAAGACCGGCGTCAATTCGGCGCTCGGCGTCGCGCCAACGACTGCCGACTTCGTCAAGCAGGTCGCCATCAGCGACATGTTCGAGATCGAGTCGAGCAAGCTTGCCACGCAAAAGGGCAACGCGCAGGAGAAGAGCTTCGCGCAACAGATGGTGACCGACCACACCAAGACCAGCACCGAGCTCAAGGGCCTCGTCGGTGACGGCAAGGTGCAGGCGACCCTGCCGACGGCGCTCGACAGCTCGCACCAGAGCAAGCTCGACAAGCTCAAGAGTGCGAATGGCAAGGACTTCAGCTCGGACTACAACTCCTATCAGGTGAGCGCCCACGAGGATGCCGTGTCGCTGTTCGAGCGCTACGCCAAGGGCGGCGACAATTCCACGCTGAAGGATTGGGCCGGCAAGACTCTGCCGGCGCTCAAGCACCATCTCGACATGGCCAAGGAGCTCGGCAAGGCGCCGAGCGTCGGCCAGACGAAGTAACCTCGAACGCGGGCGCCGGCTTGGCCGGCGTCCTCTGCGTCCCAGCAACGATGCCTGGCTCCCGCGCGTTGCGATCACGGACGTCGCGGAGAGCATCGTGGCCCAGCAGGACAGGCCCCCAATATCCAGCCGGCACGTCGTTCGCGCCGCGAGCATGTCGCTCGCCGCGGCACGCTGGCGTCTTCGACCGCGAAAGGAGATCCGCACATGGCCGAGCAGCCGCTGATCGATCCCGTCGGCCGCTTTCCGAAGCCGCCGTTCAAAAAGCAGTCGCAGCCCTGGCCGGGCCTCGCCGGCAAGATGGAGCCGCGGCCGGACCATGGCGAGACCAGCTACAAGGGCTCCGGTCGGCTCGCCGGCCGCAAGGCGCTGATCACCGGCGGCGATTCCGGCATGGGCCGCGCCGCCGCCATTGCGTATGCGCGTGAAGGCGCCGACGTCGCCATCAATTACCTGGCGGCGGAAGAGCCGGATGCGCAGGAGGTGATCGCGCTGATCAAGAAGGAAGGTCGCACCGGGCTGGCGATCCCCGGCGATCTCCAGGAGGAAGCGTTCTGCAAAAGGCTGGTCGAGCAGACCGTGCAAGGTCTTGGCGGTCTCGACATCATCGTCAACAATGCCGCCCGGCAGCAGGCGCGCGCCTCCATCCTCGACGTCTCCTCGGAGGACTTCGACGCGACCATGAAGACCAACATCTACGCGCCATTCTGGATCATCAAGGCGGCGCTGCCGCATCTCAAGCCCGGATCCTGCATCATCGGCACGACCTCCGAGCAGGCTTACGATCCCTCGCCCGATCTCTACGATTATGCGCAGACCAAGGCAGCGACGATGAACTATGTGAAGGCACTGGCCAAGCAGCTGGCGTCGAAGGGCATCCGCGTCAACGGCGTGGCGCCCGGGCCGATCTGGACGCCGCTTCAGGTCTCCGGCGGCGCCACGATGGAGAAGCTCGAAAAATTCGGCGGCATGACGCCGCTCGGCCGCCCCGGCCAGCCGGTCGAGCTCGCCTCGATCTACGTGCAGCTTGCCGCCGCCGACGCCAGCTATGCGACCGGCCAGGTTTACGGGGCGGCGGGTGGATCGGGGCAGCCTTAGCAGAGCTGGGACGCTCGCTGGAGCTCAGGAACCATCTTTGTCTCCAAGCTTTTACAAATCTGTCATGGAGGAAATATCGCCGGCTCACCGATGGCGCTCGTAACAGTCAAACCCACCCGGATCGATACGGCGATCGCGAACGAGATCGCACACAACACCAACTCGGGGCTCGAGCATACCACCCAGATATTGACCTGGGGGGCCGACGAGCATGTGCTCATCGCGCTGGCCGCTGCGGGATGGCTCTACACCCGGCTGCGGCACCCGCAGCAGCGTCCCGTTGCAGATCACGTTCTGATGGTCTCGCTGGCGACGGCCATACTGCCGCATGTTCTGAAGTCCGTGTTCGATCAGACCAGGCCGGACCGGCTGACCGTCACCGGCCATTGGCGGGGCGTCCCCTTCTCGGGGCGATCCCGCGACGCATTTCCCTCCGGTCACGCCGTGCATATGGGCGCTCTCGCCTCGGCGGCCGGCCTGTTGCCGCCTGCCCGGCGTCGGGCGGTCCGCGCCCTTGCCGTGGTGCTATCGTTGACGCGCGTCGTGGTGCTCGCGCATTGGGCCAGCGATGTGGTGGCGGGCTTTACGCTTGGCGTCGCCGTCGAGCGACTGTTCAGGCCGTTCACGCTGGCGAAACGGCGGCCTAAAGCCTCGCGGGTCCGGTCATGACCGAATATCTCCTGCGCTTCATCGCCGGCGGCCTGATCGTCTCTGTCTTCGCGATCCTGGGCGACATGCTGCGACCGAAGAGCTTTGCCGGCCTGCTCGGCGCGGCGCCGTCGGTCGCGCTGGCCACCCTCAGCATAGCCGTCGTCCAGTACGGCCCGCGATATGTCGCCGCCGAAAGCTGGACGATGATCTATGGTGCCATCGCACTCGGCTGCTACAGCCTCGTCGTCTGCCATCTCCTGATGAGGTTTCACTTCTCCGCTCTGCCAGCCACCACCCTCGCTTTTGCCGCATGGCTCGTCGTCGCCTTCGCTCTGCTCGCGGGTTTCGGAGGTGCTGCCTGATGCTGGTCAAACTGTCTACATCGGCGCTCAAACAGACGCGGTGGTACGAGTATGGTATCCGCTTTCTGCTCGGCGGACTGGCGACCGTCCTCGCGGGGGCCGTGACCACAGGTTTCGGCGTCTCCGTCGGCGGCCTCTTCCTCGCGCTCCCCGCCATCTTCTGCGCCAGCGCAACGCTGATCGAAAGCCATGAGCGCCGCGCCAAGGAAAAGGCCGGCCTCAGCGGAGACAGGCGCGGGCAGCAGGCCGCGGCGCTCGATGCCGCCGGTGCCGGCCTTGGAAGCATCGGCCTGGCGGCATTTGCTGCAGTCTTTTACGTCGTGGTTTCGACAACCGTGATCGGCGCATTCGTCGCCGCCATCCTGGTATGCGCGGCCGTGTCGGTGTCGGCGTGGTGGCTGCGGCGAAAGCTTCGCATTACCTCGCGCACCACGCAGACCGAACGCATGGGGCCATCAGCGAGGGGCCGCGGCCTCTTCCCGTAGCATCAGAAATCCATACATTTCGGCGGCCGTCTGAAGCTGATCGATGCGCGCCAGAATAACGTCACGCTGGCGGCCGTCCGGCAGGCCCGACAGTTCGTGCTCGAGCCGCAGCTTCTGCGCCCTGAGACGCTGCTCGAATGTATGTGGCTCAGATCGTCTTCGCATCTTCCGTCCTCGGTGGCTGCAGCCCCGGGCTGTTGGCCCAGCGCTCGACTTGTTCGATGACCTTCTGGTGGCTGGGACGCACCGGCTTGGGGGCTTCCGGCTCTTCGGAAAGCTTTCGGGGCAACCTGACTTCGTCCGTCATGGCTTCTCTCCCTTTCCAAGAGAATGCGCCACCGCCAAAGTCGTTTCAATAATAACCTATTGATTTTGCTATATTTTCCTACTCATTTGGCGTCTTTTTCGACTCTTGTGGAACTCCCGCCAAGTTAGTTTGTTGAGTAACCTACTCAACCTACTCAATTGCGTGATCGACCATGAACGACCTTCGCGCCGAGCGCCTTCAGGTCATGCTCTCGCCGGACGAGTTGGCCGCCGTTGACGATTTCCGGTTCAAGCATCGCATGCCGACCCGAGCGGCAGCGGTCCGCGAACTGCTCAAGTTCGGACTGGCCGCCGTCGGCGTCGACGCAGCCGCGGGTGTGAAGTCGAGCAGCTTTGGCGTGTTCGGGCGCGGACCCGACGGACATACGCAGGAAGATCCCGAGAACGGCACCGGGGGCTGACTCGCAAGAACCGTCCATAAGCGAACGACCCCGGCACGGTGGGTGCCAGGGCCGTCCTTGGAGATTGCTTCCGGCGCACCGGGGGCATGACAACCGGAAGCAACCTGTCGACGCCTCGCGCGAGGATTTGTTCCTCGCGCTAATCCGTTGCGTCTAAAGCGCGACGCGATGAGGATGAATCGTCATCGCGCTTTAGATTGTTGTTTAGGCATAATCCTTTCCGGAAGACCGCTGCGCGCTTCTCCGGATCATGCTTTAGCCGCTCGGCGCGTCGCCGGAATCGTCCGGCGTCATGCCCGAGCCCGGGGTCTTGCTGTTGTCGTTCAGCTTGGGATCGCGCGTCGCCTCTCGCGACGGTGAGCCTTTCGAACCCGCCTTTTGCGGATCCGCCTTGTGCACGGACTGAGCGCGCTCCTTATCGCGCGGCTGCTCCTCCGCCCGTTTGTCCTTGACGATGCCGTGGTCGGAATGGGCCATGATGTGCTTCGCCTCTCCTGATGTGTCGAAGCGGTTACGCACTACGGCGTCGAATGTTCCGGCGCGGCGCTAGCTGTGCGCCGCGTGGATTGGAGCCGATGCCTTCTCCAGATGAACCTGGCGCACCGTCGTCACCGTCGCGAACGCAACCGAGACACCAAAGGCGAGAATGAGTGAAAGAAGAGCCAGACGTGGAGCCATCACAAAACCTCCTTCTGGAAACGAAAACCAACGCGATCGACTATTCCCGGATCATCCTCGATTGGTCACTTGTGTTCCGTGAGCGGTCTCACACGCGGATTCACGAAGAGAGGGCCCTCACGCATCCTGCTTTTGAGGGAAACGGACCACGACGGGCGGAATTTCGCCATCAAGCCAATCCTGCTCGTGAGCGAGCGCCGTCCAGGCGTCCGCCATGCGCGAAAAACGCTTGTGGGCAGGTTGTCCCTCGGCGCGCTCAGCGAGCTGAAGACAGTTGTCGGCATTATCCCTGAAGATGTCAGACTGTTTCATGTTGAAGACGTGGGGACGGAACTCTCGCGTCGCAACCCGCTTTCCGGATCGTAATGTTCAGGGAACTTCGCACGCGATTCGCTGTTTGATATCGATGCGAGTTGCTGTCGCGATCGTCCTGGCATTCATCAGCACCGCCGCGCTTGCCGACAGCACCGGTGAACGAAAGTCTGGCGACCGCCCTCCGAGCGCAACCGACGTCATCAGCGGCCTCTATGATTTCAGCCGCTTCCAGCAGGGCCTCCTGGAGAGCACCGATCTGAAGGGCAACGCCGAGGTCAAGAACCTCGCCGCCTTGCGTGCCGAGGAAGCTGCCAAGCGCGACAAGGCGCTGAAGCAGATCCAGGAGGCGATCGGCGCGGAGCCGCGCGTCGGCAAGACGACGTCCGTCGGCGCCAGCCTGATCGAGCCCGAAACCTCGGACGGACCGACTTACGTCCGAAGCTTCTATGCCTCGCAGATTCCGGAATACGAATCGGCCATCAAGCTGCTCGAAAGCTACCTGAAGGCGCCCGACAACACTACGCTGGCAGCCTTCGCGCGCGAGCAGCTTCCGTTACTTCGCGCGCAGGTCAAGGACGCCCAGCGTACGATGGCGGACAAGTAGCCTCCTTACTTGGAGTTCGGATGGTGTTGCTGGCTCTCCGGCCGCACGGTGCGATCGCTCTCCGGCATCTTGTCCCGACCCGCATCGCCATTGTCATCCTTGCCGCCCGAAGATGAGGTGCCGCTTCCGCTGGGGTTCGACCGGGTCGCTGTCCCCGTCGTCGGGGAATCTGCCTTTGGATTGGCCGAACTGGCGGCGGGATCGCCGGTCATCGAGCCCCGGCCGCTGGGCGCCCCGCCCTGCGCCAAGGCTGACCCGGCAAACAGCATGACGACGATCGCAGCAAGTCCTGCTTTCATATCCCTTCTCCCTGTTTTGGGGCTAACCGCGAGGCTCGGCGCTCCGTTCCGAAGGGGCCTTCCGGGGACCGACAATGGGGCGGGTCGCCGATGCCGTTTCTTTTTTGAACCCCAATGGAACCAATTCAGCGGATTGCGGTTATTGCCGTCGGGCTGAGCAAGACAGGTTCCATACCTCGCGTCACACGTTGGCGCTTGATTTCGAATTTGGCTGACGCTCTATTTTGACAATTGCGTCTTGCCGTGGATTCGGCCGACACCTGCGGGGGAATCAGTATGAGCGACCTCGATCCCGGATCTGCATCACGGTCCGGTCGTCGCGTCCCAAAGCCAAAACCCAACGGTGTATCGGATCCGGATTCCCGGGCCGAATTGCTGCTCGCCCTGCAGGCCATGCGCAGCGGCGATTTCTCCGTCCGGATGAGCGGCGACTATCTCGGCATCGACGGCAAGATCGCCGACACTTTTAATGAAATCATCGCCGCCAACCAGCGCATGGCGCAGCAGCTCGAGCTGGTCGGCCAGGTGGTCGGCCGCGAAGGCAAGACGCGCCAGCGCGTGAAATTCGGCCTCGCCTCCGGCTCCTGGGCCGATATGGAAGGCTCCGTCAACACGCTGATCGACGACCTGCTGTGGCCGACCCGCGAGGTGACGCGTGCGGTCGCCGCGGTGGCGCAAGGCGACCTGCTTCAGACCGTCAAGCTCGACGTCGATGGCCGTCCGCTCCGGGGCGAATTCCTGCAGTCGGCGACCATCGTCAACACCATGATCAAGCAGCTCGGCGTGTTCACCTCCGAGGTGACGCGCGTGGCGCGCGAGGTCGGCACCGAAGGCAAGCTCGGCGGCCAGGCCCAGGTGCCTGAGGTGACCGGCGTCTGGAAGGACCTTACCGAGAGCGTCAACTCGATGGCGAACAACCTGACCAACCAGGTTCGCAACATCGCCGAGGTGACGATCGCGGTCGCCAACGGCGACCTCTCCAAGAAGATCACGGTCGACGTCCGCGGCGAGATCCTTCAGCTCAAGGAAGCCATCAACACGATGGTGGACCAGCTCCGCTCCTTCGCCTCCGAAGTGACGCGCGTGGCGCGCGAGGTCGGCACCGACGGCAAGCTCGGCGGCCAGGCGATCGTGCCCGGCGTCGCCGGCACCTGGAAGGACCTGACCGACTCCGTCAACGCGATGTGCGGCAACCTGACCGCGCAGGTCCGCAACATCGCCAACGTCACCACCGCCGTGGCGCGCGGCGACCTCTCGCGCAAGATCACGGTGGACGTGCGCGGCGAGATCCTGGAGCTGAAGGACACCATCAACACCATGGTGGACCAGCTCAACTCGTTCGCCTCGGAAGTGACCCGCGTGGCGCGCGAGGTCGGCACCGAAGGCAAGCTCGGCGGCCAGGCGCAGGTGCCTGGCGTCGCTGGCACCTGGAAGGACCTCACCGACAACGTCAACTTCATGGCCTCGAACCTGACCGCGCAGGTCCGCAACATCGCCGACGTCGCCACCGCCATCGCGAGCGGCGACCTCTCGAAGAAGATCACGGTGAACGTCTCGGGCGAAATCCTTCAGCTGAAGGAGACGCTCAACACCATGGTCGACCAGCTCAACGCCTTTGCCGGCGAAGTGACGCGCGTCGCACGCGAGGTCGGCACCGAGGGCCGGCTCGGCGGCCAGGCCAACGTGCTCGGCGTCGCCGGCACCTGGAAGGACCTCACCGAAAGCGTCAACTCGATGGCGTCGAACCTGACTGCCCAGGTCCGCAACATCGCCGAAGTGACCACCGCGGTCGCCGGCGGCGACCTGTCGAAGAAGATCACGGTGGACGTGCGCGGCGAGATCCTGGAGCTGAAGGACACCATCAACACCATGGTGGACCAGCTCAACGCCTTCGCCGGCGAGGTCACGCGCGTCGCGCGCGAGGTCGGCACCGAAGGCAAGCTCGGCGGCCAGGCCGTCGTGCGCGGCGTCGGCGGCACCTGGAAGGACCTCACCGACAGCGTCAACTCGATGGCCTCGAACCTCACCGGCCAGGTCCGCAACATCGCCGAGGTCGCGACCGCGGTCGCCAAGGGCGATCTGTCGAAGAAGATCACGGTGAACGTGTCGGGCGAAATCCTTCAGCTGAAGGAAACGCTCAACACCATGGTCGACCAGCTCAACGCCTTCGCCGGCGAAGTCACGCGCGTCGCCCGCGAGGTCGGCACCGACGGCAAGCTCGGCGGCCAGGCCGGCGTGCCCGGCGTTGCCGGCACCTGGAAGGACTTGACCGACTCCGTGAACTCGATGGCGGGCAACCTCACCGCCCAGGTCCGCAACATCGCCGAAGTCGCGACCGCGATCGCCGGCGGCGACCTGTCGCGCAAGATCACCGTGGACGTGCGCGGCGAGATCCTTCAGCTCAAGGACACGCTGAACACGATGGTCGACCAGCTCAACCGCTTCGCGGGCGAGGTGACGCGCGTGGCGCGCGAGGTCGGCACCGAAGGCCGCCTCGGCGGCCAGGCCAACGTGCCGGGCGTCGCCGGCACCTGGAAGGACTTGACCGACTCCGTGAACTCGATGGCCGGCAACCTCACCGCCCAGGTCCGCAACATCGCCGAAGTGACCACCGCCGTGGCGCGCGGCGACCTGTCGCGCAAGATCACCGTCGACGTGAAGGGCGAAATCCTCGAGCTGAAGAACACCATCAACACCATGGTGGACCAGCTCAACGGCTTTGCCGGCGAAGTGACGCGCGTGGCGCGCGAGGTCGGCACCGAAGGCAAGCTCGGCGGCCAGGCCGAAGTGCCCGGCGTCGCCGGCACCTGGAAGGACCTCACCGACAACGTCAACTTCATGGCCTCGAACCTCACGGCCCAGGTCCGCAACATCGCGGAGGTCGCGACCGCGATCGCCGGCGGCGACCTGTCGAAGAAGATCACGGTGGACGTGCGCGGCGAGATCCTGCTGCTCAAGGACACCTTGAACACCATGGTCGAGCAGCTGCGCTCCTTCGCCGCCGAAGTGACGCGCGTGGCGCGCGAGGTCGGCACCGAAGGCCGGCTCGGCGGTCAGGCCGTCGTGCCCGGCGTCGGCGGCACCTGGAAGGATCTGACCGACAACGTCAACCTGCTGGCGGCGAACCTCACCACCCAGGTCCGCAACATCGCCGAAGTGACCACGGCGGTCGCGCGCGGTGACTTGTCCCGCAAGATCACCGTCGACGTGAAGGGCGAAATCCTCGAGCTGAAGAACACCATCAACACCATGGTGGACCAGCTCAACGCCTTCGCCGGCGAAGTCACGCGCGTGGCGCGCGAGGTCGGCACCGAGGGCGAGCTCGGCGGCCAGGCCCAGGTGCCCGGCGTCGCCGGCACCTGGAAGGATCTCACCGACACCGTCAACTTCATGGCGGCGAACCTGACCGAGCAGGTCCGCGGCATCGTCAAGGTTGTGACCGCGGTCGCCAACGGCGACCTCAAGCAGAACCTCACTGTGAAATCCAAGGGCGAAGTTGCCGCTCTCGCCGATACCATCAACAACATGACCGAGACGCTCGCGACCTTCGCCGACCAGGTGACGTCAGTGGCACGCGAGGTCGGCGTCGAAGGCCGGCTCGGCGGCCAGGCCGACGTGCCCCGCGCCGCCGGCACCTGGAAGGACCTCACTGGTAACGTCAACCTGCTCGCGGCCAACCTCACCTCGCAGGTGCGCGCGATCGCGGAAGTCGCGACCGCCGTGACCAAAGGCGATCTGACGCGGTCGATCCAGGTCGACGCCCGCGGCGAGCTCGCCGAGCTGAAAGACAACATCAACACGATGATCACGAACCTCCGTCTCACGACGGACGTGAACACCGAGCAGGACTGGCTGAAGACCAACCTCGCCAAATTCACCAACATGCTGCAAGGCCAGCGCGACCTCACCACGGTGGGCCGGCTGCTGCTCACCGAGCTGTCGCCGCTGGTGAACGCCCATACCGGCGTGATCTACCAGGTCGAGAGCGAGGACAATCCGCAGCTCCTGCTGCTGGCCTCCTATGCCAGTGACGGCATCTACCCGTATCAGCGCGTGCTGCAGTTCGGCGACGGCTTGATCGGCCAGTGCGCGCTCGACAAGCGGCCGCGCGTGGTCGCCGACATTCCGTCCGACGCGGTGCCGATCAACTCGGCGCTGTTCCGGGTCGCGCCGAAGAACCTCGTCGTGCTACCGGTGCTGTTCGAGGGCCAGGTCAAGGCCGTGATCGAGCTCGCCTCGCTCGTCTCCTTCACGACCTCGCAGATGACTTTCCTGGAGCAGCTCACCGACTCCATCGGCATCGTGCTCAATTCGATCGAAGCGACCATGCAGACCGAAGGCCTGCTCAAGCAGTCGCAGCAGCTTGCCGGCGAACTCCAGACCCAGCAGCGCGAATTGCAGCAGACCAACGACCAGCTCGAACAGAAGGCACAGCAGCTCGCCGAGCGCAACGTCGAGGTCGAGCGCAAGAACCAGGAGATCGAGCAGGCCCGCCGCGCCCTCGAGGAAAAGGCGACCGAGCTCGCGCTGACCTCGAAGTACAAGTCCGAATTCCTCGCCAATATGAGCCACGAGCTGCGCACGCCGCTGAACTCGATCCTGATCCTGGGACAGCAGCTCACCGACAATCCGGACGGCAACCTCTCGGCCAAGCAGGTCGAATTCGCCCGCACCATCCACGGCGCCGGCACCGACCTGCTCAATCTGATCAGCGACATTCTGGATCTGTCCAAGATCGAATCCGGCACGGTGACGGTCGACGCCGAGGAAATCCTTACCGCGAACCTGCTGGAGACCGTCGGACGGCCGTTCCGGCATGAGGCGGACAACCGCAATCTGTCATTCAAGATCGACGTCGATCCGGCCCTCCCACGCAGCATCGTCACCGACTCCAAGCGCCTGCAACAGGTGCTGAAGAACCTGCTCTCCAACGCCTTCAAGTTCACCGCCGAAGGCGAGGTGCGCCTCAATGTCGCCGCCGCGGTCGGCGGCTGGGGAACGGATCATCCGGTACTGAACTCCGCGCCGGCGGTGATCGCGTTCGAAGTGTCCGACACCGGCATCGGCATTCCCCTGGAGAAGCAGAAGCTGATCTTCGAGGCGTTCCAGCAGGCCGACGCCGGCACCAGCCGGAAATATGGCGGCACCGGCCTTGGGCTTGCGATCAGTCGCGAATTGGCAAGCCTGCTCGGCGGCGAGATTCATCTGCGCAGCTCGCCAGGCAAGGGCTCGTCGTTCACGCTGTATCTGCCGCTCAAATATTCCGGCCCGACGCTCGCGCCGCGCGCCGCACCGGCGCCGCAGCAATACAACCAGCCGCCGGCGCTGCAGCCGGCCGCGCCGGAGCAGCAGCGCGTCATCGAGCAGCTTCCCGACGACCGGCTCAACCTCGAGCCTGGCGACAGCATCCTCCTGATCGTCGAGGACGACCCGCATTATGCACGTGTGCTGGTCGACCTCGCGCGCGACAAGGGATTCAAGGTCCTGGTCGCCGGCCGCGGCGCCGAGGCGCTGGAGCTTGCCAAGCAGTACCAGCCGAGAGCAGTCTCGCTCGACGTGTTCCTGCCTGACATGCTCGGCTGGACCGTGCTGAGCCAGCTCAAGCACAATCCGCTGACGCGCCACATCCCCGTGCAGATCATCACGCTCGACGAGGACCGCCAGCATGCGCTGGCCCGTGGCGCGTTCTCCTTCGTCAACAAGCCGACGACGACCGAAGGCGTCTCGGCGGCGCTGACGCAGATCAAGGAATATGCGCGTCCCAGGCGCAAGCGGCTCCTGATCGTCGAGGACAACGAGGCCGAGCAGCTTTCGATCCGCGAGCTGCTGCACCACGACGACATCGAGATCGTGACCACCGACACCGGCGCCGGCGCGCTGTCGACGCTGCGCGAGGCGCCCTGCGACTGCGTGGTGCTCGACCTCAGGCTGCCCGATATGAGCGGCTTCGAGGTGCTGGACCAGATCCGCAACGATGAGGCGCTGTCCAACGTTCCGGTCGTGGTCTTCACCGGCCGCGAACTCTCGGCGGAGGAGGATGCGGAACTCCACACCATGGCGCGCAGCATCGTGGTCAAGGGCGTGGAATCGCCCGAGCGCCTGCTCGACGAGACCGCGCTGTTCCTGCACCGCGTGATCACGGAGCTTCCGGTCGAGAAGCAGCGCATGCTGGAGAAGCTGAACAGTTCCGACGAGGATTTGATCGGCAAGACCGCGCTTCTCGTCGACGACGACGCCCGCAACATCTTCGCGCTGTCGAGCGTGCTGGAACGGCGCGGCATGAAGGTGCTGACCGCCACGACCGGCAGTGAAGCCGTCACCCTGGTCGAATCCAATCCGGAGATCGCCATCGTTCTGATGGACATCATGATGCCGCAGATGGATGGCTACCAGACCATCGGCGTCATTCGCGAAAACCCTGCCTTCGCCCGCCTTCCGATCATCGCGCTGACCGCCAAGGCGATGAAGGGTGACCGGGAAAAGTGCCTTGAAGCCGGCGCGTCCGATTACCTCGCCAAACCCGTCAACACCGATCAATTGCTGCTTGCGATCCGCATGTGGCTGCACCGCTGAGTTGGGCCCGCGAATGGACCACGAAAAGGTCAACATCCTGCTCGTCGACGACCAGCCGGCCAAGCTGCTCGCCTATGAGGTGATCCTGAAGGAACTCGGCGAGAACCTCGTGATCGCTTCGTCCGGACGCGAGGCGCTGGAGGTGCTGCTCAAGACCGAGATCGCGGTGATCCTGGTCGACGTCTGCATGCCCGAGCTCGACGGCTTCGAGCTCGCCGCGATGATCCGCGAGCATCCGCGCTTCCAGAAGACCGCGATGATCTTCATCTCCGCCATCCAGGTCAGCGACATCGACCGGTTGCGCGGCTACGAGATGGGCGCGGTCGACTACGTGCCGGTCCCGGTCGTACCGGAAGTGCTGCGCGCCAAGATCAAGGTGTTTGCCGAGCTGTACCGCAAGACCCGCGAGCTGGAACGGCTGAACCAGGAGCTCGAGGACCGCGTCCGCGCGCGCACCGCGGAACTGGAGAACTCCACCGCGAAGCTGCGCGAAAGCGAGCAGCGGCGCAGCATGGCCATCGCCGCCGGCAAGATGGGCTCCTGGGATTGGGACTGGATCAGCGGCGACTGGATGTGGGACGAGGGGCAATATCGCATCTTTGGGGTCGGCCCGGAGAGCTTCGAGGTCAATCCGGCCAACGTTCAGGCGCTGTTGCATCCCGACGACGTCGATCAGTTGCGCAAGGCGATCGCCGAGTTCAACAAGGGCAGGCGGGCCTATGAGACCGAGTTTCGCATTGTGCGGCCCGACGGTGAGGTGCGCTGGTGCGTCGGCACGGCGGCCGCGACGGTCGACGACAGCGGTCGTGTCGTGCGCGTGAGCGGTGTCACCGTGGACATCACCGAACGCAAGCGAGCCGAGGAACGGCAGAATCTGCTGGCGCGGGAAGTCGATCATCGCGCCAAGAATGCGCTGGCGCTGGCGCAGTCCATCGTGCGCCTCACCCGTGCCGACGAGGTCAAGGCCTATGTCAACGCCGTCGAGGGGCGCATCAATGCGCTGGCGCGCGTGCACACCATCCTGTCGCTATCGAGCTGGCAGGGCGCGGAGCTCTCCAAGCTGATCGACGAGGAGCTTGCGCCCTATTCGCTCGGCGGCCAGATCGTATTGGCGGGTCCGGAGGTCCAGTTGGTGCCGGCGACGGCTCAGACGCTGGCGCTCGCGTTGCACGAGCTCTTCACCAACTCGGCCAAGTATGGCGCACTCTCGACCAGGTCGGGACGGCTCATGATCGGCTGGCAAGTCGAGGACCAGCTGCTGACGCTGAGGTGGGAAGAGTCCGGCGGTCCGCTCGTCATGACCCCGAAATCTCGCGGCTTCGGCACGCGGAGCCTGCTTGCGAGCGTCGAGTCCCAGCTCGGTGGACAGGCGCAATTCGATTGGCGAGCCGAAGGACTGTTGTGCCGCCTCGAGGTGCCGCTGACACGCAAGACGGCGACGACCGCACCCGGAAAATTCGACGCCCCCGGCTCCGCCGAATTGCAACGCGCCTCGGGCTGAAGCGCGATGCGATCAGGATGAATCGTCATCGCGCTTTGGGTCGTTATTCGAGCATGATCTTTTCGGAAAACCGCTGCGCACTTTTCCGGATCATGCTTTAGCCCGACGCCGCCATCCTGGTTTGCCGCGCCGGCCGCGCTTCCTCGGCAAGACGGCCTTCGAGCCAGGCTTCCGTCTGAGCGAGATCGCGTAGCGCCCTCGCGTAGCGGCGGGCCGCACTTCGCTCCGCGCCGCGCGGCAGTTTGCGGGCCTTGCGCAGCATGTCCGCAGCCGCGTTGCGATAGGCCAGCGAGCGGTAAAGAAAGACTACCTTACCCATATCGAATGTTCCCGTTTTGCCGACGCTTATCCTCGCAGGCCCGGCATGAACGTCGGATGAAGCCGGTGATGACAATTCCTTCATGCATTTGGAACCGGTGAATATCGTCCGCGTTTGCATGTCAGTTCGGGATGCAGTTCCCATGCGCGCAAAAAAGTCGTCGGACCTGATCTCTCCCACCGGCCTCATCAAGCTGATGACGCATGCGATGATGGGCGCAGCCCTCGGCCTCGCCTTCAGCCTCGCGCTGATCCTGTCCAATCCCGCCGTCGCCAGGCTGCTCGATCACGGCGGAAGCCAAGCCGTAATCGTCTTCGCCCTCACATTGGTGACGACGTTCGCGATCGGCGCGACACTCACCGGCGTCGTGTTCATCCTCGCTGAGGACAAGCAATCTTGAAGCGCGCGTGTGCGCGGCAGATGCGTTTGTCGGGAACTCCTTCGGCAAATGGAGGTTGGCTGCCTGCGTCAATTTAACTCAGGGAGTTCCCCGCATGACAACGGCCAAGCTCGTTCTCACCGCAATGTTGGCCACCGGCCTCGCCGCCGCGCCGCTCGCCGCACAGGCCAAGTCGCACAAGGCGAAACACGGATCATCGATGTCGTCCTCGCAGACCACCGGCGCCAACACCAAGGCCTCGAAGGGCGCGGATCCTTCCGGCCAGGGCGGCTCCGGTCCCGGCTCGGACCAGGGCGGCACCATGACGAACCAGAGCAGCAAGGGCATGAGCAATACCAAGTGAGCTCAGGCCGACACGACATCAAAAGCCCCGCCGCGACGCGGGGCTTTTTTCTTGTTTCTTGAGCCAACATCGTCGAGCGCCCGCGTCAGCTCGTTACCGGCGACGCGTTTCAGAGTTGAGCGCGCGGCCCGCAGCATTCGTCTTCACGAGTTGCTCGAGCTGCGCCCGCTTGCGTCCGATCAGAAGTTGGGCCGCAGCATCGTCGAGCCCCGCACGCTGCAATTGCCGGATGGCAGAGCCCAATTCGAGAATCTCGGCGCGCAACCTCAAGATCCGGTAAGTGTCCGGGTCTTCCTCCACGACGCCCCCAAAAGGTTTCAGCGCCGCGTGCTCGCGCGCTCGGGACTAATGACTGTCTTCACGAGACGAAGGCGCACCCGGTCACGAACGTCAGGCAGGATATCGCCGCCGCCGGCAGCCTTCCATTCGCCGATCAGCAAATTGACCTTCCGGCGCAAATCCATCTGCGCCAAGGCCTGCTGGACGCAATCGCGGTCGCCGTTGATGAGATCGCGCACGGAGGCCTCGACGCCGGCCATCTCAACCCTCAAGGCGCTGATTTGACGTCGAATTTCATTAATTCTGTTGTCCATGGCTTGTTAGAACAAAATAAGAACATATAGTCAAGTCACGATTTCAGAGCGGAGAAGCGACATGCAGGTTCAAGGCAAATACGACGCCAGGGTTTTCCTCGCCGAGCAGATGACACGGACGCAGGGGCTCAGGCTGAAACGGCTGAGTGAAGAAGCGTATCAGCCCGCGCAATATGCGCGCGATCTGTCCTTCAGCGAGGCCGCACGTCGCATCCAGGTGCTGGAAGCCGAGATCGAGCTGGCGAATTCCTTCTAGGCTGCGCCTGGAACGCTGTCCGCGTCCTTCGGGAACCATGCCCGTGTCGAATGGTTCTCCCCGGCCAAGGGAGAACATGCATGGCACGCAAGGCAAAGAAACGCCGCTACTCGCGCAGCTCCGGCAGTGATGTCGAGAGCGAGATGCGCCGCTACAAGAAGGGCACGGCAAAGAGCGGTCGCAAAGGCCGTGGCGGACGCGTGAAGAGTCGCAAGCAGGCGATCGCGATCGGACTGTCGAAGGCACGCAAGAAGGGCAAGAAGGTCCCGAAGAAGGCTGCCAAGAAGACCTCCAGGAAAACGTCCAAGAAGAGGACGACGAAGAAGACAAGCAAGAAATCGTCGAAGCGCAAATCCAGCAAGCGCTGACCCTGACCCGCGTCAGATCATGCTGCCCGGCATGAAGCAGCGGATCGAAACGCCGAACGCGGTCTTGACCGGCCACACCATGGTGCGGCCGGCGCGGTTCGGCTCGGTGATGACGGCTTCGTCCGGCACCTCGATCCACTCGCCGTCGAGACGCACGCGATAATGCCCGTTATGCGACTCCCAGTCCGGATCGGCGACGGCAAAGCCATCCGCATCCGAGCAGCACGGACCAAGGTGGCTGCGCAAACTGTCGAACCAGGACTTCAGGGGTGAATCCGCGTAGCGGCCGTCGTCCCGCCCGAGAGCGTCTCCGCCCCACAGCACGAATGGCGCCACGAGCAGCGCACTCCTCAGCGAGAGCTTCAATCGATCCATGTCGGCACCGATCAAATGCGAACCAGCGGCCAGTTCCAGAAGCCGGCGGCAAGTTCGAAGTTCCACGCTTGCGTCCCGGTGGCATCGTTGCCACCGGCGACCTGCACGGTTCGGAACTTTGATGAGCGAACACGGCTTTTTCGGACGAACCGCGTCATCGTCGCTGCCGTTAACGAGAATGTTATCGATCGCTTCCCGGCAGTCCTGAAGCCGAACGGAAAAGGCGGCCACGAGGGCCGCCTTTCTTGATCTATGCCGATCGAGGTTCGCCTCAGGCGAGTGGGACCGCGACGAAGCGGGTCGCCTGTGCGCCTCTGACCTGCAACAGCACGCTGCGCTTGCCGGACGATTTGGCCTGCGCCAGCTCGGAACGGACGTCGCCGACATTGGCGACGGCCTTGCCGCCGACATTGAGGATGACGTCGCCGGTCTGGATGCCGCGCTGCGCCGCAGGCCCTTGCGGATCGACTTCGGTGACGACAACGCCCTTCTGGCCAGCGCCCTGGACGTCACCGGCCGGAGCCAAAGCAAGACCGAGGCGCGGCGTGCCGGGGCCCGGCTGGTCCTTGCCAACATCGGCCTTGGCCTGCCTTTCGTTCGGCAGTTCGCCGAGCGCGAGCGTCACCGTCTTGCTGTCGCCTTTGTGGAAGACGTCGAGCTTCACTGAGCTGCCAGGCGCAAGGGTCGCGATCGTGCGGGCGAGGTCGCGGGAATCCTTGATCGCGGTGCCGTTGACGGCGGTGATGACATCGCCCGCCTCGATGCCAGCCTTCGCCGCCGGGCTGCCATCCTGGGGATTGTCGACGATCGCACCGCGCGCCTCCTTCAGGCCGAGGCTGTCGGCAATCTCGGCGGTAACCGGCTGCACTTGCACGCCGAGCCAGCCACGGGTCACCGCGCCCTTGTCCTTCAGCTGCGCAACGACGAGTTTTGCGGTCGAGGCCGGAATGTCGAAGCCGATGCCGACCGAGCCGCCGGAGGGCGAGAAGATCGCAGTGTTCACGCCGATCACGTTGCCGCTCATGTCGAAGGCCGGGCCGCCGGAATTGCCCTTGTTGATGGGCGCATCGATCTGGATGAAGTCGTCGTAGGGGCCGTTGCCGATGTCGCGGCCGCTGGCCGAGACGATGCCGGCAGTCACGGTGCCGCCGAGACCGAAGGGATTGCCGACCGCAACCACCCAATCGCCGATGCGCGGCTTCTGGTCGGAGAATTTGACGAACGGGAAGTCCTTCTTGCCGTCGACCTTGATCAGCGCGAGATCGGTCTTCGGATCGGTGCCGACGACCTTGGCGGTGTAGCTCGTGCCGTCATCCATGGTCACCTGCACCGACTCGGCATGGTCGACGACGTGGTTGTTGGTCACGGCATAGCCGTCGGCGGAGATGAAGAAGCCGGAGCCTTCGCCCGTAATCATCTGATGGCGCTGGCGCGGCATGCCGTTCATGCCGCCCGGGCCGCGGAAGCCGAACTGCCGCGAGAATTGGTCGAACGGGGTGTCCTCGTCCTGATCCATCCGGTTCTGCTGCAGCATCGCGCTCTTGTCGTTGTCCTGGTCGATCTTGACCCGTACCGAGATGACGGCGGGTTTGACCTTGCTGACCAGGTCACCAAAGCCCGGCGGCGTCGCAGCGGATTCGGCGGCCTGGGCCGGGGTAATGAAGGAGCTCGGACCGAACGGCGAAGAGCCGGGAGCAGCCGCTAGCACGGCCACGCCGAGCGCGGCCACGGTGCCGAGCAGCGCAAGCCGGCGCGGCCTCAAGATCCTGCGGGACGTCGTGGTGTCGGAATTGACGCGATGGTTCATGTCGAAATGTCCATGTTGGATAAGGTGTCGCCTTGCCTCCAACATGGCCATCGTCACCTTACGACGCCCCGTCCATCCGATTAAATCTTGGCAAACAATGCGCGCGCCCCAGCGGAAGTCCTCCCGTGCGCATTTGATACAGCTCAACGCGGGCCCTTCCGGCGGTGAAAAACTGCGGCCACCGGCTGATGTTCATCGGAGGCGCGCCATGTACAAAGACATTCTCGTTCACATCCCCACCGAACGTCCCATGCGTTCCGCGATCGACGGCTCGATTTCGCTCGCGGCGCAGTTCAACGCCCATCTCGACGCAGTTGCGATCGGCTATGTGGCAACCAGTGCGGCTTACGTAATGGAAGGCGGCGCCGCGGTGGCGGCCGTGTTCGAACTGGAGCGCGAGCGCGCAGTCGAGCGGGCCGAGGCCGCGCTCGCGGTGTTTGGCATCGAAGCGGCGAACGCGGGCATCTCCTACGCCTGCCGCCCCCTTGGCGCGATCCCGGTGGATGCAGCCGGCTCGCTCGGTGAGATGGCACGACTGCACGACCTCAGCGTCGTGCTGCAACCAGATCCGGCGCAAAGCTCGTTCGACAACGACGTGCCGGGCGAGATCCTGTTTCAGGCGGGCAGCCCGGTGCTGTTCCTGCCCTACACCTTCCATGGACCTTTCAAGGCGAACCGGATCGGCATCTGCTGGGACGGCAGCCGCCTCGCGGCTCGCGCCGTGCACGACGCGGCGCCGTTCCTGGCGCGCGCCGATGCGATCGTGATCATCACCATCAACGAGGCCGCCGCGGTCTCCGACGAAGCTTCAGCGAACGGCCTGGCAAGACACCTCGGCCGGCGCGGACTGTCGACCCGCACGGTCGGCCTGTCAGCGACGCGCGCCGACATCCAGCCGACCATCCTGTCACTGGCGGCCGATGAGGGGCTAGATCTCCTGGTGATGGGCGGCTACGGCCATTCGCGGTTGCAGGAGCGCGTTCTCGGCGGCGTCACCCGCGCCATGCTGCAGGCCATGACGGTCCCGACGCTGATGTCGCATTGAGCCGGGCCGGCCCGGCGCCGTCACGCCGCGACCGGGGTCTCCCACGTCGCGGGCGCGGCAGCGCCCTCGTCGTGTTGCACATTGCACGCGTCGAAATGCGCCTTGAGTTCGACCTCAGCGAGATACTCGAAATGTTCGGCCTGGCCGAGGAGTTCCCAGTTCTGAAGCGGCCGGTAGGCCGCCTGCTGACGACAGAGGGACGCCAGCGCCCGGTAGCGACGTACGTTCTCCATGAGACCCTCCCTCGCACTCACAAGGCTTATTGCCCCGATTTGCGTCAGGCCGATGGCGATTGTGCAAAAGATTTGCTGCGCCCGTCGCGCGCCTGACCTCGGCTCGTTCTTGGGAAGCGCGTATCCGGGCCAAGGTTCCAAATGTCGATGACTGACACTCGGTAACCCGCCACCGGAGCCAGGGACTAAAGCACGATCCGGAAAAGTGCGCAGCGGTTTTCCGGATTATACTTAAATAACAACCTAAAGCGCGATGACGATTCATTCTAATCGCATCGCGCTCTAGGCGTAGAGCCGGCTCTCCACGGTCATGCCGACCAGGTCGAGATAGCGCTCGATCAGGGCGGGTCGGCCGACCAGATAGCCCTGCATCTCCTCGCAGGCCTCCCCCGCCAGGAAGGCACGCTGCGCTTCCGTCTCCACCCCCTCGGCAATGACCGGGATATGCAGCGCGTGCGCGAGGCTCAGGACCGCGCGGACGATCTCGGCCGATTGCGGCGTCGCCTCGAGATTGGAGATGAAGCTGCGATCGATCTTGATCTTGTCGAACGGGAACGACTGGAGATAGGACAGCGAGGAATAGCCGGTGCCGAAATCGTCCATCGCGATGCGGATGCCGAGCGCCTTCAGCCGCCGCAGCAGATTGAGCGCGCGGGTGAAATCGCCGATCAGCACGCCCTCGGTGATCTCGACCTCGAGCCGCGTCGGCGTCAGCCCCGTCTCCAGCAGGATCTGGTGGATCGAACGTTCGAGATCGCCCGCCTGGAACTGGATCGGCGACAGATTGACGGCGACCTGCAGCGGCCGCGGCCAGGATGCCGCCTCGCGGCAGGCTTCGCGCAAGACCCATTCGCCGATCTGGACGATCAGCCCGTTCTCTTCGGCGAGCGGAATGAACTGGTCCGGCGGCACGAAGCCGCGCGTCGGGTGGTTCCAGCGCAGCAGAGCCTCGAAGCCGATGACCTCGCCATCCACCCGCGCCTGCGGCTGGAAGTAGACCAGGAACTGGTTCTGCTCCAGCGCCTGTCGCAGATCGTGCTGCAACAGCCTGCGGTCGCGCAGCTCCTGGTCCATCTCGGATTCGAAGAAGCGCACCCGGCCCCTGCCCTCGCGCTTGGCACGATAGAGCGCCGAGTCGGCGTTGGCGAGCAGCGTGGCGGCATTCACGCCGTCGTCCTGATAGAACGCGATGCCGACGCTAAGGCCGACATGGGAGAGATAGTCGTCGACCTCCAGCTCCTGGCCGATGCTCTCGACCAGGCGTTCGGCGAGCGCCAGAACGTCATCGCGGCTGATGTCGTCGGGCATCAGGATCATGAACTCATCGCCGCCGATACGGGCGACGAAGGCGCTGTCGGCTTCCTCGGCAAGCCGGTCCGCCGCCGCCCGCATCAGCAGATCGCCGACGGGGTGGCCGAACACGTCGTTGACTTCCTTGAAGCGGTCGAGATCGAGGCTGAGCACGGCAAAACTGGTCGCCGCCTCCTGCGCCCGCTCCAGCCGTTCTCCGAGCACGGCGTTGAAGGCGCTGCGGTTCGGCAGGTCGGTCAACGCATCATGATGCGCAAGATGGCTGATGCGTTCGCGGGTGGTGACGCGCTCGGTGACGTCCTCGATCACACCGACCAGATATTGCGGTTCGCCGGCGCCATCCGCGATCAGCATCTTGCGTGAATTGACCACGCGGTCGTGGCCCTTGACGCCGATGTCGAGCAGATGCTCCTCGAGGAACATCGGCATGCCGCTGGCAACGACTCGACGATCCTGTTCAATGACCACGCGCGCGACGTCGGCCGGGAATATCTCTTCAGGTGTTCGGCCGAGCATCTGTTCGCGCGGCATGCCGTAATAGTCTTCCCCGGCGCGGTTGAGCAGGATATAGCGCGAACTCTTCGCGCATTTCGCGAAGACGGCGATCGGAATGTTCTCGACGATGGTGTCGAGGAACTCCTGGGTTCGCAGCAGATCAAGCTCGACCTCATCGTGCGAGTGAGCGCGTGCGTCGGTCATCCGCTGGCGGTCGCGATCGCTCGCGTCATAGGCCGCGCTGACGAGCTCGCCCAGCTTGAGGACGTCGACATGTCCGGCCGCATCGGTCGCGCAGCGAAGCTGCTCGGCGAACAAGCGATGCATGCTCACGCCATCGCCCCATGCCGCGTGCAGGCCTCATGCCTGGCAATAGCCTTGATCCGCATCCCCGCGCTCTCTTGGCATTCCTGCACGCAGGTTGCGATGCACAGCATTGCGCGGGCGTTAATCGAATTTTCGCCTCGAATGCGTTGGTTACCCCGACCTGAAAGACGCGATCGCTTTTTGCCGCAACCTCCGTGGAACCCCGGAGATATGTGCCACGCCGTGGGACAACCGGCACGGGCGGATCTTCCGGCTTGCGCCTTCCGTAGTCTACCGGATACGGCCTGCCTCGCTGACGCGTAGCGGCTGCGTAGAATTATCTTGCCGCTTCAGAACCCGGCCTGTCTCGGCAGCGACGCGGATGGCCTCGATATTCGCGGCATATTCGGCAACGCTCTGGCCGCGGAACACGGCGGAACCCGCTACCAGCGTATCGGCGCCCGCGGCCGCCACGGCAGCGGCATTGTCGCGCGTGACACCGCCATCGACCTCGAGCCGGATCGGCCGGTCGCCGATCATGGCTTTGATCCGTTCGATCTTCTCGAGCTGGGATTCGAGGAAGGACTGGCCGCCAAATCCCGGATTGACCGTCATCACCAGCACGAGATCGATGCGGTCGAGCACATATTCGATCGCGCTCTCGTGAGTCGCGGGACACAGGCTGACGCCGGCTTTCTTGCCGAGGGCACGGATGGCCTGCAGCGAGCGGTCGAGATGGGCGCCGGCTTCGGCGTGAATCGTGATGACGTCAGCCCCGGCCTTTGCGAACGCCTCGAGATAGGGATCGACAGGCGCGATCATGAGATGCACGTCGAATATCTTCTTCGTCGTCGGGCGGATCGCCTTGATGACATCGGCACCGAAGCTGATGTTGGGCAAGAAGTGTCCATCCATGACGTCGCAATGGATCCAATCGGCGCCGGCCGTGTCGATTGCGGCGATCTCCTCGCCGAGGCGCGCGAAATCCGCGGCCAGGATCGAGGGAGCAATCATGATCTCTCTGGTCATGGCTTTGCACTCCGCGCATCGGCGCCGCCGCTGAAGACGCGGCTCGCCAGGACGTCCATGGGATCGATAGTTTCGAGATCGTCGACATCGAGCATACGGTCGAGGTCGGACACCAGGCGATCGGCCTGCCGCAAGCGGATGCGGTCGACGGCGTTGCGGATCGAACGCGCATTGGAGAAGAACGGCTGAGTCCGACGCAATGCGATGTATTTCTCGAACGCCTCGCGGGCCGTGGCCGAAAAGCGATAGCCCCGCTCCTTCAGCATCAGCTCGGCAATGACGAGCAACTCGGCCTCCGCATAATCAGGGAATTCGATGTGGTGGGCGATGCGCGAGCGGAAGCCGGGATTGGAGGCGAAGAAGCTCGTCATGCGCTCGCCATAGCCGGCGAGGATCACGACGAGGTCTTCGCGCTGGTTCTCCATCACCTGGAGCAGGATCTCGATGGCCTCCTGGCCGTAGTCGCGCTCGTTGTCGGGGCGATGCAGATAATAGGCCTCGTCGATGAACAGCACGCCGCCCATCGCCTTCTTCAGGATCTCCTTGGTCTTCGGCGCAGTGTGGCCGATATATTGGCCGACGAGATCGTCGCGCGTCACCGAGATCACCTGCCCGCGCCGCACGAAGCCGAGCCCGTGCAGGATCTTGGCCATGCGCAGCGCGACGGTCGTCTTGCCGGTGCCGGGATTGCCGGTGAACGACATGTGCAGCGTCGGCGGAGCCGATGCCAGGCCCGCGCGCTGCCTGATGCGCTCGATCAGCAGCAGCGAGGCGATCTGGCGCACGCGGTTCTTCACCGGCTTCAATCCGATCAGCTCCTGCTCGAGCTGCTGCAGCGTGTCGGTGATCCCGGCCGCCTCGGCTTCCTTGCGGAGATCGAATTGGGTCTCGTTGGGCTCAGTCGTGGTTGCGTGGGGAACATCGAGCATGGCTACCCTCGAAGAAAAGAGCTTCGCCGCGGGGGAGCGGCGAAGCAGTTGGTCCGCCAAGGATGCGGAGCAGGGAGAGCTCCGCGCGGAAGCGGATCGTTAAGTCGACGCGTGGGCTGGTTTCCGCACAGTGGTGTAACGGATCGCGCGGCCGCCCACCTCTTGCCGCACCAGCTCGAACTCCGCCTCATGCGGAGGCCGATTGACGAGGAAGGAGATCCGCACCGATTCCCAGCCATGACTGGAATCGAAGCCGCTGATGCGGATGTACTTATTGCCATACACCCTGCGGCACTCCGCGAGCTCCATCATCACGCCGGCGGCGTCCTGGAGGTCGAACATCGGCAGGCCCCACATCTCCCAATAGGTGTTGCGGGGATGAGGATCGCCGGTGAATTCGATATTCACCGCCCAGCCGTTGCCAAGGCAATACTGCACCTGCTTATAGATCTGGTCGTCGGTGAGATCGGGCAGGAACGAAAAGCAACCCTGAGTGAGTTTCATGCTGCGTCTCCCTAGACGGTTTCGAGCGCGGTCGGCACGAAGTCCGGCGTGTCGGTGGATTGATAATTGAACGTCACGTCCTTCCAGACCTCGAGCGCGGCCTTCAGCGGTGTGCAGGTCTCGGCCGCCCTGGCCAGGATCTCGGGACCCTCGTGGACGTAGTCGCGGCCCTCATTGCGGGCGAGGATCATCGCTTCCAGCGCCACGCGGTTGGCGATCGCGCCGGCCGCAATGCCCATGGGATGGCCGATGGTGCCGCCGCCGAATTGCAGCACGACGTCTTCGCCGAGCAGGTCGAGCAGCTGATGCATCTGGCCGGCATGGATGCCGCCGGAGGCGACCGGCATCATCTTGTTCAGGCTCGCCCAGTTCTGGTCGAAGAACAGGCCGTGCTCGAGCTTGGTCGGATTGAAGTCCTCGCGGCAGACATCGTAATAGCCGCGCGTGGTGTTGGGGTCGCCTTCCAGCTTGCCGACCACCGTGCCGGCATGGATGTGATCGACACCCGCGAGCCGCATCCACTTGGCGATGACGCGGAACGACACGCCATGGCTCTTCTGCCGCGTATAGGTGGAGTGACCGGCGCGATGCAGATGCAGGATCATGTCGTTGCGCCGCGCCCATTTGGCCATCGACTGGATCGCGGTGTAGCCGATCACGAGATCGATCATGACGATGCACGATCCGAGCTCCTTGGCGAACTCTGCACGCTCATACATGTCCTCCATCGTGCCGGCGGTGATGTTCAGGTAGGTGCCCTTCACTTCGCCAGAGGCCGCCTGTGCGCGGTTCACGGCCTCCATGCAGTAGAGGAAACGGTCGCGCCAATGCATGAAAGGCTGCGAGTTGATGTTCTCGTCGTCCTTGGTGAAGTCGAGTCCGCCCTTCAGCGCCTCGTAGACCACGCGGCCATAGTTGCGGCCCGAAAGCCCGAGCTTCGGCTTCACCGTCGCGCCCAGCAGCGGCCGGCCGAACTTGTCGAGCCGTTCGCGCTCGACCACGATGCCGGTCGCCGGCCCCTGGAAGGTCTTCACATAGGCGACAGGGAAACGCATGTCTTCCAGCCGCAGCGCCTTGAGCGGCTTGAAGCCGAACACGTTGCCGATGATCGAGGCCGAGAGGTTCGCGATCGAGCCCGGCTCGAACAGGTCGAGGTCGTAGGCGATGTAGGCGAAATACGAGCCCGGCGTGCCCGGCACGGGATCGACGCGGTAGCATTTCGCGCGATACTTCTCCGCCGCGGTCAGGCGATCGGTCCACACCACGGTCCAGGTCGCGGTCGAGGATTCACCTGCCACCGCAGCCGAGGCCTCGATCGGGTCGACGCCCTCCTGCGGTGTCACGCGGAACAGCGCGATGACGTCGGTGTCCTTTGGCGTGTAATCGGGCTCCCAATAGCCCATGCGCTTGTATTCCATCACACCGGAGCGATAGCGCTCTTTGCCGCGAACCGTGCCTGCATGTGCGTTCATGTCTCTCTCCTGTTGTTTTCTCTGTTGTTTCCGATTGACTAAGCCGCAACGGGCTCGCGGGCATCGATGCGCGGATCGAGCTCGGCGGCGCGATAGCGCCGCGCCATCTCGCTCAAGGGAATGACCTTGATCTTGCTGGCGTGGCCGGCGGTGCCGAACTGCTCGAAACGATCACGACAGAGCTCGCGCATCGCGTCCATCGCGGGTTTAAGGAATTTGCGCGGATCGAATTCGGAACGCGTTTGAGCGGCGACCTTGCGGAACACGGCCGTCATCGCGAGGCGGCAGTCGGTGTCGATATTGACCTTGCGCACACCGCTCTTGATGCCGCGCACGATCTCCTCGACTGGCACGCCCCAGGTCTGCGGCATCTCGCCGCCGAACTGGTTGAACATGTCCTGCAGCGGCTGCGGCACCGACGAGGAGCCGTGCATGACGAGGTGCGTATTCGGCAGGCGGCGATGGATCTCCTCGACCACGCGCATCGCCAGGATGTCGCCATCCGGCTTGCGGCTGAACTTGTAGGCTCCGTGCGAGGTGCCCATTGCGATGGCGAGCGCATCGACCTTGGTGGCACGAACGAAGTCGACCGCCTGGTCGGGATCGGTCAAGAGCTGATCATGGCTGACCGTGCCCTCGACGCCGTGGCCATCCTCCTGCTCGCCGCCGCCGTGCTCGAGCGAGCCGAGCACGCCGAGCTCGCCTTCGACGGAGGCGCCGACCCAGTGGGCGAGATCGACGACGCGGCGGGTGATCGCGACGTTGTAATCGTAATCGGCCGCCGTCTTGGCGTCGGCCTTGAGCGAGCCGTCCATCATGACGGAGGTGAAGCCGTGGGCAATGGCGGAGGCGCAGGTCGCTTCGTCATTGCCGTGGTCCTGGTGCATGCAGAGCGGGATGTCCGGATAGGTCCGCTCCAGCGCATCGATCATGTGCGAGAGCATGAGATCGCCGGCGTAGCTGCGCGCGCCGCGCGAGGCCTGGATGATGACGGGCGCGTCGACCTCGGCCGCCGCCTGCATGATCGCGATGCCCTGCTCCATATTGTTGATGTTGAACGCCGGCACCGCATAACCGTGAGAGGCGGCGTGGTCGAGCAGTTGGCGAAGGGTGATACGGGCCACGTGAAGTCCTCCTTATTGTCGCTTGCGAGCGACCGCCCGGCGGGCGGCTTCCGCAATGCTTTGCGGTGTGATGCCGAATTCGCGGTACAGCACCGGCGCCGGCGCCGAGGCGCCGAAGCCGCGCATGCCGACGAATTCGCCCTCAGTGCCGATCCAGCGCGACCAGTCGCCCTGCACGGCCGCCTCGATCCCGACGCGCGGCGCGGTGCCGAGCACGCTGGCGCGGTATTCGTCCGGCTGCTCCTCGAACAGGGCGAAGCAAGGCGCGGACACCACGGCGGCGCGGATGTGCTCGGTCGCGAGCAGGCGGGCGGCTTCCAGTGCAATCGAGACTTCCGAACCGGTTGCGATCAGCGTCACGTCGCGGCCGCCGTCCGGCGATACGACGAGATAGGCGCCGTGTGCGACACGGTTTCTGCCGCGCGCATCGCTACGGAAGGTCGGCAACGCCTGCCGCGACAGGCACAGCACGGACGGACGATTCTCGGAATTGAGCGCGCAATCCCAGGCCTCCAGCGTCTCCACCGCGTCGGCGGGACGGAACACCAGCAGGTTCGGGATCACCCGCAGCGCGGCAAGATGCTCGACAGGCTGGTGCGTCGGGCCGTCCTCGCCGAGGCCAATGGAGTCGTGGGTCATCACATGGATGACACGCAGCCGCATCAGGGCCGCAAGGCGGATCGCCGGCCGGCTGTAGTCGGAGAACGCGAGGAACGTGCCGCCGTACGGGATGAAGCCGCCGTGCAGCGCGAGGCCGTTCATCGCGGCGGCCATGCCGTGCTCGCGAATGCCGTAGTGGATGTAGTCGCCGGCGAACGCGCCATTCTTGACCGGAGCCTGCACCTTGGCGTGCGTCAGATTCGAATGCGTCAGGTCCGCGGAGCCGCCGACCAGGCCGGCAATCGTCCCGGCGATGCCGTCGAGCACCTGTTGCGAGGCCTGCCGCGTCGCGAGCTTCGGCCGCTCGGACGCAAAGCGTTCGCGCAATTTCGCCGCGGCCATCGCATAGGCGGCTGGCAGGGCAACCGCCTTGCCTTCGATGAACATGTCGCGCTGCTCGGCCGTCGCGCATTCATAGCGATCGAGCCAGGCGAGCCGATCGACCTGGCCGCGTTGCCCGATCATCCGCCACGCCTTCTGGACGGTAACAGGCACCACGAAGGGCTGATAGTCCCAGCCCAACGTCCGGCGCGCGGCCGCGGTCTGCTCGGTGCCGAGCGGCGCACCATGGGCTTTCTCCGTGCCCTGCCGATCAGGCGCGCCGTAGCCGATGATGGTGCGACAGGCGATCAGCGACGGCTTTGCGGTCTCGCGCTCCTCTGCGATTGCCTGCGCAATCGCTTCGGGATCGTGGCCATCGATGCTGCGCACCGACCAGCCGGAGGCGGTGAAACGCGCCAGCTGGTCGTCGGACGTTGCCAGCGAGGTCGGCCCGTCGATCGAGATGCCATTGTCGTCGAACAGCACGATCAGGCGACCGAGCCCGAGATGGCCGGCGAGCGAGAGCGCCTCCTGGCTGAGGCCCTCCATCAGGCAGCCGTCACCGGCGATGACATAGGTGAAATGATCGACGAGACCGTCGCCATGTCGCGCGTTGGCCATCCGCTCGGCGAGCGCCATGCCGACCGCGGTCGCGATCCCCTGCCCCAGTGGCCCTGTCGTCATCTCGACGCCCGGCGTGTGACCATATTCCGGATGGCCCGGCGTCTTCGAGCCCCATTGCCGGAAGGCCTTGATGTCGTCGAGGCTGACGTCGCCGCCGGTCAGATGCAGCAACGCGTACAGCAGCATCGAACCATGGCCCGCCGACAGCACGAAGCGGTCGCGGTCCGGCCAGTTGGGGTGCGCCGAGTCGAACTTCAGGAAGCGCGAGAACAGCACGGTTGCGACATCGGCCATGCCCATGGGCAGGCCGGGATGGCCCGACTGCGACGTCTCGATGGCGTCGACCGCGAGGAAGCGGACGGCATTTGCGAGATCGTTGTGCGTGACCGCATTGAGGTCGGCTTCGGCGTGGACGGAGATGTTCATCGGGTTCTCTCCTCGTTCACTTCAAGCTGCGCTTGCGCTCGATGAGCTGCATGATCAGCGGCGTCAGGATCAGCTGCATCGCGAGATCGAGCTTCGCGCCGGGGCACACGATCGAGTTCGCGCGCGACATCCAGCTCTGCGGCAGCATCGAGAGCAGATAGGGGAAGTCGATGCCGCGCGGGTTCTTGAAGCGGATCACCACCATCGATTCGTCCGGCGTCGGGATCCAGCGCGCGATGAATGGATTGGAGGTGTCCACCGTCGGCACGCGCTGAAAGTTGATGTCGGTCTCGGTGAATTGCGGGCAGATGTAGTGGATGTAGTCGGGCATCCGCCGCAGGATGGTGTCGGTGACCGCCTCGGTCGAATAGCCCCGCGCGCTGCGATCGCGGTGCAGCTTCTGGATCCATTCGAGATTGATGACCGGCACGACGCCGATCTTGAGGTCGGCATAGCGCGCGACATTGACCTTGTCGGTGACGACGGCGCCGTGCAGGCCCTCGTAGAACAACAGGTCCGAATTCTCCGGCAGCCGCTTCCAGTCGGTGAAGGTGCCGGGCGCCGCGCCATGCAGCGCGGACTCCTCTGCGTCATGCACGTAATGCCGTGTCGTCGCCGTGCCGGTTTCGCCATAGTCGCGGAACGCGCGCTCCAGCTCCTCGAACAAATTGGTCTCGGGGCTGAAATGGCTGAAATGCTTGTTGCCGCGATCGGCCTCCTTCGCCATCTGCGCGCGCATCTCGGCGCGGTCGTAGCGATGAAACGCGTCACCCTCGATGTAGGCCGCGTTGACCTTCTCGCGGAAAAATATCTGCTCGAAGGTCTTCTTGACCGAGGTGGTGCCGGCGCCGGAGGAGCCGGTGATGGAGATGATCGGATGCTTCCTGGACATCGGGCGCCCTCCTTACAGCCGGAAGAATCCGCGCCGCGCGAACAGCGGCGCTGAGACGCTGGCAACCAGCAGCGGATCGCAATGCAGCTCCTCGACCCGGCGCACCTCGTTGCTCGATCCCATGATCAGCGGCACGCGCTGGTGCAGACTCTGCGCCGAGAGATCGAGGATGCGCTCGCGTCCCGTCGTGGCGGAGCCGCCGGCCTGCTCGATGATCATGGCCATCGGATGCGCTTCGTAGGTCAGGCGCAGGCGGCCGTCGCCATAGCCGGCACGCGCGTCCGAGGGATAGAGGAAGATGCCGCCGCGGGTGAGGATGCGATAGGCCTCGGCGACCAGCGAGCCGACCCAGCGCATGTTGAAATTGTGGTTGGCTGGCCCCTCGACGCCGGCGAGGCACTCATCGACGAAGGCACGCACCGGCGAATCCCAGTGCCGGCGGTTCGACGCGTTGATCGCGAACTCCTCGCAGGCCTCGGCGATCTGCGCGCCGCTGCGCGCGAGGCGGAAGCAGCCCGCCTTGCGATCGAGCGTGAAGATGTCGACGCCTTCGCCGAGCGTCAGCACCAGGGAGGTCTGCGGCCCGTAGGTGACGAAGCCTGCCGCAAGCTGCGCCGAGCCGCGCTGATGGAAGGCGAGCGAGAGATCATCGGGCGCGGGCAGGATCGAGAAGATCGTGCCGACCGTCATGTTGATGTCGATGTTGGAGGAGCCGTCGAGCGGATCGATCGCGATGCAGATCTTCGCCTCGCGATCGCCGATCTGGGCCTCGCGCATCTCTTCCGAGGCGAGCGCCGCGACCGGCAGCTTGCTGAGGCAGCGGCGCAGGATCGCATCCGCCTGCACGTCGAGATCGCGCTGGACGTCGCCGTCGCTGTTGCGGCCGGTGGTCAGGCCGGAGGCATCCGCGAGATCTCCGGTGGCGATCAGGTCGGCGATCTCGATCGCCGCTGCCGCGATGGCATCGACCGCGGCCGCCACGGCGAGCGCGTGAGGTGTGGTCTCGGAATACCGTTGAAGGTGGTCGTCCAGCCTCAGTTGCCCGGTCATCTGCGCATCCCCTTTGCCGGCGCCGTATCCAGTTCCCTCCCCTCTGGAGGTCGGTACGGTCAGTCCCGGCATCAGGAGATTGACAGGGGCAGCTTAATAAGGAAAATTTCTATTCATAATGAGCGTCAAAGAATTTTCTTATAATGGCCCCGGCCATGCGGCGGCCCAGCTCCGGCATCTGACGATCCGGCAGCTGCGTTCGCTTGCGGCGCTCTCGGCCAAGGGCAGCGTGACGGCCGCGTCCGGCCATCTCGGGCTGACCCAGCCGGCCGTGACCCAGCAACTCCGGCAACTGCAGGATCTCGCCGGCCTGCCACTGGTGCAGCGGACCGGCGACGGCATGCTGCTGACCGAGGCGGGCAAGGAGGTGCTGACGCTGGCCGAACGCGTCGAGGCCGCCATCATGGACTGCCAGGGCGCCCTCGATCTGCTCGCCGGGCGGACCGGCGGCACCGTGCATCTCGGCGCGGTCTCGACCGCGAAATATTTCGTGCCGCATGCGATCGCGGCCTTTTCGAAGCGGTACCCCAAGATCGAGATCAAGCTCACCATCGGCAATCGCGAGGAGATCCGCGAGGCCATGCACGGCTACGACCTCGATTTCGCGGTGATGGGTCGGCCACCGGCCGACGTCACGGTCGACGTCCGCCAGCTCGGGCGCAATCCGCACATCATCGTCGCGCGCAAGGGACACTGGCTGGAGAACGATTCCGGCCTCAACCTGACCGACCTCGTGCACGAGACCTTCCTCACCCGCGAGCCCGGTTCGGGCACACGGACGCTGATGGAGGGCATGTTCCAGAAGTCCGACCTCGAGCCGATCATCGGCATGGAGATGAGCAGCAACGAGACCATCAAGCAGGCCGTCATCGCCGGGCTCGGCATCGCCTTTATCTCGGCCCACACGGTGGCGCATGAGCTCACCGAGGGCCGGCTCATCGTGCTCGACGTCGCGGGCCTGCCGATCGTGCGGCAATGGTATGTGATCCGCCGCAGCGACAAGGTGCTGCTGCCGCCGGCGCAGGCGATGTTCGATTTTCTGGGCTCGGAAGGGTCGAACTATCTGCCCGACGTGCCCGAGTTCGGCGCGCGATAACCAGCCCGCGTTCAGCTCATCAGCTTCATGGCAACCGTCGCCGCCAGAATCACGATGATCTGGAGCAGACGCTCGGTCGTGAAGATGCGGTTGAACGTGATCATTGCTTGCCCCGGCCGACGTGAGGGAGATTTCGGTCGGCCCGTTGCTAGCACAGGCACCCAGCCAGACAACTCCGTAATTGCCACGGGTGCCGCTTGCCGCCGGCCTGTTGCGAGGAGATCGCACGTCATCCCCTCCCCGGCAGACGGTCGATCCACCATGCGAGATCGCGCGCAGCGCCCGCCTCGAATCCGATGATTGGCACGCCCACAGTCACGCCGCGGAGGTGGCGGACGTCGGCGGCAATGATCGGCTCGGCGTCGACTCCCGTTGCATCGACGGCGCCGAACCTGACCAGATGCCTTGCGTCGAGCAGACCTGCGACATGCTCGATCACGCTGCGCAGGCTGCGCACTTCGCCACTGGCGAGATTGACGACGCCGGAGATTTCGCTGTCGAGCACGGCGGCGATCATCTGCGCGAGGTCATCGACATAGACGAAATCGCGCAGCTGCCCGCCATGCGAGCAATCGAAATTCGCTCCTGCGCGAAGGCTCCGGATCAGCGAAGGGATCAGGCGCGCCTCGGGCTCGTGCGGCCCGAACGGGACAAACACGCGGCCCCAGGCGGCGCCTGCCGCCATATAGGCCTCAGCCGTAGCGAGCTTGGCCTGTCCGTACAATGTCGTCGGACGGCATTGGCTGGTGCGTTCCTCACAGAGGCCGCTCTGCGGTCCGTATTCGAAGCAGCTTCCGATGCCGAGGATGCGCTTGGTGCCGCAGGCTCGCGCGCGCGACAGCAGGTCAATGCTCGCCTCTGCCCAGAGACGGTTGACTGGATCCTCGCGATAACGGCCCCGGCCGGGCTTCCCAGGCGAGATGAACCAAATGGGTCGGACGCGATGCGGATAGCGCATGCGCGCGGCCGGCTTCGGTGAGAAGATCGACCGCGTGCCACGTTACGCCGGCCATCGTCGGTTGAGCCGCGCGCGCGATGCCGTGGACCTCAAAGCCGCGACCAGCCAGCACAGGCAGCAGCGCCCGGCCGATGAAGCCCGACGCGCCCGTGACCAGCACCCGTCTCATGGGAGACACGGCAGCGCGCGGTCGCGGGCGGACAGGATCGGATCGGCAAGCGGCCAATCGATCGCCAGCGATGGATCGTCCCAGCGAATGCCCGCCGCGCCTTGCGCGTCATAGGGCACATCGATGCAGTACATCAGCTCGGTCCCATCGACGAGCGTCTGGAAGCCGTGCGCGCATCCAGCGGGAATGAACACGGCATTGCGGCGATCGGCGGCGAGCTCGACCGAGCACCATTGTCCGCAGGTCGGCAGCGAGCGACGCAGATCGACGATCACGTCGAAGGCACGGCCGGCCACACATCGCACCAGCTTGGCCTCCGGCCGGCCGGCCTGATAATGCAGGCCGCGCAACGTGCCGGCGCGTTCGTTGCACGACAGGCTGTGTTGCGCGAAATGCGTCGGCAGGCCCTGCGCCGCGAAGGCCTCCGTGTCGAACAGCCGGGCGAAGAATCCGCGCGCGTCAGTCTCCGGCTCGATCCCGATTTCAACCACGCCCGGCAGAGCCAATGCAGTGAACTTCATCCCGGGCCTCCGCGCCGCGACGCCGCCGTTGCGAACGTCGGTTCACCGAAACGCCTTTTGGGTTGCATCATGCGCAACGTTGTCGGAATTTCCGTGGCTTGAGGGAATTCACTAACAGCCGCGGCACGACGGCACAACGGGACGATCCGTTCATGGACAGGCACCGATGCCGCTTCTGCACGCGGGAGCTCGACGAGACCTTCGTCGATCTCGGCCTGTCGCCTCTGGCGAATTCTTATCTGCCGCCGGAGCAGGCGGATGCGACCGAGCCGACCTATCCGCTGCATGCCCGTGCGTGCGGTGCCTGCGGGCTGGTGCAGCTTCCGCAATTCGAGCCTGCGGCCAACATCTTCGCGCAGTATCTCTATTACTCGTCCTATTCCGAGAGCTGGCTGCGGCACGCGGAGAGTTACGCCGCCGCGATGATCGCCCGCACGAAGCTCGGAGCAGGGTCCGAGGTGATAGAGATCGCCAGCAATGACGGATATCTGCTGCAATATTTCCAGCGCGCCGGCATCCGCTCGCTCGGAATCGAGCCGGCCAGCGGTCCGGCGGCCGCTGCGACCGCCAAGGGCATTCCGACCCGGACCTGCTATTTCGGCCGCGATGTCGCGACCGCGCTGCGCGCCGAAGGCCACAGGCCCGAGCTGATCGTCGCCAACAACGTGTTGCCGCACGTTCCAGATATCAACGATTTCGTCGTGGGCCTGCGCATTCTCCTGCCCGAGACCGGGCGCGCGACGCTGGAGCTTCCGCATCTGTTGCATCTGATCGAAGCCATCCAGTTCGACACGATCTATCACGAGCATCTGTCGTACTTCTCGCTCGCGACCCTCGAGACGGTCTTTCGCGCACACGCCTTGCGCGTTTTCGACGTGGATGAATTGCCGACGCATGGCGGCTCGCTCCGTCTGCACGTCTGCAGCGAGACCGCGCCTCCGAGAGCCTCGCCTGCACTCGATAATTTGCGCCGGCGCGAGTCCATGGCGGGGCTCGACCAGCCCGCGATCTATCGTGATTTTCAGGCGAAGGTGGCGGCCAAGCGCGAGACGATCCGCAACTTCCTCGTCGCGGCGGGGCGCGCGGGCAAGACGGTGCTGGCTTACGGCGCGCCCGCGAAGGGCAACACGCTGCTCAATTATTGCGGTATCACGCGCGAGCTGATTCCGTTCACCGTGGACCGCAATCCGCACAAGCAGGGCCTGCTGCTTCCGGGATCGCATCTGCCGATCCGCGATCCCGCCGCCCTGATCGCGGCCAGGCCTGATTACGTCTTCATCCTGCCGTGGAATCTGAAGGACGAGATCATCGGCCAGCTGGCGGAGGTTCGCGCCTGGGGCGGACAATTCGTGGTGCCCGCACCCGATCTGACGATCATATCGTGAGCGATGGTTAACGATCAGGCTGCGAGCGGAGCGGCGTAGTCCGCGCGCAACGCGAAATAGGCTTCCAGCTCCGACAACGCCCGCGCTTCCCAATCCGTCGCCTGCTCCAGCAGCGACCAGCTCTGGCCCGGGCGGAACGCAGCGGTCTGGCGATAGAGCGATGCGATACCGCGGTAGCGCCGCACATTCTCCAAGATGGCTTGACCGTTCATGTCCGAAAACTCCCTCGTCATTCCCGGGGGAGAACCTGCGGCCAAATCTTTTTCGAAAAGTTAGCGGCGCGCGGCAAGCTTGCGGATGGTTGCCGGACTGTTGCGCGCAGGCAACTCGCACCGTCGTGCAAAGGCGAATTATTGCGGATTCGTTGCCGCGCTCTCGCCCGGGGACTTCAGCCCGCCCTGGCTGACGATCCTCATGGTCTCGCGGCAGAGATCGGCGAGGCCAATCAGCAGTACCGCGAGCAGACAGAACAGGTTGATGGAATCGGTATTTGCGCTGCTCAGCGCGTTGAACTCGAAGAAGGGCGGAATGAACGCCCACCACACCAGGGGAATGGTGAACAGCGCGGCAAATCCCGCCGCCGGCGTGCCCGCGACAAGGCCGAGTACGAACAGGCCGGGCAGGAACGCTGCAAAATAGAGCTTTGCGCCGAGCGCGACGCAAATGCCCTGAAATGCAGCCGACATGGCGACAACGACGCATCCGAGCAGAAACGCCTGCCACGACCATGGCCGTACCCGCGGTACGCCAAACAGCCCCGCACGCCTCATCAGCCTCCCCCTGCCGCCCATTAACCTGGCCCGCTTGAGACCAAAGTACTACAGCGGCACCGAAATCGCGAGACGGAAATTGCGCCGCCCGCGGCTTCGTCTGCGAGCCTTGGTAAACGCCCGCATCGCACAATTGCTGCGGCCGGCAGCTATTCGGTCGCCGCATAGAGCAAGCCGACGACGGGCAGAGCGAGGCCGATGGCCGATGCGAGCGTCCAGCCGCCTTGCGCGAAAGCCCAGGCGCCGACCGCGGAGCCGGCTGCACCGGCCGTGAAGAACGTCGCCATGTAGAGCCCGTTGAGGCGGCTGCGGTGCTCGTGCCCGAGCGCGAAGATAGCGCGGAAGCCGAGCACGACGTTGCCCTGGACACCGACGTCGATGGCCATCGCCGCCGCAACCAGGCAGACCAGGTTCAGCATCGAGCCGGGCGCGCCGAGATAGGTCACGAGGAAGCCCCCGGCCGCGAGCAACATCGCGACCAGCGTCGCGATGCGGCTGTGGCCGCGATCGGCGAGCCGTCCGGCGATTGGCGCCGCGAACACGCCGGCCACGCCGGCGAGCGCGAACAACGCTATGCCGCGCTGGGTGAAGCCGAACGCGTCCGCAAGCTGGAGCGGTGCCACCGTCCAGAACAAAGTGAAGCAGCCGAACAGGCTCGCCTGGTAGAGCGCGCGGCGGCGCAGCAGCGGCGTCGCCCGCACCAGATGCGGCATCGACAGCAACAGCTCGCCATAGTGCATCCGCGTCACCGGCTTGCGGTTCGGCAGCGTCATCCAGAGCACGGCCGTCAGCACGATCATCAGCGCGGCGGAGGCGAAGAACACGGCGTGCCACGACAGCGCCGCGGTGACGAAGCTCGAAACCGGACGCGCCAGCATGATGCCGAGCATCAGGCCGGTCGAGACGTTGCCGACGACGCGGCCTCGGATGGCTTCCGGCGCCAGATGCGCCGCATAGGGGATGATGATCTGCACCGCGACCGAGCCGAGGCCGATGAACAGTGCGGCGACCAGGAACGGCAGCGCATGGGTGGCGAACGCGGCGGCGAGCAGGGCCGCGGCGCCGAGCGTGATGACGGAGCAGATCAGGATACGGTTCTCGACGAGATCGCCGAGCGGCACGATCAGCAGCAGCCCGGTGCCGTAGCCGATCTGCGTCATGGTGACGATCAGCCCGGCCGCTGCGTGCGACAGGCCGAGCGCGGCGCTGATCGGGGCGATCAGGGGCTGCGCGTAATAGATGTTGGCCGCGATCATGCCACAGGCCGCGGCAAGCACGAAGGTCAGCCGTTGCGACACCGCATCCAGCCCGGGCGCGGTCTCGATCGTGGCATTCATCGTCATGACGTACGGTCTCCGAGAAATCGGGAACGATCATTCCCTAATAGGACATAAATTCAGGCGAGCAGTTTCATCGCGACGCCGACGAGGCGGGTCCCGTCGAGCGGCAGTCGCGCCTTGCCGACGACTCGCAGGCCCTGCGTGATGCAGATCATCAGTCGCGCGGTGTCATCGGCCGCGACATGACCGGGAATCGAGCCGTCGGCCTGCCCCTCGCGAATGAGGCCGGCGATGAAATCTTCGTTGGTCTTGAGCTGCGCGCCGACGCGGGCGGCCACGACGGAATCGACCGCCGACAATTCGACCGCGCTGCCGACCACGAGGCAACCGCGCCGCCCCTCGGCGCCCTGGGACTGCGCGACATAGGACAGCAGCAAATTGCGGACCCGATCGCGGCCGTTTGTGCCGCGCTGGGCGGCGCTGCGGGTCTGCTCCTGGCGCAGCGCCGTATAGCGCTCGAAGGCAGCCAGGAACACCGCATGCTTGTCGCGAAACGCCTTGTAGATGCTCCCCGTCGCCAGCCGCATCGCCGCGGCGAGGTCGCCGATGGAGGTCGCATGATAGCCGCGCTCGCGAAACATCCGCACGGCACGGTCCAGCGCCGTATCCATGTCGAATTCCCGGGGACGACCGGGCGGACGGGCGACAGACGGGGATCGGCGGGCGGCTTTTTGCATGGCGGGATAATAGGGAATGATTGTTTCCTAATCTAGACAATTGGTTGTGATCCGTCATCCTGAGGTGCGAGTGATGGGGCGCGAAGCGCTCCATCGGGAGCCTCGAAGGATGCACGGCCGAGCTGGCAGCCGGGCCGTCGCCCTTCGAGGCTTGCTCCGCGGCGCGCTTGCGCCGCCGAGCGCGCACCTCAGGGTGACGGTCATGGAGTGAGATCTCGCTGCTTCAGCATCGTCATTGCGATACTCTAGTGCACATCCCAGCGGCGGTGCCGTAGGGTGGGCAAAGGCGCATAGCGCCGTGCCCACGATCTCCGTCCATAAGCAACAAGGCGTGGGCACGCTGCGCTTTGCCCACCCTACGAGATCGAGATTGTGGCACGCAGCTCAGCTCACAGACATGCCTTCGCGTCCTCGCGGCGCAATTCGCCCGAGCTTTGCTTGATCTCGCGACCCTCATCCAAGAGGGCGCAGGGAAGGCCGGGTGCTGGCTCGCACCCGCGGTCTGCTGCGCAATAGGCACACGCAGAAGAACCGCACAGCAGCATACAGGTGGTGCCGATCACTCGGCCTTCCCTGCGCGGTGGTTGGACGGCTTATGCCGTGATCTCCCGGGAGCCGACCATTCCTTCTGGCCTCCCTCGCCCCGCGAATTTGGATGATGCAGTCTGCCCGGTTGGGCTCGCTCGCACCTTCGCAAGGACTTGACCGTAGCAACGACGGCCAGGACCACACGGTTTTGCCGTACGCACGGCCCGCCATTTCGCCGCAGTTTTTCCAGCCCTGTCGACGAAGCCGGAAACTTACAGACGAGACGAAGCCTGGCAGCGCCGCTCGTCCGCACGAAGCCTCGGGCTCACAGGGACTACCCGCCCTGCCCGCGCCTCTCGTGCCGACGCTGCCGCGTCCACCGCAAGCCCGGCTCGCGACAGTGACGACCACATAGTCGCCCCTCTTGGGTGAGCCGGGATGGGCGACACATACGCCGAAACCGAATTTCGGTAAAGTGGAATATTTTTGCGCGCGTGGATTGACAGCGGCCGACACACCGACGCTCATTCCGTCATCCTGAGGTGCGAGACATGGGACGCAAGGCGTCCCATGGGGAGCCTCGAAGGATGGACGGCCACAGTCGGGCCGTCGCCCTTCGAGGCTCGCCAAAGAGGCGAGCACCTCAGGGTGACGGTGATGGAGTGCGCAATACCGGGCGAGCGGCCCCGGATTACGCTTTTCGCTCCATCCGGGCTACGGATATCCCCCTTCGGCAACACACCGGCGTCCCATGCGCCGTCATCGTCACATCCTTCCGTTCCACGATCATCCCATAAGCCTGCGGCTGGCGGTGAACGTCGAAATTGAAGATGGTGCGCTTGTACGAGTTGCAGAGATCGGGATCGCAGCGCGCCAGCGCGATCTCGTCGCCCGTGGTCGTGCATCTCGCGGGTGATCTCCCCCGAGGGCCCGATGATGCAACTGCCGCCGACGCGAGGCACAATCAAATTCCATGCCTATGGGTATCATTGTGCAGCGGGTCGGCGGCCGCGCATCACCCCCGAAAATCGTTGCGAATCTGCAACGGTTCCCCACGATCTAAAGCCGGACAAAACAAACTCCCATTCCGGCCACGAACCGCTCTCACAAGGCCGTGAGACAGCTAAGGGAACGACGATGCGTGCACAGCGCGTTTGGAAAGTGAATGGAGATGCCAGCATCGGGCAGCTCCAATCGAGACTGGACGATCTGAACAAGCGTCTCGTTCAGCTCGAAAACCAGCATCCGGAGACTTGGAAACTCGAAGAACTGAGAGCGAGCGCGATCAGCCTGTCGCGCGAGATCGACGACATCCGCTGCGCCGAGGCGACGGCGGCATTGAGCGAGTTGCTGCGGAAGTAAGTTCGCCGATTCGCTTCTTGCGCGCAGGAACCAAGATCCATCGCCGCCATTTCCATGCAGAGCATGGAGCACGATCATGACCAGGCATCTTACACGGGCCCATCTCGCACGCGGCATCGCCGGCGCAGTTTCCACGCTGGTCCTGTGCGCGACGGCGGCCTTCGCCGTCGCGCGCCACTTTGCGCTGTGAGGGATTTGGCATGACGTCCGATCCCGAGGAGCAGGTGAGGCTGCAAGGTTTTGGCGAGATGACGTTGCGCACGGCCATCGCGACGCTGACGGCGCTCGCGCCGCGCGAGCGATCGGAGGCCGCGATCTACCGCGTGCGTGACGGCGTGCGCCTGGCGCAAAGCGAGATCGCCGAACTCGCATCAAGCTGGGATATCGAGTCCGCGCCTACCGTACGATCGCCGAGACTGGTCCCCGAGCAGCACTGGCCCGACGTCGTGCGCGGCATGGTGCGCGAGGCCCCGTTGCCGGCGCTGATGGTGGCGTTCCTGGTGGGCGTGGTGGTGGCGCGGCGCTAGGCGGGACCCACACCTGCGGCGCGTCAGCGCCGACAACCAACAAGCCATGTCGCCGCAACAAGCGGCCCTGCCCGGCCAAATCGGCCGTGGACCCGATCCCGAAATCGTTGCAGAAAGGCGTTCCGAGGCGCCGGCGGCCGGTCCGCCAAGCCTCTGGAAAACGTCGACTTTTGGAAGAATGGTCGGAGTGGCAGGATTCGAACCTGCGACCCCTGCGTCCCGAACGTGGATAGCTTGCGGAAAGACCAACAAAAACAACGAAGTTTGCTACTGGTTGACCATCTTTATCGCAGTTTGTTCGCGCTGTTTCGGTGGTCAATCGGTGGTCGAAGAACGGTTACGTCAGCGCCGTTCGGCGCACGGATGTCATCTTCGACGAAGGCCACGGTGCGACGAATGATGGCACCAGACTAGACCAAGCTCCGCGCCCCCACTTCGCGAAGCACTAAGCGGGTACTTCCTCAACGAGGTAGTCACAGGCCGCGTTGCGGACAGAGTCTCGATCGGCGCTTGAGCTTCAGGTGCGCAGGGGCGGACTGGACATCTGGTCGCCGAAGATCAGCAAAATCACCAGGTTAGCGCTTCAGCCAGTTGACCCTTTGTACCACTCAAATGTCCTCATGTCGACCGAGCTTCTGCACGTTCCCATGGCGGGCGACTAGCTCGTAGACTAAAAAACGCAGCGCCCCGGACCGGCGAGACTAGACCCATTAATTTAGATGAAGGCCGCCGGCATCCCCCGGTTATGCTTCAGGGCGTGAATGACCTCGAACCAGAGACACATCCCGCTCCCAAGGTGACACGTTTGGAAGAGACCCGGCGCATCATCAAAGAGTAAAGGTCCGCCAAAATTTGAAGTGAGACATTCAGTTGAAGGCCCGCAGCTAAGGCCGGTGGCAACTTCCACTCACGGGCCACCGGTGCCCTTCACGGAGTGCAGCTACATGTCGGCCCCTGGGGCATACCGAAGTTTTGCAGGTGATCGCCCAAGGGGCCCTTTTGGTTCTTATCGGGCGCGTCGGCGCAGCGGTTAGCTGCTGCTGGGCCTGTGGTTACTGTCCGGGGCGAGCAAGTTCGCCACAACGGCCGTACGCACCCGATTGGATATTGGCATTAACGAGAACGGCCGAACGCGCAATATGACCGGGCGGGTACCTGATGCTGCCGAATTTCTCCCTTTCGGCTCGTCCCATCGGAACTGAGCCGCCCGTTCTTCCTCGACTTCCTCGGCGTCCTTGTTGTCGAGGGTCATGAGTGAGTTCTTCGCGTCCCCGTTAACCCTCAACAGTTCGTCTAACTTTGCGTGAAGAGCTTGCGTGTCGCGGTGCTCAGCCCGCTGAATTACCAAGGTCATCCCCCACGTCGAAAGCGTCGCCAGATCGTGCCACCCGAGCCCACCCCCAATGAAGGCTCAGAGTAGTCCGTACACGACAAATACAGCGAATGCGGCGGGACGCGAGGCGAGAACACCGAGGTCCGTAAGCCAGCTCCGGACCTTATGTAAAGCCAATGTGGTCAAGCATCTCGCCCTAGGTTGTTCTGACGGAAACAGTCGGAGTCACAGCACTCGCTCGACCACCGAAAAATGCAGCTAGTGCGCCCAGATGGAGGGCGAGGGCACCGAATAAGGCGCCCTGCGATACACGCTTCGCCGCGGTATCGGTCGCCTGTTTTGCCTGCTCTTTAGTCTTCGCGACCGTCTCCTTATACTGTTGCTGATACTGAGCGATCTGACCTTTCGCCTCGTCTTGAGAGATGTTCTGCGCCTTGGCCAAGGCGTCCGCCGCCTTATCATTCGCAGCAGCCTGTTGTGCAGGATCCCCGGTTAGTGCCGCTCGAACAGCTGTCATTGCGGCATCACGAAGTGCCGCAGGATCCTGGCCCCCGGACGCGCTTCGCACTTTGCTTTCGAGGGCTCCCATCGGATCGGCAACGTTATTCAGAGAGGGCGCTGCGGTCTGAACCGCGGTCTGAACTGTTCCGCCAAGAGCCCTACCTGCTCCACCAAGAGCCGAGGACGCCGTGCTGACGGCACCACCGATCATGCCGGAGGCGGCCGACGAGAGAAGATAGACCACCGTGAGCGTCGAGACTGCCCAAGATATGAGACCGTGATAGGCCGTCGTCGATTGCGACGCTTTGCCGGAAAGCCGGCCAGCAATGTACCCGCCGAGCGCAGCAGCGACTATTCCCGAGACGAACAGCTCATAAACCTCAGTCCATCAAACTATCGAACTGAGTAATGGATGGAGTCCACTGGGACTGAGACATCCGCAACTCTACGGAACAGAACCGGGATCGAATTTCAATCGAGGTGATTCGTTCCGGAGCAGCAGGCTGTGACCTGAGGCTCATCTCAGGAAATCGCGCGCAGAGCGGATAAACTGCACAATGCACGACCTAATTGAGATCCCTTGTGGGTAGGCCGGACACTATGCCGTAAGCGAACGAATCGACTCAAGAAGCCGCTCGAGACGGTATGGTTTTTGAAGCATTATGCTGCCTGAAACCGGGCGCGTAGCGGAGTGGGCGTAGCCGGTAGCATAAATGACGGGGACATTCGGACGGCTGTCCCTGCATTTTATTGCGACGTCCCAACCCGTCAGGGACCCCGACAACATCACATCGGTGAACACCAGATCGGGAGAGGCTTCAGCACACAATTCGAGGGCGCGTTCTCCGCTTTCCGCTTCCAGCACATCGTGCCCGTGGCTTTCCAATATGTCCACAATGACGTCGCGGATCAGGTCTTCATCCTCCACAACAAGCACTCGCAATCAGTCCTCCTTTAGACAGTCTTACCGGCGATTTGCGCGACTTCCCCAAGCGCCGCCGGAGGAAGAGGAACGGGACGCCGGGGCCCCGATTTGCGCAATACTAATAGCCCACCAGTAGCCCAACCGGACGGCCGCAGCCGTTGTTCCTAGAGCAAAGGCCCTGGCTGTGTGCTGCGAGCCCAATTGAGAACACTAGGGCCGTCTCAGTAGTAACCCGTGTCGAGAAAAAGAAGACTTCGAAAAAACGTACCTAAGAGGACGGTCAAAGAAGAAAACCGCGCGCCGCTAAGCCGCGTAACGGGAGCGATGGTAGGGCTCTAAATGAATCCGGACTTCGTAAATCTCAGCGCCGTTCTCATCCCGGACCCGGATGTAATTTCCGCGCTTTGAGAGTTCCGGTTTCTCGGCGCCGATGCGGTGTGCGATGAATTTGGCGTGCTCTTTTGTCTCGCGGCGGGATACGCATGGATGTCCTACTCTGTCACGAGCGGAAACAGAGCCGGCAAGATCGAAGAAGAACCGTTTCATAAGATCTGAAACGCGGCGGCTACGGCCGCGTTCCTATCGTCCGGCCGACAGCCGCTCGACATTCGCTGCGACAATTTTCCTGTAATGGTCAAGGACGTCACCGCAGCTGCCGCCGCGGATGAAAATCGCACCGACCGCTGAAGCCGCGTCGAGCTTTTCAGTCACCATGAGAAACATCTCATCAGACGTGCCGTTGCCTTTGGCTATCTGCCGCAGCCGCACATCCATTACCTCTAGCGCATCGGCCATGAGCGTCAGCGCCGAAAACCAAAAAAGCATGTCCGCTCCGTACTGACTTTGCTGGGGTTTTTGAAGCCCCGCTATTAGGATCGCCGAGGGTAAGCATCCGCTGCGGGCGCGGTTCCTAAGGGTACGGGCGCGCCGCCGGCCTGCCCGCGAACGTTCGGGACTGCTGTCCCCCGAGCAATCTTGAGCGCAGCGCGGCGGACCTACAGCCCAAAGCCCGGCCCCATCGCCGCGAGCTGGCCTGCAATTCGCGCAGAGCTAGAACCTTAGATCGTTTGCAACAACATCATTCCGACGACGGTCACAACAAAACCGATTGCGGTCACTGCGGCGAAGCACCGCTCTACGCTATCCATGAACGCAACACCTGCCGAAAAAATTTAGTTCAGCTTTTTTCGTGATGTACTGCTATTCCAACCGCTGACTCGCTCGTACCCCGCGAGGAAGTTTGAGACCTCCTTCCCCCAGAACAGAACGCTCTGCAAAGAATGAGAGCTGGCTGTGGCCGTCGAGGGGACTTTGGTTACCGAAAGCGCTCATGCCGCCATACTGCGGGCCGATTGCGTGGTGTTCGCGTCATCTCCGCAACAAGGCGAGATGTTCTGCTCCTAGCCCTGGGGCGAAGTCGCTCGGTGAGTGATACGTTATACGGATGCGTCTCCCACGCCCGTCGGTCGCAGCGTCTCAATACGGCCGGGCAACAACATAACCATACCAGTGCTCAAGGAAGCCACTTGGCGACATTTGCGTATTTGGCGCCGGGATTGGCCTCAATATCTCCGCCCACGTATAAACTTTCAGACTGATTGCGTTACCGATGATCGAAATCGGAGAGCGAAGGATCACAACGTGATTGCCCTTTTTGGACTTTTCGTTCTGCGTTTCGGCTTTTAGCAGTTTGCTATTGATTCTTAGTACGGTGCGATACCCGGCGTTATAGTATCGATTGACGACCTCGATGTCGTTCATCTTCAAGTTGTAAAATAGATTGTTCTCACAATGCACATCGGTATAACCTGCCTTTTCAAACCATTGAGCCATTTCGTTCAGACGCGTACCGCTATCGTCATCACCCATAGAACTGTAGTTGAACCAAAAATTTTCCGAATCTCGAAGACTCGCGCCGGTCAACCAGTCCGCAGGACTCATTGGGCGAGGTGGAGAATATTGCCGGCAATCGGAACTCGGATCGATCTTCAAATGGCCGAGCATAGCTTTGCCGTTCTCGTAGAGGTCGATGGCGTATTTCGCGTATGCTGCGGGAGAGTCGAAGGCTAGGCTATACAGGAATCCCATTGGCCCGCAGATACCCGCGCTTCTTTGGTTTAAAATATTCGGGTTTGATACCCTCAACAGCAAATCGATCCCAACCTCATCCCGATCCAGCTTCGGGAAGTAGATTTGACCCATGCGTTTCATGAAATTGAAAATGAGGTCCGCAGCGTACTTCTGACGACCCGTTGCGACGATGATCGGCCCGTATCCATAAACAAGATCCGCCGCTTTACGTAGGTATAATAGCATCGCCTTTGAACGACCCATAATGGTCTCGGACGTATTTGCTATCACCTGCAAGTCATCGATCTCCTTCTCCGAAAGATAGCCATCCTTCATCGCGCTGCGAAGAACCTCGACTACTTCAGCGTGAGAGAGCTGCTTATCGTCGCTTAGGGCGACTCTGAATGCATCGCGTATACTGCGACTTTTCACATCATTCCAGTTGATCGCCATAATGACCACATGCGTTGGATTAAAGTAGCTGACATGGCAGGAACATCTCCCGACGCCAGGCGCCTTTGCATTGCTCGTGGTATAGGCAAAGCCCGTGGGTATGTGTTGGTGGGCGCAGGTCGGCCGGAGGTTCGAAGCCTTTGCCCAAATTCCGCAATGCCCCTGGCGATCTCGGTCGCTAACAAAGCATAGCGGAAGTTGACGGGCGACCGTCTATTGCAGACGACGACGCTCTCGACCTTCAAGAGACATCCGGGCCGCATCTGCTAAGTTTCAAAAAAATCGTTCCAGGTTCTGTAGCTGTCGGCGGGCTGGGGCAAACGGGTAAGCCATCCTGCGGCGCACACTATAGGTCGCGGCTGCTGACACAATTCGTGCGGCTGACGCCGCCTGTCGTGCGGCTTGTCACTCGTGCCCGCACAATTGGCTTCTACCGTTCTGAGAGAGCGTCCTGCCCAATGTGCAACGCGCGGCCAATTTGGTTTAAGCAAGCAAGTTGGAGCGGACCGATCATGCAGATGACAGCCAGCGCATTCGCTGCGCGGCTGGCGGATGGTTTCCTCGGGCGTGCCGATCCTCGGCCATGATGCCGCATTCATGAATCTGACGCAGGTCGAGACACCGGCGAAGGCCATCTCGTGCGTGACCAGCATCGTCATGCCTTCGGCGCTTCTGGCCCCGGTCACCCCTTGGCAGCAACGTACCCATAAAAATTCATAAGAAAGTCCCGAACGGCGAGGGGCTTGACGGCACCGGTTTTTTCCTGCGGATGCGGTATCACGTAGTCTCCATCGCCATATGAGAAGACCTTCGCCTTCACGTACCCGTTCATCACTTGTATCTTCTCGCGCAGCACGACCCAGTGCATCGTAAACGCGGAGCCTTTATCGGACTGGTCGTCATAGTCGATCATATTGGCGCTTATGAAAAGACATACGCGATATCCGCTGTCGAGCAACCGGTTAGCTTCGCTTACATCGTCGATGTCTTTGTTGAATCGCGAAATGTTGGTATTCTCGCGCACGTCTCGGTATCCTGCCTTGCGAAACCATTGCTCCATTTCGCTGGGCAGGGTGACACCCGCAAGATCGCTGATCTTGCCTGTGTCGTCGAAATCGAGGAACCAGTTCTCCGAATCGCGTATGGAGGCGCATGTCAGCCAGTCGACGTGGTCGAGCGACCAGGGTGGCGTGAAGTTCCTCACATCCTTTCCCAGCTTGATCAGCAGGCGGCCAAGGTTCGCCTGCCCCTTCTGATAGAGATCGATGGCGAACCGCGCGTAAGACCCTGGCTTGTCGGACGCGTAGCCGAACATCAGGGCGGACGGCCCGCACAGACTTCCCTGATCTTGATTGATGAGGCTTGGCTTCGCAATGCGCCTGAGAATACCTATGCCGACGCGGTGTGGGTCGAGTTTCGGAAAGAACGTCGTCCTCGTGTTTTTCAGGAAATCGCAGACCATTTCCGCGGCTAGTTTTTTCTGGTCGGAATTGAGGTCGTACGGTCCAATCCCGCGCTTCTCCTTGTATTCTTCTCCGACGAAGAGCGTGATGAGCTTTTTCGAGGTGGGGGAGAGCGTTCTGGAGGTGTTCGCAATGGTGGTTAGGTCGTCCAGCTCGAATGCGGTGACCATGCCGTCTGCGACGGTAGCCCGGATGACATCAACGACCTCTGCGTAGTCCAGCTTTGAATCGTCGATGAGGCCTTTGCGAAGTGCAGCATCGACGGAAGGAGTCGCGATTGCGTCCCATTGGCCCTTTGGCGGGGCGGGCTTGGCGGCCGCCATCGTCGACAGTTCAACGAGCCGACTGAATGTCGGGCCGGCAGGCCGAACATAGCCGTCAGGCGTGCCGGGAAAGTTCTTCTTTTGGAAGTACAGAATCGAGTTGTAAAGGCCGTCGCTGGCATAACCGGTCACGACCATCTGTGGTTTAAGCGTGTTCTCGGCGCCGCCGTCGGAAATGGCGATCTTGTTGAGCAGCGAAATGACCAGCTCCTGATCCTTTTTCCAGTTCTGGCAACTGCGCCCTGTCGTCGCGAACCGTCCGACCTTGTCTTTCAACTGCAGCATATCGCGCCTCCCGGAACGGGAATGTTGCCTCGAACGTCCTGACGTGCAGCAGGAGGCAGGCGCTGTGGCAAGTCTTCCCGCTGTAGGGTTGGTCGCCCCTGCCGTCCCTTGCGTTCATTCGCAAGGACAGCTGTCGCCCTGTGGCGAGGTTCACGAATGCGTTATGTCTGCCTATTGGGGTAGACCGGAATTCGTCGGCGCACCGCTAGAATGTCGCGAATGGCCCACCGCTGACGTCCGACATAGATGTTTGGAGGTCAACTGAACGAGCCAAAGCGGACTCGGCCGCCGGCCGATTTCTTCCACAGCATCCCATATCCGAATGATGGCGCTCCCGCTTGCATTCGAGGGAGCAACACAATGCTGAGCTTTCAAGAATACCACTTTGGAAGAGCTGCTCGTGGAGGCGGCACAGGATCTGCGGGAGGACGCCCAAAGCATTCTGCCCGGCAGAGATCGAATTGTTCGCCAAGCTCGACGAGCTAAGGCTGCTGCTTCTCACCTGAGAGGGTGGCTGGCCTCGCCGGGACTGCAATCGCCGAAGTAAGAATGAGGCCGCCCCATTGGGTCTTCTCGCTTCTTCGGTAGCCAACAGTAAGAGCGACTGGCCCGTGTCCTGCAACTCCACCGCGCCATCGAGTACATGGAAATACGGAGAAGCACGGTATCGATCCGATGAAGAATGTGCAGAAACCGGTACACCGCGATTCCGAGCGATGGCGGCGATCGGCCTTGTTTTCCTGCCGGGGATGATGACAGGCCAGATTCTCGCGGGCGTCGAGCCGGCCGACGCGGTAAAATATCAATTGCTGATCATGTTCCTGATTGCTGGCGGGACCGGGCTAGGAACGCTGACCGCTGTCCTGGGCGGCGCACACCTGCTGACCGATCATCGCCACCGACTACGTCTCGATCGAATTTCCCGCTGAAGAGTTCCCTGCACGATCACTGCTGGCGGTGCCCGCGTCCTAGGCGCGGACCTCAACTACGGCAATGTGGCCGGCAAGTAAGGCTTGGCCGCGCGCCCTGGGGCAGCTAGTTCGAAAACTTCGCCGTCGCGCGGCAGCGGCCGATCTTCGTGGTGCCCGCTGTCTTTGGCCTAATCTTTCTGCTTCTGCTCGGGGCGCTCGGCGCGGGACCCGGCCCTCGTCTTCAGCACCGTGCCGTTGGCGCTGACCGGCGGAATCGCCGCGCTTTGGCTCCTCAGCATGCCGTTCTCGATCTCGGCGGCGGTGAGCCCGCAGATATGAATCGAGTCATTTCAAGGGAGAACCGAGTCAGTTTCTCGTTCGGCTGACGGCCGGTCAAAGAAGGAACGAGAGACCCCTTTTCGCACCGATCTTCCACCTTGCGCGGCAACAGATCCGTCTGCGCAGATTGAGGCAGCGATCGGAATGCCGAACCGAGGTTGCGGCCTAGGCGAACCGAAATTCCGAATAGACCATGAGGGACTAACCGACGACCAGCATGCCGTCGGCCTGCTCCGTGGCCTGCAGTTGCCGAGGTGACGTGCGCTCGCAGAACGCTCTCGCTGCCTAGGCCGTCAGTCAAACGTCCGCCGAACCATCCTGGTTCGCGTTCGCCGTGCTGGGGTCCGAATTCGTGACCGCAGCGGGTCGCACGGTAGAGCTTATCGATGTTGGATCGATTTTCGTCCGGCCGCAGACCTCCGGCTTGGCCCGCCATCGGAGAAAATCAAGGTGTTGCGGCCTCTTAACAAGAGAGTCTCAGCCACTACCCCATGGTTTATCGCGGTGTGCCACTACCATAGGTTCGAAGTCTAACAAGAAGCGCGCGCGGTTCGCAACAGATCAAGATCTGGCCGTCTAATAGCCGCGCACGACCGCCAGTGCACGTGATCCTGGCTCTCGCAGGTCAATTACTGCCCTGCCCTGAGCGGCATGGTCGACCGATCAACACTCTGTGTCAGCTGAATTTGGCTCTGACGTCCGGATTCGAGACACATCAAGGTGTGAGTGGTCGGGCCGCTCATGTCGTCCTCGATCGTGTCCCCTAGTGTGGTGGAGCTGAGCGGAATTCACCGCATTCGCTGGCATGGGCCGAATCGGTCAGCCGGCGATTGCCGGCAAGCTGAGGGCGGGATCATTGCTCCAACGGGGCGATCGTTTCCAGTGTCATGTAGCGACCGCACTGGACCGCCCATTCATCGTTCTGTTCGAGCAGGATAGCGTCGACCAGACGTGTGATGGCATCCTCATTTGGGAAGATACCGACCACTTCGGTGCGCCGCTTGATCTCGCCGTTGACGCGTTCGAGCGGATTGGAGTGCAGCTTGGCGCGGTGCGCCGCAGGGAAGCTCATATAAGCCAACACGTCGATCTCGGCCTTATCGATGGCCCCACGCATGCGAAGCTCGAGCTTATCGAGCACGAACGATTGAAGTCTTGAAAGGTGCCTTCACATGAAAATGGAGAACGGCGCCACTTACGGCGAATTCGTAGGGCGGGGGCTCTGAGGGTAAAGGGCGGGGAAGCGCCCTTCTCCTAGTTGTCGAAGATTCACTTGCGAGGGATCAGCGATTCGTGAGCCCTTGGGAAGATCATGGCTCGCAGCGAGGATGGTCAAATCCGATGGGGCCTAACCGCCAAATCTCTTGACGAGCTTTGAGCCCTTGGCCGTGCTGATCTGCTGGCTGGTCAAGTCGCTTCCCGCGCTCAATCCCTTCACCATGAGGTTCTTGACGCGCTGCGCCGCCTGCTTTTCGTTGGAATAGTCGATCTCGACGTGATCGAGCTCCATCAGATGGCCGAGTTCGTGCGCCCAGGCGCGCCCATTGGCGTGGTCATTGCCATACCACTGGACGAAGCTCGCGGGCTCGGGAGAGCCATTCGGGAATGAGCCTCCGCCGGCGTTCAGACTTGCAATCGAATTGACCAGGAAAATGTGGACCGCATTGTCCGCGTCGTGCCGGGAAGTGAGAACGCCCAGCAGGACCTCATCGCTGCTGCGCCTGCTCGGCGCCATGTCGAGCGGTTTTTCCATTATGCAATCGCTGATCACGAAGGCGACCTTCGCCTTCGACCAGATCGTATTGACGACATCGAGCGCCTTCTTCGCTGTGTCGCAGTCCCATTGCGCAGGCTCGAGGACGCCCCTGTTGGCGAATGGGGTGACATAAAGTCTAAGTGGAATGGACATGCGCCGGGCTACCGAGCACTCTTAGGGCAGGAAGAACGGTATGAAGCCGATTCCGCCACCACCACCGCCGCCTCCGCCCGCGTTAGCCTCGGGCTTCGGCGGCCTTGCAGGCCGTGCCGGAGCTTCTTCGCGGTCCCTGTTCCTGCGCTCGATCTTTGCGGATGGTGTCGGACGGGCCTTGCGCTTCTCGCACTCCTCGTCGTCATTCAGAATGTAGCCCGCGGCGCAGGTGATCTTGACACACCGATCTCCATCGCGTTTCTGGCCGGATCCGCAAATTGGCGGGCAAATACGCGCCGATTTAAGCTTGATCGCGTCGAGCGCCTCAGTGCTCGCAGCCTTGGCATCGAACGTGGTGCCGGCATTCTTGTTGTACAACTCGAGCGAACGCCGTGAGGCCGCATCCCAGTCGCCATCGGCCGGTCCGCTAAAGCAACCGACGCGGCGCAACTCGGCTTGCACCGATTTTGCAAGCTCGGCCTTGGACGGCCCTGCCGGCGCGGACGTCTGTGGAGCCGGCAGCGCGGCCACTTTCGCATCCGAGTTCGGGGGGGCCTCATGCGATGGGTCGGACCCAGCCTGAGCGCCAATTCTCGCGACGGCTATTTCGGCTTCCCGGCGACGCTGCTCGGCCTGCGCGGCCAATTGTTGCGCGGTTTCTCTGGCCTTCTCCGCCTCGGCACGAGCGTCCTGCGCTGCTTTCAAGTCCGAGGCGGCTTTGGCCAGTTGTGTCTGCTGGGCACCCTGGTTGACGAGCCGCGCCTGCTCCTGCTCGGCCTGGCGCGCCTTTTCCGCTGCGGCGGCGCGCTTATCTTCCGCATCGATCTTGGCGAGCTGCAGCTTGGCCAGATTTGCGTAGTAGCCCTCCGGATACTGGGCAAGGAAGTAGTTCAGCGCATCCTTGTTGCCGATCTGCAGCGCGAGCTCGTAATCGTGCCGAATTTCGGCACGCGCCGAGACCGGTGGAGTTGCAGGCAGCGGTGGCGGGGCCGGTTGAGGCGCTGCGGCGGCCGCTTCCTTGGCCGGTGCCGGCACGAGCGGCACATCATCGCCACCAAGCGTACCGTACACATAGGGCTCCTGCTTGTTGCCGGTCGCCTTCATGACGTCGTCGCGGACGAAGCCGAACACCCTGCGCAGGTCCATGCCTGGAGTAGCGATATATTTCACCAGTGCCGAGGCATAGGGACTGTTCTTGCTGCCACCGTCGGACGCCGTCGAGCCAGCCTTGGCAGCGAAAGCAACCAGCGTATTCGAGGTCGCCGGCTCAATCCTGGCGAGGCCCCGGCTGACAGCCCGCGAGCCGACCGTCCGCTTCATCCTGTCGGCGAAAGGATTGTTACGGCAAGCATCGAGGATCACGAGCCGCAGCTGCCGTGCCGGCTCGATCGCCAGCAGCACTCGCTCGAGCGAAAAGGCCTCGTCGTACACATCTGTATCGCGCTCGAGCGCCGCATCCGTGGGGATCAGGTAGTTCGTACCTTCGAGCTCGATCCCGTGGCCCGCGTAGTAGACGACGGCGACATCCGAGTCGCGCGCCACATCGGCAAAATCACGCAGCACACGCCGCATCTCCAATGCCTGGAGATCCGTGCGGGTCTGGACGACGCTGAATCCCGCTCTCTTCAGCGTCTCCTCAACGATCGCAGCATCATTGGCTGGGTTGGCAAGCGCTGCGGCGTTCTTGTAGGCCGAGTTGCCGATGACGAGCGCGACACGGTTCGCAGCCCATGCCGGCTCACAGACAATCAGCGCAGCGAGAAGAAACAGGGTACGGCGCAATGCCACAGATCGGTGCAAATGCATGGCAGTACTACTTTTAAATGTTCTTCTTCCATCATTTGTGTCGTCACGACAGCAGCGGTTCAATGCGATCTCATGATCCGGTTGTGGAACCCACAGGAATGGCGTGACCCGCTTGCTGGTCGGTCAATTGACCTCACCGCAAGCCTGCCGTTTAATGACGCAGGTTTCGAACAGGCGAGATCACTCCCGTGACTGACGCGAAGCTCGATCAGGCGGGAACAGCCCGGAAAGAGATTGCCGAGCGCGGGGGAATGCCTTGTTGGATTGGACCGCCAGGGGAGTTGTCGTGATCGTCTATGGCGGGTCTGCTCTTCTGGGCGCCGCCAGCGTCCTTCACCTGCTTCCGCCGGACAATATCCGCGACTGGCTTGCGCTTGCGGCCAGAATTGCCAACATCCTGTTCCTCGGCCTCGTCGCGCTGACAACCATCACCCGGCTGGCGCCGATCATGAAATCGCAGGGCATCCAGACGCGGGTCTCAGCCTTGCTGGGTACTTTTTTGAGCATCGTCCTCGCATTTCTTCCGAAGGCAGAGCTCGGCCCCGTCTGGTCGGCTGTGTCCTCGACGTTGGTCTTGGGGGGTACCTCGCTCTGCATCGTGGTGCTCCGCTGGCTCGGCAGATCCTTCAGCATTCAAGCGGAGGCCAGGCGTCTTGTGACGGAAGGGCCTTATCGGATCGTCCGGCATCCTCTCTATCTCTGCGAGGGGATTGCCCTCGTCGGCGTGACACTCCAGGTCCTTTCACCGCTTGCCGTCCTCATCGCCATCGTGATTGTGATGATCCAATGCCGGCGGATGATCAACGAAGAGCGGATCATGAGGCGGGCATTTCCCGAATATGCCGCCTACCGCACGACAACTCCTTTTCTGATCCCCACGTGCCGCAATTGGCCAATAGGCCGGGGCCAGGCACCGGCCCAGGCGATCGATCCGCACGCCTGACACCACACTTCACATCCGCTCGATCTGCAACCGGCGGACTTCGATCCGAACCGACTTTCGGCCTCCTTCAGCGCTTCAGGCAAGCGATGGAACAGACTAGTAAAAGTAGACATATCAACAATTTACATCAAAGAACCGGAGTGCGAAGAGCGCCGGCGGGGCCTAGCTCGCCGCCCCCAGCAATCGTCCGAGGCCTTTGAACGCGTTCACTGGAATACGCGACCAACATCAGTAATGGATCGGGCTCGAGACTGTTACCTGCACGGAACCAGGCGGTCGCCAGGAGCTATGAGTTTAGTCAGCATTCTGCGCGGCTATGCCAACTTGTTTGATGCTACCATTCTTCGGCTGATGTTGGACGTCGCGCCATGAGCAATTACACGCAGATCAAGCTGTACGCTCTTCTTCTTGCTGCCTCGCTGTTCCTGACTGCTCAGCCCGCTTCCGCGACAAAGCGCGTGGCGCTGGTGCTTGGCAATGCCACATATCAAAACGCTCCCCTGCTTCCCAACCCGGCCAACGACGCCGGCGCCATCGCTGGGACGTTGAGAGCCGCAGGGTTTGACGTGGTCGACTCGAGGCTCAACCTCGCAGCGATGGACATGAAGCGAGCCCTGAGGGACTTTGCAGATCAGGCGCGCGACGCCGACATCGCACTCGTCTACTACGCGGGCCACGGGATCGAGATCGATGGCACGAACTATCTGATCCCAACCGATGCCAGGCTTGAACGTGATACGGACATCTACGACGAGGCGTTCTCGCTCGACCGTGTCTTGCTGGCGATCGAGCCTGCAAGGCAGCTACGGGTCGTGATCGTCGACGCGTGCCGCAACAATCCTTTTGCCGACACGATGAAGCGAACGGTCGCCTCGCGATCGATCAGCCGCGGGCTCGCCAGGGTCGAGCCAACGGTCTCCAATACGTTGATCGCCTTCGCCGCGAAGGCAGGGTTGACGGCGCTCGACGGCAACAGCCAGAACAGCCCGTACGCGGCCGCACTGGTCAAGTATATCGCAAAGCCGGGCCTCGACCTGCGCAGGGCCTTTGGGTTCATCCGCGACGACGTCTTGCAAGCCACGGGCAACCGGCAGGAGCCTTACGTCTACGGATCGTTGGGCGGGGAGGACGTTGCGCTCGTGCCTGCTCCAAAGGCCGTGGAGCCCACGCCCGCGGCGGCCAACCCCCAGTCGGAGGTTCGCCGTGACTACGAACTGGCGCTGCAGCTCAACAATAAGGCCGCTCTCGGCGTATTCCTGACCCAGCATCCAGACGGATATTACGCAAGTCTCGCCAAACTTCAGCTCAACCAGATCGAGGCGGAGGAGGCACGGGTTGCGGCGACCGAAAAGGCGCGCCAAGCCCAACAGCAGCAGGCCCGGCTTGCCTCCGAAGGCGCCCTGCGCGCACAGCAGGAAAAGGCGGCCGCTGATCTGAAGGCTGCGGAGGACGCCCGCATTGCGGCCGAACGAACAAAACTCGCGGCGCAAGAGCAAGCGGCCGATGCCGAGCGGAAGCGAACCACGTCCGAGGGATCGATCAGCACCGCGCTCACTCGGAACAAGGCCGCCATCGAGAATTCCACCACGGTGACTCCGCCTCCAGCCGCTGTGGCCGCTCAGAGTGACACAGACACGAAGGTCGCCGCTCTGAGCGCCGGGCCGCAGCAGGCCGATCCGGCCAGGGCCGATATCCCTCAGGCCGATCTCGCCAGGTCGGTACAGAGCGAATTGAGCCGCGTCGGATGCTTCACCAGTGCCGTCGATGGCGAATGGAATGCCGCTTCGCAGCGCTCACTCTCGCTCTTCAACCGTCACGCGGGAACCAAGTTCGACGCGAAGCTTGCGAGTCTCGATGCACTTGACGCAATCAAGCTCAAATCGTCGCGGGTCTGTCCGCTGATCTGTGAACGCGGCTACAAGGCTAATGGCGACCAGTGCAGCAGGATCACCTGCGCCGAGGGCTCGTTCCTCAATGACGACAATGAATGCGAGAAGCGGCGCGGCAGGAAGCCTGTTGCAAACCGCAATACAGGCGAGCGCCCAGCCCGCGCGGATCGCCCGGCCCGCGAGAGGTTCACACCGGCTGCGGAGGCCCCCGCGCCACGGCGACAGGCGACTGCCAAGGGCAGCAGTGGCATCTATTGTGATCAGCATCTTTGCCGTCAGGTCAATCGTGGCTGCCGCCTCGAATACCGGGGCGGTGGAGGTCCCGGCGGCAACACCGGAAATGTCGAGGTCTGCAACTAGCGCCAAGCAAAAGAGGTGTCCGAAGGAGTGACCTGAGTGACAACCTGCGAGCTGGAGCAGAAAGATCTCGGCACCTTTCCAGGTGTGACGCTCTTCACGAAACGGCAGGCGCCCGGCATGAGGCCGACGGCGGTCTATCTTCCACTGAAGCACGCAACCGCCGCCACCAAGTTCGATGTCGTAATCTGGCTACACGGTTTCTATGTCAGGGATCATGAATACCTGTTCCGGAACGATCCTGCGCGTCTGCGCGAACAGGTCCGGGATTCGGGGAAGGATGTCGTGCTTATCGCGCCATTCCTGGGCTACGAATATGCCGTCGGTGACACCTTTGCCGGGAACTACAGCGTGAAGGATCTGGCTTCTGCCAAATGGGGCGAACGCTATCTGGACGAGATCCTCGGGGCTCTTGCCAAGTTCGTGGCGCCTGTCGCCAGCACCGTCAACGGCACCCGGAGCATACCCCAGCTCCAGATCGGCAAGCTCATCATCGCCTGCCATTCCGGCGGCGGGAGCGGCATGCGCAACCTGGTCGGAAGCCTGGGAAAGTATCAGCCGAACCTGTCGGCCTGCTGGGGATTTGATTGCCTCTACGGCGCCAAAGCGCAACCGGATGACGCCACGTTCTGGTACCAATGGCTGTCGGGCCAGAGCACCTGCGTGCTCGAAATTGTCTATGGCCCGACCACCCTTTCGCAATCGGTGAAGCTGGACCTGGTCGGACGCGGACTCGCAACGCTCGACGGCAATCGCCCTACGTCACAGCGCCCTGCTCTCAAAAACCTCACTGTGAGCGTGGGTCACTATGATTCATTTCCGGCCTTTGGGCAGATGGTCAGGGTCAATGATCTGGATCCGGCCTTCGTCGACCGCTTCATGATCCCTCAGGTCGTCGACAAACCTCCACTGGGCCACAAGCCGGCGTCGCGCAATGGAGAATTCCTCAAACAGGCGATTGCCAACGTTCGCGGCGCTTTCCCCTTTCCGAAGGACATTCACTACATGATTGCCCGCGGCGGTTTCTACAGCCGCCTGAGTAGGCTGTAGCGTCGCAAAGGCCCCTTCGGCGGGCACGAATTCGCCAGTCACCGGCTCGCTGCTTAACCTTGGCTGTGATGATGCGAGGAGATACAGGACATGACGGAACCACCTTTCGATCCGAACACCGCGCCGAGAGCCGGCAACTCGGCTCAGGACCGCGCCGCGATGCGGGCGGACGTGAACAAGGTCGCGCTGAAGCTGCGCGAAGCCGGCATTCAGCTTTACGGATTCTACAAGATCCGCGACCTCGTGCCGTACTGGAATCCGCTTGGCTTCGATTTCATGTGCGACAACTGGCGGCAACTGCTCGATGCCGCCGGCAAGGCACCGCGGCTAGGCTCCGACCAGATCAACATGCCGGGCTACGATCCGTGGCTGCAGGCCGGCGTCAAGAGCGTCGGCTTCACGCAGACGGGCAAGGCTCCGCACGTGCATCTCGACATTGCGATCGACCGGCCCGGGCTCTGTCGGATTTACATCCTGGAGAAAGACGAGGAGCGACGTCTCGACGCCCTGCGACGGGCCCGGGTGGTCACCGCGAGAGATACCGACGTATTCAGGAAGATCCACCGGCGGGTGGAGGGTCTAGGCATCGATCTCGACGATCACATCGGCTCGCACCTGGAGGCGGGGCGGCTCGTGCTCGATGGCATCAATTTCGTCGCCAAGGATCACAACCGTCTTCTCGATGCGCTAACGAACCTGAAATATCCCGCCGGCAACAATGTCTTTTTTCGCGGAGAGAGATCCGGCCGCGGTCATTTCTTCGGCATGGCCTCATTCCTGGCCACCGACGGCATCGGTTTTCGGCAAATCTGGCAGACATTTCCCGAGGAAAGACCGGTCGCAACACCAGATCCGCGTACCGGACCAGCGATGGATCCCAAGACTTCCGGGCGGTTCGGCGATTCACAGAACCTGCCGGATCTCACCTCGGTGCACTGTGCCGTGTCGAACCGGATCTGCAACGTCCATATCGACGAGATGGGCTTCGTAGTCACGGACAGCAAAGGCACCATCATCGTCGACCCTGACGCGCTGCGGCACATCTTCGTCGAGTTGCTCTGGAAGACCAACCTGCAGGGCAAACTGCCCTTCTGGGCGCTCGACAACGTCAATTTCACCATCCCGAGCTCGCCAAACGACTTTTCCCGCGTTGGAGTCAGCGTCGACATCGCGAAGTTCGGACGTGTCAAGATTGCGCTCAACGGGAGCTGCTCGGCCGACGGCAAGATGGAAGCAGCCGGCACGCTCACGCTCGGGTTCAAATTCTGAGACAGACCACAGCCGCGGCTCACTTGATGGAATAGGATTTGACGTCGAACGACCAATTGCTCGGCACCAGTTTTCCGCTGCCGCCGTCCGGGACACGCAGCTCCCTGGTCCACGCCGACAGGTAGCTCAACGTATCGGCTTGATTCTGTAGTTTGCGCGGGAGATCCGGCAAATCGAGTAATTGCACGCGCCGTTCACTCAGGATCGCAACCATGAGGGCCGAGCCGGTCGGCGGCGCGACGACATATTCAAAGCCACGTTGCCGCCCTGACGGGGTCGGCACAACAAATTGCACGCCTGGCTTGACGAGATTGATGTCGCGGCCGTCCGACTGTTCCAACAATTCGGGAGTCGGAAAGATCTGGGACATCCGTCCGTCCGCATCGACATCCACCAGAATGAGATAGCCTGCCTTCTTCGCAGTCACGCCGAATGACACCTTGCCTCCAACGTTGACGGTCAGGCTGGGCAGGATCTCAAGGGACACACTTGCAGCATTGCTCTGTGCGGCGCTGGACTGTCCGCGCGTCGCCTGGATGTGCCAAAACCATGGTGCGCTCGCCAGGCTCGCATGTAGAGATTCCGGCCACAGCGGCGCCGCGGGCGCGGCCCCGCTTCCCGCCAGCAGCAGGGCGAACGCGAAGCATACTCGTTTACGGCGGATCAGCTCCGATCGCCACATGGCTCCCCCAAACAAGTGTCAGGGAGCGCTGAAAAAGCCGATCGAGGCGATCCGCGCGTCCGCAGGCAGGTAGCGCTCGAGGTTCTTGATCAACTGCCCTGAGGCGCGTCGCCGATTGAGCTGAATCAGGACGGTCTCGAGATCGACCATGCGCCGCTGCGAGGTTACAGCAACGATCTGCTCGGCACCGAACGGCTCACCCACCCGGAGTGGCAGCCGCAAGTTCGACGATTTGGCCACTGCCGCGTCTTTACCCACCGGGTACAACATCTGGATGGTACCGTCGCCGGATACATTGAACAGCAGCAATGCCCTTGAAGCGACGTCGGACAGTTCGACTTCGATGGTCTGACCAGCGCGCTGCTGTCGATCATCCGGCCAAATACGCATGATCTGCGGCGATCGGGTCGCCATTCGCTTGAGCTCGCGCATTGCCGCGGTGCGATCCACGACCGTCGGCAAATTGGCTACGTCCATCCCAAAGGCGACGACATCGCCCCAGGCGATCACGTCATGAGAGACGGGGTCCCAGATCAGGTCGGGATTGTCCGTCGGCTGAACGGCCTGCACGGTGGCGTCCTTCGGCGTCACGCCGGCGAAATAGTTCATCTTGCCGTCGAGCGCCGCCAGACGGATCGGTGCCGTGAGACGGAGGGGCGCCGGTGCAGCGACGGTCGGGGCTGCAGCAGTCGGAGCGGCGAGGGGTGCAACCGTATTGGGTGCAGCGGTCAGCGTCGGCAGCGCCGGCGCCTTCGTCGCAGCCGGCGGGGCAGCCGCCTGTCCATCAGCAGCCTGACTGGAGGCCGTCCTCGCGGCCGGCCCCTGAATCAGCACCACGCCTCGCGTCAGCTCGAAGGCGACGGCGGTCTCCGGCGCCTGCGCCGGTGACGATATGGTCACGATGTTCTGGCGCTGGTCCGAGAGCTGATAGACCACCTGCCGGACATTGGCAAAGAGTTCCTTTAGCGTCACCTTGCCATCGCGATTGATGTCCGCGCCGCCCTCCACCGCCCGCGCCACCGCGTAGCTGAGAGCCCCGCGCAGCCCATCGATCCCGGGAATCCGTACTTCGGGCGCCTTGGTGTAGCGATCAACAGCGGCGAGGAACGCCGTGTGGTCCAGATCGAGCTCGGACTTCGGATCGTTGCTGTCCGATAACGGCTTCAATTCATCGACAAGCAACGTGTAGCGCGGCACCTGCCGGAAGCTCATCTCCGCAGCCCGCGGGTCGATATCGCGCACCATTCCGCCGCCATGGCAGGTATCCGCAACGAAGATCACCTTCGCGCCGCGCAGCTCGAACTGCCGGATGAAATGGTTGAACTCGCTCCCCAGAATGCGCTCGACGGACCCCTTTGGCGTGGTTTCGAAGCCGGGCAGCAGGAACACGTTCTCCATCCCATCGGGCTCCGAGCCCTTGACGCGCTCAGGCTCCTGCGTGCCGTGGCCGGCGATCGACAGGAAGACGAGGTCGTTGTTCTTTGTGCGCGTCACCAATGCACTGATTTCACGAAAGACGCTCGCCCTGTTCGCTTGGGCATTAGTCAACTCGACGACATCGCTAACTCCCATCCTCTTCAGGCTGGACACGAGATCTCCAGCGTCAGCGACTGCGCCCTTCAGCTTGCGGACGTGCTGGTAATCGTCGATTCCGATCACGAGCGCGCGCACGGCCGCCCCATCCGGATTGCTGATCGACAGTGCTTCCGCTGCCTGGGCGCGCTGCAGCGGCAGACCGATCACCGCAGCAAGCGCGATGGCGGCAGCGCAGCAGATCCAGTACTCAAATCCTCTGGGCCTTCGCATCGTGATCCACCTCGATGTCATGCAAGCCGGTTCCCGAACCGCGCCGGCCGGACGTGGCGGCGACATCCTCGTCCGAACGTCCCCGATCCAGCCTGCGAACAGCATTCCCTACCCATCTGTAGCGCCAGTGACACACATGGTTCATCGCCTCTTGGTCGCGGTTTTCGCAGCGGCCGATTTGCGGCTCGTCGGCGCATCGGAGTCCTGGTAGGCGTCAGCCGAAACCGTTGTCTGGTCATCGGCGAAGGCACGAAAGCGAACCGGATTGTAGCCGCGCGCAAGCAGGCTCGCCAACGGATAGATATTGCGGCAAACGCGTCCGTTGCAGCCGCCGGTCGAGGATTCCATCACCTCCGCCTTGCGATCCGGCGTGAACCGCAGGAACAACATCACATGGGAGCCGGGCTTGTTGAGTGCATCGCCGGGCTTCAACGCCCAGGGGTTCGTCACGGGCGCAGCGATCGCGGGAATGGCGGCGGTCGTGTAGTGGACCGAGAGTCCCCACGTGGCGCTGACGAACGCCGAGCAGTCGACGCCCGCCACATCCGGCCGCGGCGCGTTGCGGGTGCAGACATTCCCGGCCAACGTGCCGCTCTCGATGCGCTGCCGGAAGTTTGCGAGCGAGCCGTGACAGCCCCAGCAATAAGGTACGCCGCGCACCTCCTGGTTTACCTTGCCCTGAAGGTACCATGGGCGACGAATGCGATTGAATCCGCTGCACTGGCTGTCCGGATCGTTGCCATAGTTCGCCTGCGTTAGCTTCCACTGCACACCCTCGAACGCAAACGCGGTCTCGATCGCCTGCTGGCGATTTGACGGCCGTACCGCCGCTGTCGCATTGAACTTGCTATTGTTGTACGGCTGCGCGGTTGCCGTCCGCGACGGCCGTGCGTCGATCAACGACGGGTTGCGCAGGGGGCGGAAGCCGACGCCAACCACATCGACACCGTTTGGCTTGGTTCGCAGGAAATAGACGTCGCCGTCACCCGAGACCGTGACGAACCGCCTCGTCAGCGGGGTGTTCTCGAGAGGCAACTCGTAGATTCCCTCGAGCCGGCCGTTGGCGGCATAGCGCACGACGAAAGTGGATGCGTCCTTTCCCGACGGCGGAATGTCTTCGGCCAACACATAGAAGCGATCGCTATTGTCGATCTCGAGGAACTCGACCGTACCGAGCTGGTCACGCACGCGCAGGCCGAGTGCGCCAATGCTCTCGTTGGTAACCATGGTCTGGATCTCGATCCGCACGCTGGAATTGCCCCTGTCCGGGATGATATCGGCGATGACCGAGCCCTTGCTGCGGGAGGCGACGTACTGCCGGTCGGGCTGCCGGCCCGTTTTGATGACGGCCGCGCGGGTGTTCTGGTCGAGCAGCGCGGTCGCGCTGCCGGGTGGCTGCGATCCCATCTGGGCGAAGGCGGAGATGGCGACCTGGTCGTCCGTGCCGCGGCTCGAGACTTCCTCAAGTTGGATTTCGTCGCCACCGAGCCCGCGCGTGGACTGGTCTGGCGCCGCCTTCAACGTGCGGACGCCGCCGTCCCAAACCATGATGTCGCCGTTATGAACGACGAGATCGGTCGGCTGGACATCCCTCGGCATCTTGAGGACGTCAGGATCGGAATTCGGTTGCTTGGGGTCGAACTGGAGAATGCGTCCGTTGACCTGATCGAGCACGAACAGGTTGCCCCGCCCGTCGGCACTGAGCGCCTGCGGGCCTGCCAGTTCCACGTCCTCTCCGGCCGGGACGATGCCGACCATGGAGGCAGCCGAGCCGCCCGAAAAGCTCCGCACGACGGTGTCCTCGGCGTGCGTCCCGGTGGCGAAAATGCTCGCACCGGCGATGAAGACCCAGATCCAACTCGTTGGACGAAACATGTTCGCCTCGATGTGCCCGAACCGATTGTCGCGCCAGATCGACTAATCCGAGATGCCGTTGATGCGGCGCGTCAATTAGTGGTGAGCAATCTCAATCGCGTTCAATTCTATCACCGGACGGTGATAGTCCATTGTCTTCAGCTTGCGGTGCAAAAACCATGGCCAAAAATAGATTTGAGCAGGTCAACGAGATCCAGCCCGACGCCATTACGCTGGTCCTGAAACGCGACATTGACGGCGCCACCGGATCGGTTGTGATGCCGGCTGCCAGCAGCGGCGGGCGGCTGTCCAATGACCAAGTCAGCGCCCCATTGCCGGCCCAGGACGCCTTTCGCGGCGCGATCCGGCTGGCCAATGACGTGAAGCTCGCGATCGTGGTGTGCGATCCGGACGGCGTCTGGAAGCCCGAATGGGGCGATCTTTACCGGGCCCTCGACTGATTCATTGCCGGGCGGACCGGCACATGTTGCGACGCCGTATGGAGACGAGCATGCTGAATGGACCGCTGCCCCGCGCGTCGTTGCGGGTCCGAGCCTTGATGGTCGCGCTGTTGGTTGCGACCAACTGGCCGGCACAGGCCAACGACTCGGCCGCCGAATTGTCGATCGGAGGGCTCCAGTTGGTTCGCACCCGCGATGTGGCCATGGAGAGCGAGGACCTGCGTATCGCACTCGACAGGATCATCGTTCGCTATCAGTTCGCCAACGTCACCAACAAGCCGGTTACGCTAACTGTGGCCTTTCCGCTGCCCGACATCGACCTGTCGGAGGCCGATAACATTGCGCTGCCGTCGAACGACCCGGTGAACTTCGTCGACTTCGAGACCAGGATCGACGGCAGCCCAGCGCCGCTGACGATTGATCAGCGCGCCATGATTGGCGACAAGGATGTCAGCGCACTGCTCCGCCAGCTCAAGCTGCCGCTGTTGCCCATTGGCAGCCGCGAGATCCGCGTGACCGACCTCCCGGCAGCAATCCGAACCCGACTTGTGGACGAGGGACTATTGATGCCTGCCGGAATGAGCGACAACGGCCGTCAGCAATATGCTCCAAGCTGGGTCACCAGGACGTCTGCCGTGCGGCAGCAGGTGTTTCCGCCCTCGCGCACCGTTGTCGTCGAACACCAGTATCGGCCGAGCGTCGGCTCCAGTGCTGACACCATACTGCGCCTGGGCCTGCGCCGCAGCAACGCACTCGGCCCGGAAGTCGCGCGTTACCGGAAGGATTATTGCGTCACGGACGGGTTCCTTGCCGAGCTTGACAGGCGCGCCGGCGACGGCACGGCCAACACCGCTAAGCTGCAGGAGCGGCGCATTTCATACGTGCTCAAGACCGGCGCGAATTGGGCCGGGCCGATCCGGGCGTTCAAGCTGACCATCGACCCAGGTGGCAGCGACCGCATGGTCAGCTTCTGCCAGGGCCGGCTCAAGGCGTCCCCGACCGGAATCACGCCTGAATATACGGCAAGCGATTTCAAGCCGGATACCGACCTGAAGATCCTGGTGATTGGAAAATTCTGAGCGCCGATCAGTTCGTAAGCATCACGTAGCGGGCGGCTGCGGTGATCGTCACGTGGTTGCGCTGGGCGTCACTCAGCGCCTGCAGGAAGAACGTGTCGGCAGCCGTCGGTCGCGGCTGGCGCAACGAGTCCAGAACCTGCGGAGTCGCTACGGCCAAGATCAGTTGCGGACCGCTCGCGCGCGGGACCGGGAGCGAAAACGACAGCGAGTCAATACCCGGCTTCAGAAGGTAAGACAGGCTTTGCACCTCACCGCCATCCGATACCACGAGCAATTCCACCACACGATTGGCGAAGTTTTCGATGGTACCGTTGAGAGTTTCGCCAGCCTTCAGTTCCGTCGCTGACAGGGTGACGCGCGGTACTCGCACCTGATCGCTTCCCACCTGGCTCAAGAACTTGACGGCCGGGCACTGGGCCTGGGTCACCTGCCTGACGCCGACCGAAGCCTCAAATCCCTGGTCCCGCCGAAATGCCTTGTCGAACGTATCGAACGGGGCCGTCGAGGCGCCGAAGCCCTCGATCACGGCGGCGGTTTGACTGACCGCAACCGGCAAAATGAAGAAGCAATCGCCGCCGGAATATTGAGTTACATATTTGCGGATGCGCTCGGCTCGTCCCTGCCCCTCGGCTGGCGGAGTGGGCGTTACCGCCGGCGGTGGTGACAACTTCACCGGCTCCCGACCGCCGGGCTGTGGTGCGGAGGGCTCGACTTTCGGCGGCGACATTGTCCCCGCGAGTTTCGGAGGCGGCGGCAAGCCCGCCACGCCAGGCGCCGACCAGACCAGCTTATAGAAGGCATATCCACCCCCGCCCAACATGAGCAGCACCGCGGCTGCGCTAGCATAGAGCCAGAGACTGCGCGGCCTCTTCTGCGCGGTTGAGGGCGCCCTGTCCTGCCAGGCCGGCGCCGCGCTTTCCGGCGGCGCCAGCGGATCGAAGCCGGACAGCGACGCGGTGGATGTCTGAGGCGGACCTGTCGGCGTCCATTTGGCGACCTCCGCCATGGTCGCACGCAACGCCGGATCGGGCTGCAGCATCCGCTCCAGCAAAGGCCTGATGCGCATGTCTATCGCACCGAGATCGGGCACACGTCGGCGCTTCTCCACCAGTTGAAACTGGCTTCCGCCCATGTCGAGCTTCTGTCCGGTCAGCGCATGGAACAGCACGAGGCCGAAGCTGTAGACGTCGGACTTCGCCGTGATCTCGTTGCCGTACAGGCCGACCTGTTCCGGAGACGCGTAGTTGTCCTTGCCGGCGAAGCCCGAGCCGATGATGGTCTTGTCGCCCATCTGGGTCGATCGGGCGATACCGAAATCGATGATCTTGGCGCGTCTCACATCGTCGAGCGGCACGATGATGTTGTCCGGGGAAACGTCGCGATGGATGATGCCGTGCTCGTGGGCGGCCTCCAGCCCCGATGCAACGCGCTGCATCAGCCTGACCAGCGCCTCGAAAGTCAATGGCCCTTCGTCGAGCATGTTCGAGAGCGAACGGCCGTTCACGAACTCCATCGCGAGATACGGTCGCTGCAGCACGGGCTCCACGGTGAACAGGAAGTAGCGAACGATCGCGTCGTGCGGGAGATTGTGAAGCGCCGCTGCCTCCCGCCGGAACAGCGCGAGCGCGGCCTCGTTGTCGACCATGTCGGGCAGCAGCATTTTCACCGCAACCGGCGATCCGGTCTGGATTTCACGGCACTTGTAGACCTCACCCATGCCGCCCGCGCCGATCACCGCTTCGATCTCGTATATGCCGTTGAGGCGGGTGCCGGGCAGCACACCGCAGTAGCCCGACGGGAATGGATCGTTGACGGTCATGGTTGCGGCTCCCGATCCAGCGGCGATCTTGTCGGTTCTGAGGATCGCGGCACCAGCAGCCGCACAACCACGATCGTCACGTTGTCGAGTCCTCCCCGATCAAGAGCCAAAGCGAGCATGTCATCGCAAGCCGCCTGGGAGTGCCGCGTGGTCGCGTGCTGCAGGATCTCGTCGTCCTGCACATGCTTGGTCAAGCCGTCGCTGCAGATCACGAAGACGTCTTCCGGCTCGGCCGGACCTGTCACGACCTCGAACTCCGGATCGTCGGCGACGCCAACAGCCCGGGTAATGGCATTGGTCGGCCAGTCCTTGACGTCTTCGCGCGACACCGCGCCGCCGGCAATCAGTTCCTCCAGCTCGCTGTGATCATGCGATACCTGATTGATGCTGCCCCGGTTGACCAGGTAGACCCGGCTGTCGCCCGCCCATATGCAGGCATAATAGCCGTCGCGCACGAGCAGAACCGCCGCCGTGGTGCCGACGGTGGCGCCCTGCCGCTCCTTGCTGAGCGACAGGATCTGCCGGTTCGCGTGGAACAGCCGCTCCTCGCACTGCGCCAACAAGTCGGCGGCCGAGTCCGGCAAGCCGATCGTGTTAAGCGACTGCACGACGATGCGGCTGGCGAGATCGCCGGCTTCGTGACCGCCCATACCGTCGGCGACGGCCCACAGGCCGACATCGGTCCGGACCAGGCACGAATCTTCGTTTCGCGTCCGCACCCGTCCGGCATGAGTGACGCTACCGACATCGAACAAGGAAGGGACATGCATCATCGCCCGTCACCCCGTCCCGGATGCTGTACGGCCGAGATCGCCGGTCAGCAGTGTGGAATAATGAAATGGATCAGGCAATCCGCGGCAAGCGAGCGCCATTGATGGAAAGCCTTCGCCACCCGCGGTCCACCAGAAACTTGCCGCAGCATAGATCTGCGGACTGGCAGCGGAAAGCGCGGCAAAGGACTTGGTGAATGCGTCATCCGCGGAAACCGCTCCGACGGTTGTTGCGCCCAGTGCGATCATTTGCGAGGCTTCGGCGATCGGCGCCTGCGGTCGCGGCACCGCGAGACGATCCAGGGCATCCGATATCTGCTCAAAGGTTGAAGTTTGATCCAGGGTCGAAAGCAGGAACGCCTCCGCCTGCCCGTACCATTCATCCTGAGGATCGACGCTCGGCGGCGGCAGTAAGGCGCTTTCGTCCGACACCGCATGCAGCGTCAATGGATAATACCGCCCCACCCCGTCGAGCGAAGGCATCACTGCCCCCGCCACCGTCGTGCCGCAGATGGCGGCGCCAAGCCAGAATCGCCAGACCGGTGCGGTCAGGAACGCCTGCTGCCAGCCCGAGCCAAGCTGATGACGACTGGCCGACAGCGCAGACTGCACCCATGGCTCCCAGGCTTCCAGGAAGCTGCGCGGGGTGGCGATCGCGATGAAATCACGCTTTGCGCCGATCTTGCCGAATAGCCCACAACGCATGGTCATATTCCGGTCGGGCAACGAAACTCGCGGAGCACCGACAGGTTGAGGGGATTGCGCAACGACCCGGTCGAAATCTGATAGTTGAGCTCGCGCCCCGCGACGATGAAAGTCGCGCTGGCGGTTTCCGCTTTCACCACCAAGGATCCAGCCTCCAGCATCCGGAACAACGACCAGGGACCGATGCGCTCGAGCACGGATGGCGGCCCGAAATCGTTGCTGACCGAAATTGCCGTCCGCGGCGACGGACCCGGCCAGAGGACGGTGGTCGGTGCGTTGCTCTGAGGCTGCGGCGGCGGTGGCGGAGGTTGCGGCCCGCCGAACATGGACGAAGCCGTGGGCGGGCCCGGCGTGACCGGGCTGGTGATCGTCGTGCCGCCAATCTCGGTCTTGACCGTCACGCCCGGTCCGGATGCCCCGGGCGGCCGGATCGCGAACGACACCGCGGGCACGCCACCGCCGGTCTGGAAGAAGGCGTCGCGGACATAGGCCGCATTCTGGAACTGCTTCAGCGTGTCGGGCGAGAACGATCGGCCGACGGGACTCTCCTTCCGCCACGTCCAATCTGATCGCGAAGTGTCGGCGTAAGACGCCAGGAATTGGGTGAAGAATTTGTCCATGACGCCGTTCGGACTGAAAAGCTTGGCGAAGTCGGCGAGTGGCACCTCCTGATTGCTGCCGCGGACGAACGGATACCGGTTGGTCACCGTCTGCTGGCAAACTGGCGTGACCTGATCGCGCAGCGCCTGCAGGATCTGTCCGGCAGTCGAGGCGGCAATGCTGCCCTCGAACTCCGCGGCGGTCGCGCGCAGCATGTCGGAGAACGGCGGCGGCATGCGCGAGGCATTGTTGCGCAGGGCCGCAACCTGGCTCTGAAGCGAAGCGGTCGCCTGCGCGGTCAGTTGCGGGTTCTCGATGATCAGCGTCAGATTCTGTGCGATATCGTTCAGGTTGGCGATGGTCGAGTCGATCGGCCGGCGGGTGCTGTCGCCTTCCAGCACCGCATGATATGGTTTGAACTGCGCTTCGATCGTCGTCCCGGGTGGTCCATCCTGGGCGTTGGTGAACAGTGGCGGCGCGGCCACAGCAGGCGTGGCCGGGTTCGTCGCAGCGTTCGCCGGCTTCGGCCGTTCCTTAGTCAGCATCGTCTCGTCACGCACCGATTCCAGGATTTGCCGCATCGGTGAGGTCGGCGCGGAAACCGCCCTTAGCACCTCGTATTTCGGCTTGTCGGCGAGCAGTTTCTTCAGACGCAAGCTGCCCAGCGCGGTTCGCCAAGTCGTGACAAACTCGTTGGAATAGATGTTCAAGAGGTCGCCGGCGAGGTTGTCGTACTGCTGGTCGATGGCCGACTGCTGGCCGGCATCGCCCAGAACCCAGCGTTCCTTCTTCATGCGCTCCGACAAACCTGGCAGCCGGGCGACGAAGTTCTGCTGGAAGCCGTTATAGGTGAAGAACTGGGGCACCCGCACAGCGTCCAGAGGCTGCCCCGTCGTGGTTTCGAACACGACCGCCATGTCAGGACCGCCGCGGCGGGCGGCGATCCAGTCGCCTGCAGTCGATGAGCGAGCCTCGGATTTCAGGAATTCGTAGGCGCGCTGCGACACGCTCAGGCGCGCTAGCGAATTCTGCGCCTGCTTGATCAGCCGGCCGTCCAGCTCGACAAGCGGGGGCTGCTCCGTCTCGAGGTCGAACATCGCCGTGAGGTTCTCATCGAGCAGGCGCCGTCCTTCTGCGTTGGTTGCGCCGGGATAGAGGTTGTCCTGCCAGTCGCGCTGCATCCAGGAGCGGATCAGCTCGCGGTCCGGCGACTGCAGGCCGCCGAGCATCAGATAGACCTTCAGCGCCTCGTAGACGAACGCGGATTCGTTGACCCGCGCGTTGAGCTGCTCCTCCAAACGATACAGCAGGCGTGGCCTGAACATGCGCTCGAGCGCCGCATGATAGGCCGCCTTGGAGGGCGACATCAGCCGGGCGTGCTGGCTGAGCCCGTAACGGGCCGACAGGGGCACCGATTCGTTGCGCGATCCGTAGCCCGCCGGGGCGTTGCGCAGCCGATAGAGCAGTGGCAACACCTTGTCGAGCTCATGATCGTCGATCAGCGTCTGCTTGATGAGAGGCGCTCCGGCGGATGCATATTCGTTGTCCGCCTGCACACTCTGCGCGATCAAGTCGGAATTGCGCTTGTAGCTGGTCAGCCATCCTGCGATCAGCCCGATCGAGACCAGACCGATCAAGGACAACGCTGCCGTTTTCAGAATCAGTGCGCGGCGCACCGCCGCACGGTCGGTCGAGACCCAGTCGGCCTCTCCGATGATGACCTTGGAAATGAGATCGGCGAGGAAAAAGCTCTTGCCCGTCCCTGAATAGGATCCGGAACCGACCTCCTCCGCGCCGAACGTACGCGCCAGCGACCCGATCAGTTGGTCGATGGGAGTCCCTTGCTGCGTACCCGAGGTGAAGTAGAATCCGCGCAGGTTCGCGTTCACGTGGTAGCGCGTTGGCTCGAAGATCTGGTTGAGGAAGTCGTGGATCTGGGGCTTGAGCCGCGCCATCTGTGCCGGGAAGCCGAACAGTTGCACGCGGTGCTGCGGCGTCGGCTCGTCCTGCAGGCGGTCGAGTGTCTCTTCGCTCAGGCGCTCCAGCAGACGGTCGAACTCGACCGGTATCTGTCCGACCAGATTCTGGGTCTTGTCAGCGGTTTGGAATGTCGCACCCCAGACCTGGCGACGGCCGGCCTCGCCGACATAGGCGAAATATTCGGTGAAGCCGGCAACGAGATCGGTCTTGGTAAATAGCGCGTAGACGGGGAAGCTGACCTTGAGCTTCTGATGCAGCTCGAGCAGGCGCATTCTGATGGCATCGGCGTGAAGCGCGAGCTCCTGCTTCGGCAGCGTCAGCACGTCCTCGATGCTGATGGCGACCAGCACGCCGTTGATCGGCTGGCGTGACCGGCTCTTCTTGAGGATGTCGAGGAAGGCCAGCCAGCTTTCCTTGTCGGCCTTGGCGTTGGAATCCTGAGTGGTATAGCGGCCGGCCGTATCGATCAGCACGGCCTCCTCGGTAAACCACCAATCGCAATAGCGGGTACCGCCGACCCCCGCGACCGCAGCCGGCGTCGCCCCGCGTGCGAGCGGAAATTTGAGCCCGGAATTGACCAGCGCAGTGGTCTTGCCGGCGCCGGGCGGGCCGATGATGACGTACCAGGGCAGATCATAGAGATAGCTCGATTTGTTGCCGCTGGCGGTCTTCAGGGTGGCGAGCGCATCCTTCATGCGCTCCTTGAGAACCGGCTCGTCGCTGACTGGCTGATCTGCCGCACTGATTCCGTCGGCGATCTCCTTGGCATTCTTGCGCCGCTTGAAGAAACTGAAGCCGGCGACGCCCGCCACGGCCGTGATCAGCAGCAGAATCGCGATCTGGCGGATGATGTGGTTCTCGAGCGGATGCCAGTCGCCGAATGCAATGAAGGGACCTGCGAAATAGATCACGGCGCCGAGCGAGCTGAGCCCAACTCCGTAGAGAATGATGCGGATGATATCCTTGGCAAGCATTGATCGGTACCTGTCGCAAACCGCGTGAGCCGTAGAGCCTGCTTATTCGCTGCGTTCGATGAAGATCTCGACACGCCGGTTCTTGGCGCGTCCGTCAGGCGTCGAATTGGGTGCGATCGGCGCGTCCGCCCCCTTGCCTTCAACGTCCACGCGCGAACCATCGGTCAGGCCGGGCTTCAGTGCGGCGGCAACCGCCTTGGCGCGCTCGACCGACAGCTCGAAGTTCGAAGGGAAGCGCACTGTGCGGATCGGCGAGCTATCGGTATGACCGACGACCCGGATTCGTCCCGGCTCCTTGTCGAGGGTTGCTGCGACGCGGGCCGCAACCGGCTTGAAGCCGTCGAGGATGGTGGCCTGGCCTGACGAGAACAACGCGAGGTCACAGACCCTGATCACGATAAAGCTCGCGGTCTGGTCCGCAGTCATGGCACAGGCGGTGTTCTCCTTGGCGAGCGCATTGCGGATGCGCTGCAGCTGGGTAACACGGTCCGGCGGTGGCGGCGGAGGTGGTGGAGGCGGGGGTGCAATGACCTTGCGCTTGAGCTCGATCGGATCGCTGGGATGCAGCGCCAGAGCGACTGCGGCAGCGTTCTCCGCCCGGCTGGCCAGCAGCGTCCGCAGGATGAAATAGGACCCCGTCAATAGCGCGGCGGCCACGGCGGCCACCAGCCAGACCGGAACGCGGAGACGCTGCCGGCGACCGGCCAGCGCCTGCCCCCTCCAGTTGGGCGACAAGTCGCTCACCGTCTTGGGACGGACCCGGCGCAACAATTCGTAGAGGTTGCGCTGGATCACCTGCAAATTCGCTAGCCCGCCTGCCGACGTACGGTGGATGCCCTGGAAGCCGAGCGCGAGACAGGCATGCTGCAGTTCGAGCACTGGATAGTTGATCAGCGGATCAACCTTCAAATGGTCGAGAATCTCGAAGAAACGGACACCACCCACACGCTCGCCGAAGAATCGGCTCAGCATGGAATATTGCGTCCAGACGTGGCGCTCATCGGTCGGGATGTGCTGCACGATATCGTCGGCGGTGGCGCATAGGATGTATTTCGCCGTGTTGGCCTGATGCTCGGAGATCCCTGCCGAACGGATATCCTTCTCGAAGAACTTGATCGCGTCGGCGACCTGCTCCATCAGACTTGCGAATGAGGCACGCATGAGCGCCACGCGCAACCGGCCAAGCAGTTGCAGCAAAGGGCCGGCCGCACGCATCACCGGATTGGCGTTTGGCGCCACCAGATCGTCGACGCGCAACGGCGGTCCAGGCGCCAGCATCCCCTGCTGCGTCGGTGCCTGCGCGGGCGTCGATATCCATTCCTCGGACGGCTGGCTGGTCGGCGCAGAGGCGTAGCTCGGGCGCTGCGGAATGGGAGAAGAGGATGACGGCGAGGAAGGCGCGGGCGCGCCGGGAGACGGCACAGGTGACGGCGAATAGCTTGGGCGTGCTGCGGGTCCCTCGCCCGCCGGAGGCTGAGCGGTGGGCGCCGGCGGCAACCTCCCGCCGGGATTGGGACGAATGATCGTCCGCTCGCCCCGACCGAAAGGATTGACCGGCTTGTCCCTGTCGCTCATGGCCTGTCTTCCAGGATAGCCCAAAGGTACAGCTCGAGCTCCGGCCAGTCGCCGGAGAAATGCATCCCGATCGAGGCCGCCGTGCTGAACTCCGGCCATAGCGGCGACTTGCGATCGAGATAGAAATAGACGTGATCGGTGATGGCCCGGATGTGCGGCGGCGGGGTCGGCAGGTGCACCAGCGTCAACCCTGGCAAGTTGGCGTGCACGATCTCGTTCATCTTGGTGTTCGGGCCGACCTTGAACAAATGCGGGAAGTCGTTCTGGATCTCCACGAGCGGCCGCCGTGCGGCGACCTCCAGCACCAGGGTCGCATTGCGGAACAGCGCCCGATCGCGGATCGGCGACACGAACGCGTTCTGGGCGCGCTCGATGATCTCCAGGCGGATCGCCCGCCGGCCCAGCCGCGCGCTCAGGAAGTCCTGGATATCGCTCACCAGGGGTGTGAAGATATTCTCGAGATCGTCGTGATCGTACGCTGGATAGTTGCGAGCACGGCGTTCTGGTGTGGCAAACGTCGCAAGCTCGCCGGCAAACCTCAACAGCTCCTCGTACAGTCGTTCCGGATGAACGCTGCCCGAACGCTGGAAATGGGTCAGCACGGGAATGGTCCGGTTCAGCACCTGCAGCACCAGATAGTCGACGCTCTGCAACCCGCCCCCGGACGACGGATCGACCGCGTAACGTGCCAGCTCGTCGAGCTTGGTCTCGACCCAGCCGATAATGCGATTGAGCCAGCCGTCGATGATGGGATGTGCGGCGCAGACCAGCATCGGCGGCACGAACTTGTCGTCGAACAGGATGTTCTTGTCGCGCACTTCCAGAATGCGCGCGATGCCGAGTCCCATGTATCCCGGCTTGCTGGTCTTGCGCAGTTCGAACGACAACCGCGGATAAGCGATGTCGATCTCTTCCTCGATGCGCAGCGCCGAGGTCGAATCGATGAAGGTCTCGGACGTACGAACATAGCGACTGGCGCTGTCGGTGCGATCCTCATCAACCTCGCGGGTATTTGGCGCTGCGATCGGCATCATCAGCCAGACGATCTGGCCGGCGGCAGAATCCGGCACCTCGATCGCTTCCGGAATCGGGCTGTCCGCGGGGATGTCGAACGGCGTTCCGTCCGGCATGACGCCGGACGCGTTGCGCACCGCGAACTTACTCTGTTCGGTGAGGTCCTTGTCGATCTCGAGCTGGGCGAATCCCCAGGGGTATGGCGTTGTGTAGCGAACGCGCTTTTCCAGCAAATGTTCAATATAGCGATCGTTCTGCTGCAGATGGTGCGGCCGCAGAAACAGTCCTTCTGACCAGAAAACCTTGCTGTACCAAGACATTCCTACATCCACTCAGCAGCGTTTGGCGACCGCGTGGTCGCCGATAGTCACTTTGAGCCGCCCTTGTCGGCGCGGTCGTAATAGTCCGAAAAATGCAACATGAAAGTATCGATCGGCGCGCTATTGTCGCGGCCGAGATGCGCCTTCCAGCGCGTCAGGAATTCGTCCCAGAGTTTGCCCTTGTTCGAGCCGAACCAGGAGTTTGCGCCGCGCTGAAGCTCGAGCTCGCGCGCCATGAGCGTCGGATCGATGCCGGCGATGAGCTCGTGGACAGCGTGCTGCATCGCCATGTACGTCTTCAACTGATGCGATTTGAGGTCGCCGAAGCCCTGCGCGAAGGCTCGTTGCGCGTCGAGATAGCTGCGCGTCCGCGGCCCGAACAATATGCGCATGGCCTCTTCCGAAGTCGGCGAGAATTTCAGCGGGTTGTTCTCCACGGCCTGGACAGTCGTCTGGCTGGTGCTGCGGGTCAGCTGCTTGGCCTGAGTTCGCGCCTGCAGCAGCGCCATCAGATTGTCTACGGTCATGCGCAAGATCGTGCCGAGCTGTTCGGCGAGCTCCGCGTCGGTCTTGTTGGCAAAGAAATTGTCCGGCAACCCCGCAGCACGTGCCACCAGCCGCGCGAACTCGGTAACGCCGACCGGCTTGGCCGCGGCTGGCCCTTCGCCCACCACTTGTGCCGGGCGGGACTGCTCAACGGGTGGCCGGGCCGGCGATGGCGGCGGCTGGACGGGCACTGTTTCATCATCGGTCCACACCGATGGCCGGCGCGGGGTCGGCATGGCGGGTGGTGCCTCGACCAGTGCTCTCGGCGTCGCGACCGGGCCGGCGGCCCAGCTCATGTCGTCCTGCGCATCGGGCTGGTGCGGAGGCGTCGGCGATTGACGTCGAAACGGATCCACTCCCGGCGCCGGGACGCTCGCGGCCCAATCCAGAAACTCCGGATTGATCGGCCGCGCCGCCTCGCGTGGGTTCTTCAGCTGCTGTGGATCGATCGGCGGCGGCACGTCGCGGTCGGCCGCCCAAAGCTCCTGGTACCCGGCATGCTGCTGGACGGGAGAAGCCCGCGGTTGCGCCTCGCGGTCCGGGACGCGCCCGCCCGCCTCGTGCTCCAGTGAAACTCCGATGATGTAGTGGCCAATGGTAAGTCGATCGCCGTCGCGCAACCGGTGTGGCCCCCGGATGCGCTGGTCGGCACCATTGAGAAAAGTGCCATTGGTCGAGACGTCATGCAGCCAATAGGCGCCGTCGCGAAAATGCACCTCGCAGTGCTTTCCGGAAATCATCCGCGTCGGATCGGGCAACGTCCAGTCGAGGTGACGGTCCCGGCCAATATCGACCGACCGCCTGCCCGTGACCGAAAACGATACAGGGCCGCCGTCCGGAAGATTCGGTTCGTTCTCGATATTGAAGCGAAGCACCATCTCATCGTCTCGTCAGCGCGGAGGGCGCGGTTCGCCGCGTGCCAATTGAATACCATCCTCCAGGCATGCCGTCATTATCCGGTCCCGGGACTCGCGGGGCAGCCGGCAAAGGGCGATCAGCAGGGCCGCTCGCACCGCGCGCGCGGCTTGGTCGGGCTTGGCCTCGACCGGCGCAAATTCTGCCGGAACCACGCTTCCGCCGGACCATCCGGCTGCCAGCGCCAGCCATGTCGCCGGCTGCTCGGGATCGTTGGCATTGCCGACCGCCAGCGCCTTGTTCCGGGATTGCTCGTCCGGCTGCCTGACCCAGGTCTCCACGAAATTCAGCGACCTGCTGTCGTTGGCATCGAACTGGTCGAACATCCGTCGCAACGAGCGGCATCCCCAGGCAACCGCCACGCGCCTGGGCAGCAGATAGGCGCAGAAAGAGACGGCTCCGTGCCAATTGCGCGCATCGGTGGCGTCCTGAAGGAAGTCCAGCGAAGGCTTGTTGACCTCCGCCTTTCCGACGTCGTGGCGCGCCATGGGATAGGCCTGAAACAGATCCTGCACCGTAGCGAACCGAGCCTGGCTCATAGCGGTCAGCCGACAAGAGTTGGCAGGCCGTGGGCGCCCAGCGGTCCCCCGGCTGCGAGTGCCATGGCGCCCTGCGCGGTCATCGCGATAGTCGGCGCGTTGATGACGATACCCGCAGGGGTCAGGATGATCTGGCTGGGGCCAACCTGCAGGGTGATGTTGACGTTCGCCATGAGCGTGATGGTCAGGCCCGCGGTGACGGACTGATCCATCGTCATGGTGATATGCTGACCTCCCAGCTCGATGTCGAGCTTGTCATTGCCGTTGACGAGGGTGGTCTTGCGGGTGTCGCCACCGAACGCGGCTTCGCCGATGGTCCGCGTCTCGGTGTCGCGGACCGTCACGTCGTGGTCCTTCTCGGCGTGCACCGTGATCTTCTCGGAGCCCTTCTTGTCCTCGAAGTTCCACTCGTTGTAGCCGCCGCCCCCCTTGGTGGAGTCCGATTTCAATCCCGCGATCGTCTTCTTGGACGGCAGATCGTAGGGCAGCTTGTATTCGTCGTTATATACGGTGCCGATCACCAGCGGCCGATCCGGATCTCCTTCCAGGAATTCGACGACCACCTCCTGTCCGACGCGCGGAATGATCTGGCCGCCCCATTTCTTGCCGGACCAGACCTGGGCGACGCGCAACCGGCATGACCGCTTTTTCTTCCGGTCCCAGAAGAACCGGACATAGATTTCGCCGAGATTTTCGACGTCGATCTCCTCGCTGGAATTGTCGTCCTTGGTCACCACCTTGGCGGTCTGGACGCCGTTGATCCTCGGCTTCGGCGTCAGCATCGGCGCGCGGAACGGCCGATCACTTGGCAGAAACTCGTAGCTGCCGAAATAGACGTGTTGGCTGGCGTCGCTCGGGCCGCCAGTGCGATAGGATTCGATCGAGAACGAATGGGTGGCTCGCACCACGAGATATTCGACATTCTGCGAGTCTTTGTGGTGCTTTTCGAGCTTAGTCAGTCCGCCGGGGAACAGGTTGACTGCGTCGCCGTTGCCGCGCCGCCGCCGGTCCATGGCCTGTTCGGACTGGAGCTGGATCTTCGCGTAACGCTCGCCGTCGGATTTCTCCTTGAACTTGCCTGGATAGTCGTAAAATTCCATCTCCGACCGCGTGTAGTGCTCGTTACCCTTGGCGTCGCTGATCATCTGCGCGTTGGGCTTCTGGTAGTTGTAGTCGTTGAGCTCGACCTTGCCGGTCCGAAATCGACGCTCCGAGACCCATTCGTAGATGTGTTGCTCGCCGCGCCGATCGGCTCCCGTCAGCGGAATGTAGGGTATCGTGGCAAGGCCGTTGATCGGGCTATGCGACGATTTGGAGTCCGCCAACACCAGCGTGTGCTTGCAGCCCTCGTGCTTGAAATAGTAGTAGATGCCGTGCTGTTCCATCAGCCGGCAAACGAAATTCAGATCGGTCTCCCGGTACTGAACGCAATATTCGAGCTTCGGACAGGAGCCCTCTTCGGTCAGCTTGGATTCATAGTCGGTGAAGCCGCGATCGTTGAAGACTTCCTTGATGATGTCGGGCGCCTTCTTGTCCTGCCAGATCCGGCAATCGGTGGTTCGCGACAACAGCCATAGCCAAGGCCTCAGTACGATCCGATAGCTGAAGTAGTCGTTCTTCACCCCCAGCCATTGGGCTTCCGTGAGAATGCCGCTGAACTCGCGTTCCTTTTCGTGCAGCTTGATGGTCAGTGTACATTGCTGACCGATCGCGCGGTCGAAGTCGAGATCGGCATCCTCGCTGAGACACTCGATGCGATATTCGAAGAGTTCGCTAAGTCCTTCCGAAGCCTCGTATCCGACGAAAACCAGAACGTCTTTGCCGAGAGGCGTCTTGAGCTCGCAGAGGCGGGTATCCTGGGTAAGCTGGCCCATGTGGGCGTTAACTCCCTCTTCGTCCGCGTGATCCGCAGAAGTGCAGATCAGGCGTCATGTAAGAACCACGGAAATCCCTTCTGCCGCTGACAGGGCCGGCAAGTCCGCCCCGAGGGCGGGCGGGCCTTCTGACGCGCCACGGCAGCCGTCCAAAGAACCACCTCGCCCCTTAAGTATAGTCGCCTCCAAGAGCTTGCCGGTTCACGCGAAACTGTCATGATCGTTTGGGGAATGAACCAGCGCCATCATGGATCTGACCTACCAAGGCAATCAGATCGTGATCCTCCCCTGCCCGATCCGTTGGACGACACGGGCTTCGGCAGAGGGGCGGATGACTTAGGAGACGGACGATCCGCGCATGCTCGACGTAGCATCCCTCACCCAGGCCATAGCGGCCGAAGATCCTTGCGGGCCGGACCTCGACGCCGCCGGCGACATACAGTACCTCAATTTTTTCGCAGGTGCGGAATCCCTGCTGCCGATGTCGTATTTCGAGGTCGTCAACGCCAATGGAGAGCGCGGACGATTCGATCCGAAGGCCGTCGATATTGCGGGCCAGTTTGAGGCCGTACGGCCCCTTCTGGCGCGCACCCGCGATCTGCGCCTGAACATGCTGCTGGCCAAGTTCTCAATCCTCAACCGGGATCTCGACGGCTTTCTGAATTGCCTGAAGGCGACCACCACGCTGCTGAGGGATCAGTGGGAGGCGGTGCATCCGAGGGCCCAAGACGGCGACTATGCGCTTCGGGCAGTCACGGTCGAAGCGATCGATGTGTTTCCAACCGTGATCAACCCCCTCCAATTCCTTCCGCTGATCGAGAACCGCAGGCATGGCAGCCTCAATTACCGGGCCTATCAGGTCGCAAAAGGCGAAATTACCCACGGCGATGCCGACGCGGGCGGCCCCGATCTAGCGACTATCGAGCGCATCATCGGCGATACCGATCTCCACACCCTCAAGGCCGTGAGTGCCCGGTGCTCGGCGGTCGCGGCTGAAATTTCCGGCCTCAAGGCGATCTGGCACGAAAAGTTGAACGCGGGTCAACCCATCAGCCTCGATCGAGTCTCCGGAGTCGTAAACGGTATGGCCGCGTGGCTTGCGGGTGTTGTCACGGAGCGTGATCCGGCCGCAGTGGCCGCGCTATCGGACGATGCGGCACCGGTTGACGCGCAAGCGCCACTGGAAACGACCGGCGCGCTGGCTTCGTCAGCGCAGGCCACCGCAGCACTTGCGGCCGCGGCGGACTATTTCTCCCGAATGGAACCGTCCAACCCGGCGCTGTTGCTGGTGCGCCAGGCGCAGGAAATGGTCGGCAAGTCATTCATCGAGGTGATGCGGATGCTGGTGCCCACCCACGTGGAGAGCGCCGCGATCAACATCGGGCGCGACAAGGTTTTCGACCTGCCTATCGAACGGATGGCGGAACTCGCCATAACACCCTCGTCCACGGTCGAGAACGCATCTCAAGATATTGTTTTTTGTGTAGAAAGCAGAACTCAAGCTCTGGGCCTATTGGTGAAGGTGGCGGCATTCTTCCGAGCCGCAGAGCCGTCCAGCCCGATCCCTTTTTTGGTCGACCGCGCGCGCGATCTCGCGCAGCGAGACTTCCTGAGCCTCTTGAATGACGTCCTGCCCGAGGGGGCGCTCAAGACAATCGACAAATCGCATTGAACCCGCTTTTCGCTCGGCGGCACTAACAGGACATAAGGAAGCTTGTCGACCGCGAGTTGAGCCGCCTTATCAGCCTGCGTCGCGCAAGTCGGTTTCCAAGTAGAGAGGGCAGCCATGGCTACGGACAGCGGTCAAAAATTCATTCGGCGAAACCGCGCACCGCGCGTGCACATCACATACGAAGATCCCTACGACGCCGAGCGGCTTATCGAGCTGCCGTTTGTCATGGGCGTCCTCTCCGACCTCTCCGGCAACAACGCCGGCGTCGAGAAGTCCAAGGTCGAGGAGCGCAAATTCCTCGAGTTCGACATGGACAATTTCGACAACCGCATGGCGGCAATTCAGCCCGGCGTGACGACACGGGTGGCTAATCGTCTGGGCGATGCGCCCGACGAGAAGATTTCCATCGGCCTGCGCTTCAACAAGATGGCCGACTTCTCACCGGTGGCGGTCGCCCGGCAAGTTCCAGCTACGGCCAAGCTGCTGGAGGCCCGCGAACGGCTCGCCAACCTGCTGCGCTACATGGACGGCAAGGTGGCCGCCGAGGATCAGTTGAAGAAGCTTCTCAGCGATCCGCAACTGATGGCCGCGCTGCAGGAGCGCGCAGCCGGCCAGCCGACCGAACCCGACGTTGAGAAATAAGGGAAGGACTGGGGACCATGGCAAAAGAAGCTGGTCAGAAAGCAACCGTTACTCAGCTCGGGACCGTCGAGACTGACGAGTTCGCAACCCTGCTGAAGCAAAGCTTCAAGCCTCGCACCGAACGCGCGGCGACCGAAGTCGAGAACGCGGTATCAACGCTCGTCCAGGAAGCGTTGAAGGACACCAGCGTCATCAAATCCGACGTCCTCGACACCATCGAGGAGATGATCGCGCGGATCGACCAGAAGCTCACCGCGCAGATGAATGAGATCCTCCACGCACCGGAGTTCCAGGCGATCGAAAGCGCCTGGCGCGGTCTGCATTACCTCGTCTTCAATTCCGAGACGGACGCCAATCTCAAAATTCGCGTGATGAACGTCTCCAAGAGTGAACTCTATCGCAACCTCCGGCTCTATCCGGATGCCCGCTGGGATCAGAGCCCGCTGTTCAAGCAGGTCTACGAGTACGAATTCGGCCAGTTGGGTGGCGAGCCGTTCGGCTGCCTGATCGGAGACTACTACTTCAGCCATCTGCCCACCGACGTGCAGTTGATGCGCGATCTCAGCAAGATTGCCGGCGCGGCCCACGCCCCCTTTTTCGCCGGGGCCGAACCCACGCTGATGGGAATGGATTCGTGGACCGAACTGTCCAATCCGCGCGACATCGGCAAGGTGTTCGACACGCCGGAATATGCGGCTTGGAAGGGTCTGCGCGACCAGGATGACTCACGCTATCTCGGTCTCTGCATGCCGCGGGCACTGGGTCGCCTCCCCTACGGCGCCAAGTCCGAGCCTGTGGAGGAGTTCGCCTTCGAGGAAGAAACCGACGGGCATACCGGCGACAAATACGGCTGGATCAACGCCGCCTACGCGATGGCAGTCAATATCAACCGCGCCTTCAAGGAGTTCGGCTGGTGTACGCGCATCCGCGGTGTGCAGTCCGGCGGCGAGGTCATCAACCTGCCGACGCACACGTTCCCGACCGACGACGGCGGCGTCGACCTGAAATGCCCGACCGAGATCGCGATCAGCGATCGTCGTGAGCACGAACTTGCAAAGGCGGGCCTTATCCCGCTGATCCATCGCAAGAACACCGACAAGGCGGCCTTCATCGGTGCGCAGTCGCTCTACAAGCCGAAGAAGTATTTCGGCGAGAAAGGCGTGGATGCAACCGCGTCCGACAACTTATCGTCACGTCTGCCCTACATGTTCGCAGTGTCTCGCTTTGCGCACTATCTGAAGTGCATGGTTCGCGACAAGATCGGATCCATGAAGGAGAAGGATGAGCTGACGGTCTGGCTGCAGACCTGGATCAACGAATACGTTGATGCCAATCCAGCCCTGTCGTCAGAAGCTCAGAAAGCGCGCAAGCCGCTGGCCGCTGCGAAGGTTGAGGTCATAGCAAACGAGGAGAACCCGGGATACTACAACGCACGCTTCTTTCTCCGTCCCCACTTTCAACTTGAAGCGATGGACGTCGGCCTCAGCCTCGTCTCGCGCCTGCCGGGTCCGAGCTCCTGACGTCACGTCATCACGACCGTCAATATCAAGATTTTTGAGAGGACTATGCTATGGCTGTCGATATTTTCTTGAAACTCGATCCGATCAAGGGCGAATCGAAGGACGACAAACATCCTGACGAAATCGATGTCTTGAGCTGGTCTTTCGGCGAAAGCCAGACCGGTACATTCCACAGCGGATCCGGCGGCGGCGCCGGCAAGGTCAGCGTCCAGGATCTCCACTTCACGCACTTCGTCGACAAGGCCACGCCGGAACTGTTCAAGGTCTGCGCGAACGGCAAGCATATTGATACCGCGATCCTTACCGTTCGCAAGGCCGGCGAGAACCCGCTGGAATATCTCAAGATCGAGATGAAGCAGGTTCTGGTCACCAGCGTGTCGACCGGCGGGTCGCACGGCGAAGATCGTCTGACCGAGAACGTGAGTCTGAACTTTGCGAAGGTCAAGATGACTTACAAGACCCAGACGGAGAAGGGCGCCGCCGGCGCGTCGCCGACCTTCGGCTGGGACGTTCCTGCCAACAAGGAATGGGCTTGATCTACTGGTCCACGCCTGGCGCTGGTTAGCGATAACGGATAACCGTTGCCATGCGGCGCGATCCCGCCCACCCTTTTTGGCTCACCCGCTTGATCACGACAGGTCGCGCCGGACGCCAATTGCCCCGGCCGACATGGGGACCGGAATGACGCTTTCGCCAAAAAAGGATCGGCTTTCTCCACCGCTCATGCTAGCCTTTCGCGCGGCTCACGAGGCACGTGATGCGCGCAAGGAGCTCAATCTGCGCGACCAGTCCGGTGAACGGATCATCGCAGGCCGGCGCAGCACGGGACGCCATCCGATCTCGGAATCATTGCTGCGGCGCGAGGTCTCCCATGACCTCGAAACGCTCCTCAATACGATCGCTCTGGAATCGACGCTGGACATGACCGGCCGGGATTGCGTGCGAATGTCGATCCTGAACTATGGCTTTCCCGATATTGCCAATCGTTCGATCGATGAGGTCACGGACGATGAACTCAGCGACGCGCTGCGCGAGACCCTGACGACTTTTGAGCCGAGGCTCGATCGCAAGACAATCCGCGTCCGCCGCGACGGCTCGGTCGGCCCTGAGCAGCTCAAGCTGCGCTTCATCGTTCAAGCCGACATGAAAGCCGAACCGCTCAACGTTCCCGTGGAATTCGTCGCCGACGTCGAGCTCGACAGCGGCGATATTCAGATCAATCGACTTTAGCATGAACCGCGAATTTCTGGACTTCTACAATCGTGAACTGTCACTGCTATACGAGCAGGCGGGAGACTTCGCCGAGGAATTCCCCGGAATCGCGGAACGCCTCGGCGGACTGATCCGGGATCGCTCGGATCCGATGATCACCGGCCTGTTGGAGGGCGCCGCCTTTCTCGCCGCCCGCGTTCAGCTGAAGCTCAAGCACGAATTTCCGGAATTCACCGCAAACCTGCTCGAACAGCTGGTTCCGAACTATCTTGCCCCGACTCCGTCGGCCATGCTGGTCGCGGCGCAGCCACCGTATGCCGATCCGGCGCTGCGCGACGGCAAGAAGATCGCGCGCGGCGCGTATTTCGACACCACGTACCGAGAGAGAGAACGAAGCCTCGCCTGCCGATTTCGACTTTGCCGCGACATCGTGCTCTGGCCGTTCGACCTCAGCGGCGCCGAATACTTTTCGACAGCCGGCGCACTGGAGGCACTCGGGATACCGGTCGGCGGCGATGTTATAGCGGGACTGAGATTGTCGTTGACCCACCGTACCGCGGCCCGGCTCGATGAGGAACCGCCCGACACCGAGGCCCGGACCAAACCGGAAACCTGGTTTGCAGGCTGCCGCGTGGGCGAGCTCCCGATCTACCTCTCCGGCGCGGAGTCAGATTCCATCGCGCTTTACGAGCAATTGATCTCGAATTGCAGGGGTGTCTACTTCCGCCATCTCGACCACTTCGGCGATCCCGTGGTGACGCGTGCGCCGCTCGACTGCGTTCAACAGATCGGCTTCGATGAGAACGAGTCGCTGTTTCCCAACGATAATCGGATATTCCGAGGCTCGGAGCTGCTGCGGGAATATTTCGTATTTCCACGCAAGTTCCTTGGGGTCAACCTGACCGGACTGCGCAGTGTGATGCCGCAGCTGCGCAGCAAGTCGATCGACATCGTCTTCGCTTTCGATGAACACAATTCGCGGCTTGCCGCCGCGGTGCGTCCCGACAACTTCAAGCTCTATACTGCGCCGGCGATCAATCTGTTCGAGAAGACGAGCGATCGCATCCCCGTCAAATCGAATACCCACGAATACCACGTGGTGCCCGATCGTGGTCGCTATCTTGAATACGAACCGCACCAGGTGATCGAAGTCTACGCGCATCTTCCGGCGGAGAAGGACAAGCGGCTGGTGCGCCCGCTGTATTCGGCTGCCGTCGACCCGACCAAGGGGTCGGTCGAGGGTCTCTATTTCACCGTCCGCCGCCTGCCTCGACGCCGCACAATGGAGGAGAAGACGTATGGCTCATCGTCCGACTACACCGGGACGGACATGTTCCTGTCACTGCTCGAGCCCGGTGAGCTGAGCGGAGAAAACCCCGTTGCCGAACTCAGCGTCCGGGCGCTGTGCTCCAATCGGCACCTCACGGAGCACCTGCCGGTTGGCCACGGCGGCGCCGACTTCCGCCTGCTGGATGATACGTCCCTCGATCTGGTGTGCGTCGCCGGTCCCACACGTCCACGGGAGCCGGTGGTGGCTCAGTTGCGCAGCCGCAGCGAGATCGCCAATAGCGGAGTTGTCAGTTGGCGGCTGATCAACATGCTGAGCCTGAACTACCTTGGCCTTGTCGAGCGTGGTGGCGGCAAGAACGCCGGGGCGCTGCGCGAAATGCTGTCTTTGTTCGCCGACCAGTACGACGAAGCCACGGAACGTAAGATCCGCGGCGTGCGCTCGATCGAAAGCCGGCCGGTGGTGCGGCGGGTGCGAGAGCGCACGGGTAGCGGCGCAGCGCGCGGGCTGGAGATCACCGTCGTACTCGACGAGAAGGCTTTCGAGGGGAGCGGCGTGTTCTTGCTTGGAGCCGTACTGGAGCGATTCTTCGCCGACTATTCGGGCTTCAACACGTTTACCCAGACAGTCATCTCCACGCCGGAGCGCGGCGAGATCATGCGGTGGCAACCGCGCATGGGCACGCGGAGACCGTTGTGACGCTGATCGACCAGATGAAGTCCGAACCCTGGCGGTTCGATTTCTTCAATACGCTGCGCCAGCTGGAGCGAGCCAACCGGGATCGACCGCGGATCGGTGACAGCGCCGCTCGCCGCGAGGAGTATGTCGACCTCGGTCAGGTGCCCTATCTGGAGTTCCCCGCCTCCAATCTTGCAGCGGTCGACGATCAGGACGGCCGGCTCAGGATACTCGTCAAGTTTCTGGGTCTGCTCGGGCCCCAGGGCGCGCTGCCGCTTGCCACCACGGATGAAAGTCTCAGCTGGTGGCTGATGCGGGATGACGCTTTCCCGCGATTTCTCGACCTGCTCAACGGGCGCTTCCTGCAGCTGTTCTTTCGCGCCTGGGCCGATGCGCGGCCGATCGCGCAGCACGATCGGCCGGCAGAGGATCGCTTCATCGCCTATGTCGGCTCCTTCGCGGGCCTAGGCTCCGACGTCTTCGCCAATCGGGACACCGTACCGGACATGGCGAAGCTCGGCTTCGCCGGGCTTATCGCCCCAAGGGCGAAGTGCGCGTCACGGCTGACGCGGTTCCTGCAGGGGCTGTTCGATGTCAAAGTCGAGATCGACGAGTTTGTCGGCACCTGGCTCGCGTTCGACCCAAGTCACTGCAGCCGGATCGGGCAGGCACATGCCAGCCTCGGTAGAGACGCCCTTCTCGGCTCACGGGTGTTCAGCGTCGAGGACAAGATCAGGGTTCGGGTCTTCGTCAAGAATTTTGCTCAATACGAGCAGTTTCTGCCGACCGAAAGCCGCAACTTGTCGGAGCCGCTGGCGGACGCCGTCTTCTTTTATATCGGCGACGAATTGGAGTGGGAGGTTGAACTCGCCATTCCAGCGGGAGAGGTCGCCCCGGTCAGACTCGGCCAGAGCGGACGACTTGGATGGACCACCTGGGTCTCGCCGAACTGGACGTCCACGGAAGAATATCGCCGCGATGCCCGCTTTCAGCTTGGCGAGCGCCTGAGGGCCCGTCGGAACAGCGCAGCGGATGCCGCGGCGATTTGAACCTATCGGCCGCCCCTGTCGTCCTAACATCATGGGATTCGAGGCAATTCCGCCAGGTGCGAGGCATCCGCGGAGCAATTGAGCAGGAGGGGCCGCCGTGACCGACATCAGCCTTGAAGCGGTAACCGGCAAACTGAACCGCGCTGGCTATGACGCCTTCATACAGGCTCTCCGCCACGCCAAAAGCGCCGGCAACCGCAACGTCGAGCTTGCGCACTGGCTCTTTCATATCCTGCAGCAGGACCGCACCGACCTTAGCCTCTCGGTCGACCATTACAAGCTCGACCGGTCACGGTTGCTGTCGGACCTTGCTGGCGTGATCAACGGCTTCCGCAAGAACGAAACCGATATGCCGGGCGTCGCCAATCCGGTCATCGATCTTCTCGATCGCGGCTGGCACTACGCCACGCTCTTCTTCGGCGAAACCCAGATCCGCACCGGCCATCTGCTGGTGGCCGGGCTCAAGTCGAATGACATCCGCCGCACGCTGAACAACCTCTCCCAGGAATTTGCAAAGGTGAACGTCGACGCATTGGCCGCGGAGCGCCGCGCCGTCTGGGCCGGCTCCGACGAGGAATCCATGCGTCCGATGGACGGCTCGGGGCTGGTCGGCGCCGGTCCCGAGGGCGCGGATCAGGCAAGCACCAAGGGGACGACGCCGCTCGACCGGTTCTCGCAGGATCTCACAGCCAAGGCCAAGTCGGGCGAGATGGACCCGATCCTGGGTCGGGACGAAGAGATCCGCCAGCTGATCGACGTTCTGATGCGGCGGCGACAGAACAATCCGATCCTCACGGGCGAAGCCGGCGTCGGCAAGACGGCCGTGGTCGAGGGATTCGCCCAGCGAATCGCCGCCGGCGACGTGCCGCCACCGCTACGCGGTGTCAGGCTCTGCGCGCTCGACATCGGCCTGATGCAGGCCGGCGCCTCGATGAAGGGCGAATTCGAGCAGCGGCTGCGCTCGGTGATCGATGAGGTGCAGAGTTCACCGACCCCTATCATCCTGTTCATCGATGAAGCCCACACACTGATCGGCGCCGGCGGCGCAGCCGGCACCGGTGATGCAGCCAACCTCCTGAAGCCTCCCCTCGCCCGTGGCACGCTACGCACGATCGCCGCCACCACGTGGGCTGAGTATCGCCAGTACATCGAGAAGGATCCCGCGCTCACGCGGCGCTTCCAGCCGATCCAGATCGACGAGCCTGACGTCGAGACCTGCTGCGTGATGCTACGGGGCCTTCTCGGCCCGATGGAAAAGCACCACGGTGTTCGCATCTCCGATGCTGCAATCGTTGCAGCCGTCAACCTCTCGCACCGCTACATTCCCTCTAGACAGCTACCGGACAAGGCCGTCAGCCTGATCGACACCGCTTCCGCCCGCGTGGCGATCAGCCAGAGCGCGACGCCGGCCTTGATCGAGGATACGCGCGTCGCGATCACCGCTCGCGAAGCTGAGAAATCGGCGCTGGTCAACGACAGCGACCTGGGCATCGAGGACAGCGAGCGCGTTGCCGCGATCGACAGCGATATCGCAACCCTGAAGCACAAGTTGACGAACCTCGAGGGCGACTGGGCCAAGGAGCAGGAGCTGGTCAAGGACATCCGCAGCATTCGTGACATCCTGTCCGAACCCAAGGAAGATCAGGATCCGGCCGCCAAGCGCGCGGAGCTGCGCGGCAAGTTCGAGACGCTAGAGGGCATCAATCCGGAAAAACGGATGGTCTACGCCCATGTGGACCAGCAGTCGGTGGCGTCCGTGGTGTCCGACTGGACCGGCATCCCTGTCGGCCGGATGATACGGGACGAGATCGAAACCGTGCTGAAGCTGCCGGAGATCCTCAACCGCCGCGTCGTCGGCCAGTCCCATGGCTTGACGATAATCGCCAAGCGAATTGAGACCAGCCGTGCCAAGCTGGACAACCCGTCGAAACCGATCGGCGTGTTCATGCTGGCCGGACCGTCCGGGGTTGGTAAAACCGAAACCGCCCTGGCGCTCGCCGAAACCCTCTACGGCGGCGAGCAGAACATGATTACGATCAACATGTCGGAGTTCCAGGAGGCGCATACCGTCTCGACCCTCAAGGGAGCGCCTCCCGGCTATGTCGGGTATGGCGAAGGCGGTCGCCTCACGGAGGCTGTCCGGCGCAAGCCCTACAGTGTCATCCTGCTCGACGAAGTGGAGAAGGCCCATCCCGACGTCCACGAGATCTTTTTCCAGGTGTTCGACAAAGGAGTCATGGAGGACGGCAACGGGCGACGAATCGACTTCAAGAACACCTTGATCATCCTGACCACCAACGTCGGCACCGATCTGATCATGGCGCTTTCGCGCGATCCGAAGTATCGCAATGAGCCGGAAGAACTCGCCAAGATGCTGAGGCCGGAATTGCTCAAGGTATTTCCTGCCGCGCTGCTTGGGCGCATCGTCTCGATCCCCTACTTCCCGCTCTCGGACGAGATGCTCGCCGGCATCGCCCGGCTGCAGCTCGACCGCATCGGACGGCGACTGCGCGACAATCACAACGCGGCCTTCAGCTACGACGATGCAGTCGTGGAGCACATCGTGTCACGCTGCAACGATCCGGACTCCGGCGGACGCATGATCGACAACATCATCACCAATACCCTGCTGCCGGAGCTGTCGCGCGAGTTCCTCAGCAAATCGCTTGCGAAGGAAGAGATCAGGCAGACACGCGTCTCGATCGCGGACGACAAGTTCGCATATTCGTGGAGCTGAGCGCGATGAACATTCAGTCGGAGCATCGCCAGCCCGTTACCGGCCCCACACCGTATGACGAGGTCTACTACCCCGGCCACGTCTACGGGCTCACCCACCCCAATCATCTCGCAACGATCGCCACCGTTTACGGCATGCAGCCTGCTCCGGTCGAGCATTGTCGGGTACTGGAGCTCGGCTGCGGCGTTGGCGGCAACCTGTTGCCGATGGCCTTTCAATATCCGGACAGTGAATTCGTCGGCGTCGACCTGAGCGGCGTGACGATCGCGCGCGGCCAGCAGAATATCGCGACCTTGGGTCTGAACAACATCAAGCTTCTGCACTGCGACATCATGAATGTCGACACAAGCTTCGGGAAGTTCGACTACATCATTGCGCACGGCGTTTACTCCTGGGTACCGCCCCACGTGCGCGAGAAGATGATGGCGATCTTCAAGCAAAATCTGGCGCCGCGCGGGGTCTGCTATGTCAGCTACAATGCGCACCCATTCTCCCATCTTCGCGACATGGTCCGCGACATGATGCGGTATCACACCCGCCGCCTCACCGGCATGAAGGAGAAGGTCGGACAGGCCCGCGCGATCCTGAAGTTCCTGAGCGAGGGCTCCAAGGCCAACACGGTGCACGGCGCGATCATGCGGGACCAGTACAATCGTGTGCTCAAAGCTCCGGACGAATTGTTGTTTCACGACGACCTCGACGACGACGCAACCGCCTTCCTGCTGCACGAGGTCGCCGAGGATGCCGGCCGCCACGGCCTGCAGTATCTCGGCGATTCTCATTTCGCGCGCCGCTATCTCGCCGGCCATTCCGAGGAGGTCCGCGCCACGCTGCAGCGCTTCCCGGAGAGCGAGTTCATGGCACGCGACCAGTATCAGGACTTTGTCGACGGCAACGGCTTCCGTCGTACCTTGTTCTGCCACGACGACGTTTCCGTCAACCGGCAGATCGACGTGGATTTCGTCAGGCGATATCACCTCCTGAGCACGACCAGCCCGCTCGATCCCGAGGCCTGCCTGACCGACGATTCCCCGATGGAGTTCGAGAACCACGACGGCAGCAGGATTACAGTGACCAATCCGATTCTGAAGGCCGCACATTTGTGCCTCGGCCGAGCCTGGCCGCGGGCGCTGTCATTCAGTGAGCTGCTGGATGGTGCGCGCGCGCTGCTGGACGGCCGCCGAGCCAATGATGACGAACGGGCACTGACGGATGCGATGTACATCCTGGCCTGCAGCGGCGAGGTCTCCTTCCTGGTCTCGCCGCCTTTCCTCTTGAAGGAAGTTACCGACCACCCGCAGGCGAGCTTGCTGGCCCGCAAGCAGTCGCAGACAGGTCCGCTGGTCACCAACCTGCTCCACCAAACGGTACAGTTGGAGGACGACCGGACGCGGTATTTCCTGCAACTGCTCGATGGCGCTCGTACCATAGACCAGATCACGGCCGAAATGACTGATGCATTCGGGTCGACCATCCGGATCGAACAAAAGGACAAGGACGGAAGCCCTGCCGAGCCGCTGTGGCTGTCAACCCGAGAGAGCGTCGAACGCTCGCTTGCGATGGTTAGCAAGCTGGGCTTGTTGGTCGCGTGATGCGATAGCGATCAAACTGAAGACGACGGCGCCAGACTACCGCAATGGACGACGAGATACGCGCCTGACCTTCCGAGCTTGGAATTTTACCGGGCGCCGTTTGTGCGGCCTTACCGAACGTCTCCCGTATTTAGCTGCCTTGTTCTGGCGATGTGCTACATTGCCTCCGTTCGGGCAGTTGAGCGTGATCTGACCGCCTGTACTATTGCTGCATCAAAGGTAGGCGTGTCGTCACGATGGGAGCTGGACCAGTGTCTCGCATGGGATGATTATATTATTCAACTGAACGGCCGGGTTCATCAGGAACACTGTGTTGTTCTTTGTCGTGATGTGGCCCAGACCAAGGGCATGCCCGATCTCATGCGCGGGCACAATATTGGTGTTCACGCTTCCCGGCGTTGCGGGATTGAACCATAGCATTCGATTGCCGGGATCGCCGCCCGGCAATGTTCGAGTCTTGGTCATCGATGATTTGTGTTGAAATGAACATGGTGATCGCCGCAGGATTGGTGACGAGCGACTTGAGATCGTCAAATCGGAAATCCTGTGCCGTAGTCAATGGACCGAAGCCGGAGCGGATGCTAAGCTTCTTGTTCGGATCTATCGGCACTACCCGGCCTTCGGTGGTCACGGCATCGACGATTCGGCTTGTGCCAGATGTGAACGTCAGGTTTGACTGATTGTCGTAGATCCGACTGACGACGCTGGTAACGGCGCGCTGTGTAGCGATCATGAGGCCGTTGGCGAGCGTCGCCCGACCGAGATGGACCACGTCGATCGGAATCGAAAATGCCTTGCGCACCTGGAGGCGAACCGGGATCGGCCCCCTCTGGCCTTCGACGATTACGCTCAAGTCGGCATTACCCTCCAAACGTCCGATTACCGTGACGGTGTCGCTCGTTCGTTCGAGCATTTCCACCCTGGAACTCTCGAGGGCAAATCCCACCGCGGCGCCGTTTGTCCCTTTCAACTTCAGCTTCCGCGTCTTGCCTATCGGAACCATCTGGCGAACCGGCGCAAGGCCGTCAAATGCCGACCATTCGTCGCCGCCCAGCCTGCGCCTTGCGGCGCTGAATCCGCGCGCATCACATGGCCCGAATATCGGACCGTCCGGCGTAATCGTTACGTTCACGTCGAGCCCGCCGCCCTTGCGACGGTTGAACATCAGACGCATGCGCTTGATCGTATTCTTTTCGGGGTCGACGCGACCGTCGTGCAGCAGGCCAGTTTGGGCATTCTGAAACACGAGTATCGCGTCGATCACCGGCTCCATGGCTTCCGGCGTGTTGGTCAGATCGTTGATATCGAGCGTTCCATCGCCGCCGCCGTCCTGGGGCGCGATGCCGTTCAACAGCGTCTTGATCACGAAGATATCGTCCGGCTGGTTCGAACCCTTGAGGCCAACGGATTCCGCGATGGAGAAGCCGATCAAGTTGATGGGTTTCAGGTTGATCGCCATGATACGCTCCTCCCATTGATCTCCGGACCAGGCGCCTTGCGCGCTTTCCGATGGGTCTCATTGGGGCTATTGAGGTTCAAAAGGCACGGCAGCGATCGCGGCGACTTCTCTTTCTACCGTCGCCGCACCGTTGAGTTGTGCGGCCACATCGACCGGGAGACCCAACAGTACTTGGCGGGCGGCGGCAGCGAAGCCCTCAATGCCGGCGATCGCGTCTTCAATCGTGATCTTGTTGGCTTGCCCGCCTCTGACCAAACTGCGGCATCAAACAGCATCACTGCCTGAGCCTTCAACTCGGCTCAACCCAATGGGAAGGATTCGAGACGTACATAGTTCCTCGCGTTAAGAAAGCGGACAACTCAAGTCCCAAACCTAAAAACGGCAGGTCGAGCACAATGACGCCCGAGCCCTTGGCTGCCTCGAGTCCTCCGTAGAGCGTGTGGAGTGCATTTCTCACGTTCTGAAGCAAGCCAACAGCCGTAAAGGCGTTTCGCGCATTTAGCGTGGGCGCCACGTACTTACCGTTTTTCAAGCCATCGATGAAGTACTTGCTGTGATGGATTGATTGTAGTGCCGATTTCGAGATTAGCTTCTCGGTGAATGCGACATTGACGCCCCAGTCATTTAAGGGTTCACGGTGCAATTCGTACGGAACGCGGAAACCAAAGCCGATAACAGCAACGGCCCCTCCGCTGCCTCCAAGACCCAGTCCCCATCGACTGCTGACAATCTGGAGATCAAAAGTCTCCAAATCTCCTAAGTTCACGACGTACGCGGTAGTGCTCTCGATGCCGCCGATCAACAACTGTCCGCCAGACTTAACACCGAAGCCAAGCCAACGCTTGAAGAATTTGCGTTCCGCCGGATAATATTGAGGTCTCGATTGTGGCGGCGGTGGTGGCGGAGGAAGAGGTGGAGGTGGTGGGTTTGGTTTGTTCCACACTGAGATGATGACACCACGCCAGCTTTCGTCTTCCACCCCATCCATTTCACCCGCATACATGGCCGCGCGCTCCCCTTTCGCCACCTCGAGCGCAACTTTGAAATTGTTGGGCGCTTCCTTGCGAAGCAAATCAATCACGGCCCGCAGCCTGTTCTGCGACAATTGCATGTTGAAATCGTCGCTGCCGGTACGACTCGCAAGGCCTATAATGGTAAGGCTTCCTCCGCCCCGTAATTTCGGAGCGACGACACTGATCAGCCAACTGGAATGTTCCGGCTTTATGGCGAACTTGCCGACTTCAAAGTTGAATAACTTCGCCGCAATCGCATTTAGTGCCTGCGATCCGTACTCCTGGATTTTCCCGGGTGATGCCATGTTGTTTATCTCCCTACAGAGAGACCGCCTTCGAGACGGTAGAACTCAGATTGCAAGATCCGCGTATTGATGGGTCGCCCTGGACGTTATGGCGGTTCATCGTCGCCCTCAGAGACCACGTCAGCTACTTGAAGGTGCCATCGACACCGTCGAAGCTGGTGATGGCGAAGCGAAAAGGCACTCCGTGGTTTTGAGCGGAATGAGCGTACGCGGCGTTGACTTCATCGCGATGTCGCAGCGAAGCCATTCGGTATCGCCTGCATCGCGAGAGGACCTACCGAACAGGCCGCAGCATGTCGCCTTTTGGCCCCTTCGACGAACCGGTGCCTCGGCTAACGAGCGTCCGTTCATCGAGGTATGGCGGACGACATTTGCCCAGGTTGAGTTCTTTGCAGTCTGACCCAAAGGAGAAATTCAACGCCTGGAGTTGCAGCTTCTATGTGATCTTCGGAATGTTAGCCGGGAAAGTCGCGGAACTCCTTGACGAGATTGAACGGAATTTTCCACCCGGCGCCTCCCCCGCGCATCAGCATCTTGATGTCTTCCGCCCTGTTTCTTTTCCGGTTTTTGGATCGGTCTTCACCGTGTGGCTGTCCCAAGGTTTGCTCGCGCTCTTCGAGTAGTAGCCGAGAAAATGTCCGGCTTCATGGGCAGACGTGTTCGGCCCGCGTTGTGAGCTTATGAAGGCAAGGTCTAACGATCGAGCAAACGATCCATTGGGAGACGAGCCATTGGACCAAAGCTTATCGACACAGAAAATGGTTAGATGGGCGCCCTTAACTTTGTATTTGACGAAGAAGCTCTTCAGTTTCTCGACCTCGATCACATCGGGAAAGGCCGCTAGGCTCGCGTCCTTCATGGCAGCGGCATTGGCGAGCTCCTGCTTGAGGGCAGCCTGCGAGTCGTCGATGACCAGCCAGTCGCTTGGCATCGGCTCGAAGCGGATGTTGGCCTGCGGCCATATACTGTTGATCGTCAGCAATTCATCTTGTTCGTTGCAGGGCTTCTTGGTGTGAAACGCCGGAGTACCGCCGATCCCCGGAACCATGACGTTGCGGAACGCCACCTTGATCTTGATTTCTGGCAGCACGGCCACATGGAGCCTGGCTTCGATCTTCCGGCCAGCCGACCGAGCCACCACCTCCAGGCCGGGAAAGCCAATCGGCTTAATCCGGCCATTGATTTCGAAGAACCGTGCATCGCCGTTGAAGGTGGCAGGAAGTGACGCCGCCCTGAGCTGCGGATCGATATCGGGTTCGGAGAAGGTGTCTCTGGCTTGCACTACGCGTCTAAGGGTATCGGCGCCATCGATCTCCTTGATCCCGAGGGCATGGGGGTTGGGATCGACTTTGAGCTTTCTTCCGGTGTCGATCAGCGCCACGATGTTGGAGCCCCCGAACGGCACTACCATGCCCGGCGGGCTGCGGCGCTCATCGATGCCGGAGCGGCGGAAGACCTCTTGAAAGGCGGCCATGTCTAGTTCTCCTGTCCTCGTCCGGTCCGACAACGGGATATTCGCGCGCGGAAATGAGAGCCTCCGTCCTGTGGGAAGTGGCTAGATCGTCCCGCCGCCGGCGAAGATTTCGACGACCACGGCGCGATTGGCGGCCCTGTTCATCACGGTCGTGTTGTCCTTCAGATACTCGTAGTGTGAAGCGGGCTTGACGGAGAAGACGCGCGAGCCCGCGCTTGGGCCGAACAGGTGAAAGACGTTCCTGGCCCGGCCCGTGCGCAGGAAGATGTTGTTCCGTTCGCCCCCGGCGCTGTCGCTGTATCCGACGATCTGAAACTGCAACGACTTGTCGGTCTCGAAGCGGATGAGCTGCGCTGCCAACAACGGATCGCGCTTGGCAACGTTCTTGAGATGCCGCCAGTCGACGCCGAAATCCCAGATGATGAGATATTGGCAGATGCCGGCCGGCGGGACCAGACTGACGTCTACACCGAGATGGCCGACCTCGGTGCGGGACGTCGCGACTTCATTGGCCAAGTAGGGAAAGACGGCGGTGCTGTGAACCTTGGCAAGTGGTGAGCACTGCGGTTGCATCGCCATATTCGGCATCTGTTCCACCGGGCCCGGCGGCGTGTATTGCGGCGGTGGCCGCGGCGCGCGTCCCATGGCCATTTCTCCCATTGCTGGCGTGTCCTGCCCAAAGCCGAGCACTGGAGCGAGCCTCGGTTCCCACCACGACTATGACTAGTAGTAACGCGAGCGGTCGGGGAAGTTCAGAGGCAAGGTGCGGGGGCCTCAACAGTTATTTGGGGCGATGCGCAGCATCGAGCTACTGTTCCGATGCTGACGGATCATTCTCTCGGTATCATTCCGGGGCGCCCGAAGGGCGGCGGCTGCTTGCCCATCGAGTCAACCAAGATGAACGGTTCTCTGATACGGTCGAGCGGCTGCCACTCTCAAAATCTAACTTAACCTTGTCCGCTAATCGGATGCTCCGGCCATGCTCCTGCTCAGGAGAGCCCATCCTCATTCGTCGCTTGTACGAGGGCCAGACGGGACTCGAAATCCAGGATTTTAATGCCCGGGACTCGTAATCCTGCTGAATCTGCTCATTTCAGATTTCATCGGCCACCTTGAATTACTTTTTCGAGCGAGTGGACTCGAACTGCCGTTAAAAGCACACTGTCGCCGTTACGAAAAAAGCGATGCAGATAGGCCGGGCCCGGCCCTAGATGAGCCTTGGGCTATCTGCACCCCTCGCGCCCACGTGGCGTTTGCCACGCGGGGCGCACTGTTGCAGTGCTATGGACGAGCCTCAAGGATCAAGTTGAACGGAGTTTCGGCAGCGCGGCGGAACCTCGTAAAACCGGCCTGCCGGGCCACCTCTCGCAATCTTGCCTCGCCAGCCTGAGCGCCGAGCGCCAAGCCCACTTCTTGGTCGAGAGATGCTGGCGTGCAGATCATGGTCGAAGCTGCGTAATAGATGCGCCCGATCGGATTAAGATTATCCTCAAGCCGGTCATTCGCGAACGGCTCAACCAGCATGCACGTTCCGTCCGGAGCCAAGGTCTCGTGCACATGTTTGAGAGCACCCACGGGATCGCCCATGTCATGGAGGCAATCGAAGAAGCAGATCAGATCATAAGCGTTGCCGGGATAGCTCTTCGCTGAGTGGACATCGAACGTGACGCGGTCTGATAAACCCGCTTCTTTCGCGCCAAGCCGTGCGGCCTCGATTGAGCCCTCGTGGTAATCGACCCCGAAGAAGCGGGAATTCGGGAAGGCTTGCGCTATGAGCCGAGTGGACACGCCGTGGCCGCAGCCGACATCGGCTACTTTGGCCCCGCGCTTCAGTTTTTCCATGACACTGTCGAGTGCAGGTAGCCACTCCTGCACCAGATGATGATTGTAGGGAGTTCGAAAAAAGCGCGCGGTGCCACAGAACAAGCATTCGCTACGCCGGTTCCAGCCAACGCCTCTGCCGCTCTTGAACGCGTCCGTAATTTTTGGCTCATCCAAAAACGTGGCGGCAACCACGTTGCCGACGGCACCCAGGAAAACAGGACTGTCTTCATTGGCTAGAGCGAGCACCTGCTCGGGCTGCATCGAGAATTTTTTGTTCTCCGGATCATATTCCACGTAGCCGGAGGCGGCCTGAGTTGCGAGCCACTCCCGAACGTAACGTTCCGTAGTACCTGTCGCTTGCGCGAGCTCCGTCGAATTCATCGCCCCCCGCTCGGCGAGGGCCTTGTAGAGCCCGAGTTTATCGCCGAGCAGCATGAGCGAGGCGTTCATAGCTGCACCGAGATCTCCGATCATTTTCCCCATGAGAAGATTGAGGCGTTCTTCGTCGACTTCCATGATGTTCCTCCCATGCAATCGTCACTCTCGAAAGGCAGTCAATTGGGAGACACGGGCCGCCTTTTTGCCGCGCCCAAACACGCAATTCATCGTGTCGGAGCCGAAGGCGGCCCAAAAAGCCAGTCCACGTTCCATTGCAGAGGAGCAGGTCGTAGCTGGCAACCTGTTTGCGCGCGGGCGAGCTTCGGTTTGCTCGGTCCGGCACTTCCAACTGTGTTTTCCATCGCAAGATGAAATGGACCCGGAATAGAAGCAGCGATGCCTGCCAAAATGGGCTGACCCAATGATGTCCCTGCGATCGTGATTGTCACCACAGATATGACGATTACGAACACATCAGTCACGATGCGCTTCGAAACTTGCTTCGTCATGAGTTGAGCCCTCACAACCGAATTGAAGTACGTGCGCAGTTACAATTTAGTTCGTACGAAAATGGGTATGTGAACGGATACTCACCGCTCGCGGCGGATCATCGCTTTAATAAGCTGGCAGTGAGCAACAGTGTAGCAGCGATCCATACCTATGAGCCAATTTTGTCCCGGTTCCTGAATCCGTTGATGCCACGGATCTATCTCTAGTAACGATGCAGCAAAGGTGCACCTTTTATTAGCGTGGCGTGGGCGACTACGCCAGTCGATCAGGAGTGCGACGCAGCAGCGTTTTCGCGCGGCTGGTGCATTCTGCTAAGCAACCGCACCGCCGACGCGCAGCTGAGCAGTTTAAAAGCTCTGTTTAAGCAATTGGCCGACATGGATCGCAGTTGCCTTGCGCTGTCCTCTTTAGAGAGCTGAGCGGAACACGGTCATAGATCTGTCGATGGCAGCCTTTGACCCAAAGCGGAAGTTTACCAACGCCAGCTACTGAGCTTCAACGTACCGGATGATGCTCTGATTCTGGACGTTCGCGACCAATTCATCCGTGCGGGATAAAAGCCGACGCAGCAAGGCCGACGGATTTGCCTGATTGTATCCCAAGGCCAAATCGACTGTTGGAGTGCCGCCCTCAAGCGCTCTGGCGACGACGTTCGGTGCAAGCATGTTCTGCGCATAGAGTGGGACGAGGCTAATTCCGCCCGTGGAGGCCACGAGCGACATGGCCGATGATATGTTTTCACCTTCATACTTCGCCTTGAGGGTAATGCCGACTCGGGATGCGTAGTTCTGTATGACATCTTGCAAGACAGGCGATGTTCTTGCCGAGCTGACGTAGATCTCGCGGGCGAGATCCTGCGGGCGAATCTTCTTCCGTGACGCCAGGCGGTGTTCGGCCGGCAGCACGGCAATTAAGGGCTCCTTTGCCAATATCTTGAAAACGACGCCGTCGTTGTCTTTTTCCGGACGAAGGAAAGCGATGTCCAGCTTTCCCCGCATCAATGCCAGTGCGAGTTCTGGCGAAGATTGCGTACTGAGCGTCACTTCGACATCGGGTGCTTCCTCGCGGAGCATACGCAGCAGCTGAGGGAGCCACATCACCTCCAGCCCGACGAGAAAACCCATCGAAAGGACGGGCCGTTGCGGTCGCGCTGTTTGCCGGGCGCCCTCCGTCGCGGCCTCAACCTGCAGCAGCGCCAGCCGCGCGTGATCAAGAAATATCCTTCCGGCGGCCGTCAGCGTCACGCCTCGCGCCTGGCGTTCCAATAGTTGGACGCCGACTTCGGCTTCTAGATCGCGAATTTGCCGGCTCAGCGACGGCTGGGAGGTGTTCAGTCGCCGCTCGGCGGCGTTCAGCAGGCTGCCTTCTTCAGCGACGGCAACGAAATAGCGCAGGTGCCGGAGCTCCATGATCCCTCGTATGTCTTCCAGGCATAGCTTGAAGCCTACAAGGTCTTGGTCAGGAGCCAAAGAGGGATTTACCGTTTCGTCGTCTTCAAACCAAGAAAAGGACAACGAACAATGTCTTCGCCGAAGCCTCGTATCGTCTTCAGCAAAGTGATCCCAGCACTCCAGGCCGATAGGCACGGCGTGATCGCAATGCGATATGGCCTCAACAATTCTGCAGCGCGATCGAGAGTGGTTTCCCTAATTTAGAGGGAAATGCGCGCGAATGCGCAAAAGCGGCGAATAGCGCCGCGCGGGATCCGCCGACAACGCGTCGGCGATCGGGTGTTGCCACGGCAAGGGCTCGCCGGCGAGGCCGCTGAACATCGTGTCTTTTGGAAAGCCATGGGGCGCGATCTGTGGCCTGATCAGCTCGGGCTCGCTTGCTTTCTTTAGACACCCGTCCGCAAACCTTTCATTAAATCCACTAGCGCAGATGGAGCACCTCGATGCCCAGGATCACGACGACAGACGGCGTAAAAATCTTCTACAAGGATTGGGGATCGGGTCAGCCGATCGTTTTCAGCCATGGTTGGCCGCTGACAGCGGACGACTGGGATGCCCAGATGACATTCTTCCTTCATCATGGGTATCGGGTGATCGCCCATGACCGGCGCGGCCACGGGCGATCCGACCAGCCCGGGACCGGCAACGACATGAACCATTGGGTTGCCGACCTCGCGGCTTTGACTGAGCATCTCAACCTGCGCGACGCGATCCACATCGGCCACTCCACAGGCGGCGGCGAGGTGGCTCGCTATGTCGCTCGGCACCAGGATCGCGTCGTGAAAGCGGCGCTGGTCGCTTCACTGACGCCAAACATGTACCGGAGCAAGGACAACCCGTCCGGTCAACCGCCGGAGTGGTTCGAGGCGATCCGGGCAGGTGTGTTGGGCAACCGGTCGGAGTTCTACCGTTTCGTCCCTGAGAATCCGTTTTACGGCTACAACCAAGAAGGGGCGAAGCCTTCGGAGGCGATCATTGCGAACTGGTGGCGCCAAGGCATGGCCGGCGGTGCCCTCGCTCATTACGCAACCGTCGACTCCTGGCTCGAAGATTATACCGAAGACCTCAAGAAGATCACCGTGCCGGTGCTGGTGATGCATGGCGAGGCTGATCAAGTCGTCCCGTTCGCAAGTTCAGTGCCGCGTGCGGTCGATTTACTTAAGAACGGGTCGCTGAAGACTTATGCCGGCTATCCCCATGGCATGCTCACCACGCATGCGGACGTCCTCAACCCCGACCTACTCGCGTTCGTCAGGTCTTGACCCGGCACCTCCCCTCCGTCATCGCCTTCCCGCACCAAGAAGATGCCGTTTGCAAGGCGGCGTCTCCTTCCAGTTCAAGAGACGGTATGCGACAGCCGCTTTTGATGCTGTGGACGGCTCCTCTACCGGCACGAGAGTGCCAAGGAGTGGGTGCCGTTTTGAGGCTCACACGATTCGGAGGAGCAGCCTATGCAGTCAATTTCGACGATTGGCCTTGATATTGCGAAGTCGGTCTTCCAAGTGCATGGCGTCGATGCAGCCAGGCAAGTGGTCATACGGCGTCAACTCAAGCGCCGTTTCGTGCTGTCCTTCTTTGAGAAGTTGCCGCCGTGCCTGGTGGGTATCGAGGCTTGCGCATCATCGCATTATTGGTCCCGTGAGTTGACATACGGTTCGATTGATGCCTCCTCCCTATGTGAAGCCGTACGTCAAGCGGCAAAAGAACGACAGCACCGACGCGGAGGCGATTTGCGAAGCGGTCACGAGACCCAACATGCGGTTCGTGCCGAGCAAGACGATCGAGCAACAGAGCTGTCTGATGCTTCACCGAGCGCGCCACCTCTTCATCCGCCAGCAGACTGCTGTCATCAATTCAATCCGTGCCTATCTTGCCGAGTTCGGGATTGTCGCCCCGGTCGGGCGCCGGGGCGTCGAGCAGTTGCTGGAAGTCGTCGCCGATACAGCTGACCGCCGGCTCCCGGAGGTGGCCCGCGCATGTCTTGCTGCTCTCGGCAGTCAACTGCGGGGGCTAAAGGCCCAAATCCCGGAGTTCGACAGGCGCATTGTCGCCTGGCATCGATCGAGCGCGACGAGCAAGCGACTGGACGCGATCCCTGGTGTCGGTCCGGCGCTGTCAACGGCGTTGGTCGCGAGCGTCGCTGATCCCAAGCCTTCCGATCCGGGCGGGACTTCTCGGCCTGGGTTGGGCTCGTGCCGAAGCAGAACTCGAGCGGAGGCAAGGACAAGCTTGGCAGCATCAGCAAGAAGGGCGATCGCTATTTGCGCAGCCTGTTCACGGCCGGCGCACTCGCCGTGATCCGCTATGCCAAGATCCATGGAACAGGGCATCGACCCTGGCTCTCCGCATTGCTGGCGCGGCGAGCAACTAAGGTCGCTGCCATAGCGCTTGCCAACAAGCTCGCCAGGATAGCCTGGGCGATGATGGCGAGGAACGAACGCTACAAGGAGCCCGCCGCTCTCATGGCGTAAACGAGATTACGCCGGGCCTGCCGGTGTGACGTAACGGTTGGAAGGGCGACCAGCACTTAATGCAGCGCCGGTCGATCCGGCGATCAGGACAACCCACACGGGCCACGGCATCTTCGAATGCGTGCTTTTGATCGGGACCTGATCCGCGGAGGGCATTATGGCCAGCGGTCACGTGAACCGCGCAAACAGGCCGAACACATGGCCGCTCCGACCAACGCCGCAAAGTGAAGATTCTCCTTGCCAACCCGGAGCGCCCCAGCCGATGCTCGTTGGAGCGTCGCTCTTAGGCGTGTAGCGGAAACTGATCGCAGCGGTGTGGACCGCCGATTTTGACCCAAAGCATACTATCCCTGACCCTCGTCGATCTTTTGCCGAAGCTTACGCGCCCACTTTGGAGGCTGGGTACCAAAGAGGCTCGCATTTGCTATTCCGCAAAGCGCGCCTAAACCGAAGCCGCCGAGACCAAGCCCTACAAGTAGCCCGAGCGCAAGTAATACATGCATCCTGACGTTTAATGATCCCTTGGCCGGGTGCAGCTAGTTGCCAGCAGCGACATCACGAGACGCCGAACCTGGCTTACGCAAAGAGATCGGTGAATGGCCGAATGCCAATGCGTAAGCGCGTGAGAACGCCGCTGCGCTGCCAAAACCCACGCGTCGGGCGACGGACTTGATCCGCTCGCCGCGCTGAAGCTCACGCTGACCAAGTGTCAGCCGCCAAGCCTTAAGATAGGCAGCCGGTGTAGTGCCGGTTACTTTGGAAAACAGCGTCATAAAGCGGCTTCGCGATAGCCCGCTGATACTCGCAAGCTCCTCGATGCGCCACGAGCGAGAGGGGTGATCATGCATAGCGACCAGAGCCTTATGAATCGCTGGATGGGACAGGCCGGCAAGAAGTCCCGGTCGCGTTGAGCCCATATCGATTGCCCTCCGAAGGACAAGCAACATGATCACCTCACACAAGCGATCGAGAGCGACTTGCCTGCCGCATCGCATGTCCGAGGCCTCAGCTACAAGGGCTGCAGTCAGAGCTTGCAGGGTAGGAGCCTCGCTGAGGGGAATTACGATCCGTTCGGGCATCGCATTCATGAGCGGGTTTGTGACGCCCCCAAATTCGATGGTCGCCGCAGCCAGGATCATCGCGTCGCCGCGAACGGGCATCGCATCACAGTTGGGACAGAAGATGACGTCCCTTGCGCAGCCGCCCTCTCCGACCACGATAAGGTTTGCGACCGCGTCTCGGGCGCCCTTCACAGGAACCGTCACTGACATTTCAAAGGCATCGAAGAAGGCGGAAAGCCTGTCGCGCTTGGCCGTCACAGGACTCTCAATCACGTTTTTTGGATTATTCATGCTCTCTAGTGTGGCATGAGCTGGATTTTGGAGCAACCGGTCCTGTGCTGCCACTATGTCCTGAAAGGAAGCCAAATGCTTACACCTCGCCAGAAAGCGCCGCCCCTCGTCGTAAACACGCTCAACCACGGCCCCTTCGATCTGGCAACTGAGAGCCCAGAGCGCATGACGCTCATCTGCTTCTATCGCGGCTTGCATTGCCCGATCTGCGCCAACTACTTGAAGGAATTGGAACGCCTGACGCCGGAATTTGCCATCCGCGGCGTTACCACCGTCGCCATTAGTTCGGATGGGGAGGAGCGAGCTCGCCAAATGGCGGACAAGATCCAAGCCAAGAATCTGCGAGTAGGATATGGTCTAGGACTGAGCGATGCTCGCAATTGGGGCCTGTATATATCGACATCTCGGGGAAAGACCTCAATCGGAATCGAAGAGCCTACTTTGTTCTCTGAACCCGGCGTGTTTCTGATCAGACCCGATCAAACGATCTATTATCTCTCCGTCCAATCCATGCCGTTCGTCAGGCCCAATTTCTCCGAAATGGTCCAGGCGTTGGATTTCGTCATTAAGAACGACTATTCAGCCAGAGGAGAATATACGGGCGCGATTTAAACGTCGTTCGGTCTCGGACACGCAGATTCGAACCTTAGCGCTACTTCTTTCCGAAAACTGCCGGCCCGCAGTAACCGTTGAGAACTGACGGGGGCGCAAGACATCTCGGCCGCAGAGCAATCTGCGGCATTTTGTCTAGCCGTTCATTTTTCCTGAGTGCTCAGAACAACTTGGTGAGTCCGGCCGCCTGCAGCTGGTCCAATTGGAAAAGCCGCCCTGTGAAGCATCCCACAAAGGTTGTGAAGTATTCGAGATACGACTCCGCAAGGGCACCGGTGCCCGGTCTCGTCAATTGTGGCGGGATGGCTATCAGGAGAAATTCAAATGGCAATTTCTTATCCAAAGCCACATCCACCATCACCTGCACCAGCTAATACTGCTGTTCATAAGCTGGTTCACACTCCGTCCAATGATGTGGTCCAGGCAGCGGAGTTGCACTTTCACAAGTCGCTCAAGCACGACAACGACGGGCGAGTGATCCCGAGCTCATTCAGATCGTTCTTAGTAGCTCTGAACGAGCATCGCCCGGCGGATTTTCAGAACATCGAGTCAGCCGGCCTCCGTCCGCTCGTAAATCCACAAGCAGGCCTTGCCGCCGATCGGGTCACCTCGGCTGGTTGGCATTTTCGCATCCCGAAACCACCGGAGCAGGACGGCAAGCACGAGACCACAGCCGCGGAGATGATAGAGCTTTACTGGATGGCATTGCTCCGCGACGTAAATTTTCTGGACTATCCGGGCAACGCCGTGGCACAGGCCGCGGCCAGCGAACTGAGCGCTCTCAAGCTATATGCTCATCCCGACTCGAGTACCCACCCCAACTACGCTGCCCGGCCCGTCACGCCGGCAACGCTTTTTCGAGGCGGCGAATGGACGCCATCGGGACAAACGAACGAGGAGCATCTTGGGCCGCTCGTTTCACAATTTCTCTGGCTTGATGTGCCGTACGGGTCTTTGCTGATGAAGCAAACCGAAGGGCGGGTTGTAAACACCGACTATCAGCCTGGAGGCGTCCCCCACATGATCGCGTGGGCCGATTGGCTCGACGTGCAGAGAGGGAAAGCCTTTCCGTCATCGATCGAACTCCCGGCTACCCCGCGATACATTCAGAACGCGGGCGACATCGCGCGATACGTCCATCTTGACGCACTGTATGAAGCCTACCTGAACACTGCCTTGATCTTGCTCGGTAGCCCTGGCGTTAAGCTGGATGCGGGAAATCCCTACAACCGGGATGCGCCAGTCTTCCCGCATGAGGAAGGCTTCGGCACCTTTGGCTCGCCGTTTATTCTTTCGCTGGTCTGCGAGGTGGCGACATGTGCGTTGAAGGCGGTATGGTATCAGAAATTTATCGGAAACCTGCGTCTGCGCCCGGAAGCCTATGGCGGTTTGGTCCATCGTGCGCTGCACCCCACCGGTCTGAAGGCCGCTGAGGCACAATTGGCTCTTTCGAGTGGGCTTGCAGTGTTGCAGGCGTCTAATACCTCGGGCGGCGCGGTTGCGAGGATCAGACAGGCGAATGCCGCTCACGGCGCCGACACCTACCTGCTGCCCATGTGCTTTGCGGACGGTTCGCCAGCGCACGGCTCATATGGCGCGGGCCATGCCACTGTCGCTGGCGCATGCGTCACCGTGCTCAAGGCCTATTTTGCAGGGACGCAGAAGCTCAAGGATGTCGGGATCACGCCCGTTATCCCGACGCCATCGGGAACAGGCCTGACAACTGTCGGAGTGCCAGATGCTGACCAGCTCACGATTGCAGGCGAACTCGACAAGGTCGCGTCCAACATAGCAATCGGACGCAACATGGCTGGCGTTCACTGGCGTACCGACTACAGCGCGTCCGTGCTCCTAGGGCAGCGGATCGCGACGAGCGTTCTGTATCACTGCCGGCGGGACTACCATGAGCGCCCCTGGAAGTTCAGCTATCTGAGCTTCGGCAAAAAGGTGGTTGAAATCGAGCAGGACAGGGTCACCTACGACGGAGCCACCGTCCTGGATGGTGACGACGACCTTGATCCTGTGATGGAGGCGGCCAAGCTTTCGGTCATCGTGTAATCGCGTGTGTCTGGCCTATTGAAATTTTTGCCTTGAGACCGCTGCGGCAGTACCCATCGGTGCCGCAGCGGGTTGGCGCGCGCTCGATCCAGGTGCGACCCACGACTTGCGAACTAGAAGCCGTGTTGCTGAACCGCCGATTTGATCTCGTCGCTGACTTTCAGAACTCGTTTTCTGCTCTTGCGCCACTTCTCGTCCTAGCAAGCCCCCGGTATGCGCGAGCCCAAACTTAGAGCGAGCAGGCCGCGTCCAATTGCGATGGGCGCCTGAAGGGAGGTCGGGCCTGACATCGCGGCCGCCTTCGCACCGCTGGCAGAGAAACCGCGGTTCGACCTCGGAGAGGCGAACATCGTCGGCCCTGAGCGCGATGTGATGTCGGCGATGGCAGTAGAGGCCGCGTAAGCGTCTGTGTTAATTGCCGCGACCTGCGGCTTCCACTTCTGGCGCCCTAGACATGGAACAGCCAAAATGATCTGCAAAGGCGAACGTCATGATTGACCTTTAGAGACCGTGCTTTACCGCGCCGGCCCTAGCCAGGAAAAGTGCGAGTTTTGCATTGCGGGAAGATCTGGATTCACGCCTTCGTCTCAGATGTCCCTACGCCTACGTTCTTGACGTGCTACACTGATTGTAACGGCCAATAGGTGTGCCATGTCCGGTATTACAGAATGGCTATCATCGATCGGATTGGGGACGTACGCTCAGCGCTTTGATGAGAACGCCATTGACCTGTCAGTTGTTAGGGACCTCACCGAGCAAGATCTAAAGGACCTCGGTGTGCTGCTCGGTCATCGCCGCAAGATGTTGCGTGCTATCGCGGAGCTCAAGGGCGACGTACCGCGCTCGCCTCGAGCAGGCGGCAAGGCGGCGCCGGACGGAGCCGAGCGGCGTCAACTTACGGTCATGTTTTGCGATATGGTCGGCTCGTCGGCGCTCTCGGCCCGTCTTGATCCGGAAGATTTGCGAGCGGTTATTGGCGCCTATCACAGCTGCATTGCAGAGGTGGTCGCCCGGAATGACGGTATGATCGCGCGATACATGGGCGACGGGGTGCTCGCCTATTTCGGCTATCCGCATGCCCACGAAGATGATGCCGAGCAAGCGGCGCGCGCCGCGTTGGCGGCAGTCGAAGCCGTGGCCAACCTTCAGACATTCCCTTCCACCCAGCTTCAGGTTCGCGTCGGGATTGCTACCGGGATGGTGGTCGTAGGCGATTTGACGGGAGAAGGTGCGGCAAAAGAACATGCGGTTATTGGCGAAACACCAAATTTAGCTGCGCGCTTGCAGACCCTCGCTGATCCGGGTGCCGTCCTGATCTGCGAGAGAACTCACCGGCTAACTGAAGGATTTTTTGAGTTCCGGAAACTTGGCCCAGTGGCTTTGAAAGGTTGGGCGGAGCCAACACAGGCATGGCAGGTGCTCGGCACTACCGGCATCGACAGCCACTTCGAGGCGCGGCACAAAACTCAATTGACGCAGCCAATTGGACGCGAGGAAGAGATCGAGTTGCTGTTGCGCCGCTGGCAGCGCGCCGTGAGCGGCGAGGGTTGCGCAGTAATGCTTACCGGAGAGGCGGGCATCGGTAAGTCTCATATCGCCTTGGCGCTCGACGAGCGGCTACAAGGAGAAGAGCACATCACGGTACGCCAATTCTGCTCGGCGCATCATACTAATAGTGCGTTGTACCCGTTTATCCGGCAACTCGAACGAGCCGCCCGGTTCGAGCGGAGTGACGCGCCGAGGGCCAAATTCGATAAGCTTGAGGCTCTGCTCAGTCGATCCGGTACTGACGCAGATCGCGTAGCGACTTTGGCCAATCTTTTGTCCTTGCCAATCGGTGAGCGCTACCGACTGCCGGAGCTGAGCCCGCAAAAGCGCAAAGAGATGACATTAGCGGCGCTATTGACACAGCTGAAAAGCTTGGCGGCACTTCAACCAGTGTTCGTCATTGTTGAGGATGTCCATTGGGCAGACCCAACGTCTCTTGAGCTCCTGACGATGACCTTGGAACAAGTGCCACGGCTTCGGGTGCTGCTGCTCATCACCGCAAGGCCGGAGTTCGCACCACCCTGGCCTGGTCATGCGCATGTTACGACGCTCTCTTTGACGCGACTTAACCGTCGCAACGGAGCGGCGTTGATCGAGCGAGTCACAGCCGGCAAGGCACTCCCGAAGGAGGTTTTGGATCAGATACTCGCCCGCACTGATGGCGTGCCACTGTTCGTAGAGGAGCTGACCAAGACAGTGCTCGAAACTGGATTCTTGCAAGAGCAGGACGACCAGTACATCTTAAGCCGCCCTCTACCAGCGATGGCGATCCCGACTACGTTACAGGCATCGCTGATGGCCAGACTCGACCGACTGGCCCCCGTGAGGGAGGTAGCTCAGATCGGCGCCGTAGTGGGGCGCGAGTTTTCGTACGAATTGCTTAGTACGGTGGCCGGGTTGCCAAAAGAGAGTCTGGAGGAGGCTCTCGCCAAGTTGGCTAGATCGGAGTTGATCTTCTGCCGCGGCGAGTTACCCCAGGCGCTGTATACTTTCAAGCATGCACTGGTGCGGGACGCTGCCTATTCAGGGCTCCTGAAGAGCCGACGCGCGACGCTGCATGCCGCGATCGCGGCGGCTTTCGAGCAACGGTTCCCGGAAATCGTCGATGCGCAGCCCGAGACGCTTGCGCACCATCTCACAGAGGCGGGGCTGTTCGAAAAGGCGGAGGCATACTGGCTGCAAGCCGGCAAGAAGGCAGCCATGCGCTCCGCCAACCTCGAGGCCATTGCGCACTTCCAACGAGGGATTGAGGCCACGAGCCACCGGCCCGATGAAGCACGAAACGACAGGCTTGAACTTGACCTCCAATTCGCTTTGGGGCCCTGCCTGATTGCGACCCAGGGGCCAGCCTCCAACAAAGCGATGGTTACCTTTGCTCGCGCGCGAGAGCTATGCGAGCGTCTTCGCAATCCTCCCGAGCAACTTCAGGTCATGTTCTGGCTAACCACTGCCAGTGTCATTCGCGGTGAGCTGCCGCTGGCCCAGGAAACGATCGCCAGTTTGCTTCATCTCTCTCAAACGCGCCGCGATCGACCAGCCTTACTCAATGCGATGCGCGGGCAGGCGATGATCCGCCTTTTCATGGGACAGATCACCGGAGCCCAGGAAGCAATCGAACAGGCTTTCGAAGCCTTCGAGTTGAGCAGCGAGGAGGATAGACTGGCAGCGCGTGTGGCCGGCCAAGATGCTGGCGTGGCCGACCTGGCGCTGATGTCGTGGCCACTCTGGCTGCTCGGCCGCGAAGATACGGCCATAGTGCGAATGGACGCTGCAATTCAGCGCGCCGATGCCATCAGTCATCCGCATTCGCAAGCATACGCGTTTTATTATGCGTGCATTCTCCAAGCTCTTCGCGGCGAGTTCCTAATAGCGCAAAGGTATGCTGAGCGTTGTATCGCCCTGTCGGAGGAGCACGGATTCCGGCAGTGGCGTTTAGCCCGCGCCGTTCGGGGCATATGCACGGCATCGCTCGATTCCTCACCTGGCGCGCTCGTAGAGATCCGCGCTGCGTTGGACGAGTATCGTCACGCAGGTTATCAGCTGGCCATTACGGCACTCTTGGTACTTTTGTGTGAGCGCCTGTTGATCGATTGCGATTACGAGAACGCGCTAGAGCTGATCGAGTCGGGCCTCGCTATAGGTAACCGCAACAGCGAACGAATTTTGGAAGCCGAATTGTACCGACTCAAGGCAGCGGCGCTAATTGGCCGCAGGGGACCAGATGCCGAGGCTGCGGGGCAGTCGCTGCTCGAACAAGCTTTGGACATCGCAAGAAGCCAACGCGCCAAGACCCTTGAACTTCGGGCCGCGATAGACCTTGCTGCGCTGCGCATCGATCAGCAAAAACGCGAGCAGGCGCTCGACTTACTTGCGCCGGTCTATAACTCCTTCACTGAGGGCTTCGACACGAGAGATATGAAGAAAGCGAAGGCGCTGCTTGACCAGCTGCGGTGAGTATCGCCGGTAAATCGCCAATTGCATCTGACCAGCTGGTTGACTTATAGCGGATTGAGGATTTCCGTTCGGAAGACTTTCGCCGTTCAATAACATGCTCGAGCCCTTATGCAGCGGCTCGCTTCAGCTCCTTGTGATATTCACACACACTTTGCCAAGCCGGCCCCTCTGGCTTCTCGTTGATGAAATGAGGTCCGTCGTGCGCAGGGCGCGCCTCATGCTCTCCGAATGCCTCGATTGCCTGCTCTGCAGCGGCCTTTCCAAGCTTGCGCCCATTATCAAGATTGCTGTGATTCCATTTGAAATTGATGTGACCCGGAACGTGAATCTCTATGATCTTGAGCTTCTTGTGCCTAGCGTTCTCCTCTTCCGATTTTTTGTCATACCGGATGTGGTATTTGAAAAGCTTGACGTCATCCTCGCCAACTGTCGAAGCGAACAACTGGCAAAGATTCGCCAGCGCGTCATGAAGGTTCTCCGGCTTGCGGATCTGCTTCGAATCGACGATCCGGCTTACCCATATCTCTTCCACGTCCGGGTGCTCCTCCAGCAAGCTTTCGAAGTTGACCGTGTCGACAAGCGCGCCTTCGCAGTAGGTTACCCCGCCGATTTCTACTGTACCTTCGACGAAGGGAAGGGCCGAACACGCACACAAGGTACGTGCATCGATAGGGCCTTCAAACGAAGACTTTTCGCTCGCCTTCTTCATAGGGCGATTGGAAAATAATGCGAGCTTCTGCTGATCGAGGTTCCAGGCGTTATGGAAGATTGCGGGTTTTTCAGGCTTTTTCAGCTGTGCGAAATCTATTCCCTTCATGAACTCGCTATCCGGATAGTTGATCCTTGAAAGGCCGTTGACGTTGGAAAGGTACATCAAGGAGGTCAAATAACGGATGAAGGGATTGGTTGCCATCGCTTGATTCAAAATCCATCTGTTGAAATCTCCCTCATTCAATCTTGTGAACTTCTTCTTTCTGTCCCTGTCTGGCAGCTGATTGAAAAACATCTCCATCGAGTCTTGGAATACGTCCATCAACCGGTATGGATCCCATAGAAAGTCCTTATAGTTGTCGGAATCGGCGACGAAACTGTTCAGCGCCTTCATGTTGCTGCGCCAATCCGGACCGAAGACTGTGTTTATTGGAAAATGCTTATAGCTTTCGTCGTCGCGAAAGACGCCGTTCCTAAAGAATTCGTGAGTCCTTTCGACTTTGTTTTCATGGTCGTCCCATTGGTTATAGACGATCCCGACCCATGCGCCGATGCAGGACAATGCCCAGACATCGAACGTTATGTTGTGTGCGGCGAGAGCTTCCAGAACTCCGATGTGTAGTCCGGCCGCTGGTCCACCACCGCCGAGCGTTATTGCTCTCTTCGCCATTACATCCTCCGTTAAGTCTTGTGTGGCTAACGACAGTGAATTTTTCGCTCCATGTCTCTGAGGAGCGCGTGGAGAAAGCCGCTTGCATGATCATAGCGTGCGCTGCCATTTTCTGTTCGGCGGGCGCACGGCTCCAGTATGCGGCGGTCGGTTTCCGAGCCAAGCAACTCAGCTCCTTCCGACCATTGCTCCAGCATGCTATCAAGGAGGTCTTCAGCCGATCCAAACAGCTTCAATAAACGATGTTCGGCATCGTCCTTGTGGCCGTGATGAGCTTTCGTCGCATAAAAAGCAAACAACCCGCGAAAGGCATCACAGGAAACGGCAAGCTTTGCCATCGCACCGTCCCCCAATAAATTCGAGCAGTATATTTCTGGAAATTTGGATCGTCAGCGCAATAAAAGCTAGGGGAATCTAATCGCAAGTTTCGAAAAACGGTCAACAGAGCTGACGTTGAGATCCAAGCGCTTCTAGTGCGTCCCCACCGACGCTCAGGATACTCACTGGCGCTCGGCGGTGGCGGCGCGAGCTGAATTCCAAGCCTCTCGCGGCATCAGCCGCGTCCATCGCTGCCTACAGCCGGCATCGTTCGGTCGACCGTACGCCTAGGGGGTCGGTAATTCGGTTCGAGACTACGTAGTCGATCTCAGCATACGTAATCCCAATATCCATCAGCTCTTGATCACTCAGACTGCAAAGATCGAGCCGCAACTTCTCCCATTTTCGCCACTCCTGAAGAGCGATCCACCAATTCTAGAAAACGCAGACATTGCGTTGCTGCGGTAATGGTCGTCTGGACCTCTGAAAACTCGTGCTCATTGCAGCATCCTCGGGTACCTTGTTTCCACCCAGACAAGCTGCCAATATCCGGCCAGCACGCTTTACGTGCTGCTTACATTTTCGTTTCGGGCGGCTTATTCTTTGCTTTCCGAGCGTTGCCGGGTCTGGCCAGAGAACGCCCAAAGGGATTTCGCGTCTTGCGCTATCTCTTCGAACAGTACGAAGCTGGATTCCGGCCGTCGCGAGCTATACCGCGATACAAGCGTTGTTGCCCTGGCGCCACAGGCCTTTGACTTGCTCGACTATCTCATCCGCAATCGCGAGCGCGTGGTTAGCAAGGACGAGCTCATCACGGCCATTTGGAAGGGACGGCGCGTATCGGATGCCGCGCTGACGACCCGACTAAACGCCGCTCGATCCGCAATTGGCGATTCCGGGGAGAACCAGCGTCTGATCAAGACGCTGCAGAGGAAGGGCTACCGGTTCATCGGTACGGTGCAGGAAGCTCGCAGCGCTCCGACCGTGGCAGTACCCGACAGCCAAGGGGCAGCGGCTAAACCTGACCTTCCGCTTCCTGACAAGCCGTCACTCGCCGTTCTCCCTGAGCTCCAATCCAGAGCAGGAGTATTTCGCCGACGGCGTGGTCGAGGACATCGTCACCGGCCTTTCACGCTCCAAATCGCTGTTCGTCATCGCGCGACAATCCACTTTTACTTACAAAGGCAAGGCTATCGACATTAGGCAAGTCGGGCGCGAGCTAGGCGTTCGGTATGTGCTCGAAGGCAGCGTGCGCAAGTCCGGCGATCGAGTTCGCATTTCCGGGCAGTTGATCGAGGCCACGACTGGTGCCCATCTTTGGGCCGACCGCTTCGACAGCCAACTGAAGGACATATTCGATCTGCAGGATCAAGTGACGAGTAGCGTGATTGGCGCACTCTTCCCTCAATTGGAGCGCGCCGAGATTGAACGCGCAAAGCGTAAACCAACTGAAAATCTTCAGGCGTATGATTACTACCTTCGCGCACTCTCGAGCTTCTATCAATTCACGCGCGAACAGAACGTTGAGGCCCTCAGACTGATCCGGCTTGCCGTCGAGATCGATCCTGGATTGGCCGTAGCGTACGCGCTTGGTGCCTATTGCTATCTGCAGCGAAAGATATTTGGCTGGACGATTGACGCGGATCAGGAACTGAACGACACGCGCTGGTTGGCAACGCGCGCAATTGAGCTCGACAGGGATGATCCAACTGTACTCGTGAGGGCTGGGCAGGCAATTTCCGCCGTGCTATACGAGATGGACGAAGGCGTGGCCCTCGTCGTCCGAGCGCATGAACTGGACCCAAATTTGGCCGTCGCACGGATTACGATTGGCTGGGAACACATTCGCAGCGGCAATATAGAGGCGGCGCTCAAGCAGTTCCTTGCCGGCGGGCGCTTAAGCCCCATGGATCCGTTTCTTTTTCTGATGCAGACCGGGATCGCGTTCGCTCATTTCTTGACAGATCGATACGAGGACGGCTCATCGTGGGCCAAGTTGGCTGTGCTAGACCGGCCCAACTATCTAAATGCACAGTTTATTTTGGCGGCATGCCACGCAATGTCTGGAAAGGTCCAGGAAGCCCGGCTGATCGGTGCACGCCTCATGGTAGCGAGGCCCGCTCTGCGCGTCTCCACGCTCGTGCCCAAGCTCGCCAGATTTTATAGGGCGGAACACCTCGAAAAGATAACGCGAGCTTGCCGCAACATGGGTCTACCACCGTAATTGTGTGCGGTTGGTCGGCATCGGGTCTTGTTCGTGCAATCTAATGGACGAGGCGAGATCATCCCGATTGCACAATGTCTGCCCGAGCATTCTGCCAAGGAAGGATTTGAATGATGATGGAAATCAACGGAATGGCCCACGCAATCCTGACGGTCTCCAATTTTTCAGCTGCGCGAGATTTTTACGGCAAGCTTCTACCGGCGATGGGGATGACTCCGGTTTGCGACACCGAGAAGTTTTTCTACTGCGTCGGTGGCCGAACCGCCATTGGCATCGAACCTTGTGCTCCAGAGTACGCAAGCGAACGCTTTGTCCAAACGAGGGTCGGGTTGCATCATCTATGTTTACGCGCTCGCACCCGAGAAGACGTAGATCGCTGCGCTGCCATTCTCAACGAGGTCGGCGCCCACATTGTTCGCGGTCCGCTGGAAGGCACTTGGGCCCCCAAATACTATTATGTTCTCTTCGAAGATCCGGATGGCATACGACTTGAGGTTAACTACGTCCCTGGCGCCGGCGTTTTCGCTGCTGATGCGGCCTTCAACCCGAACGATGGGTACACCTGACTTCCTTGGAGGGGCACCAATCCATCCCGCGTGCACCTCTCGGACAGCAGACGGAGATCAGCTCAGATAGATTAAGGTGAGCTCGGAACAGCCACCTGACAACAGGGGCGATATGACGAATGTCAATGAATTTGTCCGCGCTTATGGAAAAGCTTGGCTAGAGCCCCGACGAAGCTGAACGTCGTCGCCTCCTGCAAATGTCTTGGAGCGAGCATGGAGTTTACCAGCATCCTACGGCTAACGTGGCGGGTCGGGAAGCATTGATCCGGCATATCGCGGACTTCCATAGACGTTTGCCAGGAACAAGAATTGCGTTCTCTAGTGGTGCTGATCACCACCATCAAACATTCCATTTTTTTGGAAAATGGTGGGGCCGGACGGACAGGTTACCGTTGAAGGACGTGACTTCGGTGAGTTGACCACGACGGCCGCATATGCCGGATTACAGGTTTCTTTGGCCAACCACCGACGCTGCCGGATATTCTCGTATTGTGAGAAATGAATTACCGTAAGCACAGCCTCCATGCCTCGTCCTGATGGAACACAACGGGTGTCGCTATCTTTGCATTCCAGCTCGATGTAAAGCGATTGGAGCTGTTGCATGAGGCGATCCCCAGGGCTCGAAGGATAGCCGTTTTTGCGGATCACGAGCCGATACGAAGCATCGACGCTCTCAAGACTGCTGCCCGCGCATTCGACATTGAGATCGTTCCATTTACAGCGCGCTCGGAGGGAGAAGTCATTCGAGGGATAGATGCCATGAAGGCGGCCTCGATCGAGGCAGTCAACATTTTGGCATCACCCATTCTATCGTCGTTCCGTTTTCTGATCCGTGACCGACTCGACGTGCGTCGCCTGCCGGCCATTTGGCAGTGGCCCGAAGCGGCCGAAGCGGGCGGCCTGATTGCGTATGGTCCCCGCCTCAGCGTGGTGTTTCGTCAATGTACTCGTCAGGTCGCGAAGCTCTTGCGAGGTACTAAGGTGGTTGATGTTCCCGTTGAGCAACCGACCGACTTTGAACTGGTCATCAATCTAAAAATCGCAAAGATACTCGGCCTCGAAATTCCAGCGATGCTGCTTGGCCGCGCCGACCAGGTGATTGACTGAGATCACTTACTCGCCCTTAGCGGGCCTTGTCGCGCAGCTGGCCGACCGTCTGTTTTTGACCCAGAGCAGAAGACGGCCTCCACATAGGTCAATTACTGAACCAACACCTAATCGGCTCGCTTCCTACAATTAGCTCGGACAGAGCGGACGGAAAGGAGCGCTGAAATGCAAGGTCCCTTTGGCACTTGCGTTCAATCAAGTACGCAAAGGATATCGCTAAGATGATCGATGCAAAGCCGGCAAAGTACGGCCACCGCTCGCCATTCATTGAGCACTCCGTAGCAGAAAGGATCGACAATCGTCGAACGCCGCTGACCTCCTCTGTCAACGCGCGTACTCGTCGATCCAGGCTCCATTGCCAGTGTCGCCGTTCGGGCGTGAATCATTCCCCCGGGCCTTGGTTCTGATAATGTACCGCCTTCATACTGCCGCCGGGTGGCCTCGTCAGATATGAATTGGTTCACGTCCCGGCAAATGTTTTGCTCGCCTCGCTCAACCTGAGCGGTCGCTTCTGCGACGGCCGCAAGTGGCCCGTGGCTGGCTTCCCCTCTCGGCCTTGCACCGGCAGACCTCCTTCATGAATCTGCCGAGGGTCGCTTTGATCCAGCGGTCCTTGCCAGGTTGGATCTGGGGCAAAATTGAAATAAGCTAGCGGCCCCCTTGGGGTACCGCATGGAACGCCGACATTTCATGACGCTTGTGGCAGGAGCGGCATTGTTTTGGCCGGCGCTCTCGCTTGGACAACAATCGCCACGGGTTTGGAAGATCGGGTATCTGGGATTTGGCGAAGCATCGAACTGGGCAAGCGAAGTGGAGGCTTTCCGCGCCGGTCTTCGCGATCTAGGATACGTCGAGGGCAGGAATCTCAGAATTGATTTTCAATGGGCCGAGCGAGTCGATCAAACCTTTGATCTCGCAAAGAAACTCGTCGACAGGAAGGTCGACGTCATTTTCGCGCCTGCATCCACCCAGGTAGGGCCCGCCCGGCGCGCAACTGCCACTATTCCCATCGTTTTCGCTCAGCACGCAGACCCGGTCGGGCTTGGAGACGTGACGAGCCTCTCCCGGCCCGGCGGAAATATAACGGGCATGTCCATGCTTCTCACAGAAGTGTCCGTGAAAGAACTGGAGATCTTGAAGGAAATACTTCCAGGTGCCACGCGCGTCGGCTTGCTCTGGAATCCAACCACACCTTCGCATCCGACCGCTGTTAAGGCAGTCGATCGCGCAGCACGAACGCTCGGACTGGAGCTCGTGCCTGCTTCAGCCAGCACCGTCTCAGAAGTTCAGGACGGATTTAAAGCCATGGCGCACAATCGATGCAACGGCGTTCTAGTCCTGTCATCGCCTCTATACACCGTGCAAGCTGAGCTGGTGGCCGAACTTCAAATGAAGCATCGGTTGCCTGCCATATTCGCAAATAGGGCCAACGTGAAGGCGGGAGGCCTGGTCAGCTACGGGGCGGATCTACACGATCTCTATAGGCGTGCCGCTTTCTACATCGACAAAATCCTTAAGGGGGCCACGCCTGCTGAATTGCCGGTGGAGCAAGCTTCGAAATATTTCATGGTTCTCAACTCAAAGACAGCGAGGGCTCTGGGCGTCAATGTTTCCCCTATGCTGTTGGCCCGCGTAGACGAAGTAATCGAATGAGTCGCAAAGTTGCGATGCACGAGTCTGCTTCTGACCCTGGCTGTGTGAAAACACTGGGCTGCTGTTATGATTCTCCTGTGATTCTTTGGGGGAATCGATGAGGCGCTTCGTTGAAGAGGCGGATCGTGGGCAGCGGACGCTGCTGCCCGAATGCCTCGATGACTTCATTGACGAGAGCAACCCAGTTCGCGTGATCGACGTATTTGTCGATGCGCTCGATTTGGCTGAGATCGGCTTTGAGGGTGTGGAGCCGGCGGCCACTGGTCGGCCGTCGTACCATCCCTCGGTGCTCCTTAAGCTTTACATTTACGGCTATCTGAACCGGGTGCAGTCGAGCCGGCGGCTGGAACGAGAGGCCGGGCGCAATGTCGAGGTGATGTGGCTGCTGGGTCGGCTCGCGCCCGATCACAAGACGATTGCAGACTTCCGCAAGGACAACGGCCTGGCGCTGCGCAAGGTATGTGCGCGCTTCGTCGAACTCTGCCGAGAGATGGGCCTGCTGGCGACGGCGAGCGTCGCCATCGATGGCAGAGTTCAAGGCCGTGAACAACCGGGACAGGAACTTCACGCGCGCGAAGATGGAGCGACGGCGTGCTCAGTTGGAGGAGAGCGTCGCGCGCTATCTGAGCCAACTTGACGCGGCCGACCGCCAGGAGCCGACTGAGGCGCTGGTCACGAAGGTGACGAGGCTGACCGAGAAGCTGACAAAGCTGAAGGAGGAAATGGGCAAGCTTGCCGTCTACGAGAAGCAAATGCTTGCTTCGCCTGACCAGCAAATCTCGCTGACCGACCCCGACAGCCGCTCGATGGCCACGAGCGGCCGCGGCTCTGGCGTTGTCGGCTACAACGTACAGGTCGCCGTAGACACCGAGCACCATCTGATTGTGACGCACGAGGTAACGAACAGCGGCTCGGATGGGGCACAACTTGCCAATATGGCCAAGCAGGCAAAGGCTGTTCTAAAGACTGAGACGCTCGAAGCTGTGGCCGATCGCGGCTACTTCAACAGCCCAGAGATCCTCGCGTGCCACGAAGCAGGCATCACGGTAACTCTGCCCAAACCGCTAACGTCCGGCGCTAAGGCAGACGGACGTTTCGGTAAGCAGGACTTTGCCTATTTGCCAGAGGAGGACGCTTATCGCTGCCCGGCCGGGGAGCGGCTGTCATATCGCTATACGAATGAAGAAGACGGCAAGGTGCTGCGGCGCTACTGGACCACGGCCTGTCAAAGCTGTTCGCTCAAGACCCAATGCACGCCTGGGTCAGAACGGCGGATTACGCGATGGGAGCATGAGCATCTGCTCGATGCTGTGCAGCATCGCCTTGATGCAAACCCGCACGCCATGCGTCAGCGTCGCGAAACAGTCGAGCATCCGTTCGGCACCATGAAAGCCCGCATGGGAGCGACACACTTCCTGACCAAAACGCTTCCGAAAGTGGCGGCCGAAATGGCGCTCTCCGTCCTGGCCTACAATCTGACACGGGTCATGAACATCGTCGGGATCAAGCCGCTGATGGCTGCGATCGCGGCCTGACACCAAGCCGGTCATGGCTTCCGCTCGACTGCCTAGGGACCGACGTTTTTACACGACCAAGACCCGAAGCGGACATCGATGGGATAGCCGAGCGGCCAAGTGAAGTTACCGCGACCGATCATGTGCTGTCTTTCCGTGAACCGAGCTGCCACTTATTCGGCCATCATCATCCAACATGACTGACGAGAGCCGGCTACTTGAAACCAACGGCCACTCGGATTGCATGATGAATCGTCGTGGCGATGCAGTTCCCGAAGATCAGATGGTGAGGATTTGAGGCTACGAGATGCCGCAAGCTCCGACTTCGCCGATCGCCCCTTTCTCGACGTCATAGTCGATGAGCCATCGGCGCAACTCCTTGATGGCTATTTCCCGATCGCGCTGCGCCAGGCTGCCCGATCGCGAATCCAGCCGCAGGCCCTGCTTTCGCGCCTCGGCTTCGACGACGTCGGTGCGCTTGCGGCGAAAGGCCTCTTTGCGCCGCAGGACATCGGTTACCGCAGCCGATCCCCGCCGTTCGAGGAACACCGCGAGCGCTACGCCATCTTCGATCGCCTGGTTGGCACCCTGGGCGAGATGCGGAAGCATCGGATGGGCCGCGTCGCCAAGTAGGGCAAGGCGTCCTCTGGTCCAGGAAGCCAATGGCTGGCGATCGCAAAGACCCCACCAGAAACAGCTCTCCACCTTTTCGAGCAACCCGACGACGCGCGGGTCCAGCCCTCGAAAGACGCGGCCAGTTCGCCGAGATCGCCAATCGCCGACCAGGATTCAGCAGTTTCGTTTTGGGTCGGAACGAAACCGACATAGTTCAAGAGCCGACCGCTCCGGACGGGATACACCATGAAGTGCTTGCCATCGCCCATCCAGACCTCGGTGGTCTCGTTCGGCCAATCGGGAACCAGATGCCGCGGTATCCAGCCCCGATAGGCGCGCGAGCCGGAATATTCCGGCTTCGAAGGCGCGACGACGTATTGCTGCAGGCTCGACTGGATTCCATCCGCGGCAATGACGACGTCGGCCGTCTCGACATGGCCGGTTCCAACTGCGCCAGCAAAGCATCCTGCTGGAATCCGATGCAGCGGCGACCCCGGCGCACCACGCCAGATGGCAGACCTTCCGCCAGCACCCGCAGCAGGTCGGCGCGGTGCATACCATACATGCCGTTCCAGCCGCTGGAATCCGCGATCACGGTCGGGCTGACAAAGCTGCCGTCCATGCGGCGAAATCCGGAACCTTCGCCGATTCTGGCGCCGACTTCGGACAAGGCGTCGCCCAATCTCATGCGTTGCAGTTGCCGCAAGGCATTGTGAAAGACCATGATGCCGGTGCCGGTTTCAACGAGCGGGTCGCCCTGCTCCCAGACCGTGGCGTTGATCCCTCGTTGAAGCATGGCATGCGCAGCTGAAAGCCCGCCGATGCCGCCCCCGACGATGGCCACCTTTAGCCGCTTGCCCGTCATTGATATTCCTCTGCATGCCGGCAGGGAGCCGTCTTATTTGGCTGCATTCCTCAGATCGACGATGCGATTGATCTCCTGAATATGGCTTCGTTGCCGCTCGATCGCCGCAGCAAATTCGGTGGCCGTGCTGCCGAGCACGTGCTGGCCGCCCGCCTCGATCCGCGCGGCGATCGACGGGTCGGCGGCGACGGCCCGCATGTCAGCCGATATCCGTTCACGCAACTCGCGCGGCATGTCGCGCCAGCCGAACAGGCCCGCCAACCCCTCCATCTCCATTTCCGGGAAGCCGGCCTCGGCCACCGTCGGCACATCCAGCATTGCCGGCTCGCGCCGAGGACTCATCACCGCTCACCGCAAGTAGTCTCGCTTGGCCGGCTTCGACCGGGCCTCTGACGGCCTGCCAGGCATGGGAAAGGACTTGCACGCGCCCCTCACTGAAATCCGCCTGCTGGTTCGTCGTATCGCGATACGGGATGAAAATCGCCTTGAGCTGATGGCGCTTGAGCATCGCCGCAAACACGAAATGCGGCAGGCTCGGCCCCGAACTCCACGACAGCGCATCGGGCTTGGTGCGAACGAGGTCGGTCAGCTCTCGCAGCGACCTCGCCGGTACAGCATTGTGAACCGCCACGACAAGGATCGAACTTGCTCCCGAAGATATCGGGACCATGTCGCGCGCCGGATCGTAGGGGAGCCCTTCCTGCAACAGCGGGTTCACAGTGATCATCGAGGCGGTGCCGAAAAGCAGCGTATGGTCGTCCTTGGCGTTGGCAAAGGCGGCGCCGCCCACGATCGCGTCCGCGCCCGGCCTGTTCTCGACTACCACTGGTTTGCCCCAGCGCTTTGCGAGCCCATCGGCGAACAGCCGCGCGCTGATATCGTTGGCGGAGCCCGCGGAAAACGGCACGATCAGCTTGACGTTGCGGGTCGGCCAACTTTCGTTGCCGAACGAGGGCGACACTATGCCTGCCGAAGCGGCGACGAGAATCGCGAGCGCAAGCGCTTTTCGAAGAAAAGATGACCGCAAATGCATGGCGGCGCTCCTTCAGGATGCGATACGATTCAATATGCCCGCGTTGATGCCAGCAACGCCCTGCCCAAACGATGCCGCTCGCCGCAAATACATCACGATCATCGCCTAACTCGCTCTTAGCCGCATGTGAGCCAGTTGGTGGTCCTCAGGTCATGTTTCCCGGCAGGAAGCAGCGGACGCGCGGATGGCCGTCGACGTAGTGCTTCCAAACCATAGTCGGTCCGGCCCGATTGGGCTCCTTTACGACTGCGCCGTCAGGAACCACGACCCATTCGCCTTCGATGCGGATGCGATAGTGCCCGCGATCCGATTCCCAATCCGGGTCAAGGACTATGTAACCGTCGGCATTCGTACAGCACTTCCCAAACTCGCTTTGCAGTTTTTTCGAACCAAGGCTTCAGAGGCGAATTGGCATAGCGCCCGTCATCTCGGGCGAACACCGGTGTCGCCAGCGCAGTCAGGCCTAGCAATAACGATACGTGTATTCTCGCGAACATTCCGTCGTCTCCACGCTGTTGCAAACGGCCTCCTGCACGTTGTCTGCTAACTCCCCTCGGCGCCCATGCGGGGGGATTGGAAGTGCGACAAACGCTTTAACGGGATATCGACCCGAATCCTGCGGGCAGGGCCGGGCCGAATGTACCGGTCCGCACGAATACAAAACGCGACCTCACCGGCGCCTCCAAATCGTCTTGGCCGTTCTGACCAATCAGGATAAGGCCTGCTCCACCATTGGCCACTGTTAAGATGACTGGTTCACCAGCCCATGTCCTGATCGGCTTCATGGCGATAATTAGAAATTCGCCGATTGGCCGGTCTAGATACTGGAGCCTTAGCTGCGGCGCGACTTCGGCGGGAGCAAGTCGAAGACCCAGCAGTTGCGCGTGCGCATAGATGTTCCCCAGTGGTGCCATTTCACCCTCGAAGCCGAGTTCGGCGGCCGATATGGCAACAAGGTCCACCTCGTTTTTTTCGCCGCTGAGGGTAAAGGCCGGCCGAGCAATAATCTCATCGGCCAAGCTTCCAACGCTGCGGCCAAATGCACCCATCCTGCTGCGAAGCGCGGCCAGATCCGTGAAGGTCCCTATCGTAACCTTTTTCCAAAGTTGAATGTCAGCGGCGGAGCTAACTGTAACCGGGGAGGTGGCGGCCGGCGCAGCCGCCTTAAGCGCCAGGTGATTGCGCAGGACATCCTGCGCGGTGCATTGAGCCTTGGCCTTGTCCACAGGTACGAGGATAAGCGTACTGCAAAGAAGTAGGACCGCGCATTTTGCAGATGCCGCTGCCGATCCCATTCTGTCTTCGTCGTAAGTGGCGCTCATCGGGGCCTCGGCGCTTCCTCTCACTCCCGGCTAGAGTGCCGAATCCCGGGCCCATGCGCTTTACAAGCGGCTTACATTTTCCTTATCGGCGGCTTATCCTTTCGCATTCCGAGTGGGAGAACGGCATCTTTGTGGGGCTTAAGCCCCAGGACAGACAATCCGAGGATGGCACCTTGCGCTATCTATTCGAGGAGTACGTATTCGATACCGATCGGCGCGAGCTGCATCGGGAGACCGATGCGGTGTCGGTCACACCGCAGGTTTTTGACCTGCTCGATTACCTGATCCGCAACAGAGAGCGGGTTGTCAGCAAGGACGACCTCATCAGAGCAGTTTGGAATGGGCGCAGCGTATCCGACGCGGCCCTGACAACCCGCCTAAATTCCGCCCGGGCTGCAATCGGAGATTCCGGCGAGGAACAGCGCTTCATCAAAACATTACCCCGGAAAGGTTTTCGGTTCGTCGGCGCGGTGCGTGAAGTGACTGAGCTGAATGAGGCTGTCCCCTCAAATGGTGTAGTTCCGCCTACGACACCAGCTAATGGACTATGCGACAAACCGGCGATTGCCGTGATGCCGTTCGAAAACATGTCGGCAGATCCTAAGCAGGCGTATTTCGCCGATGGATTAGCGGACGATATCATTACCGCACTGTCACGTTTCAGATCATTCTTCGTTATCGCTCGCAATTCCTCGTTCACCTACAAGGGAAAAGCGGTCGATGTCAGACAGGTCGGACACGAGCTTGGAGTGCGCTACGTGCTCGAAGGCAGTGTCCGAAAGGCAGGCAGTCGGCTGAGGATCAACGCACAGTTGATTGATGTCTCAACTGGCGCACACCTTTGGGCCGATCGATTTGACGGCGCGCTGGGAGACATTTTCGATCTGCAGAACAGGCTCGCGCAACAGGTTGTGGGCGCCATTGCGCCAGAAGTTGACCGGGCCGAGATCGAACGAGCAATCGGAAAGCGGATCGGCAAGATAGACGCGGTGACGGCTTATTATCGTGGCTTGCCTCTGATTATTTATCCTACCACTCCAGAGAACAACGAGACTGCTGTGAGGTGTTTTGAGCAAGCAATTGCTCTTGATCCAAGTTTTACGCCCGCATATGGCGGCGCTGCAGCTTGTATCGGTTGGCGGCGCGCTAACAATTGGCCTGGAGATGTCGCCGGAGACAACGCGCGGGTATTAGGATTCGCCGAGCGTTTGAAAGAGCTTCGAACAAACGATGCCCTCGTGGGCTTTCTTCTGTTCTGGTTCGCGCTCGACTTCCACGGCGGAATTGACATCATAGAGCGCGCGATTGGAACCAATCCATCACGGGCGCTTCTCTACAGGGGCCTGATTCGTGGCTGGCAGGGGAAATCCGATGCTGCCATTGCGGACCTTGAATTAGCGATGCGTCTTAGTCCGCGGGACCCAGCTAGTTATCAGGCGATGCTGGGCCTTGCTCTGGCGCATCATAATGCCGGTAGGCATGCAAAAGCGTGTGAATGGACAGACAAAGCCGTTCGAGCGTTTCCTCCGGCGTTCTATGCAGGAACAGCTCAGGCCATTCTCTGCTACAACGGCGCTGAACGATTTGAAGATGCTCGCAGACTAATGGCAGCAGGCCTCCGCCTGTCTCCCGGCTCACGGCAGTCAACCTTCGCCGCCCCGCACCTTTCGCCGAAACTTAGAACCGAACTCTTCGAAGCAATGGCTAAGGCGGGGCTGCCCGAATAGGTTTCGCTTTATTTGCCTCCATTAAAAATATGTGGGCGCGCGGCCAATCTCCCGAACTGTCCGAGTTCCCCTGTTGGCCCGGAGCTGTCTGTGAGGGCAGCGCAGAGCGGGTCTGCTCTGCCCCCGAAGTCAGACGTCGACTTGTTCTGCTATCGCGATCGCGTCGTCGACCACGATGCCGAGATATCGAACGGTGCTCTCGATCTTCGCATGCCCCAGAAGGAGCTGTACGGCTCGCAGGTTGCCGGTTCGGCGATAAATCAATGTCGCCTTGGTCCGACGAAGGGAATGGGTTCCGAACAGATGCGGGTCTAATCCGATGTCAGCGAGCCAGTGAGATAGGAGTCGGGCATACTGGCGGGTCGTCATGTGTCCACTCCGCCGGCGGCCCGTGAACAGGTATTCTCCTGACTTCTTTCCGGTAGCCCGCAGGTAATCGTCGATTGCCTGCCGAGTCGATTCCGTCAGTTCAAATTTGACTGGCCGGCCGGTTTTCTTCTGTCGGACGGTCGCGCGGTCGGCCGAATATCCGCCTGGCGCAAGATCATCAACTTTCAAGGCTACGACGTCGCAGCCGCGCAGCTTGCTATCGATGGCGACGTTGAACATTGCCAAATGCGCGTTCGCCCCTCGACTTGGAGCTTGGTTCGGATTGACCAGACGTGCTTCGGACGGAGCGCCGGCTTTGCGCCGACGATCTTCCCCTTGTTCCAAGGAGCGTGCTTCGGGGCGGTGGGGACAGTGCTTGCTGTAATGGTCATGTTGACTTCCTCAGCTAGTGAGGCGGGTCATGTTCGACCGGGAGCCCTTTCAATCCGGCGTCCGCTTCTAGACGATTGGAGACGTACTTGCGTCCAATTCGAATGATCGCAAGGCCGATTTTGACCCATTTCGGAAGTCGCGAGATCTGGCCAATGGGCTTCGGCCTGATACACTTCAAGCTGTGACGGCGTAGAGGGCGGTTTCATGGTCCGGCAGCGTGTCGAGCGCAAGCTAGCTGCGGTTTTGATCGCAGACGTAGCGGGCTATTCACGCCTGATGGAATTGGATGAGGAGGAGACCCACCGGCGGTTGAGCATGCTGCAGCGCGAGTTGGTCGGCACCCGGATCAACCAGCACCAGGGTCGGATTATCAAGACCACCGGCGATGGAGCCTTCGTTGAGTTCGTGAGCGTCGTTAATGCCGTGCGCTGCGCCGTGGAAATCCAGCGTCGTATGAAAGAGCGTAATGCCACTGTCCCGGAAGATCGACGCATCGAATTTCGTATCGGCGTGAGCTTAGGCGACGTCATCGTGGAGCCCAACGACATCTACGGCGACGGCATCAACGTCGCTGCAAGGTTGGAAGCGCTAGCCGATCCCGGTGGAATATGCATATCACACACTGCCTATGACCAGGTTCGCGATAAGATTCCGTATCCGTTTGTCGATAGGGGCGAGCACAAGCTCAAGAATATTTCGCGGCCGGTCCGTGTCTACGCCCTGAGTGCCGAAGCCGTGGCGGCGCTGCCCGCGTTCCCCTCGACATCGGAAGCACCGGGATCCTCGTATCGAAAGCGTCCTGCCGTGCTCGCGGCATGCGTTGCGGGGATCCTGCTGATCACAGGCGGTCTCTGGTTTGGCATCAAGTCGGCAAGAGCACCGCAGTCCGCTCCCGATTCGTCGCGAATCTCGATAGTCGTCCTGCCGTTTGTAAACCTTGGCGGCAATTCGGCCCAGGACTATTTTGCCGACGCCATTACCGAGGGACTAACGACCGCCTTGTCTCGTGTCAAAGGTGCATTCGTCATCGCGCGCAGCACGGCATTCACCTACAAGGCTAAGGGGGTCGATGTAAAACAGGTCGGCAGGGAGCTTGGCGTGCGTTACGCGCTGGAAGGGAGCGCTCAATACGGTAGTGGCAAGGTGCGGGTGAACGCCCAGCTTATCGACACCGAAACTGGGACGCACATCTGGGCAGAACAGTTCGATGCGGATCGTTCTGACCTCCTGGAGATGCAGGATGACATCGTCATTCGCCTCTCGCGCGCGCTGTCCCTTCAGTTCGTCGATGTTAGACTTGGGCGCGCGATGCGGACGCGCCCGGGAAACCTGGAGGCACAGGATCTGGCCCTACATTGCCTTTCCAGCTTGATCAGAACGACAGATCTCGAGGCCATAGGTTCTTGTCGGCGCGCGATACAGCTCGACAGCGGAAATGCACTTGCGCTTAGTCTTTCGGCATTTGCAACAATTTACCCGGTTTTCATTTCGCAGAGCGACAATCCGAAAGATGCCGTCAAGATGGCCGACGAACTCGCCTCATGGGCGCTCGCAGCCGATCCCAATCTCTCCGGCGGTCACGTCGCGAAAGGCATGGTCCTAATGGCACAAGGCCGCCATGAGGAAGCGATCGCCGAGGCGGAAAAATCCCTCGACCTCAATCCCAGCGCGATTGATGGCTATTTGGTCATTGGTGTCGCCAACAACTTTCTGGCGCGACCGGATCGATCTCTGGAGGTGACTGAAAGGGCAATCCGCCGGAGTCCGCGCGACCCGTTCTTATCGGGGCTCTATCAGGTAAGGAGCGAGGCTTTTTTCATCCTGCGTCAGGACGACAACGCAATTGAATCGGCCCGCCGATCGCTAGCGCTGGCCTCATACCGTGACCCTTACACGAGTTTGATATTGATCTCGGCATCGGCCTTGAGCGGTCAGCGGGCCCAGGCAGGCGATGAGCTCAAGGCCTATCTCGCTGACGACCGGGCCAAGAGCAAAACAATTGCCCAATTCCAGACCCAGCAACTGTCGTTGGCGAGCAATGCAGGTTGGCTAACGTACAATGCAAGATTCGCTGATGGTCTTCGCAGGGTGGGATTTCCAGAATGAAGGACGGCTCGAGTTTGGTCGCGCTCAAATGCGACTGGAGGCGTCTTCCGGCGGATCGTACCGCGTTGCTACTTGCTTAGACAGACCTTAGCTCAGAGCGCAGCGAAGTCTGCTCCCCGAAGGTGACCCGAACAGGACCATGCAAGCTGGCCAGGGCAGCCTGTGACCCATTACAGTCATGCGACATCGCGCCGCTTCGCCACGGAGAATTGCACCTAACGTTGTGCGACGAACGTCAAGATCTGATACTCTGCACCCCATCGTCCTCAAGCTGCGGTGAGGATCGAATGAAGCGGCGGGAGTTCATAGCGGCTACTGCGGCAGTGCTCGTTTCGCCACGGCCTTCGCTGGCGCAAGGGACACGTCGTCGGGTTGGCTTTCTTGCTTTAGGTGATGGGAGCGGGCAGGCCCTTAATCAAGCCGAGCGTCTTTTCCTTGATGGCCTGCGAGACCACGGCTGGGTGGAGGGAAACCTGATTATCGAAACCCGCTTTTCCCATCCTCCCGATCGACTGCCAGCTTCAGTCGCCGAGCTGATTGCTCTCAATCCCGATGTGCTAATCGCTGCGGGACCCCCAAGCGACCCTAGCTCTGAAATCGGCAACTTCCACCATTCCAATTGTATTCGTGGCTGTAGCCGATCCCGTCCGTCTCGGCCTTGTGCAAAGTCTATCGCGACCGGGTAGCAACATAACGGGTATTGCGACCAACGTTCCGGAAGAATTTTTCGGAAAACGTCTCGAAATCCTTCGTGAACTCGTTCCCGGCGCCTCGAAAATCGCGATCTTGGTCAATCCAAACAACCCAATGCTATACTTAGTGGAAGAGACACGCCTTGTGGCCCGGAAGCTCGGCATAGTGCTGCTGACAGTTGAAGCGACAACCGCCGAGGAACTTGACCTCGCCTTTGCCTCGGCCGCTGCCCAACACGCCGACGCGATAATAGATTTCGGCGATCCGCTCACCTATGTCCAGGCTCCGCGAATGATCGCGCTCGCGGCGCAGTATCATCTGCCCGCAAACTACTTGTTCCATATCTACGCCAATGGTGGATTGCACGTCGGCCCAGATATCATCAGTAAGCCGCACCGGCGATGGCGAAGTTCGGCTCAGATATGGTCTGCGATCGGGGCACACCGGAAGTGACACGGCGCCGTTTAAACCGGTGCCGGTGACCCGTTGCTGACGTTAGCTGCCTCGCCGGCTGCCTGTCCGAGCAAAAATTATCAGCAGCGGATACGCCAGCGCGAGAATGAAGATCGCGTCGAACAAATAGATCGTCACTCCGCGCCCAGACAACGCTCGCAGCCCAAACGTAAACTCTCGTGCGTCAGAGAACAAGATCGGCAGGTTGAGAACGGTCGACGTGAAGCCGCCGATCCAGCCACCGTCGCAGGCGAAGCCTTGCTGTCCGTCGGACAAACTGCACCCGATGGATTTCAGCAAAGGATAAAAGAGAAGCTCCAAGGGGGCTATAACGACCGCAGCCCCCACGACGCATAAGCAAAGTAGGCTCACGCCCCGAAAAACTTTGAGCATTGCCGACGCCGCCATCCGCAAGAGTATCAATAATAATTGCCGGTTGCGACTGTTTGGTTGGCTCATTGAACGGCATTAGGAGGCTGGTAAACGGACCCTTGCGGCGGATGAGCTTCCGTTTCTGGCCCGACGGCGAAGTTCTGATGTGCTTCTAGCAAGTCGGCTTGTCAGGGTGGACCGGAAGCCGCGATCCCGCGCAACAAGGGCTCAGTTTGTTGACTTTGCAGCTTCGTTCAAAATTGAGCGTTCGCCAACATCAAAGGTGGGCATATTTGGCCTACGCTTATGCGAATGTCCTCTCGCGATCGAGGCGCGACTTATTCGTTACTAGGCACCGCGATGAAAGAGCCACAGTGGTATGACGTATTAGAGCCGCGCGAAGCGGTCTTCGCAGGCTTTGTTGAGTTCGCCATTGTATGCCCGCTTGTCTGTTATGCCTCTTACGTCGGGTATGTATTCTGGGGCTATAGCCCTAGGGAGTGGAAAAACCTCGGAACGGCTCTGGTCGTGCTCAGTTTCGCTGTCCCGTACGTTCTGATGAGATGGGTGGTAAGGCGGCGATAGACCGGGGCCCGCCGACTGGTGATTTTTCTACTGACGCGTAGGCGAGGTTCGGGCGGCGTCATGAGTTGTCGGCTTATTGGTGTAGACCGGAAGCAACTGGCCGACTTTTCAAACGGCGCTGATGACCCAATTCGGACATTACCCCTCCGGCACCCCGGCCATTCTCAGGGCCTCATAGAAGCGCTCGCGGCCGGCCAGATAGGTCGGATCAATGCTCGGCAGGTGGGTGCGCGCCCGGCTAATGGTGAAAGTAGGATTCAGACCAAGCCCCTCGCGGGCCGCGCGCTTCGCCTCGTCGACCACTCCTAATCGCGCCAACGCCGCGCCGAGCCACAAATGCGCGAGCGGATGGTTCCGATTGGCCTCTACGTTGCGGCGTAACCAATCTACGGCTTCCGCGTTAGCGTCGAGGTGAAACTTGGCCATACCCACGATCATCAGCCAAATGTAGGAGCGGGAGTCGCGAGGGGACAGCCGAAGCGCCTCCTGCACGCAGGCTTCGGTTTCCGCTGCATGGCCGATGTATACTTTGGCGAGACCGATCCAAGCGTGAGCATGGGCTAAATTGCGATTGAGCACTAGCGCCCGTTCACATTCAGCGATGCCCTGCTTCGCGCGGTTCCCTAAAACAAGAACGATACCTAAGCGAAGATGTGCCAACGCGTGCTGCGGAGCCAGCGACAAAACCCTATTCAAGGTTGCCTCAGCGGCCATAAGGTGTGGGGCTGGCTCGTCGGTCAACAAGGCAGCGACCATTGCCTCCTCCACACCTGCTCTGCCGACCAGTGCCTCGATAAAGTCAGGATCTAAGGCCAACGCCCGTTCAAAGAACCCGCGCGCCTGCGTCAGGTGCTCCGGCGTAGTCCCCCTGTTAAATGAAGCAATGCCTTGGAAATACAAATCCATTGCATCCATGCTTAGCGAGTGTTCGGCTCGTTTGGCCTCGGCTGTCACGAGCTCAGCATCCATCGTGTTGGCCAAGCGGGCTACGATTTCGTCCTCCATGTCGAACAGATCGGACACTAGTTTATCGAACCGTTCAGCCCAAAGGTGATTGCCACTTTCGGCATCGACGAGCTGAACGTTCATCCGAAGCCGGTTGCCACTTCGGTGGACGGAGCCTTGGAGAACATAACGAACTTTCAACTCGCGCCCGATCTTCTTCGGGTTGACCGCCTTCTCCTTGTACGTGAATGCGGTATGTCTGCTGATCACGAAGGAGCCGCTGATGCGCGAGAGGTCTGTCGTGAGGCTCTCAGTCACGCCATCGACAAAATAATCCTGCTCGAGATCGCCGCCGATGTTGGCGAATGGCAGCACCACGATGGACAGACGTGGCGGCGCCGTCGCCTTTGGCGTTTTGTCGCTACACTGCGCTGCCGAACCAGCCGGGGCAACAGTCGGCCTTTGGGCTTCCTGCACTGCACCAACAAAGCAGAAACCTTTGCGAGGCAGTGTCTTGATGAGGCGCTGTTTCTCGCCCGTATCGCCGATGGCGCTGCGAGCGGCATTCAGACGCGTCGTAAGCGCGGCATCGGAAACGACACGTCCGTTCCAAACGGAGCTGATGAGCTCGTCTTTGCTGACAACGCGCTCCCGGTTTCGGATCAGGTAGTCAAGCAGATCGAGCACCTGAGGTGTGACAACAATCACGTCCGTTGCGCGGTGCAGTTCGCGTCGGTCGGTATCCAATGCGTAGTCCTCAAAGAGATAACGCAAGCTGGCATTCCTTTTCGAGGTCACCTCTGAAGCCGCAGGAGCGCAAAGAATAAGCTGCTGGTAAGGAGAATGTAAGCCACCTGTTAAGCGCGCCAGCGGATGTGCTGGCAGCTTTAGCTTGGTGAAAACAGCCCAACTTGGACATACCGCGATGAGCACGATCCACGGGACCACTGAGTTCGGACCGGCAACCGCAAGGCGGCAGTATTACAGCCCTCTCGAAGCATATTGGGATGCGTTTTGTGAGTGGCGCAAACGCGAGCGGCTGCGAACGCAGCCTTGTTGCCTGACGGACAGCGAGCTGATGGACATTGGTATCACGCGCGGTGAGATCGACTTCGTCGCCTCGAACCCGTCCATCGACCCAACCGACTTTCGTTCATCCTAGATCGGCAATGGGCAATAGGCGTGCCCACCGTCACTACGATAGACGCTCTGTTCGTATCCCGGCGAGGTACCACCCGCGCCGCTCACCAGCATACTCGGTGACTGGCGTTGTGGCCTTCTCTGGTTGTGAATGGGTTCACAATGGCGCCGGCAAGCGAATGCTATGACTCCAGCCATTCAACTGCTGACTGAGGGTATTTGAAGAGCGTCTCTATTCCGAACAGCCTCTAGGAGAGGGTCATGTTCAAACAATTCCTTTTGGTCGCTGTAGTTGCCTGTGTCACGTTGGCGACATCCTCAAGAGCTCATAGCGAATATGCTTTGGAGCGCAGCGCGTCCACTGGGCCGCGCTCGGTTTTGTTGCATTCTGATGCGGTTCAACCTCCGGAAGACCTTTTGAACGACATTGTGGCTTGGCTCTCATCAAATTTTGGCCTGCCTGCCATCAAAGATCGCCCTGCCGCTGAATTTACATCGAGGATGGAGCTTGCGAGGCTGCGTGCAAGGGACCTTGCCTCTTCCCAAAGCTTCATAGGAAACGATGGGCAAGTAGATCAGCGCGAGGTTGTAGCACTCTACGACACCAATACGAGCACGATCCTGCTTCCTGACGATTGGGTTGGGGCTTCGCCGACGGATCAATCGGTCCTGGTCCACGAAATGGTCCATCACCTTCAGAATCTAGGAAAGCTCAAATTTGAGTGCCCGCGGGCGCGAGAGAAGACGGCCTACCTGGCTCAGGCTAAATGGCTGGAGCAGTTCGGGCTGAGCTTGGAGAAAGAGTTCGCCGTGGACATGTTTACGGTGCTGATTTCTTCGGCATGCTTGTATTGATCGTGACCGGTCGATTTGGTCGCTGTTCGACGATTGCCTTTCCGAAGGAGCGAAAGGCCAAGATCTTGTACGTACGGACAAGATTTCAGCGGATTTGATCGATGGCCAAACTCTTCGTGGTCCTTGCAATTACATTGGCGATCCTGGCGATGGCGCGGGGGCAGCAGAATCAATTTGTACCGCTACCAACAGGTCCACTGCCAGCCGCGCTTATTCCCTGAGTTCGCCAGGGGGGGACGTGTTCACCCAACTGGGCGATGGCGCACAGGTCGGCTCATCGCCTATCTGCGAGGTAGCGCGCAACCGAGAGAGGTCTGCTTATTGCCGCAGAACTGACCAGACTTACTCAGCCGGCGTTATTCGCAGTTTGCCCTTACGCGGGCCTCGAATCTGAAGGATCTTCATTGTGTTACATCGTGCGCACCGCGATTTCTGAGATATCATTCGTTTGCGGGCAATCTCGTACTCGATGCATCTTTACTGTGTGCGGGACAGCAGCAGGAGGTGAGACCATGGCGACCAATGCTTTGTCGGACGTTATGCGGTTGATTAACGGTTATCAGATTTCGCAGGCCATTCACGTGGCGGCCCGGCTTGGCATAGCCGACTACCTTGGTGGCGGGCCGCTAAGCAGCAATGACCTTGCTCAGCTCAGCGGATCCCATCCGCGGACACTTTATCGGCTCATGCGGGCGCTGGCTTCAGTCGGCGTTTTCCATGAGGCCGAGAACAAAACGTTCTCGCTCACCCCGATGGGCGAGTGTCTTCGTTCCGACTCGCCGACTCCACTCGACGGCTGGGCCGCCTATGTCGGCCGACCTTATGCCTGGCAGGCCTGGAGCCATCTTGAACACAGCGTCCGCACCGGCGAGTGTGCCTTTCGGCATCTCAATGGCAAGAGCGTATGGGAGTATCGCAGCACCCGTCCAGATGAGAACGCGATCTTCAACCGAGCCATGACGGCGAATTCTCGCGGCGCGGTCGAAGCTATTATTGCCGCCTACGACTTCAGCAGCTTTCGTCACGTCGCGGATATCGGGGGTGGTGAAGGCCAACTGTTGGCGGGAATTCTCGCGGCAAACAAGGGCCTGCGCGGAACGCTGTTCGATCAGCCGCACGTGGTTGGCAAGGCGGCCGAAGTTCTGAACCAACACGGCGTCGCCGACAGATGCGAAATCGTCGGAGGCAGTTTCTTCGAAACCGTCCCGGAGGGGGCTGACGCCTATGTGATGCGGGCGATTATCCACGATTGGGACGATAAGGATGCGATTTCGATCCTGAAGACCTGCCGCCGCGCTATGACGGCTGACGCCAGATTACTCCTCATTGAACGTGTGGTAGAGCCGCCGAACGAGGGGCCGATCTCGAAATTCAGTGACCTCAATATGCTAGTGATGCTCGGGGCGCTTGAACGGAGCTACGACGAGTATTCGGCGCTATGTCGAACGGCCGGATTTGAGATGCGCGGCACAGCCCCCGCAGGCCCGCACTTCCAGGTCATCGAGGCAGTTCCAACTTAGACTGAACCAGTGCGGGTCTTTCGTTCACGGCCGCGGGGGTCTGCATAAGGATGCGCTTCAACCAGAAGTCTGATTGTGGCCCCATTTGCGAAGTTTCGCCTCGGCGGTCGGAAGTCCGCTCGTTGAGCCAGAGCGGACCAGATCTGCTCAACCGGATTTCTTCGCGTTTTGACCCGAAACAGACATGACCGTATCGTCGGTCGCTTACCCCTCCGGCACCCCGGCCATGCACATGCCCTCACAGGTATGCGCGCGCCCAGCGAGGTAGGTCGGATTGTCACCCAATGCGCCGGCGCGGAAGCGGCGGATAGTGAAACTTGGATTGAGCGCAAGCCCCGCTTGGACCGGGATCGCGCCTCATCTAGCCGACCGAGATGCGCCAGCGCCGCGGCGAGAAAGAAATGCGAGCGTGGATGATTTCGGTTGTTCTCGACCGAGCGACGGAACCGCGCGACGGCTTCCTCGTCAGCCCCTATCTGTAGCTTGGCGAGGCCCGCGACCATCATCCAAACAAAGACGTCCGTATCGCGGGGGCTGAGGCGGAGTGCCTCTTGGACGTGAGCCTCGGTCTCGGCCCCGCGACCAAGAAAATACTTGGCGTGACCGATCTCCCCGTGCGCGCCAGCCAAGTTTCGATCCAGCGCCAATGCCTGCTCGCAATCAGCAATGCCTTGGGCCGCGCGGTTGGTGAACATCTTGACGCGTCCCAGAAGCCAATGGGCCCGCGCGTGCTGTGGGGCCAGCGACAGAGCCTTGATCAAGGCCGTCTCAGCCGCCGCGAAGCGCGCGGCCCGGTCATCGGCCAAATAACTGGTACCAGTTGCTTCATTAACTTCCGCCATGGCGACCAGCGCCTCGACATTTTTTGGGATCGAGCGCCAAGGCACGTTCAAAACAGCCGCGCGCCCCTGTCGTGTATTCGGCGGTCCTTCCCTTGTTAAAGCAAGCCATGCCCTGGAAATACAACTCCATCGCATCTGGATGCAGCGAACGCTCCGCCCGCCGCGCCTCAGCCTCAATGAGTTGGGCATTCAAGATGTTGGCGAGCCTCGATACGATCTCGTCCTGCATATCGAATAGATCGGTGATGGGTTTCTCGAACCGCTCGGCCCAAATATGATGGCCCTTTTCAGCATCTACCAGCTGCACGTTCACGCGAAGCCGGTTGACACCCCGCTGCACCGAGCCTTCCAGTACGTAGCGGATGGCAACTCGCGGCCGATCTGCTTGAGATCAACCGTCTTGCCTTCGTAGGTAAATGCAGTGTGTCGTCCGATCACGAGTGAGCCGCTAATTCGCGACAAGTCTGTGGTCAGGCTCTCGGTCACGCCATCGACGAAGTAGTCCTGCTCAGGATCGCCGCCGATATTAGCAAACGGGAGCACAACGATGGAGAGACGCGGCGCTGAAGATGAGCTTGGTGTCGTGCTGCCGCTATGGGCCGCCGAGCCAACCGGCTCGACTGCGGGCCTCTGCGCTTCCTGCACTGTACCGACGAAGCGGAAACCTTTGCGCGCGAGCGTCTTGATCAGGTCCTGTTTTTCACCAGTGTCGCCGATTGCACACCGCGCACCATTGATGCGCGTCGTCAGCGCGGCATCCGAGACGACGCGACCATGCCAAACGCCGGCGATGAGCTCGTCCTTACTGACGACGCGTTCCCTATTCCGGATCAAATAGTTCAGAAGGTCGAATACCTGCGGCGCGACAGAGATTGTCTCGGCTCCTTGCCGCAGCTCCCGCCGTTCCGTGTCCAGCGTGAAATCCGAAAAGGAGTAAAGCAAATGCATCCTCCTGCGGTACGATCGTACCCCGTGGAGCGGATATGTAAGCAGACGGTAAGAAGAATGGAAGGCGCCTGTAAAGCGCTTCTCATGACCTTGGCGCATCCTCGTGCGCGGCTGAGCAGTAGAAACTTCTTGCGGATCCCGCGTCACGAGGGAGGACGTCATGAGGCGGACGGCTGCACTGACGTGGGCTGCCACAGCAGCGAGGCTCTTGATCTGGGTCGTATGCGTTCTCGCCTCTGCGAACCGCGCTCACGCTCAATGCTCGGCGCGCGATGTGTTGCAGAGGCAGTTAGTGCTCAAGGCGGCGCCCGTTGTCCCGACGCGCATGGGTCCCGTAACGTCCGTTTCGGATGTTGCCGAATGGAGAACGATCAGCATCGGGACCTTCCCGGATACGTTCGCTCTCCTCACCGCGCTGAATAAGATTGGTTGCGGCGTCGGTAACTCGGCTGCGGAGGCTCTTGCCCGACCGGCGTTTGCGCTCAGCAGTACCAGAACGGCGGTAACACTTCTGACAGTGACCGCCGCCGATCTGGGCTTCAGCGGTGAGACGGTGCCATTGCGGCAGATGTACGAACTCGCGCAGCAACTCGGCTTTCGTCTTGCACCGCCCGAAATCGCTCCGCAGCTCAGACTTCAATATCTGGACCAGCCCGTAGGCGAGTTTCTCGTCATCGGGATGAACCCGATCCGGATATGGACTGGTGAAGAGGTCATCCTGACCGTCGCAAATGGGGGAGCGGGTCTCATTCTCATCGGCCAGGATGGCCGCGCCGACGCGGAAATACCAGTGACCTCCCGCTTCGTGTTCCTGCGCTCCTTGCCCATTACGCCAGCTGCGCTAAATCGAAACGGATTTTCCGAGAGGTGATGAAATGCTGGCGACCAGAGCGATGAAGCGCTTGGCGGCTCAAATCTGCCTGCTGCTGGTGTCGACCGCGACATTTGCGCGAGATGACGGGCGCTATGCGAATTCCCCGCTAAAGCCTTGGTTCGAGAGTCTGCAAAGCGAATTCGGGAAGTGCTGTGAGGACTCCGACGCCTACGTCGTCTCCGATCCGAATTGGGAGTCCGATCACGGACAATATCGCGTTCGCATCGACGACGAATGGGTGCTCGTGCCAGATGGCGCTGTCATCAAGCAACCCAATCTTGCTGGACGGACCATGGTCTGGAAGCACTACATCGATGGACATCCTCGTGTCCGCTGTTTCATTCCGGGCAGCATGACGTGATACGTCAACCGTCTAGTGAACCCGCGATTGATGATCTGGTCCACCATTGGTATCGTTGCTCAGTTCCGTTAAAGGAAGAGGCTTCGTCTCTCTGGTACGGTGCTTACATCCGGAAATAGCCCCTTCTGGTCTTACCGCCACCAGTCCAATGTCTGGTGTCTAGGGAAGACCTGAAGGGACTTCCGGCGCAGCAAGCCAGCGCTCGTGACCTCTACCGAAAGTCAGTCGGTCCTACCTGGCCGTCCACAGTTGGTAGATATCGCAGCCATTCACCGGATCGGATGCTTCAAGGGTCAATACCTCGGTGCGAGGCGACGTTGTCGATCTCGCCGCGCGTGGTGCCGATATCCGTCAGTTCTCCATCACTTGAGTCGGTCACAGCAGCGCTCAATTTCTGGCGTTCGCGCCGCTCATCAGTTCCGCTCCTGGCCCATCGGCGACGTGGCGGCATCCCTATAGATGTCCGCTTGTTGAGACACGGCGGACCAGATTTACTCAGGTTGAGTTTCGCAATTTTGACCCGAAACGGATCCTGTGCTGGTCGATGTCGCTATCGCAGGTGGAGCGGAAATCCGGTAGCAGTGCCGCTCGGCGCGGCGCACGACGCCGCCGACAGCAAGTAGTTACTGCTGCCCCCAGGCCCTTGCGACAGATCGATAGCTCAGCTTCGGCGCCTGCTGCTCGACCGGATATGTCGCGGCCTTTGGCCACCACCAGCCGCTTGGATCCCACTGGGGATACGTGGTATCCGCTTGAAAATTCTGCTTTGGAAATCCCCAGCTGCTATCAGGCCCAAAGCGCATGAGGCCGAAGGTCTTCTCCGCGCCGGCTTCCCATGGACGCTCCTCGTTCAGGAATACGCAGGCGCCCAACATCATGCCGTTGCTGCTACCGGGCTTTGATGCCGCGATCTGCTCCAAGAGCCACTCTGCCTGCTGGGCCTCACCTCCAGTCTGCTCGATGCTCGAGCCGAGCTCAGTGAACATGACGGGCGGAGCGGAAATGTCGTAACGCTTCCAGTAGTTCGGCAAGCTGTTGGCCAAGTAGTCCCGGATGTAGGAGCCGGGGTTTTGCGGATTGGTAGCAAACACGATGCGCTCGTTCCAGAAACTGGCCGAATCGTGGTTGCCGATTCTGCCGCGCTGGAGAAGGACGTCCCGCACCTTCTTGAGATAGCCCGCGCCGGGAATATTGTCTTCCACACCGAACGATGTGCACACCATCACCGGCAGGGCATTCTGATCTAAGATGTTGTTCTTACCCTCCCATTCAGCGATCCATGTCATGACAGTGACCACGTGCGCCGGATCTTTGTCCCACCACAATTCATACTCATTGAAAATCTTCCACATCCCCACACCGGGAATAGGCGCACTGTTGGGGGGCACAGCCACCGAATAGACCTCGCTAATGATCTCCTCGACATTCTTTCGGGCTTCGGCGATCTTGTTTTGGCTCAGGAGCATCATCGTGTAATTGCTGATTGGAACAGTCGCCTTCATGCCCTGATCGTGGCAGACACGCAGGAAGCCGGTGTGCTGTCTGAGCAGCATCAGTTTGCCGTTTTGATCTTTTTGCGAGATAGGCGCTGCCCAGTCGTAGCAATGAATGAAATTAACGCCCAATTGCTGGCGAAAGCGATAGAGGTCCCTTCGTCCGCGTTCGCCCATGCCGTTGGGGTTAAGGAAGCCCCACAGTTCCTCGAAGATGTTGTTGTAGAAATCTGAATTCTCATACAGCGAGCCTGCTGGTTGAGTTTTCGTGTAGTTAGTTGGACCCGGCATGTAAGCTATGCCCTGAAGGTTCGCGACGCCGAAGTGCTTACACCGTTCGAGGGCAGTCATATTTGGCATCGAGGATATCCTCCGAAAAGTGGCGAATTTCAACCTGTGCGAGTAGATCCAATCTGCTAGAAATCTGGAGCAAAGTCACGAGCAATCACCGCCCTTGTGATGTTCTGCCCAGTGCGGGTCGCGACAACGTAACCAAACAGTTTATAGCTTGGCCGCAACAGAGAGCCTTCCGCTAGCCAACAACCAACATCGACGGACGCCAGCTCTTGGCCCAAAGCTGCCTAGCTCAGTGCTCCTCCGAGCGTCGGCTGTCGCGGGAAGACCGGAAGTGGCTAGAAGCGCCGTCGACCGCCGATTTTGATCCGAAGCCTACCTTTCGGCCTTGCGCTGATGTCGGCGTCGGCTGACAATTTATACTTACAAAACGGAGAATTGCGATGAAAGGGCTTTTCGTCACCATTGCACTCGGCTTCATCCTGTCGGGGACCGCATTTGGTCAGCAGAAGTCGGCTAAAGACGCCATTGTCGGCGCATGGTCCCTAGTGTCTGTTACCAGTGAGATGGACGACGGCAAAAAAGGAGAGCCGTTCGGCCCCTCTCCAAAAGGCATAATCATCTTCTCGAACGACGGCCACTTCTCCCTATTTCAATCAAGTACAGAAATCCCGAAGATTGCGGCCAACGACCGTGCCAAGGCCACGCCCGAAGAGGCTCAGAGCATCGTCGCATCGAGCATCGCGTATTACGGCACCTACTCCATTGACGAGCAGACCAAGGTGATGGTGGTCAACCTTGCCGCCAGTACTTACGCGAACGTTGCTGCTATTCCCAATCAGAAGAGAACCATCACGCTGCTATCCGCCGACGAACTCAAGTTCGATAATCCCCGAACGCCGAACGGCATGACGCTTCGAACCGCGTGGAAGCGCGCAGCAGCGCCCTAACAATCGACTTCCGTTTGTGGCCCTTGGCTGACATTAACCCAGAGCGCGAGCGTGTCCGTTTCCGTCGGCTAACCAGACCAAGTTCATGCCTGCCACGAGGGCAGTCTTTGAACCCGGAGAGACAAGACGATCAAGCCTCCCCCGCGATCGTTGCCGAGCGGATCACCCACGCATATTTTTGACTTTCACTTTGAACGAATACCTGGACGAGTCAGGTACATCGGGGTGCGTTGAGGTCCGTGCCGCAACTTAATGCGTAGCAGCTAGTCTTCGCGAACGCCGGCCGAGCGCAGTCCTTCAGTGTACTTGGTCAAGAATCGGGCGTCCCTACAGAAGAAGAGCTCTCTCCGGGCAGTTCCGGTCGTGTAATCACTCTTGCGCTCCATCAAATCTAACAACGCGGCGCTTGCTTGCGCCTCGTCACCAAGGCGTCCTAGCGAAGCGGCCAAGGTCGCAAAGGCACGATACGTCGCGTTCGCTTGGCGCGTCGCTCTGCGGGCGAATTCCGCAGCGATATCGTACTCTCCAAGGGAAAAGTGTGCCCATGAACGGGTGTGGTGGAAGCTCCACAGATGGCTGTCGCGTGGACTCAAGATCGTGGCATGGTCCAGCAGTGTTTCCGCTTCGATCTCGCGTCCGCACCATAGAAGGTTGAAGCCTTGCGCAAAATAGCCTTGTGCGAAGCTGGGATTGAGCTCCAACGACAAGCCGATCGCGGCGAACGCTTCTTCGTTCTGCCGAGTGAGGCATAGAGCGCGTCCCAGCGCGCAATGGCAGAAGCAATCCAACTCGTCGAGAGATACGGCGGTTCGGGCTTGGTGCAAAGCGGTTTTGAGCCGAGGGCCCCTGGCTTCCGGCGCATCGTAGAGAGAACGTTGAATATTCACATAGCTAAGCGCGCCGTGTCCTCTCGCGAAACGCGGATCAGCGGCGATTGACCTCTGAAAGTATTCTTCCGCAATGTCAAAACCCGGCGTCGTAAACCGCCACAGATTCCAGAGGCCGCGCTGGTAGCAGTCCCAAGCATCAAGGCTTTCCGGCGGCTTGCGAGCCGCCAGCTGCTGTTCCACTTTCGACAGCTCGGGCTCTATGGTGGCGGCAATCTGTCTTGCCATCTCTTCCTGAATGTCGAAGATGTTCAGCAGCTGAAATTCGTACTTTTCGGACCAGAGCTGCTGTCCGTCTGCGGCCCTCGCGAGCTCCGTGGCAATACGCACCGAGTCGTCAGTCTTCCGAACGCTTCCTGACATGACGTAAGTCGCACCAAGTTGGGCGCCCACTTTGCGAGCGTCGACGGTCGTGCCCAGGAAGCCGATTGTGGAATGGCGGGAGATCACGGAAAGCCATCGGTTTCTGGCGAGAAGCCGGATGATGTCTTCAGTGAGCCCATAGCTGAAGTATTGGTTTTCGGGATCGTCCGAGATGTTCGCGAACGGAAGGACGGCAATCGAAGGTCGGGTGATCGCCTCGGCCTTGACTGCTTCCGAAACGACGTCATCCAAGCGAGAAATCTCGACCTTAACCGAACTATTCGGCGGACTTTCCAGATCGACGGCTTCGCTGGGCACAAGCCCAACGGCATCGGCGTCCGAGCTCGGCACTTCTTCGACTTCGCCTATGAAGCGGAAGCCGCGGCGATGCAAGGTCTTGATGAAGCGTTGTTCAGTACCGCTATCGCCGAGCACGCGCCTGGCCCCGTTTATGCGACTCGAAAACGCGGCTTCCGAGATGATCCGGCCGTTCCAGATGTTGTCGATCAGCTCATCCTTGCTGACGACCCGATCGTGGTTTCGCAGCAGATGAACGATTAGGTCGAAAACCTGCGGTTCGGCATGAACGGTCGAGCCGCCCCGGCGCAGTTCATGCTGCCCGAGATCAATTTCGAAGTCCGCGAAACGGTATTTCATTACCAGCGCCCCTTAATGCAAGGCGGACGAACGACCAAGTAAAGGAAAAATAAGAGTTTCCTTAAGGAGTCCGCCAAGCAGTCCGGACAAGCGCAATCTACAGACCGGTGAAATGGCGTTCAACAGGAGAAGCCATATGACCGTCCTACCTCAGGTCCACACCCGTCTTTCGCACAGCGTGAAGCGACCTGACCGACTTGCGTCGTCTTTGCTTGCCTTTCGTTTCAGGGGAAAGCTCTCCCTGTCACGCCGCGTTCTGGTCGTGGCCGCTCGGCTAAGGCGGGTGACGAACGAGGCGATTGCGGCCGCAATCGCCGAACAGATGAAATTTGCGCTGAGGGAGCAGCGGCTCGCCGCGAGTTCGCAACTCGTTCAAAGATCAACTCCCTACTGCCCCCTCGACCAGCTGATCGCTTGGGCGGCAGCACGGCTAGGCCGCGGCCGACGATTTTAAAATGCACGTATCTCGAACCTTTTCGATTGCGATGGAGATTGAGATGACTATGCCACTGCATTCCGACCGAAATTTTGATCTGGCTACTCCCTCCCGCAGGACAAGATTGCTCGCCCTCGTCTACGGCCTGCTCTCGTATGCTGTTTTTCTTGGCACGTTCATTTACGCCATCGGCTTCGTTTCGGGGGTCCTAGTGCCAAAGACAATCGACGACGGCAGGACCGCGCCGTGGAGTACGGCCCTGGCAATCAATCTCGCGCTGATGTCGATCTTCGCCGTGCAGCATAGCGGGATGGCACGACGTGCTTTCAAGTCGTTCTTCGCGCGCTTCTTTGCTCCGGCCGTCGAGCGCAGTACCTTCGTCCTGCTCGCGAGTCTTAGCTTGATCTTGCTGTTCTGGCAGTGGCAACCGCTATCCAGCGTTGTGTGGAAGATCGATGGCCCGGTCTTCGCCGGCGCCGTCGCCGCGGGAGCAGCGATCGGCTGGATCATCGTGCTGTACAGTACGTTCCTGATCAGCCATTTCGAGCTGTTCGGATTGACCCAGGTGATCACGCACTTCATGGGGCGGGTTGCCCAACCCATCAAGTTCAAGACTCCGGGACTTTACCGTTTGGTTCGGCATCCGATCTATCTCGGCTTCATAATTGCCTTCTGGTCCACACCGCTAATGACGGTCGGCCACTTCCTCTTCGCATCGATCACCACGGGTTACATCTTCCTGGGAATTTGGCTGGAAGAAAGGGATTTGGTCGCCTTCTTTGGGGACGAGTACCGCAAGTATCGCGAGCGAGTCGCAATGCTGCTCCCCGGTCTCTTTTGATCGACCAATATTGTCCGCGAACGATCGGCGCATCGGCGGGCCGTTCGGCATTCAACCAAACGTAAAAATAGCCGCGACGGGAATTTTTTCTCGTGTCTGTCGTGAAGGCGGTGAGCTGGTGTCTGCTCCTGATGCTGTGGACGGCTCCTCCACGGGCACGAGAGTGCCAAGGATGGGGCGCCGTTTGAGGCTCCCACGATTCGGAGGAGCAGCCTATGCAATCAATTTCGACGATTGGTCTGGATATC
>NZ_JACIHF010000015.1:0-220939 GCF_014198295.1 Bradyrhizobium sp. CIR18 | reverse complement strand
GCATCCGACCCCCTCCGTCTTCCGGGAGTCGTCTTCAGAATCCGTCTTGCCTTCCAATGCAATAGCTAGACAAAACCCATATGCGATTCCCCTGCCTTGTTGTGGGAGAGGGTGGCTCGCCGCATAGCGGCGAGACGGGTGAGGGGTATCTCTCCACAAGGGACTCCCTCGCCGTCTGAATTCGACGATAGAACCCCTCATCCGGCGCTTCGCGCCACCTTCTCCCACAAGGGGAGAAGGAAGATCACCTCCCGCCCGTCGCTTCCAGGCTACGGCTGTACCGCGACATCGCGAAGCAGAACACAAAGTAGATTGCAGCGACGAAGATATAGACCTCGACCGAAAACTGTTGCCACGCAGGATCGATGATCGCCGTCTTCGCCGTCGTGAGCAGATCGAAAATGCCGATGATCAGGACGAGGCTGGTGTCCTTGAAGAATGCGATGAAGGTGTTGACCAGCGGCGGGATGACATGGCGGATCGCCTGCGGCAGGATGATCAGCCGGTTCTTGCGCCAGTAGGACAGCCCGAGCGCGTCCGCCGCTTCATACTGCCCGCGCGGCACGGCCTGAAGGCCGCCGCGGATGACTTCGGCGAGGTAGGCGCCCGCAAACAGGATGATCGCGATCTGTGCGCGGAGCAGCTTGTCGATGTTGAACCCGCTGGGCATGAACAGCGGAAACATCACGCTCGCCATGAACAGCAGGCTCACCAGCGGCACACCGCGGATCAGCTCGACATAGAGCACGCTGAGCGAGCGGATCGCCGGCAGCTTCGAACGCCGGCCGAGCGCGACGAGGATGCCGAGCGGAAACCCGAAAGCCAACCCGAACGTCGCCAGGATCAGCGTGACCGGCAGGCCGCCCCAGCGATCCTGCGAAACGAAGGAAAGGCCGAGCACGCCGCCCCACATCAGCACGCTGATGAGCGCGAGCGCGCCGATCCAGAGATAGATGAGTTCGCGCCGCCACAAAACGCGACGGGTCGAGAGAAAGTACAGTGCGATGAACAGTACGACCGACAGCGCCGGCCGCCACTGCTCGTCGAACGGATAGGTGCCGAACAGGATGAAGCGGTACTTTTCGGGAATGATCGCCCAACAGGCGCCGAGGCCGCGCACCGCGCGGCAGGCGCTGGAATCGTTCGCCGGGGTCAGCCAGACGGCATTCGCGATGCCCCACTGGACGAAGCTGAAGATGCCCTTGGCGAGGATCGCCAGCAGCACGACGGTGAGGATGCCGTTCGGGATCGACGAGAACAGATTGGTACGCAGCCAGCGCAACACCGGATTTCCCATCTGCGGGCGGCGGGCGGCGCGCGGCACCTCCGGCATGTCGGCGATCGCGGTCATGCTCAGCGCTCCACCAGCGCGATGCGCGCATTGTACCAGTTCATGAAGAAGCTGATGGAAAGGCTGATGGTCAGGAACACCGCCATGATCAGCGCGATCGCCTCGATCGCCTGCCCGGTCTGGTTCAGCGTGGTGTTGGCGATCGAGACCACGTCCTGGTAGCCGATCGCGACCGCGAGCGAGGAGTTCTTGGTCAGGTTGAGATACTGGCTCGTCATCGGCGGCACGATGACGCGTAGCGCCTGCGGCAGGATGATCTGCCGCAGCATGAAGCTGCGGCGCAGGCCAAGCGCGTTGGCGGCATCCCACTGCCCGCGCGGCACCGACTGGATGCCGCTGCGCACGATCTCGGCAATGAAGGCCGAAGTGTAGGTGACGAGCGCGATCAGCAGCGCGAAATATTCCGGCGCGAGCGTCAGCCCGCCGACGAAGTTGAAGCCGCGCAGCTCGGGCCATTCGATCTTCCAGGACACGCGAAGCAGTACGGACACCAGCACGGGCAATGCGAGGATGAAGCTCACCGCAAAGGGCCATACCGGCCGCGGTTTGCCGTCGCGCATCTGCTGCACGATCAGCCATCGCCGGATGAGATAGACCACGGCAAGGCCGAACACCGCCGTGCCGAGCACCCAAAGCTGCGGCGGGCCAAGCGGAATGGCCGGCAGGATCAAGCCGCGATTGGACAGGAACACGCCCTCGACCGGCCGCCATGCCGCGCGCGCGGCCGGCAGCGCCTGCATCAGCACATACCAGAACAGGAGTTGAAGCAGCAGCGGGATGTCGCGGAGCGTTTCGACATAGACGGCGGCAAGTCGTGACAGCAGCCAGTTGGCCGACAGTCGCGAGATGCCGATCAGGGTGCCCAGGATAGTCGCGAGCACGATGCCGATCACGGCGACGCGCAAGGTGTTGCCGATGCCGACGACGAAGGCCCAGAGATACGTGTCTCTCGGATTATAGGCGAGCAAGCTGTCGGCGATGGGCATGCCGGCCTCGCGTCCGAGGAAGGCAAAACCGGTCGTGATGCGGCGCGCCGAAAGGTTGGTGACGGTGTTGGACCAGAGAAAGCCGATGACCGCGAGCGCGATCCCGACCACCAGCACCTGCCAGAACAGGCCCTGCAGCTCGCGGCGTCCCCATGCGCCAAACAGGCGGCGGCGCGGTGGCGGTCTCGGCGTGTCCGATGTCACGGCACAAAAACCCTTCTTGAGAGGCAGCGATTTCCGGCGGTGCACGTCAACTGTTGCACCAATCTATATTTCGTGCAACAAATGTTTCATGGCCGAGCCCGCGAAATCCTCGCCGCTGAGCGAACTGCGCATTGCATTGCCATCGCTGCCGATGCGGCTGCAGGAAGTCGGGCGCTTCGTCGCCGCCAACGATTATGACGCCACCACCCGTTCGATGCGCGACCTCGCGGCCGAAGCCGGCGCCGATCCCGCCGCGTTCACGCGGCTCGCCAAGGCGATCGGTTATTCGGGCTGGGACGAATTGCGCGCGGCGCTGACCGAGGCGCGGCGACCATCGCAGACCTCGCCCTTCTCCGGCCGCGCCAGAAGCCGCCGGCCCGGTCCGAATGCCGATGTCGCGCTCGTCACCGACAAGCTCGAAGCCGAGGCCGCCGGCCTTCCGCGCATTCCGGCGCAACCGATCGCGGAGGCCGCGCGCTCCCTGCATGAGGCCAAGCGGATCTGGATTGCCGGCTATCGCAGCTGCCGCAGCGTTGCCGAGCTCCTGAACTACGAGCTTCGGCTGTTCCGCCCCGAGCAGGTGCAACTCGTCGGCGTGTCCGGCCCCGACGATCTCGACCTCGGCGCCTTCCGGCCGGGCGAAGCCGTCATCGTCATCGGCTTCCTGCCGTACACCCATGCGAGCGTCCGCGTCGCGCAAGCCGCTCATCACAGCGGCGCGACGCTGATTGCCATCGCGGACACCCTCTCTGCGCCGATGGCCGAGGGCGCCGACCATTTGCTGCTGTTCGAGGCGGCCTCCTCTCCCGGCTTCTTCCCGAGTCTCACCGGCGCGATCGCGATCGCGCAGTCGCTGGCTGCCGTGACGTTCTCGCTCGGCGGCGCCGCCGCGAAGAAGCGCCTGGAGAATACCGAGGCGCGGCTCACCGCTGCCTCCATCTACGTCTCAGAGAAAGGTTGACCCATGGCCGCTCGCACCAGCCGTGTGCTGCACCGCTCGCTCCGCGAGACGCCGCCCAAGGCGATCGGCGGCGAAGGCATCTATCTCTTTGCCGAGGACGGGCGGCGCATCATCGACGCCTCCGGCGGTGCGGCAGTCTCCTGCCTCGGCCATCAGCATCCACGCGTGATCGCGGCGATGGCAAAGCAGGCCTCAACGCTGGCCTACGCGCATACTGCTTTCTTCTCCTCCGAGCCCGCCGAGGCTCTCGCCGAGACGCTGGTCGGCCATGAGCCGGGTGGTCTTGCCTACGCCTATTTCGTCAGCGGCGGGTCCGAGGCGATCGAAGCGAGCATCAAGCTCGCGCGGCAATATTTCATCGAGCGCGGCGAGCCGCAGCGGCAACATTTCATCGCGCGACGACAGAGCTACCACGGCAACACGCTGGGCGCCCTCGCGGCCGGCGGCAACGCCTGGCGGCGCGCGCCCTATGCGCCGCTGCTCTCGGCCGCCTTCAGCCATGTGACGCCGGCATTTGCCTATCACGAGAAGCGCGACGGCGAATCCGATGCGCAGTTCGTGGCGCGGCTGGCGGCGGAGCTCGAAGCGGAATTTCAGCGGCTCGGTCCCCACACGGTCGCGGCGTTCCTCGCCGAGCCGGTCGGCGGCGCCACCGCCGGCGCGGTGACGGCGCCGGACGGCTACTTCAGGGCGGTGCGTGAGATCTGCGACCGGCACGGTGCAGTGCTCATCCTTGACGAGGTCATGTGCGGCATGGGCCGCACCGGCACCACGCACGCCTGGGAGCAGGAAGGCGTCGCGCCCGACATCCAGGCGATCGCAAAAGGGCTCGGCGGCGGCTACCAGCCGATTGGGGCGACGCTCGCGAGCGGCAAGATCATCGACACCATCCGCGCCGGCTCGGGCGCCTTTCAGCACGGCCACACTTATCTTGCACATCCCCTCGCCTGCGCCGCCGCACTGGCGGTGCAGGAGGTGATCCGCGAGGACGGCCTGCTCGAGCGCGTCAAGGAGCGCGGCAAGCAACTCGAACAGCGCCTGACCGAGCGCTTCGGCAATCACCGCCATGTCGGCGACATCAGGGGCCGTGGCCTGTTCTGGGCGATCGAGCTGGTCGCTGATCGCGCCAGCCGCACCTCGTTCGATCCTGCGCTCAAGCTCAATCAGAAGATCAAGGCGGAGGCTTTCGCCAATGGGCTCGGCTGCTATCCCGGCGGCGGCACCGTGGATGGCGTTCGCGGCGACCACGTGTTGCTGGCGCCGCCCTATATCGCCTCCGCAGAGGAGATCGACCTGATCGTCGACAAGCTCGGCACGGCCGTCGACAACGTGTTGCGTAGTGTCAATCACTGAGGGGAGTAGCATGATGAGGAAAGTGGTTATCGCAGCGAGCGTGCTCGCTGCATCGACAATTGTCGCATCCGCCGCGACGCTCGACACGGTGAAGAGCCGCGGCACGCTGGTGTGCGGCGTCAGCGCCGGCTTTGCCGGTTTCTCCGCGCCCGACTCGCAGGGCAATTACAAAGGTCTCGACGTCGATTATTGCCGCGCGCTCGCGGCCGGCGTGCTAGGCGATGCCAGCAAGGTGCGCTACGTCTCTCTGACCGCGCAGAACCGCTTCACCGCCCTGCAGTCCGGCGAGATCGACGTGCTCTACCGCAACTCGACGCAGACCTATCTGCGCGGCGTGACTCTGGGCTTGCGGCAAGGTCCGATCAACTTCTACGACGGCCAGGGCTTTGTCGTGAAGAAGGATCTGGGCGTCAAGGACATCAAGGACCTCAAGGGCGCCACCGTCTGCGTCGCGCAGGGCACCACGCATGAGGTGACGCTCGGCGATTACGGCCGCGCCAACGGCATCGACTGGAAGCCGCTGGTGTTCGACCGCGTCGACACCATGTACCAGACATTCTTCGGCGGCCGCTGCGATGCCATGACCCAGGACGCCTCCGCACTCGCCGGCGCCGTGACCACCGCCGCGCCGAACCCGGCCGATTACGTCGTGCTGCCGCAGACCATCAGCAAGGAGCCGCTCGGGCCCTTCACCCGCAACGGCGACGAGGTCTGGAGCGACATCATCACCTGGCTGCATTACGGTCTGATCGAGGCCGAGGAGCTCGGCGTGACGCAGGCCAATGTCGAGGAGATGGCGAAGTCACAGACGCCCGCGATCCAACGCCTGCTGGGCGCCTCCGGCGACCTCGGCTCGCGGCTCGGGCTCGACAACAAATGGCTGGTCACCGCGATCAAGGTCACCGGCAATTACGGCGAGATCTACGAGCGCAATGTCGGCAAGGCGAGCCCGCTCAAGCTCGATCGCGGCCTCAACGGCCTCTGGAGCAAGGGCGGCTTGATGTACGCGGTGCCGTTCAAGTAGACCGTGATCGTGTCCCGGACGCGCTGCGGCGTGCAACGCCGCTGCGCAGAGCCGGGACCCAGCGGCCACAATGGGCCCCGGCTCTGCAGCGCAATACTGCACATTGCGCTGCGTCCGGGGCACGAGACCCCTGGATAGCCACCTTAGATGACGACGTCCCCTCGCATCGCCCTGATCCACGCCCTCAAGCATTCCATCGCCCCGATCGAAGCGGCGTTCGCCAAGGCTTGGCCAGAGGCGCGGCTGATGAACCTGCTCGACGACAGCCTGTCGGCGGATCTGGCCCGCGACGGCGCGCTCAACGATGCCATGACCGAGCGCTTCCTCGCGCTCGGCGACTATGCGGCGGCGACCGGAGCGAACGGGATCCTGTTTACCTGCTCGGCTTTCGGCCCCTGTATCGAGGCGGTCGCGCGCGCGCATGCGCCGATGCCGGTGCTCAAGCCGAACGAAGCGATGATCGAGCGCGCAGTGACGATGGGCAAGCGGATCGGCCTGCTGTCCACCTTCCCGCCGACCCTGGCCTCGATGCCGCCGGAGTTTCCGGCCTCCGTCCAAATCGTGCCGAAGCTTGCCGAGGGCGCGCTGGCGGCGCTCGATCGCGGCGACCGCGCCACCCACGACCGGCTGATCGTCGAAGCATCAAAGGATCTGCGCGATTGCGACGTCATCGCGCTGGCACAGTTCAGCATCGCCTCGACGGCGCCTCTGGTGACGGAAGCAACCGGCCGTCCCGTCGTAACCACGCCTGACAGCGCGGTCGACAAGCTGATGAAGCTGCTGAAAGCGAAGGCTTAGGCACCTGTCGCTTTTCGACGCCGCGCGCCCTTGATCGCAGTGGCGAGCGCAGCCTTCGTTTCGCTGACGAAATCCTCAACCAGCTCCTCGCGCGTGGCGTGCGCGGCCTCGCCTGTGAACAGGCCCTGCTCGGCCAGCATCACCACGCCGTGCAACGCCGCCCAGATCTTGAGCGCCTGACGTTCGCGCAAATAGCCGACGGCGGGCGCTTCCAGGGCTTCGATCACGAGCGAGAAGGTCTCGCGCGTGGCCTCGTGCAGCTCGCTGCCCTTGTCGGCGCAGGCCACGGTGCGGGACGCGAACATCAAGCGGTAGATGCCGTTGCGCCGCAGGCCGAACTCGAGCGTCGCCTGCGCCAGCCGCGACAGCTTTGATTGCTTCGACGTCCCAGCCATGGCCTCTCGCAAGATCGCGCTGAGCTGCCTGAACGCCTCCGCCGTCACCGCTGCAAGCAGCGCCTCGCGGTCGGCGAAATGCCGGTACGGCGCCGGCTGCGACACGCCGAGCTGCTTTGCCAGCGCCTTGATGCTGATGGCCTCGGCGCCGCCCCGCTCCGCCTCGCGCAAAGCGGCCTTGACCAAGGCATCGCGAAGATCGCCATGATGGTAGGTATTCGCGGGCTTGCGGGCGAGTTGTGAGCGCATGGTGTGGCGAACCTATAAGTTTGCGCTTGACAGGGAAAGCCTGTCGCGAATGTAATAGCATATAACTTAAAGCCGACGGCGAATGCCGCGGATAAAATTGACATGAGGAACGCGCCGCCATCGGGCTACGCGCGGATACGACCGAGGATGCCGCCATGACAGAGCGACTGAGGGTTCACGTCGATCCCGACAAATGCCAGGGCCACGCGCGCTGCAAGGCCCTCGCGCCGGAACTTTTCGAGCTGGACGAATACGGCAACGCCCACGAAGCCGGCGACGGCACGGTCCCGCCGGGGCTTGAGGACAAGGCGTGGCTTGCCAAATCCAACTGCCCGGAAATCGCGATCGATGTGATCGAGGAGTAGCGCGCGGCCGCTCCCGCGTCCTTCCAGCGAACACGAGCCAAGGGATTCCCTGCCATGTCCGACGCCAGTCCGCCTGCCGCCCATCCGCCCGTCACCGACTGGGTCCATGATTTCGACCATACCGATCCGCAATGGACGGAGGATCCTTTCCCGATCTGGGACGAGCTGCGCGCAGCGAGCCCGGTCGTGCACACCGAGCGGTTCCTCGGCTGCTACATGCCGACGACCTATGAGGCGGTGCGCGAGATCGCCAACGACACCGAGCATTTCTCCTCGCGCCGCATCATCGTGCGCGACGTCCGTCCCGAGATCGCGAGGAACGCCGCCCCGCCGATCACCTCAGATCCGCCCGTGCACAAGCCGGCCAAGCAACTGTTGCTGCCGCCCTTCACGCCGGACGCGATGAAGAAGCTGGAACCGCGGATGCGCGCGATCTGCAACGAGCTGATCGACGGCTTCATCGCCGATGGCAAGGTCGACGCCGCCGCACGCTACGCCAAATATATCCCGGTTCGGGCCATCGCCCACATGCTCGGCATCCCCGAGAGCGACAGCGATCTCTTCATCAACTGGATCCACATGATCCTCGAGCTGGGCATCAAGGACGAGAGCAAGCTGCTCCAGGCCGTGCAGGAGATGAGCGCCTATTTCAGCGCGCATATCGAGGCGCGCAAGGACAAGCCGACCGACGATCTCATCTCCTACCTGATGAACGCCAAGGACAAGGAGGGCAACCCGCTCGAAGACTCGCACGTTCTTGGCTCGCTGCGCCTGCTCCTGATCGCCGGCATCGACACCACCTGGAGCGCGATCGGCTCCTCGCTCTGGCACCTCGCGAAGACGCCGGGGGACCGCGAGCGACTGATCGCCGAGCCGGGACTGATCCCGACCGCAGTTGAGGAACTGCTGCGCGCCTATTCTCCGGTGACGATGGCCCGCGAGGTGGTCAAGGAGACCACGATCTCGGGCTGCCCGGTCAAGGCGGGCAACATGGTGCTGCTGTCGTTCCCGGCCGCCAACCGCGATCCAAAGATGTTTCCGGACGCTGACAAAGTCGTGATCGACCGTCGCGAAAACCGGCACGCCGCCTTCGGCCTCGGCATTCACCGCTGCGTCGGTTCCAACCTGGCACGCATGGAGATGCAGGTTGCGCTGGAGGAATGGCTGAAACGCATTCCAGATTTCCGGCTCGATCCGGCAGGCGCGGTGACCTGGTCACAGGGCACGGTGCGGGGCCCCCGCCAGTTGCCATTCTTGCTCGGAAAGGCGATGTAGGCCTTTCCAGACAACGGAGAGGCCGGACGTGACTGAACAAGCAATTCAACCGGCCTCCGACCACATCGACATCGCCGACGCCAAGCGGCGGATCAAGGCGATCTTCATCGGCTCCATCGGCAATCTGGTCGAGTGGTACGATTTCTACGCCTACACCGCGTTCGCACTCTATTTCGCTCCCGCCTTCTTCCCGGGCAACGACCCCGTCGTGCAGCAATTGAACGTCGCCGTCGTCTTCGCGGCGACGTTCCTGATGCGGCCGCTGGGCGGCTGGTTCTTCGGCTATCTCGCCGACCATTTCGGACGGCGCATCTCGCTCACGCTCTCGGTGGTCTTCATGTGCTTTGGTTCGCTGATCATTGCGCTGACACCGACCTATGCCACGATCGGCTTTGCCGCGCCGGTGATCCTGGCGCTCGCCCGCGTCATCGAGGGCCTCAGCCTCGGCGGCGAATATGGCGCCAGTGCCACCTATCTCAGCGAGGTCGCCGACCCCAAGCACCGCGGCTTCTATTCGAGCTTTCAATACGTCACCCTGATCGGTGGCCAGCTCACCGCGATCATCGTGCTGCTGCTCCTGCAAAAGGTCTTCCTCACCCCACAGGAGCTGAAGGACTGGGGGTGGCGTATCCCCTTCGCGATCGGTGCAGCGCTCGCGGTCTTTGCCGCGGTGATGCGGCGCGGCCTGCACGAGACGGAGGCGTTCGAGGAAGCCAAGAAGGTAGTCAAGCCGACCGGCTCGATCACCAATTTGCTGCGTTATCCGCGCGAGCTGTTGCTGGTGGTCGGCCTCACCGCCGGCGGCACCGCGGCGTTCTATACCTTCACCACCTACATGCAGACCTTCGTCAAGCTTTCGGTCGGGCTGACCGAGGACCAGACCACTTTCGTGATCTTCGGCACCCTGGTCTTCGCGACCATCCTCCAGCCGATCTACGGCGCAATCTCCGACAAGATCGGACGCAAGCCGCTCTTGATCTTCTTCGGTGTCGCCGGCACGCTCGCGACCGTGCCGCTTTTGATGACCCTGAAGGAGACCAAGTCGCCCTTCGTCGCGTTCATCCTGATCTGCTGCGCCTGGCTGTTCGTCGCCGGCTATACTTCGATCAACGCGGTGGTGAAGGCCGAGTTGTTCCCGACCAACGTCCGCGCGCTCGGCGGCGGCCTGCCCTATGCCATCACGGTGTCGGTCTTCGGCGGAACAGCGCCTGCGATCGCGCTCTATTTCAAGAGCATCGGGCACGAGGAATGGTTCTACTTCTACCTCAGCGGCATCATCTGCCTGTCCCTGGTGATCTATGCTACCATGCGCGACACCAAGCACACTTCGGCAATGCATCGGCACGAGTAGACCATGGCTGACGAGACGCCATCCGACAGCAAGCTGACGCGCACCAAGGAGAAATGGGCGCGCGAGGGCCGCTTTCTCACGGGGAAGATCACGCGGCCGGAGGACCAACGGCTGCCGCCCGGCCAGCACCTCACCAAGGACTGGCCTGTGCTCGATCTCGGAGTCGTGCCGCCGGTGTCACGCGAGCGCTGGCGGCTCGACGTCTATGGCGCGATCGAGAGCCCCGTGTTCTGGACATTCGCCGAATTCATCGCGCAGAAGCAGGCCCGGTTCACCTCCGACATCCATTGCGTCACCACCTGGTCGCGCTACGACAATGAGTGGGAAGGGCTTGCCACGCGCGAGTTGCTCGCGGCCTGCCAGCCGCGCGAGGACGCACGCTTTGTGATGCTGCATTCCCATGACGGCTACACCACCAACCTCGCGCTGGAAGACTTTGCCGCCGAGGATGCGCTGCTCGCCCATAGCTGGTCCGGCCAGCCGCTGACGGAGGAGCATGGTGGCCCGGTACGGTTGGTCGTGCCGCATCTCTATTTCTGGAAGAGCGCGAAATGGCTCCAGGCCATCGAATTCCTGACCGAGGACGCACCGGGCTTCTGGGAAGTCCGCGGCTATCATAACCGCGGCGACCCCTGGGCCGAGCAACGCTATTCCGACGATTAGAATTCAAGCAGGAACGAGGGGAAGCCCATGCCGACGGAACGCTTTCAATTCACCGGCGAAGGCGGACATCAGCTTGCCGCCGCGCTGGAGTTGCCGGACGGCGAGCCCGCGGCCTACGCGCTGTTTGCGCACTGCTTCACTTGCGGCAAGGACACGCTCGCCGCCAAGCGCATCTCGGTCGCGCTGGCAGCCAAGGGCATCGCGGTCCTGCGCTTCGACTTCACCGGGCTCGGCTCGAGCGAAGGCGATTTCGCCAATTCGACGTTTTCTTCCAACGTCGCCGATCTGGTCCGCGCGGCCGACCATCTGCGCAATGCCCGCAAGGCGCCGTCGATCCTGATTGGCCACAGCCTCGGCGGCGCCGCGATCCTCGCGGCAGCCGGACATATCCCGGAAGCCAGGGCAGTTGTGACCATCGCGGCGCCATCCGATCCGGCGCACGTGACCGGCCTCTTCAGGCAGCATCTCGACAACATCCGCGCGCAGGGCGAGGTCGAGGTCTCGCTCGCAGGACGCCCGTTCCGGATCAAGCGCGAGTTCCTCGAGGACATCGCCGAGCACGAGCTGATGAAGGATATCACGGGACTGCACAAGGCACTGCTGGTAATGCACTCGCCGGTCGACGACACCGTCGGCATCGACAATGCGACAAAGATCTTCGTTGCGGCCAGGCACCCCAAGAGCTTCGTCTCGCTCGACCATGCCGATCATCTGCTTGCCAAGCCTGCCGACGCCCTCTACGCAGCCGACGTGATCACGGCATGGGCCAGCCGCTACATCGACAGCGCAAAGCCCGCGAAGGCGATGGATCTTCCCGAGGCGCCGCGTCAGGTCGTGGTGCAGGAGACGCGCAAGAGCAAGTTCAACCAGCTCGTCACGGTCGGACCACATCGTCTGGTGGCGGACGAACCCGTCGCCGCCGGCGGCGAGGATGCCGGTCCTGGGCCCTATGATTTCCTGCTCGCTGGCTTAGGGGCCTGCACCTCCATGACCATGCGTCTTTATGCCGACCGCAAATCGCTGCCACTCGACCGCGTCACGGTCAGATTGAAGCATTCCAAGATCTACGCCAAAGACTGCGCGGAGTGCGAGACACGCGACGGCATGCTCGACCAGATCGAGCGCGACATCGTAATCGACGGGGCGCTCGATGCCGAGCAGCGCAAGAAATTGATGGAGATCGCCGACAAGTGCCCGGTGCACCGGACATTGACGTCGGAGATCCGCATCGTGACGAAGGCCGTGGACTAGCGCCACTGCGCTAGAAGCACGATGCCATCGTCCGCAATGCCGCGCCGATCTCGTTCTCGCGCCAAGCCGCAAAACCGAGCAGCAGGCCGTGATCGCGGGGTCGATCCAGCGCCAGGCTGGACAGCGCCCGCGTTTCGACGCCCGCCGCCGCCAGTCGCTTGACCGCGGCCCGATCGGCGCTACCGCGTTTGAGGCGAGCGACGAGCTGGATGCCGCCCGCGGGCACTTCGACCGAGAGCATCTCGCCCAGATGGCGCTCCAGTCCTGCAACGATGTGGTCGCGGCGCGCGTGATAGAGCCGGCGCATCCGGCGCAGATGCGCAAGGAAATGCCCGTCGGCGATGAACTCGGCCAGCGCTTCCTGGATGTGGCTGGATGCGATCAGCCCGATGTGCCGCTGTGCGATCTCGAAGGTGCTGACCAGCGCCGGCGGCATAACGAGATAGCCGAGCCGGATATCCGACGTCATCACCTTCGAGAAGGTACCGACATAGAACACGCGGCCATGGGCATCGAGCCCTTGCAAGGCCGGCACCGGCCGGCTGTCATAGTGGAATTCGCCGTCGTAATCGTCCTCCACGATCCAGCTCTTGCCGGGCATGCACACACCAAGAAATTCGGTGCGACGCGTCAGCGACATCAGCCGTCCGGTGGGATGCTGGTGCGATGGCGTCATGAAGATCAATTTCGGGGCCGCGAGACCCGGCATCCGCTGCATGCCCTGCGTGTCCAGCCTCATGCCGGTCACGCGCGCGCCGGAGGCACAGAAAGCGGCGGCCGCGCCGGGATAGCCGGGATCCTCGACCCAGACCTGGTCGCCGGGGGAGATGAGAACAGCCGCGATCAAGGTCAGTGCGGCCTGCGCGCTCGGCAGGATCATGATCTGCTCTGGCGTGGCGCGAACGCCTCTGCTCGCGGCCAGGTAATGCGCGAGCGCCTCGCGCAGGCGCGCTCGGTTGACCGGTCCGAGCTCGCGTTTGGCCGCATGCACGGCGCTACGGCGCAGGCAGCGAGCCCAGATCTCGTTCGGAAACTCTCGCGCATCTCCAAGCCCTGGCCGCAACGGTCTGAGCGGCACCTGATAGGACATCGGCCAGTCGGTCTGCTTGAGCTGCGAGGCCCAGGGTGAAAGCCGCAGCTTGCCGGAGCGCACGCGCGCCGCAACGGTATCCGCTCCTTCGCGTCGTTCGCCGCCGTCGACGGTGACGATCGGACGGCGGCCATGCGAGGCCTCGAGGTATCCCTCCGCGGCGAGCTGCTCGAACGCATAGGTGATGGTGTTGCGGGAAACGCCGAGATCGCTCGCGAGCCGGCGGCTCGACGGCAGCGCGCGACCTTTGCCGAGGCGGCCGGTCGCGATCAAGCCTCGGAGCTGGCTCGTCAGTTGAGCCACCAGCCCGTCGTCGCCGGTCCGCTTCAGGTCGATCATGGACGAGATCATATCATCCGAAACTGGCACCTTGTTCCTTTCTTATCTGGCGCTTTTGTGGGTACCAGAGCGGATGCTATCTGCCGGGCCGGACTGGTTCAAGGATCTTGCGATGAACTCCCTGTCACCCCGCGCGGCCGTCGGCCTGTTCCTCATCGTCGTGCTGGCCTGGGGCGTGAACTGGTCGGTGACGAAGCAATTGGTGCAGCTCGTCCCGCCGCTGTGGAGCTCGGCGATCCGGAGCTGGATCGCGCTGGCAGGATTGTTTGTGATCCTCGGGCTGAGCAACAATCTCGTGATTCCGGAGCGGCGCGACGTGCCGGTGGTCCTCAGCGTCGCGCTGCTGCACATGACGCTCTTCTCCATTCTGGTCGCGGCCGGCCTGCGCTTCCTGCCTGCTAGCAAGGGCATCGTGCTCGGTTACACCACACCGCTCTGGGTCGCGATTGCGGCACCCCTGCTCGGAAAGGACATCCTGACCGCACCCAAGCTTGCCGGCGCCCTCCTCGGACTGATCGGCCTTGCCGTGATCCTGAATCCGTCTTCAATCGACTGGAGCAATGCCAACGTCGTGCTCGGTGCCGGCATGGTCATCCTGGCCGCGATCTCCTGGGCAGCGAATATCATCTATATCCGCGCACATCGCTGGATCGCCTCCCCGCTCCAGCTCCTGTTCTGGCAGCTGCTCGTGGCCACGGGCGTGCTCTCGACCCTTGCGATGGTCATCGACGGGCTGCCGCACGTGGAATGGTCGTGGCGGCTGGCTATGCTGTTCCTGTACTCTGGCCTGATCGGAAGCGCGCTGGCCTATTGGGCGATGTCGATGGTCAACAAAAGCATCTCGGCGCTGACGACGTCGCTTGGCACCACCGGAACACCGCTCGTCGGTATCGCCAGTGCTGCGATCCTGCTGGACGAGCCCCTCGACTTGAGCCTCGCTGTCGCCGCCGGATTGATCGTCACCGGCATCGGACTTGCGACGCTCGGCGACCGGCTGTTGCGCGGTCAGGCCACCGCGAGCGGTTGAACCCGCAGCACGCCACGCAAACCTGCGGTCGTGCCGAGCAGGATGCCGGCGAGCGCGACGAACGAGCCCAGCGCCAGCGTCGACACGCCCGTGAGCCCCTGCCCGATCGAACAGCCGAACGCCATCACGCCGCCGATGCCCATCAGCGCGGCGCCGCTGCCCGAGCGCAGCATGTGGCGCGGCGAGGAATAGCCTTCGAGCTTGAAGCGGCCTGTGGCGAGTGCGGTGATCAGGCTGCCGGCGAAGACGCCGGCGACCGTCGCAATGCCGAAATTGAGCGTCAGGCCGGTCGAGAGCATGGCGTATTGCAGCGCGTCCGCGATCGGCGCGATGAAGGTGAGCGAGGTCACCGGCACCGGATTGAAATCGTCGGCACCGAGATAGCCGGTGACAAGCCAGCCGGCGGCGACGAGCAGGCCGACGACGACGCCCGCCGCGATCTGGCCCGGCGAGCGCCGGAACATCGGATGCGCGAAGGCAAACAGGATCAGCGCGACGACGATCACGGCCGCCGCCAGCGCACGCGAGAGCGCTTCACCGGGGCCAAGCGATGCCAGCAACGAAGGCAGCGAATTGACATTGACGATGGTTTGCGAGGCCTGAACCAGCGCGATGCGCGCCGGCGCGACCAGCCCCTTGAGCGTCATCTGCGCTGCGATGGCGAGCACGATCACGACGACGAAGGAGCGGAGATTGCCGCGGCCGAGCAGCACCAGGGCGCGCGAGCCGCAGCCGTTCGACAGCACCATGCCGTAACCAAACAGCACTCCGCCGAGGAACAGCACCGGCACCGAGAACGTCTGCTGCAGGTAGATCGACTTGCTCAAATCAGCAATGCCGTTGCCGGCAAGGAACTGGCTGGCGGCGATCGCGACGGCGATCGCCAGCGCATAGGTCCGCACCAGCCGTCCGTCTCCCTCCGCAAGCCAGCCGCGCATGCTGCTCATCAGGCAGAAGCCGCTGAGCAGACCGACGGCGCCGTAGACAAGGCCGATGGCAAGGCCGGCGAAGATGACGATTGCTGCGGACGAGTCCATGATTACGGCTTCAGGACCACGCGATCCCGCGAGGAGCCGGCAACCGCGACATACGCCTCCTTGGCGCGCTCCAGCGGATAGACGGCATTCGCCTTGATCGGGAACGGCTTCAGTTGGCCGCTCGCAAAGCCCGGGCCGAGATCGCGCAGCACTGCGCCTGTCGCGGCCGACGACAGGCCGAGGGTATCGATGCCGACATAGGTGTGCTGGCCCCGGTAGAATTCGAGGATGTTGAACTGCACGATGCGGTCGATCGCGGCGATCAGGATCTGACGGCCACGCAATGCGAGCGACTTGTGCGCGGCCTGGAAATAGGGATCGCCGACCGTGTTGAAGACGACATCGACCCCCTTGCCGCCGGTCAATTCGCGCACGCGCGTGGCGACGTCGGTCGCGGAGGCGTCAACCACCTCGATGGGGGCGTTGGTGTGGCCTTCGTAAGCTTCCGCTTTGCGCACCACGCCGATGACGCGCGCGCCCTGCCATGTCGCGATCTGCACCGCGGCCTGGCCGACCTTGCCATTGACGCCGAACACCAAAACGGTCTCCCCGCTCTTCGGCACGCCGGCGCGGCGAAAGCCTTCCATCGCGGTGACGAAGGGCACGCCGATGCCCGCTGCCTCCTCCCACGACACCGTGCTCGGCTTCTCCACCACCGCATCAGCCTCGACGACGAGATGGGTTGCGTGGGTACCGTCGCGGCGGATGCCGAGATCGCCGGAGGATCCGAACACCTCGCGGCCGACCGTGCCGGCCGGCCCGTCGGTCACCACGCCGGAATAGTCGCGGCCCGGCGTGCGCGGGAACACAGCATAGGGCATCAAGCCGGTCGCGGCCTTGACGTCGGAGGGATTGACGGCGGCGGCCTTGACCTCGATCAGGAGATCGTTCGGACCGCGCGTCAGCGTGTGATGCTCGACCACGGGCGCAACCGCGGCAGCATTCTCGGCCTTGGCATTGAGGCGCACGCAGCGCGCTTCGACGGTTTTGGTATCGGCTGGCGACATGAAAGACCCGCGATTTCTCGCGGGCCTTGTCGCCTCTGGGGCCGGTCAAGTCAATCCGTCAAGTCAATCCGTAAAGTCAATCCTTGGGCCGCTTGTCGTAGAGGCGTTTGGCCTTGCCCAGCGAGCGCTCCAGCGTGGCGGGCGCGACCACCTGCACCCTGGAGCTAATGCCGATGGTGTTCTTGATGTGGGTCGCAATCCGGTCGGCATGGTCGAGGAGACCGCGGCCGTCCCAGCTCTCGGACCGCGCCTCCGCGATGATGGTCAGCTCGTCCATACGGCCTTCGCGGGTCAGTTCCAGGATGAAGTGGCCGCCGCACCAGTCGGTCGCGAGCAGCACCTCCTCGATCTGCGTCGGGAACAGGTTGACACCGCGCAGGATGATCATGTCGTCCGAGCGGCCCGTCACCTTCTCCATCCGCCGCATGCCCGGCCGCGCCGTGCCTGGCAACAGCCGCGTCAGGTCGCGGGTGCGATAGCGGATCACGGGAAAAGCTTCCTTGGTGAGTGAGGTGAAGACCAGTTCGCCCTTCTCACCGTCCGGCAGCACCGCACCCGTTTCAGGATCGATCACCTCGGGATAGAAATGATCCTCCCAGATATGCAGGCCATCCTTGGTCTCAATGCACTCCTGCGCGACGCCGGGACCGATCACCTCGGACAGACCATAGATGTCGGTCGCATCCATATCGAAGGCGTCCTCAATCTCGCCGCGCATCGCATTGGTCCAGGGCTCGGCGCCGAAGATGCCGACCTTGAGCGAGCACTGGCGCGGGTCGAGCTTCTGACGCTTGAACTCGTCGAGGATTGCCAGCATGTAACTCGGCGTCACCGTGATAATGTCGGGCCGGAAGTCGTTGATCAGCTGCACCTGCCGCTCGGTCATGCCGCCCGAGATCGGCACCACGGTGCAGCCGAGTTTTTCGGCACCGTAGTGCACGCCAAGGCCGCCGGTGAAGAGGCCATAGCCATAGGCATTGTGGATGATCATGCCGGTACGCCCGCCGGCGGCGCGGATCGAGCGCGCCATCACGTCCGACCAGGTGTCGATGTCTCCTTGCGTATACCCCACCACGATCGGCTTGCCGGTCGTGCCGGAGGACGCATGCACGCGCACCAGCTTTTCGCGCGGCACGGCAAACATGTTGAAGGGATAATTGTCGCGCAGATCCGTTTTCACCGTGAACGGGAATTTCGCGAGATCGGAGAGCTCGCGAAAATCGGACGGATGCACGCCGGCCTCGTCGAAGGCCTTGCGATAATGCGCGACGTTGTCATAGGCGTGCTTCAGCGACCAGGCCAGCCGCTGCTTCTGCAGCGCCATGATCTCGTCGCGCGAGGCGCGCTCATGCGCGTCCATCTCGGCGCTATAGGCGCTGCCGCCTTCCTTCAGCTTCGTCGAAGCCATCCTCGTTTCCCCACATTGATTGGTTCTTTTTAATTGTCTTGCGTCGGCAGCCACGTGCCGGGAATGACGCGCGAATGCCCGCGGAATTCGGCGACGACGATGTCACCGGCGGTGACGCGCACGTCGTAGATGCCGGAGCGGCCGCCGCGGGTGACCTCGCACGCCTTCGCAACAAGGCGGTCGCCGAGCCTGCCCGGCTTGATGAAGGTGATCTGCCCTTGCGCTGCGACCACGCGTTCGTTGTGCGAGTTGCAGGCAAACGCGAAGGCGGAATCGGCAAGCGTGAAGATGAAGCCGCCATGGGCAATGCGTTGGCCGTTGACCATGTCCGGCCGCACCGTCATTGCGAGCGTCGCGAAGCCGGGGCCAATCTCGACGATCTCCATGCCGAGCCCTTTGGAGGCATCGTCCTCCGTCCACATCGCCTCAGCGCAGGCGCGGGCAATATCCTCAGGCGACAGGGCGGCTTTGACGTTCACGCGCTTCTCCCGGCCAGATGTTTGCCCATGATGTTCTGCTGGTTGGCCAAAACTGTCAAATAATGCGACGCATTTGCATCGTCAGCGTCTGAAGCACCGGCTCAGACATGGTCATAATCGACCACGACCCGCTCTGACGACGGCTTGGCCTGGCAGGTCAGGACGAACCCGGCCTTCAGCTCCCAGGGCTCCAGCGAATAGTTGATGTCCATCGGCGCCTCGCCCTCGACCAGCTTGGCGCGGCAGGTCGAGCACATGCCGCCCTTGCAGGCGAAGGGTAGATCGACGCCGGCGCGCAGCGCGGCATCGAGGATCGCCTCGTCCTCCGCGACCGGCACGTCGCGGCGCTTGCCGTCGATGATCAGCGAGGCGATCGCCTTCGGCGGCGCGTCGGGCGCGACCGCCTTCTTCGGCCGCGGCTTGCCACCGAACTCGGAGACGAAGCGCTCGACGTGGATGCGCTCCGGCAGGATGCCGAGCTCGCGGCAGGTGGTCTCGATATCCTCGCTCATGCCGAGGGGGCCGCAAATGTAGACGTGATCGACGCTTCCCGCCGGCACCAGCGAGCGCAGCAGCACCCTCACCTTGTCGCCGTCGAGCCGGCCGTGGAGGATCGGGATGTCCTGCTCCTCGCCGGAGATGACGTGGAAGATGGACAGGCGATCGATGAAGCGGTCCTTCAGTTCCTCGAGCGCTTCAAGGAACATGATGTTGTCGGTGGTGCGGTTGCCGTAGAACAGGAAGAAGCGGCTGTCCGGCTCACGCGCGAGCGTGCCCTTGACGATCGACAGGATCGGCGTGATGCCGGAACCTGCGGCGAACCCGACATGGATGCGTCCGGCATCCGCGTGAGGAATCGCACCGAAGCGGCCCGTCGGCGTCATCACATCGAGTTCGTCGCCGCATTTGAGATCTTCGGCTGCCCAGTTCGAAAACGCACCGCCGTCGACCTTCTTCACGGCGATGCGGATCTCGCCGTCATCAGGGCCGGAACAGATCGAATAGGAGCGGCGCACCTCCTCACCGTCCAGCGTGGTGCGGAGCGTGAGGTATTGGCCAGGCGTGAAAGCGTAATCGCCGGCGAGTTCGCCGGGGATGGTGAAGGTCATCGAGATGGCGTCGGACGCCTCGCGGCGGAGATCGTTGACGGCCAGGCGATGGAAGCGCGGTGCGGTGGCTGACATGGTCAATGACACTTGAAGTAATCGAACGGTTCGCGGCAGGACTTGCAGCGCCACAGCGCCTTGCAGGAGGTCGAGCCGAATTCAGACAGCAGCTCGGTGTTTTCCGAGCCGCATTGCGGGCAGGCCACTGCCTGTTCACCGAACAGTGCCCGGCGCGAGCTTGAAGCCTGCGGCGGCGCGATGCCGTAGGCGCGCAGCTTGTGGCGACCCTCCTCGCTCATCCAGTCGGTGGTCCAGGCCGGCGACAGTACGGTGCGGACTTTCGACCGGCGAAAACCGGCGCGCTCCAGCGCGACCTCGATTTCCAGCGCGATCATGTTCATCGCCGGACAGCCGGAATAGGTCGGGGTGATCGCGACCTCGACGTGATCGCCGTCGAGCGCAACCTCGCGCAGCACGCCGAGGTCGGCGATGGTCAGCACTGGAATTTCGGGATCGACCACGCTCGCCGCAGCGTCCCAGGCGCGCCGGCGCAGTTCGCTGTCACGGTCGAGCACGCTCACCATGCCAGCCCCGGAAAGGTGCGCTGCATCGATTGCAGCTCGGACAGGAGATGGCCGAGATGTTCGCTGTGCCGGCCCACGCGGCCGCCCTGCTGCATCCAGTCGTTCTGCGGCAGGACCAGCGTGGCTTCACTGGCGACATCGGAAAGCGTTTGCAACCAGCGACCACGCAAGGTGCCGGGATCGATTGCGATACCGGCATGGATCAGCGCGCGCTCGCCGTCATCGACGGCAAACATCTCGCCGGTGAAGGCCCAGAGCTGGTCGATCGCGGCCTGCGCGCGGGCGTGGCTTTCATCGGTGCCGTCGCCGAGCCGGATGAGCCACTCCGAGGCGTGGCGCAAATGATAGGCGCTCTCCTTCTCAGATTTGGCGGCAATCGCGGCCAGCGTCGTGTCGCGCGAATTCATCATCGCGCGCCAGTAGAGGTCGGCGAACGCGGAATAGAAGAACTGTCGCACCAGCGTCTGGGCAAAATCGCCGTTCGGCTGCTCGACCAGCAGGAGGTTGCGATACTGCCTGACGTCGCGCAGATAAGCGAGCTTGTCCTCGTCGTTGTCCTTGCCTTCGGCCTTGGCTGCGTAGCTGTAGAGCTCGCGCGCCTGACCGATGAGGTCGAGCGCGATGTTGGAGAGCGCCATGTCCTCTTCCAGCATCGGTGCGTGCCCGCACCATTCCGACAGCCGATGGCCGAGGATCAGCGCATCGTCGGCGCGGCGCAGCGCGTAGAGAACCAGCGGCGTTTCGGAGACCTCGATGTTGGCGATCGCCATCACATGTGCCCCACTTCCTCCGGCACTTCATAGAACGTCGGATGCCGGTAGATCTTCGATTCCGCCGGCTCGAACATCATGCCTTTTTCGGCGGGATCGCTCGCGGTGATCGCGGTGGACGGCACGACCCAGATCGAGAGGCCCTCGCCGCGGCGGGTGTAGACGTCGCGGGCGGCCTGCAGAGCCATCGTCGCGTCGCTCGCATGCAGCGATCCCACATGCTTGTGCGCGAGCCCGTTGCGGCTGCGAATGAAGACTTCCCACAGCGGCGTGTTCGGCGTGGCCATATTGATCTCCCTACTCGGCAGCTTGCGCAGTCTGGCGATGCGCACGTTTGGCGGCATAGCTAGCTGCGGCCTCGCGCACCCAGGCGCCGTCTTCGTGCGCCTTGCGGCGCGCAGCCATGCGATCGCGATTGCACGGACCGTTGCCAGCGAGGACCTGCTTGAACTCGGTCCAGTCGATCTCGCTGTAACGCCAGTGCCCGTCGGCATCCTGAATCATGCCGGGATCGGGAATGGTGAGGCCGAGATATTGCGCCTGCGGCACGGTAGCATCGACGAACTTCTGGCGCAGCTCGTCGTTGGAGAAGCGCTTGATCTTCCACTTGGTCGAGGTGTCGCTATGCTGGCTCGTGCTATCTGGCGGACCGAACATCATCAGCACCGGCCACCACCATCTATTCAGCGCATCCTGCGCCATTGCCTTCTGCTCGTCCGAGCCGCGGCACAGCGTCAGCATGATCTCGTAGCCCTGGCGCTGATGGAAGGATTCTTCCTTGCAGACGCGGATCATCGCGCGCGCATAGGGTCCATAGGAGCAGCGGCACAGCGGGATCTGGTTCATGATCGCAGCGCCGTCGACCAGCCAACCAATGGTGCCGATGTCGGCCCAGGTCAGCGTCGGATAGTTGAAGATCGAGGAATACTTGGCTTTGCCCGCGAGCATGGCGTCGACCAGCTCTTCGCGCGAGGTGCCGAGCGTCTCGGCCGCGGCGTAGAGATAGAGGCCGTGGCCGCACTCGTCCTGCACCTTGGCGAGGAGCGCGGCCTTGCGGCGCAGGGTCGGCGCGCGGGTGATCCAGTTGCCTTCGGGCAGCATGCCGACGATTTCGGAATGGGCGTGCTGGGAAATCTGGCGTGTGAGCGTCTTGCGATAGGCCGCCGGCATCCAGTCGTTCGGCTCGATGCGCTCCTCGGCATCGATGCGGGCCTGGAACTGCGCAGCTAGGCCTGCGTCCTCAAGACTGCGGTCGTTGGTCTCGGCCGTATTCAGCGCCTGGGTATACATGCGCATCCTCCCGATTTATTGGAAGGGAATATATAACAATAATTACGTCATGCAAGATATTTCTGTAACATAAAAATCAGGCCTCGAACCTCCTTTCTAGCAGCTTCCGCGCTGGCGGCAATGGCCCCTTTTCGTTGGTTCCATGTCGATCAAGCCATTGTTCGGAGGGGGCAAGCAGCGCACGATAGATTTCGCCGCACAGGTCCCGTGCGGCCCTGCCCGGCCAGTTCGTCGGCAGCAGGCTTTCGGGCAGCAGCGGATCGCGCAGCACGACGCGGCGGTAGTGGTGGATCAAGAGGATGCGCGCGGTGAAGGCGTCGGCCTCGGACAGATCCGTGCCGCGGCCGATCGCGGCGCGCAGCGGCTCGAACGTCTTCATGAATTTCAGATAGGCATCCGCGGTGCGATCCAGCGGCCAACTTGCGCTGAGCAGTCGACGCCCGCTGTCATCCTCCGCCGAGACCTCGAGACGGATCGCGCCCGAAGCTTCATCCGGGACTGGCACCCCCGACGGCGCGACCCAGACGCCCGGCAGCGGACTGCCGAAGCCGGCATTGCGCAGCGCGTCGCGCGAGGCGTCGCGGTCCTCACCATTGCCGATCAGGAGCAGCTCGAAGCGTCCGGTCCAGTCGGATGGCGGCGGATCGTAGATGTGGCGCGTCGCGGCCTCGAACGTCTGGCGCCCCTTGTCGGCCAGGCGATAGAAGCTGTTGCGGCCAACCTTCTCGCGCGTCAGCCAGCCGTCGGCGGCGAGCCGCGACATCGCGGTGCGCACCACGCCGCTGTCGATGTCGAGCCCTTGAAAGAATTCCAGCAGCGTGCCGAGCCACACTGAGCTGCCGCGCGGCACGATGGCATCGCCGAACACGGTGATGACGATGGAGCCGGTGCGCGACGGTTCACGCTTGAGCTGGTCGATGATGCGGGACAACGGATGCGCCATGCCCGAGGCATAGCGCGTTTGATGCGGGCGCGACAATGGAGGGGAGCGACGCCACTTCTCCTTCTCCCCGCTTGCGGGGAGAAGGTCGGGATGAGGGGGAGCCTCCGCCCATTCGGTGAGAGTGGGAGTCGCGGAGACTCCCCCTCACCCGGATCGCATCTCCGATGCGATCCGACCTCTCCCCGCAAGCGGGGCGAGGTGAAGAAGCGCACTACCGATGCGGATCGGGATAGGCCAGGCTACGCCAGCCGCTACGATCGAACGGCCGCCACTGGCCTTCCTTCTGCGCGAGCCGGTCGGCCACCGCATAGACCACGGCGGGATGATGGCCCATGCCGCAATGGCTGCTCTCGACCTCGATGCTCTCGGTCTGGGTGCCCGTCTTTTCCATGCAGCCCTGCCAGGCGCAGACGCCGTCGGTGCGGCTGAAGATGGCGGTGGTCGGCACCGGCGGCGGAGCGGCAAGCTCGCCGCCGAACCGCGGGTCGACCTCGTCGGACTTCCGACCGCTCGCCCATTCATAGACGCGCCAGGCATTGGTCGAACGGGGATTGCCGGCGAAGGGACTGCCGAGCGTGATCACCTGGCGCACGCGGTCGGGCATCATCTTGGCGAGCTGGCGGGCATACAGGCCGCCGAGGCTCCAGCCGACCAGGCTGATCTTGCGGCCATGGGTGTCGCTGAGCTCCTCGACCAGATCGACCATGGCATGCTGCACGCCCTCGCGCAGACCGTAGTTGCGGCCCTGGCGCCAGCCGCTCACCGCATAACCCTTGCTGGTCAGAAACGTCCGCAACGCACGCGTGGATGCATCCGAGGCCACGAGGCCCGGCAGCACCAGCACCGGATGCCCATCGCCGCGCGGCGCAAGGCTCAGCAGCGGCAGCGCGCCGAGGAACGCGCCGAACTCGTGGATCGCGCGCCCTTCCAGAAACATCAGTGTTCTCGACGGCGGACGCAGCGTCTGGGCAGTAGCGGTCATCAATGTTTCCCCTGAGAAGACGCCGGGCGCGATGCCGGCAAATGGGCATGAATTCCAATACGCCGGCTTCTTGATCGTTCCGCAGCGCAGCATGAATCAGCTAGGCGGCCGGTTCCCGACATTCAAGCGGGAGAGTCGCGGGGCGACAATAGGCCCGCGCGTTAATGCTAACGTCCGTGACGCAAAAGTCACAGCAATCGGAGCAGGTATTCTACGGAGTAGAGCACCAGCCCGGCGAGCCCACCGATCAGCGAACCGTTGAAGCGGATGTATTGCAGGTCGCGCCCGATGTTGATTTCGATCAGCGAAATCAACTGCGCCATGTCCCACGCCTTGACCTGGTCGGAGATGAAGATGGAGACGCCGCTTTTCTGGTCGGCGACGAAGCTGCGCAGCACCGTTACCAGCCCCTTGTTGATCTCGCCGCGCAGCTCGGCATCGCCCGCGAGCGCTTCTCCTGCGGCGACGAACATGCCGGCGAGATGATGCTGCAGCACCTGCGTTTCGCCGCTCGCGCTACGCTCGATGAAAGAGCGCGTGTTGGCCCACACGGTGCGGGCGAGATCGGCAAGCTCGGGCCGCGCAAGCAGATCGCGTTTCAGCCCGTCGATCCGGTCGATATAGGCCTGATCGGTGCCGAGCCGGTCGACGAAGCTCAGCACCATGCGATCGAACTCGCCGCGGAACGGATGTTTGGGATCGCTGCGCACTTCATTGAAGAAGGCGGTGGCGGACGCCACGATCTTGTTCACCAGAAACTTGTCCGCGCGATAGAGCCGCAGCAGGGTTGGCAATTCCGCGCGCACTTTCTCCCGGATCATCCCCATCGTCTCTTTCTGGTTCAGCGTCTCGTGCATCACGCGCAGGAGATCGTCGAACAGGATCTGGTGGCGCCCCTCCGCCACGAGGCCGAGCAACGTGCCGGCCGCGAGCGGGGCGAGGTCGATGGCCTGGAGTTGCGATGACATGCGGCGGATGATGAAGGTCATCAGGCCCGAGCTCTCCGTCGCCGAGACGGCTTCCGGCAACAGGCGGAGCGCGAAGCGCGCGAGATCGTCGCTGCGCTTGCGGTCGCGCAGCCAGTCGGCGACGAAGGAGCCGAAATCGATCTCCTTCAGCTTGGCCTCGACCGGACCGGCCTCGAGGAAATGCACCTGGATGAATTCGCCGAGCTTGTCGGCGATCCGGGCCTGGTTGCTCTGGATGATCGCGGTATGCGGGATCGGCAGGCCGAGCGGACGCTTGAACAGCGCGACCACGGCATACCAGTCGGCAAGCCCGCCGATGGTCGCGGCTTCCGCGAAGGCGGCGATGAAGCCGAACACGGGATGCACCGGCAGCAGCCATTTCGCGACGATGAAGAGCAGAAGCGTCGCGGCCAAGACCAGCGTCGCCAGCGCCTTCACGCGGCGCAGCTCGGCCGCGCGTTCGGCATCGCCGGGAGTGTCGAAGGAGAAGGTGGCGGGTGCATTCATGACGGATGGGAGATTACGTCATTCCGGGGCGATGCGAAGCATCGAACTATGGTGCGCTCTTGCGCACCTGAGAAGCTCGAGATTCTCTGGTGCGCAATTGCGCACCAGAGTTCGCCCTTCGGGCGCCCCGGAATGACGGTCAGTCACAATGACGGCAGCGCAGAAACAAAAGGCCCGCCGAAGCGGGCCTCAAATTTCAGTTTTCATCAGGGCGCCGGATCAGGCGGTCTTGTTGTAGACCTTGGCAAAATTGTCCTGAGCGGACTTCGCACCGTTGGCGGCGAGCTGGCCGAAATAGTCGGCGGTCGCCTTGGCACGCGAGACGAACACTTCGCCGCGGGCGCGGAGCAGGCTCGACTGGATCTCGACGGCTTCGCTGACCGACTTGGCGGAAGCAAGCTTGTCGATGCCGGCGAAGAACGCCTGGGCGTCGTCATAGATCGCCTGCTGGATGTTGCGGCTGATCTTGCCGGCCTCAGCGACGGATTCGGTCACCGCGTTCTCGACGGCGGCGGTCACGCGCTCGGAGCCTGCGAAGGCCTCGGCAGCACGATCCTTGGCGGTGTTGGCGGTCTTCTTGACGAACTCGCGGGCGGCCTCGGGAACTTCCAGATTCTGGATGTTCTTGAAAGCGTCCTTGAAGCCCTCGAAAGCGGTGTTGGTTTCAGTGGTCATGGGGTTCTCTCCATCCTCATTGGTTTGAGCTATGGGCTCACCCCGTCCGCATTGGCCCGGGGCACGGCTTATATGGCATAGTTAATTGTGCGATGCAATATTCATATTGCACTGCGATATCACGAAACTGTGAAAAGCCTTAACGGGCGGCAATCTGATGCCTCCCTGGCCAAGCGGGTTCCCTAGAGTGGTCGGACCGCGGTGGCTGGACGGCGGTCCTAGTGCTGGACGGCGCCTGGCAGCCCGTAGGCCTCCATCTGGGCCTGGACCTGCGCGATGTTGTGGCCGAGCACGACGATGTCGTGGGTCTTGCCGTTGACGTCCCGGACATGGTCGCGCAGCAGCGCTTCGGCCTTGAAACCGAGGCTCTCGAACACGGCGATCGCAGCCTGCTGGTCGACCGTCATCTGAACCGAAAGTTTCTCCAGGCCCGCGCCGAGCGCGAGCGCGAAGGTCTCCTGCGACAGCGCCCGCCCTACCCCCTTCCCGCGAACGTCGAGCGAGACGACCATGCGGATCTCGCCGACATGGGGTGACCAGGAGTGCGGATCGCGCACCAGCGTGCCGCAGCCGACGACCTTGCCGTCCCTGACCGCAAGCAGGCTCGTGATCGCGCCACGCTCGATCTCCTTGACCCAGGCCGACAGCACCTTCGGCTCGCTGATATTGCGCGGCAAAAACAGCAAATCGTGGGTCGGCAGGCCTTTGCCGAAGGCGAGCACCGCGGCTTCATCCGCGGGCGACATCAGGCGAATCTCGATATCGCCGGCGTCGGTCTTGACGTGGCGCGGATACGAACGCTGCTCGCTCATGTCGATCTCTTCCCTAGCCAGGAATCCAGTTTCGGCCATAGCCGCTTGACGGCGTTGGCTCCTGCGACGAGCGAGACGTGACCGCCCTTCAGCATCACCTCTTCCTTGTCCGCAGAACCAATCTTCGCGATCAGGTGCTTGGCGGCCTCATACGGCACGATGTGATCGTGCTCGGCCACCGCATGCAGGATCGGCACCTTGATATTGTCGAGCTTCGCAGGCCGGCCGCCGACCGACATGGTGTCGTTGAACAGCTTGTTGTCCCACATCAGGTCCTTGGTGATGGCGCGGAAATACTCGCCAGCCAGCGGCAGCGTGTCGGTCGCCCAGCGGTCGAACATGCGGTACGACTTGACGAATTCGTCGTTCCAGATGTTTTCCCAGAGCTGGATCTGGCTGACCGTGCGCGAGGCCGGACGCAACATCTCGAACGAGGACAGGATCATCTCCGGCGGCACGTTGCCGACACTGTCGACGAGATGGTCGACGTCGAAATAGCGACGGTCGGAGAAGTTCGAGAACAGCTTCATCTCTCGAAAGTCGATCGGCGTGGTGAAGCAGATCAAATTCTTCATCGGCCCGTCCTTGTGGATCGCGCCGTAGAGCAGCGACAGCACGCCGCCGAAGCAATAGCCGATGACGGAGACGTCCTGCTCGCCGGAATCGGCTTGCACCCGGCGGACGCAATCCGGGATGAAGTCGAGGACATAGTCCTCCATCCGCAGGCTCTTCTCCTCTGGCCGTGGCGCGCTCCAGTCGAGCATATAGACGTCGTAACCGCGCTTGAGCAGGAATTCGATAAAGCTCTGGCCGGGCACGAGGTCGAGGATGTAGCCGCGGTTGGTGGTCGCCATCACGATCAGCACCGGCACACGGTAGATCTCGTCCGACATCGGCCGATAGTGATAGAGGCTCATCGTGCCGCGCGAATGCAGCACATCCTTAGGCGTCGATCCAAGTGACGGACCCGAGGTCGAGAAATATTCGACGCCCTTGATGCTGCGCTGGATGGCGCGCTGCACCTCGGATTGGATGCGTTCCGGGATAGATGCGAAATCAAGTCCGGGAGCTGCATTCATGCCTGCTCTCCGCCCTCAGACGGCGGACGCTTGGTGCGTGGCGGCCGCAATGCGGAATCGGCCCCCTGAGACACGCCGGCACTTGCAGCCATCTGGCTCAGCAGCGACTTGATCTCACCGATCTGGCCTTCGATAGCTTGCAGCCTTTCGGCAAGGCCTGTGACCTGCTCCCGGCTCGGCAGGTTCATGGAGACCAGATACTTCTCCATGAGTTCGCCGAGCTGCTTCTGAGCACCTGCAGCAACTCCCCCCGCACGGTTCATCGCCTGCGAAAACTCGGGTGACGACATGGCCTGGTTGGCGAAGGAGTTGAACCCCTTCTCCATCTCACCGACCATCTTTTGCCACATGGCGACCGGGTCATTGGTCTTGTCGGTCATCGGCGTCCTCCAGATCTCGAGAGCTTCGATGCCCTTCTTTTTCCGCCATACCACACCGTTGCGCCGTGCCGGTCAACCGGCAAGCAGCGGCTCGGTGCCGCGTGCGGCTTTCATTGCAACGGGAAACCGTGCGATACAGCATCAGTCAAACGCTTGAGGGAACGCCTGTGACGACCCATCAGCCGCCCCAGACCGTCCGCGCCAACGGCATCGACATCTGCTACGAGATTTTTGGCAACGACAATGCCGAGCCGCTGCTGCTGATCATGGGATTAGGCGCCCAGATGATCCATTGGGACGATGCGTTCTGCGAGCAGCTTGCCGCACGCGGCTTCCGCGTGATCCGCTTCGACAATCGCGACATCGGCAAGTCGAGCCATCTGACGGGCGGCAAGCGGTTGACGCCACTCGAGCTACTGAAGCTGCGCTTCTTCAAGATTCCCGTCGCGGCAACCTACAGGCTGATCGACATGGCGAAAGACACGGTCGGGCTGATGGACGCGCTCGGCATCAAGTCGGCGCATCTTGTCGGTGCGTCCATGGGCGGAATGATCGCGCAGGAGGTGACGCTGTCGTTCCCGCAGCGCGTGCGCTCGCTGACCTCGATCATGTCGACGACAGGCAATCCGCGCGTGCCGCCGCCGACGCGCGAGGCCGCCGCAATGCTGATGGCGCCGCCGCCGCGCAGCAAGGAAGAGTTCATCGTCCGCTACGGCCAAACCTGGAAGGTGCTGCGCGCCGGACATTTTCCGGAGGAGGAAGCGCTCGATCCTGAACGCGCCGAGCGCGTGTTCGCGCGCGGGCTCAATCCAGCCGGCGTCGGCCGCCAGCTCCGCGCCGTGCTGGCGTCCGGCAGTCGCAAGGAAAGGCTGCACGCCGTGCAGGCGCCGACGCTGGTCATTCACGGCACCGTCGACCCGCTGGTGCGGCCCGAGGGCGGCAAGGACACGGCGGCGTCAATCCCGAACGCAAAACTGTTGATGATCGAGGGCATGGGCCACGCGCTGCCGATGCGGTTCTGGCCCGAGATCATCGGTGCCATCGACAAGCACGCGCATGGCGCGGCCGCGCAGGCGGCTTAACTCTTCTTCGCCATCCAGATTACGTGGCGCGCGCCGCCGCCTCTGCCGGTGGCGCGGACGGCGACTTCATTGACGTCGAAGCCCGCCCGCTTAAGGCGCTTGGTGAAGGCGTGATTGGGTCCCGACGACCAGACGGCGAGCACGCCGCCCGGCCGCAGTGCTGTCTTCGCCGCCGCCAGCCCGCTTGCGCTGTAGAGCGCATCATTGCCTTTGCGGGTCAGCCCCTCGGGGCCGTTGTCGACGTCAAGCAGGATAGCGTCGAAGGCCGCGCTCTTGGCACGGATGACTTCGCCGACATCGGTTTCCCGGATGCTGACCCTGGCATCATCGAGACTATCGCCGAAGACCTCCGCCATCGGTCCACGTGCCCAGGTGACCACCGCGGGCACCAGCTCGGAGACCACGATTTTCGCCTTGGCGCCAAGCACCGCCAGCGCTGCACGCAGCGTAAAGCCCATGCCGAGGCCGCCGATCAGGACGACGGGTTTTGCGACCGTCTCGATCTGCTTCGCCGCGAGCGTTGCGAGCGCGGCCTCCGAGCCCGACAGGCGGTTGTTCATCAGCTCGTTGGTGCCGAGCTTGATGGAAAACTCCTTGCCCCGCCGCATCAGGCGGAGCTCCTCGTCGGAGCCGGGGATCTTGGCGGTATCGATTTTTTCCCAGGGAATCATGAGGGACGTTTAGCATGATCGGGCGAACAATCACCCACCCGCCCAGACGTCCAGCACATACCGGTTCTTCGTCCCCATCTCCTCGATCCAGCGCGCAGCTGCGGCCGCGTCGCTGCCGCTGTTCTCGCGATGGATCGCGACCAGTGCCGCCTTCACGTCCGGCTCCATCTTGCCGCCGTCGCCGCAGACATAGATGATCGCGCCCTGCCCGATCAGCGGCCAGACCTTGTCCTTCTGCGCGGCGAGCAGGTGCTGCACATAGGTCTTCGGTCCGTCCGCGCGCGAGAACGCCGTGAAGAGTTCCGTGATGCCGCTCGCCGCCAGCGCCTTCAGCTCGTCCTCGTAGAGAAAATCCTGATCGGGATGGCGGCAGCCGAAAAACAGCATCGCGGGTCCGAGGGTGGCGCCCTTCGCCTTGCGCGCCGCCCGCTCCTGAAGGAAGCCGCGGAACGGCGCGAGGCCCGTGCCGGGGCCGATCATGATGATGGGCACCGAGGGATCGTCGGGAAGCCGGAAGCCGGCCTTGGTCTCGCGTACGGTGGCGTAGATCGCATCGCCCGCGCGACGGTTGGCGAGGTAGTTCGAGCAGATGCCCTTGTAGGTGCCGCGGCCGGAGGCGGCCGGCCCTTCGACCACGCCGACCGTGACGCTGCAGCGCGCCGGGTCGACCGACGGCGAGGACGAGATCGAGTAATAACGCGGCGCCAGCAGCGAAAGCATTTCCAGATAGGCATGGAACGGCAATTCGCAGGCGGGATATTCGAGCAGCAGATCGAACACCGATTTGCGACTGGTTAGAATCTCGCTGCGGTAACGCTCGAGCGGCTCAGGCTCCTCGCCGACGAAGGCGAGCAGCTTCGGCTTGGTGACCGGGCACCGGGTGTGCTCGGCCATGATCTGGATCTGCTTGCGCGTCGCGACCTGCTGCAGCTCGACGAACTCGCTGAGCAGGCGGCCGACCGACACGGCATCCCCTACCGGCAATTGCGCACGGCGGCCCTCGGCGACCTGAAGCCTGATCTGGTCGGCGGGCAGAAAGCCGAAGCGGCGGGCGACCGAATCCACCAGCGTGGGATCGTTGCGTGGCACGACACTCAAATGATCGCCGACGCGGTAGGCGACGTTGGACGGCAGCTGCACCTCGATGTGGCGCGTCGAACGCTCGGATGGATTGGATCCGCCCTTGTTCTGAAGCTCGTCGTTGGCGAGCACCTTCATCGCGACAGCACCGCCCTGGGCGACGATGGTGTTGACGGCTGTGACCGCCACCGGCTCGATCGCATAGAGCGGATCATCCTCGGCAGTGCGGGTGAAATTCCAGTCGATGCCGAACTCCTTCGTCGCGACCTGGGCCGCCGCCGGGAACCATTTTTGGAACTGGCCGTCGAGATCGCTGCGCGCATCGCCCTCGCCGCGCGGATAAACCGCGCGCGCACCATGCGACGACAATTGCTCGTCAATCAGGCGCGGCACCGATTGATAGGTCGCAGCCCAGTCGCTGTTGCCGCAGCCGAACACGGCGTAGCGCACGCCGGCGAAGGCATCCTTCGGCAGATCGCCGCCGAGCCATTTGACGAACTGCGTCGCGTTGTCAGGCGGCGCGCCGTTATAGGAGGCGCAGATGATCAAAACGCCGCCCTCCTGCGGCAGCTTTCCGACGTAATCGTCGAGCGGGCCGAGATGCACGGCAAAGCCGTTGATCTCGGCGAGATCAGCCATGCGCGTCGCGAGCTCCTCGGCGGTGCCGAGATTGGAGCCGTAAAGCACCAGCATCGGCGTGTTATGGCCGGGCCGGGCCGTCGGCTGGCGCGGCGCCTTCGGCGCCGAGGACGTAGCCGCGATGGGCCCGCCATAGGCGCCACGCTCGCGATCGGCGCGCGGGCGCACCTTGATCTTGAAGCCTTCCGGCTTCATCGTCAGGGTTTCCTTCAGATGCATCTGGTAGCGCTGGTGGTCGATCAGCTTGAACCGCTGCAGGATCATGCCGAGCGCGAGCGCGGCCTCGTGCATGGCAAAGCCGCGGCCGATGCAGGCGCGCTGGCCGTTGCCGAACGGCTTCCAGGCATTGACCGGCCGCTTGGCCTCCGCCTCACGGCTGAAATTCTCGGGATCGAAGGCGTCCGGATTCGGGCCCCAGACGCTGGGATCGCGATGCAGCGCCGTCACCAGGATGGTGGTGAAGGTGCCCTTCCGGAGCTTGTACTTGCCGCCGCCGAGCGTCTCGTCCTTGAGCGGCGAGATGCCGTAGGCCGGCGCCGGCGGCCACAGCCGCAGCGCCTCTTTCAGGATCTGCGTGATGTAGGTGAGCTGCGTCACCTGCTGGTAGGTGGGCTTCGCGTTGACGTCGGGGCCGAAGACACGATCGACCTCCTCATAGGCCTTCTTGAGGATGTCCGGGTGCTTGAGCAGCGCATAGAGCGTGTAGGACAACAGGCCGCTGGTGGTCTCGTGGCCCGCGATCAGGAAGGTGTTGATCTGGTAGCGGATGTTGACGTCGTCGAGCTGCTCGCCGGTCGAACGGTCGACGCCGGTCATCATCGCGGCGAGCATGTCCTTCTTGTCGTCGATCCCCTCCGCGCTCTTGCGCCGCTCGGCGATGATCTCGTCGACCATCTTGTTCATGAAGGCGACGTCTTCGGCGAGCGTCTTGCGCCGCTTCTGCATCCAGATCTGCTCGAACGGCAGGCCGCGTGTCATCATGATGGTTTCGAGCGAGCGCACCAGCGACTCGACGAAGGGATGGTAGTCGCGCCGGTAGAACGAATTGAAGCGATACTCGAAACCGCACAGGCCGATCGTATCCAGTGTCAGCGCCGTCATGTCGTGGACGACGTCGATCTCGTCGTCGGCGTTGAGCCGCTCCCACTTCTGGACGAGCTGCTCGGCGATATCGACCATGCTCGGGTGGTAGGACTGCATGGCGCGGTTGCCGAACGGCTGGAGCAGGATGTTGTGGGCCTTGCTCCAGTTCGGCTCGCGGGTGTCGGCCGTGAATAGGCCGTCGCCGCCAACCGCGCGCACGCGCCGCAGCGCGCCGCGCACCGTCTTGTCGAAACGCTTCTCGTCGGAGAGCTCATCGACGAGATCGTGGCCCGAGACGACCACAATCGGCGAGCCCATCATGTCGAGCCAAAAGATCGGACCGAGCTCCTTGGCGAGCCGCGTCAAATGCTGCACGGGGGCGGCCGAGTCCAGCGACAGCATGTTGCCGACCACAGGCTTGGTCGGCGGATGCGGGATCGGGTCCAGACGGTTCTTGGATGACATTGACGTGCGCTTCCCCCTGCCTTGCGTCATTCCGGGATGGTCCGAAGGACCAGACCCGGAATCTCGAGATCCCGGGTTCGATGCTATGCATCGCCCCGGGATGACGTCTGCGTCCTCACCCAAACCGCCTTCTACGCCATTCGATCAGCTTGGCGCTGACCTCTTCCGGCTTCTCCTGCTGCGTCCAATGGCCACTGTCCTTCACCAGATACTTCTCGAGATCGGGAATCAGCTTGTCCATGCCATCGGCGGAGGACGGCGGCAGCACCGCGTCGTTCTCGGCCATGATCATCAGCGACGGTACGCGCACCGTATGATCGAGCCCTTCGGCACGCGTCCAGTTGCGCGACATGTTGCGGTACCAGTTGATGCCGCCGGTAAAACCGGTTCTGGTGAAATTGTCGACGAACACCTTCTTCTCTTCCGGTGACAGGATGGGCGTGCGCGGATCGTGCTTCGCATCATAGGCGGCAATCATTCGCGGAAACGCCAGATTGACCCGCGGCGAAGCGCCGACGCCGGCAACCACCTCCTCTGCCGGCGCGTCGGGCGGGCGCGGCACCGGCTTGCGCATGAAAGCATCGAAGGTTTGCTCGACGCGACTGCCAAAGATCTTGTCGGGCTCACGCGCCGGATCCTGGAACTGCACGATGTACATCTTGTCGCCGAAGCGCGCGCGCAGGAGCTCGATCGGATCGGCCCAGGCGCGGTTGGTATGAGGCGTGTTGATGCCGACCACCCCCGCAACCCGCTCAATGTGGCGCAACGGCATCTGCCAGACAATGAAGCCACCCCAGTCGTGACCGACGAAGATTGCCTTGTCGATATTCAAATGATCGAGGAGCCCGACGAGGTCGCCGGTCAGGTGCTCGATGTCGTAAGCCTCGACCGGCTCGGGCCGGTCGGTCGCGCCATAACCGCGTTGGTCGGGCGCGATCACGCGGATGCCGGCCTCGCTCAGCGCCTTGATCTGGTGACGCCAGGAGAACGCGAGCTCGGGCCAGCCGTGACACAGCACCATCGGCGGCACGTCGGTGTTCGGGCCAGCTTCGTAATAGCCCATGCGGATTCCGTTCGTCTGCACGAACTTGAGCGGTGGCATTTCAATCATCGAACCATTCCTACTCAGCGGCACCCTTGATGTCGGTCGCCGGCGGCGCGTAGGCCGCCTCCAGCGCGGCGAACTCCTCCGGCAGCATGTCGCACATCACCTGCACATGCGGAATGATGTTGGCGCCGACGATGAAGCCGAAATCGAGCTGGTCGCGATAGCTCTGCACGGTGATGTTGAGCGCCTGCCCGTGCGTCGAGATCGACACCGGGAAGATGTGCAATAGCTCCGCGCCGGCAGCGTAGAGCGTCTGCCGCGGCCCCGGCACGTTGGACACCGTGATGTTCGCGGCCGGCGGCAGCACGTCCGACAGGTTCGAGCGGCTGTAGAGCAGCGCCAGGATCTGCACCATGATCGGCGCGCCGAGCATCGAGATGTTGGAGACCTGGGGCATCAGCGCGCGCAAGGGGTGCGACATCTCCTTGGACTTGGTCGATTGCGCGATGATGGCTTCCAGCCGCGCCTTGGGATCGTCGATGTTGGTCGCGATCGCGCAGATCATGCCGAACACCTGGTTGTTGGCCTCGGTGTTGCCCTCCTCGCGCAGCGAGATCGGCACCGCCGCGGTCAGCGATTTCGCCGGCAGCGTGCCGTACTCCTTCAGGTAACGCCGGACCACGCCGGAGGCGAGCGCCAGCACGACGTCGTTGAGCTTGCCGCCGGCCCGCTTGGCCAGCGCCTTCGCCCGCGACAGCGGGATCGAGACGCCGGCGAAGCTTCGCTCCGAGGAAATGGTCTTGTTGAGCATGGTCGGCGGCGACACCATGCTGGCGAGACTCTCGCGCGACTTCGGATCGGCGACCTTGCCAAGCACCTCGGAGACGCTCTTGACCATGGTCGGGATATTGCCGGCAAAGCGCACCGCGCTCTCGATCTGGTACATCGCATTGTCGAACAGGATCGAGCCGATGTCGCTCTTGCCGGTGCGCGGCAATTGCAGATTCTGGGCGGCCTTGCCCGCGTCGAGTGGCTGGTTGAACAGCTGCTGATAGGAATCGAGCAGGTTGGCGGCGATGTCACGCGGCTCCTGTCCAGGCTTGGATCCCGCGGCCGGCGGATCGACCTTCCGCGGGATCGGCGAGATGTCGTAGATCATGTTGGTCAGGGCGGCACCAGCGCCGCCGTCGATCGCGGCATGGTGCATCTTCGAATAGAGCCCGACCTCGTTGTCCTTCATGCCCTCGAACACGTAGAACTCCCAGAGCGGGCGAGCCCGGTTCAGGAGCTTGGCGTGCATCCAGCCGACGATGCGCTCCAGCGTGGCGCGGTCGCGCGGCTGCGGCAGGCTGGCGCGGAAGATGTGGCGGTCGATGTCGAATTGATCGTCCTCGACCCAGGAGGGATGATCGATGTCGAGCGGCGCCTTTTCCAGCCGCGCTTTGAGGATCGGCGCGATGTGCAGGCGCGATACGATCATCGCCTTGAAGTCTTCGAAGAAGTCGCCCTTGTAGTCGTCGGGCAGGCGAAAGATCGCCATGCTCCCGACATGCATCGGCATCTCCGGCGTTTCCAGATAGAGAAACGACGCGTCCAGCGACGACAGCTTCTTACCGTCAGCCATAGTTCCCTCCCGCAAGATTTGACGGGCGCCTTGGCCAGCGCTTCTCGTCAGGCCGATACTGCCTGTTCCGGCGGGGCATATGCAATGGCAAACGGCCCTGCCCGGTCAAATGGCGAGAATTCCCCTTCCGGTTGCGCCAGGCGGTCGGCCACGGCCCACAGCGCCGCAGGGTTCACCCCGAGCCCGATATGGCTCGCCAGATGCACCTCGATGTTCTCGGCGCGGTCGGAGGGACGCAGCAAGCAGGTTCGCCAGTTCACGACACCGTCGGCCCGCGAATAGATCGACGTCGCCGGCACCGGAAGATCGCCGGCGATCGCCTCGCGCAATTCGGCGAAATCCTCGACCCGCTCGCCTGACAGCGCCTCGTAGAGCCGCGTGGCATTGGTCGCCCGCACGTCATTGGCAAACGGGCTGCCGAGCGTGACGACATAACGGACCATGTCGGGCGCCTGGAGCGCGAGATCGCGAGCATAGACGCCGCCGAGGCTCCATCCGACCAGGCTGACCTTGCGTCCGCTCGCAGCATGGATTTCGGCCAGACGGGCGCGCAGCGACTGGCGCATCCGCCCCAGCCCGCCGAGATTGCGGCCCATCCGCCAGGCATGTGCCTCATAGCCGAGCTCGGCGAGATAGCGCCGGATCGGGGCCATCGAGAGGTCACTGGCCAGAAAGCCCGGCAGCGCCAGCACCGGATGACCGTCCCCCCTGGGCGCGCGCATCAGGACTGGCGACAGCAGCAGGCTCGCATTGAATTCGAACAGGCCGCGCGCTTCTGCAAGCAGCAGGGCGAGGCCCGGCGGACGAAGCCCGCCCGGCGCCTGCCGCCCGTCCGGCCCGGACGACATTATTTCTTCTTGTCGCTGCTGCGCGTGCCGCCGAGGCCCGCCATCGTGACGAACATGTCCTGAAACCGCTCGGCGATCTTGGGATCGAAGGTGAACCAGCTCTGGATCAGCGATTCCGGCGAGACCTTCTCGATGTTGCTGAGTACCTGCTGCTGCAGCTTGTCCATCACCGCCGTCTGCATCGGCCCCACGTCAGGCAAACCGAAGAACTGGCGGGCCTCGAGGGGGGTGCAGTCGATTTCGATATTAACTTTCATATCCCCTCCGGATGAGATTCGAGCGGCCTGTCGGCAGTATCGCCGCGAGTTGTGGTGCGACGCAAGCGACCTGATGCAGGCGCGACATGCCCCGTCCCGCAATCGGCCGATATAGTCAACCAAAGTCGAAAGACGCGGTCCTCCATGCCAGGCGGCACGGTCAGCATTGCTGCACAGCGGTGCAACTTGGCGCGTTCCTTGCTGGAATGGCGCTTGCACCGGTCGAGAACTCTGGGCAACATGGATCAATCAGCCCTGCCGAACAATCAAAAATCATCGGCACGGTAGAGTGGAGAGGGTCAAGAATGTCAGTCGGTCGAAGTCTGTTTGCGGCGACGCTCGCCGGTACGCTTGCGTTGACGGTCGCGCCGGCGTCGAGCCAGACGCTGCGTTATGCCAACCAGGGTGACCTGAAATCCCTTGATCCCTATACGCTGAACGAAAGCACCACCCACGCCCATCTCGGCCACGTCTATCAAGGCCTCACCGCGCGCGACAAAGACCTCAAGATCATTCCGGCGCTCGCCGAAAGCTGGGAAACCCCGGAGCCGACCCGCTGGCGCTTCCATTTGCGCAAGGGCGTGAAATTCCACAACGGCGACCCCTTCACCGCCGACGACGTCGTGTTCTCCGCCGATCGCGTCCGCAAGAAAGGGTCCAATATGCAGACCCGCCTTGCGCCCGACGTCAAGGTCGTCAAGGTCGACGACTACACCGTCGACTTCGTGTTGCCCTCGCCCAATCCCATCCTGCATAACTCGTGGGATGTCTGGTACATCATGGACAAGAAATGGGCCGAGGAGAACAACGTCGTCGACCCGACGCCGGTGGCGGCGACCACGCCGAGCTATGCCTCTCTCCACGAGAACGGCACCGGTCCGTTCACCATCGAAAGCCATCAGCCCGGCGTGAAGACGGTTTTCAAGGCCAACCCCAATTACTGGGGCAAGGTCGAAGGTAACCTGAAGGAGATCGTCTTCACCCCGATCGCTTCGGACGCAACCCGCGTCGCTGCGCTGCTCTCAGGCGAAGTCGACGTCATCGAGCCGGTGCCGATCCAGGACATCTCCCGCGTCGATTCCAGCCCGAACGCCCAGGTGCTGAAGGGGCCGGAGCTGCGCACCATCTTCATCGGCTTCGATCAGATGCGCGATGAGCTGCTCTACTCCAACATCAAGGGCAAGAACCCGTTCAAGGACGTCCGCGTCCGCGAGGCCTTCTACAAGGCGATCGACATCGAGCTGATCAAGAAGCGCGTGATGCGCGAGCTGTCGACGCCATCGGCGCTGATGATCGCTCCGGAGTTGTTCGCACTGTCCAAGGAGTTCACGCGGCCGAAATTCGACCCTGATGGAGCCAAGAAGCTCCTGACCGAAGCCGGCTATCCCGATGGCTTCGAGGTCACGATGGATTGTCCGAACGACCGTTACGTCAACGACGCCGCGATCTGCCAGGCCGTTGTCGGCATGCTGGCCCGCATCGGCGTCAAGATCAACCTGCTGGCGCAGCCGAAGGCGCAGTACTTCGCCAAGGTGTTGAAGCAGGGCGGCTACCAGACCTCATTCTACCTCCTGGGCTGGACGCCGAGCACGATGGACTCCCACAACGTGCTCTACGACATCATGGGCTGCCGCGACGATGCGAAATCCTCACGCGGCGAGGCCAATCTCGGCGGCTACTGCAACAAGGAGTTCGACGCCATCACCGACAAGGTGCTGGTCGAAACCGATACCGCCAAGCGCAACCAGCTGATCAAGCAGGCCTACGAAATCGGCAACAAGGACTGGTCCTACATCCCGCTGCACCAGCAGGCGCTGGCCTGGGGCGTGTCGAAGAAGGTCAACCTGCCGCAGCGCGCCGACAATCTGGTCATGTTCCATTGGGCGACCAAGAAGGAATAGTGCTAGTTGAACACGAGGTCCCGGCGGCGTCATGCATCCGGGACCTTTCCTTTTCCGGCTGACAAAGACGTCGACCGCACGCACACCCAAGGATAGTGGAAGGCATGCTCGCTTTCACTCTTCGCCGCGCCGTTCAGGCCATCGGCGTCATGTTCGCCGTCGGCATCATCGCCTTCTCGATGTTCCGTTTCGCAGGCGACCCCGTCAACCAGATCGTCTCGATCGACACGTCGGCGGCCGAACGCGAAGCCGTGCGCAAGTCGCTCGGCCTGGACGATCCCGTGCCGGTGCAGTTCGTGCGTTATTTCGCCGACGCCGCGCAATTCAAGTTCGGCGTCTCCTACCAGTTCCGCCAGCCGGTCTCGACCCTGTTGATGGAACGTATGCCGGCCACGCTGGAACTTGCGATCTGCGCCACCGTGTTTGCAATGGTGTTCGGCATTCTGATGGGCGTCTATTCGGCGCTGAGGCGCGACACCGTGCTCGCCAAATTATTCCAGGCGGTTTCGCTGATCGGCATCTCATTGCCGACTTTCCTGATCGGCATTCTCCTGATCTATCTGTTCGCGGTGACATTGGGCTGGTTGCCCTCGTTCGGCCGCGGCGAGGTGGTCAAGCTCGGCTGGTGGAGCACGGGCCTGCTCACGCTGTCGGGATTGAAGGCATTGATCATGCCCTCGATCACGCTCGGCCTGTTCCAGATGACCCTGATCATGCGGCTGGTGCGCGCGGAGATGCTGGAAGTGCTGCGAACCGACTATATCCGTTTCGCCCGCGCCCGCGGGCTGACTACCCGCGCCATCCATTTCGGCCACGCGCTGAAGAACACGCTCATCCCCGTCATCACCGTGGCCGGCCTTCAGTTTGGCTCGGTTATTGCATTTTCGATCATCACCGAAACCGTGTTCCAATGGCCGGGCATGGGACTCCTGTTCGTGCAGGCCGTGCAAAACGTCGATATCCCGATCATGGCCGCCTACCTGCTGATGGTCTCGCTGATCTTCGTCACCATCAATCTGGTGGTCGACATTCTCTACACCGTGGTCGATCCGCGCCTGCGCGCGACCGTCGGCCGCGCTACATAAGGCCCCTGCATGTCCGACGCCGTCGCCTCCAATTCCGACAAGCAGAGCGCGCCGCCCGCGCATGCCGGTCGCAGCTGGCTCAGCCGCGCCCTCGACAGCGACATCTTCTATTCGTTCCGCCGCTCCAAGCTGACCATGGTGGCAGCGGCCATTACCGCGCTGCTTTTCCTGCTCGCGATCTTTGCATCCGCGCTCGCGGTGCAGAACCCGTTCGATCCGGCGCAGCTCCAGTTGATGAACTCGCGCATCTCGCCGCTCTGGACCGCCGATGGCCAAAGCCCGTTCCTGCTCGGGACCGACGAGCAGGGTCGCGACGTGTTCTCCGCCATTCTCTACGGGATGCGCATCTCGCTCGCCGTCGGCGTGGCCGGTGTGATCTTCGCCGGCGCGCTCGGCATCGCCCTCGGCCTGATCGCCGGCTATTTCGGCGGCGCGGTCGATGGCGTGATCATGCGGATCGCCGACGTGCAACTGACCTTTCCCGCCATTCTGATCGCGCTGCTGGTCAATGGCATCGCGAAATCCATCCTCGGCAACCGCCTGGATGCCACCAGCATGCTGGTGGTGCTGGTGATCTCGATCGGCCTGAGTTTCTGGGTCGGGTATGCAAGGACGGTGCGCGGCTCCGTGATGGTCGAGAAGAACAAGGATTACGTGGCCGCCGCGCAGCTGATCGGCCTGCCCGCGCCCAAGATCATGCTGCGGCACGTGCTGCCGAACACGATGGGCCCGATCCTGGTCATCGCCACCATCAACCTCGCGCTGGCCATCATCACCGAGGCGACGCTGTCCTTCCTCGGTGTCGGCCTGCCCGACACCATGCCCTCGCTGGGCACGCTGATCCGCATCGGCAACAATTATCTGTTCGCGGGCGAATGGTGGATCGTCGCATTCCCCGGCCTCGCGCTGGCCGGGCTGATCCTGTCGATCAACCTGCTCGGCGACTGGCTTCGCGATGCGCTCAACCCGAAGCTCCGATGAGCAAAACCTCGACAAGAGCGCCTCACTCATGACCGAGCCCATCCTCTCCGTCCGCAACCTTCAGGTGGAGTTCGCCTCCCGCCGCGGCACGCTGCGCGCCATCGACGGCGTCTCCTTCGACATCGCCAAGGGCGAAGTGCTGGGCGTGGTCGGCGAATCCGGCGCCGGCAAATCCGTCACCGGCCTTGCCGTGATCGGCCTGATCGACCCGCCTGGCCGGATCGCGGGCGGCGAGATTCGCCTGGCCGGCCTGCGCATCGACAATCTGCCGCCGGAGGAGATGCGCCGCATCCGCGGCAAACGGATCGGCATGATCTTCCAGGACCCCCTCACCTCGCTCAATCCTCTCTACCGGGTCGGCGACCAGATCATCGAGACGATCCGAACTCACCTGAATCTCTCCGAGACGGCCGCCCGCCGCCGCGCCATCGACCTGCTTGCCGAGGTCGGAATTCCCGCGCCGGAAAAGCGCATCGACGGCTACCCGCACGAATTCTCCGGCGGCATGCGCCAGCGCGTCGTGATTGCGCTGGCGATCTGCGCCGAGCCCGAACTCATCATCGCGGACGAGCCGACCACTGCGCTCGACGTCTCCGTGCAGGCGCAGATCATCTCGCTGATCAAGCGGCTCGGCCGCGACCACGGCACCGCCGTGATGCTGGTGACGCACGACATGGGCGTGATCGCGGAGACCTCCGACCGCGTCGCCGTGATGTATGCCGGCCGTGTTGCCGAGATCGGTCCGGTGCAGGATGTCGTCAGAAATCCGCTGCATCCCTACGCCAAGGGCTTGATGGGCGCGATCCCGACGCTGGCCGGCGACGACAAGCGTCTCATGCAGATTCCCGGCTCGATGCCGCGGCTGTCGGCGATCCCGCGCGGCTGCTCGTTCAACCCGCGCTGCGCGTTCGTGTTCGATCGCTGTCGTGTCGATCGACCCGAGCCGCTGCCGCGCGGTGCGCAATCGGTCGCCTGCCATCTCTATGACAGCGTGCCGGCGGAGAGCGCGGCATGAGCGCTTCCTTCGTCCAGGCCACAAATCTGCGCCGGGTGTTCGACGTCTCGAAACCCTGGCTCAACCGCGTGCTCGAAGGCGGCCATCTCGAATATCTCAAGGCGGTCGATCACGTCACCTTCGACATCAGGAAGGGCGAGACCTTTGCGCTGGTCGGCGAGTCCGGCTCGGGCAAGACCACGGTGGCGCGGATGGTCGTCGGCCTGCTGCCGCCGAGCTCCGGCGATGTCTTGATCGACGGCGTCTCGATGACCGATCCGCGGCAGGCGCCGGCGCGCCGAAAGCTGCGCCGCCGCATCCAGATGATCTTCCAGGATCCCTATGCGAGCCTGAACCCGCGCTTCCGCGTCGATGCCATCATCTCTGAGCCGATCCGCGCCTTCGACCTGATCCAGGGTGAGCGCGACATCCAGGCGCGCGTCGGCGAGCTGCTCAGCCTGGTCGGCCTGCATCCCGACGATCGGTTGAAGTTTCCGCACGAATTCTCCGGCGGCCAGCGCCAGCGCATCGCGATCGCCCGGGCGCTCGCATCGGATGCCGAGTTCATCGTCTGCGACGAGCCGACTTCGGCGCTCGACGTCTCAGTGCAGGCGCAGATCCTGAACCTGATGCGCGACCTGCAGGACAAGTTCGGTCTGACCTACATGTTCATCAGCCACAACCTTGCCGTGGTCCGCCACATGGCGAGCCGCGTCGGCGTGATGTATCTCGGCCGCATCGTCGAGATCGCGGAAGGACGCGAGCTGTTCGCCCGTCCGCGTATGCCCTACACCAAGATGCTGCTGGGTGCCGTGCCCGACCTCGCCATGAGCGGCCGCCAACGCATTCCGGTGAAGGGCGAGATCCCGAACCCGATCAATCCGCCGCCCGGCTGCGCCTTCAATCCGCGCTGCCCGCTGGCGTTCGATCTCTGCCGCAAGGAGACGCCGGAACTGATTGACGGCGTCGCCTGCCACGCCGTCAACACCGCGCCGGTCCCGGCGTGACGCGCGCGTGCCATGCTGGCAGCGCATTGGCGGCGCGGCATCGCCTGTGATCAATTGCGCGCGCCGCAAATGAGGTAATCCATGGCCAGCAATGTCAATCCCGATCCCTTCACGACCCGCCCCGAGATCGAGGGCACGTTCGGGGTCGTCGCCACAACCCACTGGATCGCGACCGCCGTCGGCATGGCCATCCTGGAAAAGGGCGGCAATGCCTTCGACGCCGGCGTTGCCACCGCCTTCACGCTGCAGGTGGTCGAGCCGCATCTCAACGGCCCCGGCGGCGACGTGCCTGTCATCGTCCACGACGTGAAGCGCGGCCGCACCGAGGTGATCTGCGGCCAGGGCCCCGCCCCGGCGCGCGCCACCATCGCGCATTACAAGAGCGAAGGCCTCGACATGGTGCCCGGCACCGGCCTGCTCGCGGCCTGCGTCCCCGGCACCTTCGAATCCTGGATGATGCTGCTGCGCGACTACGGTACGATGCGCGTGCGCGACGTGCTGGAGCCCGCAATCTCCTATGCGCGCGACGGCTACCCGCTGGTGGAGCGCGCCTGCGCCACGATCCAGACCGTCGAACAATTATTCCGCAAGCATTGGCCAACGTCGGCCGCCGTCTACCTGCCGAACGGCGAGGTGCCGAAGCCCGGCACGCTCTTTACCAACAAAACGCTGGCCGCGACCTACGCACGAATTCTCAGCGAAGCCGAGAGCGGCGGCGGTGGCCGTGATGCCGAAATCGAGCGCGCGCGCAAAGCCTGGTCGCAAGGCTTCGTCGCGGAAGCCATCGACAAATTCTGCCGGACGCAAGAGGTGATGGACGTCAGCGGTTCGCCGCATCGCGGCGTGCTCTCTGCCGACGACATGGCGCGCTGGCAACCGACGATCGAAGCGCCGCTCACCTACGACTATGGCCGCTATACCGTCTGCAAGGCCGGAGTCTGGAGCCAGGGTCCGGTGACGCTGCAACAGCTCGCGCTGCTGAAGGGCTTTGCCCTCGACGGGCTCGATCCCACCGGGCCGGAGTTCATCCATCTCCAGATCGAATGCGCAAAACTTGCCTTTGCCGATCGCGAAAAATTCTACGGCGACCCCAAGTTCAGCGAGATCCCGATCGCGACGTTGCTATCGGACGCCTATAACGACGAACGTCGTAAGCTGGTTACCGAGAAGGCTTCGCTCGATCTCCGGCCCGGCGCAATCGAGAGCTTTGGCGGCGTCGTCAAGCTGCGCCGCGCTGAAGGCCAGCGCGAGGCCGTTGGCGCGCTCGGCGCCGGTGAACCAACCGTGGGGCGCTTCGGCGAGGTGCGCGGCGACACCGTGCATTTCGACATCATCGACAAAGCCGGCAACATGGTATCCTCGACGCCTTCAGGGGGCTGGCTGCAATCCTCGCCTGTCATTCCCGAGCTGGGTTTCTGCCTCGGCAGCCGCGCGCAGATGTTCGATTTGGAGGAGAACCAACCTGGTTCGCTCGCGCCGGGCAAGCGGCCGCGCACGACGCTGTCGCCGACCATGGCACTGCGCGACGGCGAGCCGTACCTCGCCTGGGGTTCGCCCGGCGGCGACCAGCAGGACCAGTGGATCACGCAGTTCTTCCTGCGCCATGTCCATTGCAATCTCAATCTGCAGGAGGCGATCGACGCGCCGGCTTGGCACTCCGAGCATTTCCCGATCTCGTTCTGGCCGCGTACAGCCCGCCCCGGCGTGCTCGTGGTCGAGAACCGCGTGCCCAAGGCGACGATCGAGAACCTTCGTGAGCGCGGACACATCGTGGAAGTTGGCCCCGACTGGTCCGAAGGCCGCCTCACCGCGGCCTCGCGCGTGGGCGTGCGGCGGCGCGCCGCCGCCAATCCGCGCGGCATGCAAGGTTACGCCGCGGGACGCTGAAGGCAGCACATGACCTGGTCGATCATCGCGCGAGACCCTGCTACCGGCCAGTTCGGCATCGCCGTTGCGACACGCTTCTTCGCCGTTGGGGCACGCGTGCCGTATATTGCTGCCGGCGTCGGCGCCATCGCGACGCAGGCCTTCGTCAATCCATATTACGGCATCGACGGCGTCAAGCTGCTGCGGGAAGGGCTCAACGCGCACGACGTGCTGGCCGCGCTGCTCGCGACCGACGATGGCCGCGAGAGCCGTCAGATCCACATCATGGATGCGAGCGGCGAGATCGCCGCCCATACCGGGCGCGACTGCGTCGACTGGTGCGGGCACATCGCAGGCAGCGGGTTCTCCATCGCCGGCAACATGCTGGCTGGCGCCGACGTGCTCGACGAGACCGCGAAGACCTATATCGCCAACGACAGTCTGTCCTTCCCGCGCCGCCTGCTCGCCGCGATGCGAGCGGGCGAAGCCGCCGGCGGCGACAAGCGCGGCAAGCAGTCCGCCGCGCTCTTGATCCATGGCGAGGAGGAATGGCCGGCACTGGATATTCGCGCCGACGACCATCCCGATCCGATCAGTGAGCTCGAACGGCTTGAGCAGGTCAGCCACGAGCTATGGGTTCATTTTCGCACATCCATGCCGACGCGGCAGAACCCGGCCGGCAATACCGATCGCAGCGTCATCGACGCCAGCATCCAAGCAGCGCGTGCAAGGCAATCATGAGCGCGAGCCCCCTCATCGAGATCAGGGACCTCCGCATCCGTTTCCACGGCGACGACGGCCGCATCACCCACGCGGTCGACAGTGTCGACCTCAGTGTCGCCAACGGCGCGACGCTCGGCCTCGTCGGCGAATCCGGTTGCGGCAAGAGCGTGACGTCGCTGGCGATCATGGGCCTGTTGCCGAAGCAAAGTGCGGAGATATCGGGCGCGATCCGCTTCGACGGCCTCGATCTCCTGCGGACGCCGGACCAGACCCTGCGCAATCTGCGCGGCAACCGGCTCGCGATGATCTTCCAGGAGCCGATGACCTCGCTCAATCCGAGCTTCACCATCGGCGACCAGATCATCGAGACCATTTTGCGCCACCGCGGCGGCTCGCGGAAAAGCGCGCGCGAGCGGGCGATCGAGCTGCTGCGCCGCGTCCACATCCCCTCGCCCGAGCGGCGGATCGACGAATATCCGCACAAGCTCTCCGGCGGCATGCGCCAGCGCGTGATGATCGCGATGGCGCTGGCCTGCGATCCGCGCCTGCTGATCGCGGACGAGCCGACGACCGCGCTCGACGTCACCTTGCAGGCGCAAATCCTGGAGCTGATGCGGGAGTTGAAAGCGGCAAGCGGCGCCGCGATCATCCTGATCACGCACGATCTCGGCGTGGTCGCCGAGGTCTGCGACGAGGTCGCGGTGATGTATGCCGGCGAGATCGTCGAGCGCGCGCCGGTGGACGACTTGTTCTCGGCGCCGCAGCATCCCTACACCGTCGGCCTGCTCGGCTCGATCCCGCGGCTCGACCATCGCGCCGAACAGCTTGCGACGATCGAGGGCATGGTGCCGAACATGGCGCAGCCGCCGGCAGGCTGCCGCTTCGCCGCGCGCTGCCCGTTCGTGCTGGACGCCTGCACCAAGGCACCGCCGCCATTGATCGAAGTCAGCCCCGGCCACCTTTCGCGCTGCATCCGCGCGCCGCTCGAACGTCTGGTGTCGTGATGGCGCTGCTCGAGGTCACGGGCCTGGTCAAGCATTTCGTCGCCGAGCGCTCGCTGTTCGGCCGGGCGCTGGCGCACGTCAAGGCGGTCGATGGCGTCTCCTTCTCGCTCGAAGCCGGCAAGACGCTGGCGCTCGTCGGCGAATCCGGATGTGGCAAATCCACCGTCAGCCGCCTGGTGCTGCGGCTGATCGAACCGGACGCGGGCACGGTGCGCTTCGACGGCCGCGATCTCCTCTCGCTTGATCCCAATGCGCTCCGCGCCTTCCGCCGCGAAGCGCAGATCATCTTTCAGGACCCCTACGCCTCGCTCAATCCGCGCATGACCGTCGGGCAGATCCTGACCGAGCCGCTGGCGCTGCACGATCTCGTGCCGCCGGCAGAGCGGCGCGCGCGCGTCGCGGAAATCTTGCGGCTGGTCGGGCTGGAGCCGAGGCTGGCACGGCGCTATCCGCACGAATTCTCCGGCGGCCAGCGCCAGCGCATCGCCATCGCCCGCGCGCTCGCGGTCGAGCCGAAGCTGATCATCTGCGACGAGCCGGTCTCGGCGCTCGACGTCTCGATCCGCTCGCAGATCCTCAATCTGCTGCGAGAGCTGCAGGATCGGCTCGGCCTCGCCTATATTTTCGTCTCGCACGACCTCGCTGTGGTCAAGCACATCGCCGACCACGTCGCGGTGATGAATCTCGGCCAGATCGTCGAGACGGCGGAGGCGGATGCGCTGTTCGCCTCACCCCGACATCCCTATAGCCGAGCGCTGCTGTCCGCGATCCCGCTGCCACAGCCGAAGGCGAAGCGCGCGACCGTCCTGCTCGAGGGCGAGATCCCGAGCGCGCTCAATCCGCCCGCTGGCTGCCGCTTCCACACCCGCTGCCCGTTCGTGATCGAGCGCTGCCGCAACGAGGCGCCGACGCTCTTGGCCGACGGCTCGGGCCACGCCACCGCCTGTCACCGCACGGCGGAGTTGCCGTCTGCCGACGCCATCCTGCCGGCAGCCGGCGGGTTTTCGCCGGCGCTTGCAAAATTGGTCGCGGCCTTCAGCCGAAAGACGGAAGGCGGGAGCCCTGCCGGGGTTGGTATACAAGGCGCCGCGCCCACAACGACGTAGCCGAAGCAATGGGGATTGTCCGATGAAGATGTTTCGCCTGGCCGCAACGGCCGCCGCTGTCCTGCTGTCGCTTGGAGCCGCGCAGGCCCAGACCACGCTGCGCATCGGCCTCGCCGAGGATCCTGATATCCTCGATCCCACGATGGCGCGCACCTATGTCGGCCGCATCGTGTTCTCCGCCTTCTGCGACAAGCTGTTCGACATCGACGAGAAGCTCAACATCGTGCCGCAGCTCGCCCTGTCGAGCGAGACCGCCGACGACGGCAAGGCGCTGGTCATCAAGCTCCGGCCGGGCGTGAAATTCCACGACGGCGAGCCATTCGACGCCGAAGCCGCAAAGTTCTCGCTGGAGCGGCATCTGACGTTCCCCGGCTCGTTCCGCAAGCCCGAGCTCGCCTCGGTCGATCATATCGAAATCGTCGATCCCCTCACGGTCAAGCTGGTGCTGAAGTCGCCATTCTCGCCGCTGCTGGCTCAGCTCACCGACCGCGCCGGGATGATGGTGTCGCCAAAGGCGGCGAAAGAGGCCGGCGACAAGTTCGGCCTGCGTCCGGTCTGCGCCGGCCCGTACAAATTCGTCGAGCGCGTGCAGCAGGACCGCATCGTGTTCGAGAAATTCGCGGACTATTGGAACAAGGACAACGTCTTCATCGACAAGATCGTGTTCCAGCCGATCGTCGATGCCACGGTGCGGCTCGCCAATCTGAAATCCGGCGGCCTCGATTTGATCGAGCGCGTGCTCGCCACCGACCTGAAGGAAGTCCGCGCGGATTCACGGCTGAAGGTCGCGACCGCGATCGAGCTTGGCTATCAGGGCGTCACGCTCAACATCGGCAAGGACAAGGCCAAGGGGCCGCTCAGCCAGTCCGCCAAGGTGCGGCAGGCGCTCGACCTCGCGATCGACCGCGAGGCGATTAATCAGGTCGTGTTCAACGGCGAGTTTCAGGTCGGCAATCAATGGGTCAATCCTGATCATCCCTACTATCAGAAATCCCTTCCGGTCCGTCCCCGCAACGTCGAGAAGGCCAAGGCATTGCTGAAGGAGGCCGGCGTGACACCGCCGGTCAGCGTCGATTTCCTGGTGCCGAAGGGCGCGGAGACCGAGACGCCGGCGCAGGTCATCCAGTCGATGGCGGCCGAGGCCGGGTTCGACATGAAGATCCGCCTCACCGAATTCGCGACCGGGCTGAAGCAGGCGGAGTCCGGCGATTACCAGGCCTATATGCTGGCGTGGAGCGGGCGCGTCGATCCCGACGGCAACACCTTTGTATTTCTGCACAGCGGTGCGCCGCAGAATTACGGCGCGTGGAACAACCCGCAGGCCGACAAGGCGCTGGAGGACGCGCGATCGGTCACCGATCCCACCAAGCGCAAGGCCAGCTATGAGGCCCTGGCCAAGCTGGTCCAGGACGAGGAGCCGCTGCTGTACCTCTACCACCGCCGCATCATCATCGCGCACACGACCAAGCTCGAAGGCTACAAGCAGATGCCCGACGGCCTCGTGCGCGTGATCGGGCTCAAGCTGAAGTGACGCCGCCAGAATGCTGAACTTCCTCGCCCGCCGCCTCGCGCAGATCGTGCCGACGCTGTTCTTCGTCTCGGTACTGATCTTCTCGCTGCAGCAATTGCTGCCGGGCGATCCCGCGCTGGTGATGGCGGGCGAAGAGCGCGATCCGGCCGTGATCGAACAGATCCGCCGCCAGTACCGGCTCGATCAGCCGGTCCCGGTGCAGTACGCCTACTGGATCAAGGGCGTACTCTCAGGCGATTTCGGCGAGTCGCTGCGCAACAAGATGCCGGTGCGCGAGCTGATCGCTCAGAAGCTGCCGGTGACGCTGCAGCTCGGCGCGATGGCGATCGTGATCGCGTTCCTGATCGGCATCCCCGCCGGCATCGTCGCAGCCGTGAAGAAAGGCTCGGCCTGGGATTACGGCGCGAACCTGTTTGCGCTATGGGGCATCTCGACGCCGAACTTCTGGCTCGGGATCATGCTGATCTTCCTGTTCTCGATCGAGCTTGGCTGGCTGCCGGCTTCCGGCTACGTGCCGCTCACCGAGAACTGGCGCGCGAGCCTGGCGGTCACCATCATGCCGGCTTTCGTGCTCGGCAACGCGATTGCCGCGGTCCTGATGCGGCATACCCGCAGCGCCATGCTGCAGGTGCTGGAAAGCGACTACGTCCGCACCGCCCGCGCCAAGGGACTGTTGGAGCGCTCGGTGATCCTGAAGCACGCGATGCGCAATGCGCTGACGCCCGTCATCACGCTCGGCGCGCTTGAGCTCGGCACGCTGTTATCAGGCGCCGTCCTGACCGAGCAGATCTTCTCCATTCCCGGCTTCGGCAAGCTGATCGTGGATGCCGTCTTCAACCGCGACTACGCCGTGGTGCAGGGCGTCGTGCTGGTGACGGCCACGATCTACATCACGCTGAACCTCGTTGCCGACATCGCCTATATCCTCGTCAATCCGCGGCTGCGGGGCTAGAGCATGACCGACGCCGCGCTGCCGGGCCCTCTCACGCAAGCCGACGAGCTGGATAGCCCGGCCCGCCGCGCGCGTCGGCGGCTGTTCAAGCGCAAGGCGGCGGTGTTCGGGCTCGTCGTGCTCACGATGTTCATCGTGCTCGCCGTGCTGGCCCCGCTCATCGTGCCCTATGATCCCATCGCGACGAGCTGGAGCCTGGTGCGCAAGCCGCCCACCGCGGCGCATTGGTTCGGCACCGACGAGCTCGGCCGCGACATCTTCAGCCGGATCGTCTACGGCGCGCGAGCCTCGCTGCTTGCGGGCCTCATCTCGGTCGCGATCGCGCTCGGCATCGGCGTGCCGCTCGGCCTGCTCGCCGGCTATCGCGGCGGCTTCGTCGATGCGCTGATCAGCCGGATCACGGATGCGATGCTGGCCTGCCCGTTCCTGATCTTGGCGATCGCGCTGGCGGCGTTCCTCGGGCCGAGCCTCGGCAATGCCATGATCGCAATCGGCATCTCCGCAACGCCGATCTTCATCCGCCTGACCCGCGGCCAGGTGCTCGTCGTCAAGGCCGAGGACTATGTCGAGGCCGCGCGCGCGCTCGGCAACCCGCCGTGGCGGATCGCGCTGTCGCATATCCTGCCGAACATCCTGCCCGCGCTGCTGGTGCAGGCGACGCTCTCGATCGCCGCCGCCATCATCGCCGAAGCCGCGCTGTCGTTCCTCGGCCTCGGCCAGCAGCCGCCGGCGCCGTCCTGGGGCAGCATGCTCAACGCCGCGCAACGCTTCCTGACGCAGGCGCCGTGGATGGCGATCTGGCCGGGGCTTGCGATCTTCCTCGTAGTGCTGTCGCTGAACCTGCTCGGCGACGGCCTGCGCGACGCGCTCGATCCGCGGCAGCGCTAGCTATTCCTCATGGTGAGGAGCGCGCCCTTCGCGCGTCTCGAACCATGAAGGCCCCGCTGCAACTCGTGGCCATCCTTCGAGACGCGGCCTGACGGCCGCTCCTCAGGATGAGGACCTCAAATCACCACTTCCCGCAACACGCGGCGGCAATCCATCTCGTATTCGAGATCGACTACCGGAGGGCGGGCGAAATGCCAGGTCAGGCCGGAGCGCAGCGCGCCGCGGCGGACCAGTTCGTCGGCGAGTGCGTGGTGGAAGTCGTGCACGGAGTAGGCCTGCACCGCGGTGGTGTCGCTCCAGCCGAAGCCGAAGGCCGCCATGCGGTTTTCCATCTGCGACGTCGTCGTGAAGCGCACCTTCTCCCGCAGCCCCTCCGGACTGAGGTCGCGATAGCGCACGGTGCGCTCGACATAGGTGCCGCCGCCCTCGCGCGCCTCGGCACCGCCCGATATCACGAAGGACGGCGCTTTCGAGCGGGTCGGACGCGTGAACGAGAACGCGTAGAACGACGGCTCTGACGGCGGATCGATCTCGGGACAGACATTGCTGCGCGCCACCGGATTGGTGGTGCCGTCGAAGATGCTCCATTCGGACAGCGTCTTCACATAGTGCAGGTTGAACGCGCGAAAGCCCTCTTCGCTGAAGGCTGCCGGTGAACGCAGCTCGCAGGCGCAGAATGCCGTCAGCGGCCGTCCTGCCTCCTGAATGAATCTTGCCGCCAGTGCAAACCCTTCCGCGAGCGGCACCAGACGATCGAAGCGGACACGCTCGATCTCGTAGCCGTCGTCCGCGGCCGCGCCGGCCGAATACTGGAACACGGACGGAATGAAGCGGTAATTGCCGGCAGCGAACTCACGAACCATGGCGAACTCCTATTCCAGTTGCATGCGAATGCCCTTGGCGCCGTTGAGTAGGCGCTTCAGGTGAAAGCCGGCCAGGGAATCGTCGGCGTGCATGCCGACCAGCGCGGCAAAGGCCGGCATGGCCGCGGCATCACCGGCCTCCATCTTGGCGAAAGCCTCCGAATACAGCGCCGTTTCCGGCGCTTCGAACTTGCCCGGTGGGAGCGGCTCGAACGCGCGCAACGGCTCGCTGCGTCCGCGCAGCATCAGCTCCCCCACGGGGCGGCCTTGAAAATTCTCAGCCGCCTCGGCGACGCTGGCGCTGACGCAAATGCGGGTGCCCAGATGCTTGTTGGCGGCCTCCAGCCGCGCCGCGATGTTGATGGAGTCCCCATACGCGGTGTAATCGAAGAAGCGGTTGCCGCCGAAATTGCCGACCAGCGCGGGACCGGCGTGAATGCCGATGCGGGTGGCACCGAAGGTCACGCCCATGGCGCTCTGGCGCGCGCGAAAGTCCTGCGCCCAGGCATCGAGCTCATGGGCGCAGGCGACCGCACGCGTGGCATAATCCGGCTGATCGCCGGGCGCGTTGAAGAGTACCTGGATCGCATCGCCGATGATCTTTGCGACCGTGCCCTCATGGGCGAAGACGATTTCGGTCATGCCGCCGACATACTCGTTAAGCAACTTGCCCAACGTCTCGGGCGGTGCGCTCTCGACCAATGAGGTGAAGCCGGTAATATCGGTGAAGATGGTGGCGACATCGCGCCACTGCACTTCGATGCCCTCGCCGTCGCCGCTGGCGGCCAGACGCTTGGCAAGCTCGGGCGAGAAATGACGCGATAGCGCGGCATGGGCGCGCTCGGCTTCCATCTGGCGCCGCCGCACCTCGCGCAGCATCTCGATATGGCGGATGGTCTTCTCGATGGTGGCTTCCAGATCGGCGAAGTCGATCGGCTTGGTCAGGAAGTCGAACGCGCCGCGGTTCATTGCGGTGCGGATATTGCTCATGTCGCCATAGGCCGAGACAATGATGGTCGACTTCTTGTCCTCGGCCTCCTGGAGTTTCGCGAGCAGCGAGAGGCCATCCATCCTGGGCATGTTGATATCGGAGACCACCATGTCGACCTGCGGGTTCTGCTCGAGCGAGGCCAGCGCCTCGATACCGTCGCGGGCGAATATGATGGCGACCTGTCCGTCGCGGATCTGCCTGCGAAACTTTTGCAGGACCAGCGCTTCGAGATCCGGCTCGTCGTCGACGAAGAGGATGGTCGCGCTCATGCGGCTTGCTCGAGCCTCGTGTCGATCTCCTGTCGCAGCAAGGCAAAGTCGATCGGCTTGGTGAGAAGCCCGACGGCGCCGCGCTCGATCGCCTTTCGCCGCGTCTCGGCGTCGCCATAGGCCGTGATCATGATGACGGGGACGTCCGGATGCGCGGCACGCACCTTCGGCAGCATGTCGAGCCCGCTCATGCCGGGCATGTTGATGTCGGACAGGATCAGGATCAGCGAGGGATCGCGAACCTCGGCGGCCCGCTTGAGCGCATCGGGCGCCGAGGAGGCGAACTCCATCTGGAAGCGGCCGGCGCGCAGCTCGCGCCGGAATTGCTGCCGGAACAGCGCCTCGACGTCGGGCTCGTCGTCGACGACCAGGATGTAAACGTTCACGACTTGCCTCCGGAAGTGCCGTCCGCCGCCATCGTGCGCGGCAGGGTGATGATGAACTCGGTGAATACACCTTGTGTGGTGTTCACGTCGATGGTGCCACCGTGCTGCTTCACGACGATGTCATGGCTCATGGAGAGGCCGAGCCCAGTGCCCTCGCCGGCCGGCTTGGTGGTGAAGAAGGGATTGAACATCTTCTCCTTCACCTCGGGCGGAATTCCCGTGCCATTGTCACGAATCCGGATCTCGACCCTGCCACCAAGGTCCTTTGTTGCTGCGCTCAAACTCGGCTCGAAGGTCTCACCCGCGCTCTCCTTGCGCTTGGCCGTGGCATAGAAGCCGTTCGAGATCAGGTTGAGCAAGACGCGCGTGATCTCCTGCGGATAGATGTCGACCATACCGGCAGCGGGATCGAACGTGCGCTGGAGCGTAACGTTGAAGGACGGCCGTTCGGCGCGCGCGCCATGATAGGCGAGATTGAGGCTCTCCTCGACGATCGCATTGATGTCGACGGCCCGATGCTCGCCGGAACCCTCGCGCGAATGCAGCAGCATGTTCCTGACGATGGAATCGGCGCGCTTGCCGTGCTGCACCACCTTCTCGAGATTGCTCCTGAGCATGCGGGTCAGCTCGTCGACCTCCTCCCTGGTCTTGCCGTCGAGCGCAGCCGATTGCAGCGCCTCGTTGAGCTCATCGATCAGCTCCGTCGAGAGAGCGGAGAAATTGTTGACGAAGTTGAGCGGGTTCTTGATCTCGTGGGCGATGCCGGCGGTGAGCTGGCCGAGCGAGGCAAGCTTCTCGGTCTGGACCAGGCGATCCTGGGCGGCGCGCAGCTCGCTCAGGGATTGGGACAGTGCCTCGGTGCGCTCACGCAACTCTCGAAGCAGCCGCGTGTTCTCGATGGCGATGACCGCTTGCCTGGTGAAGTTTTCGACCAGCGCGATCTGCTTGTCCGTGAAGAGCCGTACCTCCTTTCGAAAGATCGTAATCGCGCCGATCAATTGATCTTCCTTAAGCATGGGGACGACCATGAGCGTGCGGGCTCCGGCAACCTCCACCATCGGAATGACATTGGGAACGCGAGCCAGGTAAGCCGGGCTCTCCCTAAGATCGGGAACCTGCGAAGACTTGCGTGTCTTGACGACAGTTTCAAGCGTGGTGCCGGGATAAGGACGCATCGGTGTGCGTCGCCTGAAATCAGAGAACTCGGATGGAAGGTTGTAGTCCGCAGCCAGATTGAACTCTTCGCCGTCCCAAAAATTCATCGTTCCAAAGGATGCGCCGCACACGCGCGTGGCATTCTCCAGCATTTTGCGAAACACCGGCTCCAGCTCGCCCGGCGAGGAGCTGATCACTTCCAACACTTCGGACGTTGCGGTCTGCTGTTCCAGCGATTCCCGCAGTTCCGCAGTGCGCTGCTCGACCTTGTTTTCGAGGTCGGCATAGGATTCCTGCAAGCGGGCGCCCATGTCGTTGAACTGGTCGGCGAGCTCTTCGAGCTCGTCGCCCGTCCGGATCGAGATGCGCTGGGAGAAGTCGCCACCGCCGATCCGTTCCGCACCGCTGCGCAGGGCCTGGATCGGCCCGACCATGCGGCGCGCAAGGAATACCCCCGCAAGCACCGCGAAGATCGACGCCCCGAGCAGCACGATCGCAAGCCGCTGCAGCGAGGCGTAGAGCGACGCATAGGCCTCCTCGACCGGCAGCTCGACGAACATGGTCCAGTGCAACGGCTCGATTGGCGCCGATGCGGTCAGGACCTTCTGGCCCTGGATGTTGCGCGCTTCCTCGAGCGCGTCCGGCATGGTGCCGCCGGCCGCCTGCGCGGCGCGCACCTGTGCGAGGCCGGACATGTCGGTGTTGCGCAGCACGAGACTGATATCGGGATGCGCGATCAGGCGCCCTTCCGGGCCGACCACATAGGCATGCCCGTGCTGGCCGACCTTGATCTGCGAGACCACGTCCCAGATCAGCTTGAGATTGACCTCGGCGATGCTGACACCGGCATCCCTGCGCGCGCCGGCCAGCGCCAGCGTCATGTAGGGCTCGGACTCCCGGCGGAAATAGACCGGGCCGTAATAGACCTTGTGCGCGACCGCCTCGGTGAACTTCGGATCATTGGACAGGTCGATCCCGCTCTCGATCGCGTCCATCGCCAGCCGCGAGACCCGCAACCGTTCCTTGCCGGTCGAATCCACCTGGGCAAGCTCGGTGATCCCGGGCACCTGGCGCAGCAGCCGCAGCGCGTCGAACCGGCGCTGCTCGGTCGAGCCCGCCGACCACGGCAGTTGCGTCGTCCATCCGAGCTGGTTCTCGATTTCCTTGACGAATTGGCCGATCTTAGCTGCGGCCGCCTCGGCCTGCTCATGCTGGACCCGGATCAGCGAAGCCTTGTGCTCGCGATAATAGAAGAAGACCTCGAACAGGCCGTTGGCCAGCAGCGCGATGGCGACGACAGCCACGAACAGCGCGACATATTTGGTGAACAGCCGAGTCCTGATCCCCCGCCCCGCACCCGCGCCGGCAGCATCCGAGGCCGCGCTCGGCAGCGTCCTGGCTTGCGGGGTGTCGGGATGGAGAGAAAGGCTCATCACCCGGAACCTAGCAAGAAGACGGGACCTTGTCTTTCGCAAGCGCGGGATAAGGCCCCATCCAGTGAGCCCGGCGCCCGGACGCAACAAAAAGGGCGACAGCGGACCCGCCGCTGCCGCCCTCGTTCGCTTGCTAGCTTGCGGCGTCAGGTCGGCCGCAGGGCCTTGGAGCCAAGGTCGAGCTCATTGACCTGCTTGTTCCGCTCGGAATCGGCGGCCGCGCGATGGTCGGTTGCCAGCACCACATAGACCGCGGGCAGCACGAACAGCGTGAACAGCGTGCCGATCGACATGCCGGCCACGACGACCAGGCCGATCGAGAAGCGGCTGGCCGCGCCCGCGCCGGTCGCAGTCAGGAGCGGGATCAGTCCGGTCACCATCGCGGCCGTCGTCATCAGGATCGGCCGCAGGCGGATGCGGGCCGACATTTCGATGGCCGAGCGGCGGTCGAGCCGCTCGTTGACCTGGAGCTCGTTGGCGAACTCCACCATCAGGATGCCGTGCTTGGTGATCAGGCCGACCAGGGTGAGCAGACCGACCTGGGTGTAGATGTTCATGGTCGCCACGCCGAAGAATAGCGGGATCAGCGCACCGACGATCGCCATCGGCACCGAGATCATGATCACCAACGGGTCACGCAAGCTCTCGAACTGCGCGGCCAGCACCAGGAAGATGATGATGAGCGCGAAGCCGAAGGTGATCGCAAGCTGATTGCCTTCCTGCACGTACTGCCTGGAGTCGGCGAGATAGTCGTGGCTGAAGCCTTGCGGCAGCTTCTTGGCCTCGCTTTCGAGGAAGTCGACCGCCGCACCGACGGTCACGCCGGGCATCGGCACGGCCGAGAACGTCGCCGAATTGAGCTGATTGTAGTGCGTCAGCGAGTTCGGATCGGTCTTGGTCTCGATCGACACCACCGTCGACAGCGGAAGCTGCTGGCCGGTGTTGGTCGTCACATAGAAGCCACCGAGCGATTCCGGCGACAGCCGCTTGGCGCGCGGAACCTGCGGGATCACCTGGTAGGACCGGCCCTCCAGATTGAAGCGATTGACGTAGTTGCCACCCAGCAGGACCGCGAGCGTGGCGCCGAGGTTCTGCATATTGACGCCGAGATCCTGCGCCTTGGTGCGGTCGATCGTGACCTTCACGTTCGGCTGGTTGTAGGCAAGATCGCTGTCGGAGACGATGAACATGCCGCTCTTGCGCGCAGCGTCCTTCAGCTTCTCCATCTGCTCATAGACCGTCTGGAACCCGGCGGTGGAATTGATCACCATCTGCACCGGAAGACCGCCCGGCCCGCCCGGCAGCGGCGGCAGGTTGAATGCGAAGGCCTGCACGCCCTCGATCTTGGAGAGCTCGGCCTGCACCAGCGGCTTCAACTGGATCGACGAGCGCTTGCGCTCCTCCCAGGGCTTGAGCAGCATGCCGGCGATGCCGCCCTGCGGGCCGTTGATGCCGTTCAGCACGAAACGCAGATCGGTTTCGGGGAATTTCGAAAACTCATGGTCGAGCTTGTCGCCGTAGAAATCGACATAGTCGATGTTGGCGTATTTCGGCGCTTTGGTCACCGCGAACACGATGCCCTGGTCTTCCTCAGGCGCCAGCTCCTTCGACGTGTGCATGTAGAGGAAGCCGACGAGTCCGAGGATCGTCACCGCGAACAGGCCCGTGATCGCCTTGTAGTCGAGCGAGCGGTCGAGCCTGCGGCCGTACCAGCGCGTCAGCGCACCGAACACCTTGTTGACGGCCTTGGCGAAGCGGCCCTCTTCGGTGTTCTTGAGCAGCACCGAGCACATCATCGGCGACAATGTCAGCGCGATCACGCCCGACACGATCACCGAGCCCGCCAGCGTGAAGGCGAATTCGCGGAACAGCGATCCGGTGAGGCCGCCAAGGAAGCCGATCGGCGCGTACACCGCGGCGAGCGTGATGGTCATCGAGATGACCGGGCCGACGATTTCACGCGCGCCTTGCAGCGACGCCTGGACCGGCGTCTTGCCCTCCTCCAGATGGCGATGGATGTTCTCCACCACGACGATAGCGTCGTCGACCACAAGGCCGATCGCCAGCACCATCGCGAGCAGCGTCAGAAGGTTGAAGCTGAATCCCAGCGCCAGCATCAGGGTGCAGACGCCGATCATCGACAAGGGAATCGTGACGACGGGAATGATGACCGACCGCAGCGACGCCAGGAACAGGAAGATGACCACGATCACGATGATCACGGCTTCGCCGAGCGTCTTCTCCACCTCGTCGATCGAGGACTGGATGAACTTGGTCGAGTCGTAGGCGACCTTCATCTTCATCGACGGCGGCAGATTGCGCTCGAGTTCGGGGAACAGCGCGCGCACGCCCTTGACCAGCGTCAGCGGGTTGCCCTGCGGGGTTGCCTGCACACCGATGAAGATCGCGTGCTCGCCGTTGAAGGCGACGCTCGCATCCGTGCTTTGGGCGGCAAGCTCGACGGTGCCGATGTCCTCCATCCGCACGAAGCCGCCGTCCTTGGCCTTGACGATCATCTTCTTGAACTGGTTGACGTCGGTCAGGCCTGTGTTCGTCGAGACGTTCGAGACGATGAGATAGCCCTTGGTCTGGCCCGCCGCGGACTGAAAGTTGTTGGCGGTGATCGCCGCAGCGACGTCAGCCGGCGACACGTTGCGGCCGGCCATCTTCTCGGGATCGAGCCACAGCCGCATCGCGAAGGTCTGGCCGCCGAGAATGTCGGCGGAAGCCACGCCGTCGACGGTCGACAGCACGGGCTGCACCACGCGCGTCAGATAATCCGAGATCGCCGAGCCCGAGAGCTCCTCGGACGAGAAGCCGAGATACATCACGGCCGTAGTCTGGCCCGTGGTCTTGGTGACGATCGGGTCGTTGGATTCCTTCGGGATCAGGTATTTGACCGAATTCGTCTTCGCCAGCACCTCGGTGAGAGCCTGGTTCGGATCGAAGTTCAGCTTGATGTAGACCTGGATCGTCGAGGTGCCGAGCACCGAGGACGAGGTGATGTAGTCGACGCCCTCGGCGGACGCGACCGCCTGCTCGATCGGCGTGGTGATGAAACCCTGGATCAGATCCGCGGACGCGCCCGGATAGACGGTCGTGATGTTGATGACCGTGTTCGACAGCTTGGGATATTGCCGGATCGGCAGCACCATCGCCGCGCGCAGGCCGATCAGCAGGATCAGCAGACTGACGACGACCGACAGAACCGGGCGTTTGATGAAAATATCGGTAAAGCGCATCGCGGCGATCTCGATTTATATGTCTCAAGAAAAGTGATCCGGCCGAGCCGGATCACTTGAATGCAGAGGGTCAGTAGCGCGGCGGCTGCGCCGGGATCTGCGGAGCCGGGTCGGTCGAAATCGACACCGCCGCGCCCGATTGCAGCTTGAGCTGGCCGACGGCAACGACCTTGTCGCCCGCCTTCACGCCCTTGATGATTTCGACGCGACCTTCGACCCGGTTGCCGGTCTGCACAAAGGTGCGCACCGCGGACAGGCTGGTCTTGCCGTCTTCTTCCTTCTTCTCGGTGATCACGAACACCGAGTCGCCGTACAGCGTGTAGTCGACCGCCGTCTCCGGAACGGTGATCACGGCCGGCTTGTCCGGCAGCACCACCGTGGTGGTCACGAACATGCCGGGCTTCAGGATCTTCTCCGGATTGGCGATCGTCGCCTGCACGCGGATGTTGCGGGTGTCGGTCGAGATTTGCGGTTCGATCGTGGTGATCTTGCCTTCGAAGATACGGCCCGGATAGGCATCGACCTTCAACTTGACAGTCTGGCCGACCTTGAGGCTGCCGGAATCCTTTTCCGTCACGGTGAAGTTGGCCCACAGCTCCGACAGATCGGTCAACGACACGATCGCCGTACCCGCCGTCAGATACTGACCGACCTCGACCTTGCGGACGCCGAGATCGCCGGAGAACGGTGCGCGCACCAGCTTCTGCGAGATCAGCGCCTCGGTCTTGGCGATGCCGGCCTGCGCCTGGTCGTAGGCGGCCTGCGCGGTATCGACGGTCGCCTGCGGACCGAACTGGCGCGCGGCCAGCTGCTTGGCACGATCAAGCGACAGCTGCGCGACGGTCGCCTGGGCCTTGTAATTGGCAAGGTCGCCCTGCTCCGGCGCGTCGAACAGCTGGACCAGCGGCGTGCCGGCTTCGACGCGCGTGCCCGGCGCGAACTTGATCTCGGTGACGCGGCCGTTGACGTCGGCACTGACGTCGACCTGGTGCACGGCGACGAGGCCGCCGACCGCGGTGAGCAGGTTCGGCACCACCTCGGACTTGGCCTCCGCCGCGCTGACAGCGGTCGGCGGCGGCTTGTTGTTGGCGAAGAACTGCTTGATCATCTGGCCGCGGAAATAATTGAACCAGACGAGGCCGCCGACCAGCACCGCCAGGAGCGTGCCGACGATGATGAACCAGAGCACCGGCCGGACCGGACGCTTGGGAGCCTTGTTGTCGATCGGTTCGCCCGAAATCTTGTGTTCGGTTACGATGTTCATGTCATGCACTCTCTGCAATCGCCGCCTTGCCGGCACCCGCGGCCTGATTGTGGCCCAGATGCGAAGCAATTGCGGCGTCGTTAAGTCCGATACCCCTCAGGAGAAACTCACACAGCTGCCGCTCGAGGTCTTCAGCCTTGCCGTAAGCGAGGCAAGGCGTGGCCGGCAGCCTGGTCAGCGCCGCAGTCATCACCGAGTGATGCGCAAACCAGAACAGGTTGAGTGGATTGCCGCTGCATAGCCGCGCGTCCCCGGCGGCAACGGCACGTTCGAGCGAGGAGACGAAGATCGCCCCGATCAGCGTCTCGATCTTGGCATACAGCAAACGGGCGAATTCGCCATCATCCAAATGGCTCGTGGCCATCAGTCGCAGGCGCTGAGCCTCTTCCTGATCGGGACCATCAGCGATGTGCAGGAAATGCTCGACCATGCCGCGGATCACTTCGACCAGCGTGGCGGTCGAAGGCTCCCGCTCGAGAAGCTCGGTGAGCGCCGGGTCGGCCTCGCATTCGTCGCTGAGGATTTCGGCGTAGAGCGCCGCCTTGGACGGGAAATGCTTGAACAGCAACGCCTCGGAAATGGCAGCGGCGGCCGCCACGCTCTTGGTCGTGGTGCCGGTATAGCCATGTCGGGCAAAGCAGCGTTTCGCGGCTCCGAGGATCAATTGACGCCTCAGGTCGCTCGTCATACGCAATGAGCTCATGCTAGTGAGTAAGCACTCACCCACGCAAAAAGTCAAGCACTATGTTGCATCGCAACCTGAGTAAGTCGTTAATTCAGTGGAAATTGGCCCTGCCTGCACGGCTTCCGTGCAGGACCTGGGCGCCGGTGGGAATGGACAGGCCCGCCCTAGATTGGCTGGAAGCCGAGGTCGCCGCGGATCCGGTTGAGGATGTAAGTCCCGTCCCGGCTTGGCAAAATCCGCTCCAGGCTGGCGCTGTCGATCTTCATATTGGCAAAGCGCGGCCCCGCAGAGACGTCGTGGACGGCTTTGGCAAAGGCCTCGACCTCGGCCATGGTCGTGACGGCCCGGCTATCCCCGATGCCGCAGGCCTTGGCGACGCCAACGAGATCGGCGGCAGCGGAGGTGTGGCTGGTCTGGCCGCCCGTTTCGCCATAGGCCTCGTTGTCGAGCACTGCGATCGAGAGGTTGGACGGCTTCTGCAGCCCGATGGTGGCCAGGCTGCCCATGCCCATCAGCATCTCGCCGTCGCCGGTGATGACCAATACCGGCAGTTTTGGCTGCGCCAGGGCGAGCCCCAGCCCGATCATCGCGGCGCCGCCCATGCCGCCCCAGAGGTAGAAATTGCGGGCGTGGTCGCCGGCCGCGCACATGTCGTTGGTGGAGGCTCCGAGGCCGCCGATCGCGACGACGTCCTTGCGGTTCGCGAGCAGCGTGGACACCACCTGGCGGCGATCGAGGAGATTGGCCTTGCTCATTTGGTGAAAACCTTGGCGCCGATCAGGCGCTGCGACAGAAGGACAGCGGTGGGGGTGAGCGCGTTGTAGGCTTGCGACGCAGCGGCTTCGAGCACGGCCGGCACCTCGGCCGCGCTGGAGGCCCGCAGCACCTGGACACCCGACAGCTCGAACACACCCTGCGTGGTCGAGCCCATCGGCACCTGCCACGGATTGAACTCGCCCCACTCGCCGCGCATGGTCACCAGCGTGAGGAACGGGAAGCGCAGGATCGGGATCAGCGACAGCATGTTGATGCAATTGCCGACGCCGCTCGACTGCATCAGCAGGACGCCGCGCTGTCCGCCGGCCCAGGCGCCGGCAAGAAGCGCCACGCCCTCCTCTTCCGTCGTGAGCGGAATGCCGCGCATCGTGGACGATGCCAGCACGCGCTGGATCAACTTGGAATGGCCGGCATCCGGCACGTAAGGTACCTGCCTGACATCGAAGCGTTGCAAGGTCGCGAAAATATCGTCGGGCCAATTCGGCGCCGTGTCGGCAGCGTCAGCGCGTGCGTGCATTTTCCTGTCCGGTCGGCTAGCAAGGTGGGCAGACTGTAGACGCATGCGTGCGCCGACCAGAACAACAAAAACGGCATAACGGCTTTAACCGGCGAGTATAACGGGATGAACGCAGATGCGAAGGCGCTGGCGGCAAGCTTCGACCTCGAGAAGCTGACGCCGGAATTCTACGACGACCCCTACCCGACCTATCGTGCACTGCGGGAGAACGAGCCGGTCAAGCGCCTGCGCAGCGGCACCGTGTTCCTGACCCGCTATGACGATCTCGTCACCACCTACAAGAACACCAAGTCGTTCAGCTCGGACAAGAAGCGCGAGTTCGCGCCGAAATACGGCGACACCCCGCTCTACGAGCATCACACCACCAGCCTCGTCTTCAACGATCCGCCCGCGCATACCCGCGTGCGTCGCCTGATCATGGGCGCGTTGTCGCCGCGGGCGATCGCCGGCATGGAGCCTGACATCGTCAAGCTGGTGGACGGTCTGCTCGATGCCATCGCGGCCAAAGGGGCTTGCGAGCTGATCGAGGATTTCGCCGCGTCCATCCCGATCGAGGTGATTGGCAATCTGCTCGACGTGCCTCACGAGGAACGCGGGCCACTGCGCGACTGGTCGCTGGCGATCCTTGGTGCGCTCGAACCCGTGGTGTCGCCCGAGGTCGCCGCGCGCGGCAACAAGGCGGTGACGGATTTTCTCAGCTATCTCCAGACGCTGGTGGCACGCCGGCGCGACAAGCCGGGCAATCCCGAGCGCGATGTGCTGACGCGCCTGATCCAGGGTGAGGAGAATGGCGAGCGGCTGACCGAGAAGGAGCTGCTGCACAATTGCATCTTCCTGCTCAATGCCGGGCACGAGACCACCACCAATTTGATCGGCAACGGCCTCGTCGCGCTGGATCGCAATCGCGACCAGAAGCAGCGGCTGATCGGCAATCCCGACATGATCAAGACCGCCGTCGAGGAGATGCTGCGCTATGAGAGCTCGAACCAGCTCGGCAACCGCATGACCACGGAAAAGATCGAACTCGGCGGCGTCATGCTCGATGCCGGCACGTCGGTGACGCTGTGTATTGGCGCCGCCAACCGCGATCCCGCACAGTTTCCGGACCCCGAGAGCTTCGACATCGCGCGCACGCCGAACCGGCATCTCGCCTTCGCCACCGGCGCGCATCAATGCGCCGGCATGGCGCTGGCGCGGCTGGAGGGCGCGATTGCGATCTCGCGCTTCCTGGCGCGCTTCCCGAACTATGCCGTCAGCGGCCAGCCGGTGCGGGGCGGACGGGTGCGGTTTCGCGGCTTTTTGAGCGTGCCCTGTACGATCGGCTGAGGGCTCGACACCAAAAACTGCGAAAACAACCCCATGCACAGTAGAGAACCCTCTGATACTTTTGGCAAATCAGATCGGGCTACGCCACCGGAAGGGATGAAGACTTCCAAGGCGGCAAGTTGATACCCAGATCAAGCTGATGGCCGGCGGTGCAGTCGGTTGGCACCGCCGCGCGCAGCCATGGAGTGACGACAGATGAGCGCGTCGGTCATTGATTTCGTCGCAACGGAAGCACGCTTTGGGGCCCATAATTACGAGCCGATCGGGGTCGTCTTGTCCCGCGGCGAAGGTGTCTGGGTCTGGGATACCGAGGGCAACCGCTATCTCGATTGCCTCTCGGCCTATTCGGCGGTCAGCCAGGGCCACTGCCACCCCAAGATCCTGGCGGCGATGGTGGAACAGGCGCACAGGCTGACGCTCACTTCGCGCGCCTTCCACAACGACCAGCTCGCCCCCTTCTACGAAGAGATCGCGGCACTGACCGGCTCCCACAAGGTGCTGCCGATGAACAGCGGCGCCGAGGCGGTCGAAAGCGCGATCAAGTCGGTGCGCAAATGGGGCTATGAGGTGAAGGGCGTGCCGGACGGCCAGGCCGAGATCATCGTCTGCGCCAATAATTTCCACGGACGCACGCTGGGCATCGTCGGCTTTTCAACCGACCCCGACACTCGCACACATTTCGGCCCGTTCGCGCCGGGCTTCAGGATCATCCCGTTCGGCGACGCCACGGCGCTGGCGGAGGCAATCACACCAAACACGGTCGCCTTTCTGGTCGAGCCGATCCAGGGCGAAGCCGGTGTCATCCTTCCTCCAGCCGGTTATTTCGCTGAGGTGCGGGAGCTCTGCACCACCAACAACGTGATGCTGGTGCTCGACGAGATCCAGACCGGGCTCGGCCGCACCGGCAAGCTTCTCGCCGAACAGCACGAGGAAATCGAGGCGGACGTGACGCTGCTCGGCAAGGCCTTGTCCGGCGGCTTCTATCCGGTATCGGCCGTGCTCTCGAACAACGATGTGCTCGGGACATTGAGGCCCGGCCAGCACGGTTCGACGTTTGGCGGCAATCCGCTTGCCTGCGCGGTGGCGCGCGCGGCGCTGCGCGTGCTGACCGAGGAAGGCATGATCGAGAACGCGGCCAGGCAGGGCGCGCGCTTTCTGGAAGGCTTGAAAGACATTCGTGCCAACACGATCCGCGAGGTGCGCGGACGCGGCTTGATGCTGGCGGTTGAGCTGCATCCCGAGGCCGGCCGCGCCCGCCGCTACTGCGAGGCGCTTCAGAGCAAGGGCATCTTGGCCAAGGATACCCACGAGCAGACGATCCGCATCGCTCCGCCGCTGGTGATCACAAGCGACCAGGTCGACTGGGCGTTAGAGCGGCTCGCCACCACCCTGACGCAGGATTTCTCTTGAGGCGGCCTGCGTCGGAAGATCGCAATGCCGGCCGCGGCCGGCAACGAACGATTCCGCCAGCTGTGCGTTGAACGTCGTGGGCGATTACGAGCTGGGAGCGACAATCATGCTTCCGCATGGCGCTTGCCTTACGGCTGCTTTCATTGGTGTCTCGATGCTGGCGACGAGCGTCGGCGCGCTCGCCCAAGGACCCGGCCAGGGACATGGAAGGGGCGGACCTGCCGGTCCGGCCGCAGCGCCGGCAGCACGGCCAGCAGCACCGCCGGCCATGGCACGTCCGGCAGCGCCACCGGCCATGGCACGTCCGGCGGCGCCGCCAGCCATGGCACGTCCCGCCGCACCGGCGTTCCATCCACCGGCCATGCCGCAGCGACCGGCCATGGCGCCGCGCCCGGCGCCCCACATCGCCGCACCGCCGCCGCGTCCGGGCCCCCGTTTTGCAGCACCACCGCCGCGAGCCGCCCCGCACGTGGCAGCGCCGCGACCTGAATTCCACCGGGCGCCGGCAGCACCACAACGTCCGGCCATGGCCCCGCGGCCGACGCCGCATATCGCCGCCCCCTCGCGTCCAAGCGGGCCATCGGCTGTGACCGCGCGGCCGCCGCGACAGGAGGGGATGGAGCAGCGCGCGCAGCAGCATCAGCAGCAGATCCAGCAGCGACAGCAAATCGTGCAGCAGCGGCAGCGCGAGATGCTCACGCGTCAGAGCTCGGAACGGCAGAGCCGCATCGATCGGATGCAACAGCGCGTGCAGCAATTGCAGTCGCAGAAGCCGGAAGGCCTGCGGGCGCAACGTGCACAGGAGCGGACGCTGCAGACGCAGAACCGCCTGCTCCAGCGCGAACAGAGCATGCAGCAGCGCGATCAGGCGCGCCTGCAGCGGTTGGGCCCCGAGCCCGCCACAGTCGAGCGAGCCGCCACTGCCGTCGCCGCCGTGCAGGCGGCCGAGCGCGGGCGATTTGCCGAACGCTTCCGCGAGCAGGCCCCTGCGCAAGCCCAGGCGGCGCTCACCACCCGCCAGAGCGGCTGGGCTCCCCGGCAGGCCTGGCGACACCGCCATCCCGCGGTGTTCGTGGCGTGGCTTGGGCCGGTGTTCTGGCCTTACGCTTATTCCGACATTTTCAACTACACGTTCTGGTCCTATGGCTACGAGCCCGGTTATTGGGCATATGCCTATGACGACTTCGTCGACACCGTGTTCTGGGGTGGTGACGGCCCCTATTCCGCCTATGCCAGCACCAACCCGTATGATTATCCGCAAGCCGTCGGCAGCAGTCGCGCCCGTCCGCGCGCGAGCGTGAGCCCGCAAACGCTACAGCAATTGTGCGGCACACCGGACAAGGGCGTCACCGCCTGGCCGCTTGCCGATATCGCGAAAGCGGTGCGGCCGACGCCGGAGCAACGCGCGCTGCTCGATGAATTGAAGACCGCGGCGGCCAACGCTGCCGGCGTGTTCAAGGACTCCTGCGCGGAGACCTATGCACTGACTCCCCCCGGCCGCCTGCGCGCGATGATGAACCGCATCAGCGCGACGCTGGAAGCCGTCAAGATCGTTCGACCGGCCCTGGAGAATTTCTACAACTCGCTCAGTGACGAGCAGAAGGCCAGCTTCAATGCGCTCGGCCCGAATGTCGGCGAGCGCTCGCCGCAGCAACAAGCCAACGTCGAGGGCTGCGGCGATCCGAAATCCAGCCTGACCCAGCTGCCGATCCAAAGAATCGAGGCTGTGCTCCACCCAGCCGGCAAGCAGAAGGAGGCGCTCGACCGCCTCAGTGAAGCGACAGCCAAAGGCGTTGAAGGCCTGCAAGCGGCTTGCCCGAACGATGTGCCGCTGACGCCGGTCGGACGTCTGGAGGCGATGCAGCACCGGCTCGAGGCGATGCTGACGGCCGCCAAGCTGGTAGAGCCTGCGCTGGACGAGTTCTATGCCACGCTGAGCAGCGAGCAGAAGGCGCGCTTCAACACGCTGCAACAGGTCGCGGGGCCGTGAGGACGGCATCGCGTTCTCTCGTTGCAATTTGCGTCGCGGTCGAACGAAGCGGGGTCACGTAATCGTCCTGCTTCAAAGCTCGACGAGACCATGTATGTCGCTGCCGCGCACTCTCTGTGAGGGTGCGGCGGCACGTAACGCAAGCGACAGCCTCGTTTCCGACCTCACGAGGACCGCCCAGCCTCGTTCGTGTTCGTGATCGCGTTGCATTGCTGGAAGTGAGAAGACAACTCGAGATTAGCCAGATGATCCCAGTACTCCGCTTCTGCGAGCAGCTTCCATTTGTTCATGCTGTTGTACGCGGCCTGTTGGCGGCATAGTGAGCTCATCGCACGCAAACGCTGCACCTTATCCACTGCGAACCTCTCTTCACGCTTGCTTGTTTGCAAGCGCATTCTGTTGTCACAGCTTCGCAGATCGAATTGACAGGTGATAGTCCGGTGTTTGACGGTGAATCAATGATAGCGCAATCGTCCGACTTTTCGGCGAACGGCCGTGGCCGACAAATTCGATCGCAAAACCAGTTTGGCACGGCGCATTGAATTGCAGATCGTCCTTGGCGGTCCTTCGCCGCGCCAAAGCACGCCAGTGCCTTCGGCAAAGCTCGCCAGCCATGTCACGCCGGACACGGCAATGGCCCCGACGGTTGCACGTCGGGGCCATTCAAGGTCAACAGGCATGGGTACATCCGCCGTCCCTGCTGATCGTTGATGCCACTGATTACCGCATCCGATCTGGCACAGACTGTGGCGAGGCTGCGGCATCGGCATGATGACATTCTGCCTGAAAGCTGATGGCAGTCCACCACATCTTTGGTGGTACTCCGACCAGCTCGCCGCCTCGCCAGCGGGGCGAACTTGCGCTGGACCAGTTCTATCGACGCCGAACAGCGGGCAGAACGTCCGCTTCAACACGCTGCAACAGCTCGCCAGCCCGTAGGGGCCGCACTCGTGGTAACTTTACACCGCCGCCTTATGCCGCGCGATGCAGGTCCGCAGCACCTCCTCCATCGGCTTGCCCCACCAATCGTGGGAGAAGATCTCGATCTCGGAATAGCCTTCAAAGCCCTCCGCTTCGACCGCCGCCCGCACGGATTTGATGTCGATGACGCCGTCGCCCATCATGCCGCGGTCGTTGAGGATGTCCTTTGTCGGCACCAGCCAGTCGCAGACATGGAACGCGAGCAGGCGATCCTTGCCGGCGCGCGCGATCTGGCTCATCAGCTCCGGATCCCACCAGATGTGATAGACGTCGAGCGCGACGCCGAGCATGCCGCTGCGAGCAGGATCGAGCCGGTCGCAGATGTCGAGCGCCTGCTTCGTCGTGTTCACGCAGGCGCGGTCGGCCGCGTAAGCCGGATGCAGGGGCTCGATCGCCAGCGGCAGCTTGGCCTGCCTCGCGTAGTCGAGCATGTCGGCGAGAGCCTCCTCGACCTGCCCGCGTGCCGTCACGATGTCCTTCGAGGCCTCGCTGCCCGGCCGCGAATATTGCGGCAGGCCGCCGACGACCAGGACGATGCAGGGCGCGCCCAGCGCCTTGGCTTCGTCGACGCAGCGCCTGTTGTCGTCGCGCACTTCACTCCGGCGCGATGCGTCCGAGGTAAACATGCCGCCGCGGCAATAGCCTGAGAGCTCGAGGCCGGCATCGCGCACTGCGCGCCCGGCGCGGTCGAGGCCGACGGATGCCACCTGGTCGCGCCAGGGATCGATGGCGCGGATGCCTTGCTTTGCACAGGCATTGATGATCTCGACCAGGTCACCCTGATTGCGGACGGTCGCCGTGTTCAGCGACAGCCAGCGATGGTCGGACGAAAAATCGCGCATCAGGATTCGATACCGTGGGTGGCGAGCACGGTCTTCATCCGCTGCGTCGCGAGTTCAGGGTTGGCGAGCAGGCCGGCCTTGTCGGCCAGACGGAACAGCTCGGCCAGATGCAACGTGGAGCGCGTGCTCTCCTGTCCCCCGACCATGGTGAAATGGTCCTGGTGGCCGTTGAGATACGCCATGAACACCACGCCGGTCTTGTAGAACCGCGTCGGCGCCTTGAAGATGTGACGCGACAGCGGCACCGTCGGCCCCAGCACGTCGTGGAATCCGGCTTCGTCGCCGGCCGCCAGCCGCGACAGTGCGTAGGATGCCGCCGGCGCAATGGCGTCAAAAATACCAAGCAGCGCATGCGAAAAGCCCTGCTCGTCGCCGGCGATCAGCTCCGCGTAATTGAAGTCATCGCCGGTGTACATCTTGATGCGCTTGTCGAGGCGCCGGCGCATGTCGATCTCGCGCTGCTTGTCGAGCAGCGAGACTTTTACGCCATCGACCTTGGCGGCGTTGCCGTTGATGATGGCCACGGCCGTGTCCATCGCCTTGTCGAGATCCCCGGTGCCCCAATAGCCCGCCAGCGCCGGATCGAACATGTCGCCGAGCCAGTGAATGATCACGGGCTCACGGACCTGCGACAGCACGCGATCATAAACCTTGGCGTAGTCATCGGCGTTGCGGCCGAGTTTCGCCAGCGCGCGCGATGCCATCAGGATGATGCGGCCACCGACCTTCTCCACCGCTGAGATCTGCTCCTCATAGGCGCGGATCACGTCGTCGAGGCTCCTGGCATCCTCGACCGCGAGATGGTCCGTGCCGGCGCCCGAGAACACCAGCGCATTGCGGCGCTTGGCGGCGGCGACCGAGCGCGTGATCAGCTCCAGCGAGGTCGGCCAGTCCAGCCCCATGCCGCGCTGAGCGGTGTCCATGGCTTCGGCAACGCCAAGACCGAGGTCCCAGACGTGCTCGCGGAAGGCGATGGTCTTGTCCCAGTCGACCGCGACCGAGAGCCAGGGATCGTTGTCGGCGAAGGGATCGGCCACCGTGTGCACGGCCGAGAAGGCGATGCGGTTCAAGGGGCCTTCGAGCTTTGCGGGGAACGTGCGCGAGGCCGCGAGGCGGTAGGTCTCGATCGAGCGATCGGCCTTCGGCAATTTCAGCGACAATGACGACATGGGTTGGACGGGCTTGTTCATGATTTCGAACCTCTCCACGTCATTGCGAGGAGCGAAGCGACAATCCAGACTGCCTCTGCAGAAAGACTCTGGATTGCTTCGCTCCGCTCGCAATGACGGCTTGGTAGATATCGGGACGCTATCCAATCGATCTCACGCCTTGATCGGCGCGACGTCGATCCAGCGCCGCTCCTTCCAGCTCTTCAGCGCGCATTCGGCGAGCTGCACGCCCTTGACGCCTTCGAGCAGCGTGAACTTGTAGGGCGCATCCTCGTAGACGTGACGGATGAACATCTCCCACTGCTCCTTGAAGCCGTTGTCGTAGCTGACGTTGTCAGGCAGCTTCTGCCAGTCGCCGTAGAAATCGTGCAGCCGCTTCTCGTCGGGATTCCACACCGGCCTCGGGGTGGCCTGCCGCGCCTGGATCATGCAGTCGCTGAGCCCCGCGACCGCCGAGCCATGGGTGCCGTCGACCTGGAAGGTGACGAGGTCGTCGCGATAGACGCGCGTCACCCAGGACATGTTGATGTGGGCGATGACGCCGCCTTCGAGCTGGAACGTCGCATAGGCGGAATCATCCGCGGTCGCCTTGTACTTCTTGCCCTGCTCATCGAAACGCTCGGGGATGTCGGTGTTGCCGATGCAGCTCACGCTCTGGACATTGCCGAAGAGGTTGTCGAGTACGTAGCGCCAGTGGCAAACCATGTCCAGAATGATGCCGCCGCCGTCTTCGTCGCGATAGTTCCAGGACGGCCGCTGCGCTTCCTGCCAACCACCTTCAAACACCCAATAGCCGAACTCGCCGCGCACCGAGAGGATGCGGCCGAAGAAGCCGCTATCGCGCAAGAAGGCGATCTTCTTCAGGCCGGGCAGGAACAGCTTGTCCTGCACCGTGCCGTGCTTGACGCCCTTGGCATTGGCGAGCTTGACGACTTCGAGCGCCTCCTCAAAATTCGTCGCGATCGGCTTCTCGCAATAGACGTGCTTGCCGGCATTGATCGCCTGGGTCAGCAAACCCGGCCGGGCCTGCGTCGTCGCGGCATCGAAGAACATGGTGTCGTTCTTGTCGGCGAGCGCCGCATCGAGATCGGTGGTCCAGCGTGTGATATTGTAGCGCTTGGCGAGCGCCTCGACCTTCTCGGCGCTGCGGCCGACCAGGATCGGATCCGGCATCACGCGGTCGCCGTTCTTCAGCCGTACACCGCCCTGCTCCCGGATCGCGACGATCGAGCGGATCAGATGCTGGTTGAGCCCCATGCGGCCGGTGACGCCGTTCATGATGAGGCCGAGGCGTTGGGTGGTCATGTCAAATGCTCCTGAAGTGATCTCGGCTGTTCGAGCGGGCGGAGCGCCGACCAGTCCGGATGAACCGACGTCGCAAAGCCCGTTGCGTGGAGCGATCCCGTCCGGAGATCGCCGTTGTGAATGGAGAGGCGAATGCCCTGCCCGGTATCGGCATAGAGATCGGGATGCGCGGCGGCGAACGCCCGCGCTTCGGCGAGAGGCGTGTCGCCAAAGCCGTCGACATAATGATGGCCGTTGCGTTCGGCATGGGTGACGCCGATGAAGGCGCCGAGCGCGAGGTCCTGCTGCACGGCGAGGCCGGCCTGGCAGGTCAGATCCTCGCCTGTGATGAAAAACGTTTCAGCGCCGGTAGTCCATTGCGCGGCGCGGACCGCGTTAAGGATCGATTTGTAGAGACCCTTGCAGGATTTCGAGGAGATGCCGCGATAGCCGAGCGGCCTCATCGCCAGAAACGTTCCGTAGGAATCATCGGCTTCGTCGATGATGAAGTCACGCGTGGCGAGCGACCCGAGAGCAGTCTGGAATGTAATATCGCGCGGCATTGGCTGCTCGATGTAAAGAAGCCGGGTCGAGATTCCGTGCAGGGCTGCGTCGCCATCAAGGCGATCGATCAATGCACGCAATGCAGCAAGGTCGGCGTATTGTTCGTTGGCGTCGAGGGAGACCTTGTAGCCACGATCCAGGTTTCCGAGTTCTTTGCCGATGCGCGCCAGCCGTGCCACATCTGCTTCCGGATCGCCCGACAATTTGAGCTTGAAATAGCGAGCGCCAGCGTTTTCGCGTACGTCCGCTACCCCACCCTCGCCCTCGATCTTGTCATCGAGGCCAACCGTGTGCCGTATAGCAACCCGCGGCAGAGGCGTTCGGCCCTTCAGAAACCCTGCGATCTCGGCGCCGGTCAGATCGAGTGACATCCGCCCGTCGATCCCCGCGATGTTGTCAGCCATTCCCTCGAAAAAGCTCGCACCGACCGCGCGCAGGAGCGCGTCGAGGATCGCCTTGTCGATTTCCGCCGGACCATAGCCCGCTGCAAGCGGCGGAATATCCTCTTCCGCACACGCCTTGACTTGGGCGGCAATACACGACGCATGCAATCCAAACGCTGGACGAAACCCGGTCTCCGCAAGATAAAGCCCGCGCGCAATCTCGAGCGACCGTCGCAAGCCATCCACCGTCTGCGCCGGGGACAGCTCCGGCCGCTTGTCGAACCATTTTGGCACGAGCAGCTCGGCACTGGCGCCGACGGCAACGCCCCTGCCCTCCACCTCGATCTCGACTCGCACGAACAATTGCGGCGTCGCGTTGATCGTGATCGCACCGAAGCGGAACGGCCGCGCGAACTGCACGGGACGTTCGAAGAAGGCGATGTCTCGCAGCTTCAGGCGGGGTGACATGGTGCTAGTTGGTCCCGACGATTTCGCCACGGCGGCGGTGCACCTCTCCCGCTTGCGGGAGAGGTCGGCGCAACGCGCCGGGTGAGGGTTTTCTCCTCTTAGGGGTCCTCGCGAGCGGAGACACCCCCTCCTCAACCCTCCCCCGCAAGCGGGAGAGGGAGCGCATCGTCGTCGTGGTTGCAGCCGAGATCAGTCGCATTGCCTCAGTCCAATGCACCTTGCGAGAAGAAATGCTTGCGGATGCGCTGCACAAGCTCGGTGAAAACCGGGTCGGCCATGACGTCGAGCGAGCGCGGGCGCGGTAGCGGTACGTCGTAGATCGCGGCGATTGCGCCGGGGCGCTCGGTCATGACCAGCACGCGGTCGGCCAGGAACACGGCCTCCGGAATCGAATGCGTGATCAGCAGCACCGTCTTCCTGGTCTCGCGCTGGATCCGCATCAGCTCGACATTCATGCGCTCCCGCGTCAGCGCATCGAGCGCGCCAAACGGCTCGTCCATCAGCATGATTTTTGGATCGTGCACCAGTGCGCGACAGATCGAGGCGCGCTGCTGCATGCCACCGGAGAGCTGCCACGGCAGCTTCTTCTCGAAGCCTTCGAGGCCGACCAGCTTCAGCAGCGCCTTGGCGCGGGGAAGATATTTGTCCCGGGGCAGCCGCTTCATGTCGATCGGCAGCATGACGTTGGACAGGATGTTGCGCCAGGGCAGCAGCAACGCGTTCTGGAAGACGATGCCGACATTGCCGTGCGGCGTCGTCACCTTCTCGCCCTCGACCAGGATCTCGCCTGATGTCGGCGGCAGCAAGCCGGAGATCAGCTTGAGCAGCGTGGACTTGCCGCAGCCGGATGGCCCGACCACGACGAAGAACTCGCCGTCGTTGATGTGGAAGTCGAGCGGACGCAGCGACGGCACATCGCCGTCGCGCGTCCGGTAGGTCTTCGACACGCCGGACAGTTTGATGCCCGAGGCATCGCCGGCGGCCCGGTCGCTCACCAGTCTCAGATGGGCGGCCGGCTGGACATCGATTGGCTTGCTCGCAGGGTTCATCGCAGCGCTCTCCCCCCGTCGTCCCTGCGAACGCAGGGACCCATACGCCGTGCCGGTACGTTCAGGCACGCGGGGAAAGACCTTCCGCAACAATCAAGGCCGGTGGTTATGGGTCCCTGCGTTCGCAGGGACGACGGCGGATATTGATCGCTCACGAGCCACTCTTCGGCAGATAGTCGTTGGTGTAGAAGGCTTTCGGGTTGTCCTTGGCCTTGGCATCCAGTCCGCCATATTCGACCATCAGGTTGACGGAGTCCGTCATGTTCTGGTCCGTGACCTGGAACGGCCGCTTGCTCTTGGTCTCCGCGGTCCGGTACAGCGGAATGGTCAGCTCAAAACCCTGCGTCAGCGTGTCGATCTTGCCGCCCTTGGGGTTGGCATCGAGGATCGACTGCGCGGCGGCCTTCGGCTCCTTCTCGGCGGCTTCCACCGCCTTGGTCGTCGCCGACATGAAGCGGCGGACGAGATCGGCATTGGCCTTCACATAGTCAGCATTGGCGATGATGCCGGAGGAGACCATGTTGATGCCGTAGTCGGCAAACTTGATCGGGTAGACGTCCTTGCCGGTGGCGTCCTTGATCTTCATCGACTGGTCCATGACATAGCCGAGCAGCAGATCAGCCTGGCCGTTGATGACCGCGTTGAGCTTGGTCTGGCCGTCGCCGGCAACGGTCTGGAAGTCGCTTTCCTTCAGACCCGTCTTCTTCAGGAACAGCGGCCAGATCTGGGTCATGGAATCGGCCGGCGTGATCGCCACGGTCTTGCCCTTGATGTCTTCGGGCTTTCTGATGTTCTTGTCAGCAAAACCCATGGCGGACATAGGTGAGGTCTGCAGCAGCACACCGGTCGCAACCACGGGCGCGCCCTTGATCGCGGCGCGCATCATGGTGGGAACGTCGACATAGCCGAAATCGGCGGTCTTGGCAGCGACGGCCTGCGTGGTCGCAGCCGAGCCGCGGCCTTCCTGGATTTCGAGCTCGATGCCTTCGGCGGCGTAGATGCCCTTGGCCTTGCCATAATAGAACGGCGCGTGCTCGCCATAGACGTACCAGTTCAGCATCAGCACGACCTTGTCGGCCGCCTGCGCCGGCATGGCCGCAAACACCATCAGCACCGCTGAGACAGCCCCAATCAACCGCTTCATCGTCACTCTCCCTTGCCGTTGTTGTTTCGGCCGTTGGTGGCCGTTTGTGTTCTAGTTAAGAAGCGAAAATCACGTCCTCGCGCTGGCTGACATGCCAGGGAATGACCAGCTTCTCGATCCGGTCGACGATCCAAAACAGGATCACGCCGAGCAGCGCGAGGATCACCAGGGCTGCGAACATCGTCGGGAGGTCGAAAGTGCCGATCGAGCGCTGCATCACGTAGCCGATGCCGGAATTGGACCCCACGAACTCGCCGACGACGGCGCCGACCACGGCGAGCGTCACCGATACTTTGAGACCCGAGAAGATCGCAGGCAACGCGTGCGGCAGATTCACCGCACAAAACACCTGGAAGCGGCTGCCCTGCATGGCGCGGGCGAGATCGACCATGTCAGGATCGACCGATTTGAAGCCCTGCACGGCCGAGACCACCACCGGAAAGAAGCCGAGCAGGAACGCCGAGATCACCTTTGGAATGATGCCGAAGCCGAACCAAACCACGAACAGCGGCGCGATCGCGATCTTGGGCACGGATTGCGAGAACACCAGCAGCGGATAGATGTAGCTCTCCACCGTCTTCGAGCCCGCAATCAGCATCGCGACGGGAATGCCGAACAGAGCGGACAGCGCGAAACCGCAGACCGTCGCATAGGTCGTCGGCCAGGACTGGCGCAGCAATTCCGGCCAGTCGGTACGCAATACGGCAACGACATCGAGCGGCGACGGGATCTGGTAGGCGGGGATCCTGAACAGCCGGATGGCGAGATCCCAGGCGACGACGATGAAGACGAGGAACAAGAACGGCCGAACCCAGGCCGCATTCAGCAGCTTGGAGATCGCATTTTGCGGCTTCAGCTCGGCCAATTTTCACTCCCGGCAGTCTTCTTCGTTGCGGGGAGAAATTAACCCGTTGGATAAATACTGTCCAGACCTTTCCCTGTGACGTTTTGCGGCGGGTTCCGCGGTGCATTGGAAATGGGACGTGCTGCGCTGCGTCCGGGGTATGAGACCGCCCCACTCTCGGTGTCATTCTCCGCGAAAGTGGGGAATCCAGTACGCCGCGCCCTCTCCGCATCCCTTCGCTGTCTCTGGAATACTGGATCGCCCGATCAAGTCGGGCGATGACAGCGAAGAACTTGGCATCAGCAGCCGATCGTCGACCAGCGACGCGCGAGCACTACACAGTCTGCGCTACCACGCTGCGCGACTTCGGCGCTTCCGCGATCTCGAACAAGGCCACGGACTGCCCCGTCAGCGCCGCCAGCACCAGGCCGACCATGTGGGCCAACCGCTCGTCCTTGGCCTTTTTGTCCAGGAGATCGCGGCCGAAGATCACGCTGAGCGTCGCCGAGTTCGAGAGGTAGAAGAAGCAGAGGCCTGCGATCGAGATGTAGAGCTGCACCGGATCGACCGCGACCTGGAAGTCGCCGCTGTCGACGCCGCGTCGCACCACGGTGCGGATCATCTCGACGAAGGGCGAATGCATCGACTTGACCTTGGTCGATTTCTTCAGGTGCTTTGCGCGCGCGAGGTTCTCGGTCTGCAGCAGCGACAGGAATTCGGGATTTCGCAGGAAGTAGTTCCAGGTGAACTCGATCAGCCGCCTGATGGCCTCGGGCGGATCAAGATGCTCGAGATCGAGCCCGCGCTCCTCGCTGCGGATCTTGTCATAGGCGCCTTCGAGCACCGCGAGGTAAAGCTCGTCCTTGTTGCCCACGTGGTAGTAGAGCATGCGCTTGTTGGCGCCGGCCTTCGCCGCAATACGGTCGACGCGCGCGCCGGCGAGCCCGTGGGCGGAAAACTCCTGCTTGGCGGCTTCGAGAATGCGCAGCCGCATCCCCTCGGGATCGCGCTGCCATTTCAGAGTTCGCTTTGCCTTCGCCAAGTGGAGTGCTCGCTGGGGTGCTGTCGGTACGCGTGTAACACGCGGGCAGCCCGCCGCATAGTTTCGCGACAGTGAAAGCCAAGCAACCCGGTTTCGTAGGGGGGGCAAAGGCACTCTTGCGCCGTGCCCACGTCTTCTCATCGAGCAGCCAAGACGTGGGCACGCTTCGCTTTGCCCACCCTACGAGAGTCTTCGAGTGGAAAGACCGCTTTCACCCCACCGGCTTGGGCGAGCGCTCCAGCAGAACGGTCTGAATGCCGCACGTCCCGTTCCGCACCGTCATGATTCGCGTGCCGGGCTTGCGGCCGTTGCGGACCTCGGTGACGTCGAGGCCGGCGGCGATCAGACGGGCGCGCGTGGCGTCAATGTCGGCGACCCGCCAGCTCAGGCCCCAGAGCCGGTCACGCGCGTGGTCACCGCCGGCGACCGGCCGGCGGACCACCTCGACGATCAGATCGCCGCAGCGGAAGAACATCAGCTGGCCCCAGTCCTGGTGCGAGCGGTCGAGCGCCAAATCGAGCCCGAGCCGTGCGCCGTAGAGCGCGGCGGCGCGTTCGGAATCCTCGGTGGTGACGACGACATGGTCGAGTGCGTCGATCGGCGCGACGTCGGTCGCCGGGGAGAGCGGACGCTCGTCGGCCAGCTCGAGGAAGAACATGCGCACGCCGCGCGTGAGTTCCGTGGCGGCGCGCGTGCGCTTCCAGTGCAGGACGGCGCCCGACTCGTCGTCGCTGCTTTCGACCTCGGCAACCGGATCCGGGCTCAAGGCCACCCGCTGCAGCCGCCGGTGCATCCTGCTCATGTCTGCGACACGAAAGCACAGGCTGGCGAGCACGCCCTCCTGGTCGTCGAGCAGCGCACGCATCCGATCGGCCGTCACGCTGAAACCGCTCGGCGCCATCAATTCGATCGTCATGTTCTCGAGGGTGAACAGCACGCGGTCGGCGCCCTCGCCGGAATTCTGCCAGGCCGGCGCACGGGCGAGCAGCGTCTGGTAGGCCGCCTTGGCTGCACCGATATCCCTGACCAGAGCGACGACGTGATCGAGGCCGGTGATCATATGTCCCCCTTTTGATCGACCCTTTTATTGACCTGGAACCAATGCGCAGAAAACACGGCGCTTGTCCGGGCTTGGCATTGCCCGGTGATGGTCGTATTCCGGCCTCATGCTGACCTCAAGCGCTTGGGGCGGCAGATTTGCGAATAATTTCAGCGATCCCTGAGCGGAACCGGTGCTACAGTAAGCGCGCCGGCCTGGACCACAAAGCGCATGACGGACAAGCAATGCAGGCTCTCTTCATCGGACAGACCTATATCGACGTCGTCTTCATCACGGACCACATGCCGACCGGGGACGAGAAGCACGTGGCCTCGGACTACGCGGTCTCCTTCGGCGGCAACGCGGTGACGGCGGCGTTCTGCTGCGCCAAGCTCGGCATCGTGCCTGACCTGATCGCCACCGCGGCCAATGACTGGCTGGGGCGCATGTTCCAGGACATGTGCGCGAAATACGCGATCTCGCTGCACGGGCGGAAGGTCAACCAGTCCTCGCTCTCCTTCATCATGCCCAAGGACGGCAAACGCGCCATCGTCCGCTGCCGCGACGACGAGCACATCCACCCCTTTCCGATGCTCAATCTCGGCGGCTGCCGCGCGCTGCACGTGGATGGTCATCAGCCCGATGCCGCGATCCACTACGCCAAGGTCTGCCGCGAGGCCGGCATCCTGACCTCGCTCGACGGCGGCGGCCTACGCACCAACACCCATGAGCTGCTGGAATATATCGACGTCGCCATCGTGGCCGAGCGCCTGTGCGAGCAGATGGACCTGACGCCGGAGAAGATGCTCGACTATCTCAAGAGCCGCGGCTGCAAGATCGGCGGCATCACCATGGGCGAGAAGGGCCTGCTCTGGTACGACGAAACAGGGGCGGTGCAGGTGATGCCGGCGATGCCGATTCCGCGCGAGCGCGTGATCGATACCAACGGCGCCGGCGACGTCTTCCATGGCGCCTATGTCTATTCCTACCTCGCCCATCCCGGCAAAAGCTGGCGCGAGCACTTTGATTTTGCCAGGGCCGCTTCGACCTTCAAGATCCAGCGCCTCGGCAACGAGGCCGGCTTGCCGACGCTCGTCGACATCGCCAAGGTCAGGCACGAGTTCGAGGTCAGGGTCTAGATCCAGATGGGGCGCGTTTTCGTCGCCGGCAGCATCAACATGGATGTGGTGGCGACCGCCGATCGCCACCCGCGCATCGGCGAGACCGTCGCCGGCCGCGAGGTGCTGTATTTTCCAGGCGGCAAGGGTGCGAACCAGGCCGTGGCGGCGTCACGGCTCGGCGCGAAGACCACGTTGATCGGGCGATTGGGGAAGGATTCGTTCGGGGCCGAGTTGCGGACGTTTCTTGGCGATCAGGGCATTGATCTCGGCTCCGTCCGCGACGCCGACACCCACACTGGCACTGCGATCATCACCGTCGCCGCCTCCGACAATACGATCGTCGTCATCCCCGGCAGCAATGCGCAGGTCGGCGCGGACGACGTCGCGGACGTGCCGCTGGCGAAGGGTGACGTCGCGGTCAGCCAGTTCGAGATCCCGCTGCCGACGATTGCCGCGTTCTTTGGGCGCGCACGCGAGGCCGGGGCCGTGACCTTGCTGAACCCGGCGCCAGCGCAAAAGATGTCCGGTGAACTGCTCGCGCTCGTCGACATCCTCGTGCTGAACGAGACCGAGCTCGGCTTCCTCGCCGGTGAGGAATTGTCCGACGGCGACGAGGCCGCGAAGATCTTCGATGTTGCGCGAATACTTCAGGCGCGCGCGGACCAGACCATCTGCATCACGCTCGGCAAGCGCGGCGTGCTTGCGCTTGCGGGGCGCGAAGAGGCCGCCGTGCCCGGGCGTGCCGTGAAGGCGATCGATACCACCGGTGCCGGTGATTGTTTTGTCGGCGCGCTCGCCGCGCAACTGGCTGACGGTGTGCCCTTGCGCGCCGCCCTCGCCTTCGCCAACGCCGCCGCTTCGATCAGCGTGCAGCGCATGGGCGCGGGGCCGTCGATGCCGACGGCTGCGGAAGTGGCGGCTGTGCTCCGCGCTGGCTGATCACGCCAGCGCGCTCTTCAGATCGAAGCTTTCATCCGCGGCCTGCGCCGGCGTGATCGAACGATTCATGCCCTGCAACCGTCGGCCGAACATGTGATCGCCGGCGCGGTTGATCGATTCGATGCCGAGCAGCGTCTCACCCTTGTAGCAGAACGCGGAAAACGCCTTGTTCGCGGCGCTGCCACGCAGCACGACGCGGTCGTAGCCGGTGGTGAGGCCGGAGATCTGGAGCTTATCGTCGCCCTGGTCGCTCCAGAACCAGGGATGGCTGTCGTAAGGTTTGCGGTCGCCGGTCAGTCGCGCGGCGAGGCAGCGGGCGTGGTCGGTGGCGTTCTGCACCGATTCCAGCCGCAGCGATCCGCCGAAGCGCGGGCTTGCGAACAGTGCGCAATCGCCGATCGCGGAGATGTCAGGGTCAGCCGTCGAAAGATATTCGTCGACAATGATCCCGGCGGCGACCGGCAGCCCGGCTTCCGCGGCAAGCTCGATGTTGGGCAGCACACCGACGCCGACCACGACGAGGTCGGCGGGCAGATGCCGACCGTCGCTCAGGGAGACCCCGGTGACCTTGCCGCCTTCTGCCTCGATCGAGGTCGCCTGCACGCCGAGATGGACGCGGATACCGGCCTCGCGATGGCGTTCCTGAAAATACTCCGACACCTCCGCCGTCACCGCCCGCGCCATCACGCGCGGGGCGAGCTCGAGCACGTCGACCTCGAGGTCCTTGATCCGCGCGGTGGCGGCGAATTCCAGGCCGATGAAGCCGGCGCCGATCACCACGACCCGTGACTTCGAGGGCATGATCGCACGCAGCGCCTCGCTCTCGTCGAGGATGCGCAAATACTTCACGTCGGGCAGATTCGCATTCGGCAGATCAAGCAGCCGGTTGCGCGCGCCCGTCGCCAGCACGAGATGACCGTAGGCCAGCGTCTCGCCCGAGGCGAGCAGCACCTTGTGGCCGGCGCGGTCGATCGACACTGCACGGCCCGCGATCAGCTCGATCTTCTGGTCCTGATAAAATTTCTCCGGCCGGAACATCAGGCTCTCCGGCCCGGCCGAGCCCTTGATATAGGCCTTGGACAAAGGCGGCCGCTGATAGGGCAGATGCGCCTCGTCATTGATCAGGCAAATGCGCTGCGAAAAGCCCGCCTGGCGCAGCGATGCCGCGACCTGATAGCCGCCATGGCCGGCACCGACGATGATCACCGGACCGTCGCTCATTGGACAGCCCATTTCCGGAAGACACGAGCGTGACCCATGCCGTCTCCTCTCTCGCTGATTTTGGTTGCTGGCCTTACGAGGAGCCGGCGCTCGTGTCCGTCCCTTGGCAAAGGCAGCCCCATTTGAGCCTATCGTTTCGTCCCGCGCAAGGGCGGCGGTCGGGGATTGTCACCCCTGCCCTTCTGCGATTTAGTTGCAGCAACCACCTCCTGCCGGAGACTCTCTCAGATGCCAGCTCCCATCTCCCAGCCCGATGATCCCGCCCTGCTGCGGATCGACGGCCCGATCGCGACCATCACGCTTAACCGTCCCGCCGCGTTCAACTCCATCAATCTCGCCATCGCGCAGAAGCTAGAGCAGCTTGCGGCCTATCTCGAAGGCGCTGACGACATCAAGGTCGTCGTGCTCGAAGGCGAAGGCCGTGCGTTCTCGGCGGGCGGCGATCTGCAGACGATTGGTGCCGCCGCCGAAGCGGGCACGGTGACGCCTGTTGTCGGCGAGCTCCTGAAGCACTATCACGCCTTCATCGAAATCATCCGGCGCATGCCGAAAATCTCGTTGTCCAGCGTTCACGGCTCGGCCGCCGGTGCCGGCATGGGCCTCGCCTTCGTCACCGATCTCTGCATCGCCGCGGACGACGCCAAATTCACGCCGGCTTATGCCAAGATCGGGGTGTCGCCGGACGGCGGCTCGACGGTCGGCATCGTCGGCACGGTCGGCTCCCGCCGGGCGCTGCAGATCTTTCTCGCCGAGGACAATTTTACCGCGCAGCAGGCCTATGAATGGGGCCTCGTCGCCAAGACGGTTCCGGCCGCCGAACTGAAAGCGGCCACACGAAAACTCGCGGAGCGTCTGGCGCAGAACCCGCCGGCGGCGATATCAGGCACCAAATCGCTGGTCTATCAGGCCGCCACCACGCCGGTGAAGCAGCAGCTCGATGCCGAGGAGCACAAGATTATCATGGCGATGAACACGGAGGAATTTCGCAGCGCCGTGAAGAAATTCACGAGCAAGTCGAAGTGACGACACCAGCGCGTACGTTCTACGGCCTTCGCCACGGCGCGACCGACTGGAATCGCGAGGGACGATTCCAGGGGCGGACCGACAATCCGCTGAACGAGGACGGCCTCAGGCAGGCGCACGAGGCGGTGGACATGCTGCGCGGCGCAGGCATCAGCCGCATCGTCGCAAGTCCCTTGGCCCGCGCGGCGCGAACGGCCGAGATCATCGCGGCCGCGATCTCGGTGCCGCTGGCGATTGACGACGGCATCATCGAGTTCGACTTCGGGAGCTTTGAAGGCCTGCCAGTTCGCGACCTCATGATCAAGCACGGGGTCAAGTCGGCGACGGGCCTCGTCTCGATCCTGCCGGCCGACGGCGAGAGCTGGGACGCCATGACGAAACGGTCGCTGGCTTGCGTCTCGGCGTGGCTCGACCGTCATCGCGGCGACGATCTCCTGTTCGTCTGCCATGACGCGGTGATGCAGGGGATGGCCAACGCGCTGTGCGGCAGCTACTTCAAGAATAGCCATGGCACGCCGTTCCGTTACCTGCGCGAGCAGGCGCAATGGCGCGTCGAGCAAGTCGTTACTTCGGACAGATATAGCCCGTCCCCGCCGGCGACTTGAAGCAGCCGACCGATTCCGGCAGCACTTTCTGCGGCAGCCACAGCACCACGCTCGGGAAGTAGATCGCGAATGCGATCGTCCCCAGGAACACCAGATAGATCGGCAACGCAGCGCGTAGCGCTTTCGCGAAACTTATGCCGACGAATTTCGAGGCCATCAGCAGCACCAGCCCGTAAGGCGGCGTGATCAGGCCGAAGGCCAGCGTGGCGATCAGCACCACGCCCATATGGACGCTATTGATGTCACCCGCCTCCGTCAGTGTGTTGACCAGCGGCATGAAGATGATGATGGTCGGCACCGGTTCGATGAAATCGCCGACCACGGTGAAGAGCAGCACCATCAGCAGCATGATCAGATGCGGATCGTTACCTGCCATCGAGGTGATGATTTCGGCGATGTAGCTCGCCCCACGCAGATAAGCGAGCATCCAGCCGAAGGCATTGGCCGCGCCGATGGTGACCAGCGGCAGCGAGAAGATCAGTCCGGCAATGCAAAAATCGTAAGGGATACTCTTGATGTGCCCGCGATTGAGCGCGGGGATCACGACCAGCACGATCCAGACCACGGCGACCACGCCGGCTTCCGTCGGCGTGAACCAGCCGGTCAGGATGCCGCCGAGCAGGATCACCGGGATCATCAGCGGCAGCGCCGCATCGCCGGCGGCGAACACCACCTGCCGAAGCGGCGCGCGCGGCTTGCGCAGGCCGGAGGGGCCGAAGAAGTAGCAATAAAGCATCAGACCGAAGCCGATCATCAGGCCGGGCACCACGCCCGCCATGAACAGGCCCGCGATCGAGACGTTGCCGACCGCGCCATAGACCACGGCGGTGATGCTCGGCGGCACCAGCGCAGCAATGGTCGAGGCGGAGGCAATGATGGCGGCGATGAAGGCCGGCTCGTAACCCTCTCGCTTCATCGGCCCGCCAAGCGCGCGGCTCATCACGGCGACGTCGGCGGTGGTCGAGCCCGACATCTCCGAGAAGAACATGCTGAAGACGACGACGACCTGCGACAGCCCGCCCCTGATATGTCCGACCAGCGACACCGAGAGGTTCGCGATCCGCACCACCACATTCGCCGAGCTCATGAGCTCGCCGACCAGCAGGAAGAACGGGATCGCCAGCAGCGCCTCGGAATCCACGCCGTCAAAGATCTTCTGGATGATGGCCGCGAGCGAAACGTCGGACAGGATCGCGCCGATGAAAACGCCGGCCATCAGCGAGAACGGCACGGGCACGCCGAGATAGCCGAACGACAGGAAGCAGATCGTCATCAACGCCAGAACAACAGGTGCGCTCATAGCTGCGCCCTCGCCTGCGCGTCGGTGACGATGGGCGTTCCATCCTCCTCTGGCGGCTCGGGATGATCGAAGCCGTTGCGCAGCCCGTTGACCAGCTGCTCGATGGTGAACAGGCCGATCAGCACGCCCGACAGCGGGATGATCGCATAGAGCGAGGCGATCGGCGTACCTGACGGCAGGCGAAAGCTGCCGAAGCCGCGCAGATAATTCTGATAGCCGTACCAGATCAGGCAGAAGGCGACACCGAGCACGACGAGGCGGATGATCAGCTCGACGATCAGCCGCGAGGTGCCGTGCAAGGCCTCGGAGATCGCGGTGAGATAGAGGTGGTCGTTGCGGCGCGTCGCAGCGGCCGTGCCGATGAAGATCGCGTAGATGAACAGCGTCGAGGTGACCTCCTGCAGCCACAGCCAGGGATGACCGATGGTCCGGGTGACGATGTCCGCGGTGACCGACAGCGAGAAGCCGAAGCAGAGCACGCCGCAGAGGATCATCAGCGCCAGCTCAAGCCAGTCGAGCCAGCGCCATTTCAGGTGGCGTTGGCGATGCACAAGCAGTTTATCGGCGATGGCCATTAGTCCCCGTTCCAAAGCTATCGGATGTGACAGCTGGGAAGCTGCCGATCACGCTCGGCCAGCATGGTTCGAGACGCCCGCTTCACGGGCTCCTCACCATGAGGGTCTAAAATCTCGCCGCGAAACGAGACCTCATCCTGAGGGCCCGCCGCAAGGCGGGCGTCTCGAAGGATGGCCGCAAGCGACCTAATTGATTGACCGGATCAAGTCCTTGATCTTCTCGGCGTGCGGCCCGAGCTCCTTGGCGAGCTTGTCGAGATAGGGTCGGCGACCGCAACAAAGCTCTTCTTGTCGACGTTATCGACGACCTTCACGCCCATCTTCTTCAGCTTTTCGGCGGCGGTGCGCTCCAGCTCGAACGCCTTCGCCGGCTCCTTGGTGCTGATCTCGTTGGCCGCCGTCTGTACCCAGCCCTTCTGCTCGGCCGACAGGCTCTGCCAGAGCTTGTCGGAGATGAACACCAGCGCGTTGTTGGCCTCGTGCTCGGTGATGTTGAGGACCGGCGCCACCTCGTAATGCTTGTTGACGAGGTAGACGTTGATGCTGTTCTCGGCGACGTCGACGACCCCGGTCTGCAAGCTGGTGTAAACGCTGCCGAACGGCATGTGCACGGTCTGGGCACCGTAGGCCGGGAACATGGTGTCCTCGGTCGCGGTCGCCTGCACGCGGACCTTTGCGCCCTTGATGTCGCCGACGTTGTGGATCTCCTTCCTGGCGTACATGTGGCGCACGCCCTGCGATCCGGTCGCGATCACGTGCAGCCCCTGCGTGGTCTCGTCGATCATCGTCTTGAGCGCTTCAAACACGCGGGGATCGGCCAGCCCCTTGACCACGTGCTTCTCGTCACGGAACAAATAGTGCAGCGACATCACGCCGGCCTGCGGCGAGATCGTCGCGGTGTTGGCGGAGGAGATGATCGAGAATTCGACGTCTCCGGCTTTCACGAGCTGGAGCACCTGCGGCTCCTGCCCGAGCTGCGCGCCCGGATACTGGTCGATGATCATGGTGCCTTTGCTCAACTCCTTGAGCTTTTCGGCAAAGATGTCGCCCGCGATGGAATAGCCGGTGTTGCGCGGCTGGTCATAGGCGAAGCGATAATGCTTCACCTCCTGCGCCCCCGCCCCGGTCACGAACAGCACGGCGGCCGCAGCCGCCAACCCATGTAAGAATCCTGGCATGGATCGTGCAATCATCGTTTCCCCCTATGTTATCGCCCGCCGCTTGTGCGGTCTGAGCGCTCGTCGTTCGTCAGCTTGTCTCGGTCTTCCCAGTCCTTTGCATGAAGTCGAAGTCGCAGCCCTCGTCGGCCTGCATGATGGTTTCGTTGAACAGCCAGGCATAGCCGCGCCGCGCCTCATCGGGCGCAGCCGCCGGCTTCAAGGCAGCGCGCCGGCGCTCCAGCTCGGCCGCATCGACCAAGAGCTCGATGCTGCGCTTGGCTACATCCAGGCTGATCTTGTCGCCGTTCTTCACCAGCGCCAGCGGCCCGCCAACGGCGGATTCCGGAGTGATGTGCAGAACGATGGTGCCGAACGCGGTGCCGCTCATGCGCGCATCCGAAATGCGCACCATGTCCTTGGTGCCGCCGCGCGCGAGCTTCTTCGGGATCGGCAGATAGCCGGCCTCCGGCATGCCCGGCGCGCCCTTGGGGCCGGCATTGCGCAGCACCAGCACGTCGTCGGCGCTGACATCGAGATTGGGATCATCGACCCGCAAGGTCATGTCCTCGACGGATTCGAACACCACCGCGCGCCCAGTGTGCTTCAACAGCTTCGGACTTGCCGCGGATTGCTTGATGACCGCGCCGCGCGGCGCGAGGTTGCCGTGCAACACGGCAAGGCCGCCCTCTTTCTTAATCGGATTGTCACGCGAGCGAATGGCGTCCTGACCGGGCACGTCCTCGGCATTGGCGACGACATCGCGCAGCGTCTGGCCCGAGATGGTCTTGGCGTCGAGATCGACGAGGTCGCCGAGTTGCGCGAGCAGCTTCGGCACGCCGCCGGCGTGATGGAAATGCTCCATATAGTGCTCGCCCGACGGCTTGAGGTCGACCAGCACCGGCACCTCGCGGCCGATCTGGTCGAACACCTCGAGATCGAGCCGGTGCGGCGAGCGATGCGCCATCGCGGTGAGATGGATCAGGCCGTTGGTGGAGCCACCGATCGCCTGGAGCACGACCTGCGCGTTCTTGAAAGATGCGGGTGTCAAAAGCTCGCTCGGCTTCGGCCCCTTGGTCTTGGCCATCTCGGCGGCGACCTTGCCGCTCGCCTCGGCCAGACGAAAGCGCTCGGCATGCGGCGCCGGGATCGTCGCACTCATCGGCAGCGACAGGCCCATGGCTTCGATCATGCAGGCCATGGTGGAGGCCGTGCCCATCACCATGCAGGTGCCGACCGACGGCGCGAGACGGCCGTTCACTGCTTCGATTTCGACATCGTCGATTTCGCCGGCGCGATACTTGCCCCATAGACGGCGGCAATCGGTGCAGGCGCCCAGCACCTCGCCCTTGTGATGGCCGACCACCATGGGACCGACCGGAATGACCACGGTCGGCAAATCGGCGCTGATCGCCGCCATCACCTGCGCCGGAAGGGTCTTGTCGCAGCCGCCGATCACGATCACCGAATCCATCGGCTGGGCCCGGATCATCTCCTCGGTATCCATCGCCATCAGGTTGCGCAGATACATCGAGGTCGGATGGGCAAAGCTCTCCGCGATCGAGATGGTCGGAAACACGAACGGCATCGCCCCCGACAGCATCACGCCGCGCTTGGCGGCTTCGATGATCTGCGGGACGTTGCCGTGGCAGGGATTGTAGTCGCTATAGGTATTGGTGATGCCGACGATCGGACGCTCCAGCGCGTCGTCGGAATAGCCCATGGCCTTGATGAATGCCTTGCGCAGGAACAGCGAGAAGCCGGCATCGCCATAGCTCGTCAGACCCTTGCGCAAACCACTCGTCATCATGCCACTCCCTTCAGTTGCCATTGTGGTACAGCCTGACCCTCGATTGTCAATAAGCTTGATCCATATTGTCGCATTTTCCGCTAAAAGGCGCTCTCTCCGGCGCGAATTATTGACAATCCGTCCCTTCCCTGCTCCACAGGGCGAGCCGGCCAGACGCCGGGAGGCCGAGGGCATGTCCGACATTCGCACCGCAGACAGCATGCCGGTCCGGCACGACGATCCGGACGACGTCGTCGCGCGGCTGGAGGAGGACATCATCTTCGGCCGCCTCGCGCCCGGCGCGCGCCTCACCGAGGACGCGCTGATGTCGCGCTACGGCACCTCGCGCCACTTCGTGCGCCAAGCCTTGGTGGATGCCGAGCGCCGCGGCATCGTCCGCCGCGAGAAGAACGTCGGCGCCACCGTGCGGTTCTACTCGGCCGAGGAAGTCCGGCAGATCTACGAGGTCCGGGAGATGCTGACGCGGCAGGCCGCGCTGATGATCCCGCTGCCCGCGCCGCGATCGCTGATCGACGAGCTCTCCGCGCTGCAACGGCAATATTGCGCGAGAGCCGATGCGCAGGATCTGCGCGGCATCCACGAAGCCAATGACGCCTTCCACCTCGCGCTGTTCTCGGCCTGCGGCAATCCCTACCTGGTGGGCTCGCTCCAGGACTACATGAACCTGACCCTGCCGATGCGCGCCAAGAACCTCGCCGACCACGAAGGCCTCACGCAATCGCGGCGCCAGCACGAGATGATGATCGAGCTACTCAGGGGACGCGACAGCTGGGCGCTGGCGCAGCTGTGTGTCGATCATATGCAGTTCAGCAAGAGGGATTATCTGGCGAGGATTGGTGATGGCTAGCGCGTAGACCGATCGAGCTGCCGTTGGAACGATGCTGAAGACCCGTTCAATACCGCCTCAACAGTCCGCGATCCACGCTCGCCTCGCCATAATCGGCGCAGGCCCTTTTCGGGTTCCTGATCAAGTCCGTCCGGACACGCCTGAATGTCTTGCTGGCCGCATCCGACACCTCGGGACGGAATTTGCCGGGATCGTAGCTCACGCCGTCGCGGGCCTTGATGGCAGCGGCATAGGCGTCGATCATCGCCATTGCCGCATCGGGACTGCCAAGGAGTCGGGCGCCGAGCTGGACGCTGCCGCTGCCATCGACCTCGTAACCGTCGCATCGCTGTTCGAGCACCACCGATGCCGTGACCATCTGGTCGAGGAACGTCGCTTCGGCGTCGCTGAGCGCCGCGGCTCGCGTTGGCCCTGGCAAGATCGCCGCGAGCATCGCGACGACTGACAATTTGACTCTCATTGTCGTGGCTCTCGCTGCCGGCGGTCGAACTACGATCGCACAGATCGAGAGCCAGACGACGAGAGGAAGGTTGATCTAGATCAACGGACCGTCATGCCCGGGTTTGTCCCGAGCATGACGACAGGCGCTACCGCTTATTCCAATCGATAATCCGGTCCGGATCCGCATCGAACTCCATGCTGCAGAACGTGCCGCCCTGGAAATAATCGCCGACCGGATCCGGCTTCAGCTTGGCCTGCTCGGCCATCGCGTGCTCGCGGAAATCCTCGGCGCGCCCCGTGGGGCGGTAGCCGAATTCGTAGGCGCGGCTGTTGTCCCACCAGGCGCGCTCGTTGAGGGAGGCGCCGTAGAAGATTTCGAAATGGATGTCGGGATGCTCGAGCCCGATGCGGCAGAGCTGCACGAGGTCGTCGGGCTTGAGCCAGATCGAGAGCCGGCGCTGGTCGAGCGGCATGTCGCCGAAATTGCCGATGCGCAGGCACGTCACCTTCATCCCGTGCTTGTCGGCGTAGAGCGCGCCAACGGCCTCGCCGAACACCTTGCTGACGCCATAGCGGCCATCGGGACGCGGGGTCACGTCGGTGCCGATCTTGTGGTGGCGCGGATAGAAGCCGACGGCGTGGTTCGACGAGGCGAACACCACGCGCTTGACGCCCTTGCGGTAGGCCGCCTCGAACAGATTATAGCCGCCGATGATGTTGGCCTGGAGGATCTGGTCCCAGTTGCCTTCGACCGAATAGCCGCCGAAATGAATGATGCCGTCGACGCCCTCGCAGATCGCCTCGCACTGCGCGAGATCGGCGAGGTCCGCTGCCTTGAACTTCTCGTTCGCGCCGAGATCGGCCGGCGGCTTGATGTCGGACAGCAGGAGATCCGAATAGATCGGCGGCAGCAGTCTTCGCAGGCTCGTGCCGATTCCGCCCGAAGCTCCCGTCATCAAAATACGCGGCATGTCTTCCCTCGCCGTTGGTGACCGATTTGCGGTCACGTGTCTCTAATGATAGCAGCATTGTCCAGAGGGAACGAAACGAGAGAACCGACATGAATGAGGCATCGTCCCACACCCAGGAGCGGCCAGGCTGGCGGCCGGCGACGTATTACCCCGACCCGACCATTCGTGCACTCGATCCCCGCTTCGAAAAATACTGGCTGAAGCTGTCCGCGGTGGAGCGGCTGGCGACCGGCCTGCGCTGGGCCGAGGGTCCCGTGTGGTTCGGCGACGGGCGCTATCTCTTGTGCAGCGACATCCCGAACCAGCGCATCGTCAAATGGGAGGAGGAGACCGGCGCGGTCTCCGTGTTCCGCAAGCCTTCGAACTTCGCCAACGGCAACACGCGCGACCGGCAGGGCCGGCTCGTCACCTGCGAGCATGGCGGGCGCCGCGTGACCCGCACTGAGTATGACGGCAGCGTCACCGTGCTGATGGATCAATTCAACGGCAAGCGGTTGAACTCGCCGAACGATGTCGTTGTTAAATCGGACGGCTCGATCTGGTTCACCGATCCGACCTTCGGCCTGCTCGGCAATTACGAGGGCTACAAGGCCGAGCCCGAGATCGAGCCGAATGTCTACCGGCTCGATCCCGAGACGCGCAAGGCGGCCATTGTCGCCGAGGGGGTGCTCGGGCCGAACGGGCTGTGCTTCTCGCCGGATGAGAAGATCCTCTATGTCGTGGAATCCCGCGGCGTGCCAAACCGAAAAATCCTCGCCTATGACGTCTCGGCTGACGGCACCGAGATTTCCAACAAGCGCGTCCACATCGATGCAGGTCCGGGCACGCCGGACGGCATGCGTTGCGACATCGACGGCAATCTCTGGTGCGGCTGGGGCATGGGAGATCCTGAGCTCGACGGCGTGGTGGTGTTCGCGCCCGACGGCGTCATGATCGGCCGCATTGCCCTGCCCGAACGCTGCGCCAATCTCTGCTTCGGCGGCGTCAAGCGCAACCGCCTGTTCATGGCGGCGAGCCAGTCGATCTACGCGCTGTATGTGAACACGCAGGGTGCGGTGGGGGGATAGGCGCTCCACAAATGACGGTCTCGTAGGGTGGGCAAAGCGAAGCGTGCCCACCACTGCTCGCTTGTGGCGTGATGGTGGGCACGTCGCTTCGCTCCTTTGCCCACCCTACGGCACCTCGCCTTGTCGCGACACGCCGCCCAAAACAAAAACGCCGGAGCGGTTGCCCGCTCCGGCGTCATTCGTTCACGCGCTAAAACTTACGCCGCGTTGAAACCGGCGACGGCCTTCACTTCGAGGAAGTCCTCGAGGCCGTACTTGCCCCACTCGCGTCCGTTGCCCGACTGCTTGTAGCCGCCGAACGGCGCGGTGCGGTCGTTCGGCACGCCCTGGAGGTTGACGTTGCCGGCGCGGATCTGGCGGCCGACGCGCTTGGCGTCTTCGACCGAGGCACCCGTGACGTAGCCGGCAAGGCCATACGGCGTGTCGTTGGCGATCTGCACGGCTTCGGCTTCGTCCTTGGCGCCGATGATGGTCAGCACCGGTCCGAAGATTTCTTCGCGCGCGATCGTCATGTCGGGGGTGACGTCGGCGAAGATGGTCGGGCGGACATAGAAGCCCTTGTTGACGCCTTCGGGTAGGCCCGGGCCGCCGGCGACGAGCGTTGCGCCCTCGTCGATGCCCTTCTTGATCAGGCCCTGGATCTTGTCCCACTGGCCGCGGTTGACGACGGGACCGATGGTGGTGCCTTCGGCGCGGGGATCACCGGCCTTGGTCTTGTCGGCGACGGCCTTCGCGATCGCGGCGACGTCCTTCATCTTGGACAGCGGCACGATCATGCGCGAGGGCGCGTTGCAGGACTGGCCGGAGTTGTTGAACATGTGCATCACGCCGCCGGTCACCGCCTTCGTGAGGTCGGCGCCTTCGAGGATGACGTTCGGCGACTTGCCGCCGAGCTCCTGGCTGACGCGCTTCACGGTCGGCGCGGCGCGCTTGGCCACGTCGATGCCGGCGCGGGTCGAACCGGTGAAGGAGATCATGTCGATATCGGGGTGCTCGCTCATGGCGGCGCCGACCTCGGGGCCGAGGCCGTTGACGAGGTTGAACACGCCCTTGGGCACGCCAGCTTCATGGAGGATTTCCGCGAAGATCAGCGCCGAGGTCGGCGTGAACTCCGACGGCTTCAGGATCATGGTGCAGCCGGCGGCGAGCGCGGGCGCGACCTTGCAGGCGATCTGGTTGAGCGGCCAGTTCCAGGGCGTGATCATGCCGACCACACCGATCGGCTCGCGCAGCACCATGGCGGTGCCGACCGGCTCTTCGAAATGGTAGTTCTTGAGCACGTCGAGCGTGGTCATGAGATGGCCGAGGCCGGCGCCGGCCTGGAGCTTCTCCGCCATCGGCAGTGGTGCGCCCATCTCGTCGGAGACGGCCGCGCCGATCTCCTTGAGGCGGCCCTTGTAGACCTCGATGACCTTGGTGAGCAGCGCGACGCGCTCCTCGCGGCTGGTCTGGGAGAAGGTTGCGAAGGCGCGCTTGGCGGCGGCAACCGCCTTGTCCACGTCGGCCTTGGAGCCCAGCGCAACCTCGTACATCGCCTCTTCCGTCGCGGGATTGACCACGGCGGTGGACTTCTTGACGGCGGGATCGACCCAGGCGCCGTCGATGTAGAATTGCATGCGATTGACCATCGTTAACCTCTTCTTGGGGGCGTGGGGGCGTTTCGGCAGGCATCCTTGCACGAAAGCGCCGGCAATTGAACCCGCCATATGCGGGGCCAGCGTTGCGGCGGACGCGCGGAATATGGGCGGAGAGACGGAGCGGGGCAAGCGGCCTGGGTCCCGGCTCTGCGCCGCGACATTTCATGTCGCGCCTTGTCCGGGACACGAGATTGGAGCGAGTCCAACCAGGCTCCTGCCCCGGACGCAGCGCAGCGCTATCCTGGCGATGCGAAGCATCGTCCGGAGCAGCGGTGCGCTGCAGAGCCGGGGCCCATGCGACCGGTTACCTCGACTACACCGCCATCTTCCGGTGCAGCACCGGCGCGCCGGTAGTGAGGCTTTCGGCCGCATCGATGATGGCGTTCGCGTCGATGCCGTAGTGCCGATAAAGGTCCGCGATCGTGCCGGTCTGGCCGAACTGCTCGACGCCGAGCGCCTCGACGCGGTGGCCGCGGACACTGCCGAGCCAGCCGAGTGCTGACGGATGGCCGTCGATCACGGTCACGATGCCGCAGTCGCGCGGCAGCGGCGCCAGCAGCTTTTCGATGTGGCTGAGATGCTGCACGCCGCGGCGATCCCGCCGCAATTTCCGCGCGGCGGTCCAGCCCGCATGGAGGCGGTCCGCCGAGGTGATCGCGAGCAGGCCGATGTCGCGCCGGCTCTCGCCGATGAAGCCGGTCGCCTCGATCGCCTCAGGTGCCACCGCGCCGGTATAGGCGATCACGACTTCGGCATTCGGGCCCGGCTTGCGCAGCCAATAAGCGCCGTCGGTGATGCCCTGCTGCAGCTCCGGCGTCATGATCCGCTGCGCCTGCTCGATGCTGCGCGTCGACAGCCGCAGGTACACCGAGCCGCCCTCGCCCGCTTCGCGCTGCATGTGCTCAAACCCGAAAGCCATGATCACGGCGAGCTCGTCGACGAAGGCCGGCTCGAACGAGGCGAGCCCGTCCTGTGCCATGCCGATCAGGGGCGTCGCGATCGACTGGTGCGCGCCGCCCTCGGGCGCGAGCGTGATGCCTGATGGCGTCGCCGCCACCATGAAGCGCGCGTCCTGGTAGCAGGCGTAGTTCAGCGCATCGAGCCCGCGCTCGATGAAGGGATCATAGAGCGTGCCGACCGGCAGCAGCCGCTCGCCGTTGATCTGGTGCGACAGCCCAAGCGCCGAGAGCATGATGAACAGGTTCATCTCGGCAATTCCAAGCTCGAGATGCTGGCCCTTGGGCGAAAAGTCCCAGTTGAACGTGGAGGGAATTTTCTCGCTGCGGAATAAGTCCGCCTTCTCGGCGCGCGCGAACAGGCCGCGCCGGTTGACCCACGGACCGAGATTGGTCGACACCGTGACGTCGGGCGAGGTCGTGACGATGCGCCTTGCCAACTCACCGTCGCTGCGCGCGATCTCGTTCAACACGAGGCCAAAGCCCTGCTGGGTCGACATCTGCGGTGACGGCTTGAACGCGAGCTGCTGGGGCACCTCGACGACGGGCGCGGTCAGCCGGCGGCCGTCCTGGTTGAACGGCACGCGCGCGAGGAACGCGTCGAGTTCGGCGGCGGATTGCGCGAGCCCTTCGTACTTCTCCCATTCGTGACCGGGCCGGATGTTCTGGCTGTCGCGATATTTCTCCATCTGCGCGACCGTCATCAGGCCGGCGTGATTGTCCTTGTGACCCTGGAACGGCAGGCCGATGCCCTTGATGGTGTAGGCGATGAAGCAGACCGGACGGTCGTGATCGATGGACTCGAACGCCTCCAGCATGCTCGCCATGTCGTGGCCGCCGAGATTCGACATCAGCGCCAGCAATTCGTCGTCGCTGCGCTTGTCGATCAACCTGGTGATCGGGCCCTGGTCGCCGATCTCGTCATGCAGATGCTTGCGGAACGCGGCGCCGCCCTGGAAGCAGAGCGCGGCGTAGAGCGCATTCGGGCAATTGTCGATCCAAGCTTTAAGCGCCTCGCCGCCGGGCTCGGCGAAGGCCTCGCGCATCAGGCGGCCGTATTTCACGATGACGACGTCCCAGCCGAAATTGCGGAACATGGTCTCGAACTTTTCCCAGAGCCCTTCGCGCACGACGGCATCGAGCGACTGGCGGTTATAGTCGACCACCCACCAGGTGTTGCGCAGGCCGTGCTTCCAGCCCTCGGCGAGCGCCTCGAAAATGTTGCCCTCGTCCATCTCGGCATCGCCGACGAGCGCAATCATCCGCCCTTCGCGGCGATCCTTCATCCAGCCATGCGCCTTGACGTAGTCCTGCACCACCGAGGCGAACAGCGTCTGCGCGACGCCGAGGCCGACCGAACCAGTGGAGAAATCGACGTCGTCGACGTCCTTGGTCCGCGAGGGATAGGACTGCGCGCCCTTGAAGCCGCGAAAGTTCTCCAGCTTCTCGCGGCTCTGCCGGCCGAACAGATACTGGATGGCGTGGAACACCGGGCTCGCATGCGGCTTCACCGCGACGCGATCCTCAGGGCGCAGCACATGGAAATACAGCGCCGACATGATGGTGGCGAGCGAGGCGGACGAGGCCTGATGTCCCCCGACCTTCAAGCCGTCGGCATTGAGGCGGATGTGGTTGGCGTGGTGGATGGTCCAGGACGACAGCCACAGCGCCTTGCGGCTCAGCGCGGTCAAGGTGTCGAGGCGGGCGGTATCGACGGGCATGGCAAGGCTCCCGGGAACAGGTGGCGCGATGATACGCCCGTGGGAGGCGCCAAACTTCTCAATTCTTCGCGCAATACCCGTCAATATTGGGATACTATACTAATAATCGCCGGAAATTTGAAGGCCTATCCCAATGCCAGAGCTCGACGCCATCGACCGCAAAATCCTCGCGTTGCTTCAGGCCGACAGCCGGCTGACCATGCAGGAACTCGCCGACAAGGTCGGGCTCTCGGTCTCGCCCTGCCATCGCCGGGTCAAGCTGCTGGAGGAGCGCGGCGTCATCAGCCGCTATGTTGCGACCGTGGATCAGAAGGCGCTCGGCCTGCATGTCAGCGTCTTCATCTCGATCAAGCTGGCGCGGCAGAAGGAGGAGGATCTCAACCGCTTCGCGCGCGCGATCTCGAAATGGGACGAGGTGCTGGAATGCTATCTGATGACCGGCAACCGCGACTATCTGCTCCGCGTCGTTGCGGCCGACCTCGCCTCCTACGAGACCTTCCTGAAGACCAAGCTGACCCGGCTCGACGGCATCGCCTCGATCGAGTCCAGCTTTGCGCTGAGCCAGGTGAAATATTCGATCGCGCTGCCGGTGTGACCTGCCTCCGCAGGACAGAGCGGCTGTCACATGGACGCAACAAACCCCGCCGATGGTCGTTGGTAACACTGGCACCCTAGCCGAGAGAAGAAGCCCATGACCGCATCCGACCGCACCTTCCAAACCGCCAAGCGCGAGCGCATCATTCAGGAGATGGCCGACGACCTCGACGAGGAGCTGGAGATGGAGCTCGATGACACGAGGCTCGACGAGCTCCTGGACGAAACCGACACACCGGGTCCGACGGTCGATCGCAAGCTCTATTTCCGGGAGCTGCTGCGGCTCCAGGGCGAGCTGGTCAAGCTGCAGGACTGGGTGCAAAGCGAGCGCAAGAAGGTTGTCGTGCTGTTCGAGGGCCGCGACTCCGCCGGCAAGGGCGGCGTCATCAAGCGTATTACCCAGCGTCTCAATCCGCGCATCTGCCGCGTCGCGGCGCTTCCCGCCCCGAGCGAGCGCGAGCGCACGCAATGGTACTTCCAGCGCTACGTGTCGCACCTGCCGGCCGGCGGCGAGATCGTGCTGTTCGACCGCAGCTGGTACAACCGCGCCGGCGTCGAGCGCGTGATGGGCTTCTGCTCGGAGGAGGAGTACCAGGAATTCTTCAAGACGGTGCCCGAGTTCGAGCGCATGCTGATCCGCTCCGGTATCATCCTGGTCAAATACTGGTTCTCGATCACCGACGACGAGCAGCAGTTCCGCTTCACCATGCGCATCAAGGATCCGCTCAAGCAGTGGAAGCTGAGCCCGATGGACGTCGAGGCGCGCAGCCGCTGGGAGGCATACACCAAGGCTAAGGAGACGATGCTCGAGCACACGCACCTGCCGGACTCACCGTGGTGGATCGTCGATGCCGTCGACAAGAAGCGCGCGCGGCTTAACTGCATCGCGCATCTCCTCAGCCAGATCCCGTATCAGGAGGTCGCTCGCGCGCCGGTGATGCTGCCGCCGCGCGTCCGCCACCCCGACTATCAGCGCGGCCCGGTTCCGCCGGAGATGTACGTGCCGGCGAAATATTGACGGGGGCGAACGAATTCGGCCGCATGGGTATGGACTCAGGTCTCGTAGGGTGGGCAAAGCGAAGCGTGCCCACCATCTGCGTTTGAATCGGGAAAGATGGTGGGCACGGCGCTTTGCGCCTTTGCCCACCCTACGAGACCGTCACCGCCACGGCTGTACGATGATCTTGGTGTGGGCTTCAGGATTGGCGAGATCGGCGAACGCCTTGGCGACGCCGTCGATGCCGACCTCGGCCGTGACCATCGCCGCCGCATCCACCTGCCCTTCCGCGATCAGGCGCAGTGAGCCTGCGAATTCGTCCGGCGTGTAGCCGAGCACGTATTGGACGTTCAGCTCCTTCATGATGCCGAGCATGGGTTCGCTCTTGTCGGTCTCCATGCAGACACCGACCACCACGATGCGCGCGTCACGCGGTGCACCTTCGAACACCTGCTGCAACAGGCCGGGCACACCGACGCATTCGAAGATGATCGCGGGCTTCAGCGCCGGCAGCATGGCCTGGAACGGCGGCCTCGCCGCCTTCTCGGCGTCCGACATCTGCGCGTGCTCGGCCCAGGTCGCATAGGGCTGCGACACCCTGGGATCGACGACGACGTCGGCGCCGAGCTTTGCCGCGAGCGTGCGCCGCGCCGGTGAATAGTCGGCGGCGACGATCGGGTGCAGCCCCTTGATCTTCAGCGCCGCGATCACCGCGAGCCCGACAGGGCCGCAACCGATGACGAGCGGCACTTCGCCGCCCCGGATATTGGCCTTTGCCACGGCGTGAATGCCGACCGCGAGCGGCTCGGTCAACGCCGCATGTTCCGGCGCAAGACCGTTGGGCACTTCGAGCAGGAGCGGCTCGCTCAAAATCATCTGCTCCGCATAGCCGCCGACGAAGTCGTTGGAGTAGCCGATTCCCTTGATGCCATCCGGCGTCACCAGCGCGGGCAGCGAGCAGACATGCGTCCCCGGTTTGAACTTGCGTTCCGCGCCGGGGCCGTAATCGACGATCTCGCAGCAGAATTCGTGACCGAACACGACGTCACGCGACAGATCCATCGGCGTGCGACCGGTCTTCCTGGCCATCTCCACCATCCGCGACGCATGCTGGCGCGCATGCAGGTCGGAGCCGCAGATGCCGCAGGCGAGCGTCTTGACCAGCACATGGCCGGGGCCCGGCTTCGGCTCGGCCATCCTGTCGACGACAATCTCACCGTTCCTGAAAATCGCAGCGCGCATCCGGCTCCTCCCGTATTGTTGGAGCCGTTGATAGCACGTAACGGGGCGCGCGAACTTGCGTCAGGGGTTCGGGGAACGCTCTTCCAGCACCAGCAGCTGGGCGCGGCGGATACGCTCGCGATGGGCGATGTAGAGACCGCTTGCGACAATGAAGGCGGCACCGACGACCGTCCAGAGGTCGGGGACCTCGCCGAAGATGAAGAAGCCGAGAATGCTGACCCACAGCAACTGGGTGTAGGAAAACGGCGCCAGCACCGAGGCATCGCCATAGCGATAGGCCAGCACGATGATCCACTGGCCGACGGTCGAGGCGACGCCGATCACGATGCCGAGGCCAATCGCGGTCCACGTCGGCGTGACCCAGACGAACGGCACCATCACGGAAAGGATCGCAACGCCCGTGAGCGCGGAATACGCCATCGTGGTGAGCACGGCTTCACGTCCGCTCATCATGCGCGTCAAGATCAGCGCCGCCGCCCAGCAGAACGCCGAGATGATCGGGAAGAACGCGGCGGCGTGGAACGCGCTGGTGCCCGGCCGCAGGATGATCAGCACGCCCGTCAGGCCGATCCCGGTCGCGATCCAGCGTCGCAGGCCCACTTTCTCGCTCAGGAAGACGATCGACAGCGCAGTGACGAACAGCGGCGAAACGAAGCCGGTGGCGGAAGCTTCCGCGATGGGCAGGAAACTCAGGCCGGTGATGAAGAACAGCGAGGAGCCGAGCAGCGCGGCGCCGCGCATCAGCTGCAGGCCGAGCCGCTCGGTGCGCATCGCATGCAGCGGCGAGCCCGGCAGCATCACCGGCGTGAACATCAGCGCGAACGTGACGAAGCGGATCCAGGTGATCTCGATCGACGGCAGGCTGGTCGAGAGATATTTCGCGGTGGTGTCGGAGCAGCCGAGGAAGATCGTCGACAGCAGCACCAGCGCAATGCCCTTGAAGGGATGGTCGACGCGCGCAGGCGCACGGCGAGCCGTCTGCTTCTTCTCCGGCACGGGCATGGGAATACTGTCGAGCCTTGCGGCTGCGGCGGGCGGCGGTGTCACGGCTGGAACCCGGGAAAATGCGAATCGAGAACGGTTGTAAAAAACGACAAATGCGGCGCGTTCACAACTTCCGAAAACAGGATGCCGATATGCGCGAGCCGCCGCGCGCGTCAATGCTCCGTTAATAATGGCCGTTTGTGCGTTACAGCATGGGCAGGCTGCGCGGCTTCGCCCCGCGCGGAAACGCCGCATCTAACGCCGAAATCTCGTCTTTCGTCAGCACGAGATCACCGGCCGCCGCATTCTCGCCGGCATGTTCGGCAGACGAGGCCTTCGGAATCGCGAACACCGTAGTCGCACGGGTAAGGAAGCTGAGCGCGACCTGACGCGGCGTCACGCGACGAGCCTCTGCGATGCGCGCCAGCACGGCACCGCCCTTGCTGCGTGCATCAGGGAAATCGTCATGACCGAACGGGGAATAGGCGACCACGGAAACACCATGCCGCTCGCACCACGGAATCACCGCGTGCTCGATCGCGCGTTCCTTCAGATGATAGAGCACCTGATTGCAGGCGATACGATCCTCGCCGGCGACATCGAGAATCTCGTCGAGATCGTCGGCGTCGAAATTGGAAACGCCCCAGGATTTGATCTTGCCTGATTTCACCAGCTCCTCGAACGCGGCCACGGTGTCTTCGAGCGGATAGGAACCGCGCCAGTGCAGGAGATAGCAATCGAGACGGTCGGTCTTCAGCCGCTTCAGCGAACGCTCGCAGGCGGTGATGGTTCCGCCGCGCGACGCGTTGTTCGGCAAGACCTTGGAGACGAGGAACACTTCATCACGGCGACCCGCGATCGCATCCGCAATGACGAGCTCCGCATCACCATACATTTCGGCGGTGTCGATGTGCGTCATGCCGAGATCGAGCCCGCGCTGGAGCGCCGCGATCGCGCGCTTGCGATCGCCATGGTCGAGATACCAGGTGCCCTGCCCGATGACGGAGACGTTGGCACCGGTCTTGCCGAAAGGGTTTGTGTTCATGCTCGTCTCCGCTGTCGCTCTTCCGCTCAGGCAACCGCCACAAGGCTCAGGAGTTCAATCCGCCGATATCAGCCACCAGCACGCTGCCGGTCGACGACTCCGTGATATAGAGACGATCCTTGTTGGCGCCACCGATCGCCACATTCGTGCAATTCGGCCCCGCGCACGACTTGATCCGCGCGAGCAATTCGCCGTTCGGCGCGAACACGAAGACGTGGCCGAGCGAGGCATGGCCGACGAACAGGCGGCCCCTGGCGTCCATGGTCAAGCCATCGGGACCGCTGGTGCCGAACAGCGAGCAGAAGCGGCCGACCTTGGACACACTGCCGTCCTTCATGAACGGCAACCGCCACACCGCGTTGTCGCGCGTCATCGCGACGAACAGCACGGTTTCGGGGGGATCGAGCACCAGGCCATTCGGGCTGATACCGGTGTCGACCAGGCAATCGAGCCGGCCATTCGATGCGAGACGATAGACGCGACCGCTGGGGTCGTGCAGGCCGGTCTGGCCCTGATCGGTGAAATAGATGTCGCCGTTGGAAGCAAGATGCAGATCGTTGCAGCCGCGAAACGATTCCGAATTGCGCGCGGTCAGGATGGGCTTGATGCGGCCAGCCTTGGCGTCGAGCTCCATGATGCCGTGCCTGTAGTCGGCCACCAGGATGCGCCCGTCCGCGGCGATCTTCAGTCCGTTCGGCCAGCCCTCATATTCGACGACCTGCGACCACTCACCGTCAGGCGCGATGCGAAAGATGCGGCCGAAGGGAATGTCGACGATGTAGAGATTGCCGTCCCTGTCGAAGGAAGGCCCCTCGATGAAGCTGTCGGTCGGCACATTCGGCCGGTTGGCATCGGCCCAATCGGTCCGCACGCCCTTGCGGCGGAACTTTTCGGGCATGGTGGAGAAGATTTTCGTCTCGATCAGGCGCGGCGGCGTTTCCAGGTACATCATTGTTGTTTTGGACGTGTTGAGGGGGAGCGCGCAGCATAGGGCACAATCGACGGCGCGTCGATTGAGGCGGAGGCATGGCGCCTCGCTCTCACTGTCATTCCCCGCGAAAGCGGGGAATCCAGTACGCCGCGGCCTCACCGCTTCATCACAGATGTCTCGGCGTACTGGATCGCCCGGTCAAGCCGGGCGATGACAGCCGAGCTTATGCGACGACCTTCGCGTGCTTCACCGGTGCCACGTCCGTCGTTGCAATCAGGCGTTTCAGCTCCGGAATGCAGGAGCCGCAATTGGTGCCGGCCTTGAGCTTGGCGCCGATCTCGGCAGCCGAGCGCGCGCCGGCCGCGATGGTCTCGCAGATGGTGCCGCGGCCGACACCGAAGCAGGCGCAGACGATCGGCCCGGTCGAGGCGGCGCCCTCGCCGGACTTGCCTGACAGCAACATGCGGCGCTGCTCGTCGCTGACGTGGTCGGCCACGAACAGGCTCTTCACCACCTCCCAATCGCCGGCGTCATGCGCGGGACCGACGAACAAGCAAGTTTCGATTTGATCACCCGCGAACGAGGCCGCACGATAGACCCCGCCGCCGAAATCGCGATAGTCGGCGACGTCCTCGCCGGCGATGCTCTCGACCCAGGCCGGCCAGCGCGAAAGGTCGGCGTTGTCGGCGAAGAGATAGCCGAAACCGCCGGTGACCGTGACGCGGGTCCACAACAGGTTCGGCGGCAGATCGAGCTGCTTCCGCGCCAGCGCAAAGCCGCGGAAGACGAATTCGTAAGGCGCGATCGCGGCCGGCGTCGCCTTGGATTCCGGCTGCCCCGAGAACGGATCGGTGAAGGACTGAACCAGTGCTCCGACGCGGCCATGCGAGGCATTCATCGCGCTCCAATGGATCGGCGCGAACAACGTGCCACGCTGAGTGCTGTCACTAACGACGACCTTCAGGATGCACTGACCGTAATCGGTGATAACGCGGGCATAGCCGTCGTGAACGATGCCGTATTTGCCGGCATCATCAGGATGGATCTCGACGAAGGGTTCCGGCAGATGCGCGCCCAGCCGCTGGCTGAGACCCGTGCGCGTCATGGTGTGCCACTGGTCGCGGATGCGTCCGGTATTGAGCCTGAGCGGGCGCGAGGCGCCGGTCTCGCCGCGCAGCGACGGCACCTCCGGCGCAATGAAGCGGCCCTTGCCGTCATTGGTGAAGAAACCGCCGCTCGCGAAGAAGCGATCGCTCGGCACTCCGCCTTCACGCACCGGCCACTGTACCGGCTTTAGGGCATCGAAGCCTTCGTCCGAAAGCGAGGTCAGCGCGCCGATGTCGAAATCGCGGCTACCGTCGTTCTCGAACGCCGAGAGCGCGGCGTGCTCGCGGAAAATCTCGGCCGCCGATTTGTAGTTGAAGCTGTCGCCGAAGCCGAGACGCTTTGCCGTCTCGCTCAGGATCCACCAGTCCGGCCGCGCCTCTCCCGGAGCCGGCAGGAATGAGCGCTGGCGCGAGATGCGGCGCTCGGAATTGGTCACGGTACCCGACTTCTCGCCCCAGGCGAGCGCCGGCAGCAGCACATGCGGACCGGCATCAACCGTGTCGTTGGAGAGCACGTTCTCGGAGACCACGAACAGCTCGAGCTTATTCAACGCCTCGCGCACGAAGTCCGCATCGGGCAGCGACACCGCGGGATTGGTGCCCATCACCCAGAGCGCCTTGACCTCGCCGCGATGGATCGCCTCGAACAGCTGCACCGCCTTCAAGCCCTCATGGGTGGCGATGCGCGGCGCCTTCCAGAACCGCCTGACACGATCGATGTCGGGCGGCGTGAAGCCCATATGCGCGGCGAGCATATTGGCGAGACCGCCGACCTCGCGGCCGCCCATCGCGTTGGGCTGGCCGGTGAGCGAGAACGGCGAGGCGCCGGGCTTGCCGATGCGTCCCGTCGCGAGGTGACAGTTCAGGATCGCGTTGACCTTGTCGGTGCCCTGAGCCGACTGGTTGACGCCCTGCGAATACAGCGTGACGACGCGGTCCGTGTCGCGGAACATCTTGAAGAAGGTGGCGACGTCCTGCTCGGAGAGGCCCGTCGCGAGCGCCGTCGCAGTGACGCTGCCGGCGATGCTGCGCGCACGCGCCAGCGCATCGTCGAAACCGCTCGTGTTCTGCGCGATGTAATCCTGGTCCAGCGCGCCATTGTCAGCGAGATGGACGAACAGGCCGGAGAACAGCGCGGTATCGGTGCCGGGCTTGAGGCCGAGGAACAGATCGACATCGCTGGCAGTGTCGGTGCGGCGCGGGTCGATCACGATCATGCGCGCACCGCGCTCCCCACGGTTCTTCAGCATGCGCTGGAACAGCACCGGATGGCACCAGGCCGCGTTCGAGCCGACGAAGACCAGCAGATCGGCCTGGTCGAGATCCTCGTAGCAGCCGGGGACTGTGTCGGCGCCAAAAGCGCGGCGATGGCCGGCGACCGAGGACGACATGCAGAGCCGTGAATTGGTGTCGACATTCGCCGTGCCGACAAAGCCCTTCATCAGCTTGTTGGCGACGTAGTAATCCTCGGTGAGGAGCTGACCGGAGAGATAGAACGCGACCGCGTCGGCGCCGTCGCGCGCCACGATGTGCTGCATGCGATGGGCGATATGATCGAGCGCATCGCTCCAGGCGACGCGTTCGAGCACGCCCTTGCAGCGGATCATCGGATAGAGCAAGCGGCTTTCCAGCCCGACGGTCTCGCCGAGCGCTGAGCCTTTCGAGCACAGCCGGCCGAAATTGGCGGGATGGTCGGGGTCGCCCGCGATCGCCGCACCGCCCTTGCCGTCCGGCGTCGCCAGCACGCCGCAACCGACGCCGCAATAGGGACAGGTCGTCTTGGTGGTGCGAAGCGCGGGATCGATCGCCGTCATATCAAGCTGCCTTGTCACGCCGGCTCTATCAAGCCGCCTCGGAAGAACGCGCAAGCGCGCGGCCGAACATCATGTCGGTGCGGATCGCCGCAACCTTGTCGCGATTGCGGATCAGTTCGAGATACCAGAGCGCATCGACGGTATCGCCGATCAGCACCGCGCCAGTGAGCCGGCCGTCGGCGATCACGAGCTTCTTGTAGGTGCCGCGCCTGCGGTCGGTCAGCACCAGGCTCTCGCTGCCCTCCCCGCCCATGAAGTCGCCGGCGGAGAACACGCTGACGCCAGAGACCTTCAAATTGGTCGAGACCACGCTGCCCTGATAGGCGGCGGGCCGGCCGGCCAGATGCCGTGCCAGCACCCGCGCCTGCTCATAGGCGGGCTCGACCAGGCCATAGCAGGTGCCGCGATGCTCGGCGCATTCGCCGAGCGCGAAGATGTCGGGCGATGCCGTCTGCATCACATCGTTGACGACGATGCCGCGGTTGACCGCGATGCCGGCGTCCTTGGCAAGCGCCACGTTCGGCTTGATCCCGGCGGCGAAGATCACTGCATCGGCCTCGATGCGGCTGCCATCGGCAAGCTCGACGGCCTCGACATGACCATCGCCATGGATGCGGGCGGTCGAGGCATTGAGCAGGATGCGGATGCCCTTGCGCTCGACCAGCGTCTTGAGCAGGTCGGCGGCCGGCCCATCGAGCTGACGCTCCATCAGCCGGTCCATCAAATGCAGCAGCGTCACCGGCGCACCGGCCTTGGCAAGGCCGTAGGCTGCCTCGAGCCCGAGCAGGCCGCCGCCGACCACGACGACGCGCTTCTTCGCAGCGGCCAGCGTCAGCAAAAGGTCGACGTCGCGCGTATCGCGAAACGTGTGCACACCGGCGAGATCGGCACCCGGCAAATTCAGCCGCAGCGGCGTCGATCCGGTGGCGAGCACGAGCTTGGAATATTCCATGCTCTCCTCGCCTTCGATCTTGAGCTCGCGGCGACCGGTGTCGATCTCGGTGACGCGATAGCCGTAGCGCACCGTGACGCCGCGATGGCGCCACCAGTCCGCCGGCCGGAGCTCGATCTCGTGCGAGCCGGTCTCGCCGGCCAGCACGGATGAAAGCAGCACGCGATTGTAAGCGAGCCGCGGCTCTTCGCCGATCACGGCGACCGCGTAGCGGCCGAGTGCGGACTTGGCGAGCTCGTCGACCAGACGCGCGGCTGCCATACCGTTACCGACGATGACCAGCGGTTCACTCACGAGGCATCTCCTATTCAGCGGCCTGCGCTTGCGCGCCATAGGCCTCGGACATCATGTAGCCGGACAGCACGCCGTAAGCGTCGGTCCAGGCGTTTGCCAATTCCGGCGTCCAGGCGTCGCCAAGACCCTTCTCAAGGGTCCACAGCAGGGTCGCGCCGACCACGGGGTAGTGCTCGGCGGTGGCGCCGTAGGCGACGTGGCGCTTGGCGAGCGCGGAGGCCACGGGAAGAATCGTCTCCAGGTTCGACAGGCCGCTGACGACGGCGGCGAGCATGCCCATCAGCTTCTTGCGCTGCTCGGTCATGTCTTCAGGGAACATCGCACGCACGGACGGCGCCACTTCGAACAGACGATCGTAGAACAACACGGAGGCAGCTTGCGAAATCGGCGCAACCTTGGCGAAGCTCTGCTGGATGAGGGTGATCTGTTCTGGCGTCATGATGTTCTCCTGCCTGTTGGGTTTGCCTTGGTGCGCGCCATTGCGAACCAGGTTCATGGTCAAACTGTCGGGCAATGCTTCTCCCCGCGTACGGGGAGAAGCGAGATTCGTACCAAGTGTCAGACTCGCGCCTCCGCGAGGCTTGACGCGCCCTCACCCTGCGGGCCGCGACGCAGGTAGAACCACCACGTCAAGCCGAGGCAGCTGGCGTAGAAGCCGAGATAGATCGCGAGCGCGAGCTGGGGGCCGCCGGTCAGGGCGATCGACTTGCCGAAACCGGTCGGGATCAGGTAGCCGCCAACGGCGCCGATCGCGCCGATGAAGCCGACCGCCGCACCACTCTCGATGCTCGCTGTCTTCAGCGCGAGCGCGCGCGCCGCATCGCCCTTGCCGCGCACCTTAAACAGGTTCTCTTCGCGGAAGATCGAGGGGATCATGCGATAGGTCGACCCGTTGCCGATGCCCGTCGTCACGAACAGGATCAGGAACATCGACAGGAAGCCGATGAAATCCTTCTGCCCGACGAAGTAGAGCACGCCGACCGTTGCGCCCGCCATCACGATGAAGTTCCAGAAGGTGATGACCGAGCCACCGATCTTGTCGGCAAGCCAGCCGCCGAGCGGCCGCGACAGCGAGCCGACCAGCGGCCCCAGGAACGCGATCGCAATCGTGATTTGCGGGAACTGGGTCTTGATCAGCAGCGGAAACGCAGCCGAATAGCCGATGAACGAGCCGAACGTGCCAATATAGAGATACGCCATGATCCAGGTGTGCTTGCGCTTGACGATCGCAAGCTGGTTCTTCACCGACGACTTCGCCGTGGTCAGGTTGTTCATGAAGAACACGGCACCGAACACCGCGATCGCGATCGGCAGCACCCACATCAGGCCGGCGTTCTGCAGGAAGATGCCGTCGACCGGCGTCGCCTGGAACAGGTTGAAGACGGCGAGCGTCATCAGGATCGGGGTCAGGAGCTGCACGCTGGAGACGCCGATATTGCCGCCGGCCGCGTTCAGGCCAAGCGCCCAGCCCTTCATCCGGTCAGGGAAGAAGAAGGAGATGTTGGTCATGCTGGAGGCGAAGTTGCCGCCGCCGAGACCCGCGGTCGAGGCGATCAGCAGCATCAGCCAGAACGGCGTATCGGGCTGGCTCACGAAATAGGCAAGCGACAAGGTCGGAATGAACAGGATCGCCGCGCTGAAGATGGTCCAGTTGCGGCCGCCGAACGTGGTCACCGCGAAAGTGTAGGGAAAGCGCATCAGGGCGCCGATCAGCCCCGGCACCGCGATCAGCTGGAACAGCTGGTCGGTCGAGTAGTGAAAGCCCGCCTGCGGCAGCTTGGTGGTGACGATGCTCCAGATCAGCCAGACCGAGAAGCCGATATGCTCGGCCACGATCGACCAGATCAGGTTGCGTCGCGCGATAGTCTTGCCAGTCGCATTCCAGAACGCCTCATCTTCGGGGCGCCAGTCTGAAATCCAAGTAGGATTCTTCGTCATTGAGTATCCCTTCCAGGCTCACCGCTGCGTCGTTGCAGGCTCTGCCTCACATGGAGGCGCGCTCCGAGGCTTCACCCCGGTGGCGAGTTCACGATGCTGATTGATGATGTTGAGGGACGTCGTCGTTGGCGTCGCGCAAAGACATTTCAATTTCCGTGCCAGTTGCGCGCACGCTGGAAATACAGGGATTTCAGGACGTTATTCGTATTGCCAGAAATTTCTGCAGGGCTTTTTCGCACGCAAAATTTGCGATTCGCTCAATCCTTGTGCGACGCACAAGGATTGAGCGGGATGTCGATTATTTGTGCGCAGGCATCCGCTTGCGTTAACTCTTCGTTACGCGGCTTCGACGAAGCGATGACGCTCATAGAGGAATTCGAGCACGCGCTGGCGGCACTTCAGATAGGTGGTGTTGGTGGCGAGCTCGAGCCGCTTGCGCGGGCGCACCAACGGCACCTCCAGCACCTCGCCGATGCGCGCGCTCGGCCCATTGGTCATCATCACGATGCGGTCGGACAGCAGCACGGCCTCGTCGACGTCGTGAGTGATCATCAAAATGGTGTTGCCGAGCTTCTGATGCAGCGCCATCACCGAGTCCTGCAAGTGAGCACGGGTCAGTGCGTCGAGCGCGCCGAACGGCTCATCCAGCAGCAGCACCTTCGGCTCCATCGCCAGCGCCCGCGCAATGCCGACGCGCTGTTTCATGCCGCCGGAGATTTCGGAAGGACGCTTGTCCTTGGCATGGGCCATCTGCACCAGATTGAGATTGTGCATGACCCAGGCGTCGCGCTCGGCACGGGACTTGGTCCTGGCAAAGACCTTGTCGACGCCGAGCCTGACGTTCTCGTACACGGTGAGCCACGGCAGCAGGCTGTGGTTCTGGAACACCACGGCGCGGTCGGGCCCCGGCGAGTTGACCTCGCGATTCTCCAGCAGCACGCCGCCGGTGGTGGCGTTGGTCAGCCCCGCGATGATGTTGAGCAGGGTCGACTTGCCGCAGCCGGAATGGCCGATGATCGAGACGTATTCGCCCTTCTCGATCGTGAGATTGATCTCCTTTAGCACCTCCGTGGTGGCGGCACCGCGGGTGAAGACCTTGTCGATGTGGTCGAGCTTCAGATAGGCGGTCATGTACCCTCTCCTCTCAGTTCAGCGCGGTGCCGCGGGTGACGACCTTGCCGAGGCCCGCGATCACGCGGTCCAGCACGAAGCCGACGATGCCGACATAGAACAGCGCCAGGATGATCTCGCTGATATGCGAGGAGTTCCAGGCGTCCCAGATGAAGAAACCGATGCCAACACCGCCGATCAGCATTTCCGCCGCAACGATCGCCAGCCACGACAGGCCGATGCCGATGCGAAGGCCGGTGAAGATGTAGGGCGCGGCCGCCGGGATCATGATCTTGGCGAAGAATTCCAGCGGATTGAGCTGCACCACCGCGGCGACGTTGCGATAGTCCTGCGGGATGTTGCGGATGCCGACCGCAGTGTTGATGATGATCGGCCAGATCGAGGTGATGAAGATGACGAAGATCGCCGAGGGCTGACCGTCGCGGAAGGCCGCGAGCGACAGCGGCAACCAGGCCAGCGGCGGAATCGTGCGCAGCACCTGGAATAGCGGATCGAGCCCGCGCATGGCCCAGACCGACTGTCCGACCAGGACGCCGAGCGCGATGCCGGCGATCGCCGAGAGCGAATAGCCCAGGGCAACGCGCTGCAGACTGGCGGACAGATGCCAGAACAGGCCCTTGTCGATGCCGCCATGGTCGAAGAACGGATCGAGGATCAGCTCCTTGGTGTCCTTGAATACTTTCGACGGCGGCGGCAGCGCCGAGCCGGCGCGGCGGCAGACCAGTTCCCAGACCAGCGTCAAAAGCGCGATCACGACCAGCGGTGGGATCACGCGCACGGCAGTTTCCCGCGCCATCCGTGCATAGGCTTCCGTGCGCGGCGGGCGCTTCGGCGTCAGCGCGACGACCGGCGCGGCAACGGCCGCAGGCGACGCGATCTCAAGCTCAATCTTGGTGGCAGGCATGTTCATCGAAAATCCCTCTCCGACTTCAAAGGACGAAGCGGCCGCCTGACGGCGGCCGCAGGCTCCATCAGACTTCGACGCGCTTGATCGCGAGCGACTTCAGATAGGCTGCCGGATTTTCGGGATCGAACACCTTGCCGTCGAAGAAGGTCTCCTTGCCACGCGAGGTGGAGGTTGGAATTTCCGCGGCGGCGACGCCCAGAGTCTTGGCCGCATCGCGCCACATGTCCTCGCGATTGACCTTGGCGATCAGCGCCTTGGTGTCGAAGCCAGGCTCGTACTTGCCCCAGCGGATGTCCTCGGTGAGGAACCAGAGGTCGTGGCTCTGGAACGGGTAAGAAGCGAAGTCGCGCCAGTACTTCATGATGTGCGGCGAGTTTTCGACCACCTTGCCGGGGATGCCGTAGTCGAACTTGCCGGCGCTGCGATCGAGCACGTCCTCGACCGGGCAGTTCATCCACTGCCGTTTGCCCATGATGGCGGCGAGCTCGGCCTTGTTCTCGGCCTTGTCGGCCCATTGCTGGGCTTCCATCACCGCCATCAGCAGCGCCTTGGCGGCCTTCGGATATTTGTCGACGAAGGCGGCGCGCATGCCGAAGGACTTTTCCGGATGCTTGTTCCAGAGCTCGCCGGTGTTGACCGCGGTGTAGCCGATCTTCTGATTGATCAGCTGCAGATTCCAGGGCTCGCCAACGCAGAAGCAGTCCATGGTGCCGACCTTCATGTTGGCCACCATCTGCGGCGGCGGCACCACGATGGTCTCGATGTCCTTGTCGGGATCGATGCCACCGGCGGCGAGCCAATAGCGGATCCAGAGATCATGCGTGCCGCCGGGGAAGGTCATCGCGGCCTTCACGGCCTTGCCGGAGGCTTTCTTCTTCTCCAGCGCCGCCTTGAACGGCGATGCGTCGACGCCGAGCTTGAGATCGGCATATTCGTTGGCGACCGAAATGCACTGACTGTCGAGGTTGAGCCGCGCCAGTATGTACATCGGCGTCGGCTGGTTGTTCTGCGTCACCTTGCCGGCCGAGATCAGGTAAGGCATCGGGGTCAGGATGTGCGCGCCGTCGATGCCGTTGCCTTCGGAGCCGAGCACGAGATTGTCGCGCGTGGTGCCCCAGGAGGCCTGCTTCTGCACGTCGGTGTCGGGCATGCCGTATTTGGCGAACAGGCCCTTGTCCTTGGCGACGAAGAGTGGGCCGGCATCGCTCAGCGCGATGAAGCCGAGCTTGGCACCCTTTACCTCGGGGCCTGAATCCTGCGCGAAAGCGCCGGCGGGGAAATTCAGTTTTGCGGCGGCGAGAAGTGCGGCGGTCGAGCCGGTGGCCTTCAACAATTGACGGCGGCTGAGGCCACTCTCCGAGGGCCGGCGGGTGCGCTTGGTCATAGGCTGTATCGTCCTTTGCGTCGTTGCAGAATTGATGGCGTCAGTGCACACGAGCAGCCCGTCCGTCCGGCGGCGCCGTCTTTGGCGCATGCGAACGCACGACGGGGAGACCCCCGTCTGGTGGCGTCGGCAAGTCGGATGAGAAGTCTCGCGGGACGGCTTCAATGGCGTCGGCATGGAACTATACAAGCTTCATGCCAAGCCCGTCACAGCGAAAACTTATTATATATCAGTACATTAAAGAGACTGCACGCGACTGTCGCAGGTCCAACCCGCATGCGAAAGTTGCGGCCTGCTTAATTCTTGTGCGGCGCACAAACCTTGTGCAACCGATCAAGCAACAGGCCGTCAAGTGCTGTGACGCCGGATCGGGCCCGGATCCATGTTATTGATGTGACTATATTTTTCTTGCCGGACGGCGCGGCACGCAACTTGCTTCTCTATGAACGTCAACGAAGACTGCGGCTCGCCGCATTGTGCAGCCTCTGGCGGCTGCATCCGGAAGCTCAACTGCCTCGCGGCCGTTCCTGGCTTTAGTCCTCGTGACGCGATTCCCAAGGCTTCCAGACATTCCACAGCCCTCGTGCGCGGCAGGCCAGCCGGCACGGCCCATGACGTTGCAGCCGCGCTCCCGGGCGCGTCGATCTCTCTTACGAAGCAAAAGGAACCATTGATGTCGTATCTCGCGCCTTCGGAATTCGTCACCAAGATGGTGGATGCGGGCGAGTCCAAGATCTTCATGTCCACCCGGGATACCATCATCCGCGCCTACATGGCCGGCGCCATCCTCACGCTCGCCGCATGGTTCGCCGTCACGATCAACGTCAACACGGGTCAGCCGCTGGTCGGCGCGCTCTTGTTTCCCGTCGGCTTCGTCATGTTGTACCTCCTCGGCTTCGACCTCCTGACCGGCGTGTTCGTGCTCTCGCCGCTTGCCCTGATCGACAAGCGTCCTGGCGTCACGATCGGCGGCGTGCTGCGCAACTGGGGCCTCGTCTTCATCGGTAATTTCGCCGGCGCGTTCACGGTCGCCTTCATGATGGCCTTCGTCACCACCTTCGGCTTCACGCAGCCGCCGGACAAGGTCGGCACCGCCATCGGAATCATCGGCGAGAGCCGGACGCTCGGCTACGCCGCGCACGGTGCGGCCGGCATGGCCACGCTGTTCATGCGCGGCATGCTCTGCAACTGGATGGTCTCGACCGGCGTCGTCGGCGCCATGATCTCGACCTCGGTCCCCGGCAAGGTCATCGCGATGTGGATGCCGATCCTGGTGTTCTTCTACATGGTGTTCGAGCATTCCGTCGTGAACATGTTCCTGTTCCCGTCCGGCCTGCTGCTCGGCGCAAAGTTCTCGATCCTGGACTATCTGATCTGGAACGAGATCCCGACTGTGCTCGGCAACCTCGTCGGCGGCCTCGCCTTCACCGGCATGACCCTTTACGCCACGCACGTCATGACCCTGCCGAAGCGGCAGGCCGACAAGGCCGCGAAGCCCCGCGTTGCGGCCTGATCAAACACGTCTCGACAGGGGAGCCTCGCCCGAGCAGGGTGAGGCTCCCCTCTCCTGGTGATGACGATGACCCGCGGACTACTGATCTCGGTCGGCCAGCACTCCGACAAGGGCCGCAAGCCGGTCAACCAGGATTTCCACGGCGTCCTGATTCCGGAGGAGCCGCTGCTCGGCCTGAAGGGCATCGCGGCGGTCCTCGCCGACGGCATCTCCTCTAGCACGGTGAGCCAGATCGCCAGCGAGTCGGCGGTCAAGAGCTTCCTGATGGACTATTACTGCACGTCGGAATCCTGGACGGTGAAGACGTCCGCCCGCCGCGTGCTGGATGCGACCAATTCCTGGCTGCACGCGCAGACGCGCAAGAGCCAATACGCCTATGACCGCGACAAGGGCTATGTCTGCACGCTGAGCGCCATGGTCATCAAGGCGACCACCGCGCACATCTTCCATGTCGGCGACTGCCGCATCTACCGCGTCGCCGGCAAGGCGCTCGAGCAACTGACCGACGACCACCGGATCATCGTGTCGTCGGAGCAGACCTATCTCGGCCGCGCGCTCGGCATCAATCCGCAGCTCGAGATCGACTACCTGGCGTTCGAGGTCGAGGCCGGCGACACGTTCCTGCTGGCGACCGACGGCGCCTACGAATTCGTCGACGCGCGCTTCATCACGAGCGCGCTGAACGAGCACGCAAGCGAGCTCGACGGAGCGGCCAAGGCGATCGTCGAGGAGGCCTACCGGCGCGGCAGCGACGACAACATCACCGTCCAGATTATCCGCATCGACGCGGTGCCGCAGCGCGAGCCGGCCGGCATCTTCAATCAGACCTCACAATTGCCGCTGCCGCCGCTGCCAGAGCCGCGCGCGATGTTCGACGGCTACCGCATCGTCCGCGAGATCCACGGCAGCAGCCGCAGCCACATCTATCTCGCCGTCGATGTCGAGACCGAGGAGCCGGTCGCGCTCAAGCTGCCGTCGGTCGATTTGCGCGACAATGCCGCCTATCTCAAGCGCTTCCTGATGGAGGAGTGGATCGCGCGCCGGATCGACAGCCCGCACGTGCTGAAGCCGCTGTCACAGTCGCGGCGCCGCAATTATCTCTATGTCGCGACCGAGTTCGTCGAGGGGCAGACCCTGAAACAGTGGATGACCGACAATCCGCGCCCCGATCTCGAGACGGTGCGTGGCATCATTGAGCAGATCGCCGCGGGCCTGCGCGCCTTCCACCGCATGGAGATGCTGCATCAGGATCTCAGGCCCGACAACATCCTGATCGACAAGACCGGCACCGCGAAGATCATCGACTTCGGATCGGTCAGGGTCGCGGGCGTCGCGGAGGCCGCGCCACGGGACGAGGCCGACGAAATCCTGGGCACGGTCCAGTATACGGCGCCGGAGTATTTTCTCGGGCAAGGCGGCTCGCCGCGCTCCGACATGTTTTCGCTGGCGGTGATCTGCTACCAGATGCTGACGGGAAAGCTTCCCTACGGCGCCCAAATTGCCAGGATCCGGCGTAAGGCGGACGTGCGGAAGCTCAAATATCGCTCCGCGGACGACGACCGCAGCGTGCCGGCCTGGATCGACGGCGCGCTCCGCCGCGCGCTTCATCCCGATCCCTACAAGCGGCACGAGGACCTGTCCGAATTCGTCTTCGAGCTTCGTACGCCCAATCCGGCCTATCTGGACACGCGGATCACGCCGCTATTGGAGCGCAGCCCGCTGATGTTCTGGAAGCTGACCTCGGCCGCTCTCGCCTGCGCCGTCGTCGTGCTGCTGGCGCTGCTGCACGCCCGCTAGGGCCGAAGCGTCGACTCTTGACGGTCATGCGGGAACTTTATCGAGCTCTCCCCAGATCAATCCTTTGTCGGACGCGTCCATCGGCGCCGACTATCCGCCAGCGTGATAGCGCCTGCAGCCACTAGGACAATGATGATGACCGTAGCAAGCGCCTCCACTGACGCCAGGGTGTCGTACCAGCTGTTCCAAAGCTCAAGCATGCGCTGACCTCTATCGAGCGCCGCCCATCAGCGATAGAATACACTTTCTCAAAAGGACGCGCCTTCGCGCGCAAGTACAATGCTGCGTTTCGTCGCGTGCCTTTTGATCGCGCGGCAACGTGACCCATGCCGGGGCCGGAATAACGAGCGAACGTAGTTTGCGGTCGCCGCGTAGTGAGATGGGCCGCGGCTATGTCGAAGATGTTGACCAACTGTGAAGTGGTTTACATCCTTAGGTCTTGGCTCGAGCTAAAGTGACGAAGGCTTCTTGCTTTGAAGGAGGCATCCAATGCTCGCGGCAATCAAATGGAACTCCCGATATAACGCTCGCGAATGGGTGATGAAGGCCGGGGCGCTCGTCGTCCAACTCCGCGCACCGAATGCAAACCGACAGAGCGGTGAGAGTAAGTCAAGGCGGCCACTCTGGAAACAGTTCGACGACACCCATCATTGGGACTCAACCGCGGAGGAATGGGTCCCAAACCCTGATCGGTGATCGTGCAACGCATCGTGCGCGCACCGGCCGAATTCCGAGACTTCAAGATCCGCGTCGCTGACGGGCCCATCTAGCGGTGAGGCCGCGTCTTGAGTTTTGTTTGCCTGACATCCGTATCACGGACAGACGCGGTCGGCCCTACGGGGCTTGATCGTAGGCCTGCAGGATCCTGACAAAATCAGCCATGCTGGATCGATCCTGGTTTTCAGCGATAGCCGCAATCTGAGTATTGGACGCGGGTCGGCTTCCCTGCCAGAACCGCATCAGGAGATCGGCGATGTTTCTCATGGCGTACTCTCTGCACCAACCATGGCAATCAGCAGCAATTGAGCAGCAAAGCGCCGGTTAGTTCGGGAGAAGGGCCGGCGGGCGCTACGCCGCCGGCCTTGTCCCGCAACTGCCGGCTCGCAGACCGGTTCCGTTGCTTTTCACTCTGGATGCATCGGTACCACCAAGCACCTGGTCGGCGCCATCGCGCGCAGGTATGAAGTGACCATACCTAGGTAGACTTGGGTGGTGACTCGGGATCAGTCGACCAAGTGCCGGCTTAATCGCTGGTAGGTTGACGACTTCCGTGGATGGCCCAACTCCGAACGCTGAGGTCCGTTATTGTGCCGCTATCGGAAACACAGCGGACGTCGTACGCGCCCGGAGTGCCGCAGCATCCCGGCGGGCCATCAGGCCCGCTCCACAGCCTTCACACCAAGCGGCGTCGGCGCCATGCCGCCACCGGGCTTGAGGTGGAATTCATAGCTCATCAAATGCCACTGACCGTCCGCCTTGGAGCCGTCAGGCATCGCGGGATCGTTGCGCGGCTCGACCTTGGCGACGAGATCATCCTTGACCCCGAACACCACGTCGGAATCCAGATATTTGTCGCCGTCCATGAAGACGTGCGTGATCAGCGGCTCGTATCCCTTCGCGTTGACCAGGAAGTGCACATGCGCCGGGCGCATCGGATGACGCTTGGTCTGCATGATCATCTCGCCGACCGGGCCATCGGTCGGGATCGGATAGCTGCACGGCAAGATGGTACGGAAGAAGAAGCGGCCGTCGTCATCGGTGATGAAGCGCGCCCGCGCCGAAGCGCCGACCTCGTCATAGTTCGGCTTCTGGGAATCGTAGAAGCCGTCGTCATCGGCATGCCAGACGTCGACGGGGACATTGGCCAGCGGCTTGCCCTTGAGATCGGTAACGCGGCTCTGCACGAACATCCGCTCGCCGGTTTGATTGTTCGGCGAGATGTCGGTGCCGTGCGCGGTCACCTTGTGCTCGCCGACATAGAACGGGCCGAGCACGGTTGTCTGGGTGGCGCCCTCGCGGTCGCGATGGTTGACCGCGTCGACCAGCATGGAGACACCGAGCACGTCGGACAGCAGGATGAACTCCTGGCGGGTGTCGGTGCATTTCTGCCCGGTGCGGGTCAGGAAATCGATGGCGTAGTCCCATTCTTCGAAAGTGAGACCCGTCTTGCTCACGTAATCGTGCAGCGACTTCACCAATTCCTGGAGCAGGAATTTCGCGCGCGGATCGGGCGTGCTGTCGAAGCTTTTGACGACGGCCTGGGTGAGATCAGTCTCGTTGAACTGGGTCATGATGGTTTGCCCTGCGTTTTCTCATTGGCCCCGGGGGGGCCTGGAGGCGTTCCAGGGGCCAGCCTACACCAGCCGGCCCGCTCGCGTTAAGCGCGAGCGGCTTGGAATGGGGCCATCATTTGGCTATCAACGGACCGACAAAACTGCCCGGAGGAACTGATGCTCGCCCCCACCCCCGCCTCGCCCGAATCCGTCGGCATGTCCAAGGCCGCGCTCGACCGCATCGATGCGCATCTGAAGAACCGGTACATCGATGCCGGCCGCTTCCCGGGCACGCATCTTCTGGTCTACCGCCGCGGCAAGGTCGCGCACAGCTCGGTTCAAGGCTTTGCCGACGTCGAGCGCAAGCTGGCGGTCAAGGACGACACCATCTACCGCATCTATTCCATGACCAAGCCGCTCACCAGCGTCGCCTTCATGATGCTGGTCGAGGAAGGCCTGGTCGCGATCGACGAACCCGTCGCCAAATTCATTCCGGAATGGAAGGATCTCGGCGTGTTCGTCGCCGGCACTTCGCCGGCCTTCCTGACCCGTCCGCCGTCCCGGCCGATGCTGATCGTCGACCTCCTGCGCCACACCTCCGGCCTCACCTACGGCTTCCAGCAACGCTCCAATGTCGATGCCGCCTACCGCGCCGAGAAAATCGGCGAGGTCGAGAAGTCAGGCACGCTCCAGACCATGATCGAGAGCCTCGCAAAAATCCCGCTGGAGTTCTCGCCGGGCGAGGCCTGGAACTATTCGGTCTCGACCGACGTGCTCGGCTATCTCATCGGCAAGATCTCCGGAATCCCCTTCGAGCAATTCCTGAAGCAACGCATTCTCGACCCGCTCGGCATGACCGACACCGATTTCCACGTGCCTGCTTCCAAGGCCCACCGGTTCGCCGCCTGCTACTCGGCCGACCCCGGCGGCGGCATGACCTTCCATGCCGGCCAGCGGCGCGAGGGCCTGACGCTTCAGGACGACCCCGCAACGAGCTCATTCCTCACCCCGCCCTCGTTCATCTCCGGCGGCGGCGGCCTCTGTTCGACGGTCGCCGACTATCTCACCTTCTGCCGCGCGCTTCTCAACGGCGGCGAGCTCGGCGGCGTCAGGCTGATCGGGCCGAAGACGCTGGCGCTGATGACCAGCAACCACATTCCGGGCGGCGGCGCCCTGCCCGAAGTGTCGCGCTCGCTGTTCTCCGAGGCCACCTATAACGGCATCGGCTTCGGCCTCGGCTTCGCGGTGACCATGCGCCCGTCCGAAACGCTGATCGCCGGCAGCCCCGGCGAATACAATTGGGGCGGCGCGGCCACGACCTCGTTCTGGATCGATCCGGCCGAAGAGCTGGTCGCGATCTTCATGACGCAGGTGCTGCCGTCGAGCGCCTACCCGATCCGGCGCGAGCTGCGCAGCATGGTCTACGCCGCGATCACCGAGAGCAATCTGTAACCAATCCAACCGATCCCGCGGCCCACCGCCGCGGGATCGCGCCATCAGACGCTCATTTAAGCATCTCCGGCACGATCAGACGCGGCAGGAACAGCGACACGCTGGGCCAGACGATGACTGCCGCGAGCACGAGCAGCATCGGAATCAGCATGATGACCGTGTCCTTCAGCGCATAGCGCAGCCGCACGCCCGCGATCGAGCAGGCGATCATCAGACACAGACCGTAGGGCGGCGTCACCAGTCCGAAGGCCAGCGACACGATGGAGATGATCGCGAATTGGACCGGATGGAGATCGACCGACTTGGCGAGCGGCTCCAGCACCGTGCCGACGATGATGATGGCAGGGATGGCGTCGAGAAAGCAGCCGACCACCAGAAAGCAGAAGGAGATGAAGAAGCCGGCCGCAACAGCGCCCATGCCCCATGTCGAGACATTGGCCAGCAGTTCCTGAGGGATCTTGTAGTAGGCGAGCAGCCAGCCAAACGCACTTGCGGTGCCGACGCAGAACAGTGCCACGCCGGCGAGGCGCCCGGTATCGAGCAACGCCTTGTACAATTCGCGTAGACCCGTCTCGCGATAGAAGAATGCTGAGAGCACGACAGAATAGAGCACCGCAACACAGGCGGACTCGGTCGCGGTGAACCAGCCGAGCAGGATGCCGCCAACGATGATGAACGGCGTCATCATGGCCGGTATCGACCGCCAGATGGCGCATCGCATCTCGACCCAGCTTGCCTTCGGATAGGTCGGGTAGCCGCGGCGCACCGCGTAGACATGCACCGTCGCCATCTGCGCACCCGCGATCAGCAGGCCCGGCACGATGCCAGCCAGATACATCGCCGCAATCGAGGTCGAGATCAGCCCGCCCCAGACGATCATCAGGATCGACGGCGGGATGATTACCGCCAGAACCGCCGACACCGCCGTGATGGCAATGGAGAACGAGAGGTCGTAGCCCTCCTTGGTCTGCGCATCGATGAAGATCTTTGACTGGCTCGCCGCATCGGCGGTCGAGGAGCCGGAGATGCCGGCAAAAAACACCGACAGCACGACGTTGATTTGCGCCAGCGACCCCGGCCAGTGACCGACCATCGAGCGCGACAGCGCCACCAGGCGGTCGGTGATGCCGCCGATGCTCATCAGGTTCGCCGTCAGCAGGAAGAACGGCACCGCCAGCAGGATGAAAGAATTGTACGCATTGAAGGTCTCCTGCGCGAGCGTCATCAGCGACAGATGCGGCTCGATCAGCAGGATCGGCACGCAGGCAAGGCCGAGCGCGAAGGCCACCGGCACGCGCACGATGAGCAGGCCGATGAAAACCCCGAACAGCACCATCGCGGCCTGTCCGGCAGAGAGTACATTGCCGCTCATCGCCCTGCCCCAACCAGAATGCGCATTTCATCGACGATCTGTTCACCCGCGAAGACGATCCACGTGACTCCGGCAACGGGCCAGGCGACGTGAATCAGCCAAAGCGGCAGATCGGCCAGTTCCGAAGTCCTGTTCCAGGCGAAGCGAGTGAACTCGAGGCCGGCCGATACGAACACCAGCGCCAGCGCCAGTATGCCGAGCCGCGCGAGGATTCGCACTGCAGCCTCCGACCGCCGCGACAAATCGGGCCACACATCGACCTCGAAATGCTGCGCTTCGCGCACGCCGACCATGGCCCCGATCATGATCGTCCAGACGAACAGGAAGCGGGCCATCTCCTCCGTCCAGATGTAGGACGGAATGAAGGGAGTGTAGCGTGAGATGATTTGCAGCGTGACCGGAACAACCAGGACGCCGACGCAGACGGCCAGCAGGAATTCCAGCAGCTTCGCATAGGCCGCCGAGACGCGACGCCACAGCGACGGTGTGGACGGGACGGGCATTTCAGACATTGGGGCTCCGTGCAGCAGCTCATCCGCCAGCTCCGGGCAAGAAGCGGGGCTTGCCCGGAGATGCTGTCGGCGGACGCAAAGACCTCAGACGACGTTGATCTTCTCGAAAATGCCCTCCGCACCGATTTCCTTGGCGTAGGTGGCCATCACGGGGTCGGCGAGCTTCTTCATGGCGTCCCGCTCCTCGAAGGGAACGCGCTTGAGCTTGCCGGCCTTCTCGAGCGTGTCGAGCTTGACGACCTCTTCGCTCGACTCGAGCTGACGGCCGTAGTCGCCGGCTTCCTTGCCGGCCTTCATGATCGCGTCCTGCAACTCCTTCGGCAGGGTCTTCAGCGTCTTCACCGAGAAGCAGATCGGCCGGATCGACACGGCGTGCTGGGTCAGGTTGAGATGCGGAGCGACTTCGTAGAACTTCATCGCCTCGACGCCGGCCGCCTCGTTTTCGCCGGCCGATATCACGCCGTTCTGGATCGCGTTGTAGATCTCGTTATAGGCGATCACCGTCGGGCTCATGCCGACCGCCGCAAAGGTCTTCGACCAGATAGGCGCGCCCTGCACGCGAACCTTGAGTCCCTTGAGATCGGCGAGATTCTTGAGCGGCTTGTTGGCGAAGATGTTGCGGATGCCGCCGCCGGCATAACCGATCAGGACGACCTCGGCCTTCGCCGCGACCTCGTCAGCGATCGGCGCCAGGATGTTGGCCTCGACGACCTTGTTCATGTGCTCGATGCCCTTGAACACGAAGGGCGCGTCGATGAAGGGGGCCGCCTTGGCGAAGGTCGACATGTGAGCCGGCGAGACGATGCCGTAATCGACCGCCTTGCCCTGCGACATGTACTCGAAATACTGCTTCTCGAGGCCGAGCGAGGAGTTCCTGTGCAGGGTGAAGTTGACGGGCTTGCCGTAATACTTCTTCACCAGCTCCTCGAACCGGAGCAGTGCCCGGTTGAAGGCGTGGTCGTCGTTGAACTGGACCGCGCCGTTCAGCGAGATCGGCGCTTGCGCCCTGAGGATCGACGGCATCCCAATCGTAGCCGCCGCAGTGGTCGCACCGATACCAGCGAGAAATGACCTTCGCTTCATCGTCTCCCCTCCCTTTGATGCTCCGGCCCTGTCGCCGGGCCGTGAGCGCAGCCGGTATCCGGCTTGCGAAGGGGAAGGGTATGAAAAACGTCGGCGGGACGGAAGTCATTTCGCGCGCGCTGGAGGTACTCTTCGTCGCAGGGCTAAGCGCCCACCACCTGTTGCACTGCAACTCGCGCCCCTGCCGGCGCGGGCGGGCTGTATGGGCACAGTCGCACTCCCGGAGGAGGCGGACCAAGAGCGGACCTGTGCGCTGCCCGCACGGACCCGCTCGCCCGCACAGCCCACAAGATCAATACTGGCATTTGTCATCCTCCTCAGTTTGACGTGCAGACCTTCACTTCGCGCAATCCACCGTGGTGACCACCACCGGAACCGATCACGCGGCAACGGTTCAGATCGAGCCGCAATACCGGACCAGGATCAAATCCTACGTCACCGAGCATCACCTTCGCCCGATCACGACAAAGGAAAAGATCATCGTCGGCGCGACCGTGCCGGGCGACGTCGAGCTGGAGGCCGTGCCGTCCGATTGGGGTCCCTCGCTCACCAAGTATCGCTACGTGTATTCCGGCGATCGCGTGATGCTTGTGGACCCAGGCTCGCGCACAGTGGTTCAGGAAATCGATTGATCAAGTCGTGAGGCGGCCGTCTTGAAGGCGGTCGCCAACCCGGACTTAACCCGCATTGAGAGGCCCGGATCGCCACTCCTGACCGCACTCCGCATGAGCTGAAGTGCGGGTATCCCGGACTGCGCTGCAACATCTCGTTGCTCGCCATCTGCGAAAAACATGGCGCCGCGCAAGTCCCGCACGTATGGTCTGCCCAAAATCATAATCCGGCGCCGCTGCGCCGGAACCGGGACGCCCGCGTTTGTCAAAGCTCACCCTGCCGGTCCGGCTCGCTCTTCTGGTGACGGGAACGATGTTGCCGCTGATCGTCTTTGCGGTTGGCATTGTGCTCTACAATTACAAACAGGATCGAAGCGACGCGACCCGCCGGGTGCTGGAGAACGTGCGTAGCATGCGCCTCGTGCTCGACTCCGAGGTGCAGCGGATGACCGGCGGCTTGCAAGTCCTTGCACTGACGAATTCGCTGCGTAACGACGACTTCCAGAACTTCCGCCGCATCGCGCTCGGCTTCGTCGACCAATATGGCAAGGGCGGGTTGGTGCTGATCTCCGATCGCAAGGGCCGGCTGCTGTTCTCCTCCGCAACGGAAGACACCGCAAGCCTGCCGCCACGCGGCCATCTCGAGATCATCGAAAAGGTCTTTGCGACCAGGTCGCCGCAATATTCCGACCTGTTCACCGGCGCGATCAACGGGCGGCAGGTGCTCACCGTCGAGGTTCCGGTGTTCCGCGACGGCGAGGTGATCTACGACCTCTGCTTCAGCCCGCCGATCAGTATCTTTCAGGAGCTGGTGGAGAAGCAACGGCCCGACCCGCTCTGGACCGTGACTCTGCTCGACACCAAGGGCATCGTGTTTGCGCGCGCGCCGAACCCCAGCGAGACTTTTGGCAAGCGCGCCTCGCCCTCGCTCTATGCCGAGATGTTTCGCCGCAGCGAGGCATCGCTCCCGACGGTGTCACTCGACGGCGTCGCTCTGGCCGCGGCCTACACACGCTCGCGGCTGACGGGCTGGACGATCGCCGCCGGCGTCGACGAAAGCTCGCTGATCGCGCCGCTCTGGCGCAACATCGCGATCACCAGCCTGATCGGCGGCATCCTGCTGCTGACCGGCCTGACCTTCGCGGTCAGGATGGCGACCACGATCGCGCGCGGCGAGATGCTGCACAATCTCCTGATCGATGAGCTCAACCATCGCGTCAAGAACACGCTTGCCTTGATGCAGGCGATCGCCGTGCAGACCTTCCGCAGCGCCAGCCGGGACGAGCGGATGAAATTCGAGGGACGGCTTGGCGCACTGGCCGAAGCGCATAATTTGCTGAGCCAGGAGAAATGGGCGGGCTCCGAGCTGCGGGAGGTGATCGCCCGCGCGCTTCAGCCGTTCCTGATGAACAGTCCCGACCGCATCCGCATGGCCGGACCCGCCGTACCGCTGTCGCCGCGGCTCGCCGTCGTGCTGTCGATGATCGTGCACGAGATCGCCACCAACGCCGCGAAATATGGCGCGCTGTCCAACGAGACCGGCCGGGTGACGCTGGACTGGGAGATCGTCGCCGATGCTCCGAAACCGCGGCTGCGCCTGATCTGGACCGAGATCGGCGGACCGCCGGTGACCGCGCCGGTACAGCGCGGCTTCGGCTCGCGCCTGATCGAGCGCAGCGCACGCGACCAGCTCGGCGGCGAGGCCACCGTCGACTTCCTGCCGCGCGGCGTGGTCTGCACGGTGGTCTGTACGTTGGACGAGGCGCGGTAGCCGCTCCGGGCCCGGGCCATATCGCAGCGCAATACGACGCATCCTGCGACAATTGCGCTCGCCCCACGCAATCATCCGATGTTAAACATCGGATGAATGTGAAGCTGCCGGCGGCAGCCAGGACAAATGAACCGGCCGGGACAGGCCGGCGGGGAGAAACAAACCGGTGGCAAGAGCGCGGCCGAGCCCAGCCGACAAACTGATCAAGCCCGGCCGCATCCGCGCCGTGCTGACGACGCTTGGCCGCGAGATCGCCCAGGATCTCATTCCCGTCGGCACCACCCTGCCGCCGGAGCCGGAACTCGAAGCCCGTTTCGGCGTCGGGCGCGGCGTGGTGCGCGAGGCGATCAAGACGCTCGCCGCAAAGGGCCTCGTCAGCGTGCGGCCGCGCCACGGCACGCAAGTGCTGCCGCGCCACGAATGGAGCCTGCTCGATCGCGACGTGCTGAGCTGGCTCGTCGGCCAGGACGAACCGGATCGCGACCTCCTGCTGGCAATCCAGGAGGTGCGCTCGATCATCGAGCCTGCAGCCGCAGCGCTTGCGGCCGAACGCGCGACCAGGAACGACCGCTGGCGGATCGATACGGCCTTGGCCGCCATGCAGACCGCAAAGGACCAGGCCAGTGCCCTGGCGGCCGACAAGGCCTTTCATCTTGCCATCCTGGATGCGACCCACAACCCGGTACTGCAGGGCTTTCGCAGCGCGATCGACACCATCCTGAGCACCGTCTTCACCGTTGCCGTCGGAAGCCCCGGCGGCTGGTTCAAGGACAATTTGCCGAACCACGTGGCGGCGGCGCGGGCCATCGAGAGCGCCAACCCGGAGAAGGCGCGCGCCGCGATGGAACGCCTGCTCGGCTACACCCGGTTGAAGCTCTCGAACCGGAAGACAGTCATCGCCGCGGCAACTCGGAAAACGGACGGATCGGCCGTGCGCGCGACCAGGACGTCGAGCGTCAAGAGCAGGAGGCAACGTCGTGGACCATGACAGGAAGGGCTCGTCCCACATCCTCGCTCCGCCCGAGGTCGCGGTCGTGGCAACCGACGGGCAACCGCGATCGCGCGAGACACGGCGACGATGTTAGGAATGATCAGCGTGAAATGCCGGCACAGGCATAGCTGAACGTCAGGGAGGTCAAATGCAGGTGACGGGCAGTCTGAAAGGTCGATCGTCGCGATTGATCCGCAGCGTCAATTCGCTGGCGGGCGCTGCGATGTTCGTCGCACCGCTGCTTGCGCTGGTGGCGATCTGGGCGATCGTGGTCCCGCTGTTCAACGTCAATCCGCGCGTGTTTCCCTCGGTCGGTGCGGTCGGCGCGGCCGCCATGGAGTCGATCCGCGACGGCACGCTGTTCGCCCATGTCGGCGCCAGCCTGCTTCGCGTCGGCCTCGGCACGCTGATTGGCATCGCCACCGCCGTACCGCTCGGCATCGCCATGGGCGTGAGCCCGACGGTGGCGGCTTTTCTCACGCCATTATTCCGCTTCTTCTCGGTGCTCGCCGGCATCGCCTGGATCCCGATCGCAACCTTGTGGTTCGGCTACGGCTTCGGCGCGATCGTCTTCGTGATCTTCAACGCCGTGTTCTTCGTCGTCGCCTACAACACCCTGCTCGGCGTCAGGACCATTCCACACACGCTGCGCAATGCTGCCGCCTCGCTCGGCGCCGGCCGCTGGGCGCTACTGACCGAAGTGCTGCTGCCGGGCGCGCTGCCCAACATCGTCACCGGCATCCGCACCGGCCTGGGCTTTGCGTGGCGCGGCCTGATCGCCGCCGAGATGATCGCGACCAATGTCGGGCTCGGCTACATGCTGTTCGTGGCGCGCGACTTCTACCGCACCGAGGTGATCGTGTTCGGCATGATCGTGATCGGCGTGCTCTGGCTACTGATCGACCGTCTGCTGCTGGTCCCGCTGGAACGGGCGACCATCGAACGCTGGGGCTTGGTGAGGCGCGCATGAACCTGCTGCTGCAAATCTGGGGCGGCTACACCCGCCTGACCCGGCGCTGGCCGGGGATCGCCGCCATCATTCCCTTCATCCCGGTGCTCGCGCTGTGGACCGCGGTCAGCGAGGCCGGGGTGTTTCCGCGCGCGTTCTTCCCGGGCCCCGCCGACGTAGTACGCGCGTTCTTCAAGCTCACCTACAAGGGGATCCTGCCCGACTATCTCCAGGACAGCCTGATCCGGCTCGCGACCGGCGCCGCCCTCGGCATGGCGCTCGGCATTCCCTTGGGCATCCTGATCGGCACGAGCCGCTGGGCGCACCGGATCTGCTGGCCGGTGCTGCTGTTCTTCCAGGCGATCGGCGACATCGCCTGGCTGCCGATCCTCTTGATCTGGTTCGGCTTCGGACTGACGACGATGACCTTCGTCATCGTCTACACTGTGCTGTTCCCGGTCGTGCTCAACACCGTGCTCGGGGTCGAATCCGTGCCGCGCGACCTCGCGCGCGCCGCCCTGAGCCTCGGTGCCTCGCGCGCACGGGTGCTCTGGGAGGTGACGCTGCCGGGCGCGCTGCCCAACATCATCACGGGCCTGCGCAACGGCCTCGGTTATGGCTGGCGCGCGCTGATTGCAGTCGAGATGATCGTCGGCACATCGGGCATCGGCTTCATGATGTTCGATGCCCGCCGCGCCGGCTCCACCGTCGAGATTCTGCTTGGCATGATCATTCTCGGATTGCTCTGGTACATCGTGGACGCCTGGGTCCTCGCGCCGCTCGAGCGCGTGACCGGCCAACGCTGGGGATTGGTGACATCATGAAGACGCTTTCGCTGCGCAATCTCGGCAAGACTTATTTCGATCCTTACGCAGGCGCGCATGTCACCGCCGTTCACGACGTCTCGCTGGACGTCGAACCCGGCGAGTTCATCTCGGTGGTCGGCCCGTCCGGCTGCGGCAAGACGACGATCCTCAACATGATCGCCGGCTTCATCCCCTATTCGAAGGGGGACATCCTGCTCGACGGCAAGCCGGTGCACGGGCCCGGCCCCGAGCGTGGCGTCGTGTTCCAGTCGTTCGCGCTGTTTCCCTGGAAGACGGTGCTCGACAATGTCGGCTTCGGCCCGAAGATGCGGGGCGTTCCGAAGGCCGAGCGCGACCGCATCGCGCGCGAATATCTCGCGCTGGCGGGGCTGTCGCATGCGGCGCACCGCTATCCCAACGAGCTCTCCGGCGGCATGCAGCAGCGCGTCGGCGTGGTGCGCGCGCTCGCCAACAATCCCGACGTCCTGCTGATGGACGAACCGTTCGCCAGCGTCGACGCGCAGACGCGCATGACGCTCCAGGAAGAGCTGACCCGGATCTGGCAGGAGCGCAAGCCGACGGTGATCTTCATCACCCATGACGTGCCGGAAGCGGTGTTTCTCGCCAACCGCGTGGTCGTGCTGTCGAAGGGACGCGTGCTCGACGAGATCGCGGTCGACCTGCCGCGTCCCCGCGTCTGGGACGACCTCGTCAAGGACGACCACTTCAAGCAGCTCTCGACGCGCGTGCTTCAGATGGTGCGCGCGGCATGAGCATCGCTTCCGACGCCCTGCGCTCGCCCAGGGGCCGCATCGTGCTCGGCGCGATTGCCGCATGGGCGCTGTCAACTCTGGTTGACGGTCGCCGCGCCGGGAAAGATCTCGCCGGAGCTCACGGGAACCTCGGAAAAAGTGAACGTGCAGATCGAGCTGCCGTTCACGCCGGAGCGCTTCCACGTGCTCGCATTCCAGCAATATGGACGCGTCTCGGGAACGGACGAGCATTCGATCGAACTACGCGGTGTCAAACGAACGGACCTCAACGCCGTCGCCCGCCCCTATTGGGTGACGGCGGTGGGGCCGATAAAAGAGGGAGGCTGAGAATATGAAACGACTCTTGCTGCTCGGAATCGCGCTCTTGGCCGGCATGGTGCCGGCGAGCGCCCAGACCCCGACGAAACTCAAGGCCGGCATGGTCACCGGCATCGACCAGATCGGCCTGCCGATCGCACTCGAGCGCGGCTTCTTCGAGAAGTATGGGCTCGATGTCACGATCGCACGCCCCTACGCGACCGGCGTCGACGCGCTGAACGCATTGCAGGCCGGCGAGAGCGAGATCGTGCAGGTCGGCGTGCCCATGATCGGCGCCGTGCTGCGCGGCATGGACCTTGTCGCACTCGGCAATTACAGCGGCAACGCCACCAAGGCCGGCTCCGACGCCACCATGGCGATCATCGCGCGTGAAGGTTCAGGCATCGTCAAGGGTGACCTGTCGACGCTCAAGGGCAAGAAGATCGCGGCCTCCTTCGGCACGATCAATCACCTCTACATCCTGGCGACGCTGGAGAAGGCCGGGCTGAAGCCGGATGACGTGACGCTGGTCAACACGCCGCCGCCGGACATGACCGTCGCCCTGCTCGCCAAGGGCATCGACGCGTTCTCGGGCTGGGATCCCTGGCCGATCGTTGCAGGCAAGGATGTGCCCGGCGCGGTCGAGATCATCAGGGGCGGCGACGTGATCTCCTATATCGGATTCAACGTCGCGCTTCGCCCCTGGGTGCAGGCCAACGGCGAGACCATCGAGAAATTCCTCGCCGCGGTCTCCGAAGCCGATCAATGGATGCGCAAGAACCCGAAGCAGGCGGCGCAAGTCGCCACGCGCTGGATTCCGGGGCTGAAGCAGGACGTCGCCGAGGCTGCGATGCAGTTCAACATCCAGCAGGCGGACCGCCGGCTGTCGGCGAACAATTACCGCGCGCTGTGGAGCGCCGAGGATCGGCTCTCCCGCCTCGGCATCCTCAAATCGACCTTCGACGTTAATGCGCATATCGAGCCGAAGCACATTCTCAAGGTCATGAAGGATCGTCCCGAACTGTTCGCCGATCTGCCGCCGATCCCGGAGACGGCGGCGATCTCGCCGGGCTACGTGTTCAAACCCTGAGCGGTTGCACACGACGAGGCCGGCGCGATCAGCGCGCCGGCATTTTCCGGATTGCGCCCTACCCGATGGTCTGCAGCGCCGGAAACGTCTCCAGCAGCCAGATGCTCACATTCGAGACCGCGCCGGTGAGAAAGCCGATGCCGGTGATCACCATCAGGACGCCCATGGCGCGCTCGACATTGACGAGATGGCCCTTCATGCGCGCGAACAGCGCGGAGAACTGCTCGATCATCAGCGCAGCGATCAGGAAGGGAATGCCGAGGCCAGCGGAATAGACCGCGAGTAGGCCGGCACCCTTTGTTACCGTTGCCTCAGCGGCGGCGATCGACAGGATCGCAGCGAGGATCGGGCCGATGCAGGGCGTCCAGCCGAAGGCGAAGGCGAGCCCCATGATATAGGCGCCCCACAGGCCGACCGGCTTGGGGATCGGCAGCCGTCCCTCGCGCATCAACAGGCCGATGCGGGTCAGTCCGAGGAAGTGCAGGCCCATGATGATGATGACGATGCCGGCGAGGATCGACAGCTCCGCCGACCAGGCACGGATCAGCCCGCCGATCAGCGAGGCGCTGGCGCCGAGGGCGACGAACACCGTGGAGAAGCCGAGCACGAACAGGAGCGCCGACATCATGATCGCGCGCTTGGAGGCCGAGCCCGGCTCGTCGCTCTCGACATGCTCGATCGTGGCGCCCGTCAGGTAGATCAGATAGGGCGGGACCAGGGGCAGGACGCAGGGCGAGAGGAAGCTGACGAGGCCGGCAATCAGCGCCGCCGGGATCGAAACATTTTGCATGATGCCGTCTGAGCCATCTCAGGCACCGGTGCGGCGCGCCGGGAATGCGCGCGGCCAGGAGCCGAACCGGCTCTGGTGTAACCGATGCCGGAGAATGCGCAACAGAGGCGCACCAAACCGGGGCTCCTCCCGATGCCGCCTGCGATCACAGGTGCGGCATCGGGACGCGCACAAACCTCGCCAAAAAGCGAGATTCGGCGGCGTGGCTACTTCACCACGCGGAGCAGCGGACGCCGGGGCTGGTCCTGCGTCTGCTTGGAAGGGGACGGCGGCTCGCTCGCAGCGCTCCGCAACATTTCGTCGCACAGTGCCTTGAGTTCGGCACTGTCAATTCCTTTGAGTTTCATCCTGACGTCGAGGATGACAATCGACAGCAGCTCGGCCGACTCACGGCTGTCGCACGCGTTGAGAACCCTGCGGCACCCCTCGAGCGTTTCCAGCACCGACTGCAATTGTTCGTCTGAATGCGACACCGGCGTTCTTTCCGTTAATTCGGCCTGCGAGACGTGTTGGTGACGACCCCTTCGGCCCCCATGGAATACGGAGGATAGCACGAGGCCACAGCGCCTCTGAACCTGATTTCAGTGGGTTTCTGCCGCGGAACAGCGGTTCTGGCTAACTTCGCCGCGCTGCGTCGTTGGCCGCGATCGAAGCAGTCCGAGAGCAAACGCCCGGCCCGCTGTGATTGATCCATTGAAGGAGACGGCGCCGGCTTTCGCGCAAGCACGTTCATTACGGACAGCGCCTGCAATCCCGCAGCCATTTCACGGCTCGCAACGGAACTCACGCCACACCCCTCATCCGGGCGATGGTCCGCCCGATTCCCAGCCTTGGCAGCATTCAGATACCACCCACGACGTAGTAAGGATGACGTTCAAAACTCATCATCCCCCAACTCGCAGTAGTTGTGGTTTGCGCCAGATTCTGCCAGTTTAGCCACCCGAAGGAAATTGTATGCACTCCTTGGCGGAAAGGGGCGTTCCTGTGGCGGAACGCCCAAGGACAAATCTCAGCGGCCTCTCTGATTGGGACGCCGCTCGCATATTCCTTGAAGTCGTCCGATGCGGAAGTTTCCGATCGGCGGCTGAGCGCCTGTCGCTGTCGATCAACGCCGTGCGCCGGCGAATCGACGATTTCGAACGCCAGACCGGCACCACACTGTTCACGCGTGACGTCCACGGCACCCATCTGACCGATGAAGGCGCGCTGGTGGTCTCCGCCGTCGAGCGCATGGAGGCCGCCACCTTCGACGTGCTGCGCGCCAGCGATTCGATGGCCAACGCCCTGTCCGGCGAGGTGCGCGTCGCCGTCACCGAGGGGCTCGGCACGTTCTGGCTCGCCCCGCGCCTGGTTGAATTCCAGCAGGCCTATCCGAAGATCCTGGTCGACCTGCATTGCGCGATGCGCTCGGCGGACGTCTCGCGCCACGAGGCCGACGTCGCCATCCATCTGTCGCGTCCCTCCGCGCTCGACATCAAACTGGTGCGGCTCGGCCGCATGCATCTGATGTTCTGGGCCTCCGAGAAATACATCGAGAAGCATGGCGCGCCGCGCACGGCGGCGGAATTGATCAAGCATCGCCTGGTGCTGCAATTCGCCGACCAGCTTGCCGCCAAGGAATCCTTCGAGAGCTTCTTCCCGGGCGTGTCGGAACGTGACCTTCTGGTCATGAAGACCAACGTCTCGAGCGCCAACTACTGGGCGGTCGCGAATGGCGCCGGCATCGGCGTCTTTCCGAGCTACGCCATTGCGCTTGGCGGGAAGTTGATTCCACTGGAGGTCGAGTTGAACCGACCGCTGGATATCTGGTTGTCCTACCATCCCGGTAGCGGCCGTATTCCGCGCGTGCGGCACATGATTGATTGGCTGATCGAAGCTTTCAGTCCGGCTCGCTTCCCGTGGTTTAAGGAAGAGTTCGTGCATCCGCATGAATTCAAGGACTCGTATATGGGCGAACCCCTGACCCAGCTCTTCGGGGGATTTTCAACCGAAGAACAAAGGTGAAAACGAAGATGAAAGCAGCGGCGAAAAGAATGAAGCAGCGCAGCGCTGGCAAGCCGGACATCGAGCTTGGCAAGCGGATTCGTCTGCGGCGCGTCGAGATGAAGATCTCGCAGGCCGAGCTCGGCGAGAAGCTTGGCGTCAGCTTCCAGCAGGTCCAGAAATACGAGAAGGGCGTCAATCGCGTCGGCGCGGCTCGTCTGCAGCAGATCGCTTCTGCCCTCGACGTGCCCGTGACCTTCTTCTACGACGGTGACAACAAGGCGCGCGAAGTCGAGAGCCTGCTGTTCCTCGATTCGGCCTTCAGCCTCCGCTTGCTGCGCGCGTACAGCAAGATCAAGGACCAGACCGTGCAGCGTCAGCTGGTCTCGCTGATGGAATCGATTGCGGCGAACGAGAGCTGAGACCGGTCGACGGTCTGGCCTTTACGGCCGATCTTCAATCCGCCGCGTCGCGGGGACGCGGCCGGATTGAACGATCATATTCCGGCTCGCGCGCTTGCGCGCGGCCTTTGCGGGGCGGCACGACCGCCCCTTTTCTTTGCACGCGCGACACTCGGGACGACGCGCCATGCAATCCCGGTACAGGCGGATGCAGACTCGCCCACCCTGCCCGGTTGACCCCGGAAGCGCCACCGCAGCACATTGCCCCTCGCACATGACGAGCGAGCGCGCGATGTCCGACATATTCAGCACGACCGGTACCCCCTACGCGGACGGCAAGATTTTCCAGCACACCACCGACGGCGTCGGCGTGATCACCTTCAACAATCCCGACAAGCGCAACGCGATGTCGCTGGAGATGTGGGAGGGATTTGGCGAGGCGCTGACCGCCTTGCGCGACGACGAGACGGTGCGCGTCGTGGTCCTGCGCGGAGCCGGCGGTAAGGCCTTCGTCTCCGGCGCCGACATCAGCCAGTTCGAGAAGACCCGGCACAACGCGGCGGCCTCCGAGGAATATGCCAGGCGCAGCGCCGCCCAGCGCGCACTGCTCGCAGACTATCCCAAGCCGACGATTGCCTGCATCGAGGGTTTTTGCCTCGGCGGCGGCATGCAGCTCGCGATGCTCGCCGACATCCGCATCGCCGCGCACGGCAGCCAGTTCGGCATTCCCGCTGCCAAGCTCGGCATCGCCTATGGCTTTGACGGCCTCCGCCACCTGGTGTCGCTGGTCGGCCCGTCCTGGGCGCGGCTCCTGATGTACACGGGCATGCGCATCGATTCCGCCGAAGCGCTGCGCATTGGCCTTATCGAGCGCGTGTTCCCGGTCGACGAGCTCTGGGGCGAGACCATGACGATTGCCGAGACGATCTCGCAGAACGCCCCGCTCGCGATCAAGGCCGCCAAGATCACCATCGCACAGGTGCTGAAGGATGAGAGCCAGCGCGACGTGGACGCGATCAAGGCGATCGGCAACGCCTGCATGGATTCCCGGGATTTTCGCGAGGGCCGGCAGGCCTTCATGGAAAAGCGCAAACCGCAGTTCCAGGGGCGTTGAAGCTGAACCGACGTTCAGGAAGATTAAATTCCTCGTGCAACTCCGCGCGGTTGCAACCAGTTGATCTGACGAAAGTTCTCCCGTCACAACGAGGGAGATCGCGATGACACTGAAATCTGCTGTTCTTGCTCTGGTTGCCATCGGCGGTGTGACGCTCGCGTCGGGCGAGGCGTTCGCAGCCATGCCGAATGGCATCCCGCAGGCGGACAAGATTGCAAGCGGTCCGGCCGCTGACGTCGATCAGGTGCGCTGGGTATGCAACCCCTGGGGCCGCTGCTTCTGGCGTCCGAACTATTACGGCGCCTACGGCTATTACGGCGGCCCGCGACGCTTCTACGGCCCGCGCCCGTGGGGCTGGGGCCATCGCCACCATCATTGGCGCCGCTGGTGAACGACAAAGGGGCCGCGAGGCCCCTTTTTCTTTTGAGATGAACTGGCGCCGCGACTCGGCTGCTTCTCAGAGCGCCCCTAGCACCGCCTTGGTGATATCGGCGGTGCCGTTGTTGCCGCCGAACTCCATCGGCTTGATGCCGCCGGCATAGATCTGATCCACCGCACGCTCGATCGTCTCGCCGGCTTCCGCCGCACTCTCGACGCCGTGCTTGTCGGCGAGCCAGTCCAGCATCATCGCTGCCGACAGGATCATGCCGGTGGGATTGGCCTTGCCCTGCCCCATGATGTCGGGCGCGGTGCCGTGGCAGGGCTGGAACACGGCATATTTGTCGCCGATGTCCGCCGACGGCGCCATGCCGAGGCCGCCGATCAGGCTCGCGGTGATGTCGGAGACGATGTCGCCGAACATGTTCTCCATCACCATCACGTCGAAATCCCAGGGCCGCTTCACCAGCATCGCCGAGCAGGCATCGACATAGAGCCGGTCGGTCTTCACCTCCGGATGCTTCTTCGCGATCTCGTCGAAAATGCCGCGAAAGAACGCGAACGCCTTGAACACGTTCGCCTTGTCGACGCAGGCAAGCGCGCCGGGCTTGCCGCGCGCCTTGCGCCGCTCGGCGAGGCGAAACGAGAAGTCGAACAGGCGCTCGGATGTCCTGCGTGTGATCACCATGGTCTCGCGCGCGTCCTCATGGGTGACGACGCCCTTGCCCATCGAGGCGAACAGGCCTTCGGTCGATTCCCGGATCACGACGAGATCGATGCCGCGCGCATCAGCGCCGACGATCGGGCTCGGCACGCCCGGAATGAGGCGCGCCGGCCGCACGCCGGCATAGAGATCGAAGATGAAGCGCAGCTCGATCTGCGGCGCGATCTCGGTATTGTCGGGGTAGCGCACCGACGGCAGGCCGCAGGCGCCGAGCAGGATCGCATCCGCCTCCTCGCACAGCTTGATGGTCGAGTCAGGCATCGACTTGCCGGTGGCAAGATAATGGTTGGCGCCGCCGGCTGCCTCGGTGAAGCGAAAGCGCAAATCCGATTTCTGCTCGATCTTGCGCAGCACCTCGAGGGCCGGCGCCATGACTTCGGGACCGATGCCGTCACCGGCGAGCACGGCAATGTGGAAGGCGTTGTTTGCGGACATTTAGGGCCTCAAGGAAAGGAGCTAGCCAAGTCGTCATTGCGAGCGAAGCGAAGCAATCCAGAAATCCATCCGCAGAGGCAGTCTGGATTGCTTCGTCGCTTCGCTCCTCGCAATGACGGAGGAGAGAGTGTTCACTACGGCGTCAGCACTGTGCGCCCGACCACCGCGCCCTGCTGCAATTGCACCAGCGCGTCGTTGGCCTTGGCGAGCGGTGCCGTCGTCACCGGGATCGGCGGCACCTTCTTGGTGCGGACGAGATCGAGCAATTCCTGCGTCTCGCGCAGGTTTCCGACATAGCTGCCCTGGATCGTCACTGCCTTGATCGGAATCAGCGGCAGCGCCCAGGTCGCGCCGCCGCCGAACAGGCCAACGATCACGAGCTTGCCGCCCTTGGTCAGGCAGTCGAATCCAAGCTGCGTCGTCGCGGCATTGCCGACGAGGTCGATCACGGCGCGGATCGGCCCGCCCGCCTTCTTGGCAAGCTGCTCCAGCGCATCCGGCGCCTTGGGGTCGACGGTGGCGAGCGCTCCGGCCTTCTCCGCCGCCTCGCGCTTCCTGGCATCGATATCGACCATGATAGCGCCCTTGCCGCCCATCGCCTTCAGCAGCGACAGCGCCATCAGGCCGAGCCCGCCCGCGCCGAACATCACGATCGGGGTGTCGAAATGCTGCTCGACCTTCTTGAGCGCGCTGTAGGTGGTGACGCCCGAGCAGGCATAGGGCGCGGTCGTCGCCGGGTCGAGCCCTTTCAGATTGAGCAGGTAGCGCGGATGCGGCACCAGCATGTGATCGGAATAGCCGCCGTCGCAATAGACGCCGAGCGAGCGCGGCGTCAGGCACATGTTCTCGTCACCGGCCAGGCACGTCGCGCATTTGCCGCAGCCGATCCAGGGATAGACCAGGCCGACTTCGCCGAGCTTGAGGTCGCCCTGGTCGGTCGGTTTCACGTCGGGGCCGAAGGCCAGGATTTCGCCGACCGTCTCGTGACCCATGGTCAGCGGCAGGTTGATGCCGCGGTCCTTCAGCGACAGCGGCTTGCGGCCGTGGCCGAGATCGTAGCCGCCCTCCCAGATGTGGAGGTCGCTGTGGCAGACGCCGGCGGCCTTTACCTTGATCAGCACCTGCGTGCCCGACGGCTGCGGCGTCGCCTCGTCGAACTCCTGCAGCGGCGCCTTGAAATCGGCAACCTTGAAACTCTTCATCGGCGTCCTCCCGCATTCTTCTTGTCGCCGCGCCACCATGCCATGGCCGGCAAGGCGAGACAAACCGGTCTTAGTTCAGGCCAGCGGATGATGGCAAGCCGCGAACTGGCCGGGTGCGATTTCGCGCAACTCCGGTATCTCAGCGCTGCATCGCTGGTCGGCCCGCGGGCAACGGGTGCGGAAGCGGCAGCCGGACGGCGGCGCAATCGGCGATGGTGGCTCACCCGCTGCCACACTCTCGGCGGGACGCATATCCGGATCGGGCACCGGGATCGCCTGCAACAAGAGCCCGGTATAGGGATGCGCCGGATTTGCAAACAATTGCTCCGACGGACCGACCTCGCAAAGCCGGCCGAGATACATCACCGCGACGCGGTCGCTGACCGCTTTGACCACCGCGAGATCATGCGCGATGAACAACAGCGTCAGGCCGAAGCGCGCCTTCATCTCCTCCAGCAAATTGAGGATCTGCGCGCGGATGGAGACGTCCAGCGCCGAGACCGGCTCGTCGCAGACAATGAACTCGGGGTTAAGCACCAGCGATCGCGCGATGCAGATGCGCTGGCACTGCCCGCCGGAGAACTCATGCGGCAGGCGGCCCGCGACGAGATCAGGATCGAGCCCGACCGCAGAGAGCACCTCGTAAACCCTGCGCTTGCGCTCGGCGGCATCCCTGACGCCGGCGATGATCAGCGGTTCGGCCACGATGTCGCCGATGCGACGGCGCGGATTGAGCGAGGCGATCGGATCCTGGAAAATCAGTTGCACGCGGCGCCGCATCTTGCGCAGCGCCTCGCCCTCCATCGCGGTCATGTCCTCGCCGTCGAACAGCACCCGGCCGGATTTGGCGCGGCGCAATTGCAGCACGGCGCGCCCCAGCGTCGACTTGCCGCAGCCGGATTCTCCGACCAGCCCGAGCGTCTCGCCGCGCGCGACCTGGAGGCTGACGCCGGAGACGGCGTGCACCGTCTTGTTGCCGAGGCCATATTCGACGACGAGATTGTCGACGTTCAGCAGCGGCTCGACGCGCGCGGCAAGCTGCATCATGCGCCGATTCCTTCCGCCATCTGGATCGGATGGAAGCAGGCATAGAGATGATCGGGCCTCTCAGCGCTTTTCAGGTCGGGCTTGGCCTCATGACAGCGGCTAGCGGCATAGCGGCAGCGCGGCGCGAAGGAGCAGCCCTTGGGCGGTCGTGTCGGATCGGGCGGACGGCCGGAGATCGCCGGCAGCGGCGTATGCGGCGCGGCATCCAGCTTCGGGATCGCCGCCAGCAGCGCTTCGGTGTAGGGCATGTGCATACGCTTGAACAAGGCTTGCGTCGGCGCGCGCTCCACCACCCTGCCCGCGTACATCACCGCGACCTCGTCGGCCCGGCCGGCGACGACGCCGAGATCGTGGGTGATGATGATCATGGCCATGTGGCGGCGGCGCTGCTCGCGCGCGAGCAGATCGAGGATCTGCGCCTGGATGGTGACGTCGAGCGCCGTGGTCGGCTCGTCCGCAATCAAGAGCTTCGGCTCGCAGGACAGCGCGATCGCAATCGCAATGCGCTGGCGCATGCCGCCGGAACATTGATGCGGATATTGCGCGAGCCGCTGCTCCGGCGCGGGAATGCCGACGGCCGCCAGCAGCTCGATGCTGCGCTTCCTTGCCGCGGAGACGTCAAGCTCGAGATGCTCCTGGATCGTCTCCATCAACTGCGTGCCGATGGTCAGCACCGGGTTGAGCGAGGTCATGGGGTCCTGGAACACGACTGCGAGATCGCGCCCGCGCAAGCGACGCAAGCGTTCCGCATCGAGTCGCACCAGGTCCTGGCCGTCGAACATCACGCGTCCCGTGAGCCTTGCTTTTTTCGGCAGCAGTTGAAGCACCGCGCGCGACAGCATGGTCTTGCCGCAACCGGATTCGCCGACGATCCCGAGCGTGCGGCCCGCCTCCAGCGACAGGTCGACATGATCCACGGCGCGCAGATTGCCGCGAGGCGTCGGTAGCTCGACTGCAACGTCCTCGATGGTCAGCAGCGCAGCGCTCACAGCGCCCCCTGACGCGGGTCGGTCAGTGCCCGCAAGGTGTCGCCGACCAGATTGAAGGCCAGCACGGTGAGGAACAGTCCGGCCGCCGGCAGGAACGCCAGCCGCGGCGCGACGTCGAGGCTGTCGCGCCCCTCGCCGATCATGCTGCCCCAGCTCGCCATCGGCGGCGGCACGCCGAGACCGAGGAAGGACAGCGCACCCTCGACCACGACGGTGACGGCGACGCCGAGCAGGAAGAAGGCCAGCAGCGGCAGGATCACGTTCGGCAACAGCTCGCGCATGAGGATGCGCGCATGGCTGGCACCTAATGCCTCGGCCGCGATCACGAACTCGCGGCGAGCCAAGCTCAGCGTCGCCGCGCGCGCCACGCGCATAAACGCGGGAATGCCGAGCACACCGAGAATCAAGGTGAGGTTGGGAACGGACTGGCCGAGATAGGCGGTCACGGCGAGCGCGAAGATCAGCGGCGGAAAAGCGAGCAGCACGTCCATGCTGCCCACCACCAATGTCTCGAACCGGCCACGGAAATAGCCGGCGAGCAGCCCAAGCGCGCCGCCGAGCGTAAGGCCGATCATCGGCGCGATCAGCCCGACAGTCAGCGACACCCGCGCCCCGAAAATCAGGCGGGAGAGCTCGTCGCGGCCGAGCCCATCGGTGCCGAGCCAGTGCTCGGAAGAAAACGCCGCACGGCGCTCCAGCATGTCCATATCTACAGGGTTCTGCAGCGGCAGCACCGGAGCGAGGATCGCGAGCGTCAGGATGATCGCGAGCCAGGCACTCGCGAGCCAGAACAACAGGCCGAGCCTGCGCTTGCGGCCGACCGGCACGGGCGCCGCCTCGTCCTGCATCGAGAGCTCAAGCGTGGCCATGGCGGATCCTGGGGTCGAGCACGGCGTAGAGCATGTCGACGATGAAATTCACGATGACGAAGCCGCAGGCGACCAGCAGCACCACGCCCTGGAGGATGACGAGATCGCGGGTGTAGATCGCCCCGACTAGAAGCCGGCCGATGCCCGGTAGCGCGAAGATCGATTCCACGATCAGCGTGCCGCCGAGCAGGCGGCCGATATTGATGCCTGTGACCGTCACCAGCGTCAGCGACGAGGGCTTGAGCGCATGCACGAACAGGATACGCGCGGGCTTGAGACCCTTGGCCTTGGCGAGCGCGATATAATCCTCCTGCAAGGTCGCGATCATGTCGGAGCGCAGCACCCGCATGATTCCCGGCCATTCCGCCAGTGCCAGCGTCAGTGCCGGCAGCACGAAGAAGCGTAAATTCGCCAGCGGCGCCTCGGTGAACGGCACGTAGCCGGTCGCCGGCAGCCAGTGCAGCTCGACCGCGAACAGATAGATCAGCAGGATCGCCACCAGGAAGGACGGCATCGACAGCATCGCAAACGCACTGCCGGTCATGAAGCGGTCGAACGCGCCGCCGGCGCGCGCGGCGCAGGCGATCGCAACCGGGACGCCGATCAAGAGGCCGATGAACTCGGCCATCAGCATCAATTGCAGCGAGACCGGAATGCGCTCGGCGACCGCCTGAAGCACCGTCTGCCCGGTACGGAACGAGCGGCCGAGATCGCCCTGCAAGACGTGACCGAGCCAGCTCAGGTAACGCCACCACAGCGGCTGGTCGAGCCCCATGTCCCAGCGTAGCGCCGCGACATTCTCCGGCGTCGCCTGATCGCCGAGGATGACGAGAGCGAGATCGCCCGGCAGCAGCGAGGCGATCAGGAATGTCAGCAGCGAGACGGCGAGCAGCACCGGCAGCATGGCAAGCAGCCGCCGAACGACGAAGTTCAGCATCGCGCCATCATTCCAGCCAGGTCGTCGAAACGTCGATCACGCCATTGTAGATCTTCGGGAAGCCCTTCAGCTTAGCGCTAGATAGCGCGTAGTAAGTATTCTGGAAGGTCCAGAACCAGATTGCCTCCATGTTGATCAGGCGGCTGATGGCGCAGTAATCCTCGGTGCGTTGGCCGAGGTCGGCGGTGACGCGCGCGTGGTCCAGCAGCTTGTCGAGCTCGGGATTCGAGAAACCGGCCAGTGCCAGCGGGCTGCCGCTGCGAAAATTCGCGTACATCTGCGGGTCGGGATCGGCGAGATCGACGATGCGCCATGGCGTCATCTGGAACTGGCGTGTAAAGGCGCGCGAGGGAATGGTGGCCTGATCGACCTGCTCGATCTCCATGTTGGCGCCGACGCGCTTCCAGAATTGCTGGAGCACCTGGCCGATCATGCGGCCGCGCGGCGTCGCGGTCACCAGCATCTTGAACTCGACCGGCTTGCCGTAATCCTTGATCAGCGCCTTGGCCTTCTCGACGTCGAACGGCAGCGCGCCGTCGTCCTTGCATTTGACCCAGGAGCCATCGCCATAGGGATTGGTCGCGGGCCGGCTCAAGCCGTTGCTGATGGCCTGCGACATTTTCGGGCGGTCGAGCGCCATCACCAGCGCCTGACGCACGCGGACATCGTCGAACGGCGCGACCTTGGTGTTGAAGGCGTAGACCTGGGCGCCCGAGCCCTTGTAGGTGTGCACAGTGAGCTTGGAGTCCTTCTGCGCCCTCATGATGTTGTCGGCGTCGTTCTCGTCGTCCCAGATGATGTCGGCCTCGCCCGATTGCAGCGAGGCGAAGCGCGATTGCGCGTCAGGCAACGGCTTCAGGATGATGCGATCGAGATAGGGCCGGCCCTCGTCCCAGTAATTGGGATTCTTCTCCAGCACCATGCGGTCGCCTGCGGTCCATGATTTCAGGATGTAGGGACCAGTGCCGACGGGATTGCGATTGTAGTCGTCACCCTTGGTCTTCCACGCGGTCGGCGAATGAATGACGTTGTTGGAGCTCTGGATTGTGATCACCGCCGGCCAGTTCACCGAGGGATCGGTCAGATTGAAGACAACGGTGGTTTCGTCCGGCGCCAGCACCTCCTTGACGTTGGTGATGTAGAAGGCACAGCGGCACTTGTTGGCGGGGTCCTTCTGTCGGTCGAAATTCTCCTTGAAGGCCTGCGCATTGAACGGCGTGCCGTCGTGGAATGTCACGCCCTGGCGCAGCTTGAAGGTCCAGCTCTTGTAATCGTCGGAATGAGTCCAGGACATCGCGAGCTTTGGCGCGGCTTCGCCCTTGTCGTCGAGCGTGGTCAGCGTATCGAAGATCGCGGCGGCCGCGGTGAAGGTGGAGGTGTCGTAGACACCGACCTTGAGCGGATCGAAGCCCGCAATCTCCAGCTCCTGGCCGACTGTGATGCTGCCGCCCGGCTTCTGTGCCTGCGCCGGCCCGGCCAGCGGAAGGAGGGCAAATGCCGCAACAAGGAAAATCGGCGCGTGCTTGCGCGCTGCGGCAGCGATGTTCGTCATGGTTCCTCCCGGGATCCCTCGTCCGATGTTTCGGATCGTTGAATGACTGAGGACGAGATTGGCGACAAAAGCTCGCCACGGCAAGAGGAACGCGCGACAGATCACACGCCGCACGTGCGGCGTAATGGTGCTCAGCCTGTCGCGGCAGTTTTGCCTGTCGGAATTGATGCATCATCGCCGAGGCTGATCTCCTCGCGCAGCGCATCCGTATGCTCGCCGAGCACGGCCATCGTCTTGGCCGGCGTGGTATCGGCACCCGACATCCGGAATGGCAGGTTGAGCACCTGAAAGGAGCCGCCCTCGTCCCGCACCTCGGAAAGCGCCTGCCGGTGCGCGAGCTGCGGATCGGCCAGCGCCTCCGACACGGTGCGATAGGCCGACGCCGGCACGCCGGCAGCCCCTAGCGCTGCGAGACACGCATCGGTCGTGAGTTCCCGCGACCAGGCTTCGACGCCGTCCATCACCTCCGCCCAATTCTCGCGGCGCGCGGCATAGGTCGCAAAGCGCGGATCGGAGATCCATTCGGGGTGACCGATAACGCCCATCAATCCCTGGAACGTCTTCTCGCTGGCGACCGTGATCATGACATAGCCGCTTGCCGTCTCGGTCGGGCCGAACATCGGGCGCGGCGGCGGCTTCACGGCGAATTGCGCGGTCTGCAATTCGGTCAGCGTCAGTGACAGCATCGATTCCAGCATCGACACGTCGATGTGCTGGCCGAGGCCGGTCACGGTCCGCTGATAGAGCGCGGACGCGATCGCGCCGAAGCCATAGGTGCCGGTGACGACGTCGGCGTGATAGATGCCGCAATAATCAGGGCGATTGCGGCCAGGCTGGTAGGCCAGATGCGCCATGTCATAGCCGGAGGCCGCATGGATCACCGGAGCATAAGCCGGCAGCTCGGCCGAGGGGCCGGTCTGGCCGTAGCCTGAGATCGAGCAATAGATCAGCCTCGGGTTGACGATGCGCAGGCTGTCGTAGTCGAGGCGTAGCCTGTGCATCACGCCGGGACGAAAGTTCTCGACCAGGATGTCTGATGTCGCGGCCAGACGGCGCACCGCCTCCTTGCCGTCCTCGGACTTGAGGTCGAGCACGACGCTCTTCTTGCCGACATTGAGCTGGCCGAACGCGGTGCTGCACCCCTTGCGCAGCGGCGGCCGGGTCCGCATCGTCTCCCCGCCGTCGGTCTCGATCTTGATGACCTCAGCGCCCATGTCGGCAAGCATCCGCGCGCAGTGAGGACCGGCGATGGTGGTCGAAAAATCCAGGACCCTGAGGCCCGCGAAGGCTTTTGTCGTCGTCCCCTCATGCTTATCTGCTAGCTGCATGCCTGCTCACGTCCTTGGGTCTCAGGAACTCTCGAAGTTCTTTGTTGTTGATGCGGCGACCCTAGAGGGCGGCGGCCGAGTAGGAAAGTGTTTACCGAACCGACGCGCCGCGTAGGCGGGCTTTAAGAATTCCCGGACAACTGGACCCGTTCTTGCATAGCAGCGAACGGGATCGACAGAGGGCAGCTGTTCTTGAGGGTCTTGTTCGTCACCACGGAGTTGGACGACTTCGTCCGCGTCGGCGGCCTTGGAGCCGTGTCCGCTGCGCTGCCCCGCGCCCTTCGCTCCTTTGCCGATATCCGGATCATGCTGCCCGGCTATCGCGACATCATCGAGCAACTCACGCATATTCAGATCGTTGGGCGCTGCCCGGCCTTCGCGGAGATGCCGGCCTGCTCGCTCGGACGGGCCGCGACCAAGGACGGCCTGCCGGTCTACGTGCTGCTCTGCTCGCAACTCTACGACAGGCCCGGTAACCCCTATGGCGACGAGTCCGGGCGTGACTGGCCCGACAACGACATCCGCTTCGCGCGCTTTGCCTCGGCCGCCGCTGAGCTGGCCGTGGGCAAGCTGGACAAGAATTGGGCAGCAGACCTGATCCATGCCAATGACTGGCAGGCCTCGCTCGTGCCGGCCTATCTCGCCTGGCGCGGCTCCAAGCTGCCCTCGATCCTGACCATTCACAACCTCGCCTACCAGGGCCTCTTCCCGAAGGACTCGTTGCGGCGGATCGGCGCACCGGAAAGCTCTTTCCACATCGACGGCGTCGAGTTCTACGACCAGCTCTCCTTCCTCAAGGCCGGCCTCGTCTACGCCTCGCACCTCACCACCGTGAGCGGCACCTATGCGCGCGAGATCACCACGGCCGAGTTCGGCTGCGGCCTGGAGGGCCTGCTCCGCCTGCGCTCGGACGCATCCGAGCTCACCGGCATCCTCAACGGCATCGACGAGAGCTGGGACCCGCGCTCCTGCGCCCAGCTTGCCCAGCAGTTCGGCGCCGGCGACTGGGTCGGCAAGAGGGCCAATGCGGATTACGTCCGCAAGCAGTTCGGCTTAGCGGTGTCGCGCGGCCCCATGTTCGGCATCGTCGCGCGTCTCGTGCATCAGAAGGGCATCGACCTCGTGCTGTCGGCGGCCGACGAGATCGTCGATGCCGGCGGGCAGATCGTGGTCACCGGCTCCGGCGAGCCGGCGCTGGAGCAGGCTCTGATCGACGCGCATCGTCGCCGACCAGATGCCATCGGCGTGGTGATCGGCTTCAACGACGCCCAGGCCCGCCGTATCTTTGCCGGCAGCGATTTCACCCTGATGCCCTCGCGCTTCGAGCCGTGCGGGCTCAGCCAGATGTACGCCCAGCGCTTCGGCTCGCTGCCGATCGGTCACCAGACCGGCGGCCTTGCCGAAACCATCACCGACGGCGAGACCGGCTTCCTGTTCTCGAGGCCCTCGCGCGAGTCCTTCCTTGGCGGTGTCCGCCGGGCTTTCTCCGCTTTCATGGCCCAGGACCAGCTCGACACCATGCGCCGCAGCGCCATGGGACGGTCGTTCTCCTGGAGCATCTCGGCGGGGAGCTACAGCGCGCTGTACCGGAAGCTGGCTTCGGTGTGAGGCAGAGGCGCTTCCGCACGCTCGGTCATTGCGAGGCTTATCTCTCCCCGTCACCCTGAGGTGGCCGCTTCTTCAGCGGCCCTCGAAGGGCGACGGCCCGGCTGCAGCAGCGGGGCCGTGCATCCTTCGAGGCTCCCGGCGCGATGCTTTTGCATCGCGCCATTCGCACCTCAGGATGACGGGGCTAAAGGCAGCGAACCTCACCCTCTCCCGCGCACATCCATTTGCGGCCGCCCGATCCACGCCCTGTTGAGGCAGCGCGTCATCCAGTCCGGCTGCGCTTCGCCTCGCAGCCGCGCCTGGGCTTCCTGATAGGGGCCGACATAGCGCAGCCGGTCCGGCAATGTCGGATAGATGCGCCGGATCCATCGCAGCGCGTTGTCGGCCGATCTGAGCTCCCGCTCGCCGAGCTCAAACCCGAAGCCGGCGCGCAATCGTTCCGGCAACAGGCTCGCCGTCAGCGCGCGATACCATCGCGGCGGCCGCAACCACGGACGCGCGCCGTCAAAAATCCGCGCCGCGATCTCGCGCGCCGCCGGGCTCACGGTCAGCGTATCCGACTGCGCCATCGCCGCGGTGTAGGCCGTAAAACCGGCCCAGTCCGCGGGCAGATCATCCGCCGTCAATCCAAACAACGCACCGAACATCCGGCTCTCGGTCCAGTAGCGCTCGCGCTCCTCCACCGAGAACGGCGGTAGAACCAGCTCGTGCGCCATCAGTGCCGTCTCGACCAGCGTCGCATGGACCCAACGCAGCGAGGGGATATCGTTGGCGCAGTAGCGCGAGCCTGCCGCAAAGGGGCCGACCGTCTCGGGCATCTCTCCGACGATCATGCCGTGCCGCCGGTGCAGCTGCCGGGACGAGCGCAAGGCACGGTCGAGCGAGCCGAACACCATGGCAAAGACGATATCGAAGGTGCGATGGAAGCGGCCGATCGGGTCGGCCAGGGTTTTCGAATGCTCGGCGATGGCGGCGGCGACCCAGGGATGCGCCAGTTGCAGCAACAACGCGCGGCCGGCGCCGAGAAAGATGACGGCCTCCCGGTCGATCCGCCAGGTCAGCGTATCAGGACCGAACACGCCCGCCACCGGCCCCGCCGCGTTGGCGCGGACCAGATCGAGCGTTGCCTCGAGATCCTTTTCAGCAACCAATTGCAAGCCTCGCGACCAAGACGGCGCAACAATAGCCCAGACCGCTCCGCCGGGAAATCGTCACTGCGCCAGACAACAACGCGCAAGGCCCTCACTCCGCCGCAATCGGCATCTCCTCCATATGCTCGTGCAGCACCACGCCGGCGAGCGGGTCGAATTCGCCGATCCAAGGCTTGCGCGCAAGCACCGACTTCGTGTGCGCATAACCAGCGTGCCAACGCCGCGTGATTCCCGACGGGCTGAAGTCGATATCCTTGGTATGGGTCTCGCGCTCGAGCTGCGGCGCGAGCAGCCGCACCACGTGCATGCGGGTCGGACAGCCGTAGCTCGTCAACTCCCTCACAGCAGGATCGTTGCGCTCGACCTCCGAAAGCCGTGCCGCGAGCTGGTTGATGACATGACGCAGACGATGGGCCTGCTGCTGGCGCGCAATCTGGCTCGAAATGCGGCTGGAATATTGCACGTCCTTGTGCCGGTTCAGCACCTCCGCCATGGTGCTCGGCTCGGCCCCGACGGGATTCCACAAATGCACCGAGAAGATCAGCGAATCCCTGCGCGGGTTGTCATCGAACACCGCTTCCGTCGGCGTGTTCGACAGGATGCCGCCGTCCCAGTAGAGCTCGCCGTCGATGCGCACCGCCGGGAAAGCCGGCGGCAACGCGCCCGACGCCATTATATGCTTGACCGTCAGTTCGCCGTCGCGGCTGTCGAAATAGCGCATTTCACTGGTCCCGACATGGGCCGCACCGACCGTCAGGCGCGGCGCGCAGCGATTGGCGAGGTCGAAATCGACCAGCTCGCTCAGAGTCTTCTCCAGCGGTACGGTCGAATAATAGCCCGCATTGTCGGCACCGAGCGGATAGGAATCGCCGGCATGCGCCAGCGGATTGGGCCGAAAGAAACCTGGAATGCCGTGAGTGACCGTCGACCAATAAGCCAGCTTCTCATTGAAGCCTGGAAACGCGGCGCGCCAGTCCCAGACTGGATTCTGCTCCATCCGCTTCCAGAATTCCCTCAAGCGAGCGACCCGATGCTCCGGCGCGTTGCCTGCGATGAGGCTCGCATTGATGGCTCCGATCGAGGTGCCGATGACCCAGTCCGGCTCGATGCCGGCCTCATGCAGCGCCTGGTAGACACCCGCCTGATAGGAGCCGAGCGCACCGCCGCCTTGCAGCACGAGGACGACCTGACCCGGCAGGTCGTGGCTCTCGCCTCGTGCGTTGTCCTGTGTGCCGTTCATATCTCGCTCCTGATGAGCTTGCATTGGCCGAAGATTCGACTTGTTGCGCTGGCTCATGTCAATGGGCGGTCCAGCCGCCGTCGACTGGCAGCGCAACGCCGGTGATCGAAGCCGCCGCATCCGTCGACAGGAACACCGCGAGCGCGCCGAGTTCATCGACCGTGGCAAAACGCTTGTTCGGCTGCTGCGCCAGCAGCACGTCGCGGATCACCTGACCGCGGGAGATGCCGTGCGCCTTGGCCTGCCCGTCGATCTGCGCTTCGACAAGGGGCGTATAGACGTAGCCGGGACAGACCGCATTGCAGGTGATGCCCTCCTCCGCGGTCTCCAGCGCCGTCACCTTGGTCAGGCCGACGATGCCGTGCTTGGCCGCGACATAGGCGGCCTTGAACGGCGAGCCGACCAGGCCATGCGCCGAGGCGATGTTGATGATCCGGCCAAAACCGTTCTGGCGCATCGCCGGCAGCGCGAGCCGCGTGGTGTGGAACGCCGAGGACAGGTTGATCGCCAGGATCTGGTCCCATTTCTCGACCGGAAACTGGTCCAGCGGCGCGACATGCTGGACGCCGGCATTGTTGACGAGGATGTCGAGCCGACCGGATTGGGCGATCGTCGCAGCGACCATCTCGGCGATCGAATTCGGCCTCGTCATGTCGGCCGGCGAGTAGCTTGCTTTGACGCCGAACTCGGCGGCGATCTGCTCGCGCGTCCGGCCGATCTCACTGGCAACCCCGAGGCCGTTCAGCACGATGTCGGCGCCGGCCGCCGCCAGCGCACGTGCGATGCCGAGACCGATGCCGCTGGTCGAGCCCGTGACGAGCGCCACCTTGCCGGCTAGCACGCGTGACGAAGCGGGCGCCTGCGTCTTGATGGGGATATTCATGATCCAGACCTCTTCTGGGAGCGATACCGCGCCGTGATTGGAGCGAAATCTGCGGGATCATCCCCTTTCACGGAAATGCCAGTTGGCTTCCGACTCCATACGTCCGCGCTATCGCCGCCGGGATGTCATTTCCCGCTCCGATCGGTTAGATTTGGGGCCGATTTCGCCGGGAGCCGATCCATGGAAATGCACCAGGTCCGCTATTTCCTCGCGGTGGCGCAGCTGCTCAATTTCACGCGCGCGGCGGAGGAGTGCAACGTCACGCAGCCCTCGCTGACACGCGCAATCAAGCAGCTCGAGGCCGAGCTCGGCGGCGACCTCTTCCGCCGCGAGCGGCCGGCGGCGCAACTGACCGAACTCGGCCAGCGCATGCATCCGCTCCTGAAGCAATGCTTCGACGCCGCCGCCGGCGCGCGCTCGCTCGCCTCTTCGTTTAGAAGCGGAGAGGTCGGCGCGCTCCGTATCGCTCTGACGCATTCGATCGATCTGGCATTGCTCATTCCCCACCTCAACGAGATCAGGCGACAGTTCAACCGGCTCGAGCTTCGCTTCCTGCGCGGGACGAGCCGTGAGGTCGGTGAATTCCTGAAGAAGGGCGAGGCCGAGCTCGGCATCGCCGCCGAGATCGACGAGGCCTGGGACCGGCTCGACGCCTGGCCGCTGTTCACTGAGAGCTTCGAGCTCGTCGTTGGCGACGGGCATCGGCTGGCCGGGCGCAGCAGCATCGAACTGGACGATCTGCGCTCGGAGCAATTGCTGGGCCGGACCTTCTGCGAGCACTCGCGCCGCATCTCCGCCAGCCTGCGCGAGCACGGCATCGAGCATGGCCACGAGATTTCGAGCGAGCGCGACCTGATCGAGCTGGTCGAGGCCGACATCGGCGTCGCCATGATGCCGCACACCTCGCCCCTGCCGCAGACGCTGACGCGCGCCACGGTCGCCGGGCTCGACGCCCGCCGCACCGTCAGCCTTTACGGGGTCGCCGGGCGGCAGCGCACGGCGGTCGCCAACGCTGTGATGCGCATGCTGCGCGGCGCCGACTGGCGGGAGATTGCGGGATAAGCCCGTGTCGCGAGCGCTCAGTTCTCCCTGCCCGCGCTCTCCAGCGCTGCGAGCAGATCATCGATCTCCATGCGCTTGCGGAAATCGGGATCGACGAAGCGGGCCTTCACGATTCCGTCGCGGCCGACCACGAACACGGCCGGGATCGGCAGCATCCAGCCGTCATTGCCGTGGAACTTCGCCATGTCCTGGTAGGACAACAGGTCCTGGATCTCGGCGCCGAGCCAGATCGCGAGATTGAGCGACAGCGCATAGCCGTTATCGAGATCGGTCAGGATCGGAAACGGCGCGCCGGATTCAGCCTTGAGCTGCCTCGTGTATTCCTGCGTCTCCGGCATCACTGCAACGATCTGCGCACCCATGGCCTCGATGCGATCGAGCGCCTGAACCACCGCGCGGACATTGAGCCGGCAATAGGGACACCAATGGCCGCGGAAGAACATCACGGCGAGCGGACCGCGCTCCAGCAGCGACGGCAACGTGACGAGACGCCCGGACTCGTCCGGCAGCATGAACGGCGGCATCGCATCGCCCGGGCGCGGCGCGGTTTCACCACCGCCGTTCCCGCCCAATCTCGCCACCAGTCGATCGACGGCCTCACCATACGCCGGAAAGACCTCACGGCTGGCATCGGCATAGGCGCGGAGCTGATCGTTCAGCGTACCGTCCATGTCGCGGCAGCGCTGGAAGGCAAGCCTGAGCTGTTCCGCGTCGGCTGGCGAGAGAGCTGTCATCTTTCTGCTCCGGCATTCCCTTCGGCGAATATTAGTTTCCCGGTTCGGCCGCCCGCAAGGGGGCGGCCACGATGCCAGGGCCCGTTCAGTTCACGTAGAAATTGCCGGTCGGATCGAGCCGTCCCGAGGTGGTGTACATCGACCCATTGCTCATGAAGAAGACGGTGTTGTCGGGCACCTTCTTGGCGTTCTTCATCATCGCCTCGTGGTTCTTCTCGGCCGGCGCCATGGCCATCGCCGACATCTTGCCGGGGCCGCCATAGACATAGGCCATCCCGGCCTTGAAGTCCCAGGCGGCCTCCGAAAAGGCCGACGTGGCGATGACCGCAAACGCGGCGGTGGCGATCAGGGTCTTGGACAATTTCGGCATGAGGTGCTCCTCCGGATTGACGTGAACGCCCGCCAATGGGGCGCCCTGTCATCGAACGCCGGATGCTACGAAAGCGGAAATGCCATTGCCCAATCGGATCGATAGCCGCTGCGCATCGACATAGCGCGCCGCTATCGCATCGAGAGCAAGCGGGCATTTCAGGATGGACGCGATCTCGATGAAGCTCCCGTCATCGCCGGCGACCAGCGGGGTTGCGGCCAACACAGGAGACCTTTCCATGTCCAAGAGCCATGCCTTGTCGCGTCTGATCTGGCCGGGCCTTGCCATCGTCGGCGCGCTGACGCTCTCGGCGCAGCCGGTCGTTGCCGGCGAATGTCCGGCCGGCAAGATCAAGCCGAACGCCCAGCAGATGGTCGACTACAAACCCGTCGGAGTGACCGACGTCACGCTGGGCGCGATCGACCTCGGCAAGCAGCCGGCGCATATCGAGGGCCGCGAGCTGCGCTTCCGCAAGCTGACCATCGAGCCCGGCGGCATCGTGCCCTGGCATAGCCATGACGACCGCCCCGCTCTCATTTTCGTGCAACAGGGCGAGATCGTCGAATACGCCTCCAACTGCGTCGATCCGATCGTGCACAAGGCCGGCGACATCCGCCCCGAGGTTCACGGCACCTCGCATTGGTGGAAGAACCTCGGCAAGGAGACCGTCATTCTCTATGTCGGCGATGTCCGCAAGGATCCCAACGACCACCACATGTAACCGAGTGCCCCCGGCCCCATCGCATTTCGTTACGAGAGGTGGCGCCCGGACTTTCCCCGGGCGCCGCATCCCTACAGGACAATCGCCATGACCGATCTTTCCGCGCCGATCAAACCGGCCGCCATGATGATGGAGGCGCAGGCGCCGGGTCTGGCGCTGCGCTCGCTCGTGATCGGCCTCACCGCGTTCCTGACCGTCGTCGATCTCTTCGCGACGCAGGCGATCCTGCCCTCGCTGACGCGCCATTACGGCGTCACGCCAGCAGCGATGGGCTTTGCCGTCAACGCCAGCACGTTCGGCATGGCCACAGCCAGCCTCGTGGTTGGCTTTCTCAGCCCGCATATCGACCGCCGCACCGGCATCCTGCTCAGCCTGATGCTGCTGGCGCTCCCGACCGGCCTGCTGGCGATCGCGCCAAATCTCGCCGTCTTCACCGCCCTGCGCGTCGCGCAGGGCCTGTGCATGGCCTCCGCCTTCGCGCTGACACTGGCTCATCTCGGCGAGCAATGCAGCGCGATGGACGCCGGCGGCGCCTTCGCCGCCTATATCACCGGCAATGTCGCGAGCAATCTTGTCGGCCGGCTGATCTCGGCGGCTGTTGCCGAAAGCCTCGGCCTTGCCTGGAATTTCTATCTGTTCGCAGCGCTCAATCTCGCCGGTGCGGCGCTGGTTTACTTCACGATCAGGCGCGTGCCGCCGATGCATGCGGCGGCGCCGGCGGCATCGCCGCTGGCCGCCACGATGGCGCATTGGCGCAATCCGCGATTGCGCGCGGCCTACGGCATCGGCTTCTGCATTCTGTTCGCCTTCATCGGCACCTTCACCTTCGTCAATTTCGTTCTGGTCCGGCCGCCGCTGTCGCTCGGGATGATGGATCTCGGCCTCGTCTACCTGGTGTTCCTGCCCTCGGTCGTCACGACCTTGCTGGCGGGGCGGGTTACCTCACGCATCGGAGCACGCCCGACGATCTGGGGCTCGCTCGCCGTTGCCGGCATCGGCCTGCCGCTGATGCTGACTGGGCGGCTGCCTGAAGTGCTCACCGGAATGGTGCTGGTCGCGGCCGGGACCTTCTTTGCACAGGCGGCAGCGACCGGCTTCGTCGGGCGGACCGCGACCGAGCACCGCGGCGTCGCCAGTGGCACCTATCTAGCGTGCTACTTCTGTGGAGGGCTCGTCGGCACCGCCGTGCTCGGCCGACTGTTCGATGCCTTCGGCTGGCACGCTTGCGTGACTGGCGTGGGCATAGCCCTTGCGGCCGCTGGCCTGCTCGCACTGAACTTGAAGCGCTAGCGCTTGGCCGGCACTTCCTGCGGCGGTTCGTCGTCGGCGATGGCGCGCCAGGCGGCGCCGTCGAGATCATCGTACTGGCCGCTTCTGAGTGACCACAGGAAGGCGACGAGACCGGCGCCGCCGAGCATCAGCGCCAGCGGGACCAGGATGACCAGGATCTCCATCACAAGATCTCCCGCGAGGCGCTACGCGCGCGCAGCGAATTCAGCATCACCAGGATCGACGATCCGCTCATGGCCGCAGCCGCGATCAGGGGCGTCACGACGCCGCTGATCGCAACCGGCACCGCGAGCACATTGTAGCCGATCGCAAGCCAGAGATTCTGCCGCATCAGATGCAGCGCCTTGCGCGAGGCGTCGATGGCGGCAACCACCGGTGCCAGCGGCCGGCCGAGGAAGACGAGATCGGCGGTGGCCTGGCTCAAATGCGCCGCCGAAATCGGCGACATCGAAACATGGGCTGCCGCCAGCGAAGGCGCGTCGTTCATGCCGTCGCCAACCATCAGCACCTTGGCGCCGCGCCGCTTCAATTCCTCGATCCGTGCGATCTTGTCGGCCGGCGTGACGCCGGCACGCCATTCCGCGATGCCCAACGCATGGGCCGCCGCGATCACTGCCGGCTCCCGATCGCCGGAGAGAATCTCGATGCCGATGTTGCGCGCCTTCAGCGCCGCGATCACGGCCTGCGCATCCGGACGCAGGCCCTGGCGGACCGAGAGGATGAACCTTTCGCTGCCCTTGCTGAAAGCGACGATGGAAGCTTCGGGATCGACAACGGCGCTCCCAACCAGCGCCTCGGCGCCGCAGAAGGAGGGGCGGCCGAGGCGAAGCTCGACACCCTCCACGGTCGCACGGACGCCCTGCCCGGCCTCTTCGACCGCACCGACAACAGGCGATCTGGCGCCGGCCGCCTGCGCCACGGCGGCGGCGACCGGATGATGGCTCGACAGCGCGAGTCGGCCGGCGAGTTCGAAGATGTCGGCGGGGATGTTGGCGGCATTCATCACTTCGAGATCGGGCAGCGTCAGCGTGCCGGTCTTGTCGAAGATGACATGGTCGGCTTCGGCCAGCCGCTCGATCGCATCGCCGGAATTCAGCAGCACGCCGGATTTGAACATCGCGCCGGAGGCGACCGTCTGCACGGTCGGAATGGCGAGCCCCAGCGCGCAGGGACAGGTGATGATCAGCACGGCAACGCCTGTCACGATCGCATCATGCCAGGACGCGCCGGCGATGACCCAACCGAGGATGGTCAGAAGCGCGGTGGCATGCACCACCGGCGCGTAGAGACGCGAAGCACGGTCGGCGAGCCGCATGTAGCGCGAGCGCGCCTGCAGCGCGTTGTCGAGCAGCCGCGTGATCTCGGCGAGCAGCGTCGCCTCGGACGCCGCCGAGACCCGCACCCGCAACGTGCCAGAGATGTTCATCGAGCCCGCATAGACCGGCGTGCCCTGCCCGGCCGTGACATAGAGCGTCTCGCCGGTGATCAGGCTCTGGTCGATCTCCGAACGGCCCTCGATCACGGTGCCGTCGACCGCACAGCGTTCGCCGGGCCTGAGCAGCACGATATCGCCCGGATGGATCGCGGCCACCGGCACCTGCGAGATCTCGTCGGAGCCGACGAACTTCGCGGCCGTCTCCGCCTTCAGCGCCGCGAGATTGCCGGCGACCGCGCGGGTCCGCCGCCGCATGTTCTGGTCGAGGAAGCGGCCGACGAGCAGGAAGGTCAGCAGCATGATCGCCGCGTCGAAATAGGCGTGCTCGGCGTGGTGGATGGTCTCGACTACGGACATGCCGAGCGCGAGGATCACGCCGATCGAGATCGGCACGTCCATGTTGGTCGTCTTCGCCGACAGCGCACGCCAGGCCGAGCGAAAGAACGGCTGGCCGGCATAGGCCGCCGCCGGCAATGCGATCAGCGCCGACAGCCAGTGGAAGAAGTCGCGCTGCTCGGGCAGCATGTCCGAGACGTTGCCCGACCACACCGGGATCGACAGCATCATCACGTTCATGGTGGCAAAGGCGGCGACCCCGAGGCAGCGCAGCAGGAAACGCGATTCGGCGACCTCGGACGCTTCCGCGCTCTCGGTCTCGAACGGATAGGCCTTGTAGCCGAGCTCCTCGAGACGATCGATGAAGCGGCCGGGGTCGAGCGTGCCCGCCTTCCATTCCAGCGCGACGCGGCGGTCGGTGAGGTTGACGCGCGCCAGCGTGACGTCAGGAATGGCGGACAGGCCGCGTTCGATCTTGGCCATGCATCCAGCGCAATGAACGCCTTCGACCGCGAGATCGATGTGCTGGACGCCCTCGCCCGCCTCGCGGACATAATGGGAGAAATCGCGCGTGACCTGCATGACAAAATCCTTCAGTTCAGGATCACGCGGTTACGCGACAGGAACACGCGCGTCCCCCGCGCCTCGCCCTCGATCACCAGATCCCATTGCCCGGGCGCGACGGAGGCGGCATTGCCGCGATAGAGGCCGATGCCGGCTTCGGTGAGCTCGACGGCGAGATCGGCGCGCTTGTCGGTCGGCCGCTCCAGCCGGCCGCCGAATTTAAGTCCGGCGATCGGCTGGCCGCCGGCATCGCGTGCTTCGACCTGAAGCAAGGCACCGCCGTCGTTGCGGCGCTCGATATGGGCGTTGACCTTCCATTTGCGCGCGGTCTGGTCCTGCGCTGCCGAGATCTCGCGATCATAGGTCAGTCCCGCGGCATAGGGGCTGTCGACCTCGGTGCCGGGCAGCGTCGCGATCGCGAGCTTCATCATGGTGACGTTGACGCCGATCACGAGGCCGAAAAAGGCGACCAGCATCAGGAAGACTTTCGTTCCGGTCAGCGGCTTCGGGGCGGATGCCATGATAGTCTCCTGGATCTACGGCGCGACGAAATTGTCGACGGCGCTCGCGGCGACGCCGAGGCCGATGTCCATGACGTGAAAGCGGACGGGAATCGACTTCTCCGGATTGTTCTCGGCTGGCGCGGTGACGAGCAGCCGCAGCTCACTGGTGGAGTCGCGCGGAATCACGATGATCGGCCTATCAGGCGTCACCGAATCGACGCCGACGACATGCATCGTGGGGTTGGCTGGCCCCTCCACGTCGATGGCGATAGCGCGGTCGTAGCCGCTCTTGTTCAGCAGGCGCACCGTGTAGGCGTTGCGGATCGAGCCGTCGCTGAGCTTGACCGCAACCGGATTGCGATCGTGCAGCACGTTGACGTCGAGCAGGCGGCGCGTCGCCAGCGTGTAGACCATGAAGCCGCCGATGGCCGCGATGATCGCGCTGTAGACGATGGTGCGGGGCCGGACGATCCGGTAGATCGGCGCCTTGCCCTCCTGGCGGCGATGGATGTTGATGTCGTTGTCGTAACCGATCAGTCGCTTCGGCCGGCCGATCTTGGTCATGACGTTGTCGCAAGCGTCGATGCACAGGCCGCACTGGATGCATTCCATCTGCGGTCCGTTGCGGATATCGATGCCGGTCGGGCAAACCGCGACGCATTGGTAGCAATCGACGCAATCGCCAACCTGCTCGCCGAGCGCGCGCAGTTCGGCGGCCTTCTTGACCGAGGTGCGCTTCTCGCCGCGATCGTAGCGGTAGGTGACATTCAGCGCCCATTCGTCGGTGAGCGCGGCCTGGATGCGCGGCCACGGGCACATATAGGTACAGACCTGCTCGCGCATGTAGCCGGCGAGCAGATAGGTCGTCGCCGTGAGGATTCCGATCCAGACATAGGCAATCATCGGGCCCTGGAAGGTGACGAGCTCCTTCACCAGGGTTGGCGCGTCGTTGAAGTAGAGCACCCAGGCGCCGCCGGTCCACCAGGCGATCATGAGCCAGATCGAATGCTTGAGCACGATCTCGGAGATCCGTTCGAGCTTCAACGGGTCGGACGATTTGTCCTTCTTCATCCGCTCGCGCCGGTCACCCTCGACCAGGCGTTCGACGGCATAGAACAGGTCGGTCCACACCGTCTGCGGACAGAGATAGCCGCACCAGATGCGACCACCGACCGAGTTCATCAGGAACAGCGCCACCGCGGCCACGATCAACAGGCCGGTAAAGTAGTAGACCTCCTGCGGCCACAGCTCGATGAAGAAGAAGTAGAAGCGGCTATTGGGGAGATCGATCAGCACCGCCTGGCTGGGGGCGCCGAGTCCGCGGTTCCAGCGCACGAACGGCAGGAAATAATAGACGCCGAGGCAGATCGCCATCAGGCTCCATTTGATCCGGCGGAACGTGCCGGAGACGCTCTGGGGATAGACTTTCTTGTGGGCTGCGTAGAGCGGCCCGTTGTCATCGTCCAATGTGAGGTCTTTGGGGTTCACGGTCTTGTTCATCGCCTGGAGCTTCTCGAAAAGGTGCGATTGAACCTAGACCCGACACCGCCGCGTCAGTTGATCCAGCGCAAACGGGGGCATTTTTGTTCACCCCCGTCTGCAGCGAGATCTGCTATTTTCCACCGCCCAGCGAATGGACGTAGACCGCCATTGCCTTGATGGTGGCGGGATCGAGCCGCCCTTCCCAGGCCGGCATCACGCCGGCGCGGCCCTGGCTGATGGTCTCGATCAGAGCCGCTTCGTCGGAGCCGTAGAGCCAGATCTTGTCGGTGAGGTTCGGGGCGCCCATTTCCAAATTGCCCTTGCCGCCGTCGCCGTGGCAGGCGACGCAATTCTCCGCAAAGATCTTCTCGCCCTTGGCGGCATCAAAGCCGTTGCGGGTCGAAAGGCCCGACAGCGACCGCACGTAATTGGCGACCGTGACGATCTCGTCGGCCTTCAGCACGCCGTCCTTGCCGAAGGCGAGCATCTGGCCCTCATGGGTCTTGGCATGACCGGAGCGCGCGCCGAACTGGATGGTCTGCATGATCTGGTCGAGCGTGCCGCCCCACAGCCAGTCGTCGTCGTTCAGGTTCGGATAGCCCTTGGCGCCGGCGGCGCCGGAGCCGTGGCAAGGCGCGCAATTGTCGCCGAACACGGTCTTGCCCTTGGCGCGGGCGAGCGCCAGCAAGGCTGGGTCCTTCTCGATGTCGGCGAGCGAGGCGACGCCCAGCGCCGCCATCTTGTCACCTCGGATCTTCTCGAGGTTGGCGAGCTCGACCGCGACGTCGGCGCGCGAGGAGTAGCCGAACATGCCCGTGGTATTGCTGGAGATCAGCGGCCAGGCCGGATAGACGATCCAGTAGCCGATCGACCAGATGATGGTGAGGTAGAACGAGATCACCCACCAGCGCGGCAGCGGTGTGTTGAGCTCCTTGATACCGTCCCACTCGTGTCCAGTCGTGGACTTGCCGGAGACGGAGTCGATGTCGCTATGATGATCGGTCATGGTCTCTCACTCCTCCCGCAACGGCAGGTGCGCTGCTTCGTCGAAGACAGCCTTGTTACGGGGCCAAAATGCGTAGGCGATGATCGCGAGAAAGATCGCGACGAACACCGGGGTCCAGATCGTCGTCACGAGCTCGGACGCTAGATTATGGACTGACAGGATAGCTTTCATCGTTCATGCCTTCTCAGCGAAGATTGGCTTTCTCGTTGTAGATCTTGAAGTCGACCAGCGTGCCGAGCATCTGCAGGTACGCGACCAGCGCGTCCATCTCGGTCGGCGTGCCGGCCTTGCCGTCGAAATTGCGCACGACGGCTTTGGCGTAGCGCTTGTTGAAGGCGTCGCCGCCGGAATTGTCCGGGTCGGCCTGGGCCTTCATGTCGGCGCCCGCGTTGGCGATCTGGTCGTCCGTGTAAGGCGTGCCGACGGCCTTCAGCGTGCGCATGTGGTCGGCGATCGTATCCGGATCGACCTCGGTCTGGCTGAGGAACGGATAGCCCGGCATCACCGACTGCGGCACGATCGCGCGCGGGTTGGTCAGATGGGTGACGTGCCAGTCGTCGGAATACTTTGCGCCGACGCGGGCGAGGTCGGGACCGGTGCGCTTCGAGCCCCACTGGAACGGATGGTCGTACATGCTCTCCGCGGCGAGCGAGAAGTGGCCGTAGCGCTCGACCTCGTCGCGCAGCGGGCGGACCATCTGCGAGTGGCAGAGATAGCAGCCCTCGCGAACGTAGACGTTGCGGCCCGCCAGCTCCAGCGGCGTGTAGGGCCTGACCCCGTCGACCTTCTCGATCGTGCTCTTGAGGTAGAACAGCGGGGTGATCTCGACGAGACCACCGATCGCGATCACCAGCAGGATGCCGACGATCAGGATGATCGAGTTCTTTTCGAAGATTTGGTGGCGTGTCCAGAACGACATGGTGGAGCTCCTCATTCCGCCGGCTGAAGAGCGACGGGCATCTGGACTTCCGCCTCGCCGACGCGAACGGTCATCCAGAGGTTATAGGCCATGATCAACGAGCCGATCAGGAACAGCCCGCCGCCGGCGGCGCGGATGATGTAGAAGGGATGCATCGCCTCGACGGTCTCGATGAAGGAATATTCGAGGAAGCCGAGCGAGGTGTAGGCGCGCCACATCAGGCCCTGGAGGATGCCGGACACCCACATCGCCGAGATGTAGAGGACGATGCCGAGGGTCGCGACCCAGAAGTGCCAGTTGACGAGCTTCAGGCTGTAGAGCCCCTTGCGATTCCAGGCCCACGGCACCAGGCAGTAGAGCGCGCCGAAGGACACGAAGCCGACCCAGCCGAGCGCGCCGGAGTGCACGTGGCCGATGGTCCAGTCGGTGTAGTGGCTGAGCGAGTTGACCACCTTGATCGACATCATCGGGCCTTCGAAGGTCGACATGCCGTAGAAGGCGACGGAGACCACGAGCATGCGCAGCACGGGATCGGTGCGCAGCTTGTCCCAGGCACCCGACAGCGTCATCAGGCCGTTGATCATGCCGCCCCAGGAGGGCATCCACAGCATGATCGAGAAGGTCATGCCCAACGTCTGCGTCCAGTCCGGCAGCGCCGTGTAGTGCAGATGGTGGGGACCTGCCCAGATGTAGAGGAAGATCAGCGCCCAGAAATGGATGATCGACAGCCGGTAGGAATAGATCGGCCGCTCGGCGCGCTTCGGGATGAAGTAGTACATGATGGCGAGGAAGCCGGCGGTCAGGAAGAAGCCGACCGCGTTGTGGCCGTACCACCACTGGAACATGGCGTCCTGGATGCCGCCCCAGGCGACGTAGGACTTCGAGCCGAACACCGAGACGGGAAGCGCGGGGTTGTTGCCGAGATGCAGCACCGCGATCGTCACGATGAAGGCGAGATAGAACCAGTTCGCGACGAAGATGTGCGGCTCCTTGCGCTTGATGACGGTGGCAAGGAAGACGAGCAGATAGACGACCCAGACGATGGTCAGCCACAGGTCGGCATACCATTCCGGCTCGGCATATTCCTTCGATTGAGTGACGCCGAGCAGATAGCCGGTGCCGGCGATCAAAATGAAGAAATTGTAGCCCACCACGACGAACCAAGGCGCGAGGTCGCCGGCGAGACGCGCGCGGCAGGACTTCTGCACCACGTAGAAGGAGGTCGCGATCAGCACGTTGCCGCCGAAGGCGAAGATCACGGCGGAGGTGTGCAGCGGCCGCAGGCGGCCGAAGCTGGTCCAGGGCAGGTCGAAGTTCAGCGCAGGCCATGCCAGCTGCGAGGCGATGATGAGGCCGACGAGGAAGCCGGCAATGCCCCAGAACATCGCCATGAAGGAGGAGAATTTGATCGGGCCCATGTTGTAGTTCGGGCGCCCGTTGGTCTCCTGTGGCGGCAGCGCCACCGGACGGTCGAGGTAGCGGTTGACGATGACGAACACCGCAGCAAGGCTCGCCGCCGCGCTGAGCGCGGCGTGGAAGGCGAACGGCGCATCGAGCGCCTTGGCCGAAGCGACCACGCAGAGGAAAGCGGTGACTGCGAACACGACAGCCAGGCCGCTTTCACCGATGGTCATGGATTTGGAGATGGAGGGCTGGCTCATGCGGATTCTCTCTGAAAGAACACAGCGCCAGAAACCACATTCATCCTCACTCGGAATTGATTGAAATCAAGAGCGGCATTTAAGTTCTTCGGAGCAGGCGATCCCGCTGGTTCCCTTCAAAATCTCGACGCACGAGCAGGCCGCCCGGCGTGACGCCGCAAGCGGGAATAACCTCCGTATGATCACGGAGGCGACAATGAAATCGATCAGGGATAGTGCGTCAGTCGCGCGCCGTCGCCTTCAGCGCCGCGATGACATCCTCACGGGCGATGATTCCGACCAGCTTCTGCGCACCATCGAGCACGATGATGCTCCTGATGCGGTGCTCCACCATGATCTGGAGCACGCGCGTCAGCCGCGTGTCGGGGCTGACATAGATGAACTCGGGCGTCATGACGTCGCCGATCTTGCGGCTCATCAGGTCGTGATAGCGCGGCAGCATCTGGCTCGGCGTGAAGGCGAAGCACTTCAGGATGTCGAATTTGGTGACGATGCCGACCACCTGCCCATCGTCCTCGACCGGATAGGAGTTGAAATCGTCGGTTTCGAACATCTGGCTGAGCTCGAGCAGGTCACGGTCGCGCTGCACCGCCTTGACGTTGCGTGTCATGTAGCCGTCGACGGTCTGTTCAAGAAATCTGTACACGGCGCGTCCTCCTCGATTCGATTCCGGCCGGCCGTCAGTGCGACAGCAGCACGCTGCGGGCGGTCTGCGTGACCAGATATTGGGTGACGCCTCCCAGGATCAATTCACGAAACCTCGAATGACCATAGGCACCCGCAACGATCAGTCCGGCATCGACGTCGCCGGCGACCTTCTCCAATTGCGCGGCGGCGGTTTCGTTCCGGGCGCCTTCGCAGATCCGCGCGGCCGCGGTGACGCCGTGGCGGGCGAGCCAGGCGGCAACGTCGGTGACGCCGGCCATGACGACCGAACGGTCGTCGTCGCGCTCCGGAATTGTGGCGATGGTGACGTCCCTCGCCTTGCGCAGCATCGGCAGCGCATCGGCCACCGCCCGCCGCGCCTCCGGCGTGTCCTTCCACGCCACCAGCACATTCCGCAGATCGAGCCAGTTGATTCGATCAGGCACCACCAGCAACGGTCGGCCGACCTGCATCACCAAGTCCCTGGGGCTTGCGAGCGAAAAGGCATCGGAGAAGGCCGGACTCTGCCCGCCGCTGACGATGATGTCGGCGCAGCGCGCCTGAGCCAGGACGAACCGCGTGGGAAAATCCGTGGCGCAGCGCCATTCCACGCGCCCGCCGCGAGTCCGGGTCGCGGCGCGGAATTCCGCCTCCAGATCGCCCAGACACCGCTTGACTGAGGCCTCCTCCTGATCGATCAGGCGCTGGGCCTCCGCACCGTCGGTGAAATAAAGCGGCGGCGTAAACCGGGCTGCAGCAACCCCGACGAGCGTGGCCTCGAATCGTTCGGCGAGTTCGCCCGCGACCTGAAGACGCGCTTCGTTGGACTGGTCGAGCGCCAGGCTGACCATCACCGTCGCGTATGTCATCGGTATTCTCCCGTGCAAAGACTTTGGTAAAATTTACGCCTGCCTCCGCACATCGGGATGAGATAGATCAAGGAGGGCGCCGGCGCCCGACTTGCCGTCAATCGGCAAGCCGACAGAACTTGCCTCCGGCCCGGCCTTAGGCGACATTAGGGGAGCGGTAACCGCGTCCGGAGCCGCCGCATCAGGATGAGGAACATCATTTGTCGCCGACCCGCGTAACGCACTCGCAGGACGACGGTGGGGGCGAACGTTTTCGCGTTCGGATCGAAGGATTTGGCGTCGGCACCTGGGATCTCGACCTCGCGACACGGGAATTGGATTGGTCCGATACCGCCAGAGCCCTGCTCGGCGTCGAACCGGGGCAGCCGGCGAGCTACGATCTCTTCCTGTCGCGGCTTCAACCGACGGACAGGGAGCGGGTCGAGAGCGCAATCAAGCGCGTTTCCGAGCGTGGCGGCAGCTTCGACGTGTCTTTCAAGGTCGCGAACACCTCAGGCAACGGGCAATGGATCCGCGCCCGGGCCGGACTCATTCGGGACGAAGCCGGCACGGCGCGTCATCTCAGCGGCATCTTTCTCGACATCGACGAGGAAAAGCAGGTCGAGGAGGCGCTACGCACGCGCGAGACCCACCTCCGCTCGATTCTCCATACTATTCCCGACGCCATGATCGTCATCGACGGCCACGGCATCATGCAGCTGTTCAGCACGGCTGCGGAGCGCCTGTTCGGCTGGTCCGAGCACGAGGCAATCGGTCAGAACGTCAGCATTCTGATGCCGGAGCCCGATCGCACCCGCCATGACGGCTACATCGCCCGCTACCGCTCCACGAACGATCCGCACATCATCGGCATCGGCCGCATCGTGACCGGCAAGCGCCGCGACGGCACGACCTTTCCGATGCACCTGTCGATCGGCGAGATGGAATCCGCCGGCGAGCCCTATTTCACCGGATTCGTCCGCGACCTCACCGAGCACCAGCAGACCCAGGCCCGGCTCCAGGAATTGCAATCCGAGCTGGTCCACGTCTCGCGACTGACCGCGATGGGCGAAATGGCCTCCGCGCTCGCCCACGAGCTCAACCAGCCGCTGGCTGCGATCAGCAATTACATGAAGGGATCGCGGCGGCTGCTCGCCGGCAGCACCGACGCGAACACGCCGAAGATCGAAAGCGCGCTGGATCGCGCGGCGGAGCAGGCCTTGCGCGCCGGCCAGATCATCCGGCGCCTGCGCGACTTCGTCTCGCGCGGCGAGTCGGAGAAGCGGGTCGAGAGCCTGTCCAAGCTGATCGAGGAGGCCGGCGCGCTCGGGCTCGCCGGCGCGCGCGAGCAGAACGTGCAGCTCCGCTTCAGCCTCGATCCCGACGCCGATCTCGTCCTCGCAGACCGGGTGCAGATCCAGCAGGTGCTGGTCAATCTGTTCCGCAACGCGCTGGAGGCGATGGCGCAGTCGTCGCGCCGCGAGCTCGTCGTGGCCAACACCCGCGTCGCCGACGACATGATCGAGGTGGAGGTCTCCGACACCGGCTCCGGCTTCCAGGGCGACGTCATTCCAAACCTGTTTCAGACCTTCTTCACCACAAAGGAAACCGGCATGGGCGTGGGACTGTCGATCAGCCGCTCGATCATCGAGGCTCACGGCGGCCGCATGTGGGCCGAGAGCAATGCATCGGGCGGCGCGACATTCCGCTTCACCTTGCCGGCGACCGCCGAGAACTGACTGACGAGAACCAATTCATGACCACCAAGGGACATATCTACGTCATCGACGACGATGCGGCGATGCGGGATTCGCTGAACTTCCTGCTGGATTCGGCCGGCTTCGGCGTCACGCTGTTCGACAATGCGCAGAGCTTCATCGACGCCCTGCCCGGCCTCGCCTTCGGCTGCGTCGTCTCCGACGTGCGCATGCCGGGACTCGACGGGATCGAGCTGCTCAAGCGGATGAAGGCGCAGCAGAGCCCGTTTCCGATCCTGATCATGACCGGTCATGGCGACGTGCCGCTCGCGGTCGAGGCGATGAAGCTTGGGGCGGTCGACTTCCTGGAAAAGCCGTTCGAGGACGACCGCCTCACCACCATGATCGAATCGGCGATCCGCCAGGCCGAGCCCGCCGCCAAGAGCGACGCCGTCACGCAGGACATCGCCGCCCGCGTCGCCTCCTTGAGCCCCCGGGAGCGCCAGGTCATGGAGGGGCTGATCGCGGGCCTGTCCAACAAGCTGATCGCCCGCGAATACGACATCAGCCCGCGCACCATCGAGGTCTACCGCGCCAACGTCATGACCAAGATGCAGGCCAACAGCCTGTCGGAGCTGGTCCGCCTCGCAATGCGCGCCGGCATGCTCAACGATTGAGGCACGTCGGATAGGGGCAAACGGGATTGAGCCAAGTCAAGGCCCCTTCCCGGCGCCGTGCTAGCCAAGCAGCATGATCGAGGTCGGTTCACATTACGAGCGGCCGTCGTCCTCAGCGCTCCCCACCGTCTACGTGGTCGATGATGATGCCGCCGTCCTGGGCTCTCTGCGGTTCCTGCTGGAAACCGACGGCTTTGCCGTGCGGACCTTCAGGAGCGGCACCGCGCTGCTCAACGCCGGCGGCGCGCGCGGGGCGGACTGCTACGTGATCGACTACAAGATGCCCGACATCAACGGCATCGAGCTTGCGGGCCGCCTGCGCGAGGCCGACCGCGGCGCCCCCGTGATCCTGATCACCGGCTATCCGGACGAGAACATCTCGACCCGTGCGGCTGCGGCGGGCGTCAAAGACGTGGTTTTGAAGCCGCTTCTCGACGAAACCCTGATCAAGCGCATTCGCCGCGCCATTCAGGACCGCCCCCGCGCGTGACCTACGGGATTCTACGTAGGTAGACCCCCTTAAGATATCGCTCGAAATTTTCGAAGCCCCCGATACCGCGTACCAAAGCGTCATCACAACGGAGATGGCGCAGATGCTCACCCAGACCCTCAACACCCAGGCGATCAACACCCAGATTGTTGGCAAGATCGCCCCCGGCCATCCCGTCACCGACCAGTTCGGCGCCATCACCGGCCATGTCGGCCTCGTCGCCACCGAGTTCTCCTATCGCAAGGACGAGGAGATCTATGGCGAGGACGAGCCGGCCGAATATGTCTACCAGGTCGTGTCCGGCGCAGTGAGCAGCTACAAGCTCCTGTCCGACGGCCGCCGCCAGATCGGCGCCTTCCATCTTCCCGGCGACGTGTTCGGCCTCGAATCCGGTCCCGCTCACCGCCTTGCTGCCGAAGCCATCATCGACACCACCGTGCGTCTCGTGAAGCGCGCCAGCCTCGAGAAGGCCGCAGGCACCGATGTCCAGGTCGCCCGCAAGCTCTGGGCCATGACCGCCTCCGAGCTGCGCCATGCCGAGGACCACATGCTGCTGCTGGGGCGCAAGACCGCGATGGAGCGCGTTGCGACCTTCCTGCTCGAAATGGACCGCCGCCTCGCCGTTGCCGGCATGATGGCGCTGCCGATGTGCCGCCGCGACATCGGCGACTATCTCGGCCTCACCCTCGAAACCGTGTCTCGCGCGCTGTCGCAGCTCCACGCCCAGGGCATTCTGGGCTTCTCCGGCGCCCGCCAGATCGTGCTGCGCAACCGCCAGCGCCTGCAACATCTCGACGCCTGAGCTTCGCCTGATCTTCCTCCTCCTACCCACTTGGCCGGCCGAACGCGTTTCGGCCGGCCTTTTTCTTTCGGCCTCGAGTCATGCCGTGCGCCGCGTCTCCGGCATCACGAAGAGAATCAGCAAGAGCCCGGTCGCGGCCACACCCGACAGCCCGATGAAGGCGGTCGCATTGCCGAACTTGTCGCTGACATAGCCTCCGAGCACCGTGCTCAGCGACGCGCCGATGCCGGTTGCGGTGCCGACGATGCCCTGCGCCAGGTTGAAATGGCCGCTGCCAAAGGCGACGTCGGCCACGATCAGCGGAATCATCACCGCGAACACCGCCGCGGTGATGCCGTCAAACACCTGCACGGCGACCAGCAGATACGGATCGCGCACGGTCGCAAACAACAGGCCGCGAATCGCCAGCGCACCGAACCCGATCAGCAGCAGCGGCCGCCTGCCCCACGCTTGCGCCTTGCGGCCGACCGTCGGTGACAGCAGCGCCACGATCGCTTGCGGAACGACGATGCAAAAGGCGACGAGCACTGTCGCCCATTGGGCGGACCGCGCCGTCACTGCACTCGCCATCAGCGGCATCATCGCGGCATTCGCGAGTTGCAGCAGCAGCACGCTGAGCGCGAAGACGATGAGCGGACGCTGCCGGATCAGGTGCCAGATGTTGGTGTCGCCGCGATCCGCCGATTCGCGCGGCATCTCGCCATGACAGCGGGCGATATCGACCTCATTCTCACGGATGCGCGAGAGCGCGATCAGGGTGGGGATCGCGAGCAGGAAGGTGACCAGGAAGACCGAGCGGCTCGACAACAGATAGCCCGCGGTACCCATCACCGCCGCGGCAACGCCATTACCGAGGGAGGCAAAGCGCGCGTTGCGGCCGAGCCGCTCGCCGATCGCGAACGGGCCGACCAGACCAAGGCTGATCGCCGCAATCGCCGGCCCCAGCACGCAGCTCGCCGCCGCGTGCAAGGTGGCCGCGGCCACCACCACAGGAAAGATCGGCATCGCCGCATAGGCCAGCGCGCAAGCGCCGATGGTCGCGATCGCGAGGGCGGCGACCAGTCGCTCCGATTTCGCGGCATCGATGATCGCCCCGCCCGGCATTTGCCCGATCAACGCGACGATACCACCGATTGACAGCACGAGGCCGATCTCGACCTGGGTCCATTTCTGGGTCGTCAGATAGACCGCGATGAAGGGACCGAATCCGGTCTGCACGTCGGCGAGGAAGAAGATGAACCAGTCGAGGCCGCGCAGGCTCTGGCGCGACGGCGCAGGAATGCCCGCGGCCGATGGCGCGGCGACGTTGTCCTGCTCGGCGCGGCCGTCACGATCTGCATGGTTCGGCTTCCTCGACAACAGCACAGGCGGTCAGCCCTCCCGGCACCTCACTGGATCGCTTGCAGCGGTTGAAGGCTGCCGGATGCGCCGAGCACGACGATCGGCGTGTCTTCCTTGTATTCGGGCGCGGCCGCGACCTGCGCCTTGGTCAGTTCCAGCGTGATGCTGTCTTTCTTGTTGGCAATCTTGCCGAAGCGCAATGCGTTCCAATCCACCACGATCTTGCGGCTGCCGACGCCGAGAAATCCGCCGAAATCGATGGCTGCGGCGCGGACATGGCCGCCGCGGTCGACGATGACGTCGACGATGCGGCCCATGTCTTCATCCGCGGCGCTACGCACGTCGCGGCCGAGCACGCCATGGGCCTCGCTCGCGCCGATGATGGTCACCGACGGCGGCGGCGCTGCGTCCTTCGGCGTGACAGGGACGGCCGAGGTCGGCGACGGTGCCGTCGGCGCTTTCGCCTCGCTCTGCCCTGCAGGCGGCTCCTCTGCGGCGCGCGACGTGGCCGCCGCCAGGCCCGCGACGATGGCTATGCCAAGGAACAACGCTCCGACCGCACGCATGACACTCTCCCCGCGCGCCGCTAGCGCGCCAGCACGATCGACACCTGGATCTGGCCGCGCGTGCGCAAGACTTCCAGCGCCACGTCGTCGCCGTGGCGGCTGACGCGAAGATCGACGCTGGATTCGCCGAGCCTGAGATCGCGCAGGATCACCTCGTTGAGGAACGCCGGCAGATGCGGGTTGCGCAGGCGAATCTCGCTGCGCGCCACGTCGAACTCGATGCCGAGCGCCGCCTCCAGCAGCGTGAACGGCGTCGCGCTGGCCCAGGCCTGCGGCGCGCAGGCGACCGGATAGAGCGTCGGGCCGCGCCGCTTCTCGCGCCGGAAACCGCAGAACAATTCGGGTAGCCGGCGCAGGTCCATATAGGTGGCGGCGTCGAACAGCCCCTTGAAGACATGAGCGACCGAATGCTTGAGGCCGTAGCGCGCGAGCCCGAGCGCGATCAGCGCGTTGTCGTGCGGCCAGATCGACCCATCATGATATGACATCGGGTTGTAGCGCACTGCGCCCTGCGCGACGGTGCGGATACCCCAGCCCGAGAAGAAATGCGGCCGCATCAGATCGGCGGCGACGAGGCGGGCACGGTCCTCGCGGATCATGCCGCTGAACAGCACCTGGCCGGCGTTCGAAGTCCGCACCTTGCAGGGCCGCTTCCTGCCGTCGAGGGCGAGCGCGTAGGTGCCGAGCTCCTCGCACCAGAATGCCTTCTCGAAGCGCTCGGCCAGCGTCCTGGCTTCGGTCTCGAGCTTGCGCACGCGGTCCGGCTTGCCGAGCCGCAGCGCGCAACGCGCGGCGAGCAGCTTGGCGGCATAGACGTAGCCCTGGACTTCGGCGAGCGCGATGTTGCCTTCCGCAAGCTGGCCGTCGGCATGGAAGATCGCGTCGTAGGAGTCCTTCCAGCCCTGGTTGGCGAGCCCCTTCTCGGTCGCGCGCTGGTATTCGACGAAGCCGTCCTGGTCGGGATCGCCGGGACCGTCGATCCAGGCCAGCCCCGCCTCGATCGCCGGCCATAATTCGATCAAGGTCTTCTCGTCGCCGGTCCGTTCGAAATAGCTCCCGGCGAGCAGGACGAACAGCCCGGTCGAATCGACGCTGCCGTAATATTGCGCGAACGGCACCTCGCGCAGCGCCGCCATCTCGCCGCCGCGCATCTCATGCAGGATCTTGCCCGGCGCGGCATCGGCGAGCGGATCTGTCGCCTTGGCCTGGAAATGCGCGAGCCGGCGCAAGACGCCCTTGGCGACGCGCGGATCGACCCACAGCATCTGGAGCGCGGTGATCAGGCCGTCGCGGCCGAACGTCGTCGAGTACCAGGGAATGCCGGCATAGGGATAACGCCCCTGCGGCGTCTCCGTCATCAGCATGTTGAGGTCGGCCATGGCCTGGCACAGCACCTCGTTGAAGATGTTATTAGAGGTCTCGATGCTGGCGGCGCCCATCGTGGACCGGCGCATCTCGCGGCGATGGGCGAGCAAGCCCCTGAAGAAGCGTGCGGGCTTCTCGGCGACCGGACGGTTGCAGGATACGGCTACGAACAGCGATTTCGATTCATGAGGGTCAAGCTCGAGCTGCCAGGTCGCGGCATTCACCGACAGCCGCGTCGGACGCGGGTCGAAATGCAGGCCCGTAGTGCGCTCGGTGTCGTCGAGGCCGCGATATTCGAACAGCACGTCGGTCGGCCCGAGCAATTTGCTCGTGCCGGTCCCGCGGCGCGGACGGCGCTCGCCGCGGACCTCGAACAGATCGGCAAAGTCGTTGTCGAACAGCAGCGTCAGCTCGAAACTGGCGCGGCCGTCGCCGTGGTTCTGCACGCCGATGCGCTGATAGGCCGTGCCGCGCCACAGGAAAATCGTGCGCACGATGTGCAGCAGGTCCTTCTGGAAGACGAGGCGGCCCTGCCGGTAGATGTCGGGATTGGTGAGATCGACGGTGAGCGCCGAATTGTCGTCGCGCAGGTTGGAGCCGAGCAACAGCGGCTGGAGATCGTCGAGCACGAGCTCCAGCCGCGCCAGATAGCGGGTGTCGTAGTGAAACAAGCCGTCCGGCCCGCCGGCCGACGCGCCGATGTCGCCATGGCTGTCGAGCACGATAAAGGTGTCGTCATGTTTCAGGGACCGCCGCGGCCGCGCGGCGGGCCCCGTCATCGGAATGTAGAACGTCTGCTCCGCGACGGCCTCCACCGTCTGCGACACGGAGATGATCTTGGTTACGGCTTCGGCTGCCATGAGCTGCTCCCCTGCGCCTTGTTTCGAAACGCAACCAACGCGAACGCGACTGTTGGGTTTACGCGGCGAACTTCGCGAGCCGGCTCATCTCCTGCGTCACCAGCTCACGGTAGGGACCGTGACCCTGCATCAGTCGGTCGGGCGCGCCGTCCTCGATGATCTTGCCGGCCCTCAACACCACCACGCGGTCGAAATTGCGCAGCGTCGCCAGCCGATGCGCGATCGCGATCACCGTGCGGCCGCGCATCAGGCGGGACAGCGCCTCGCGGATGGCCTCCTCCGATTCGCTGTCGAGCGCGGCGGTCGCCTCGTCCAACAGCAGGATCGGCGCATCCTTCAAAAACGCGCGCGCGATGGCGATGCGCTGGCGCTGCCCGCCGGACATCTTGACGCCGCGGTCGCCGACCATGGTGTCGAGGCCATCAGGCAGGCTCTCGACGAAATCGCAGCGCGCCGCGATCGCCGCGCGCAGTACCTCGTCATCGGTCGCGTTCGGCCTACCATAGCGGATGTTCTCGCGGATGGAACGGTGGAACAGGGAAATATCCTGGGGCACCACGGAGATCGCCTCGCGCAGGCTGAGCTGCGTGACCTTCGAAATGTCCTGTCCGTCGATCGTGATGCTGCCTTCATCGGTGTCGTAGAAGCGCTGCAGCAGCGTGAACAGCGTAGACTTGCCGCCGCCGGATTGACCAACCAGGCCGACGCGCTGGCCGGGCTGGAGCCGCAGGCTGAAGCGCTCGAAGATCTTCTCGCCGCCGGGATAGCCGAAGGTGACGTTATTGTACGCGATCGCCGCGCCGCTCTTCACCAGCGGCTCGGCGTCGGGGTGATCGCGCAGATCGTGCGGCACCAGCAGCGTGGCGATCGCCTCGGTCAGTCGCGCAACGTGCTGGGTGACATCGACCAGCGCCACCGCAAGGTCGCGCGTCGCGCTCAGGATGGAGATACCGAGCGTACAGACCAGCACCACGTCGCCGGTCGTCGCCTCGCCCTGCTGCCAGAGCGTGACTGCCCAGGCCATCAGCGCGATCGTCAGAAGCACGGTCACTGCGGCATGCAGCAGCCGCAGCTTTTCCAGATAACGCAGGCTGCGGCTCCGCGCGGTCAGTTCCCGGTTCACCGTCGCGTCGAACCGCTCGTGCTCGTGGCCGATACCGCAGAAGGCACGGACCAGCGGCATGTTGCTGATGACGTCGATCATCTCGCCGTCGACCACGGCGGCCTTGTCGGCGAAGTCGTCGTGCAGCGGCTTGCCCGCGGCGGCGAGACGGAACATCGCAACCACCATGCCGCCAGCAATCACGATCAGGCCAAGCGCCATGTAAGGACTGACGGTTCCAATCAGGGCGATTGCCGCAATTGTGGCAATGCAGGGCGGCAACACGTTCCAGACGAACATGTTCTCGACCGTGAACACCGCGTTCGACGTCGCGGTGATGCGGCTCGTCAGCATGCCGGGCATCCGGTCCGAGAAGTAGCTGGGCGCGTGTCCGGTCAGATGACGAAATATGTCACGCCGTAAATCGCCCGTGACACGAACGAAGGTGAAACTCGCCGTCCAGCTCGCGATCCGCCACAGGAAGTTGTCGGCGGCGATCAGCGACATGAGTAAAATGAATGCCAGCCATACGCCGCCGCCTTGCGAAGGACCCGCTGACAAGGCGTCGACGAGCGATTTGACCCCGTATTGGGTGCCTACGGAGCAGGCAACCGCTGCAACGACCGCGGCCAGGATCACCAGATGCGATGCGATTCGCATCCGAAGATAGCGCAAGACAAAGGCAAATGGCCTGCGCGCGTATCCAGAAAGATGATCCATATGGCTATCGCCCCGTTATGCTGATTTTCGTTTTGTTACTGATCGACTGAACATCGACCTCGTCGCCTCGGTTCCCGGGCCGGGCGATCACGACATGCGGATGCGGACGATCTGAGAAGATGTCGTGGCAGCATCGAGACGACCCGCGGACGTGTCGAAGATGTAACGTTCGGAGGAAGGAACTTCGCAAGTGCGGGAACGTTCCCTTGTCTGGCATGCCGGTGCCGTACTGGCGGGGGGTTTCAACCTTTATGATCGCAAGGAGATGGTGAGATGCGCATCGCGCAGGTAGCTCCGTTGACGGAGGCTGTTCCACCCAAGCTGTATGGCGGCACCGAGCGGGTGGTGCATTGGTTGACGGAAGAGTTGGTGGCCCTTGGGCACGACGTGACTTTGTTCGCCAGCGGCGATTCACAGACCTCGGCCAAGCTGGATGCACTGTGGCCGAGGGCGCTCCGTCTCGACGGTTCCGTGCGCGATCCAAACGCCCTCCACATGGTGCTGCTGGAGCGCGTGCGGCAAAAATGTGACGACGAGGAGTTCGACTTCCTCCACTTCCATCTCGACTATTATCCGTGGTCGTTGTTCCACCGCCAGCCGACGCCGTTCCTGACCACGCTGCACGGCCGGCTCGACCTGCCGGAGCATCAGCCGGTGTTCAACACCTTCTCCAAGATGCCCGTCATTTCGATCTCCAATGCGCAGCGACGGCCGGTGCCGCAGGCGAACTGGGTGACGACGATTCATCACGGTCTTCCGGAGAATTTGCTGACGCCGAAGCCGGCGAAACAGGAATATCTCGCCGTGCTCGGCCGCATCGCGCCCGAGAAGGGCGTCGACCGCGCCATCAAGATCGCGACCCATTGCGGCATTCCGCTGAAGATCGCGGCCAAGGTCGATCGTGCCGACCAGGATTACTACGACGAGCTGATCCGGCCGATGATCGAGAACAATCCCCTGGTGGAGTTCATCGGCGAGATCAGCGATCACGAGAAGTCGGACTTTTTGAGCGGCGCGCTCGGCCTTCTGCTGCCGATCGACTGGCCGGAGCCGTTCGGCCTCGTGATGATCGAAGCCATGGCCTGCGGAACGCCGGTGGTCGCCTTCAACCGCGGCTCGGTGCCGGAGATCATCGACGAGGGGCTGACCGGCTTCGTCGTCGAGGACATCCTCAGCGCAGCCGGCGTCGTCAATCGCCTTCCGCAACTCGACCGCACCGCGATCCGCAAACAGTTCGAGACGCGTTTCACGGCGCGGCGAATGGCGCTGGATTACCTCGCCGCCTACCGCAGCCTCGCCGAGGAACAGTCGCCGCGGATCAAGCTGGTGAGCAGCGCGGAGTAAGCTAGCCAACCAACGGCGTCGCAGACCAACCAACAGTGTCGTCCCCGCGTTCGCGGGGACGACGGCGGAGTGTGACGTCCTCGGCGCGTCAACACGGCCTTCCCTACCTCACCACCGCCCGCTTCGGCTCCACGATCTCGAACATCCTGGGAAACTCGTCCATCAGGTCCATCAGCTCGGCGAGTTTCATCGGGTTGCCCGACAGCTTGACCCTCCCTGCAGCGACGGCTTCCGGAAAGCTCGTCAGCTTGGCGATCACCTCGTCGAGCGTTGCGCGCGTCAACGTGAAGCTGGCATTGGCGCCCTCCACCTGCACGCCCTCGGTGTAGGTCAGCGCGCAGTTCTCCAGATTGAGCACGAAGGTCTCGCCGGTATCGGAAAAACTCCAGTTCAGCACGATGTGCTTGCCCTCGGCCTTGGGGCCGTTGAGGCGGATGCCGAGCACGTCCCAGAGCTGCGAGGTGCGCAGCGCCGCCAGCGTCTCGCGCGGCATCGGCGGGCGCGCCGGCACCTTCGGCATGCCCTGGCGCAATTCCTGCGCACCGAACAGATAGGCGTTGCGCCAGGTCGCGCTTTCGGCGGCGTAGCCGAGCTGCTCCAGCGTGTCGGCGAGCAACGCGCGCGCCGCCGCATTGTCAGGCTCGGCGAAGACGAGATGGCCGAGCACTTGGGCGACGAAGCGGAATTCACCCTTGTCGAAATCCGCACGTGCCCGCGCCAGGATCGCATCCGCCCCGCCCATATACTCGACGTATTTCCTGCCTGACTCCACCGGCGGCAGCGGATCGAGATTGACCGGGTTGGCATCGTACCAGCCGAGATATTTCTGGTAGATCGCCTTCACATTGTGCCGGATGTGGCCGTAATAGCCGCGGCCGTGCCAGGCGCCTTCCAGGCTCTTCGGCAGCTGGATCGTCTCGGCGATCTCGGCCGCGGTGAGGCCGTGATTCATCAGGCGGATGGTCTGGTCATGCGCGAATTTGTAGAGGTCACGCTGCTGCCGGATCATCGTGCCGATGCGCTCAGCTCCCCACACCGGCCAATGATGCTGGCCGCACATCGCCTCCGCCTTGCCGTCCCAGAGCTGCAAGGCCTCGCCCAGATATTTTGACCAGGCCAGCGCGTCGCGCACGTCGGCACCGCGGAACGGCAGCAGATTGTGGAAATTGTGCGTGCAGTTCTCGGCAAGGTTCAACAGCTTGTAGCGCGGGATGAAGAAATGCATCTCCGCCGGCGCTTCGCTGTTCGGCGCCATCTGGAATTCGAATTCGACGCCGTCGATGACGCGCCTGTCGCCGGTCGCCATGATCAAATCGGTCGGGCGCAGCAGCGCGACGGAGCCTGCCGCCATCGACTTGCCGAGCCCGCAATCGACCTGCCCCCGCGTCCCCTTGGCGAGCAGCGGCCCGAACTGGTACTGCGCTCGGCGCAGCATCGCGGGGCCCGCGATGATGTTCTCGGAGACGGCGTGCTCCATGAACAGGTTCGGCGCGATGATCGGCACGCGGCCAGTGGCGAGTGCGTCTTCCTCCAGCACGCCGCGCGCGCCGCCCCAATGATCGGTGTGGGTGTGGGTAAAGATGACGGCCGCGACGGGCTTTAGGCCGCGATGCCTGAAATAGAGATCGAGCGCGGCGCGGGCACCTTCGATCGAGGTCAGCGTGTCGACGACAATGACGCCGCTGTCGCCTTCGATCAGCGTCATGTTGGCGATGTCGAGCCCGCGCACCTGGTAGACACCGGGCACGACCTCGAACAGGCCGTGCTGCATGTTGAGACGCGACTGCCGCCACAGGCTCGGATTGACCGTGGGTGGCGCCTCTTCGGTGGACAGGAAGCCGTAAGGCGCGAGACTCCAGACCGTCCGCCCTTGCGGGTTCGTGATCGTCGCATTCTCGATCGTGCCGAGGAAGCCGCGCGCGGCGTCGTCGAAATCCCGCGTGTCGGAAAACGGCAGCGCGTTCAGCATCGCCGCTTGCTGGGCGATGACGGACGGCGTCGCGTCCTTTGGCTCGCTGCTGGGTTCTGTCATGCTTGCTCCTCCCCGCCGGTTGCGCGGCATCTAACCGCATCTGGCAGGCGATTACTATCGGCGATGGAGGACGCGTAGCCCGGATGGAGCGAAGCGCAATCCGGGAATCTATCCGCTGATACGGAGGCCCCGGATTGCGCTGCGCTCCATCCGGGCTACGACGCGTCCCTCTTCCACAAGGGAAAGGGGACGGCGAATGCTACATCCCCAGCAGCCGCGGCAGCCACAACGACAGGCCCGGCCAGTACGTCACCACCACCAGGAATCCCAGCATCGTCAGCAGCCATGGCCACACCGCGACCGTGAGCTCGGTGATGCCCATCTTGGCGATGCCGGACGCCACGTAGAGGTTGAGGCCGACAGGCGGATGGCAGAGGCCAACCTCCATGTTGACTGTCATCAGGATGCCGAAATGGATCGGGTCGATGCCGAGCTTGATCGCGACCGGGAACAGGATCGGAGCCATGATGAGGATGATCGAGGACGGCTCCATCACGTTGCCCGCCAGCAGCAGCAGCAGGTTGACGAGGAGCAGGAAGCCGATCCACCCCAGGCCCTGGTCGATCATCCATTGCGCCAGCGCTTGCGGCACATTCTCGTAGGTCATCAGGAACGAGAACAGGACGGCGTTGGTGATGATGTAGAGCAGCATCGCCGAAAGATTCGCCGACGACAGCAGCACCCGCGGCACGTCGCTCAGCTTCAGGTCTTTATAGATGAACACCGCGACGATGAAGGCGTAGACCGCACTGACGGCGGCAGCTTCGGTCGGCGTGAACAGGCCGCTGTAGATGCCGCCGATCACGATCACGATCAGCAGGATGCCCCAGATCGACTTGCGGAAGGCATCGAAGCGCTCGAACAGCGTTGCCTTCGGCATCCGCGGATAGTCGTTGCGCCAGGCCCGGTAAAATGTGGTGGCGCCGAGCAGCGTGGCCAGGACCAATCCCGGCACGATGCCGGCGATGAAAAGTTTGCCGACCGAGCTGTTGGTGGAGACGGCGTAGAGAACCATCGGGATCGACGGCGGAATCAGAATTCCGAGCGAGCCCGACGTCGTAATCACGCCCGCGCCGAACCGCTTCGGGAAACCTTGCGCGACCATCGCCGGCAGGATCACCGAGCCGATCGCCACGACGGTCGCCGGCGACGAGCCGGAAATGGCGGCAAACAGCGCGCAGGCGACCACCCCCGACAGCGCCAGACCGCCGTACCAATGGCCGACCAGCGAGGTCGCGAAGGTGATCATCCGTCGCGCCACCCCGCCATGGGTCAGGAAGTTGCCGGCGAGGATGAAGAACGGGATCGCCATGATCTCGAAATTCTCGATGCCGGTGAACAGCTTCAGCGCCACCGATTCCGTTCGCACGTCGGTCAGTGTGAACATGAAGCTGAGCACGGTGAGACCGAGCGCGATCGAGATCGGCATGCCCGTCAGCATCAAGGAGAGCAGAAGCGCGAACACGATGAGGACGCGCAAGCCCTGCGGCAGCGTGATGACGTGACCCGCATGCGCGAAGCACAGCGCGACGATCAGGACCGGCAGCAGCATCAGGATCCAGCCGAGCGGGCTGCGCTCGTCCCGGACGACCTGACTATGCGTGACCGGCGCCGGATGCACCGGATCCGCCTCGACACCCTCGACGCCCGCCATGTCGTGATGCGGCAGCTCGCCGGTGCGGTGGAACGACCAGGCGACCTGCAGGAAGCGGAAGCACATCAGGCCGGAGCCGAGCGGGATGGTGAGATACACCATCCACATCGGTGCTTCCAGATCATTGGACTGCTGGCCGGTCTGCCACATCTGGCCGACGAACGCGGCCCCGAAATAGGCGACAATGGCGGTGAACAGCGCGCCGCACAACAGACCGAAGGTGATGACGCGCCGGCGGGATCCGCCCGGAAGGATGTTGACGAGCACGTCGACGCCGACATGGATGCCGGTCCGCACGCCATAAGCGGCGCCGAACTTGGCCATCCAGATGAACATGTAGATGCAGAGCTCCTGCGCCCAGGACAAGTCGAGCGCAGCAAGCCAGGTGAACGTCGCCCGCGCCGGAACGGCCAGGAAGGTCAGGTTTCGGGCTTCCGCCCATTTGGCGATATCGATCGACAGCCCGGCGCCGTAACGGTGCAGCACGGCGACGAAGATGAGCGACGTCGCAGCCGCGATCATCGTCGCGATCAGCCATTCCTCGAGATGGTCGAGAAAACGATTCAGCACACGCAACAACTTGGTCCCCCAGCATCAGGTCGTCATTCAAGAGCGAAACGGCCGGGAGTGCGATCACCCCCGACCGTTGGTGTTGTTCTTATTGGGCCGCAGCCGTCAGTTCATCTTGACGTCGAGTTCCTTGGCGATGAGATCGAGCACCTCCTGCCCGACCCGTCCCTTTGCCCATTTATAAGTCGGCTGCATCGCCTCCTGCCAGGCCTTGCGATCGGCATCGGTGAGGTAATGCAGATTGGTCTTTCCCGTTTTCTTGATCTCGGCCAGCGCGTCCTCGTTCTCCTGGCGGGCGATCGAGTTGGTGTAGTCAGTCGCCTCCGCCATCGCCTTGTCGAGCTGGGTGCGGATATCGGGCGGGAGGCCCGACCAGAACTTCGAGTTGACGATCACAGCATACTGCAGGTGTGCATGATAGGAGACAGTGATGTCCTTCTGCACCTCGTAGAACTTCTGCGTCAGATAGTTGGATGCGGTGTTCTCGCAGCCGTCGACCACGCCGGTCTGCAGCGCCTGGTAAACTTCGGAGAACGCCATGATCTGCGGGATCGAGCCGACGAGGCGAAAATATTGGTCGGCAACCTTCGATCCGGAGATGCGGAACTTCAGTCCCTGGAAGTCAGTCGGCTTCATCAGCGGGCGATTCGAAGAGACCATGTGGAAACCATTGTCCCAGTAAGCGAGCCCGGTGATGCCCTTGGTCTCGAGCTTCTGGAACAGCCACTTGCCGACCGTGCCCTTCATCGCGTTGGAATAGGTCTGCTCGTCCTTGAACAGCCAGGGCAGGTCGAGCGCCTCGAACTCCTTGATGCCGAGGGGCGCGAATTTCGCGGTCGAAGGGGCAAGCATGTGCACGGAGCCGAGCTGCAGCGCCTCGATCTCCTCCTTGTCCTTGTAGAGCGTGGAGTTCGGGTAGACTTCAACCTTGACCTTGCCGTCGGTGTATTTCTCGGCGAGCTCCTTGAACTTCAGTGCGCCCTTCCCCTTCGGGGTGTCGTTGGCGACGACGTGGCTGAACTTGATGACGATCGGAGTTTGGGCCAGCGCAGCGGCAGGGGCCAGAATCAGCGCGGCCGCCGCGACCGCAAGAAGCAGTTTGCGCATGAAGACCTCCCAACAACCTCGACAAACCGGGTGCTTTTTTGTTTTCCGGTTTGAGTAGTGGCAGCAATCCGCAGGCCGAACAACTAGACCTAAGCCCAATTTGCCGCAGCCAAGCTATCTTGACGAGCGCTGTCTACGCAACCCGGCACCTGCTTCTGTCCAGGGGAACGAGCGCTTATGTCGCATTGCGGCAGAGCATCAGCTCTTGCGCTGCGCAACCATGAAAAGGCGGCGGAACGGGAACAGGGTCTGCCCCGCCGCATTCTTCGGATAGGCCTTCGCAACCCGCGCGCCATAGGCGGCTTCGAATGCGATCTTCTCCTCGCCTGCGAGCACGTCGAGACAGCGCGTCAGCCAGGTCCCCTTGGTCCATTCCTTGACGGGGTTCTCGCCTTCGAGCACCTGCAGATATTCGGTCTCCCAGATGTCGATGTCGGCCGACATCGGCGCAAGAAGATCGTGATAGAAGGCCGGCCCCTCGACCGGCGGCGGCGTCACGAGATGCTCGAGCTTGGATCGCCACGGACCATCGAGCGCGGTCTCGCCGATCAGCACATGCGACGGCGCCAGAAAGTTGCGCGGCATCTGCACCGCAAGCATGCCGCTAGGCTTCACCTTCTCCATGACCGATGGAAACAGCGCCGCATGATTGGGCAGCCAGTGCAGTGCGGCATTGGAGTAGATCAAGTCGTATTGCCTGGCGGGGCGCCATTGGCCGAGGTCCTCGTGGGACCATTCGACATCGGGTGCAGCCTTGCGGCCGGCGGCAACCATCTCGGCGGAGCCCTCGACGCCGGTCACGCTCGCCTCCGGCCAGCGCTCCTTGATGAGTTTTGTCACGTTGCCGGCGCCGGCGCCGAGATCGGCAATCTTGCGCGGGCCAAAATCCGGGATCCGCATCAAGAGATCAACGGCGGGCCGGAGCCGGTGGCCGGAGAATTTTAAGTATTGCTGCGGATCCCAGGCCATCGCTCAGCGCCTTTTCTTTTTCGTGTTTCCTTCAAGGTCGCTGTTGGTTACCACTGCTCGTCCCGCTCAGGCAATTCGCAAGGCCCGCGGGACGGGCAGGAAACGAACGGCAATAAGCAAGAACCAAACAAGAGAGCGTGTGACCATGGACCTCGGGCTCAGATCGAAAACCGCAGTCGTCACCGGCGCGAGCATCGGCATCGGCCGCGCCATCGCCAAGGGCCTCGCCGCCGAAGGCGTGCGTGTGGTCGGCGTGGCGCGGCGCACCGATCTGCTCGCCGAGCTGGTGAAGGAGGAAGGCTCCGGGCTGATCACGCCGCTCGAGCAGGACGTGATGGCGAAGGACGCGGCAGAGCGGATCGCGGCCTTTGCGGTGAAGGAGCTCGGCCATGTCGACATCCTCATCAACAATGCCGGCGGCAGCCGGCCGCTGCCGGTCGATGCACCCGACAGCAAATGGGACGAGGCGATCGCGCTGAACTTCACCAGCTACCGCCGCATCGCGCATGCATTGCTGCCGCAGATGATCGAGCGCAAATGGGGCCGCATCGTCAACATCACCGGCAAGTCCGAGCCCGAGGGGCTCAACGCGGCGTTCGCCGCCAAGGCCGCCGTGCACGCCTGGGCCAAGGGCCTGTCGCGCGAGATCGGCGAGCACGGCATCACCATCAACTGCATCCCTCCCGGCCGCATCATGAGCGAGCAGATCCGCCGCAACTATCCGCCGGATTATCGGGAGCGTTTTGCCGAGGAGGAAATCCCGGTCGGCTATTGGGGCGAGCCGGAAGATCTGGCCGCGCTGGCGGTGTTCCTGGCCTCGCCGGTGGCGCGGTACATCACCGGGACGGTGATCCCGGTGGACGGGGGGCTGCGGCGGTATCAGTTCTAGGGCTGGGCTCCTGTATCCACGACCCGCGAACGCTCGCCATGTCCGGTTTGCCAGACCTCACGGTTTGACGTAGCTCCAGCCCTGCTCCTGCAGCTCCATGACGCGGACAACGCCGGATTTCACGACCGTTGCCTGTGGGATCAGGTTGATGTCCTTGTTCTCTGCCTTGCGCATGTTTTCCTGCGTGTTGCCGCAAGCTTTAAAGGAGATCTCGGGATGGCTCATCGCGAGCACCTCGATGCGCGGCTTTACCGGCGAGGTGTCATCGCGCAGCATGTGAAGGCCGGGACCAAAGGTGACGACCTCGATCGACACTGGTTCACCGAGATCGCGATAATATTGCGCGACGTTGCTCGCATTGTTGAGCGTGAGGTTCATCATCGCAGGTTCGTTGGAATTGACCTGCAGCACCAGCCGGTGCGACTTTTTCGCGCTCTCGGTTTTTGTAGCCTGAGCCATCTTCGTGTTGTTGGGATGATCCTGCCTGATCGCGTGAATCTGCCGCGGCTTGCTCACCTGCTTCTGTCCACCCGGATGCTTCGCGTTGCTCGCTTGGCTCTTCTCGCGCGCCTGCGGGAACCACTGGTTGTCCTGCTGCGCCTGCGCGCCTGGTCCGACCAGAAGCCCTATCGTCAAGCCGCCTATGACTGCCAGCGCCAATTTTGGATTGATCATCTCGTGTCTCCCATATCCTGACCATCACCTACCTGGCCTGGTGACGACATGTGGCCATTTGCATGCAGCCGCCATTTTCTTGCGCACGTTTTCGAATCCGCTGAGCAGGAATTGTCCGTCTTGCGCCGGGCCAGTGCGGGTGAAAAGGCTCACGACGATGTGACCGTCGTCGGGTAGTGAGCTCAACAATTTTACGACGTCGCCCCCGAAAGCGACGCCGGAGCCGAATGACGGCGACGCTGCTGCGAGTTGCATTGGAGTATCCGCATTCAGCCGAAAGGAGATCACGTATTCGTTGGCGCTGCGTGACAGCGCCGGTCCGGCGACGATGACTTCCGTGCGGCCTCTGCGGCAGTGGATTGCGAGCTGCATCGCGGCACCGTCCGAGCGGCCGACAGAAGTGGCCGTGGCAGTGACGACCGGCAGATAATCGACTGGCGAAGTCGTCTCGCTGACGATCCAGCCGGCATCCCGGCTACTCCGGCTGGACGGCGGAATCTTGCGCGATAAGCCTTGCAGACATTCCAGCCGGGCTTGTCCCTCCATCGCCGAACAAGCCCTCAGTGTTTCCATGGGATCGCTCGTACTTTGCGCGTAGGCGATACCGCAGGCGACGTTGAAGGCGACAGCGAGCGGCGGAGCGGCAGTCTTCATGGCCTCGCCTGTACGCTGCGCGCTTTGCGATCCAGCCATTCCTGCGCGGCCTGGAAGCGGGTAAGACCCGGGACGGATGCCGCAAGATTGATCGACTGCCATTTCGGATCGAAGCCTGGTGCCTGCAGCCGGTCGATGCGCGAGAACAGGCACTCGACAAGGCGAGCCACGCGTTGGTAGCGATTGGAGCCTGGCGGCCAGTTGAAAGCGACAAGCGCTGTCGGGACCGCGATGGTCGAGACCCGCTCACCCTGCTTGATCAGATTAGGATACTCATTGGCGTCCAAGGTCGCGGGCAGATAATAGTCCTCGAATTTCTTGTCGTAACGGATCGGGAGGAACTTGTATCCGGCCTCCCAGCGGCCCTTTACGAAGGCATCGACGGGTTTCGACGTGATGAACACAACGGCCGACATTTCGCCTTTGCGCATCTGCTCCAGGGCAACCTGATGTGGGATGAATGTCTTTTCGACATCGATCCCGAGGCGGCTGAAGATCAGTGGCCCTGAATAGGCGGCCGCGGTGCCCAGGGTGTTGAAGTTCACCCTCTTGCCGACAAGATCCTGCAGGCTTGTGATCTCAGGCCGCACAAAGATGTGCAGCTCGGATGGGAAGAGATTGAGCAGATAGGTGATGCGGCTCCGGATCTGCGGTACCTGAATCTTATACTCCTCGAGCGCGTCGGAGTTGATGATGGCAGTATCGACGCCGCGCAAATAGAGCAGCGCGTTCAGATTGTCGGTGGCCCCCCGGGTGACGATCGGCAGAAGATGCAGGTCTGCTCCGTCGTCGACGACGCGAGCCATTTCTGCGGCGAGGCGGATCGGCGCGCCCTCGAGCAGGCCCCCGGCGAGCCCGACCGTCCAGGCGTTCATCCGGTCCTTTTCGTTCTCTTTCGGAAGCGGCCGTCGGTCGAGCTGTGCATCGGCCTTGGCATTTCTCGCCGTTTGCGCTTCCAGGCAGGCCGTTTGAAGCATCATAGCGACCGGCACCAACCAAGCGAGCAGGAGCAACGAGCGTGACTTTGGCGCATTGTTCATGTCGTTCCCTTCCGGCTCAGCCGCCGCAAGCTTTCGTGTCTCGGACTGCAAGAATCCCATTCTCAGGGTCGGAGCGCATCCAGCCGTTCCTTCGCTTCGCGAATACCACCCCTGTGTGCCTTCGCGTAGAATTCGCGCGCCTTGGCCGCTTCGCCGCGAGTCCCATAAGTACCCCAGGCGGAAAGAACCGCCGGATCATAGGTCTCGGCGAGCATGAAACTTGCCTGCGCAATGTCTTTCTCTGCTGCGAGCTCGAGGACAATGCGTGCTGCACCAATATTTCCCTGATCGAGCAGCGCCCTGGCACGCGGGAGCAAACGGGCCTCCGCCTCGTTCTGGACTGCGGCGGTCGGTGGCTCCGCCACTTCCACGCTCCGCGTCGCCGGCAGGACCGGCGCGTCATTTGCTTGCTCGGCAAGGGCGCGCTCATGGGTGGAGCGCCACCCCGATGCAAGATCTCTCTCCCTGGCCTCGGTTTTGCTCAGCTCCTGTTTCAGCGACTGTCGCAGCTCACTGATCTCTCGTTTCGCTGCCTGTCTCTGCTGCAAGACCGCATTTTCGGCATCGCGCAATTGCGCGTTGCGGGTTTCGATCTCCCGGCGCACTTCGGCAAGTTCGCTCTCCAGCGCAGCGGCGTGCGCCTGAGCCGCTTCGAGAGCGCGGCGTTGTTGATCGGCATCGGCAGCTGCTGCCTGCGCTGCTTTGGCTTCCGTGACCAGAATGGCGTTCTTTTCCTGCTCTTGCTGCAGGGACTGCCGCAGTTCCGCAATCTCCAGCCCCTCCGCCGGGCTTTCCTCCGCAGTCGCAGCTTCCGTCACAGGCAAGCGGCGAGGCATTCCGGCGAGTTCGCTCGCGAGCGCGGCGGCGCGCGACTGCGCCTCGTGGCGTTCCTGCTCAGCGCTCGCCGCCGCTGACTGTGCGGCGTTCAGCTGCCTTGCGCGGACGGCGCTATTTTCCCGCTCGCGCTGCAGAGACTGCTCTAGTTCCGCGATCTGCCGTTGCGCCGCTTCTCTTTGTTGCGCGGCCACATCCTCCGCCTTCCGCGATTCTGCGTCGCGGGCATCGACCTGCCGGCGGAATTCGGCAACTTCGTTCGCAAGCGCAGCGTTGCGCGCTTGCTCCTGTTGCAGCGACTGCCGCAACTCGTCCGCCGCAATTTTTTCCGCGTGCGCCTGCTGGACCGCCTCCTCAAGTTCCCTGCGCGCCCCGTCCGGTTCACTGGCGCGCGCATGACTGTGCAGAGCATCTCGATCGGGCCATGGCTCAGGCTGCACCATGCCCGCCGGCACCGTGTACGTTAGGTCTCCGTTCGCTTCGCGCTGAAGGAGCGCTTGCGACCTCGCCCCTATTTCCGGCCGTCGGTCGACGCGGAGGGCATTCTCGCCGCCGATTTGCGCCATTTCCGGCATCGTTCGTGCGCTGAAAGTATCGAACACACCCAGTAAGGCCGCTCCAACCAGGATCGCGGGAAGCAAAATGACAGCCGCCGCGAGCGGATTGCCCGATGGTTCGCCCTCTGGGTCAATGTCCTCAGCTTCGGGATACCAATGGGTCGGCTCGGCGTTGATTGGAGCACCGTCTTTGGAGACCCATTTGCCTGCTTGAGGCGACCAGCGAGCGACGTCAACGACCCCGGTCGCATCTTCCACCCAGATGTCTTCTCCGTCCCTGGGTGCAGTATCAATCGGTCGGCGCATCGATCACGCCTCTTTAGATAAAGGCTAGAGCGGCGCGATTGCTCCGCCTGTTTCGCGGTTCGGCATGGAAGAAAATCCTGAGATCGAAAGGACTTGGCAGGCATCAGCCCCACAATTAAATAATTAAATAAATTATATATTTTGAACCAAATGCGGAGTCAAATTAAATCAGCCGGGTCCGGCCTGAAAGGGGCGTCAAATCAGGCACGTCTGCTTCCTGTTGGCATCGTCTTCATTGCGCGGTCGGGTACGTTGTCGTCCACGGCAAACCAACCCTCGTACATCGTATGGAATATGGGCAGTGCACGGCGAACATGCGAAGCTGACGGCGTTTTCGCGTCTCGGAGCTGAGGAGTGACCGATGCGCCTTGCATTGCCCTATTTGGGAATTGGCGTCTGTTTGTCTCTTGCGACCTGGTTGGCGTTGGGGCTTGCGTTCGAGTGACGGTTTTCCACCCCGAGCGTTGACCTCCACATCGCTTATTCCGCCGATTTCTTACTAGCCGTCTTGTCGCGACCTCGCGCAATTCATCATTCGGAACTACCCGATCTCCCGGCCCAGCCTGGGCGAGCCTGCTAAGGCAATACAGTGCGGGAGTGCGTGCAGGAGGCACCGACAACAATGTCGGCGACAGCGCGCCGAGCATCTTCCTTGCCTTCAAAAGCGGCCGATGATGCTCGTAAGAGGCGCGCGCACGATCACTGATCCGCCGCCGGCTTCTTCAACCACCACCTGCGGATCAACAGCCACTGCATGGCGCAAATCGTCACTCCCATGGCAGCAACCACTCCGTGGACGATGAAGAGCGAAACGAAATTGAACGGATGGCTCTCATGAGCTGCCATCTGATGACGTGATCCGTGCAGCGGAAATAAGTGAGCAGTGCGCCTGTCGTGCACCAGCGCCACAGCTCGGAAAGTCCGAGCCACGCCATCAATGCGCAGCGACACCGTTGACGAACGTTCAGCACTCAGCACGATGAGTTTCGCAAGCGCTCTACCATTCTGCGCGTTCGAAGGCACAACTCGGTTCCCCGCAATCTGCGCCGTTATGATACCGGAACGCCAAGTCCGCCAACGCGTTATCGCCTGTATGGAAGGAGAAGATCATGAGCGTTGAAGGCAAGATCAAGGAAGGCGCCGGTTACATCAAGGAAGAGATGAACGAGCACGGCAAGGATCCCGAGAGCCAGCGCAAGGCTCAAGAGGGGCGCGATCTTCGCAATGAGGGCCGCATGGAAGACGGCAAGCTCCCGAAGACCACCAAGCCCGGCACGGGCCACTGATCCGATTCAATTCGAAACCGCCTCCGACTGATGTCGGGGGCGGTTTTGCGTTTCCAACGAGTAGAACGCGAGGAACGCGTAGCCTCATCCCGCCGTTGCTCCAGCCCCACTGGAGGAAAAATTCATGTCCAAGACATCGCTCGCCGAGATCGCGAAGGAAATGGCCGACATCGACATCGCCATTCTTTCGACCCACACCGAGAACGGCGAAATCGCCAACCGCCCCATGAGCAACAACGGCGATGTCGCCTACGACGGCACGTCTTACTACTTTGCCCATGACCGGACCCGCACCGTCTCGGACATCAGGCGAAATCCGAAAGTCGCGCTCGGCTTTTCGTCGGAAGCGGGCCTGTTCTCGAAGGGGATCTATGTCGCCGTCGAGGGGACGGCCGAACTGATCCGGGACAAGGCGGCATTCCAACAGCATTGGACGAGCGATCTCGACAAATGGTTCGACGACGGCATTGATACGCCGGGCATCGTGCTGATCAAGGTCAAAGCCAACCGCATCACTTACTGGAAGGGCCGTGAAGAGGGTGAGGTTGCGCTCTGATCGGCTCGGTACGGCGATTCGCTGATTGGTTCTTCCGGAGCCGCGAAACAGGTGCCATCACCATCGCGCAGTGGCCGAATCTTCTTCTTTGGATCGTCCTCGTTGCCGGCGTTCTGCTCTGGATCTGGCCTGCCGCAGGCAAAGTCAGCGTCGGCTTGACGATCGTCATGAAGGGCGGACTCGTCGTCTGGGGCGCCGACGAGGTCTTCCGCGGCGTGAATCCCTGGCGGCGCTGTCTCGGCGCTGCCGTAGTCGTCTACGAGTTCATGACGCTTCTGCCGTGAACCCACGTACTTCAGTCCATCACCTGATCGGCACCGGTCAGAAAACTTTCGGAGATCACGAGGTCAAGAGCCTTGGCGGGCCGGCCCGGGCAGCGGCACCGCGATCGGCGCGCGATATCGTAGGTCAGCGCTTGCCAAGCCGATACGTGGCCCGCCTTGATAGGCGGCGTCGCACGTTCACCGGCGTCCACGTCTTTTTCGGGATCGCTAGCACGTTAGCATCCTGCCAGTGTTTTGCCCGACGGGTCAACTTGATCGCAGCCGCGACTGCCGTCGCAAGGCGGTTCGAAAATCCCTTATCAATCAAGGCGACTTCTACTGTGCATGGGGTTGTTTTTCGACTTTTTGTCTTGGGCCCCGAGGAAAGTGTGCAAGCACCGCTCACTCCGCCTGCAGAATCTCCGCAATCGCCGCTCCTGCCGCGATCGTGCCGAGCTTGCCGCCGATGTCCCGCGTCGCCCTGCCCTCGCCAATCGCCTTCGCCACCGCCGCCTCGATCGCGTGCCCGGCCTCTTCATAGCGGACCGCACCAGTCTTCTCGCCGTGCCAGGCCAGCAGCAGCGCGGTCGACAGGATCAACGAGACGGGATTGGCGACGTCCTGTCCGGCAATGTCGGGCGCCGAGCCGTGCGCGGCCTGCGCCATCGCGTAGCGCTCGCCGACATTCAGTGAGCCGCCGAGGCCGAGGCTCCCCGAAAGTTCGGCGGTAAGATCGGACAGAATGTCGCCGAACATGTTGGTGGACACGATGACGTCGAAACGATCAGGACTGCGCACCACATGCGCCATCATGGCATCGACCAGAATGTCGTCGACGCTCAGTCCTGGATAGGCCTTCGCCGCCGCGCGGCAGATCTCGAGAAACATGCCGTCACCGATCTTGAGCACATTGGCCTTGTGCACGATGGTGAGGTGCCTGCGCCGCTTGATCGCGAGGCGGCATGCGGCATGCGCGATGCGCTCACAGCAGAGGCGTGTGATCCTTCGCAGCGAGATCACCACGTCGGGCGTGACCAGCATCTCGCCATTGCCCTGCTCCAGGTTGCGGTCGGCGTAGAACCCCTCGGTGTTCTCGCGGACCACGACGAGGTCGAAATCACCGAGGCGCCCGGGCCGCCCCGCATAGGTGCGCGCGGGCCTGATATTGGCGTAGAGGTCGAGGTTCTTGCGGAAGTACCTCGACGGATTGATCTCGCCATGAGCCTCGTCCTTGAAGTCGAAGGTCGCTGTCGGACCCAGGATCAGGCCGTCGGCGGCGCGGACGATGTCGAGCAGCTCGGGGCGCACGGTCGTGCCTGATAGCTTCAGGCTCGCATGCCCGACCGCCTGCTCCTCCAGACGCAAATTGAGCTGGAAGCGCTCTGAGGCCGCGCGCAGCACGCCCGATGTCGCGGTCGTGATCTCGGGTCCGATGCCGTCACCGGGCAGAACGACGATTTGCATGGCGATCCCCTGACTTTTGCAGCCGCGGCGCGATCATACGCCAGCGCGAGCCGTCATCGCCTCACCTTCGCGCATACACAGCATGCAAGCATATGCCTGTGGTAGGCGGCCCCGCCGTAGTACATGCGAAATGACCGATTTGAGCCGCGCCGCCGGAGCCACGCGCCAACGCAATGACGATCACGTTACCTGCCGCCGCGCGCGAGCCCGACCACACCATCTCTGACGGCCTCCCCGCCGCGCAGCGGCGCTGGGCGATCGCCGCGATCTTCACCGCGCTGGCGATGGCCTCGCTCGACACCGCGATCGCCAACATCGCCCTGCCCGCCATTGCTGCCGATCTGCATGTCTCGCCGGAGCAGTCGGTCTGGGTGGTCAACGTCTACCAGATCGCGCTGGTGGCAACGCTCTTGCCGCTGGGTGCGCTCGGCGAGATCGTCGGACACCAGCGCATCTATCTCGGCGGCCTCATCCTGTTCACCATCGCCTCGCTGCTCTGCGCGGTGGCGTGGTCGCTGGACAGTTTGCTGGTCGCACGCATGCTGCAGGGGCTGGGTGCCAGCGGCATCATGAGCGTCAACACCGCGCTGGTGCGCTTCGTCTATCCCGGCCGGATGCTGGGCCGCGGTTTTGGCCACAACGCGCTTGTGGTCGCGACCGCCTTCACCTTCGGGCCAACGATCGCCTCCGCCATCCTGGCCCTCGGCCCGTGGCCGTGGCTGTTCGCCGTCAACATCCCGTTCGGCCTCGTCGCGATCGGCATCGGCGTTGCGATGCTGCCGAAGACGCCGCGCGCCGATCACGGGTTCGACTTTCTCGGCGCAATCCTGGCGTCGGCCTGCCTCGGCCTGTTCATCACAGGCATCGGCAGTGCCGCGCATAATCTGTCGCCGGTGGTCGTGATCATCGAGCTGGTCACGGCCCTCGCGCTCGGCTTTATCCTGACGCGCCGCCACGCCGACCATCCGGCGCCGATGCTGCCGATCGACCTGTTCAGCCGGCCGATGTTCGCGTTGTCGGCCGCGACCGCAGTGTGCTCCTTCGCCGTGCAGGGCCTCGCCTTCGTCTCGCTACCGTTCTATTTCGAGGACGTGCTCGGCCGCTCGCAGGTCGAGACCGGCTTCTTCATGACACCGTGGCCGCTGGTGGTCGGCATCATGGCGCCGATCGCGGGACGCCTGTCCGACCGCCACGCGGTCGGCCTGCTCGGCGGCATCGGCCTGGTGCTGCTCGGCCTTGGCATGGCGCTGCTCGCGACCCTTCCGGCCAACCCCGCCATTGCCGACATCATCTGGCGGATGGTGATCTGCGGCATGGGCTTCGGTTTCTTCCAGGCGCCGAACATGAAGGCGGTGATGTCAAGTGCGCCGCCGCACCGCAGCGGCAGCGCCTCGGGCATCGTCGCGACCGCGCGCCTGACGGGACAGACAAGGGGGCGGCCCTCGCGGCGCTCTGCTTCGCGCTGGCCGGTCACGACGGCGCAACCGTCGCGCTGGCGCTCGGCGCCGGCTTTCCCGCACTCGGCAGCGTGATGAGCTTCCTGCGGCTGGCGGTGAAGTAGACCGGACGCGTTGGCGCGCCTCAATCGGCCGACCCGCCTTCACGGAGCCTTCTGCGCGATGGGACGGCTCACGATTGCCGCGGCATCGAGCGGCTCGCATTTGATCGTCCGTGTCAGCTTTGGCGGGCCTTTCCAGCCCGCGGTCTCGCTCAGGGGCGCAAACGTGCCTCCTTGCGGCGTCAGGATGATCGGCTCCGACTTCAGGCAGAGATCGGGAAATGCGAGGCCATGGCCGCCGCCTTGGCTGAACCGCCCAACCAGCGTCTGGGAGGCCTGCATCCGCGTCGCTGGCGAGGCTCGCATCGCGCGGTCGGGGTCGAAAGCGCGATAGCACGGCCAATCGGTGTGGTTCGCTTCGAACTCATAGACGACCCGGCAAGCAGCTCCGGCCGATTTCACGAACGGCGCATCCGACGGCGCGGCGGCATCGCGTTCGAAAACCAGGGTCTGCAGCGTCAACACTTCGGTCGTCGCGCGGGACACGTCGGGCTTGCCCGGTTCGATCGCTATTTCCCCACGGGAGAACACCAGCTTGGTCCTCGGTCGCGCCTCCCTGGTCTCCAGCACCAGCATGGGCCTCTCCGCCCACGAGCGGTCCAGGTCCACGTCCCCGTCGCCCATCGTCAGCCGCGCATTGCCAACGGAAGGGTTGTCCCTGGCGAAATCGATCGTGCGAAGGTGCACACTCGACTTCGACGCCTCGAGGCTCAGGAATCGCAAATCATCCGCCTTGCGCGTGATCGGCATCATCGGATCGAAGCGATCGTCGATGTTGAACCGGACGATCTTCTTCAGCTTGGCCGAGAGAGGCCCTTTGGCGGCGAGCGGCGGCGCAACGTCAATCACAAGCAAGGCACCGTCGGGCGAGAAGCTGTTGCCGAAGGCGCGCTGCCAGGCGGCGGTCAACAGCGAATCCGTCCGCTGATCGATGTCCCGCGCGAAATAGATCTGCTGTCCGGCGCGAACCAGCGGAAAGTTCTGGAATGCACCGAGCGCCGCGCCCTTGCGAACCTCCGTTTCGGGGAAGGTGACGCATTTGGACCGGTCGTCGCCTCCGGACTCCTCGACCTTCCTGGACGCAGAGCGGGAGCAGAAGCTCAGATGCTGCTCCTTTGTCTTCTGTGTGCTGATCGACGTCGCGTAGACGAGATCCGGACTTCCGGGCACTTCCATCGGAAGCGGAGAGGTCGCGAACATGTCGACCTCAACCCTGCTGAGCGACGGGCCCGCATCGACGGAGCAGAGATCCCGGACCGGCAGGGTATTGGTGAGGAGGCGCGCCGGATCGGCGCCGACGATACAGGACATGCTGTCCTGCGGGTTGTTCCGGCTCATCCAGATCAGATGGTCCTTGCCCGCTCCGTCGACCAGTAGATGCGGCGCCGCGTGTCGACGGCGCGGCGGCAACCAGACCGGCATGGTTTCGGACAGCATGGGCTCGCGCTTGAGCAGCGCTTCCGGCAACCGCGTCACGCCGACCGAGCGCAACTCGGCGCTGACGGCGTTGGGATCGGTCGTCCACTCGAGAACGGGAACACTCGCGCAGGTAATGCAGGTCACCGCAAGATTGGAGCGGACGTTCTCGAACATGAGAATGACCTGATCGGGGTCGCTGCCGTATTTGGCCGGCGCGGCCGCCTTGAACGGATGATTCACCACACGGCTGACCAGAAATCCGTTCGACCGCGACGGGTCCGAATCGAACTCGAAATAGGTCGATCGGTCCCAGCCGCGATAGGCGTCGTATCCGCCGATGCTCACGCCGGCCAGAACCATCTTGGAGTCGGTCTGACAGCGCGCCGCGCTGCTCTCCTGGCTGCCGTTTCGTATGTAGAGACAGAGTCGAAAAGCCGCGTTCTGCAGAATGCGGTCGCAATCGTTCTGGTTATAGCCGTAGGTCGCAAGGCCGTGGCGATAGCACAGGTCGTGAAAGACGCACGCCTGCCTGAAGCGCTGCAGGACGAGATGGCGCTTCTGGTTGGAATCCCTGCCGCCGTCGAAAAATATGTTAGCCCAGGGCGGCAGGCTGCAGTTCAGGCCCTCGCCACTGCCACCGATGGTACTGACGACGTCCGGCCCCGATTGAAAGGCCGTAACGGTGGCGGGCATCTCGCCATCGGTGATGTCGTCGACGTTCTTGTAGATGGAATCGGCGATGAAGGAAGGCAGATATGCGAAGACCAGCACCGCCACGACAATCAGCGCAACCGACCAGCGGATCACCTTCCTGAACATGGCCCAACCCCGCTAGAGCTTTTCCGGCAATGACGTCGGTCGCAATGGCAGACGAGCACTGAGCCTCGCGGGCCAACTCAAAATGCCCGCGCGGAACGTCCAGACGCCGAAATCGCGGCGGGCCCGGGTCGTCCTGACGACGATCAGCTTGAGGTTGTCCTGCTGTCAAGCCGGGATCTCACACATGACAGCCAGTTTGATCGCCGACGGCACGCCGGGCAGCGCATCAAAGCGTCGTGGGCGGTTCCATCGCTCTCCGGATGTCAGGCCAGATGTCGAGCCTCGGTCGCGCCCACAGCTACGGCTGGACTCGGGATTTGCTCGTCCAGCGCCGCCAGGCGCGCGTCAATGGCGGCGATGACCTTGCGCGAGAACGGTCCGAGATGGGCATAGGCTGCGATCATCTGCACGGCAATGCGCGCGGATGTCGTGTCGCGCTTGGCGCAGTTCATGAAAGTTTGCCACAACGGTCCACGCGCCTCGGGAAGGGCGGTGACCACCTTGTGCACCGTCTCCATCGCACCGAGCTTGGCGCGGATATCGCCTTCGGCGAGCTCGTGGCGCTGCCGGGACCGGTCGAGCAGCGTCATGAGGCGGTCGACGCGTCCTGAATAGGCAGCCGGGCTGTAGACGTGCTCCAGCACCCGCTTGTAGTCCGTCAGGATGTCGCGGAGCGGGCGCACCGGATCGAAATTGATTCCAGCCGTGCACTGATCGGCGCCGATGGTCGGCGCCACATCGTGGCCCGCGTGGAGCCGGCCTTCGCGCTCCAGGCGGCGCGTCAGCTGCGTGTTCGGCAAGGCATAGAGCAGCCCGACCATGCTGACGGGAATCGCCGCTTCCTCGATGAAATCGATCATGGCGTCCGCCATGGAGACCTTCTCATTGTCGAAACCGACGATGAAGCCAGCGGTGACGAGCATGCCGGCGGCGTAGATCTTGTGGATGCTCTCGGCGATGTTGCGCCGCGTATTCTGCTTCTTCCGCATCGCGACCAGCGTTGCCGGATCCGGACTCTCGATACCGACGAAGATGGCGAAGAAATTCGCCGCCCCCATCAACTCCAACAGCTCGGGATCATCGGCCAGGTTGACCGAGGCTTCGGTCGACAATTCGAACGGATAGCCGTGGGTCCGCTGCCATTCGGCGAGCTTAGGCAGGAATTGCCGCAGCGACTTCTTGTTGCCGATGAAATTATCGTCGACGAAGTCGAGATGGCCGCGGTAGCCCATCTGATAGAGCCTATCGAGCTCGACGAACATCTGCTCGATCGTCTTGGTCCGCGGCACGCGGCCGTAGAGCTCGATGATGTCGCAGAACTCGCAGGTGAACGGACAACCGCGCGAATACTGCACACCGAGATAGAGATAGTCCTCGAACTTGAGCAAGTCGAAACGCGGCACCGGCGTCTTGGTCACGTCCGCCTGGAATTTCGGTGCGGTGAAGGTGCCGCTCCGCGCGCCACCCTCCCAGGCCGCAATGAATTCGTCGATGACGCTCTCGGCCTCACCGAGCACCCGGAAGTCGGCCCGCTCATAGATGTGGGGGCTTGAAGTCGGGTCGGGACCGCCCACGACCACCGGCTTGCCGGCCGCGCGGCAGAGCTCGATCAGGCGCAGCGTGTCGGCCTGCTGCGGCATCATCCCGCCGGTGAAGACGACATCGGCCCAGGCGAGATCCTCGTCATTGAAGGGCGCCGTGTTGCAATCGATCAGCCGGACCGTCCAGCTTTCGGGCAGCATCGCGGCAACGGTGATCAGGCCTAAAGGAGCGGCCGGGCGCTTTACGCCCAATACCTTGCAGGATTCGCCAAAGGTCCAGAAGGACTCTGCCGAGAACAGCGGGTACAGCATCAGTACGTTGGGACTCGGCACGTTCATGGAACTCCTTCTGGCGTCGGCGCAGTGTACCAAAGCGCCTGCGTCTTGCACCCCGGCAAAAGGGACAAACTGTCGCCATGGCCTCGAGTGGAACCGGCGTTCACAGCTGGCGTCGCCTCAGACCCATGGATTGGCGCCCGCGGAAGGACGACCGAATCAACCATGATGGAGGGCGAGACAAAACACCACCCTCCCCACAATCTTCCCTCAGCGGCGTAATTTTCGCATTTCACCCCTCGGACTGTTGATTTGAACAGTTCCAGTTTGCCGGACACATTGCGCCCCTGAGTTCAATCGGTGGATTGGGCCAATCAGGGGACTGCGATGGCAAACCTAACAATCAACGGAAAAACCTTCACTCTCGACATCGAGCCGGATACGCCGCTGCTCTGGGCGATTCGCGAGAATGCCGGCCTGACCGGCACCAAATACGGTTGCGGCATTGCACAATGCGGCGCCTGCACGGTTCACATCGAAGGCGTCGCCACCCGCTCCTGCGGCGTCTCGGTCAGCGAAGCCGAGGGCAAGAAGATCACCACCATCGAGGGGCTCGCCTCCGGCGATGCGCTGCACAAGGTGCAGGAGGCCTGGATCGCCCAGGACGTGCCGCAATGCGGCTATTGCCAGAGCGGCATGATCATGGCGGTGGCGGCGCTGCTGAGCGAGAAGCCGAAGCCGACCGACGCCGATATCGACGAGGCCATCACCAATATCTGCCGCTGCGGCACCTTCCAGCAGGTGCGCGAAGCGATCCACACGATCGCAAGCGCGTAAGGAAATCCCCACATGAATAAGCATATCTCGCCGCGGCTCAACCGCCGCGCCTTCGTCATCGGCAGCGCCACGCTCGGCGCCGGCCTTGCGATCGGCCTCGACCTCCCCTTCGGCGGGCCCGCCGTGGTCCGTGCCGCCGACGGCTCGCCGGAGATCGGCGCCTGGGTCGTGGTCAGGCCCGACGACACCGTCGTGATCCGTATCGCCCGCTCCGAAATGGGCCAGGGCTCACTCACCGGCCTCGCCCAGCTCGTCGCCGAGGAGCTCGAATGCGACTGGACCAAGGTCACGACCGAATATCCAACACCCGGCCAGAGCGTCGCCCGCAAGCGCGTCTGGGGCGATTTTTCGACCGGCGGCAGCCGCGGCATCCGCTCCTCGCAGGACTATGTCCGCAAGGGCGGCGCCACCGCGCGGGTGATGCTGATCCAGGCCGCCGCCGATGCATGGAAGGTGCCGGCCTCCGAATGCGCGGCCGCGAACAGCGTCATCACCCATACGCCGTCGGGCCGGACCACGACCTACGGCAAGGTCGCCGAGGCCGCCGCCAAGCTGTCGCCGCCGGCGGACGTCAAGCTGAAGGATCCGAAGGACTGGAAGCTGATCGGCAAGGGCGTGAAGCGGCTCGACACCGTCGACAAGACCACCGGCGCCATGATCTACGGCGCCGACATCAAGCTGCCGGGCATGCTGAATGCCGCGATCAAGGATTGCCCGGTGTTCGGCGGCAAGCTGAAGAGCTTTGACGAAGCCAAGATCGCCAGCATGAAAGGCGTCAAGAAAGTCGTCAAGGTCGGCGATACCGCGGTCGCGGTCGTTGCCGACACCTGGTGGCACGCCAAGACCGCGCTGGAGGCGCTGCCGATCGTCTGGGACGAGGGCGACAACGCAAAGGTCTCGAGTGAGTCGATTGCGAAGTGGCTGGCCGAAGGCCTCAACAACGACCAGCCGGCCTATGTCGGCAACAAGAACGGCGATGCGAAGGCCGCGATTGCCGGCGCCGCCAAGAAGGTCGAGGCCGTCTACTCCTATCCCTACCAGAACCACGCCACGATGGAGCCGATGAACGCCACCGCGCTCTACACCGCGGACAAATGCGAGGTCTGGTGCGGCACGCAGAATGGCGAGGCGGCGTTCGCGGCGGTGCTCGAAGCTTCCGGCCTGCCGGCCGACAAGTGCGACGTGCACAAGGTGATGTTAGGGGGCGGTTTCGGCCGACGCGGCCAGACCGACTACGTCCGCCAGGCCGTGATGATCGCCAAAGAGACGCCGGGCACCCCGGTCAAGCTGTTGTGGTCGCGCGAAGAGGACATGGCGCACGGCCGGTACCACCCGATCACCCAGTGCAAGATGACCGGCGCGTTCGATGCCAACAACAATCTGGTCGCGCTGCACTACCGCCTGTCCGGGCAATCAATCCTGTTCTCGCTGCGCCCCGAAGCGCTGCAGAACGGCATGGATCCGGCCGCCTTCCAGGGCGTCGCCCAATCCGGCGAAGCGGCGTTCGGCTATTCGGTGCCGAACCTGCTGGTCGAGCATGCGATGCGCAACCCGCACGTTCCGCCCGGCTTCTGGCGCGGCGTCAACGTCAATCACAACGCCATCTACATGGAATGCTTCATGGACGAGCTGGCCCAGGCCGCAGGCCAGGACCCGCTCGAATTCCGCCGCAAGTTGATGGGCAACCATCCCAAGCATCTGGCGGTGCTCAACGCGGTCGCCGAGAAGATCGGCTGGACGACGCCGGCGCCGCAGGGCGTTTATCGCGGCATCGCCCAGGTCATGGGCTATGGCAGCTATGTCGCCGGCGCCGCCGAAATCTCGGTGACTGACGGCAGCAAGATCAAGGTGCATCGCATCGTCGCCTCCACCGATCCCGGCTACGTCGTCAATCCGGCGCAGGTGGAGCGGCAGATCGCGGGGTCCTTCGTCTATGGCCTCTCCGCGCTGTTCTACGGCGGCTGCACCGTCAAGGACGGCAAGATCGAGCAAACCAACTTCGACACCTACAACTCGATGCGCATCAACGAGATGCCGAAGGTTGAATCGGTGATGGTGCCAAGCGGCGGGTTCTGGGGCGGCGTCGGCGAGCCCACCATCGGCGTCGCAGCGCCGGCGGTGCTCAATGCGTACTTCGCCGCGACCGGCAAGCGCATCCGCTCCGTGCCGCTGCGGGACCAGAATATCACCTTCGCCTAAGCACAGCCGCGGCGGCCACGACGGCCGCCGCGGCATTTTGCGGACAAGATTCATGAATGCGCCGGTGACACGGCGGAATGCCGTTCTCGGCATCACCGCCGCGGCCACATCGTTCGTCGTCCCCTCGATCCTGCGCGCGCAATCCGCAGGCCGCATCGTCGTGGTCGGCGGCGGCTTTGGTGGAGCGGCCTGCGCGCGGGCGCTCAAGCGCGCGCAGGCGGGCTTGCAGGTGACGCTGATCGAGCCGAACAGGACCTTCACGTCGTGCCCCTTCAGCAACGAGGTGATCGCCGGCTTGCGCGAGATCGACGCGCAGCAGTTCGGCTATGACAGGCTCGCCGCCGAGGGCGTCACCGTCGCTGCTCAGGCCGCGACGGCCGTCGATGCGCAAAAGCGCAGCGTGACGGCCGCCGATGGCGCCACGTTTGCCTATGACCGCCTCGTGCTCTCGCCCGGCATCGACTTCCACTTTGAAGCCCTGCCCGGCTATGACGACGCCGCATCGGAGAAGATGCCGCACGCCTGGAAGGCCGGCGCGCAAACGCTGTTGCTGCGCAGGCAGTTGGAGGCAATGGCTGACGGCGGCACCGTCGCGATCGCAATCCCCGCTAATCCCTCGCGTTGCCCGCCCGCGCCATACGAGCGCGCCAGCCTGATCGCGCATTACCTGAAGACGAACAAGCCACGCTCGAAAGTTCTGATCCTCGACGCCAAGGACAATTTCTCCCAGCAGCGGCTGTTCGAGAGGGCGTGGAAGGAACTCTATGGCGACATGATCGAGCGCATCGCGCTGTCACAAGGCGGCCGCGTGACCTCGGTCGATCCGGCGACCATGACCATTGTCACCGAGTTCGGCAACTACACGCCAGATGTCGCCAATGTCATTCCGCCGCAACGCGCGGGACGCATTGCCGAGATCGCAGGCGTGGCGGACCACACCGGCTGGTGTCCGATCGATCCCGTGACCTTCGAGTCGAAGCTCGTCAAGAACATCCACGTCATCGGCGACGCCTGCCTCGGCGGCGGCATTCCCAAATCGGCCTCGGCCGCAAGCGGGCAAGGCAAGGCTTGCGCCGCTGCCATCGTCGCTTTGCTCGCGGGCCGAGCACCCGAGACGCCACGGCTGACCGGCGTCTGCTACAACACCGTCGCGCCAGGCTATGGATTTTTGCTTGCAGGCAATTATCAGCCGAAAGGCGACATCTTTGCCGAGGTCGAGGGCGGCGCGACGAGCCCAGTCGATGCCCCGCGCGAATTGCGCGCCCGCGAGGCGACCGAAGCCGAGCGCTGGTTTCAAATCATCACGGCGGACGTCTTTGGTTAGAGCGATGATGGGACCAAGTTGCCGCCACGAGCTAGGTGCGCTCCCTCCCCCGCTTGCGGGGGAGGGTTGGGGAGAGGGTGTCTCCACTCGCGAGACTCCCCAAGAGGAAAAAGCCCTCACCCGCCGCTGCGCGGCGACCTCTCCCGCAAGCGGGAGAGGTAAGCGGAGTTCGCGGCGGCACCGTGCACCCAGTCCGATTTCTGCGGTTGCTGCGTTCATCGCGGCGAGCCTCGCCCTGTCCTCGCTTGCCAAGGCAGACGAACTCGCGCCCTACAAGATCGTAGGCGAAGGCATCCCGGCTTCTCTCACGGGCGCGCCAGGCGATGCCGTGCGCGGTCGCGCGCTGGTGCTGGCGCGCACCACGACATGCATCCTCTGCCATTCCGGCCCCTTCCCCGAAACGCGGTTCCAGGGAGATCTCGCGCCCGACCTCACCGGGGTCGGGAACCGATGGTCGGCGAGCCAGTTACGGCTTCGGCTGGTCGATGCGGCGCGCTTCAACCCGGACACCATCATGCCGTCCTATTATCGCAACGGCGACCTCGTGCGAGTCGGACGCAATTTTGCCGGCAGGCCGATCTTATCGGCGGCGGAGATCGAGGACATCGTGGCTTTTCTTGCAACGCTTCGCGACTAGGACTGTTCATGCCAACCACGCGACGACAATTTCTGAGCCTCGCCGGAGGCGTGACGGCCGCCGGGACGATCCCGATCGTGACCCTGCGTCCGCTTCACGCGACGCCCGCGATGCTCAACACCGCAATCCGCAATGTCGTCGGCGAAGCACCAATTCGCACCGGCAGGGTGAAGCTCGACATTCCGCCGCTGGTCGAGAACGGCAACACCGTGCCGATGACGGTGAGCGTTGCAAGCCCGATGACGGCGGACGACCACGTCAAGAGCATCCACGTCTTCAACGAGAAGAACCCGCAGCCGAACATCGGCAATTTCTATTTCGGCCCCTCCACCGGCCGCGCTCAGGTCGCGACACGCATCCGCCTCGCCGACACCCAGAAGGTGGTGGCGATCGCCCGCCTGTCCGACGACACGTTCTGGCAGGTCGCCGCCGACGTGGTCGTGACGCTGGCCGCCTGCACCGAGGAGATGAACTGATGGCCGCGCTCATCAACGTTCCCGCGAAGGCGAAGCGCGGCGACGTCATCGAGATCCGCACGCTGACCTCGCACATCATGGAAACAGGCTTCCGCCATACCACAGACGGCAAGCTGGTGCCGCGCGACATCATCACGAGCTTCTCCTGCCGCTACAACGGCGCCGAGATCTTCCGCGCCGATCTGTTTCCGGCGATCGCGGCCAATCCTTATCTGTCGTTCTTCACGGTCGCCAGGGAAAGCGGCAAGTTCGAGTTCGAGTGGATCGGCGACAACGGCTATTCCTCCACCGCGTCGGCATCGATCATTGTCGAATGAGCGTTTGGCGCGCGATAGCAGCGGCCGCATTGTTCGCCGCAGCGCCTGCCCTGCTCGCCGGTGAGATCCTGCCCGATGCGCGCCGATCCGGCTACTCCTTCATGGGCCCGGACACGCGCGCCATGCAGGATGACGACACCTCCAATCCCGGCATGCTGTTCGTGCTCGATGGCGAACAGCTATGGGACAAGAAGACCGGCAGAGCCGAGAAAGCCTGCGCGGATTGTCATGGCGATGCACGCACCAGCATGAAGGGTGTTGCCGCACGCTACCCGGCCTTCGACAAGGCGCTCAGTCGCCCCGTCACGCTCGACCAGCGCATCAATCTCTGCCGCTCCAATAATCAGCAGGCGTCGCCACTGCCCTACGAGAGCCGCGAGCTCCTGGCGCTGTCCGCCTTCGTCGCCCATCAATCGCGCGGTGTCGCGATCACTGCCGGCGACGATCCGCAAGCAAAGCCCTTCGTGGAGCAAGGCCGCGACCTCTTCATGCAGCGCGAGGGCCAGCTCAACCTCGCCTGCACCAATTGCCACGACGACAATTTCGACAAGCGCCTTGCGGGCGCGCCGATCACGCAGGGACAGCCGACCGGCTATCCGCTCTACCGCCTCGAATGGCAAACGCTGGGATCGCTGGAGCGACGGCTGCGCAGCTGCATGAGCGGCGTCCGCGCCCAGGCCTATGATTACGGCTCGCCCGAGCTGGTCGCGCTCGAGCTTTATCTGATGTCGCGGGCGCGCGGCTTGCCGATGGAGACGCCGGCCGTCCGGCCCTGAGACTAGTGCTTTGAGGCTTCCGCTTGCGGCGAGGTGGCTTCGGCCGCAGCCGCGGGTGTCGCGACCGATAGTCCATGGAGCCTCCAGCTGCCGCCGACATCCTGAAACATCAGATCGAAATCGATCTGCAACGGCCTCGTCGGAATGGTGCCGCTGAGCCGCAGCATGCCGCGGCCATTGACGTTGGGTGCCGCCGACAATCGCGGGGCGAGAAGTGCGGCTCCAAACAGGTCGAACTTGCGGGCCCGCAGGTCGGAGAACGCAAGCGCGAGATCGGCGGCACTATTCCTGGCCTGGAATTCAGGTGCGGCAAGGTCGCGCAACACCGAATAATTGCCGGAGCGATTGGCGTCATTCAACGTCAGGAGCGAGGAGCGGATCAGATAGAGTGCCTGCTCGACGGTGACCTGCGGCCCGCCCTGTCGTGTCGGGGCCGCGGCGGGCTGAACCGCCCAACGATCCGCAAAGCCGGAAGGCGGTGATTGCGTCTCCGCACGCATGGGTGCGCAGGCTGCGATGAGGATCATGCCTACGATCAATCGTGGCGATACGACCATACACTCACCAGCCCATGCGCAAGCCGACGCGTCCGCCGGCGACCCGCTGGTCGGGTCCGTAACCTATTCCGCCGTTGAACTGCATGTTCTGATTGAGACGTAGTGCCGCGTTGAACGCGAGACCGTTGGCCCGCTCGAAGGTCCCGTAGTTCATGGTCACGGCAAAACTCTCATTCGGCAGCAGCGTCGGCACGCCGGCCATGGCAAAGGCCATAGCGACGCCGCTGGTCACCTTGCTGGTCCGGCTGCTGAGGTCGTCGAGGCGGCCGTTGATGCTGGCGAGCTGGCCATTGATGGCGCTGAGATCGCTGGCCGAGGCGATGCCGAGATTGGCAAGCGTCGTGGTCGCGAGATTGCCGGCGCCATCGGAAGTGACAAGCTGGGTCGTGCCGCTCTGCGCAGCCTTGCTGGCCGACGAGGTGATGCCGGCCATGGTGTAGGTGTTGCCGGTCGTCCCGAACGTCTGCTGGTTGGCGCGGGTCACTGTGGCGCCATTGCCGAAGGCGGCGGAATTGGCAAAGCCGGCGCTGGAATTGTTGCCGACAGCGAAGGCATTGGCCCCAGTGACCGAAACGGTGTTGCCGATTGCGATGCCGCCCGCGCCGGTTACGGTCCCCGCGTTCGCCATCACCAGCGCATTGGACGCATTGACGGTGTTGCCGGAGCCGAACACGGAGGATCCGGCAGCGCTCGCCGTGCCGGCCACCGCGTTGTTGGAGCCGACCACATTGACGTTGTCGCCCCGGCCGGTCTGGTTGGTGCCGTTGACGGTGTTGTTGTCGCCGAGCACGAAGCTGCCATTGCCGTTCAGCGTATTGGGGTCGCCGATGGCGTAGCTGCCATTGCCGCGCACGGTTTGACCCGTGCCGAATGCACCGCTGTTGGTGCCGGTGACGGTGTTGAACGCACCGACCGCGGTGCTGTTGACGCCGGTCACCGTGGTGTTGTTGCCGACAGCCGTTCCGCTCGTGCTGCCGGCGTTGACGACCGCCCACGATCCGACCGCCACCGAACTGTCGGCATACGCGTAGCTGTCCGCGCCGTAAGCTGAGCTGGCGAGGCCAGTCGCGGTGCTCCGGCCACCGGTCGCAGTTGCGAAGTCGCCGGACGCCCGGGAGGCGGCACCCACCGCCGTCGAGTACCAGCCGGGTGCACTGCTGTTGGCGCCAACGGCCACGGTTTGATTGCCGGTCGCACTGCTCACATAGCCGTAGGCGGTACTCTCGTAGCCGGTCGCCGCGCTCTGCGCGCCGGCGGCGGAGGCGTGCTGACCGATCGCGAGGGCGCCAAATCCCATCGCGGTGGTCTGCACGTTGGTCGCCTGACTAGAAGCGCCGACGGCGAGAGCATTATAGCCAGAGGCAGTGCTGGAGGCGCCATAGGCCGTGCCGGATGCACCGCCCGCCGTGCTGCTGGCACCGCACGCCGTGCTTCCGGCGGCAACGGCGACAGCGCCGCCGGTGCTGTTGCTGGCGTCGGTACAGACGAACTGTGCCTGCGCGGATGACACGTCGACGACCGCGGCCAGCGCGAGCGCCACCACGACACAGATCGCAGCCGGCCACATTTGCCGCCGCGTCGCTTCCCCCCGCGTTCGTCCCGCTGTCTCGCCGGTCCGCCCTTCGGCCAACCGCACCGCAAGACCCGCCCCTCGCCTATCCATCGCTCACCTTCACGTCATTGCAAATTGCGCGGGCCGGCAAACACTCACGTCTGGCCCGCGCGCGATAATATGAATATTCATGTCCGGAGACTGCGGTTCGACGGCGTGGAAACTTGCCTGATCGTCCCAATTTGCAGACCAACTGCCGGAGGGAGCGGCCTGGCATGACGAAAATTCCGTATCTGCGGTTCGATACAGCGGAGCTACCCGCCGCCGAGCGGCTCGATCGCTACCGCGCGATTCTCACCCATTACGAGGTGTCGGTCCCCGAAGGCACGTCCAGCGACGACTTCGAGGTTCTGGCCGAGGCCTGGCTGCTGGGCGGCCTGGTGACCGCATCCACCAGGATGGGGCCCGTGCGCTTCACCCGCACCGCCGCGCTGGCAAAGGCCGATGGCCGCAACTCATTCGCGCTGCTGCTGCTCCGTCGCGGCGCCTGGAGCGGCGAGGTCGACGGCGAGCCGATCTCGGCCGGCCCCGGCCAGGTGCTAGTGCTCGACCTGACCCGGCGCTTCGACGGCATCGCCACGGCGACCGACACGATCAGCCTCGACGTCGAGCGCGATGCAATCGTCAACGCCGCGCCCGATGGTCTCGACCTGCACGGGCTCGTCCTCGACGGCGCCGCCGGCCGCGTGCTCGCCGATCAGATGGGACTGCTGCGACGACGGCTTCCGGCGATGGACGGGAACGAGGCGCCCGAGGCGGTCCAGACGACGCTCGGGCTGCTGCGCGGATGTTTCGGCATGGCCGCGCGGCCGCGCGAGCAAGGGCTCGCCCGGCGCGACATCGCCATCCTTCATCGCGCCAGCCGTTTCATCGATCAGAACCTCGGTCACCCCGATCTCTCGGTGGCAACCATCTGCCGCGAGATCGGCGTGTCGCGCTCGGTGCTCTATCGGGTCTTCACGCCGCTGGCGGGCGTCGCCGATTACATCCGCGGACGGCGGCTCGAGGCGATCCATGTGCTGCTGGATGACGCCGACGAAGACCGCTGGAATGCGGAGATCGCAGCTGAATTCGGCTTCGTGAGCCAGGCCCATTTCAGCCGCAGCTTCCGGCAACGCTTCGGCTACTCGCCGCGCGCAGCGCGCGACTCCCGCGATCTCGCAGCTGCCGTCGACGCTGGCCCGGAGCTATTCCGCGAGTGGATCAACCAGCTCGGTTGACTTGCCTTGTCGTGCGGCTTGAAAGGAAACGGCCGGGCAGCATATCGCCGCCCGGCCGCAATCTCCGCTTCGCTTCTCCTATTCCGCCGGCGCGGCCGACATCTCCGGATGGGCGGCATAGTGTCCGCCGGCGCCAAGCTTGCTGGCCGCGAACAGGCCGGCGGCCATCGCGGCGTAGGCCAGCGCAACGGCGGGCGTGACACCGAATCCGCCGCCGATGCCGACGGCCTCGCCATGCATGAAGCCGAAATAGGTCAGGACCGCACCGACCAGCGCGAAGCCTGATGCCTTCTCGAAGTCGCGCTCGAGGATGAAGACGCCGATCGCGCCCAGGATGAGGCCGCCGAGGATGGAGCCGCCGCCCATCACCTCCAGTCCGTGGTAGAACACGCCCTGCTGCGGCAGCGCGGCGATCGCGGCAGCCTTCACCGCGTCGGCCTTGTCGGCGGCCATGCCGCCGACGGTTGCCGCCGCATTCATGGTCGAGCCCAGCATCGTGTCGATCTGCAGCTTGGCCCAGGCGGCCAGATGCGGCGTCAGCGCCAGCACGATCGCGGGCGCGTGCTTGACCGGCGTGGTCTGGAACGCCTGGGCGCCGATCAGCATGCCGATGTAGAGCAGGATCGGCGAGATCGCGACCACGGGCACGAGGGCCAGCAGCACCGAGATGATGCCGAACCAGGCCAGCACGATCACCATGATGCCGGTTGCGGCGGAGTAACCGATACGGCCGCCCATCGCCTTCCAGCCGGGATGGCCGATATAGACGGCGTTGATGAAGGGATTGCCCATCAGGCAGCCGATCAGGCTGACGACGCCGTCCGCCGTGAGCACCCGCGTGGTTGGATATTCGTCGCCGGCGGCTTCCGCGCTCTCGACATTGTCCATGGCTTCGACGAGGTCATAGATGCCGAACGGAATGGCGGTGACCAGGATGATGCCGAGGAATTCGAAGCCGGAGAACACGTAGCCCACGGCGGGAATCGGCACCGAGAAGCCGAAATTGGCGAAGGCATCGCCGACACCCTTGACGCTAAGTCCACCGAGGCCAAGACCGAACAGGTTCGAACCCCAGGCGATGATCATGCCGACTGCGATCGCGACGAGGCCTGCGGGAATGCCGCGCGGATATTTCACGCCACCGAACCAGCTCACCAGGATGATGGCGAAGCAGACGAGACCAATCTGCGGCGTCATATACATCTCAAGCGCCGGCCGCATCGAGATGAAGGTGACAGAGACGCCGGCAAGCGTGCCGAGCAGCGCCGCGCGCGGCGTGATCTTGCGGATGAACGGCGCTATGAAACCGCCGATCATGAGAATGAAGCTCTGGAAGAACACCCAGACGAGGCCGGCCGACCAGCCCTTGAGCGGGTCACCGGTCTTCAGCGTGATCGGCAGCATGATCACGAAGGTGACGATGAACATGTGCGGCACGCTGACGCCCGAGGGCAACGCGCAGACGTCGTTGCGGCCGGTCTTCTGCGCCAAACGGTAGGCGAGGTAGGCGTAGTAGAAGGTCGAGAGGCACATCATCAGCCCTAGCGCGGGCAGGATGCGGCCGAACACCAGACTGTCCGGCATCTTCAAGACGAAGCGCAGCAGCCCCGTGAGCACCAGCATGTTGACGAGGATGTTGGTGCCGAAGCCGAAAAACGCGTTCCAGTCGCCCGATGTCCATAGCGCCGGCTTGAACTCGGACTTGTTCAAGTCAGATTTGCCGGCCGTCCCCGTCAATGTGCTCATGACAATACCCCTATGTGGTCGAAACCTTCATTGCCTCCAGAACTGCGGCTGAGGTTGCGACCCAGCCGAAGATGCCGCCCTGGGCCTTGATCATCTTCAGGCCCATCTCGTGAAACTCGGGGAAGTAGGATGCGCAGCCGTCCGACATGACGACGCAGCGGTAGCCGCGGTCATTGGCCTCGCGCACTGTGGTGTTGACGCACACTTCGGTGGTGACGCCGCACACCAGCAGATTCTCGATGCCGTATTTCTCCAGCACGTCGCCGAGCTCGGTGGCGTAGAACGCGCCCTTGCCGGGCTTATCGATCACGATCTCGCTGTCGAGCGGATAGAGCTCGGGAATGATGTCGTGACCGGCCTCGCCGCGAATGAGGATGCGGCCCATCGGACCGGGGTCGCCAATGCGCAAAGACGGCGCGCCGCGCTCGACTTTCGCCGGCGGCGCGTCGGAGAGATCGGGCAGATGGCCCTCGCGGGTGTGGATCACCAGCATGCCGGTGTCGCGCGCCGCCGTCAGCACGGTGCCGATCGGCTTCACCGCGCGCGCAAGCTGGCTGACGTCGTTGCCGAGCGTCTCGCCGAAGCCGCCGGGCTCCATGAAGTCGCGCTGCATGTCGATGATGAGAAGCGCGGTGCTCGGCCAGTCGAGCCTGATCGGCTCGGGCTCGGCGCTGATGACGCCCAATGTCGACTTGCTCGAGTCCAGCATGACGCCCGCCCCTCGCGAGAACTCTCTTTGCCGGAGTTCTGCAAGCGCCGTGCCATTGTGTACAATTGCGGTGGAGCGCCGGACGCGAGGGAATTCGTTGTGTAGTCAGAAGGTTACGCAAGCGATCGGCGTCTGCATATTCCCTGTGCGACGGCTTCGCCGCGTGCATCTGCTTAAAGGATGGGCGGCCGATTGGCAGCATTCTTCCCTTCTCCCCTCACAAGGGGAGAGGGTGCAGCCATCGCTCCTACGCCCCATACAGCTGCCGATACTCTTCCTCGTACGGCGCATAGGAGTCCTTCATCGTCGCCATGTTCAGCAGCATGGTGGCCACCATGGTGCCCGCCTTGTCGAACACGCGTGTCCTGACCCAGGCGCTTTCGGTGCGGCGGCTGCCGGAGAGCGCGACCACCTCGCGCTCGACTTCGTACTCCTCGCCCTCGAAGAGCGGGCCCTTGATCAGCCGGATCTCCTGATCGGCGAACAGGCCGACGGCCGGGCCCTTGGCCGGGAGCGGATCGTCCTTCGAGCGATACTGGAACAGCACGCTCAGCATCTCCATCGGGATGATCGGTCTGCCCCAGGGGTTGTCGGCGCCGGAATAGTACGGCGAATTCTCGGTGATGACGGCGAGCTTCTGCCGCAGCGAGAACGGGTAGAGGTCGCCCATGGTCTGATCGAACGCCATGCGGACCGTCTGTCGCTTGCCGGTCTGCGCCACCTTGACGTCGCGCAGGATGACGGGATCGGCGAGCGGCTTGAGCTCGGCGAGGCGCGCCTCCAGCGCAGTCGCTGCGTGCGGTTCACCGACCGAAGCCGTGCCGCGCAGCACCTCGGTGCCGTCGCGCTTGACCATCTGGATCTGGCACTGGCTTGTCCCGGGCAGTGGCTTCGACAGAATCGCCTGCACCTCCTCGCCCTCATAGCAGACGCTGCGATAATGCGCGGACAGGCAGCCGGTTTCGAACCAGGTGTGTCCCCACAGCTGCGCGCAGAGCGGAGCGAACTGGCTGAAATGCGTCGGGCCTTCGATGGTGCCGCCCTTGAAGCCGAGCTTCTGCGCGGTGGCGTCGTCGTGAATGGACGCGTGCGCGTCGTAGGTTTGCGCTTGCAGCATCTGACGCGGCTGGCGCCACGGTCCAATCAGGGCCTCGGCCGTCGCTGTGATCTCGGTGTCGAATGCGTTTGCAGCCATGATGTTCTCCACTGGAAGCCATGACTAGCAGGAGCGCCACGGATGCGGCCAGCGATATTGACTTCGCCGGCCCATGCTCTTGACTGGCATCTCTCGCTTCGCAAAGCCGCAAGCCTCCCGCGGCGCAAAATCCCTCGCCGGACTACCACACAAGGACTGCCGAAATGACGCTGTTGCAGGTCGAGCTGGACGACAAATACCGGCTCGAATCGAAGCGGATCTTCCTGTCCGGCACACAGGCTCTGGTTCGCTTGCCCATGTTGCAGCGCGAACGCGACCGGCTCCAGGGCCTCAACACCGGCGGATTCATCTCCGGCTATCGCGGTTCCCCGCTCGGCATGTACGACCACGCGCTGTGGCGCGCGAAGTCGCACCTCCAGCAGCATGACATCGCCTTCGTCCCTGGCCTGAACGAGGATCTGGCGGCGACTGCGGTCTGGGGCAGCCAGCAGGTCGGCTTGTTTCCGGGCGCCAAGGTCGATGGCGTATTCGGCATCTGGTACGGCAAGGGCCCAGGCGTCGACCGCTCGGTCGATGCCCTCAAGCACGCCAACGCCGCCGGCACCTCGCTCAACGGCGGCGTGCTTGCGCTGGCCGGCGACGACCACGGCTGCCAGTCCTCGACGCTGGCGCATCAGAGCGAGCAGGTGTTCGCAGCTGCGCTGATCCCGGTGATCAATCCGGCGACGCTGCAGGACTATCTCGATCTCGGCCTCTACGGTTTTGCGCTGTCGCGCTTCTCCGGCTGCTGGGTCGGCTTCAAGGCGATCAGCGAAACCGTGGAGAGTTCGGCGTCGATCGACAGCGACCCTGAACGCATCAAGATCGTGCTCCCTGACGATTTCGAGATGCCGCCCGGCGGCCTCAACATCCGCTGGCCCGATCCGCCGCTGGAAGCGGAGCGGCGCCTGTTCGGCCCGAAAATGGCGGCGGTGCAGGCCTTCGCCCGCGCCAACCAGCTCGACCGCATCGTGCTCGATTCCAAGCCTGCGCGGCTCGGCATCGTCGCGACCGGCAAGGCCTATCTCGATCTGCGCCAGGCGCTGGCTGATCTCGGCATCACCGACAAGGACGCGCAGGACCTCGGTCTTCGCATCTACAAGGTTGCCCTGACTTGGCCGCTGGAAGAAAGCGGCGCCAAGCGTTTCGCCGAGGGTCTGCAAGACGTGCTCGTGGTCGAGGAGAAGCGCGGCTTCATCGAAGACCAGCTGATGCGCATCCTCTACAACATCGATGCATCGCGGCGCCCGACGATCACGGGCAAGCGCGACGAAAGCGGCGCGCCGCTGCTCCCGAGCGAGGGCGAGCTGACGCCGACCATCGTCGCCGGCGCGCTGGTCGCGCGCTTGCGCAAGCTCGGCCATCACAGCCCGGTGCTGGAGCAGCGCCTCGCGCGGCTCGAGGCCTTCGACAATCCGGTCACCACCGGCACGCAGATCAAGCTGGCTCGCACGCCGTTCTTCTGCTCGGGTTGTCCGCACAACACCTCGACCCGCGTGCCTGAAGGCAGCCGCGCCATGGCTGGCATTGGCTGCCACGGCATGGCCCTGAGCATGCCGACCCGCCGCACCGATCTGATCTCGCATATGGGCGCCGAGGGCGTGAACTGGATCGGCCAGTCGCCCTTCACGAGCGAGACGCACATCTTCCAGAATCTCGGCGACGGCACCTACACCCATTCCGGGCTGTTGGCGCTCCGCGCGGCATCGGCCGCCGGCATCAACATCACCTACAAGATCCTCTATAACGACGCCGTCGCGATGACCGGCGGCCAGCCCGCCGAAGGCGCATTTAACGTCGCGCAGATCGCGCATCAGGTCTGGGCCGAGGGCATCAAGCGCCTGGCAATCGTCTCGGACGATCCGGGCAAGTATCCGCAAGGGAACTACTTCCCGCAAGGCGCGACCATCCATCACCGCCGCGAGCTCGATGCCGTGCAGCGCGAGCTGCGCGACATCAAGGGTCTCACCGTCGTGATCTACGACCAGACCTGCGCCGCGGAGAAGCGCCGACGCCGCAAGCGCGGGCTTTATCCCGATCCCGCCAAGCGCGCCTTCATCAACGAGCTGGTCTGTGAAGGTTGCGGCGACTGCTCGCAGGCCTCCAACTGCGTCTCGGTGCAGCCGCTGGAGACCGAGTTCGGCCGCAAGCGCCAGATCGACCAGTCGAACTGCAACAAGGACTTTTCTTGCGTCGAGGGCTTTTGCCCGAGTTTTGTGACCGTCCATGGCGGTTCGCTCAAGCGCATGAAGACTTCGGCCGTCGATTCCGGCCAGCTGTTCGCCGATTTGCCGCTGCCGCCCGCACGCGAGCTGGACGCGCCCTACAACATCCTCGTCACCGGCATCGGCGGCACCGGCGTCATCACCATCGGCGCCCTGCTCGGCATGGCGGCCCATGTCGACGGCCGCGGCTGCTCGGCGCTCGACTTCACCGGCCTGTCGCAGAAGAACGGCGCCGTGATGAGCCATGTCCGCATCGCCCCGAAGCCGGAGGATATCGCCGCGGTCCGCATCACCACGGGCGGCGCCGACGTCATTCTCGGTTGCGACATGATCGTCTCGGCCGGCCCCACCGCGCTCAGCCGCGCCGAACGTGGCGTGACCAAAGCCTACATCAACGCCGATCTGCAGCCGACCGCGAGCTTTGTGCAAAACCCCGATCTCGACTTCGAGATGGGCACGATGCAGACCGTGCTGCGCGACGCCGTCGGCGACAAGAACCTCGACATCATCGACGCCACGGGCATTGCCGCCGCGCTGATGGGCGACAGCATCGCGACCAACCCCTTCATGCTCGGTTTTGCCTTCCAGAAGGGCGCGATCCCGCTGTCGCTGGAAGCGCTGCTGCGCGCCATCGAAATCAACGGCGCCGCGATCGAGATGAACAAGCTCGCCTTCACCTGGGGCCGCCAGGCCGCCCACGACATGTCGCGAGTGCGCAGCGTGCTGCAGTTCAAGAGCCGAGCGTCGGCGGCGACGAAGTCGCTCGACGACATCGTCGCGACGCGCACGGAGTTTTTGACCAGCTATCAGGACAAGGCCTATGCCGACCGCTATCTCGCGGCCGTCGCCAAGGTACGCAAGGCGGAAACATTCGCCTCTCCCGCGTCAACCGAGCTGACCGAGGCCGTCGCGAAAAATCTGTTCAAGCTGATGTCCTACAAGGACGAGTACGAGGTCGCCCGGCTCTACACCGACGGCAGCTTCGCGAAGAAGGTCTCGGAGAGATTCGACGGCGACTTCACCCTGAAATACCATTTGGCACCACCGATCTTCGCCAAGCGCGACAAGTCGACGGGCCGGCTGCAGAAGCAGGAGTTCGGCGGCTGGATGATCCATGCCTTCCGCGTTCTCGCCAAGCTCAAGTTCCTGCGCGGCAGCGCCCTCGATCCGTTTGGCCGCACCGAGGAGCGCCGGACCGAGCGCAAGCTGGTTGAGGATTATCTGGCGATGATTGATCAGCGGATGGCCGGGCTGAAGGCAGAGCAGATCCCGCTGCTGGCACGCCTCGCGCGCGTGCCCGAGACGATCCGAGGCTTCGGCCACGTCAAGGAGACCAACATCAAGCTGGCGGCGGCCGAGACGGCACGGCTGGAGGCGGAACTGGAGAACAGCCGTTTTGCGGCGGCGGCGGAGTAGCGGCTAAGAACGCAGGCTCTCTCCCCGTCATTGCGAGGAGCCATGCGACGAAGCAATCCAGAGTCTCGCCGCATACTCAGTGTCATCGCCCGGCTTGATGTATAGACCGGGCGATCCAGCTCCGAGGCGGTTGTGATTGAACCGATGGGCCGCGGCGTACTGCATGCCCCGCTTTCGCGGAGCATGGCAGCGGTGGAAATAGCTAAACCGACGCCGACACGCCTGCAGCGGTCTCACGTGTGACGCTTCCCTCCGCCAGATGCCTTCCTGCGATATATCCAAACACCAGTGCCGGCCCCAGCGTGATGCCCGGTCCCGGATAATTCCCGTTCATGATCGAACCCATGTCATTGCCACAGGCATAAAGGCCCGCAATCGGCGTGCCGTCCGCGCGCAGCACCCGGGCTTGCGGATCGACCTTCATGCCGACGGCCGTGCCGAGATCGGCCGGATGGATGCGCATCGCGAGGTACGGGGCGCGGAGGATGGGCGCGACGCAGGGATTAGGCTTGTGGCTGATATCGCCGAGGTGGCGCTGATAGATGGTGCTGCCGCGGCCGAATTCGCCATCGCGCCCCTCCTTCGCGCCTTCGTTGTAGCTCGCGATCGTCGCCGCCAGCACCCGCGGCTTGATGCCGATCTTCGCCGCGAGCCCCGCGATATCAGGCGCCTCGATCAACTCGCCGCTCGCCACATAGCGCCGATAGCCCCGCGTGGCCGGCCTGATCCGGCCGAGGCCGTAAGCCCACAGGAACCGGCGATCGCAAATCAAATAGAACGGCCGGTCCGGCTCGGCATTGCCGTCGCGCAGCATGGCCAGCACGAATTCGTGGTAAGACAGCGCCTCGTTGACGAAACGCCGGCCCGCGGCATTGACGGCGATCACGCCGGGCTTGGCGCGGTCGGTCACAAGGTGCGGGAACACGCCGCGGCTGCCGTCGGCGCGGCGGAATAGCGAGGCCGGCACCCAATAGGCCGGGCTGGTCGCATCCGCATTGAGCGCGGCACCAGTCGCTGCCGCCAGCCGAAGTCCGTCGCCGGTGCTGGAAGGGCTGGTCGCCGAGACGAATCCAGCCGCCGCCGGGAAAAAGCGCTTGCGCAATACGGCGTCGTGCGAGAACCCGCCGGTTGCCAGCACCACGCCGCGGCGCGCTGCGATCGGCCGGTCGCGCGAGCCGTGACGGATCACCACGCCACTGACGCGGTCGCCCTGCATCGAGAGGTCTTCGACGTCGGCGCTGAAGAGAACTTCAACTTGCCGCGCCAGCAGCGAAGCATAGAGCTGCGCGGCAAGTGCGTTGCCGAGATACAGCGACGTGCCGCGCCGGCTCCGCAGCCGCTGCAGCGCATATCGAGAGATCAGCCGCGCCGCACGCAGGGTCGAGCGCAGCGATGTTCCAACACTGCGCAAATGCGAAACGTCGCGAGGATCGACCATCATCCCGCCGAACAGCGTGAACTCCGGCAACGGTGGCCGCAATCGCGCAAAAGCGCCGCCGAGCCGCCTGCCGTCGAAACCGACCGACTCCAGCACGCGGCCGCCAGCGGTTGCGCCCAGCCGCTCCGGATAACAATCCGGACAGGCCTTCACCGGCTGGAGGCGAACTTCCGTGTTGGCTTCGAGATAGGCGATCGCCTCGGGCCCGCGTGCGAGGAAGGCGGCGCGCAGGCCGGCATTGGCGGGCTCGGGCACCGTGCTCGACAGATACTGGACGGCATCCGCGACGCTGTCGGAGAGCCCGGCCTCCCTCATCCTGGCATTGGCCGGAATCCAGACCATCCCGCCGGACCAGGCGGTGGTGCCGCCGACGAACGCGGTCTTCTCGATCACCAGCACGCGCAGGCCTTGCGCAGCGGCCACGGCCGCCGCCGTCATGCCGCCGGCACCGGCGCCGATGACAATGACGTCGTAGGTCTCATGCGCCGGCATCATGCGGCGGGTTTCCGAAGGCGAGGCATGACACCGTCATACCTCGCCTCGCCCCTTCGGCGCTAGCGCTGCGGCTTGCGCTCGATCGGGTCGATATCGATCGCCCGCAGGCGGCCGAGCCGCAGCACGTTCATGGCGAGCCGCCGGCCGATGCGGTCGCGGTCGAGCACGCGGATCAAATCGTCGACGCCGTTGATCTCAACGCCGTCGAGCCTGATGACGACGTCGCCAGGCAACAGGCCCGCCTTCGCCGCCGGACCCTCCGGCTCGATCTGCGCGAGCAATGCGCCCATCTTGTTTTCGATGCCGGCCAGCACCGCATGCCGCCGTGGGATCGGCGCGGTCTGTCCGGCGACGCCGATATAGGCGCGACGGACATAGCCGTGACGGATGATCTCCGACAGCACGAATTGCGCGGTGTTGCTGGCAACCGCGAAGCAGATGCCTTGAGCGCCGTTGATGATGGCAGTGTTGATGCCGATCACCTCGGCATTCGACGACAGCAGCGGGCCGCCGGAATTGCCAGGGTTGAGCGCGGCGTCGGTCTGGATCACGTCCTCGATGGTGCGCCCGCTCACCGAGCGGATCGAGCGGCCGAGCGCCGAGACCACGCCGGCGGTCACGGTCGATTCGAAACCGAGCGGATTGCCGATCGCGATCACGAGCTGGCCGCGGCGCAGCGTCTTGGAATTGCCGAGCGCGGCATAGGGCAAATGGCGCACGCCGTTGGCGCGCAGCAGCGCAAGATCGGTATCGGGATCGACGCCGAGCACCTGGGCTTCGCCGACATGGCCCTCGACGTCGCGCAGCCGGATCTCCTTCGACATGCCGACCACGTGGCTGTTGGTGAGGACGAGGCCATCAGGCGAGATCACGATGCCCGAGCCGAGCCCGCCGCGCTCACGGCCGTTCGGCACTTTTGGCCCGGTCTCGACACGCACGACCGCGGGGCCGACCCGGTCGGTCACATCGATCACGGCATTGGAATAGGCGTCCAGCAACGCCCGGTCATCGGCCGGCGCAGATGCTGTCGTTCGCGATGACGCGGCGTCATCGACGATATCAGAGGTGAAATCCAGCATGGCAAGAGTCCTTGAAGGCTCACACAGATGGTGGCCTGTGCCCGGCCGCGCAAGGTGCCCGTCGGGCGCGCAGGGCTGGACTGCCCAGATGGCTAGGGCGCCCGCCGCAGCGTGCCTGCCCTCGCCTTCACCGGATCGAGCAGCGACCAGTCCCCATCCGGAAGCACATGGCCCTTCGGGAATGGCGCCCGTAGCTCGATCCCCAGCGAACCCAGCACGCGGTCGTCGCGGTAGTAGCATTGCAGCACGACACGGACGAGCGTCGCGGCGGCGACGCCGCCGTGCTTGCGAAACTCCTGCGCCACCGCATCGCGTCTGGTGGCATCGAGCTCGGCGAGCGGCGCTCCTGCCAGCCGCGCCAGATCATCCAGCGCGGCCGCGACCAATTTGGTATCGCGGCCAAGCGTTGCGAGCATATCTGCCTGGATCGCGGGATCGTCCGCGCCGGGCACCTTGTACTCGTCGCTGGCGGGAACGATCATCGCGGCGATGCTGCGGAGGTCGTCGCGTTGGGTGCGCGTGAGATTGTCTGCGGACATGGCGGCCTTAATCAAACAAATTGGCGAGGCGCTGCTTCATCTGGTCGGCGATGTAGAGCGCGAGGGCCTGGATGGTGGAGGTCGGGTTCACGCCGCCCGACGTGACGAAGATGCTGCCGTCGACGATGAAGAGATTCTTGACGTCGTGCGTGCGGCCCCATTCATTGACCACGGAGCGCTCCGGGTCGGTGCCCATCCGCGCGGTACCGAGCAGGTGCCAGCCGCCCCAGGGGATCGGCGAATTGATGCAGATGTCGGTGGCGCCCGCGGTCTCCAAAATCTCCCGGCCGCGCGCCAACGCATGCTCCATCATCTTCCGGCTGTTCTCGCTGATCGTGTAGTCGATCTTCGGCGCGGGAATGCCGTGACTGTCTTTCAGGACCGGGTCGAGCGTGACGCGATTATGCTCCTCCGGCAGATCCTCGCAGATCGCGGAAAATCCGAGCCGGTGGCCGTTCAGCTTGCGGAAGACGCGGTGATGATCCTCGCCCCAGGGCAGAATGCCCTTCTGCTCGCTGACGACAGCCTCGAACACCGGTCCGGCCCCGCGCACGAACTGAACGCCATAGCCGCGCACGAAGCCGCGCGAAGGGTCGGTGTCGTACCACTGCTTGCTCCACAGGCAGGTCGGCGGCGCGCGGTTGCTATCGGTCGGCTCCTTCACATAGCCGTAGATCTGCGCATAGGGATGGAACATCAAATTCTTGCCGACGAGGCCCGACGAATTGGCAAGGCCGTTCGGAAAGCGGTTTGACGCCGAATTCAGCAAAAGCCGCGGCGTGCCGACGCCGTTGCAGGCGATGATGACGACATGCGCGGGCTGGAACTGCTCGACGCCGTCCTTGTCGTAATAGACCACGCCGGAGGCCATGCCACTCTCGTCGGTGGTGATCTCACGTACCCGGCAATGGGTGCGCAGCTCGACGCCGGCACGGATCGCCTGTGGCCAATAGGTGATGTCGGTGGAAGATTTGGCGCCTTGCGCGCAGGCCGGCGTGCAATGGCCGAGATTGATGCAGCGCGCCCGGCCCTCATAGTCCATCGTCGCGACCGTCGTATCCGACGGCCACCAGTGCCAGCCGAGCTTGTTCATGGCCTTGCCGATGATGGCGCCGGACAATCCGAGCGGCTGTTGCGGCATCGGCGGATGCGTCAGCGGCGAGAGCGGATCGCCTGACAAGCCCGACGTGCCCATGATCCGATCGTTCTCCTCGAAGAACGGGGTCAGCGCGTCGTAATCGATCGGCCAGTCGTCGGCGACGCCGTCCAGCGTCCTCACCTTGAAATCGGAGGGATGCAGCCGCGGCCAGTGCGCGGTGTACATCACCGTGGAGCCGCCGACCGCGTTGTAGTTCACGACCTTGATCGGCGAATTGTCGTCGTTGATCGGATAGTCCTCGGGCCGGCCGCGCACGTTCGGGCTCGACGACCACTCGCCGTAGAACTTGGCCTCCCAGTCCCGGCCCGTGCTGGGATATTCCGCCGGGTTCATCCAGCCGCCCTGCTCCAGGCAGAGAATGTGCATCTTGGTCTCGGCCAGCGACCACGCCACCGCCGCGCCCGAAGCGCCGGCGCCGATGATCAGGACGTCCACGGGGTCTTTCATCGCAACCTTTTCCTCCCGCCCTCGCCGCTTCCCGGGCGATTCGGCCTGCACGGTCCGCAAGGCCTGCGAACGATAGGGTCAGAGCGGGCGGGGAGTAAAGCCGCGGGGCCGGAATGTCGCACTTCGCAGGGTGCAGACCATTGGTATCGCCACATCCGGATGCTAGGAACAGGCGCACGAGCAATCGATAGCGAGACCGCATGTCCTTCCGAAATGTCTTTGCCGCCGCCCGCGCTTTTGCGCTCGTTTTGTTTTTCGCCTTGTCCGGAGTCCTGGCGTCTTCCGAGCCGGCTTCCGCGCTGACCGCCGCCGCGACAGTCCGCGACGGCAACTCCATCCAGCTTGGCGACGTCACCTACCGGCTTGACGGCGTCGACGCGCCCGAGCTCGACCAGGTCTGCATCGACGACCACGCCGATTCCTGGACCTGCGGCATCGAGGCTCGCGACCAGTTGGCGAAGCTGATCAACAAGCGCTCCGTGCGCTGTGACGATGTCGGGCCGGAGAAGAGCTTTGGCAAACGGCACCGGGCGATCTGCACGGCCGAGGGCGACAAGGCCAGCCTGAACGAGCAGCTGGTCAAGCTCGGCTTTGCCGTCGCCCGCGAGCCGATCAAGGCGAACGTCAAGCCGGCCGTGGCCGAGGCCAAGTCGGCCGCCGCCGGGATCTGGAAGGGCTGTTTTGTTGCGCCGCAAGACTTCCGCGCGGGCAAGAAGGACGGCGCACTGCTGGGCGCCGCCTGCCGTCCGGACCGCGACAAGGAAATTCGCGCCGTGCTGTTCCCGGAGGAGCTGACGATGCCGCCGAGTTGCAGCATCAAGGGAAAGCTCGCGGTGCGCGCACGCGTCACCGGCAACATCGGCATCTATCATCTGCGGGGTTGCCCGAGCTACCCCGCGACCACCAAGCCGGACCGCTGGTTCTGCTCGGAGGACGATGCCCAGGCGGCCGGCTTCCGCAAGGCCTACAATTGCCGCCGGCCGAAGTGAAAAATTCCCTCACGCATCCGTGAGTAGTAGTCCATGACCGTATTGATCCGGAATTGAACCCCTTCGCGAGTTGCTGCACTGATAAAGGTACGCAAGCGCTTGCGCGGGCGTTTCCTTGGCAGCAATCCGGCTCCGGCCTGATTGCCTTGCTTGGGCGTTTCCTCCCTAGACTTGGGCCGCTTGTCACAACAAGCGGCTCTTCTTTTTTGGGCGGTGCTATCACTGCATCCGCATGATCTGGTCCATCGGCGGCATGTTCGCGTTCAGATGCGCCATGATCCAGACCGTGCCGCCCACCACCAGGAAGACCACCAGCAGGCCGAAGGCCAGCGCCAGCACGTTGTTGGTGTTGTCGGGACCGGTCGTGATGTGCAGGAAGAACACCAGATGCACCCCCATCTGCGCGATCGCCAGCACGATCAACGCGACCGGGATGGAGGGCTGCCAGACCAGATCGGTGCCGGCGATGAAGAACGACGTCGCCGTGAGCAGCAGAGCCAGGACAAGGCCGACGACGTAGCCGAGAATACGGGTGCCGACACTGTGTTGCTCTTCCTCGCCCGGCGCGAGGTCGTGGTCGCTCCGCGCGTGGCTCTGATCGCTCATGCGGCACTCCCAAGCAAATAGACGACGGAGAACACCCCGACCCAGACGATGTCGAGCGCGTGCCAGAACAGCGCAAAGCACATCATCCGGCGCAGGACGTCGGCGCGGAAGCCCTTGGCAAACACCTGGGCCATCATGGTGAGGAGCCACAGCACGCCGGCCGAGACATGCAGGCCGTGGCAGCCGACCAGCGAGAAAAACGCCGTAAGGAACGCGCTGCGCGACGGGCCGTAGCCGCGCGCGACGAGATCGGCGAATTCGCGGAACTCGATGACGAGGAATATCAGCCCGAGCACGCAGGTCACGGTCATCCCGAGATAGAACCAGAACCGGTTGCGTACATCGGCCGCAATGCTGGCCATGCCGCAGGTAAAGCTCGACAACAGCAGGCACACGGTCTCGATCGCGACGTTCCTCTGCTCGAAAATCTCCGAGCCCTTCGGGCCGCCGGCCGTCTGCCCGGACAGCACCGCGTAGGCCGCGAAGAAGCAGGAGAACATCACGATGTCGGAGAGCAGGAAAATCCAGAAGCCGTAGGCGGTCACGATCCGCTTCGAAGCGGGTCCGGGATGCTCGATGACGAGCCCGATGTGATGGGGATCGGCATGCGCGTGGCCGGCGGTCGCAGTCATCGTCATCAGACCGCCCCCGCCATGCTGACAAGGCTGCGTCGTTCCTCGAGATTGATGCGGTCGATCGCTGCGACCTCCTCCGCGGGAATGACGTATTCGTCATGGTCGCGCCAGGCGAAAACGACGAAGGTCGCGAACGCGCCGAGACCGCCCAAAATCACCATCCACCAGATGTGCCAGATCACTGCAAAGCCCATGACGGTGGCGAAGAACGCGCAGACGAAGCCGGTCGGGGAATTCCGGGGCATCTCGATGTCCTGATATTCCGGCCTGTCGCGTTCGAGCGATTGCTGCTGGGCATGGACTTTCATGTCCCAATAGGCGTCCTCGCCGCGCACATCGGGATTGAAGGCGAAGTTGAACACCGGCGGCGGCGACGAGGTCGCCCATTCCAGCGAGCGGCCGTCCCAGGGATCGCCGGTACGGTCGCGCAGCGCCTCGCGGTTGCGGATGCTGACCACGAGCTGCATGATCTGGCAGATCACCCCGATCGTGAGCACGGCCATGCCAATTGCTGCAACGATCATCCAGGGCCGCCACGCCGCGACGTCATAATGCTGCATCCGCCGGGTCATGCCGAGCATGCCGGCGATGTAGAGCGGGATGAAGGTGATGAAGAAGCCGAGAAAGGTGAACCAGAACGCCAGCTTGCCCCAGCGCTCGTCGAGGCGGAAACCAAACGCCTTGGGAAACCAGTATTCGAAGCCGGCGAAGGCGCCGAACAACACGCCGCCGATGATAACGTTGTGGAAGTGCGCCACCAGGAACATGCTGTTGTGAAGCATGAAGTCTGCGGGTGGCACCGCGAGCAGGACGCCGGTCAATCCACCGATGATGAATGTCACCATGAAGCCGACCGCCCACAGCATCGGCGTCGCGAAGCGGATGCGGCCGCCATACATCGTGAACAGCCAATTGTAGATCTTCACGCCGGTCGGCACCGCGATGATCATGCTGGCGATGCCGAAGATGGCGTTGACGTCCGGCCCTGCCCCCATCGTGAAGAAATGATGCAGCCAGACCATGAAGGAGATGACGCAGATGGCCATGGTCGCAAGCACCATCGAGCGATAACCGAACAGCGCCTTGCCGGAGAAGGTCGAGACCACCTCGGAGAAGATGCCGAACGCCGGCAGCACCAGGATGTAGACCTCCGGATGTCCCCAGGCCCAGATCAGGTTCATGAACATCATGACGTTGCCGCCGGCCTCGTTGGTGAAGAAGTGGAAGCCGAGGTAGCGGTCGAGCAGCAGCATCGCGAGCGTGGCGGTGAGGATCGGGAAGGCCGCGACGATGAGGAGGTTCGAGGCCAGCGTGGTCCAGCAGAACATCGGCATGCGCAAATAATTCATGCCCCTGGTGCGCAGCTTCAGCACCGTGGTGACAAGGTTGATGCCGGCGACCAGCGTGCCGACGCCGGATATCTGCAGCGACCAGGCGTAATAGTCGACGCCGACGCCCGGCGAATAGGACAGCTCCGACAGCGGCGGAAAGGCGAGCCAGCCGGTGCGCGCGAACTCGCCGATCACGAGCGAGAGATTGACCAGCAGCGCACCGGTCGCGGTCAGCCAGAACCCGACCGAATTGAGCGTCGGGAAAGCGACGTCGCGCACGCCGAGCTGCAGCGGCACGATCAGGTTCATCAGCCCGATCACGAACGGCATCGCCACGAAAAAGATCATGATGGTGCCGTGCGCCGAGAAGATCTGGTTGTAGTGCTCCGGCGGCAGGTAGCCCTGCGACTGGTAGGCGACGGCCTGCTGGATCCGCATCATGATGGCGTCGCTGCCGCCGCGCAGCAGCATCACCGAGGCCAGCAGGATGTACATGACGCCGATGCGCTTGTGATCGACGCTGGTGATCCATTCGCTCCAGAGATAGGGCAGATGCCCCTTCACCACGACCCAGGTCAGCACGCCGAGGATCGCGACCAGCACCACTGCGCCCGCGACCAGCGGGATGGGCTGATCGAACGGAATGGCCGACCAATCGAGCTTACCGAGCATCATGGCCTCCACTGTGCGGACGGCCTGCATCGGAGAGCAGCTCCGGCCCCGGTGCCGGCGGAATGTGCTGAGTCGCGATCAGGTCGAACAGGCGGGGATCTTCCAGGCGATAGATTGGCCTGCCCTTCTCGACGCCCTGCTGCATCAGCTTCTTGTAGCTGTCCTCATTCAGCACGGCATCGGTCTTCGCCGTGGTCGCCACCCATTCAGGAAAGGCGAGCGGCGAGACGACGTTGACGTCGAACATCATGTCGGGAAAGCCGTCGCCGGAGAAATGCGCGGACAACCCCTGCAGCTTGCCTTCGTTGTCGGCGCGCAGGTTCAGCTTCGTCACCATGCCGTTCATGGTGTAGATCATGCTGCCGAGCTGCGGGATGAAGAACGTGTTCATCACGCTCGACGACGTCAGCTGAAAGTTCAGCTCGGCGCCGGCCGGCACGGTCAGCGTGTTGACGGTGGCGATGCGCTGGTCCGGATAGATGAACAGCCATTTCCAGTCGAGCGAAACCGCTTGGATCCGCACCGGGCTTCCGGTCCCCGGCACCGGTGCTGCGGGATCGAGTTGATGCGAGCCGATCCAGGCGACGCCGCCGAGCAGGATGACGGTGAGCGCAGGGATCGCCCACACCACCATCTCGACGCGGCCGGAATAGACGAAGTCGGGCTGGTAGCGCGCTTTTGGATTCGAGGCGCGAAACCAGAACGCAAAGCCGAGAATCGCGAAAATGGTCGGCACCACGATCACGAGCATGATGAAGACGGAATCGACCAGAATGGTGCTGTTGGCCGCAGCCACGGGCCCTTGTGGGTCGAGCAGATTCATCGGCAAGCCACTGGCGGTTGGGAAGCCCCGGGACAGAGCCTAGCGCGGGAAAGGCTCCGCAACAAACGCGGCGGCCTCAGAACGGTTCCTGAACCGCAAGGGCCAGCCATGCGCGTTGGGCCCGCGCAACATGCAATTCCATGCGATGTCAATGACATGAACGCAGAAGCCGCGCCCTTCTCCCCGGTCGGGAGGATTGCTAATCTGCACGAAAATAATGAGAAATACGGGATCAGGGAGTGAACCGAGATGCGCTTGAAGGACAAGGTCGCCATCGTCGTCGGAGCCGGGCAAAGCCCCGGCGAAGGCATGGGCAATGGCCGCGCCACCGCGCTGACCTTCGCGCGCGAAGGCGCAAAGGTCTTGTGCGTCGATCATCATCTGGAATCGGCGCAGGAAACGGTGGCGATGATCACCGCGAAACATGGCACCGCCGCGGCCTTCAAGGCCGACGTCACGAAGTCGGCCGACATCAAGGCGATGGTCAAGGACGCCCAGTCGCGCTGGGGCCGGATCGACGTGCTGCACAACAATGTCGGTGTCAGCCTGTCCGGCGGCGATGCCGAGCTGCTGCAACTGACCGAGGAAGTGTTCGACCGCGTCGTCGCCATCAATCTGAAAAGCTGCATTCTGGCGGCAAAAGAAGTGATCCCGATCATGCGCGCGCAAGGAAGCGGCGCCATCATCAACATCTCCTCGATGGCGGCGATCACGAATTATCCTTACGTCGCCTACAAGGCGACGAAGTCGGCGATGATCGCCTTCACCGAACAGCTCGCCTACCAGAACGCCGAATACGGCATCCGCGCCAACGTCATCCTGCCCGGCCTGATGAACACCCCGATGGCCGTCGACACCCGCGCCCGCGAATGGCACAAGACCCGCGCCGAGGTCGAGGCCGAACGCGACAGCAAGGTGCCGCTGCGCAAGAAAATGGGCACCGGATGGGACGTCGCGAACGCTGCGCTGTTTTTGGCGTCGGATGAGGCAAACTTCATTACGGGCGTGACGCTACCGGTGGATGGTGGGGCCAGCGTGAGACGGGGTTAGAAGCTGCCGGTGCGGTGCGCCACCCTCTCCCGCAAGGGGCCTGTTGCGTTATCGGTCTTGGAGGCTGAGGACATGAGGAGAGAGGGGCGCGGTCACGGCAATTGCCAGCCAAGTCTGTAGTGTTCGCCC
>NZ_JACIHF010000014.1:0-223654 GCF_014198295.1 Bradyrhizobium sp. CIR18 | reverse complement strand
CAAAGCTCGGCTGTCCTGTCCGCTTCACCGCCATCGATACCTCCAAGGCTTTGCCCTAGGGAATCACAACTGGCGGATTACGCAACAGGCCCCCTTGTGGGAGAGGGTGGCTCACCGCGTAGCGGTGAGACGGGTGAGGGGTCTCTCTCCGCGAGTGAAACTTCTGCGTCTGAATTTGCGGAGCTAACCCCTCATCCGGCGCTTCGCGCCACCTTCTCCCACAAGGGGAGAAGGGAAGGCATCGAGCCTGCGGCACGACACGAACGCTAATTATTCGCGCTCGCTGAATCGTCCATCGCCCTGAACGCCTCTTCCAGCTGCAGCGAGATCGGCACGTTCAGACGTTCGCCGGTGGGAAGCCTCGCGGTGAACCATTTGTTGTAGAGCGGGACGAGATCGCGGTTGGAGCCGAGCTTGCGGAAGGCACGTTCGACCACGGCGGAGAGCTGCGGCTCGCCCTTCCTGAACATGATGCCGTAGGGGTCATAGGACAAATAGTCCCCGACCACCCGAAAATACTCCTGCGCCTTGTGGCGCGCGATCAGGCCGTAGAGCAGGATGTCGTCGGTCGCGAATGCATCAGCCTTGCCGTCGTTCACCATCTGAAACGACTGCTCGTGATCCGGCGCGGTCACGATGTTGAGGCCGAGCGAGAGCTTCTTGTCGACGGCGTGTATCGCCTGCTCGTTCGTCGTACCCTTGGTCACCACGACGGTCCTGCCCTTCAGGTCCGCAACACCGGAAATTGCCGCTCCCTTCGGCACCATCAGCTTGGTGCCGGCGACGAACATCAGGGGCGAGAAGGCGACGCGCTTGCCGCGCTCGGCATTGGCGGTGGTCGAGCCGCATTCCAGGTCGATCTTGTTCTGCAGCACGGCGTCGATGCGGTCGTCCGAGGTGACCTTGACGTAATCGATCTTCAGATTGGGATCGTCGACCTCGATGCCGATCTCCTCGACGATGGCCTCGCAGAGCTCGAGGCTGTAGCCGATCGGACGGCCCGACTGGTCGAGGAAAGAGAACGGCGGCGAGCTCTCGCGATAGCCGAGCCGCACCGTGTGCGCTTTCTTGACGGCCGCCAGCGTCGGGCTGAGCCCCTCGCCGCCGGTCTGCGCGCGAGCCGAGGTCGCGAACAAGGAGGTCGCGAGCAACGATGCTGCGAGCAACAACCCGCCTGAGGTCAGTGACCTCGCCAGTGTCTGGCGCATGGTTCGCTCCTACCCATGGCTGGCCATCGCGGGCACTTCGCCCGGCACCATATCCTCGGGCACGACGTCGCCGGGTCCGAGCTCGTGCTCGGGCCCGAGCTCGCCTTCCCATTTGGCTACGACCGAGGTCGCGAGCGTGTTGCCGATCACGTTGGTGGCGCTGCGGCCCATGTCGAGGAAGGTATCGATGCCCATGATCATCAACAGGCCCGCCTCGGGAATGTTGAACTGCGCCAGCGTCGAGGCGATCACCACGAGCGAGGCCCGCGGCACGCCGGCGACGCCTTTCGAGGTGATCATCAGCGTCGCCAGCATCGCAAGCTGCGTGCCGAGCGGCATGTCGATGTGGTAGCTCTGCGCGATGAAGACGGCCGCGAAGGTGCAGTACATCATCGTGCCGTCGAGATTGAAGGAATAGCCGAGCGGCAGCACGAAGCTCGAGATCCGCGACGAGGCGCCGAAGCGGTTGAGCGCCTCGAGCGTCTTCGGATAGGCCGCCTCCGAGCTCGCGGTCGAGAACGCGATCATCAGCGGCTCGCGGACCAGCTTCAAGAGATGGCTGTAGCGCGGGCCGATCACGATGAAGCCGACGATGACCAGGATGGTCCACAGGATCGCCAGCGACAGATAGAAGCCGCCCATGAACACGACGAGCTTCCAGAGCACCAGCAGGCCGTTCTTGGCGACCGTCGCCGTGATGGCGGCCCACACCGCGAGCGGCGCGAACAGCATCACGTAGCTCGTCACCTTCAGCATGATGTGGCCGATGTCGTCGATCAGCGCCAGGATCGGCTTGGAGCGCTCGGGCATTGCGCCCATCGCCACCGAGAAGAACACCGCGAAGATCACGATCTGCAGGATCTCGTTCTGCGCCATCGCGTCCGCGATCGAGGTCGGGATCAGATGGGTCAGGAATTTCTCGATCGAGAAGGCCGAGACCGGCAGGCCGGTCGATTGGCCCGCCGCAGGCAGCGTGCCGGGGAAGTTGGCGCCGGGCTGCAGCAGGTTGACCATGATCAGGCCCAGCAGCAGCGAGACGAAGGAGGCGCTGACGAACCAGCCCATTGTCTTGGCGAAGATGCGGCCGAGCTTGGAGCCCGAGCCCATATGCGCGATGCCGCCGACCAGGGTCGCGAACACCAGCGGCGCGATGATCATCTTGATCAGGCGCAGGAACATCATGGCGATCAGGTTGATCGAGGACGCCCAGTCGGCGCGCGTGTCGGGCAGGAAGTTGTAGATTGCCGATCCCATGATGATGCCGAGCACCATCGCGGCCAGAATGTATTGCGTGAACCTGTTCGACATCGCTTACCCCCCACGTACACCGGCGCTTCATGATGTCGCAGTTATCACAACGACGCAACACGCTTTGCGTGTGATCGCGTTTTCAGGATGTTCCCGTTGTGAAATGGAACGCCGCGATCTAGCCTTCATGCAGCGCACAACACATGCGGCCTGCACGTTTTGTTTGCTGCGGCTGCATCAATAATCGTCAAGACAATCAAAGAGGGAAACGCCATGAGCGGCAACATCAATCACCAGATTCTGCTGGTCGAAAAACCCAGCGGCAAGCTCGGCCCCGAACATTTCAAGATGGTGGAGAGCACAGTGCCGGAGCCGAAGGACGGCGAAGCCTTGCTGCGTGTGCGATACATTTCGCTCGACGCCGCCAACCGCGCCTGGATGCACGGCGCGACCTATCGCTCCGCGGTCGAGGCCAACAGCGTGATGGCTGGCGGCGCCATTGCCGAGGTCGTCAGCTCGAAGGCCGAGGGGCTTGCGGCGGGCGACATCGTGTTCGGTGACACCCGCTGGCAGGAATTTGCCGCGGTGCCGGCAAAGCATCTCACCAAGATGCCGAAGCTCGAGCCGATGACGCACCTGCTCAGCGTGTTCGGCATCGCCGGCCTCACCGCCTATTTCGGCCTGCTCGAGATCGGCAAGCCCAAAGAGGGTGAGACCGTCGTGGTCTCCGCGGCCGCGGGCTCGGTCGGCTCAATCGTCGGGCAGATCGCCAAGATCAAAGGATGCCGCGTGATCGGCATTGCCGGCGGCGCGGACAAGTGCAGCTGGCTGACCTCCGAGCTCGGCTTCGATGCCGCCGTCGACTACAAGGACGGCGCGGTGTTCAAGGCGCTGCGCGCAGCTGCACCCAAGGGCATCGACGTCTATTTCGACAATGTCGGCGGCGACATTCTGGAAGCCTGCCTGCCGCAGATGAACAATTATGGCCGCATCGCCTGTTGCGGCGCGATCTCGCAATATGACGGCGCGCCCTCCGCGCACGGCCCGCGCGGCGTGCCCGGGCTGATCGTGGTGAAGCGGCTGGTCATGCAAGGCTTCATCGTGATGGATTACATGAAGGAGAGCCAGCGCGCGCTCGCCGAGCTCCAGGGCTGGGTCAAATCCGGCAAGCTGAAGGTGCAGGAGGACATCATCGATGGCCTCAAGAACACGCCGAAGGCGCTGATCGGATTGCTCGCGGGCGAGAACCGCGGCAAGCGCATGGTCAGGCTCTGACGGCGCAATTGCACCGGCATAATTGACTTGCGGGTGACGTCAAAGCGGCGAATGATGCTGCTTGCGAGGCGTCACTCGCGAAGATTGCGATTACATCACATTTTGAAAGTCGTCGGCGTGACCGACGGGGCAGGAAATCACCAGATGTTCAACACGTTGAAACAGGCATCGACGCGCAAGGCGTTGCTGGCGGCCGCGCTCTTCGCAACTGCAACAGGCGCGTTCGCGCAAGCACCGACCGAGGCCCAGAAGAGCGCCATCCGCTCCGCATGCCGTTCGGATTTCATGGCGCATTGCTCGAGCGTGACGCCCGGCGGCGTGGAAGCGTATCAATGCCTGGCGAAGAACATGTCCAGCCTGTCGGCGGGATGCCAGACCGCGGTTCGCGCCGTCGAACCGGCGAAAACCGAAGCTGCCCCCGCCGCGCCGAAGACCGAGGCCGCGCCCAAGGCGGAAACGGCGCCAGCCGCACCGAAAGCAGATGCCGTCCCCGCGGCAAAGCCGGCTGCCGCACCCGCGCAGAAGGCCGCGGCCACCAAGCAGCCGAGCAGCGCGCAGGTTGCGGCGGTCAAGAGCGCGTGCCGCGCCGACTATCCCAAGGTGTGCGCCAGCGTGCCGCCGGGCGGCGCGGCGGCACTCGAATGCCTTGAAAAGAACAAGGCCAGAGTTTCACCGGCCTGCGAGAAGGCCGTGAGCGCCGCAGCCGGCGGTGGCGCTGCCGCAACGGCGGCGCCCGCGGGTGCGGCTCCCGCAGCAGCAGCCCCGGCGGCGGGAGCCGCGCCGGCGGCAGCGCCAGCCGTGATCGTGTTGCGTCCGTTGCTGCCGCGCGAAGAGCTGTTCATCCTGAGGTCGGCCTGCGGCGCCGACATCCGCACGCTCTGCGCCGGCGTCGCGCCCGGAGGCGGCCGCATCATTCAATGCATTTCCAACAGGGCTGCCTCGCTGTCGCCGGCGTGCAAGGACGTGCTCGCCCCATTCGCGGCGAGATAACGCGGCGCACGCGTCAAGCGCGACAATGACAAACGGCGTGCGCATGAATTTTCGCACGCCTGCAACGACAAATCTTTTGCAGATATCCGATTTCGATCACGACAAGCCCGGGAGGACCACATGCGTTCATTGCTGCTCGTCGCTTCTGCACTGCTTGCCTTCGCTGCGACCATGACCTTCGAGGCCACCGACGCCAATGCGGTGGTGTGCGCACGGGGCGTCTATCGCGCCGGCTGCGCCGGGCCGAACGCGGCCGTCGTGGTCCGCAAGCCGGTTCCCACCGTGCGCTGTACCAGGGTGCTGGTGAACGGGGTCTACGTGAAGCGCTGCGTCTGACGGTGCGGATGGCCAAGCCGGCGCGGTTTGGCTATGATTCGGACCTGACGGTTTCGGACACGCGTAAAAATTGTGTCCGAAGATGCGCTTTGGCGCGCCTGCGCTGGCCGATAATTCCGCTGGCGCGGGACGCCGGAGCACATTAGTCTACCCCTAGATAGTAAGTATACTGTCAATTAGGGAGGCAGACGTTGCGGATCGCCGTGATTGGCGGAGGGCCCGGTGGGCTCTACTTCGCCTATCTCTGGAAGAAGCGTCACCCCGAGGATCAGGTCGACCTGTTCGAACAGAACCCGGCCGACGCGACCTGGGGCTTTGGCGTCGTGTTCTCCGACCAGGCGCTGGAATTCCTGCGTGCCGACGACCCCGAGACGGTCGACGCGATCGCACCGCACATGGAGAGCTGGGAGAACATCACGCTGAACCTCGGCGGCGACAGCGTCGCCATCGACGGGGTCGGTTTCTCCTCGATCGGGCGGCTCGAGCTGCTGCGGTTCCTGCAGCAGCGCGCGCTCGACGTCGGCGTCACCCCGCGCTTCGACACGCAGATTCATGCCATCGACCAGCTCAACGGCCATGATTTGATCGTCGCTGCCGACGGCTTGAACTCGCAGGTGCGCCGCGCCTTCGAGGGAGATTTCGGCACCTCGCTGTCCTACTCCTCCAACAAGTTCGTCTGGTACGGCACCTCGAAGCGCTTCGACACGCTGTCGCAGACCTTCGTGAAGACCGACCGCGGTGCCTTCAACGCCCATCACTACCGCTACTCGCCGGCCATGAGCACCTTCCTGGTCGAATGCGACCACGCGACCTGGCAGGCCTATGGCTTCGCCTACAAGGACGTCGAGCAGTCCAAGGGCGTCTGCGAAGAGGTGTTCGCGGACACGCTTGGCGGCCATTGCCTCGTCTCCAACAAATCGGTCTGGCGCAACTTCCCCTGGGTCTGGAACGAGCATTGGTCGTTCAAGAACATGGTGCTGATCGGCGATGCCCTGCATTCGGCGCACTTCTCGATCGGCTCGGGCACGCGGCTCGCGATCGAGGACGCCATCGCGCTGGTCAAGGCGCTGGAATCGGATGCGCATCTTGCGACCGCCCTGCATCGCTACCAGGCCGCGCGAAAACCGGTGGTGCAGAAGCTCGTCAACGCCGCGCGCACCAGTGCCTTCTGGTACGAGCATTTTGCCCAGCACATGCAGCAGGACCTGATGGACTTCGCCTATAGCTACATCACCCGCTCCGGCCGCATCGACGATGCACGCCTGCGCCACATGTCGCCGGGCTTCATGGCGCGTTACGAGGCCGCCAAGAACGGTGGGGGCGAGGCATGAGCAACGAGATCTTCGACCAGGTGCCTGCCGACAGCGAAGGGGCGCGCGAGATCGGCTTTGCCGTTCCGGAACTCTATAACGCCAGCCGCGTGCTGTTCGACAATCTCACCAAGGGCCGTGGCGACAGGATCGCGCTCATGGGTCCGGCAGGCACACGGACCTATGCCGAACTCTGCGACGAGGCTTGCCGCTGGGGCAACGGTTTTGCATCGCTCGGCCTGAAACGCGGCGACCGCGTGCTGCTGTTCCTCGACGACACGCCGACCTATCCGGCCGCGTTCTTCGGCGCGGTGCGGGCCGGCTTCGTGCCGCTCCTGATCAACACCCTGACGCCGCCGAATTTGCTGCAATTCTACCTCGCCGATTCCGGCGCCAGCGTTGCGGTGGCGGACGCTGAATTCGCGCCACGCTTCAATGCCGAGGCCTGCAAGGATACGCGCCTGCGCACGCTGATCGTCGCCAATGGCGAGGCGGGCGATCACGCCGCGCCGAGCGCGCTCGCGGCGACGGACTGGCTCAAGCAATTCCCGGCCAAGGTGGCGGAAGCGGAGACGCATCGCAACGAGATGGCGTTCTGGATGTACTCGTCCGGCTCGACCGGCCGGCCCAAGGGCATCGTGCATCTCCAGCACGACATGGCCTATAGCGAGCTCGCCTTTGCGCAGAACGTGCTGAAGCTGACGCCTGATGACATCTGCTTCTCGGTGCCAAAGATCTTCTTCGCCTACGGCTTCGGCAACTCCGTCACCTTCCCGTTTTCGGCAGGCGCGGCAACGCTGCTGCTGCCGGGGCAACCGAAACCCGCCGCGATCTTCGCAGCGATCGAGCAGTACAGCCCGACGGTGTTCTTCGGCCTGCCGACGCTCTACACGTCCCTGACCAAGGCCGAGGGCGCGCAACAGACCAACTTCTCGTCGCTGCGCATGTCGCTCTCCGCTGCCGAAGTGCTGTCGGCGGAGGTCTTCAACGGCTGGAAGACGCTCACCGGCCTGGAGATCGTCGAAGGCCTCGGCTCGACCGAGGTGCTGCACATCTACCTCTCCAACAGGCCCGAGCAGAAGAAGTTAGGGGCCGCGGGCCTGCGCGTGCCCGGCTACGAGGTCGCGCTGCGCGACAAGGACGGACGCGATGTCGCCGACAACGAGGAAGGCATCTTGTGGGTGCGTGGCGATTCCAACACGCCGCTGTACTGGAACCGGCCGGACAAATCCGCCGAAACCATCCGCGAGGCGGGGTGGATCTACACCGGCGACCGCTTCATCCGCGACGCCGACGGCTTCCACTTCTTCCGCGGCCGCGCCGACGATCTGATCAAGATCTCGGGCCAATGGGTTTACCCGCTCGAGGTCGAGCTGTGCCTCGCCGACCATCCCGATATTCGCGAATGCGCCGTGTTCGCCACCGAGCTGCCGGACCGTCGCATGACGCTGAAGGCGGTGGTGGTGATGAACAACCGCGCGGCCAACTCGGGCGAGACGACACGGCGGCTGCAGGACTATGTGAAGGGCAAGCTGCTTCCTTACAAATATCCGCGAGAGGTGATCTTCACCGACGAGCTGCCGAAGACGGGCACGGGCAAGATCGATCGGCAGGCGCTGCTGCGGATGTGAGGCGAGGACGGTGACACACGCACAGCAATCGTAGGGTGGGCAAAGCGGAGCGTGCCCACGTCTTCTGATCGTTGGAGAAAGATCGTGGGCACGGCGCAAGGGCGCCTTTGCCCACCCTACGAGATCTGAGTGTCGGGCGCGAACATCGCCTCACACCCCTCCTCAACCCGCCTTCCCGAGATGCTCCAGCGCATCCTCGGCCCGCAGCGGCACGCGTGAGGCCTCGTTGTTGAGATCGACGAGCTGGACCAAGAGCCCCATCAGCGTCTTGCGATCGGCGGGCTTCAGCGGCTCCAGCATCCGCGCCTGGGCGCGTTCGACGGCGGGGATGATCTCGCGCAGGATCGCGGCGCCGGATTTGGTCAGATGAAGCAGCTTGATCCGCTTGTCTTCCAGCGCCGGCTTGCGCTCGACATAGTCCTTGGCCTGGAGACGCTCGATCACGCTGCCGAGCGTGGAGCGGTCGAAGGCGATCACCGCCGACAGCCGCGTCGCGTCGATGCCGGGATGGGTGTGGATCGCGATCAGGGCCGCATATTGCACCGGGGTCAGATCGAACGCCTTGCACTCCTCCATGAAGATCGAGACCGCGATCTGCTGCATGCGCCGGAACAGATAGCCCGGCGCGGCATAGACCGCGTCGATCGTGATCGGCGGAGGCGGCTTACTCGGCATCGGGCTGCTTCTCCGGTGCGGCATTGGCAAACGCGGCGAGCGCCTTTGCGGCCGCCTCTGCCGCGAGCAGGCGCGGATAGGCCGACACGTCGACGCCGAAACGGCGGGCATTGGCGAGCTGCGGCACCAGGCAGAGATCGGCGAGCGTCGGCACATCGCCGAAGCAGAACGGGCCGGGCTCGTCCTTGATCAGAGTCTCGCAAGCCGACAGCCCTTCGCGGTTCACCCAGGCGGCCCAGTCCTGGACCTTTTCTTCGGGCAAGCCAAGCTCGCGCAGCCGGCCCAGCACTTTCAGGTTCTGCACCGGATGGGTGTCGCAGGCGATCGCCAGCGCGAACGCCCTCACCTTGGCACGCCGCAGCGGATCCTTCGGCAGCAGCGGCGGATTGGGATGGGTCTCGTCGAGCCATTCGATGATCGCGACCGATTGCGTCAGCACCGCGCCGCCGTCGTTCTCCAGCGTCGGCACGAGACCTTGCGGGTTAATGGCGAGATAAGCGGGCGCGCATTGCTCGCCCTTGCGCAAATGATGCGGCAGATGCTCGGCTTCAAGGCCCTTGAGGTTCAGCGCGATCCGCACCCGATAGGCAGCGCTGGAGCGGAAATAGCCGTGCAGCTTCATCGGAACCCTCCCTGCTTTTTTGTCATTCCGGGGCGATGCGCCGGCACCGAACCTGGAATCTCGAGGTCCCGGGTTCACGCTTCGCGTGCCCCGGAAAGACAGCCTTATCACTATCCGTCACATTGACGCTACCTAGATCGTCAGTATACTGTCAATCAACAAACGAACGGGAGCGCCGCCATGGAAGCCGTGACCAAGACGCCGGAACGCGAGGCGTTCTACAAGAAGATCGACGGCGAGAATCTCACCGCGCTGTGGACGGTGATGAGCGATCTGATCACACCGGAGCCGAAAAGCGCCTGCCGGCCGCACCTCTGGAGATTTGACGTCATCCGCGACTACATGACGGAGGCCGGCAAGCTGATCACCGCCAAGGAAGCCGAGCGGCGCGTGCTGGTGCTGGAGAATCCCGGCCTGCGCGGCCAGTCCAAGATCACGACCTCACTCTATGCCGGCGTGCAGATGGTGGTGCCCGGCGACGTCGCGCCGGCGCACCGACACAGCCAGTCGGCGCTGCGCTTCGTGCTCGAAGGCAAGGGTGCGCATACCGCGGTTGACGGCGAGCGCACCGCGATGGAGCCCGGCGACTTCATCATCACGCCGTCGATGACCTGGCACGACCATTCCAACGAGACCGATCAGCCGATGTTCTGGCTCGACGGCCTCGACATTCCGCTGGTGCAGTTCTTCGACTGCTCCTTTGCCGAAGGCTCCAAGGAAGACCAGCAGAAGATTACGAGACCGGCCGGCGACAGCTTTGCCCGCTACGGCCACAACCTGCTGCCGGTCGACGTCAAGCGGAGCTCGAAGACCTCGCCGATCTTCAGCTATCCCTACGCCTACACCCGCGAGGCGCTGGAGAAAGCCAGGACGAGCCAGGAGTGGGACGCCTGCCACGGGTTGAAGCTGAAGTTCAGCAACCCCGAGACCGGCGATTTCGCCATGCCGACCATCGGCACGTTCATCCAGCTGCTGCCCAAAGGTTTTAACACCGCGCGCTATCGTTCGACCGATGCCACCGTGTTCTGTCCGATCGAAGGCCGTGGCCGCAGCCGCATCGGCGATGCCGTGTTCGAATGGGGCCCGCGCGATCTGTTCGTGGTGCCGAGCTGGCAATGGGTCACGCACGAAGCGGATGAGGATGCCGTGCTGTTCAGCTTCTCGGATCGTCCGGTGCAGCAGAAGCTGGATTTGTTCCGCGAAGATCGCGGGAACGCGTGAGGCACGCCGGTCTCGTAGGGTGGGCAAAGGCGCACTTGCGCCGTGCCCACGTCTTCGCGACTCATGAAGGAATGGTGGGCACGCTTACGCTTTGCCCACCCTACGGCAGCGCGGATTGTGGCTACCGCCAGTGCAACAGCCTAAGCTCCAGCCAGCCGATCACCTTCCCGACCGCCAACCCGAACACCGACAAAATCACCACGCCCGCGAGCAGCTGATCGGTCTGCATCAGATTGCCGGCCTGGAGCACGAAGGCGCCGATGCCGTATTGGGCGCCGATCATCTCGGCGCTGACGACGAGGAGCAGCGCGACGGAGGCGGTGATGCGGAAGCCGGCGAGGATCGCGGGCAGCGCGCCGGGCCAGACCACCTTGCGCACGATGGTGGCGAAGGGAACATTGAAACTCTGCGCCATGCGGATGAGGTTGCGCGGCACCGCATCGACGCCGCTATAGACCGAGATCGCGGTCGAGAAGAACACGCCGAGCGCGATCGTCGCGATCTTCGGCTCTTCGCCGATGCCGAGCCACAGGATCAACAGCGGCAGCAGCGCGATCTTCGGGATCGGGAACAGCGCCGAGATGAAGGTGATGCCGACACTGCGCGCCAGCCGCGACAGGCCGATGGCAAAGCCGACGGCGACGCCGGCCGCCGTCCCCAGCAGCCAGCCGACGCCGATGCGCAGCAGCGAGGCCGACAGATGCTGCCAGAGCGCGCCTGAGATCGCGAGCTGATAGATCGCCCGTGCGATCGCCGACGGCGCAGGCAGAAACAGGGGATTGACGAGGCCGGTGCTGCCCGCCGCCTGCCAGATCGCGATGACGAAAGCGAGCGCGATCCAGCCGCCGAAACGGCTCGACGCGGGCACGAAGCCTGCGCCACGAAAGCGAACGCGCCGCGTCGCGCTATCCTTCGCCGTGTCAGCCGCCGCGCGATCAAGCATGCTGGACCTCGCGCTCGGCATCGATGGCTTCGTTGCGGATCAGCGACCAGATCTGGTTCTGCAGCGCCAGCAGTTTTTCGCGCGCCGCAGCTTCGCCGCGCTCGCTGCGCGTCATCGGCACCGTCACGACCTCGCGGATGCGGCCGGGCCGCCGCGACAGCACCACGATGCGATCGGCCAGCCGCGCGGCCTCTTCGAGATTATGGGTGACATAGACCGCGCCCATGCCGCCATCGGCGAGCAGGCGGACGAAATCCTCCATCAGGAGTTCGCGGGTCTGCGAATCCAGCGCCGACAGCGGCTCATCCATCAGCAGAATGGCGGGCTTCACCGCGAGCGCGCGCGAGATGCCGACGCGCTGGCGCATGCCGCCGGAGAGCTGCTTTGGGTAGGTTTTGCGGAAATCGGTCAGGCCCGTGCGGCGCAAGGCATCGTCGACCAGCGCGCGGCGCTGCGTGGCCGAGAGCTGGGTGTGCAGCAAAGGGAATTCAACGTTCTCCTCCACGCTCGCCCAGGGCAGCAGCGCAAAATCCTGGAACACGAAGGTGAGCGGATTGAGGCTGTCCGCCGGCGGCGCGCCGCGCAGCTCGGGCGCGCCGGAGGTCGGCTGCAACAGGCCACCCAGTATGGACAGCAGCGTGCTCTTGCCGCAACCGGAGGGCCCGACGATCGCCACCACCTCGCCGGCGCTCACCGTGAAGGAGACGTCGTCGAGCACGGCGAGGTCGCCGAAGCGGTGGGAGATGTGGTTGGCGATCAGGTCCATGGGGAACCTTCAACTCTCAACCCGTCATCCTGAGGTGCGAGCATTGCGATGCGTATGCATCGCGATGAGAGCCTCGAAGGATGAACGGCCGAGGCGCATCCGGGCCGTACGCCCTTCGAGGCCCACCTTGCGGCACGCCGCAAGGTGGGCACCTCAGGGTGACGGGGATAGTTGGGAGTACGGGGCATCAATCCGCCTTCACATAGTCCTTCGCGATGATCGCATTCGCGTCAAAACCCTTGTCGGCAAAGCCCTGCTCCTGGAGCCATTTGATCTGGTTGTCGACGTTCTTCACGTCGAGCTTGCCGTCGGGATCGATATAGGCGCAATTGCCGACCACCTGCTCGACCGGGAGATTGGTGTACTTCGCGATGATCTCCAGCAGCGGCTTGGTCTTGTCGTTGATCGGGGCGACGCCGTCCTTCATCGCGGCGAGGATGACGTCGTGATATTCGCGGTCGGCCTTGGCGAGTGCGCCGAGCAGCTTTGTCACCAGCGCCTTGTTGGTCAGCGTCTTCGGCGAGGCGAACACCGCACCCAGCTGCCAGGGCGTCTCGTCCCCGACCCACCCTAAGAATTTCGCGCCGCCTTCATCCGTGAGCTTGCGCGCGGTCGAGATCGGCAACAGCGCCGCATCGACGGTCTCGCCTTTCAGTGCGGCCGCCGCATTCGACAGCGATTGCAGCGGCACGATCTTCACGTCCGCAAGCTTGAAGCCGTATTTGTCGGCGAGCAGGCCGAGCGAATAGTGAAAGCTGGATCCGACCTGCGTCATCGCCACGCGCTTGCCGGCAAGATCCTTCGGCGTCTTCAATCCGGCCGCGTAAGCGTTGTTGCTGGCGAAATAGCCGATCAGGGGGTAGCCGGGCTTCTCGCGGCTCATGCCGCCGATGACCTTCAGCACGCCCTTGCCGGCGAGATTGTAGAGACCGGCGGTGAAGGCGGTGATGCCGAAATCGACGTCGCCCGAGGTCGTCGCGACCGCGATCGGCTGCGCCGCGTCGAAGAATTTCAGCTCCACCTCGAGGCCGGCCTCGCGGAAATAGCCCTTGTCCTGCGCGATGAAGACAGGCGCGGAGGACGACAGACGGAGCACGCCGATCCTGGCCTTCAGCGCATCCTCGGCATGGGCTGTGCCCATCGCCATGATCGCCAAAAGACTGGCTGCCGCGAGCCGCGCAATTCCGATCATCCCGTTTCCTCCGCCGTCGTTTATCTTGCAGTCCGTTACAGGCCCTCGGGCACCGGCTGGTCCCGTCCGATGAAGGCGCCCTGTTGTTTCAACGTTTCCTGCAACTTTTCAATGGGGATTTCGCGCGGGATCCGGTTTCCGGAGAGCGCCAGCGCAGCGGCGGAACCGGCCGCCTCGCCCATCACGAAACAGGCACCGGAGACCCGCGCCGCCGACTGCCCCTCATGGGTCATGGAGGCGCAGCGGCCGGCAACCAGCAGGTTGTCGACGCCTTCGGGCACCAGCATGCGGTAGGGCAGCTCGTTATAGCCGCGCGATTCCGGGATCGGCGGGAAGGTGAAGACGACGTCGCCGGGAACATGGGCCTCGATCGGCCAGCCATTGACGCCGATGGAATCCTCGAAGGAGGCACAGCCGAGCACGTCCTCGCCGCTGAGCTGGTAGCCGCCCTGGATGCGACGGGTCTCGCGGATGCCGAGCTGCGGCGGCAAATCGACGATGTAGGATTTTTCAAAGCCCGGCACGGTGCGCAGGAACTCGTACGCGGCGAGCGCCTGCTTGCGGCCCTCGATCTCGCCGCGGGTGAGATCGTCAGGCTCGACGCCGTTGATGGCGTGGCCATCCTCGCGCGCCACTTGCGTAAAGTTCACCCGCCATTCGATCCCGGATTTCTGCGGCCGCACGATCGCGCTTTTGCGCGGGAATGTGTGCGTGCCGGCCGCGAGCGCCTTCTCCATCAATTGCGGGATGGTGCGCCAGGCATCGCCGGCCTTGTCGGGGTCGATGCCGTTGAGACGGAGCATCATCGAGGGGTACATGGGATGGCCGTGCGCGTCGCCGATCTCGAACGGTGCGCCGGCCCAGACCGCGAGGTCACCATCGCCGGAGCAGTCGATGAAAATCTCCGATCGCACCGCCTGCCGGCCGGCCTTGGTCTCGACCATCAGCGCGTCGATGCGGCTGTTGTCGCCCATCACGACGCCGGCGCCGAGCGCGTGGAAGAGGATGTGCACCCTGTGGCTTGCGAGAAGTTGATCGGCCGCGATCTTGTAGGCCGCGGTGTCATAGGCCTGCGCAAAAACCTTGCCGAGAATCAGATGCGGGGTGTTGAGGCCGTTCAGCCGATCGATCCGCGCCAGCAGCTCGGACGCCATGCCCTGCACGAGGCGATGGGCCTGACCGTAGACATTGCCATGCAGACCGCAAAAATTTGTGACACCGGCCGCGGTGCCCATGCCACCGAGAAAGCCGTAGCGTTCGACCAGCAGCGTCTTTCGCCCCGCGCGCGCCGCTGAAGCCGCAGCCACGATGCCGGCCGGGCCGCCGCCGAGGACGACGACTTCATATTCGCCATAGAGCGGCACCTGGCGTGCCGGTTCTTCGATCATTGTGGCCCGCATGGCGCGTCCCTTCCCAAATTCCTTTGCTTGGGAGCGACTATGAATTAGCTCGCACCGAGGTACAATCCACCAAAATACGCGATCAGCTTTTGCAAATCGAGAAAGGTCGACATGGACATCCTCGTGAACCTGCAAGCCTTTCTCGCCACCGCGGATGCCGCCGGCTTCTCGGCCGCAGCACGCAAACTCAATGTCTCGACCTCGGTGGTGGCAAAACGCGTCACGCAGCTCGAGGCGCGGATCGGCACGGCACTGTTTCACCGCTCGACCCGGCAGTTGCGACTGACCGAGGCCGGACAGCGCTATGTGCATCGCGCACGCGGCGTGGTGACCGATGCGACCGACCTGCTCTCACGCATGGGCGAGAAGGGCCACGATCTCGTCGATCACCTGCGCATCAAGGCACCGACCTCGCTGACCGTCGCTCGGCTCGCCGACGCCTTCAGCGCGTTCCAGACCCAGAACCCGAAGCTGAAGCTCGACATCGTGCTGATCGATCGCCCGGTCGATCCCGTCACCGAAGGATTCGACATCGCCATCGGCGCCTTCCCGCATTCCTTCGGCGGCGTCGTCGACGAGCCGCTCTGCGCATTGAAGCGGCTGCTTTGCGCCTCGCCCGCTTATTTGAAAAAGCACGGCACGCCAAAGCATCCGCGCGATCTCGTCGAGCATCGCTGCCTCAGCTTTCTGCCCACCGGCCCGGAATGGATCTTCGACGGACCGCGCGGCCGCATCAGCATCCAGGTCAGTCCGCTGCTCTCCTCCAACGAGGGCCATGTGCTGGCGCGCAGCGCGATCGCCGGCAATGGTATCGCGCTGATGTCGCATTACCTCGTCGCGGATGCCTTGCGCGACGGCACGCTCAAGCCGGTGCTGCGCGACTTCCCGATTCCGGAATTGTGGGTGAAGGCCGCGATCCCCGAGCGGCGCCGCAACGCAGCGGCGGTGCAGGCGCTGCTGACGCTGCTGAAAACGTCACTGGCGCCATCGCTGTAGGCCGGATCATTTGTGAGAGGGCCGTAGCCCGCATGGAGCGCAGCGGAATGCGGGGACACCGGCCCCGGATTACGCTTCGCTTCATCCGGGCTACACGCCCGCCAAAAGACGGTTGCCCGGGAATGACAGACCTGACAGAAGTGCCCGCATGGATTCGCTACTCTTGAAATTCGCCTTGCCCGCCCTGACCGCTCTCGCGATCTCAACCACCGCTGCCTCGGCCCTGGAGCAGAACTGCCGCTTCATTCAAACCAAACCCGAGCGTGAAGCCTGCTACAAGCGGCAGGAGGACGAACTCGCCGCAAAGCGCAAGCCCGTTGCGCCTGCCAATGACGGCCAAACACTCGAAACGCTGCGCCAGATGCGGCAGGACGACGACGCCGTCTATCGCAGCATCAACAACATCTGCCGCGGCTGCTGAGCGGACCGCATTTCCTTCATATTGGCGATTGCTGAGACCACAAAATGAAGCTGGTGAAGGTGTTGGACCCGATAGAGATCGTCTCTCCCTCTACGGGGAAACCGGAGCAACGGCGTATCGCAATACTACAGCGCGACGATGGGCATTTCACCTTCGCTGAAGAATACTCGTATAGATCGGAACATGAAGATGAAGTCATTGCCGAAGGTTGGCAACAGCTTCCTCCCGAGGGTATCTTTGAGAGTGCAGAGGTAGCAGAGGTCGAAGGTCGGTCCGCTCCTCGACAGACATAAGCGATAGTCAAGGAAGGCCGGAGGCCTGCAGGCTTCATGAGCCACCACTCCAATTCCCCGCCCGCTTCTCGGCGAACGAGGCCAGCCCTTCTGCAGCCTCCGCGCTCTGGCGCTTGAGTGAATGCAGCTGCACGAGCCGCGTGTAGGCGGCATCGTCCACCGCCATGCCGCCGAACGAGCTTTCCAGCGCGAGCTTCTTGGTCTCGGACATCGCCTCCGGTCCGTTGGCGAGCAGCTGCTCGACGACCTTCGCGCCTGCGGCTTCGAGATCGGCGAGCGGCACCACCTCGTGGACAAGGCCGATGCGGCGGGCGTCCTCAGCGCCGAAACGCTCGCCGGTCAGCGCGTAACGCCGCACTTGCCGGACGCCGATGGCGTCGCAAAGCTGCGGGATGATGATCGCGGCGGTCAGGCCCCAGCGCACCTCGGTGATCGAGAACAGGGCATTGTCCGCGGCGATCACGACGTCGCAGGCCGCGATCACGCCGGTGCCGCCGCCGAAGCAGCCGCCTTGCACCAAAGCGACCGTCGGGATCGGCAGCGTGTTGAGCCGCTGCACGGCTTCGAAGGTCGCGCGCGAGGCCGCCTCGTTCGCCTCTGCCGATTGCGGCCGCACGCCGTTGATCCATTTCAGGTCGGCGCCGGCCTGGAAATGCTTGCCGTTCCCCTCAGCACGACGACGCGAAGATTCGGCTTTTTGCCGAGATCGTCCATCGCCGCGAGCACGCCCGCGATCAACGCGCCGTCATAGGCGTTGTTGACCTCCGGCCGGTTCAACGTGACGGTCGCAACCCCACGCTCATCGAGGGTCCACAGCACGGGGCTGGCAGTCATCGGCGATCCTCCGGTTGTTTGCTGCGCACTATGGCCGATGCAGCGCATGCCGATCCATATCTTTCCAGCGTGGGGCGGCCGCGTCCATCGCATGGCGGCTTGTGTCATGCTGCCGCCCGGTGGCACCAAGGGACAGGACGGAATCATCATGCGCATCTGCATTTTCGGCGCGGGCGCCGTCGGCAGCCACATCGCGGTCCGGCTGGCGCGCGCCGGTCATGACGTTTCGTGCGTGATGCGGGGGGCGCATCTGGAGGCGGTCCGGGCAGGTGGCCTCAAACTGCGCGTCGGTGATTCCGAGGTCTCCGCCAAGGTGAACGCCTCGGGCGATCCGGCCCAGCTCGGGCCGCAGGACGTCGTGATCTCGACGTTGAAGGCCACCGCGCTCCCGGGGTTGGTCGCCAGCATCAAGCCGCTGCTTCAGGACGACACCGCCATCGTCTTTGCCCAGAACGGTATTCCCTGGTGGTACGGGATCGGCCTGCCGCCGCGGCATCCGACACCGCCGGACATTTCCTTCCTCGATCCCGGCGGGCGCTTGCGCAGCTGCATCCCGAAGGAGCGGATCATCGGCGGCGTCGTCTTCTCCTCCAACGAGGTGACGGCGCCAGGCGTGGTGCACAACCTCACCCCGGACCGAAACCGCCTCTTGATCGGCGAATGCGACGACCGCAATTGCGAGCGCATCACCAGGCTTCGCGGCGTCTTCAACGACGCGCGGCTGGAATCACCGCCGGTCGCCGAAATCCGCGAGGCGATCTGGTCAAAGCTGCTGACCAACATGTCGCTGTCGGTGCTGTGCCTGCTGACAGGCCAGACCGCACGCGGCGTGCGCGACGATGCCGCCTTTGCGGAGGTCATCCCGCGCATGCTGAACGAGGCCAACGACATCGCCCAGCACTTCATTCCCGAGGTCAAGCGCGTAACGCGCAGCGGGCCCGCCCCCAACCACAAGCCCTCGCTGCTGCAGGATTACGAGCTTGGCCGCGCCATGGAGATCGACGTGCTGGTGAGGGCGCCCGCCGCCTTCGCGCGCACCGCCGGCCTGTCGACGCCGACGCTCGACCTGATCGCCGCGCTGGCAATCCAGAAGGCGCGCGACAAGGGGCTTTATGCGGCGTGAAGCTCAGGCGAGTTGGTCAATCCAGGCCGCGAGCGTGTCGAGCACTTCTGTGAGCGCCTCTTCATTCGTCCGGCCGGACTTCTTCAGCACCGCGAAGGAATGATCGCCGCCTTCGACCGCGTGCAGAGTCGCCTTCGCGCCGAGCGCCGTGACGACGGGCCTGAGATGGCCGAGATCGGCAAGCCCGTCCCGCGTGCCCTGCAGGAACAGCATGGGGATCGTGACCCCCGCGAGGTGCTCGGCACGCTCGGACGACGGCTTCTTGGCGGCATGCAGGGGGAAGCCGAGGAAGGCGAGCCCTTTGACGCCTTGCAGCGGCGCCTTCGACTGCGCCTGCGAGGTCATGCGCCCGCCGAACGATTTTCCGCCGGCGACAAGCGGCACCTCTGGACACAGCCGCGCCGCCTCCGCGACCGCCGCACGGATGGCGGAGTGCGCGACCGCCGGCTGGTCGGGGCGCCCCTTCTTCTCTTCCATGTAGAGGAAATTGAAGCGGAGCGCCGCGATGCCGCGATCCGCGAGTCCTTCTGCGGTCTTCGCCATGAAGGCATGCCGCATGTCGGCGCCCGCACCATGTGCCAGCACGTAACAGGCCCTCGCGCCGTCAGGCTGCGTCAGGATCGCTGACACCGTGCCGATGTTTTCGATGTCGAGCTTGAGCTCTTGAGTTTTGACAGCCACAATCGATCATCCCGACAGACGCGTTTCCGGCCGCCTTGGTAGCGTCACCGGCGCAGCCTGAAAACACAATAATTGCCGCGCCCGGCTGGCCTACCAAGCCGGAACTGCGCATCAACCGAGGTAACCATGTCCTACCGCTCCTCCTGGATGACCGAAGAGCTCGACGTCTTTCGCGACCAGTTCCGGAAATACCTCGCCAAGGACCTGGCGCCGCATGCCGAAAAATGGCGCGAGCAGAAGATGGTCGACCGCTTCGCCTGGCGCGGCCTCGGCGAGATGGGCGCGCTGCTGGCGAGCGTCCCGGAGGAATATGGCGGCCTGGGCGCCACCTTCGCCTATGACGCGGCGGTGCTGGACGATCTCGAAAGCACGGTGCCGGAGATGACGACCGGCGTCTCCGTGCACAGCGCCATCGTCGCGCATTACATCCTCAATTACGGCTCGGAGGAGCAGAAGAAGCGCTGGCTGCCGAAGATGGCCTCGGGCGAGATGGTCGGCGCCATCGCCATGACGGAGCCCGGCACTGGTTCGGACCTGCAGGCCGTCAAGACCACGGCGAAGAAGCAGGGCAATTCCTACGTCATCAACGGCCAGAAGACGTTCATCACCAACGGCCAGGCCGCCGATCTCGTCATCGTGGTCGCGCGCACCGGCGACGCCGGCGCCAAGGGCATCTCGCTGATCGTGGTCGAGACCGCAGGCGCGGACGGCTATAAGCGCGGGCGCAACCTCGACAAGATCGGCCTGCATGCCTCCGACACCTCGGAACTGTTCTTCGACAACGTCACCGTGCCGCCCGAGAATTTGCTCGGCAAGGAGGAAGGCCAGGGTTTTGTCCAGCTGATGCAGCAATTGCCGCAGGAGCGCCTTGCGCTCGCGGTCGGCGCCGTCGCCTCGATGGAGCGCGCGGTCAAGCTCACCACCGACTACACCAAGGAGCGGAAAGCGTTCGGCAAGCCCCTGATGGATTTCCAGAACACCGCCTTCAAGCTCGCCGAGCGCAAGACCGAAGCCATGATAGCGCGCGTCTTCGTCGACTGGTGCATCGAGCGCCTGGTCGCCGGGGATCTCGACACCGTCACGGCGTCGATGGCGAAATACTGGTGCTCGGAGAAGCAGGTCGAGACCGCCGACGAATGCCTCCAGCTGTTCGGCGGCTACGGCTACATGCAGGAATACCCGATCTCGCGCATCTTCATCGATTCCCGCATCCAGAAGATCTATGGCGGCACCAACGAGATCATGAAGCTGCTGATCGCGAGGTCGTTGTAGGTATCCCGGCAACTCCGAGCAGAATGAGCAAGAGCAACGATAAGTCGTCATGCCCGGCCTGGTCCCAGGCATCAACGTTCTTCTTGCACGCGCGATGCTCAATCGGATGCCACCAGCAGCCGCCCAATGGCGCCTCGCTCCGGGCGACCTGCGGCCGCGATCGGGTGCTCGACCAGGCCATGACAGCTGGGCTGCTCTCAGACTAAGTCGGTGCGGCCCTCTGCGAACGTCTGGGGCCCAATCGCGCTTGCATCTCAAGGTTACTTTTCATAAAATTGCTCGCGAATATCAATTCTTTATTCCAAACAGCATTTTTTCGATGAGCTGATCATTAACACCAAAGGATTTCATCCATGGCTACTGCAAGTGATCTAGAGATTTCAACCTTCAAACAATGCGGTCCATTGATAAAGTTTGCCGCCCAAACGATAACGGACAACGAAAAGAAAAAAGCCCTGGCCGAAGTTATAACGACTGTTCAAGAAAGTCTGGATGCACACTCAGCTAACGGTTGGACGCCGGCAATAGCTTCAAAGTTCTGGATCAGCTTCAATTCGCTTTGTTCGCTCATAAGTCCGGTCAACACCGATACGCTCATTACGAGCACGGACCAAATCCCATCCAGATTCTGGCTTGCGCCGGCGGGGGCGATGACGACCGCCCCACAGCGCGCTGCATTTTGGTACATGTCGCTTCTGTTCGTGTTGTTGATCGTTTCGGCAACGCTAATGTTTCTCACGTCAAATACCACAACCATAAACGACGACGTGAAAAACCTGGTGAAGGCGACAGATCCGATAGCAGACGATATCGTGAAGCAGATTTCAATTTTGAGGGATAAAGGTCTCACCAAAGACGACGACTTTGTTGCTCCTGGAAAAGCGGAACTGCAGAAGGATGCCGAGTACCGAAATGCTGCTGGAAAACTAGCGAGTGCACTGCCGACATTGTATGCCAACGCAGATACACTTTATGCGAAAACCGATTCAGTCGTTTACCTAAACTGGAAGCGTTTTCCCACTTGCGAAAGAGACAAGGAATTCTCGAAATCGTCATTCTGTTACGAAAAAGGTGATGGCGGCATTCCGACAAGACTGGACGTCGTGCAAGATACGGTCGACAACTATCGATTATTGTCGCGTCGCGCCCAACCCATAACTCAGCGCGCGCAAGATGTTGGAAGCATGATCAGGGCAACCATCTTGCCCATTTTATTGGGATTGACTGGCTCCTGTGCCTACGTTGTCCGGATGCTATCAGAGCAGATTAGAAGCAGCTCATATTCTAGCACGTCCGGAATTCGCAATTTAGTCCGCGTAACACTAGGAGCTCTAGCAGGCGTCGCCATCGGCTTCGGCGGTGTCTTGTCGCAGAGTTCGGTGTCTGCCTTTGCTCTGTCGTTTCTCGCCGGGTACGCCATCGAACCCGTATTCGCAACGTTCGACAGCATTGCGAATAAGCTCAAATAGCGCGTTCCGGGGCATCGAAGAACACGGTCGGTCGCGCTTCCGTCTTGGCAAGCTCGTCGCGCCGAATGGCGCGACGGCAGCAGCGAGGTACGCTCCCGATTCCCCACGTGTAGCGCTCAGTTCGGATGCCACCAGCGGCTGCCGATGACGACGCCTTCGGAGACGATCTTGCGGTCGCCGATCAAATGCTCGCCGACGACGTCCTCGTAGTCGAACTGGCCCTGCCTGACCGCAACAAGCGTGGCGTCGCCGACGCAGCCGGGCTTGAGGCTGCCGAGCTCGGGGCGGCGCAATGCCATCGCCGCATTCACCGTCGAGGCTGCGATCACGTCGGATAGCTCCATGCCCATGCACAGAAACTTCGACATCGTCGTGACCTGGTCGAAGGCGGGGCCGTCGATGCAGAGCTGGTGGATGTCGGAGGAGATGGTATCCGGATAGAAGCCGTTCGCGAGCATCGCGCGCGCGGTCTTGAACGCGAACGAGCCCTTGCCGTGGCCGATGTCGAACAGCACGCCGCGCTCGCGCGCGTCCAGCACCGCCTTCTTCACCGTGCCTTGCGCCGTTGCCGGCGTGTTCGGGAACGGGCGGAACGCATGGGTCAGCACGTCCCCGGGACGGAGGCGTGCCAGCACCTCCTCATAGCTCGGCGGCGGATGGTCGATATGCGCCATCAGCGGCATGCCGACCTCGTTGGCAACCTCGAGCGCGATGTCGAGCGGTACCGCCCCCGACGTGCCCGAGGAGTGCAGGCCGACACGCACCTTGATGCCGACGATGAGGTCGCGGTTGGCATCGGCCACCTTGGCCGCCTCGATCGGGTTCATCAGCCGCAACTCTTCGCTTTCACCGACCATGATCCGGTGCGAGAAGCCGAAGATGCCGGCATGCGACACGTGCAAATATGCGAGGATGCGGACCTGGCTCGGCTCGATCACATGCTTGCGGAAGCCGGCGAAATTGCCAGGTCCGGCGCTGCCGGTGTCGACCGCGGTAGTGACGCCGGAAAGGCGGCAGAATTCCTCGGCATCGATGCCGAGCGAGGTGCCGCCCCAATAGACATGGGTGTGGAGATCGATCAGCCCCGGCGTCACGATGTATTTCGAAGCGTCGCGCACATCCGTGCCCGGATCCGCCTTGAGCCCGGTCCCGACCGCCGCCACCTTGCCACCGGCAAAGGCGACGTCCATCACGGCATCGAGCTTCTGGGAGGGGTCGATCACTCGGCCCCCGCGCAGGATCAAGTCGAAAGTCATTTTTGTCTCCGGACGTGGCATGGCGGGCGCGGGCCAAGCCGCTTCCTGCCTCTTTCAATGGCCTATAGCAAATCTTGCACCAATCGAGCAAAGCACAGGGACAATCGAGAACGGGGCCGGCGCTCGCCGGTCAACCGTGCCTGCGCCACGCCCTGAAATCGTCCTCGACGAATGCGGCGGCGGCCTTTGCAGCGGCATGGAGCCAATCATTGTCGCGCTTGCTCAGATCTGCAGCGATCCTCTCCGATGCACCCTTGGCGGCATGAATGGCGCCGATGTCGAAGCCCATGACGTTGAGCAGATCGAGCTCCAGGCTCATGTTCGCGTGATCCCCGAGATTGATCTTGCGGGAGTCGGGCGCAAGGCGCCGGATCACGAAGCCGCTCCGACGTTCGAGCGCGAGGTGTGGATCGGGAGCTCGATACGGAGCTTTGGCGAGGTCAAGGAAGCGCAGCTTGCCCTGCTGGTCGTGCGCCCAATCCCAGGCCGACGGCACCAGCGCCTTGGCTTCCCTGACGATCTGGCCGCCGCACCAGTCGGCGATGACGAGAAAACGGGGCCGGCCCAGGCTGCCGACACCTGCCACGCGCGTCGCGAAGCGACCGGATGAGGCGCCGGGTGGTAGTTTCTTGCGGAGGGCTGCGGCAACAGGGGACGGTGGCTTCGCCCGCGGGTAGTTCTTCACGTCGTCCCAGAACTCCTGACGTTCCTCGTCGGTGCATGCCACATAAGCGCGCATCCAACTCGCCTGCTCATCCAGCAGCGAGGGCAGCGGCTTCTTGAGACCCTTCTTGTAACCATCGAGAATCGCCATGGCGGCGTCGCCATTGCCGACATGGGTCATGGCCCTCGCCTTCTTTTTCCTGGCCTTTGGCGCCAGCCGCGCGCTCGTCGCCAGGCGTACGAGATCGAAGGGATAGGCGATGCTCGCGGCCTCGTCGAAATCGTTGACGCCCCAGACGAGACGTCCCTCCGCGTCGCGCCAGGTGCCGAAATTCTCGATATGAGTGTCGCCCACGGACGGCACCCGCGGCGCGTCCTTCAACTCCGGGCAGAGCGCTTCGATACACCTGGCCCAGCGGAAGAAAGTTGCACGAAGGAAGACGAACGGGTCATCTTTCATCTTCTTGTGCTTTTCGTCGAGGTCGGGCTCGACGACAGTGCATTGGGAACGCAGCCAGCGCTCGAACGCCTTGTTGTCGTCCAGAAATGAACGCGGCTCGATCCCGCCGCTTCTGTTTGACGTTTGCTTGATCACGGCCAGAGCTTCCTGAAGCGAGTGATGATGAGCGAGCCCTGTGGAAATGATTGCTGCGAGCTGCTGCGCAGGGCGTCCAGATCTTCAATTACAAAGCGAGCAGGATAGCCCCGCCGCTACCCTTCCGCTAGCCGGGACGACATGACCTCGCCATCGTCAGCGGCGGGATGACGGGCGAACACGAGGGCGAAGCCGAAGGATTGGGGAAGGCGCACGCAAGCCCCCTGGGGGCGGCCCGCAATCACGTCAAGTATCTGAGATATTGGCGATCCCGGGAAGACTCGAACTTCCGACCTACGGTTTAGGAAACCGTCGCTCTATCCGGCTGAGCTACGGGACCGCGGAACCCGTGGGTACGGGTTCGATCCCGTCATAGCAGAGCAAAATGCGGTTCGCCAGCCGTCAGGCGGGCCAGACCATCGTCAACCTGAACGGGGCGGCTATACAATCGCTGCCGGGCCCCCCTCAGCGGAGCAGCTCACATGATCGAAAGCATCAGCGCCATCACGCTCGGCACGCATGACATGGAGCTCGCCGTGCACTTCTACCGATCGCTGGGGTTCGAGCTCCTGTATGGTGGCGAAGCCGCCGCATTCACGAGCTTCCGCGCCGGCAGCGGCTATCTCAATCTGACTGCGCAACCGGAAGACAAGCGCTGGTCCTGGTGGGGCCGCGTCATCTTCTACGTGGCCGATGTCGACGAGACCTACGCACAGGCGCGCGCTGCCGGGTGGCAGCCGTCGACCACGCCGCGCGATGCGGAATGGGGTGAGCGCTACTTCCATCTCACCGACCCCGACGGCCATGAGCTCAGTTTCGCACGGCCGTTGTCCTGACCGAATAAGTCGCATCTGCTGACGTTCCAACGCGCAAGTAGCGCTGTCTCAGCCGCCGTGGCAAGCTCAGCGCGGTTTCCTCAAGTTCTAACCAGGGAGGACGACCATGGTAACCTATGTTGTGCTGTCGAACTTCACGGATCAGGGAGTCCGCAACGTCAAGGACTCGCCGAAGCGGGCAGACGCCTTCAAGGAGATGGCCAAAACGTTCGGCGTGACTGTGAAAGAGATCGTCTGGACGCAGGGCCGATATGACGTTGTGACCGTTCTCGAGGCTCCAGATGAGGCTGCCGCGATGTCGCTCAGCCTGAGTCTCAGCGCACTCGGCAACGTCCGCACCGAAACGCTGCGCGCGTTTTCGGCAGCGGATATGACAAAGATCGTCGGCAAGATGCTCTGACGCTCAGGCCCGCGCGAGCGCACCGGACCCGGGATGGCAATCCCGGGCAGAGGCCTCTCACGCCCTGATATTGTTGTCCTTCACGACCTTGCCCCAAGTGGCGACCTGCTTGTCGAAGAAGGTCTTGAAGGCGGCGCCGTCCTGGAGCAGCAGCGTCATGTGCTGGGTGTCCTTGAGCTGGGCGGCGGTCGCGGGCTCGCTCAGTATCTCCTTGGACGCCGCCGCGAAGGCTGCGACGATATCGGGCGGCGTGCCTGCGGGCGCGAAGATGCCCCACCAGGCCAGCGTCTCGAAATCGGGAAAGCCCGCCTCGATCGCGGTCTGCGTATCCCCCAAGGCCGGCAGCCGCTCGCGGCCGAGCTGCAGGATCGGACGCAGCATGTTGGTGCCAAGCTGGGCGGCGACCAGCGCGGCCGATCCCGCGATGAGATCGACATGGCCGCCGAGCACGTCGTTCATGGCCGGCCCGCCGCCGCGATAGGGCACGTGCATGATCTCGACCCCGGCCTTGCTGCCGAGCACGGTCATGGCGAGATGGCCGAGCGTGCCGATGCCGACGGACGCATATTTCACCGCGCCCGGAGTCGCCTTGCAGGCGGCCACCACATCGGCAAAGCTCTTGTAGGGGCGGCCGGCGCCGGCGGCGATCACATAGGGCGCAGTGCCGATCAGCAGCACCGGCATCAGCTCGCGCTCGACGTCGACCGGCGGCTTGTCGAGGATCGACGGAATCACAGCATGGGAATCGAACGTCACCAGGAACGAGGTGCCGTCCGCCGGGCTCTTGGCGACTTGCGCCGCGCCGAGCGCGCCCGCGGCGCCCGACTTGTTCTCGACTACGACGATGCGACTGAGCTTGGTTTGCAGGCTGGCCTGCAGCAGCCGCGCCATCGCATCGGTCGAGCCGCCCGGCGGAAACGGCACCACCAGCGTGATCTTGCCGGCCTGCGCCATCGCCGGCGTCAATGCGAGAATGGCTGGTGCAGCCAGCAGCGTGCGTCGTGTGATCGTCATGGTCCCCTCCCTTTTTGGTTTCAGCGCCCGGCTTTTGCTCTTTGGCGCTACAGCATGATCCGGAAAAGTGTGCAGCGGTTTTCCGATAAGATCATGCTCAAGAAAATACCCTAAGCGCGAAGCGCTTAAGTCGTCCCGAAGCCCGACCCCGCTTTCTTGTATTCTGGCCGAGGCGGACTGAAGATGTCCAGCACCCGGGCCCCATTGGGGCCGGCGCGCATGGTGTGCGGCACATTGCCCGGGGTGCGCCAGAAATCGCCCTTCGTCACGGCAATTTCCTCATCGCCCTGGACGCGGATGGCGGAGCCATCGAGCAGCACGCCCCATTGCTCCTCGGGATGATGGTGCAGCGTGCCCTGCGCATGCGGCGCCAATGTCACCACCGACAGCATCGCCTGCTCGCCGGAGAAGATGCGCGTGGTCACCCCCGCCGCGAGCTCGCGGAACAGCCCGTCGCTGGGATCATTGATATTGTGGAATTCTTCCTTCTGACTCACGTCATTCTCCCTTCGTTTCATCTTGCTGCCGACTGACGTACGGCGGCCACGAGCCGGTCTTTGAACTCGCCCCTTAAGGTCACAAACAAGCTCGACCATTTCCGGCTCTTGAACTCGCAGCCGCCTCGTGGACAATATTCTTCGTCGTGATAGTCCCCGAAAACGACGCCAAGCAAAGTCATTCGACGGCCCCACTGGCGAAAGAGGGCGCTTCCTGATGCCCCGAACTCGAACTCGCAGTTCGTTTCAAATGTCTGCCAATCCCTCACGTCGCGGATTTGGCACTCCTGGATCGTCTTGTTGAACGGCCCGTCCTTGTCCCTCTTTCCTGTGGCTTCGATATCATAACCGACAACTGCCAGAACACGCTCCAGCTCCACGAGAGTTTCGGGCTGCTCATATATTTCGTACGGCGTCACATCTGCGGGAAATCTAAGTCTTGCGACGGCCCAATCGACGCTGCCCTGCCTCGGTGCAGCATCGACGCAGGTGCCCATCCATAGAGCTGCCGACAAGGGAATGATCCGCTTCTCCGCTCCCAAATAGTATTCGAATATGCACTTCTCTGGTGACGTATGAGGCTTGCAAGCGTCCCGAAACGCGTGAGCCACCGTCGTGATCACGTCGCGCGCTCCGGTGACTTGAGCGCTGCTGGCTCCGCCGGGACATCGCAAGACACCACTTGCCGCGAAGCGCTTTCCCACCTCACCTCGGGACAGCCCCGTTACCTTTGCATAGGTCGCCTCCGTCATCCGCCGTTCCGCATCCGTCAAAGCGACAGTGCCGATCGCCGGCGTGGGATGAGTGTTGGTCGCCTCGCGCATTTTCGCCGAGCTGACCTCGTCGCTTCCGGACATCCACAGAAGGAGGAAGCTGGGCAGGACGATCGCGTAATTCCTCATCATGTAAAGTAGCCTCAGCATCAAAAAGCATGAGAGAACTTTGGCCGAAACAAAGGTCGTGAACACTTTCGAAAATAGCAAATGGCTGACGTCGGCTTTCGATCAGTTCAGCCATTGCCTTGACTTAAGCCCGCCTGATCAAGTCTTGCCATAAGAGCCCTGATAACGGCCCTCGCGGATCGCCTTCAGGGTCTCTTCCTCGCGCGCGACCTGGGCGCGCACGGCTTCGAGCAGCGCTGCTGCTCCCGCGGCGGGAAACGACACCACGCCGTCCTCGTCGCCAACCACGATGTCGCCGGGCGCAATCACGCTGCCGCCGATCGTGACAGGCACGTTGATCTCGCCGGGACCGTTCTTGTAAGGACCGCGGTGGATCACCGCACGGGCGTAGCAGGGGAAGTCGTCGGCCGCGAAGGCCGCGACATCGCGGATCGCACCGTCGATCACATAGCCTTCCGCTTTGCGCCATTGCGCGATGTTCTTCATGATCTCGCCGACCAGCGCGCGCGTCTCGTCACCACCGCCATCGACCACGATGACGTCGCCGGGGCCGACCAACTCGAGCGCGCGGTGGATGGCGAGATTGTCGCCGGGGCGCGTGCGCACAGTGAAGGCAGTGCCCACCAGCTTAGCCCCGCGATGATAGGGCTTTAGCCCGACCGCGCCGGGCAGCCGGGCGAGATTGTCTGAGATGACCGAGGTCGGCGCACCGCGAAAACCCTCGATGATCTCGGCCGGCGGTTTCGGCACGCTGTTGGCTGCGATCGTGATGGTCATGTCCAAAAATCCTTCCTTCTTAATCGGCGTGCGCCCGCGCCTTCGCCGGCATGATCCGGAAGGCGCGCCCTTCCTTCATCCACGCCGCGCGCTCGTCGCGCAACAGTGTTCTGCGAACCTTGCCTGAATCATCGCGCGGCGGGGCGCCGACGATCTCGAAGCTTTCCGGATGCTTGTAGCGGCTGAGCCTGTCCTTCAAGAACTGCGCCATGCCGTCGGCGATCGCCTGGCCGTCGGCATCGCCCTCCGGCTCGATGATGGCGTGCACGCGCTGGCCCAATTCCGGATCGGGCAGTCCCACCACGACGCAGGATCGCACGCCGGGAGACTCGGAGACGGCAGCCTCGACCTCGGCCGGATAGATGTTGGCGCCGCCGCGCAGCACCATGTCGGCGAGGCGGTCGCCGAGATAGAGATAGCCTTCCGCATCCAGCCTGCCGATATCACCGAGTGATTCCCAACCATCGCTGCGGCGCTTCGGCTCGGCGCCGAGATAATGATAGGTGGCGTCCCTGCCGTCATTGTTGAGGAAATAGATCTCGCCGGTCTCGCCGGGCGCGACGTCGTTGCCGTCCTCGCCGATAATGCGTAAGCGCGCCATCTCGCCGATCTTGCCCACCGAGCCCTTGTGCGTCAGCCATTCCGTGCCGGAGATGATGCATGAGCCTTGCCGCTCGGTGCCGCCATAGAGCTCCCAGATCCGCTCGGGGCCGAGCCAGGCGATCCAGTTCTCCTTCAGCCAGGGCGGCATCGGCGCCGCCATGTGGAAGACGGTCTGAAGGCTCGACAGATCGTAGGCGTTGCGCACCTGCTCCGGCAGCGCCCAGATCCGGTGCATCATGGTCGGCACGAAATTGACCCATTGCACGCGCTCGCGTTCGATCTGCCGCAATGTCTCCTCGGCGTCGAACTTGACGAGACCGGTGAGCTGGCCGCCAGTGAACAGGGCGTAGTGCGACACGATGAACGGCGCATTGTGGTAGAGCGGCCCCGGATTGAGCAGCGAGACCCCGAAGGGGATGTTGAGCGGCGGCGCGGCGTCCGTGTCGGTCACGGCCGGCTGATGATCGAGGATCACTTTCGGCCGGCCGGTCGAGCCGCCCGAGGTCATGGCTTTCCAGTAGCGCGCCACCGGCAGCGTCAGCGCCTGGTCCGAAAATCCCTCCGGTACGAAATCCGCAGGCAGGCGGTTCGGCGCGTTCCAGTCAGCCTCGCCGCCGACCACCAGCGCCGGCTTGAGGATGTCGAGCACCGCGGCGGCCTCGCCGCGCGGCAGCCGCCATGACAGCGAGGTCGGCGTCGCACCGCACTTCCACACCGCAAAGGAGGTCTCGAAAAACGCATTGCCGTTGGGCAATCCGATCGCGACGAAGTCGCCGGGCTTGACGCCTTTGGCCATGAACGCCCGCGCGCGCCGGTTGGCGCCGCGCTCGAGCTCGTCCCATGTCAGCGTGTCCTGCCCGTGACGGATTGCAATCGTGCCATGTGGTTTGCGTTCAGCGTACCAGCGCGGCACGTCAGACAGGGGCAGCAGCATCGGGCGTTTCCATTTCGTTTCTTGGGGTCTTTCTTGGCGCCGCCTCAGGTGAGGCGCTCGCAAGGCGAAGTGTAGCAGCCCGCCGGGGCGGCGCTGTGACCCACGCGCCACGTCAAGCACAAAATGTCAGCATCCCAGCCATGAAATTCCCGGGTTCCATGGGTGACAAGCCGGCGATAAAGAGGCAAAAATCTGGCTCGACTCAGTTCGGGTTGAGTTTTGCAAGGAATGCTCTCGTAGAATGTCGTCCGTGATAGCATTGCGTCGTGCGGCGCTGGTTCTTGTTGCCGCGGCAGGATTTTTCCTGCTGATGCACGCGCATGCCCAGGCGCAATGGTGGAAACGCGCGCCGGTCGATTTCGAGGAATGCGCCGACGCGGCCGAGAAGGCTGCGACCAAGTCCGAGAAGACATCCGCGCTTGCCGATTGCAACGCCAAGTTCGCCGGCCGCCGCAAGGCAGGCGGGGGCTATTCCTATTACGACTTCCTGCAGGATCGCACCTTCGACATCGCCGGCCCCAATCCGACGCCGGAGGAGCAAAAGAAGATCGACGCAGCTTACACGGCCTATCTCGCCAAAGAGCGCCGCAGCAACGAAGCGGCCGAGGCCGCCGCCCGTCAACAGCGCGAGCAGCAGGAACTGCAGGCGCGGCAACTCCAGCAGGTCGCGCTGCGAACCGACGTCGCGCGCGTGCCCGTCCCGGTCGAGCGGCCAAAGGTGCAGCAGACCGTCGGTCAGCGCCCGAAGGGCGCGTGCACCAAAGGCTCATTCTCCTGCGAATGGCCGCGGCTGTCGGAGAGCTTGAACGATTTGAAAAAGCTGTTCAATCCGACCCCGAGCAAGCCGGCGAAGAAGGGTTAAGCTCCTCGCACTGACTTGTAGGATGGGCAAAGGCGCGCAAGCGCCGTGCCCACCACCCTGGCAAGACAAAGAAAGTTGGTGGGCACGCTCCGCTTTGCCCACCCTACGACAGCGGGGTGTGGAACGTCAGTTCGGTTGCTTCTTCTTGCCGCGCTTCGATTTGACCGTTGGCGCATCCACCGGCGCAGTCGTCGGCGAGCTGCCCAACTGCGACCTGCTCTCCTGCAACCGCCTATCATAGCCGGGCGAGTTCACGACCGTCGGCGGTCTCGCAAGAGCGAGCGTCGATGCGCCGCAAAGCGCGGCAAGCGCGAGCCCGATCATCAAGCTACGTTTCATCGGTCCCTCCTTGCACTCAAACCACCGCGCGAATCTGCTGCGGCGTCAGCCGCGGCGGACCGTTGCCGGCGGCTTCGGCCTCCTTGATCAGCGCAACAATACGGCGCATCAGCGGCACCTCGACATGGTTTTGCTCGGCGAGCGCGATGACGGCACCCTGGAGATAGTCGATCTCGGTCTTGCGTCCCTGTTTCAAATCCTGCCACATCGAGGAGCGCGCCTCGGGATCGATCTTCATGGTCCGTCCCAGGATCGCATTGAAGATCATGTCGGGCAGCCGTAGCAAGGCCGGCGTCCAGTTCATCGGGATCGGCGTCGCCGAGAGCGGCGCGATGCCGGCGGCCTTCAGCGCGGCCAGCCCTTCGGCCATCTGGTCGGCGAACAGCCTGCGCCAGTCGCGGTTTGCCAGTTGCGCGGCGAGGGGCATGTCGGACAATGCGCTGAGCGCGTTGTTCAGATTGATGATCAGCTTGCCCCATTGCACGCCGGTGATGTCGCGGCTCGCGCGCATGGCGAGGCCGGATACCGACAATGCCGCGGCCGTGTTCCCAGCGTCCTCTCCGACATGGATGTCGCCGGAGGTCGAGCGGTGGAAACGGCCCTCGCCCATCGCGATCACGTTGAACGGCACCATGCCCGCGAGCACGCGGCGGCCACCGAGACGCTCGCGCAGCACCGCGATATTGCCGATGCCGTTCTGCAGCGAAACGATGACGGCATCCTCAGGCGCATGCTGCGCGATCTGATCCGCGACGTCGGCGGTGTCGGCGCTCTTCACCGTGACCAGCACGATGCCGGCGCTGTGGAAGATCGCGGGGTCCTCGGACAGCGCGAGCTGCCCTGCGCCGAGCTTCGTCTCCGAGCCGTCGAAATCCGTCAATCGCAGGCCGAACCGCTCGATCTCGGTCTTCACCCGCGGCCGCACCAGCAGCGCGACACGGCGGCCACTGGCGGCCAGCATGCCGCCGACGAAACAGCCGATGGCGCCCGCGCCGGCCACCACGATCGGTCGATCCGTCATCACCTCGCCTTGCTCCCTGAACGATCGCCCCTCGATAGCAGAGGCGTGGCCGGCTGCCCATCGCTGCGCAGCCGCCTTGTAACCGTCATGAGAGCCCCATATGTTTTCGGCCCAGGGGCAGTCAGCGGCGAGCGCTCGCCGAACGACACGCCAAAGGAGAGCACCATGGGTCTACTCGACGTCCTCAACGGCATGCAGAACGGCCCGCGCGGCCCCTCTACACCCAGCTCCGAGAAATCCTCCGGCGGCATGTCGCCGATGACCATGGCGCTGCTCGGCCTGCTTGCCTGGAAGGCGTTCAAGCACATGACGGCAAACCAGTCCGGTACGGCGCCGCAGCCGTCGCCGACGCCGGCCCCTCCGCCGGTGAACGCGAACACCGCGGACAGCGGCGGTCTTGGCGGTCTCGGAGGCCTGCTCAAAGGCGGCCTCGGCGGCCTGCTTGCAGGCGGCGCGGCCGGCACCGTGCTCAGCGGCGGCCTCGGCGATCTCCTCAACCAGCTTCAGCAGGGCGGCCACGGCGACGCTGCGAACTCCTGGGTCGGCAAGGGTCAGAACAAGCCGATCGCGCCGGGCGATCTTGCGAGCGCACTCGGCGCCGACCAGATCGACAGCCTGTCCGCCCAAAGCGGCCTGTCGCGCGACGAGTTGCTCAACGGCCTCAGCCAGTATCTGCCGCAGGTGGTCGACCATTTGACCCCGGACGGACGGCTGCCGACCGAGAACGAGATCTCGGGCAGACTTTAATCGGACGTTGATCGACGCGCTTTCGGGAAGGGGAGCACACTCATGAGCATGGGCGGCCTGTTGTGGATCATCGTCGTCGGCTTCGTCGCCGGCCTCATCGCGCGCTGGCTGGCGCCGGGACCGAACAACCCGAGCGGCTTCATCCTCACCACCATCCTCGGCATCGCCGGCGCGTTTCTCGCGACCTTCATCGGCCAGGCGATCGGCCATTACAGCCCAGACCAGGGCGCCGGCTTTATCATGGCCACACTCGGCGCGGTGGTGGTGCTGTTCATCTGGCACCGGCTGGTCGCGAGCGGTGTGATCAAGGGGTAGTCACTGTCGCGTTGTGGCGCGACCTATAAGCGCGCGCCGATCCGGGGCCCATAACCACAGGGAGTGGTTTGGCAAGACACGGAGTGACCGGAGTCGCGCCAAACTTCTCCCTGTGGCTATGGATCCCCGCGCCCCGTGCGCAATTGCGCACTAGGCGGGGATGACACCGGAGATTGGAACGCGATCTCACGTCATCAGATGCATCCCCGCATCCATGCGCACGACCTCGCCGGTCATGTTGCTGGAGGCCGGCATCGCCAGGAAGCAGACGAGCTGCGCGATGTCCTCGGCTGATGATGCGACCTTGAGCGGCACCTTCGCCACCACGCTGTCGCGCACCTGCTTGGCGCCGGCTTCGCCGCGGCCCTTGGTGAACCAGGGCGTGTCGATATAGCCGGGGCAGACGGTGTTGACGCGGATCAGCGGCGCCAGCGCGCGCGACAGCGACAGCGTCATGGTGTTGAGCGCGCCCTTGCTCGCGGCGTAGGCGATCGACGAGCCGACGCCGCTGATGCCGGCGACCGAGGACACGTTGACCACGGCGGAGGGCCGCTCCGAGGCCTTTGCGCCGGCTTCGAGCAGGCTGCGCGCGGCACGCACCATCTGGAACGGGCCGATGGTGTTGACGCCATACACGCGCTGGAAATCTTCAGCCGACAATCCGTCGAGATCGGCATGGGCGACATGCTTGGTGGTGCCGGCATTGTTGACGAGGATGTCGAGCCGGCCCCAGGCGCTGGCCGCCGCAACGATCTTGCGGCAATCGTCGTCCTTTGAAACGTCGCCCTGCGCAACCAGGACTTCCGGAGAGCCCGCCTTGCGGCAGACGTCCGCGGTGGCCTCGGCTTCTTTCTGGCTAGAGGAATAGTTGATGACGAGCCGCGCCCCGCTTCGCGCGAGGATTTCCGCGGTTGCTGCGCCAAGTCCGGATGCGGACCCCGTCACGATTGCGCACAGACTGTCTTTGGCCATCCGGATTTCCTTCCCCTGGTTCTGATGCGAGCCTTAAGTCGCTGGCCTTGTTTAGCGAGTTTGCGGCGCCCTGCAAATCAAGCAAACTCCGCTAAGCGGAATTAGCCTCCTATTGGTCCTTGCCCCATGCCCGCGCCGCAGGTTGACCTGCGATCAACGCTTGTCAGGGCCATGGCTTTTTCGGATCATCGGGCGCAAGAAGACCTGCGCGGTTCGCTCCACCAGGCGGGCCGCGCCAACGGCAAAACACGGGGAACGCTGTGGCGGAGAGTGACAACATCGTCGTCGAGACTGCGGAGAAGATCTTCGCCGATCTCGCCGATCCGCAAACCATCAACAACGACAAGAAGGATGCCTGGCAGGCGCCGCTGTGGCGGGCGCTGAGCGAAGCCGGCCTGCCATTGTCCTGGGTGCCCGACGATCTCGGCGGCTCCGGCGCGAGCCTTGCCGACGGCTTTGCGCTTCTGAACGCCGCCGGCCGTTTCGCCGTCGCGGTTCCGCTGGCCGAGACCATGCTGGCGGGCTGGCTGCTGGCGCAAGCGAAGATCGCATCGCCCGAGGGCGAGATGACGGTGCTGCCGGCATCGCCGAAGGACCGCATCACCCTCGATGCCGATGGCTCGCTTTCCGGCCGCGCCCGCGGCGTGCCCTTTGCGAAAGCGGCAAAGCATTTTGCGGTGCTGGCGCACGGCAAGGATGGCGTCTCGATCGCGCTGGTCGATGCCGGCAAGGTCCGGATCGAGTCCGGCCTCAATGTCGGCTACGACCACAGCGACACCGTGACGCTCGACAAGGTCCAGCCCGTCACGCGCAAGGCCGCGCCGAAGGGCTTTGACCAGACCACGATGATGCTGATGGGCGGCGTTGCCCGCAGCCTGCAGATCGCGGGTGCGCTGGAATCGATGCTCGACATCTCCGTGCGCTATTCCAACGAACGCGTCGCCTTCGAGAAGAAGATCTCGAAATTCCAGGCCGTGCAGCACAATCTCGCCCGCCTCGCCGGCGAATCCGCCGCGGCTCTTGCCGCCGCAACCTCGGCCGCCGACGCCATCGCGAATGCGTCGCGTTTCGACGACGAGGTCTATCTCGAAGCCGCCTCGGCAAAGATCCGCTGCGCGGAAGCCGCGGAAAAGGGCGGCGCCATCGCACATCAGGTGCACGGCGCGATCGGCTTCACCCTCGAGCACATCCTGCACCGCTATTCGCTGCGGGCGCTGGCCTGGCGCGACGATTTCGGCTCGGAGAGCCACTGGGCCGTCGAGCTTGGCAAGCTGGTCGCAAACCGCGGCGCCGACGAATTGTGGCCGCTCGTGGCGTCGCGCTGATCAGGGAGAGAAACACATGACCGCTGCCCTCCGTTTCGATCCGATCCGCCTGCCCGAGAAGTGCGAGCAATTGCGTAAGGAAGTGCGCGCCTTCCTCGCCGAAGAGATCGCCGCCGGCACCTTCGATCCGCACAAGCCCAATCGCGAGGACACCGACGCGCCGGAATTTTCCCGCCGGGTCGGCGCCAAGGGCTGGCTCGGGATGACCTGGCCGAAAAAATATGGCGGCCAGGAGCGCTCCTTCCTCGAACGCTACGTGGTGACCGAGGAGATGCGCGTCGCGAATGCGCCCACGCGGCGCTTCTTCGTCGCCGACCGCCAGAGCGGACCGGTGCTGCTGAAATACGCGCCCGAGCACATCAAGATGGAGATCCTGCCGCGGATCTGTCGCGGCGAAATCTGCTTTGCGATCGGCATGAGCGAGCCGAATTCGGGCTCCGACCTGTTCGCGGCAAAGACGCGCGCGACCAAGACCGACGGCGGCTATCTGATCAACGGCACCAAGATCTGGACCTCGTCGGCCCACATCGCCGACTACATGATCGCGATCTTCCGGACGTCACAGCCGACCAAGGAAAACCGCCGCCACGGCCTGACGCAATTCCTGGTCAAGATGAAGCAGCCGGGCATCAAGGTGAACCCGATCGGCCAGATCACCGGCCAGTACGAGTTCAACGAGGTCGTCTTCACCGACTTCTTCGTGCCTGACGATCACGTGCTCGGCGAGGTCGACGGCGCCTGGAAGCAGGCGACGAGCGAACTCGCCTATGAGCGTTCGGGCCCCGAGCGTTTCCTCGAAACCTATTACGTGCTGACCGAGCTGGTCCGCGCAGTCGGTCCGAACCCCGACACGCGCAGCGCCGAAGGCATCGGGCGCCTGGTGGCGCAGCTCCATACCATGCGGCGCATGTCGGTCTCGGTCGCCGGCATGCTGCAGGCCGGCAAGGAGCCTGTGGTCGAGGCCTCCATCGTCAAGGATATCGGCACGGTGTGGGAGCAGCAGCTTCCGCATCGCGTCCGCGACCTTGCTGCCTTCGTCGAGGAGACCGCGACCAACCGCGAGACCTTGGAGCGACAGCTCGACTTCGCCATCAAGACCGCACCGAAACTCACCATCCAGGGCGGCACCACCGAGGTGCTGCGCGGCATCATCGCCCGCGGATTGGGCCTGCGCTAAATCATTCGAGGATCATCATGACCACCTACAAAGACATCGGCGTCGAGAAAGTCGGACATGTCGGCACCATCGAGATCCGCCGCCCGCCGCTGAACTTCTTCGACATCTCGCTGATCAACCAGATCGCGGATGCGCTCGACGAATTCGACCGCGACATCGAGATCCGCAGCTCGGTGCTCTCGGCGCAGGGCAAGGCGTTCTGCGCCGGCGCGAACTTTGGCGACCCGGCGCGGCAGGCGCAGGAGGCGCGCGAGGCCGAGAAGAAGGGCGACCCCGCCGACAATCTCGGGCCGATCAACCATCTCTACATCCAGGCCGTGCGCATCTTCCGCGCCAAGAAGCCGATCGTCGCCGCCGTGCAGGGCGCCGCCATCGGCGGCGGATTGGGTCTCGCGGTGTCGGCGGACTTCCGCGTCACCTGCCCCGAAGCGCGCTTCTCAGCCAACTTCACCAAGCTCGGCTTCCATCCCGGCTTCGGCCTGACGACGACTCTTCCTGAGCTGATCGGCAAGAACAACGCCGAGCTGATGTTCTACACCAGCCGCCGCGTCACCGGCGAAGAAGCCGTGAAGTGGGGCCTCGCCAACGAGCTGGTGCCGCAGGATCAGGTCAAGGCGGCCGCGATGAAGCTCGCCGGCGAGATCGCCGAATGCTCCCCGCTCGGCCTGCTCTCCACCCGCGCCACGATGCGCAATGGCCTCGCCGACCGCGTCATGGCCGCGACCAACCACGAGCTCGCCGAGCAGACCCGGCTGCGCGCGACGGAGGATTTCAAAGAAGGCGTGAAGGCCACGGAAGAACGGCGCGCGGCGAATTTTAGGGGGAGGTGATCACGGCGGCGCTAGCCGTATCACTCCACCGCGACCACAACTTCCCCTGTCATCCCCGCGAACGCGGGGATCCATAACTACAGGGAGAAGTTGTGGCGCAGCTGGTCACTCCGCGTCTTCGCCAAACTCCTCCCTGTGGTTATGGGTCCCGGGTTCGCTTCGCGCCCCGGGACGACAGTGGTGTTTGTGGCCTCGCTACTTCCTCCCCACCACCAGCGCATCGACGATCGTCACGCCCTGCCCCTCGGGGTGCACCAGCACCGGATTGAGCTCGATCTCGGCGATCTCCTTTGCATGCCGCGCGGCGAGCACTGAAACGTCGGCGATCAACCGCGACAAAGCCGCAACATCCGCCTTCACCGCTCCACGAAACCCATTGAGGAGCGGCGCAGCCTTCAAGCCCGCCAGCATCGCACCCGCTTCCTCCGCACTCACCGGCGCCGGGCGATAGACGACATCGCGGAACAGCTCGGTGGTGATACCGCCGAGTCCCACCATCACCATGGGACCGAACGTCTCGTCGGTCATCGTACCCACGATGATCTCGACGCCCTTCTTCGCCATCGGGCCGACCAGCACGCCTTGGATATCCGCCTCCGGCCGGTGCCGGCGCGCATTGTCCAGCAGCGCCTCGAATGCCAGAAACACCTCGCCCTTGGTCGTGATGTTGACGCGCACGCCGCCAACTTCGCTCTTATGGGCGATATCAGGCGACTGGATCTTCATGGCCAGCGGAAAGCCGACGCGGGTGACGGCTTCGTCGAGCTCGCTCTTGTCTCTCACCAGCACCTCATCCGGCAACGCAATGCCGGCGGTGCGGAGCAACGACTTGCTGTCGGCCTCGGACAGAACCGGCGATTTCAGATGCGCAGAAAGATCGCGCGCCGGCAGCCGCGCTGTGTCCGCAGGTAGCGGCAGCTTGAAACTGGCGTAGTCGACCAGCCGACGCATCGCGACGCCGACATGGGTGAGGCCCGAGAGCACGACGACGCCGGATTTGGCGAGCTCGCGGCGGGCGAAGTCGGACGGCACCGTATAGGAATAGAACACCACCGGCTTGCGTTGCGCCGACAGCACCGGCGTCAGCTCCTCCTCCTTGAAGGGCTTGCGCACCTCGCTCGACAGCGACAGCACCACCAGGATTGCATCGACCTCGTCCGAGGCAGTGAGCACATCGACGCTCTTCTGCAAGCCGCCAGAGGTGACGCCTTGCGCCGTGACATCGATCGGGTTCCGCGCCGTGCCATAGGACGGCATCAGCGACTTGATCCCCGCCTGGACCTTTTCGGACAGCTCCGGCACCTGCAAGCCTTGCAGCGCCACCGCATCGGCGCCCCAGATGCCGGCACCGCCCGAAACGGTGACGACGGCAACGCGATCGCCCTTCGGCAGCGGATTGTTGGCAAGCACCGCCGCGATCGTCAGCGCTTCGTCCAGATCGTTGGAGACGATGAAGCCGTATTTCGCGAACACCGCGTCATAGGCCGCCGACCAGCCGGCCATGCTCGCGGTATGCGAGGCAGCCGCGCGCTGGCCTGCGCCGGAGCGGCCGACTTTTGTCACGATCACCGGCTTTTTCATCTCCGCAGCGCGCCGGGCGGCGACGAGAAATTTGTCGACGTCGCGGATGCCCTCGATGAACAGCAGGATCACGTCGGTCGAGGAATCCTGCACCATGAAATCCAGGAACTCGCCGGCGCCGAGATCGGATTCATTGCCGGTGCTGACGACATAGCTGACGGCGATTCCGAGGGCCCGCGCGCGATGATAATAGGCGAAGCCGATGCCGCCGCTCTGCGCGACGATGCCGATCCGTTTTTTGCTGGCAACAAGCGGCACCACGCCTGGCTTGACATCGACGGCCGGACTGAATGTCGCCGCCACGCGCTGCACCTGGCTGAAGAAGCCCTCGGCGTTCGGCCCGGATATCCGCATGCCGGCGCGCTTCGCCAGCGCCGCGATCGCGTCCTGCATCGCCGCGCTGTCGCCGCCCTCCTCGGCAAAGCCGGAGGAGATGATCACGGCGTTCCTGACGCCGGCGGCAGCGCATTGCTCGAGCGCGGGAAGCACGGCGCGGGCGGGGATGATGATGACGGCAAGGTCGATCGGCGCGCCGATCTCGCCAATCGATTTGTAGCAGGCGAGCCCGTCGATATCGGCGTAGTTCGGGTTCACCGGGTAGATCGTCCCGGGATATTCGTTCTTGCGCAGCATCGACAACAGCCGCCCCGGGATCTTCTCGTGGTCGCGCGAGGCGCCGATCAGCGCGATGCTGGCGGGCGCGAAGAAGCTGTCGAGCGGATGCGGCATAGGACGAGTCCTTCTTATTGTTGACTGCACCGCATCTCTCACCGTCATCCTGAGGCGCCGGAGCGCAGCGGAGGCCTCGAAGGATGAACGGCCCCACCGTGGCCGTCGCCCTTCGAGGCTCGCCGAAGAGGCGAGCACCTCAGGGTGACGGATAACGGTCGAGGGATCAACTGACGCGGAACGTCACCCCGCCCAGCAAGAATTCATTGTCCGCCACCGCAAGCCCCCTCGCCTTCGCGGCATGCAGCACGCTCGCCCGATCCGCCACCCGAAACTCCAGCGCGCTCATGATCTCGCTGGCGCCTTTCACGAAGCGAAAGGTCGCGTTGGGGAGCCTCAACTCGGCACCTTCAGCCGCAACGCCGATGATCCTCCCCCAATGCTCCGCCAGCCCCTTCGGATCCGGGCTCTGCATCTCCACGCCGGTCAGCGCCTGCGTCACGTCCTTGCGGATGAATTTCTGCCAGTCCGGTCCGGCCGGCGGATATGGCCCCAAAACATCGTCGCTGCCTTCGGTGTGGTTGAACTCGATGAAGGCGGCACGGCAGTCGCGGGGATGGAGCTGGACGCCATGATAGAGCGCGTGGTCGATCACGTTGGCGGTGCGCACGCCAAGCGCATTGGCGTTGCGACCGCGCTCGTCGGGATCATTGCAGCAGAAGATCGCCATATAGCCGCCGCGGCCGCCGGTCTTCTCGATGAAGCGGCCGGCCGTGGTACCGCCCTTGAAGGGTGCGACCACCTCCAGCAAAATCGTGTCGACCGGAAGCAGCGCATTCTCCAGGCCGTATTTTGCGACATTGCCGTCGCGGTAGCACACGGCGAGGCCCATGATCTCCGCGATGTCGGAGATCACGGGCGCGAGCTGCGGCGCGACCAGGCAGATCTGCCGCAACCGCATATAGGGCGCCATGGTCATGCGCCCCTGAAGGTCGGCTTGCGCTTCTCGACGAAGGCCTTTGCGGCCTCCTTGTGATCCTCGGTGTCGCCGCAGCGGGTGTGATGGATCGCCTCGCCGTCGAAGCAGTCCTCCAGCGGCAGATGCTCGGCATTGTTGATGTTGCGCTTGATGAAGCCGAGCGCGATCGACGGCCCTTGCGCCAGCGACAGCGCGACCTCGTGCGCGGCGGCATCGATCTCGGCGTCGGGCACGACCTTGGTCACCATGCCGATTGCATGCGCTTCCTTGGCCGTGAGCACCGGCGACATCAGATAGAGCTCGCGCGCCCGCGCGCTGCCGAGCAGCTGGGTGAGAAAATAGGTGCCGCCGTAATCGCCGGAGAAGCCGACCTTGGCGAAGGCTGTCGTGATCTTGCAGGATTCCGAGGCGATGCGCAGGTCGCAGGACAGCGCCATCGACAGGCCGGCGCCAGCCGCGGCGCCGTCGAGCTGCGCCACCACGGGCTTCGGCATCTGGTGCAGGATGCGCGAGACCTCCATGCCGCGGCGCAGATTCGCAAGCTTCTGCTCGAACGGCAGCGGCGCGCGGCCCGCGGCCATCGACTTGACGTCGCCGCCGACGCAGAACGATCCGCCGGCCCCCTTGAACAGCACCGCGCGCACCTCCGGATCGTCAGCGGCGCGCCGCGCGGCCTCGACCAGCCCGGCCACCATCTCGGGGTTGAGCGCGTTCTTCCGCTCCGGACGGTTCATGGTGATGGTGAGCAGCCCGCCTTCGAGCTTTTGCAGGACCATGTCGTTGCTCATAGGGCGTCTCCCTTGTTGTTTTGCTCCGTCGTTCCGGGGCGCGCGAAGCGCGAACCCGGAATCCATTTGTCGACAATCACTGCGGCCCGATGGATCCCAAGTTCGCGCTTACGCGCGCCCCGGGATGACGCTTCGCGTCACTTCTTCACCAGCGGGCAGCGTGACTGCTCCAGCGACTGGAACGCTTCGCTGCCGGGCACGGTGGCGAGCAGCTTGTAGTCGTCCCAGCGGCCCTTCGACTCCGACGGCTTCTTCACCTCGAACAGGTACATGTCGTGGATCATGCGGCCGTCCTCGCGGATCTTGCCACCCTTGGCGAAGAAGTCGTTGATCGGCGTCTCCTTCATCACCTTCATGACAGTCGCTGCATCGGTCGTGCCGGCCGCCTTCACCGCCTTCAGGTAGTGCGTGACGGAGGAGTAGACGCCGGCCTGCGCCGAGGTCGGCGGCCGCTTCACGCGCTCCTGAAAGCGCTTGGAGAAGGCGCGCGTCTCGTCGTTCATGTCCCAATAGAAGGCTTCCGCCAGCAGCAACCCCTGCGCGGTCTCCAGGCCGATCGAGTCGATATCGGTGACGAAGACGAGCAGCGGCGAGACTTTCTGACCGCCCTTCATGATCCCGAACTCCGCCGCCTGCTTGATGGCGTTGACGGTGTCGCCGCCGGCGTTCGCAAGCCCGATCACCTTGGCCTTCGAAGCCTGCGCCTGAAGCAGGAACGACGAGAAATCCGACGTGTTGAGCGGATGGCGCACGCTGCCTAGCACCTTGCCGCCGGTCTTGGTGACGACGGCACTGGTGTCCTTCTCCAGATCCTGGCCGAAGGCGTAATCGGCGGTGAGGAAGTACCAGCTGTCGAGGCCGGACTTCACGGCCGCAAGGCCGGTCACGTTGGCCTGGCCGTAGGTGTCGAACACGTAGTGGATGGTATAGGGACCGCAGGCCTCGTTGGTGAGACGGATTGAACCCGGACCGTTGAAGATGATGATCTTGTTGCGCGCTTTCGCGATCTCGCCTGCCGCAAGCGCGGTCGCGGAGGCCGCGACGTCGTAGATCATCTCGACGCCCTGGTTGTCGAGCATGTCGCGGGCGATGTTGGCGGAGAGATCGGCCTTGTTTTGATGATCGGCCGCCAGCACCTGGATCTTGCGCCCCAGCACCTCGCCGCCGAAATCCTCCACCGCCATCTTGGCTGCGGTCTCGCTGCCGGGTCCGGTGATGTCGGCATAGAGGCTCGACATGTCGAGGATGCCGCCGATCTTGAGAGGTGGCTTGTCCTGGGCCTGCGCGGCGGCGCTCGCACTGAGGGCAAACGCGGCGGCAAAAATGCCCGACAAAATTGTCTTCATGGAAAACGATCTCCCTTATCGCGCCGTACTCTGATGGCGGCTTGGTTATTGCTCTTGGCGAAAGCTGTTGCCGCAATCATGCCGCATGCGCAAGAGCGCAGCAAGCGCGAGAGCGCCATGCGAGTCTTGCGGTGGCGGCATGTTTTCCGCAAAGCGGAATGGTGAGATGCGGAAACATGTTTCCACGTCATTGCGAGCGTGTGAGATGACATCAAAGCCCGCACTCGCTGCCGTAGGGTGGGCAAAGGCGCGCTCTTCGCGCCGTGCCCACGGCCTGCGCGATCGGCAAAGACGTGGGCACGCTTCGCTTTGCCCACCCTACGAGAGCCTTCGCGGTTCGCCACGTTTGCGTTACAACTCGAACACAACGCAACCTCTCCGGGTCACGTGACGCGACTGTTTCACCTCATCGTCGCATTCCTTCTCCTCGCGAGTCGCACCGCGCTCGCGACGCCGTGCCAGTTCGAGTCGCAAGGCGAAGGCCGCGTCGCCGCGATCGTCGATGCGCGCAGCGTTCGTCTCGACGATGGCCGCGAGATCCGCCTCGCAGGCATCGAGACGACGGCGACGACGAAGCAGGCGCTGGCCTCGCTGCTCGCGAGCCGCGACGTGACACTCCGCGGCAACGACGACACGCCCGACCGCTACGGCCGCCAGGGCGCGCTGGTCTTCATCGGCGAGAGCGACACCTCGGTGCAGGCCATGCTGCTCGCCCAGGGCGACGCCCTGGTGTCGGCCGAAATCACGGACAAGGACTGCGCGGCGGCCCTGATGGCGTCGGAAGCAGCGGCACGGCGCCAAAAAAAGGGCAGTTGGGCTGACCCGTCGGCCATAAAAAACGCGGAAAGTCCGGACGATATTTTGGCGGGGATCGGGCGCTTTATGGTGGTCGAGGGCAAAGTCCTGTCGGTCCGGCAAGCTGGGGCAATGACCTACCTCAACTTCGGACGGAACTGGACACGTGGCTTTGCCGTGACTATTTCAAAGCGCACGCTACCGGCGTTCGAAAATGCCGGGATCACCCCTAAGTCATTGGAAAGTAAGCGTATTCGAGTCCGAGGCTGGGTCGAGGGAAGTACGGGGCCGCGCATCGATGTGCGTCTCTTGGGACAGGTTGAATTGCTGGGCGCAAACGAGCCTACTGGGGTAAGGCCTTAACGGCCGGGCACGGGTTAATCGAAGTGAATGGGGTGCTAGAACGGCACGGACTGGGCGATTGCCGCCGCCTGCGGGCGGCGCCGGCCGCGCTTTGCCTTGCGCTGGGCGGGCTTCTCGCCGGCTGCGGCGACATGGGCCGGTTCCAGGCTGCCGCGACCCCACCGACCGTTGCGATGCCCAAGCCGAAGCCGGCCGTCGCGCAGACCCCCGCCACCGAGAAGGAGCACGAGCGCATCCTGGCGAGCTACGGCGGCACCTATGACGATCCCAGGCTCGAATCGCTCGTCAGCAAGACCGTCGACCGGCTGGTCGCAGCGTCCGACCGTCCCGACCAGGGCTACAAGGTCACCATCCTCAATTCCGGCGCGGTGAACGCCTTCGCGCTGCCGAACGGCCAGCTCTATGTCACCCGCGGACTTCTCGCGCTCGCCAGCGACACCTCGGAATTGTCCTCCGTGCTCAGCCACGAGATGGCGCACGTGCTGTCCAAGCATGCCGCGATGCGCGAGGACCAGGCGCGCCAGGCCGCGATCGTCACCCGCGTCGTCACCGACATGAGCAACGACCCCGATCTCACCGCGCTCGCGCTGGCCAAGACCAAGCTCACCATGGCGAGCTTTTCGCGCAAGCAGGAGTTCGAGGCCGACGGCATCGGCGTCGGCATTTCCGCCAAGGCGCATTTCGATCCCTACGGTGCTGCGCGCTTCCTCTCCGCGATGGAGCGCAATGCCGAGCTGAAGGCCGGCAAGAGCTCGCTCGATCCGCGCGCGCAGGATTTCACCTCCTCGCATCCGGCGACCCCGGAGCGCGTGCAGAACGCGCAGACCATCGCGCGGCAATACACGGCGCCTGAAGGCGCCGAGCGCGACCGCGAGAGCTATCTCGCTGCGATCGACAACCTCGTCTACGGCGAAGACCCCAGCGAAGGTTTCGTCCGCGGCCGCCGCTTCCTGCATCCGAAGCTGGGCTTCACCTTCCAGGCGCCGGACAATTTCACGCTCGACAACACCGCGCAGGCGGTGATCGGCGTGCGCGAGGGCGGCGCACAGGCGATGCGTTTCGACGTGGTGCGCGTGCCGGCCGAGCAGTCGCTCGGCGACTACCTCAATTCCGGCTGGATGGAGGGCGTCGAGAAGGCGTCCACCGAGGACATCACCATCAACGGTTTCCCGGCTGCGTCCGCCACCGCCAAAGGCGACCAGTGGCAGTTCAAGGTCTACGCGCTGCGCTTCGGCAGCGACGTCTACCGCTTCATCTTCGCGGCACGGCAGAAGTCGACCGAGAGCGAGCGCAACGCGCGCGAGACCGTCAATTCATTCCGCCGCCTGACGCTCGACGAGATTCAGGCCGCGCGCCCGCTCCGCATCAAGGTCATCACCGTGCAGCCCGGCGACACCGTGGAATCGCTCTCCCACCGCATGGCCGGCGTCGACCATCCCGCCGAACGCTTCCGCGTGCTGAACGGCCTCGATCGCACCGCGCAGGTGAAGGTGCGCGATCGCGTGAAGATCGTGGCGGATTAGCGAAACGGGTGGTGCCGTAGGGTGGGCAAAGCGCAAGCGTGCCCACGCATCTTTTGCGATCGAGAGAGATGGTGGGCAGGCGCAAGGGCGCCTTTGCCCACCCTACCGCACCTGTGATGTGGCTACAGCTCGAGCTTAGCGCCCCGTATCCATATCGCCCTTCTCGCGCTGGCCGCTGAGCCAGAGCGCCAGCAGGGTCCAGAACGCACCGGACAACAGATACGCACCCGAGGCGATGACGCCGAGATTGGTCGCGAGCAGCAATGCGACCAGCGGCGCGAAGCCGGCACCGAACAGCCAGGCCATGTCCGAGGTCAGCGCGGACGCCGTGTAGCGGTACGCCTGCTTGAAGTTCGAGGCGATCGCGCCCGAGGACTGGCCGAACGACAGGCCGAGCAGGATGAAGCCGATCACCATATAGATGGTCTCGCCGAACGCGCCGGCATCGAGCAGCTGCGGGGCAAAGCCGCTATAGATCGCGATCGCGATCGCCGATCCCATCAGCAGCGACTTGCGGCCGACGCGGTCGGCGATGATGCCGGACATCACGATCGCGCCAACGCCGAACACGGCGGCGACGATCTCGATGATCAGGAAGCGTACCGGGCTTTCGCGGGTGAACAGGAACACCCAGGACAGCGGAAACACTGTAACCATGTGGAACAGCGCAAAGCTCGCCAGCGGCGCGAACGCTCCCAGCATGATGTTCTGGCCTTCCCTCGCGACGGTGTCGGAGATGCGCGCGGGCTGCAACTCGCGGGTCTCGAACAGCGAGGCATATTCCTCCGTCGTCACCATGCGCAGGCGCGCGAACAGCGCCACGACGTTGATGGCAAAGGCGACGAAGAACGGATAGCGCCAGCCCCAGTCGAAGAAATCGTCGGCCGAGAGATTGCCGGCGAAATAGGCGAACAGCGCGCTCGCCACGATCAGCCCGAGCGGAGCGCCGAGCTGCGGCACCATCGCGTACCAGCCGCGCTTGGAGGGCGGCGCGTTCAGCGCCAGCAGCGAGGCCATGCCGTCCCAGGCACCGCCCCAGGCCAGACCCTGCGCGATGCGCGCCAGCGCCAGCAGCCAGATCGCGGCGACGCCGATGTCGTGATAGCCGGGCAGGAACGCCAGCGCGACCGTGGCGGTGCCGAGCAGGAACAGCGCCGAGATCAGCTTGGCGGTCTTGCCGTAGGCACGGTCCACCGTCATGAAAATGACGGTGCCGATCGGCCGCGCCATGAAGGCCAGCGCGAAGATCATGAAGGAATAGAGCGTGCCGGTCAGCTCGCTCGCGAACGGGAACACCAGGCGCGGGAACACGATCACCGAGGCGATCGCGAAGACGAAGAAGTCGAAGAATTCCGAGGTGCGGCCGATGATGACGCCGATGGCGATCTCGCCGGGACTGGCCTGGTCGTGGCCGTGCTCGCCCGTGTGGAGGTCTGCCATTGCGGGGGTCTGTGCCGTCGCCATTCGTGCGCCCTTAACGTCCTGAAAACCAAAGCCGACCGCCCGGCGGGCGCCGGGCAATCTGGCCCTCTCTGACCCAACATTCCGCACTGCAACATTGGACAAATTGTCCAATGTCCGGATTGTTGCGCCGCAGCTACCCGTTGGCCCCGCAAAAGAAACTCATTCTCAAAGGCTCGGCCCGTGTCTCGTCTCAAGATCCTGGCGCTACTACCTCTGGCTGCTGCGCTCAGCGGCTGCGACTACGTCGTGCTGGCGCCAGCCGGCGATATCGCTGCCCAGCAGCGCGACCTCGTCATCATCTCCACCGTCCTGATGCTCCTGATCGTCGTCCCCGTGATGGCGCTGACGGTGCTGTTCGCCTGGCGCTATCGCCAGTCCAACACGGCTGCTCGCTATGAGCCGGAATGGGACCACTCGACCAAGCTCGAGCTGGTGATCTGGTCGGCGCCGCTGCTGATCATCGTCTGCCTGGGCGCACTGACCTGGATGGGCACGCATCTGCTCGACCCCTATCGCACGCTCGGCCGCATCCATGCCGACCGCGCCGTGGACCAGTCCAAGGCCCCGCTCGAGGTCGACGTCGTCGCGCTCGACTGGAAGTGGCTCTTTATCTATCCGGATTACGGCATCGCCACCGTCAACGAGCTCGCAGCACCGGTCGACCGTCCGGTCAACTTCCGCATCACCGCATCCTCGGTGATGAACTCGTTCTACATCCCCGCGCTTGCCGGCCAGATCTACGCGATGCCGGGCATGGAGACGAAGCTCCACGCGGTGGTGAACCACGCCGGCACGTATAAGGGCTTCTCGGCGAACTACAGCGGCGCCGGCTTCTCCGGCATGCACTTCAACTTTAGGGGACTCGACGACAAGGGCTTTGACGCCTGGATCGCCAGCGCCAAGTCCGCCGGCGGCTCGCTCGGCCGCGCCGAATATCTCCAGCTCGAAAAGCCCAGCCAGAACGAGCCGGTGCGCCGCTACGGCACGATCGACTCCGATCTCTACCGCCTGATCCTCAACATGTGTGTCGAGACCGGCAAGATGTGCCAGAGCGAAATGATGGCGATCGACGCCAAGGGCGGCAACGGTCATCAGGGCCTGAACAACACCCTGCCGCTCACTTACGACAAGTACGCCCGCCGCGGCACCCCGCTCGGGCCGGAGCCGAGCTTCGTCGCCGGCACCTGCACGCCCGATGCACCGCAGGGCAAGACCACGGCGTCGATCACGGCTCCCGTCGACACCGCGCCGCTGCTCGGCGCCGGCCTGAAGCGGCCGAGCTTCGCGCCGCTCAAGTCCTCGTCCTTCTTCCTCGGACTGCGTCCGAAGTCAGACTCCTAAAGAGATCCCCGCATGTCTCCTGATCTTCTCAAGCTCATCTTCGGCCGGCTCGGCTTCGAATCGCTGCCGCTGCACGAGCCGATCGTCGTCGGCACCTTCGCGGTGGTCGCGCTCGGCGGCGCCGCACTGCTCGGCGGCCTCACCTATTTCCGCCTCTGGGGCTATCTCTGGCGCGAATGGTTCACCACGGTGGACCACAAGCGCATCGGCATCATGTACATGATCCTCGGCATCGTAATGCTGCTGCGGGGCTTTGCCGACGCGCTGATGATGCGCGGCCAGCAGATGCTCGCCTTTGGCGGCTCCGAAGGCTATCTCAACGCCCATCACTACGACCAGGTCTTCACCGCCCACGGCGTGATCATGATCTTCTTCGTGGCGATGCCGCTCGTCACGGGCCTGATGAACTACGTCGTGCCGCTCCAGATCGGCGCGCGCGACGTGTCGTTCCCGTTCCTGAACAATTTCAGCTTCTGGATGACGGTCGGCGGCGCAGTGCTGGTGATGGCTTCGCTGTTCATCGGCGAATTCGCCCGCACCGGCTGGCTGGCTTATCCGCCGCTGTCGAACATCGGCTACAGCCCCGATGTCGGCGTCGACTATTACATCTGGGCGCTGCAGGTCGCGGGCGTCGGCACGACGTTGTCAGGCATCAACCTGATCTGCACCATCGTCAAGCTGCGGTGTCCCGGCATGACCATGATGAAGATGCCGGTCTTCACCTGGACTTCGCTCTGCACCAACGTCCTGATCGTCGCCTCCTTCCCGGTTCTGACCGTCGTGCTCGCGCTGCTCTCGCTCGACCGCTATGTCGGCACCAACTTCTTCACGAACGATTTCGGCGGCAGCCCGATGATGTACGTGAACCTGATCTGGATCTGGGGTCATCCCGAAGTCTACATCCTGGTTCTCCCGGCGTTCGGCATCTTCTCGGAAGTGACCTCGACCTTCTCCGGCAAGCGGCTGTTCGGCTACACCTCGATGGTCTACGCCACGGTCGTCATCACCATCCTGTCGTACCTGGTCTGGCTGCACCACTTCTTCACGATGGGCTCCGGCGCCAGCGTCAACTCGTTCTTCGGCATCACCACGATGATCATCTCGATCCCGACGGGAGCAAAGATGTTCAACTGGCTGTTCACGATGTATCGCGGCCGCATCCGCTACGAGCTGCCGATGATGTGGACGATCGCCTTCATGCTGACCTTCGTGATCGGCGGCATGACCGGCGTGCTGCTGGCGGTGCCGCCGGCCGACTTCGTGCTGCACAACAGCCTGTTCCTGATCGCGCACTTCCACAACGTGATCATCGGCGGCGTGGTGTTCGGCGCCTTCGCCGGCATCTCCTACTGGTTCCCGAAAGCGTTCGGCTTCAAGCTCGATCCGTTCTGGGGCAAGATGTCGTTCTGGTTCTGGGTCACCGGCTTCTACCTCGCCTTCATGCCGCTCTACGTGCTCGGCCTGATGGGCGTGACCCGCCGCCTGCGCGTGTTCGACGATCCGTCCTTGCAGATCTGGTTCGTCATCGCCGCGATCGGGGCCTTCCTCGTCCTGCTCGGTATCCTCAGCATGCTGATGCAGTTCGCGGTCAGCTTCCTCAGGCGCGAGCAGCTCAAGGACGTCACCGGCGATCCCTGGGACGCGCGCACGCTGGAATGGGCGACCTCCTCGCCCCCGCCGGACTACAACTTCGCCTTCACCCCCGTCGTTCACGACAATGACGCGTGGTGGGACATGAAGAAGCGCGGCTACCAGCGTCCGCTCACCGGGTTCAGGCCGATCCACATGCCCAGCAGCACCGGCACCGGCATCATCCTCGCCGGCCTCGCCACCGCGATGGGATTCGGCCTGATCTGGTACATCTGGTGGCTCGCCGCCGTGAGCTTCGCCGCGCTGCTCGTCGTCGGCATCGGCCACACCTTCAACTATCACCGCGACTTCGACATTCCGGCTGAAGACGTCATCCGGACCGAGGACGCGCGCACCAAACTGCTCGCCGGAGCCAAGTAAATGACTGTCGCTGTCAATCCCGCCCAGACCGGCGAGCCGGTCTTCTATCTCGCCGACGAGCACCCGCATCCGGAAGGCTGGAGCACCTCGCTCGGCTTCTGGATCTACCTGATGAGCGACTGTCTCATCTTCGCGATCCTGTTCGCCACCTTTGGCGTGCTCGGTGGCAACTACGCCGCAGGCCCCGCACCGAAGGACCTGTTCGACCTGAACCTGGTCGCGGTGAACACCTCGATGCTGCTGCTGTCGTCGATCACGTATGGCTTTGCCATGCTGACGATGCAGCAGAACAAGGTCGCACAGACGCAAATCTGGCTGGCGATCACCGGCCTGTTCGGTCTCGCCTTCATCGGCATCGAACTCACCGAGTTCGCTCACATGATCCATGAAGGCGCCACGCCCCAGCGCAGCGCCTTCCTGTCGGCGTTCTTCACCCTGGTCGGCACCCACGGCCTGCACGTTTCCTGCGGCCTGATCTGGCTGGTGACGCTGATGGTGCAGGTCCAGAAGTTCGGCCTGATCGAAGCCAACCGCCGCCGCCTGATGTGCCTGTCGATGTTCTGGCACTTCCTCGACGTGGTCTGGATCGGCGTCTTCACCTTCGTCTATCTCCTGGGAGTTCTGCGATGAGCACCGATACCCACGCAGCCGGCGCGCACGACCATCACCACGAAGGCGGCCACGCCCACAGCACGTTCTCGGGCTACATGCTCGGCTTCGTGCTCTCGGTCGTGCTGACCGCGATCCCGTTCTGGCTGGTGATGAGCGGCGTGCTGCCGAGCAAGCAGATCACCGCGCTTGTCATCATGGCCTTCGCGGTCGTGCAGATCGTCGTGCACATGATCTACTTCCTGCACATGAACACGACGTCCGAGAACGGCTGGAGCATGATGGCGCTGATCTTCACCATCGTGATGGTGGTGATCGCGCTGTCGGGTTCGCTGTGGGTGATGAGCCACCTCAACAGCAACATGATGCCGATCCACCAGATGAGCGGAATGAAGTGAGCGAAGTCAGGACCGTGACCAGCAAGACGAGCGGGGCGCGCAGCGAGGCTGTGCGGTCCCCGTCCCTGTGGCTCACGGTCCTCTCGCTGACGGCCTTTGTTCTTCTGATCGCACTCGGCATCTGGCAGATCGAGCGCCGCGCCTGGAAGCTGGCGCTGATCGACCGTGTCGAGCAGCGCGTCCATGCCCCGGCCCAGCCGATCCCCTCGCCCGATTCATGGCCTGCGGTTTCCAGGGCAAATGACGAATACAGGCATGTCAGCCTCACCGGCCGCTTCCTGCATGACCGCGAGACGCTGGTCCAGGCGGTCACCGAGGAAGGCCCGGGCTATTGGGTGCTGACACCGCTCCAGCGCAACGACGGCACACAGGTCCTGGTCAACCGCGGCTTCGTGCCGTCCGAGCGGCGCGACGCATCGACGCGCCGGGACGGCAATCCGGACGGCCAGGTCGAGATCACCGGCCTGCTCCGCATGACAGAGCCGAAAGGCGGATTTCTCCGGAACAACGTGCCCCAGCACAACCGCTGGTATTCGCGGGATGTCGCCGCGATTGCGACGGCTCGCGGTCTGTACGATGTCGCGCCGTTCTTCGTCGATGCCGATGCCGGATCACAATCCGGCAGCGGTCCAATCGGCGGATTGACCGTGGTCAGCTTTCCCAATAACCACCTGATCTACGCGCTGACGTGGTTCGCCCTGGCTTTCATGCTGGCGGGTAAACTCTTCGTCACATTCGGCGGCGGGCTGTTCCGCCGCAAACGCTTCGTCCACGAAAAGGCAGGCGGCTCCGATGCCGTCGCCCGCAGGACGGGATCAGATGCTGGAACGATCGTCGAGCCGACCTGACGACGGGAAGACGCTTTCCCACACACTTGCGCATGGCGGGCTCGCCGTCACGCTGCAATCGCAGGCGGACGCGCGCAGCGAGCTGATCGGCACGAGTCCGACCGACGACGAGACCAACCGCAAGAACATGGCGCTGCTGATCCAGCTGCGCTGGACCGCGGTGGTCGGGCAGATCGTGACGATCGGCGGCGTGCATCTTGGGCTCGGCATTCCCCTGCCGCTGGAGCGGATGGGCGCGGTGATCGGCGCGCTGGTGCTGCTCAACGTCTCCAGCCTGGTCTGGGTGCGCCATCGCGCCGCGATCACCAACAACGAGCTGTTGGTCGCCTTGATGCTGGACGTCGCCGCGCTGACCGCGCAGCTCTACCTCTCTGGCGGCGCGACCAATCCCTTCACCTCGCTGTTCCTGCTCCAGGTGACGCTCGGCGCGGTGCTGCTCGATGCCCGCTCGACCTGGTCGCTGGTCGCGCTGACCTGCGCGAGCTTTGTCTGGCTGACGCTGGCATACCGCCCGCTGGATCTGCCGCCGAATCCGCTGAGCGAGACCTATACGCTCACGGTCGCCGGCATGCTGCTGGGCTTCGTTCTCAACGCCGTGCTGCTGGTCGTGTTCGTCACCCGCATCAACAGGAATTTGCGCGAGCGCGACGCGAATCTGGCCGCGCTGCGCCAGCATGCCGCCGAGCAGGATCACATCGTCCGCATGGGCCTGCTCGCCTCCGGCGCGGCCCATGAGCTCGGCACGCCGCTCGCCTCGCTCTCGGTGATCCTCAGCGATTGGCGCCGCATGCCGGATCTTGCCGCCGATCAGGAGCTCGCCGAGGACCTCGCGGAGATGGAAACCTCGCTGCAGCGTTGCAAGTCGATCGTGACGGGCATCCTGGTCTCGGCCGGCGAAGCGCGCGGCGAAGGCTCATCGCCGACGACGGTGACGGCCTTCGTCACCGCCCTGGTCGACGAGTGGCGCGACGCGCGCTCGGCGCGGACGCTCTACTTCGTCAATACGTTCGGCGCGGACGTCGCCATCGTCTCCGACATCGCGCTGAAGCAGGTCATCTTCAACGTGCTCGACAACGCCTATGAAGTCTCGCGGGAATGGGTCGAGCTCGTCGCCGAGCGCGAGGGCGACAACCTCGTGCTGTCGATCAGCGATCGCGGCCCGGGCTTTGCGCCGGAGATGCTGGCGCAGCTCGGAAAGCCCTATCACTCGAGCAAGGGCCGCGCCGGCGGCGGGCTCGGGCTGTTCCTGGTGGTGAACGTCGTGCGCAAGCTCGGAGGCACCGTGACCGCCGAGAACCACAGGAAGCGCGGCGCCACCGTCCGCCTCACGCTGCCGCTCGCAACGCTGGCGATCGGAGGGAATTTTGACGCCTGACCGTTCGCTCATCGTCGTCGAGGACGATGCCGGCTTTGCGCGCACGCTGAAGCGCTCGTTCGAGCGCCGCGGCTATGACGTCGTGCTCGCCGCCTCGATCGAGGATGTGCGGAACGTGCTGGAGGAACGCTCTTTCGGCCACGCCGTCATCGACCTCAAGCTCGGCGGCGCCTCCGGCCTTGCCTGCGTCGAGCTGCTGCACACGCACGATCCTGACATGCTGATCGTGGTGCTGACCGGCTTTGCCAGCATCTCGACCGCCGTGGAGGCGATCAAGCTGGGCGCCTGCCACTATCTCGCAAAGCCCTCGAACACCGACGACATCGAAGCCGCCTTCAACAAGGCCGAAGGCAACGCCGAGGTCGCGCTCGACGCGCGGCCGACCTCGATCAAGACGCTGGAATGGGAGCGCATCCACCAGACCCTGATCGAGACGGATTTCAATATCTCGGAGGCGGCGCGAAGGCTCGGCATGCACCGGCGCACGCTGGCAAGGAAGCTCGAGAAGCGGCCGGTGAAGTGACCCGCCACGCGTCGTTTGACGAAGACTCTCTCCTCTCGTCGTCCCGGCGAACGCCGGGACCCCTACCGCGGAATCTATCGTTGCGATCGGTAGGCGTACCGAACGACTAGTCTTCGTCAAACTTCTCCCTGGGGGTATGGGTCCCGGCGTTCGCCGGGACGACACCGAGTTTGTCGAGAGAGCTCTTGCACGAAGCTTCAGTCATCGTCTTGGAAAACATTCCCCAAACAAAAAGCCCGGCCATTCGGCCGGGCTTTTGATTGCTTGCGCAGAGCGAAGCTGCTTACGCGGCCTCGTCGGCGACGGTGGTGTCGTCGCCATCGGTGTCGTCGGTATCGCCCTCGGCATCCGTATCGCCCTCGCCGTCGGCGGCTTCCGCCTTGGCGTTGGTGCGGCGCGGGCTCTTGGCGAGCTGGGCTTCGATCTCCTTGACCGCTTCGGTCTCGGTCGAGTGCTGCACCACCGCGATCTCGCGGGAGAGACGATCGAGCGCCGCTTCATAGAGCTGGCGTTCGCTGTAGGACTGCTCCGGCTGCGACTCCGAGCGGTAGAGGTCGCGCACGACTTCCGCGATCGCGACGATGTCGCCCGAATTGATCTTCGCTTCGTATTCCTGGGCGCGGCGCGACCACATGGTGCGCTTGACGCGGGCGCGGCCCTTGAGCGTCTCCAGCGCCTTCTTCACCAGCGCCGGCTCGGACAGCTTGCGCATGCCGACATTGGCGACCTTGGCGGTCGGCACGCGCAGCGTCATCTTGTCCTTGATGAAGTTGATGACGAACAGCTCGAGCTTCGCGCCGGCGATCTCCTGCTCCTCGATGGCCAGGATCTGGCCGACGCCGTGAGCGGGATAGACGACGAATTCATTGGCCTTGAAGCCCTGACGCTGGGTCACGACCTTCTTTTCCTCGACCTTCGGCGCAGCAGCCGCCGGCTTCACAGCGGGCTTGGCGGCAGCAACGGGAGCCTTGGCAGGAGCAGCAACGGGAGCCTTCGACGCGGCGGGCTTGGCAGCGGGAGCCTTGGCGGCAACGGGCTTGACAGCAGGCTTGGCAACGGTCGCTTTCGCGGCCGGTTTGGCAGTCTTGTTAGGCATTGCGCTTCTTTTGTTCTTCGAGGACTTTGCAGCCGGCGCCTTCGTCGCGGTCCGACCTTTGGATGCGCTACGGCTGGCCGCGGCGACTTTTTTGGCCTCCTTATGGGAAGCCCTCGCTGAAGTACTCTTTTTACGCGTTTTCTGTGACACAGCCTGCGCGCGGAAACTGCCACGCCCCTGTTCGACATTTGGTTTCACGGGAACCCAGCGGGGCCAACGGGGCTGACAGGGTTCGGCTTAATGTGCCCAATATAGCACATTTCCCGCAAAAATCAATGATTTAGGGGTCTTGAGGGCTGGTTTTCGGCGGAAGCGCCGCTATTAGGGTTAAGTTTGAGCCCGATTCAGTCGCCGGAGCCGGGGTTCGGAGAAAAATATTTCTCGAACTTGCCTTCCATGCCGTCGAATTCCTTGGCGTCGGCAGGTGATTCTTTCTTCTGGGTGATGTTCGGCCAGCTCTTGGCGTAGTCGGCGTTGACCGAAAGCCACTTTTCCAGGCCCGGTTCCGTGTCCGGCTTGATGGCGTCGGCGGGGCATTCCGGCTCGCACACGCCGCAATCGATGCACTCGTCCGGGTGGATGACGAGCATGTTGTCACCCTCGTAGAAGCAGTCGACCGGGCAGACCTCGACGCAGTCGGTGTACTTGCACTTGATGCAGTTTTCAGTGACGACGTAAGTCATCCAACGCTCCGAAAAGCTCTTTTAAAAGTCGCGGCTTGCGTAGCGCGTATGGCCCTGCGCTGCAAGGTCGGGAAGGCCCGATCATGACGGCTTTGTGTGTTTGATCGACCAAGAACTGAATTCGAAACGCAATTAATTGCGTTTCGCTTCGCTTAGCTCCTCAAAGAGCACCCGCGCCGCGGCAGCATCGCCACGGCGTTCGCTGAAGCCGGTGACCTTCAACACCCGCACGGTGCGATCGAGCGCGACGGTGATGACGTCGCCGATCTTGATCGCATGCCCCGGCGACTTTTCACGCTCGCCGTTGACGCGAACGTGGCCCGACCCGACGAGCTCGGCCGCGGAGGTGCGCGCCTTCACCACCCGCGCGTGCCACAGCCATTTGTCGAGGCGCTGCCGCTCGGTCGTCGTGGGATTACTCCTTGCGGCCGGACAGCTGCTCTTTCAGCGCCGCGAGCTTGGCGAAGGGCGAATTCGGATCGGCCGGGCGATCGCGCTCGCGCGGATTTGCGCTCGAGGCGTAGGGACGCAGCGAGGGTCCACCCTGGCGGTCGCGGCCCTTGTCGCGGTCACGGCCGCGGTTGTCACGGCCCTTGTCGCGATCTCCGCCGAACTTGCCCTTGTCGCGATCGCGCCCCTTGTTGTCGCGATCCTTGCCCTCGAAGCGGCGGTTCCTGTCGTCGCGCCCCTCGGGACGCGGCGCGCCTTCGCCACCTTCGCGCGGCTTGCGGAAGTCTCTGCCGCCGTCCCTGCGATGGCCGCCATGACGCTGGCCCGGCTTGGCGCCGTCGGCTGCTTGTGCGGCCCCGCCTTCCGCGGGCGCGGCACCTGCCTCTGCGCCTCCTTGCGGACGCTGATGGTGGTGACGCTGGTGGCGATGGCGCTCGTGGCGCGGCTTGCGGTCCTCGTGACGGCCGCCGGGGCGCCAGACCTCGATCAGCTCGGGCTCGGCGGGCGTCGCCGCAGCTTCGACAGGCGCGGCGGCGTCGGGTGACGCGGCGGCTTCGGTTGCGGCCGTCTCGGCCGGAGCGGCTTCGAGGCCAGCAGCCTCGGTGGGCGCAACGGGCTCTTCCGCCGGCGGCGCAATGCCGGGGGCGTCTTCGGGCGTGACGGGGGCCTCGGGAGAGGCTTCGAGCGCGGGCTCGGCCTCCTGAGCCGGCTCGTCCTGCAGCTCCATGCCGGGCGCATCTTCGACGGTGACCGGCTCGGCGACCGCTTCGGTGGAAGCCTCCGCCGGCAGGCCGGCAACGGCCTCTGCGGCGGTCTCGGTCGAGGTCTCTGTCGCGGATTCGGCGCTGCCTTCAGCCGGCGGCGTCTCGGCCGCGACCGTTTCCACCACGGCCGGCTTTTGCGGCAGCGGCGGACGCTTCTCCATGCGATAGCCGAGCGCGCGCAGGACCGACGCAAAATCTTCGCCGGCCGAACCAGTGAGCGAGGTCATCGCCTGCGTCACCACGAAGCCGCGGCCGTCGAAGGCGCCGGCCGGCTTTTCGCCGGACGCGTTCTCGCGCCAGGCCAGCGCCGGACGGATCAGATCGGCAAGACGCTCCAGAATGTCGACGCGCACGGCGCGTTCGCCGGCCTGCTTGTAGCCGAGCACGCGATAGGCATCGCGCGGCAGGGCCTTGTCGACCGGGAACGAGGTGCGGCCCGAGGATGCCAGATGCTGCGCGCCCGACAGCGAGGACAGATCGACATTGTCCTGCTTCAGCGCCCAGAGCAGCGCCGCGAGCGCGCGCGCGGCGGGCTTCAAAAGGCCGGGGAAATAGATGTGATAGGCGCCGAAACGGACGCCGTATTTGCGCAACACCGCGCGCGAGGGCTGGTCGAGATCCTTCAGCTCGTTGGCGATCTTCGGACGCTCGAGCACGCCGAGCGCCTCGACGAGCTGATAGGCGATGCCGCGGGCGATGCCGGTGACGTCCTCGGCCTTGGAGAGCTCGAACATCGGTCCGAGCAGCTTCTCGACATGGGTCTTGAGCCAGAGCTCGAGCCGGGCCTGCACCTTCTCGCGGGGGCCGCCGGTCAGGCGCTCGTCGGAGATGATGCGGATGCGCGGATGCAGCGCGTCCTCTGCGGCGGACAGCCGCGCCACGGCATCGCCGGTCCAGCGGATGATGCCTTCGGAGGTCAGCACGAACTGATCGTCCGGCGCGTTGCCGAGCTTTTCGGCGCGCGTGTTGATCTCGCCGGCGAGCACCGCTTGCGCTGCAGCCTGCAAGGCTTTCGCATCCGAGCCGGCTTCCGCCGCATCCGGTGCAAAGGTGAAGCCGTCGAGGCGGCCGATGACATGGCCTTCGACGATGACTTCGCCGGTCTTGCCGATTTCAGTATTCAAGCTCGTGTTCTCCCGCAGGCGGCGCATCAATACACTGGTCCGGCGATCAACGAAACGCTCAGTCAAGCGTTCATGGAGCGCATCCGATAATTTATTTTCGACCTCCCGCGCGATCCCCTGCCAGCGTTCGGGGTCTTTCAGCCAGTCCGGGCGGTTGGCGACGAAGGTCCAGGTGCGGATCTGCGCGATCCGGGCCGACAGCGTGTCGATATCGCCGTCGATGCGGTCGGCCTGGGTGATTTGGGCCTCGAACCAGGCGTCGGGAATGCATCCCTTCCGCATCAGGAAGCCGTACAGCGTGGTCACCAGCTCGGCATGGGCGGCCGGCGACAATTTTCGGTAATCGGGGACCTGGCAGGCCTCCCACAGCCGCTCCACCGCCGCCTTGCCATGCGCGATATCGCGCACCTCCACGTCGCGGGCGGCGTGATCGAGCACGCGCATGTCCTCGGCGACCGGGGCGCGCGTCAGCGCCTCGTGGCCGGGGGCGAGGTTCAGGGACACCTGGAGCGCGCCGAGCGAGGAGAAATCCAGCCTGGCGTTGCGCCATTGCAGCATCTTCACGGGATCGAAAGTGTGGTTCTGCAGCGCGTTGACGAGCTCGGGCTCGAACGGCGCGCAGCGGCCGGTGGTGCCGAAGGTGCCGTTGCGCGTGGCACGGCCGGCACGCCCCGCAATCTGCGCGAATTCGGACGGCGTCAGCCTACGGAACTGGTAGCCGTCGAACTTGCGGTCGGAGGCAAACGCAACGTGGTCGACGTCGAGATTGAGGCCCATGCCGACGGCATCGGTGGCAACGAGATAATCGACATCGCCGTTCTGGAACATCGCCACCTGCGCGTTCCGCGTGCGTGGGCTAAGCGAGCCCAGCACCACGGCGGCGCCGCCATGCTGGCGGCGGATCAGCTCGGCGATGGCGTAGACCTCGTCGGCCGAGAACGCGACGATGGCGGTGCGGCGCGGCTGGCGCGTGATCTTGCGGTCGCCGGCGAATTCGAGCTGCGACAGGCGCGGCCGCGTGATCATGGAGACGCCAGGCAGCAGCCGCTCGATGATCGGGCGCATCGTGGCGGCGCCGAGCAGCAGCGTCTCGTCGCGGCCGCGGCGGTTGAGGATGCGATCGGTGAAGACGTGGCCGCGTTCGAGGTCGGAGGCGATCTGGACCTCGTCGACGGCGAGGAAGGAGAGGTCGAGGTCGCGCGGCATCGCCTCGACGGTCGACACCCAATAGCGCGGATTCCTGGGCTTGATCTTCTCCTCGCCGGTGACGAGCGCGACCGCCTCGGCGCCGACCCTGCCAGCGATCTTGTTGTAGACCTCGCGCGCGAGCAGGCGCAGCGGCAGCCCGATCATCCCGGACGGGTGCGCCAGCATCCGCTCGATGGCGAGATGGGTCTTGCCGGTGTTGGTCGGCCCGAGCACCGCAGTGACGCCGGCGCCAGCCACCCGATCGGACGGCGCGCGCTCGGAAGCGAAGGGGGAGGAGGAAAAGGGCATCTGGGGGATTAGGTAGTGGCGATTTGGGCGAATGTCAGTGCTGTCTGGGGCGGGGGCGGGGCTTGGGGGCTGATCCGCCCACCATCAGCCCGTCATCCTGAGGCGCGAGCCATGCGGCGCATCGCGCCGCATGGGGAGCCTCGAAGGATGAACGGCCCGGGTGCCAACCCAGCGAATGTCCGCGGCGCCAGCCGGGCCCGTCGCCCTTCGAGGGCCGCTGAAGAAGCGGCCACCTCAGGGTGACGGGATGTGGCAGCGGAGAATCCGGCGCCTCCCCAAACCTCGCGCAACTGTCTCACTTTGCGACGCTTTTCCCGTTGGCTTTAAGCTTCGGAACGACTCTAGAACGAATCGCGGCCGAATCGCTGACTCCCTCTGGAGTCATGTTCCGTTCACGCAACATGTCGCGGGAGTCTTGTTGGCTGCAACTAGATGGAGTTTTGGGCCGCCGTACAAGTGACGTTTCGATGGCGCAAACCCTTAAGTTGGGGACGGCGCGGAGTCGAATCAGAATCGCGGAGGAGTCAAATGGATTCCAGGATCGAGGCCGCCCAAACTCGTTTTCGCGAAAACAACCCCATGCACAGTAGGTAGGTGGTTGAAATCACGACACTTCTTCCGTCATCCTGAGGTGCGAGTGGCGCGGTGCCCAGCACCGCGCCGGGAGCCTCGAAGGATGGACGGCCCGGTTGCGGCGGCTGGCGCTGGTTTCCTCGCGGTGAGAGCCGGGCTGTCGCCCTTCGAGGGCCGCCAAAGAGGCGGCCACCTCAGGGTGACGAGTTAACAAAGGACAGGCGCGGAAACAGCCGCCTACTGCGTCTTCGCCACCCTTGGCGGCTGGGCCGTGGTGATGAAGCTGGTGGCTTCCAGCATGGCCGGCCCCAGCGGCGTCGGCACTTTCAGCCAGAACGGGACCAGGATGCGGGTGCCGGCGACCGGGGCAAAGGCGATCTCGATGTTGCGCTGGGCGGCGAGGTATTTGATCACGGGGCGGTCCGGGATGTAGCCGGCGACGGGGACGAAGTAGAGCGAACAGACCACCACCGGGCCGTGATAGCCCTTCTCCGCCTTCACGCTCTCCATGCGCTTGAAATCGAGCTTCAGATCGTAGCGCATGCGGCCGTCGAATACGGGGGCCGAGTTGTGGCAGGCGTCCGGCGAGACGGGGTCGCCATTGCCGGGCACGCGCAGCAGCGAAGCCGTCATGGGGTCCCAGACGCCGCGGCGATGTGCGTCGGTGACGACGATACGGTCAGGATCGACCGGCGGCTCCGGCAGGATGGCAAAATCCTTCACATTGCCCTTGTCGAGCGTGATGCGGATCTCTTCGGTCTTCTTCGAGGTGGTGGTGGAGGCCTGGTAGCCGGTCGCCACCAGCGCGCCGCCAACGATGCGCCCTTGGCTAGCGCCGGTGCCGGACCCGCCGGTGAACGACTTCAGCAGCCCCGAGGTGCCGCCCGCGGCCGCCGCCGAGAACACGTCGTCCTGGATGTCGATGTTCCATGCGCCCTTGCCGACGGGAATGCCGGCCAGCGAGGCCTCATATTGCGCCTCGAGCTTGCCCTGCGCCGCCGCCGGCACCGCGCCCCACGCCACCACCACGCCGCAAAGCGCCGCCAGCCAGCCGGCAACGCGCGGGCGGACTGAGCGCTGTTCTGGCGCGAGAGGCGACGTTGTGAGCACGAAACAATCCAATCGGGGCGCGACGGTTGTTACTTAAGCCAAAAACCGCGGCAAACAATGTGTCCGGGCGGGTCGAGCCGGGAACTCCACCGGAGTCTTCAGGCCCGAATACGCCCTTTATGTGATGGTAAGGCGCGACAAACATTGCCGTTTTGGTGATCGGGGGCGCCGGGAGCGCTCACCTACCTCCACCCACTCCGCCGTCATGCCCCGGCTTGACCGGGGCATCCAGTACGCCGCGGCCCCCCTGGTCAGCCGCGCCGCCGCGGAGTACTGGATCGCCCGGTCAAGCCGGGCGATGACACCTGTCGTGGCGCGCAAATCCCCGCCCAAAACCTTGACTACCCGCCCCTTCCCCCCTATACGTCCGCCCGCTCCCTGCAAGGACAAAAGAATTAGCCCCCGTGGCGCCCAGAATGGCGGCCGCAATCGTTGGGGGATCAGCTCTAAGGATTTATGCCATGTCTCGCCGCTGCGAACTGACGGCCAAGGGCCCCCTCGTCGGCCACAAGGTCAGCCACTCCAACATCAAGACCAAGCGCCGCTTCCTGCCGAACCTGGTCAACGTGACCTTCATCAGCGAAGCCCTGGAGCGCAACGTGCGCCTGCGCGTCTCGACCAACGCGGTCAAGAGCGTCGACCACAATGGCGGCCTCGATGCCTTCCTGCTCAAGGCCAACGCCGACGTCCTGTCGCCGCGCGCCCTCGAGCTGAAGCGCGCCATCCAGAAGAAGGTCGGCCCGACGACCGCGCCGGCCAAGAAGGCCAGCTAAGTTTTTTAGAATTGGGCGGGGGCTACGTTGCGTCGCGTGGCGTAGGCTTAGCCAGTAAGAGTTTGCGTTGCGGCCGGATCGGAAGATCCGGCCGTTTTTGTTTTTGGGGATACCCTTCGCGTTTAAATATCCGGATATTGACATCCCTCCGAATAGTGTGGTGGCCTCTCGCCGCTACTTTAACTTGTAGATACTTAGAAAATTCCCCATGGGAGCTCTTTCGGCTAGCGGCGTCGAGTACGTTCAGCACTATGCGCCCCTGCACTATTTGCCGTTCATTGCCCGCTCGCGAGCAATTCTGAGTAAGCCTTCGTTGGATGCCGCCGGCTTTAAGTCGACACATCTTCGATCCATGTCTCGCGGCCAAGACGTCGCACGTGGTTTTGGGTCATATGCACACTTAACCCTCGATCGGCAGCCTCGCATCTTGAAGGCGAAGCTCGGCGCCGGATTTCCCCATATCGCATTGAGCGTTCCGGTTGCAGCAATAGAAGCGAGGCCCTTCAGCCTTTGCCGCTTCAACGTCGCGATGACGAGATATCTCAAACGCGGCAAGAAACGAGGCGCCCCGGAATCGAAGACCAATGGGCGCTACTATTTAGGCCATCAAATCCCGATCGCTCGAACCGACGACGATAAGCTGTCGATGCTCGCGATGCACTTGTCGCGGGGTACGATGATAGAAGTTTTAATTCACGGCGACCTCAAACTTCCCGATGACACAACTGTTCTCTGCTACTCGGATGACGATCTGGTAACCGCCCGCACAGTACTCACTCAATTGCAGACTCCCTGGAAGATTGAACTATCGGCACCTCCTGGCGAATACCCGCGCAGCACAGTTCACGCGGAGTCCGTCGACGACTTCATCGCGCAGGCGATGCAAGACCCAGAGTGGCGCGGCAACGGACTAGAATTCGATCGATTGCGTTAATCGCTTCCTCCGAAGGACGAGGAAGTCAAAAGACTATTGGATCTATTTGTCGCACGGCGCCACTCGGCGCTTCGAGCGAAAGCACATTGAGACTCTGACGATCGGAGCAAGCAGAGGGGCAATAACTCCCAAGGACGAGTCTCATCCACTTTTTTGGAGAGCGAGAATGCGTCAGGTAGTCCTGATCAGCGGCCACATTTGCACCGGCAAGTCGGAGTTGGCTCTCCGCTTGACTCGAGAGTTTGGCTACCACTTGGTCAGCACCAGCGGTGTTCTCAGGAATATTGCGGAGCAGCGAAGCAGGCAAACTGACCGATTAGCGTTACAAGCCTTAGGAGACGAACTCGATAGCGACACCAATCATCGCTGGCTTCTTCTCGAAGTAATCGAAGAGGCATCGAGACTTGAATTTGACCGGCCGATCGTCGTCGACAATGTACGTACATGGGATCAACTTCAACTTTTTCGTACTCATCACGGTTTTCGTGTAATTCATGCACACTTATGGGCTCCCAAGAGGGTGCTAGAGCAACGCTATCAGAAGAAGAATGCCGAGCGACCAGATGAAGCCGATCAGAGCTATACTGATGCGGATCTGATCAAGAACGAGAACGACATAAGTGCGTTCAAGCGCGATGCCGACGTGCGTATCAACACGGCACGAACTGATAGCGCGGATACGCTGGTGCGCGTCGCAGCAAGACTCGGCTTGTATAGTGGCCCGGACGTGCGATGTGTGGACGTAATTGTTGGAGGAATGTACGGCAGCGAAGGAAAAGGCCATATCGCTGCATATCTAGCCAATGAGTACGACATTTTAGTTAGAGTTGGAGGACCGAACGCGGGTCATACGGTCTCTAGTCCGTCCGGCGTATATACATATCATCAATTGCCGTCGGGCGCCCGGGACGCAAAGGCCAAACTATTGCTTGGCCCCGGCATGACCATTTTCGTACCCGCACTTCTAACCGAAATAGCGGACTGCGGGGTTACTCCCGAGAGGCTGTATATCGACCCTCAAGCTATGATCATTGAGGATGACGATTTCTCCCAAGAGGAAGAGCTAAAGAAAAACATTGCATCGACCGGTAGAGGTAGCGGCGCTGCGGCTGCACGCCGAATTCTTCTTCGGAAGCCGGGCGCAATCAGATTAGCTCGGGACGTTCCAGAACTTAAGCCTTATGTTGGCGATGCGGCTCCATACCGAGGCTCGATAGTCCGCCATCTTGAGCGGGCATACAGAGATGGCCAATCAATACTCTTGGAAGGCACGCAAGGAAGCGGCCTGAGTATTTTCCATGGCCAGTATCCATATGTCACCTCGCGAGACACGAATGTCGCGGGATGCTTGGCTGAGGCCGGAATATCCCCTTCTCGTGTTAGACGCATTCTTATGGTGATCCGCCCGACTCCAATACGCGTCGGAAATCCTGATGGCGGCAAAGAGACCTCAGGCTCCCTCAAGCACGAGGTCACTTTCGCAGAGGTCGCACTTCACGCCGGCCTCGACCCCGACGAAATCACGAAGCTTGAAATCACTTCGACAACAAAACGTCCACGAAGAGTCGGTTGGTTTGAGTGGGATCAGTTTCGCGACGCATGCGTTCTAAATGCTCCCACAGACATCGTGCTCACCTTCGCCGACTACTTACACGCGGCAAATCGAGACGCGCGACGGTTTGATCGACACAATCAAGTTCATCGAAGAACTGGAGCAAGTCTCCCAATCTCCAGTATCATTAATAAACACGCGTTTTCCGCGCGAGGAAGGACAGAAGATAGACCTTCGCAGCGTAATCGATAGGCGCACTTGGCAAACTCACCTCCGGCTCTCAACCAAGGGAGGGAGCTGACTTGGGTAACAAGACGAACAAGCTGAACATATATCTAATCAAGGACGAATTTTCGGCATCTGAAGCCATCGTCAAGCAGGGTCACAAGGAGCATGCAATAGCCGGCGTTGGGAGACTATATTTGCACGAGTCTCACACAAAGCCTCCAACTTGGCTCAAGGACTTTTTTCTTAATGAACTCGATGGCTTGTTTGCGATTTTCTCCGCAGGCGCCAAAGCCCTCTTGCTTGTAACGGTTCCCTGGAACGGAGCCAATCGAACTTTTGCCATCGCATTCGGCTATGGTCGTTTAATCTTGCAGGACGGCGTAATCGAAGAGCGCTTCGGCCTAAAGGTTGTCTTGAATAGCGTTGACCCTAAGAGCCTCCGCAGCATCGACAAGACTAGTCTCGGAGCTATTGCGAACAAAGCCGAGAACAAATCAGTCGCGCTGGGGAGACCGCCAATTTTGGTATTGATATCGAGCAAGACCTAGTCAATGCCGTGACCGGGCGCTCAAGAGTTCCCCTACTTGGTAAGTTAATTTCGGGACGCGATAGTCTTTCTATCGCAGTTAAAATCGACCGAAGCGAAATATGCGCGTTCCTACCCGCATGCCTGCAGCGGTATGAAAGCAACGAATACAAAACAGATTTTGACTGGATCGATCAGATTCGAGACATCCGAGATCCGACACAGCGGGATCAACTCAACGAGAATCTGCTCGAGCGTCTAAAGAACGGTGATCTCGATAGAGTGTGGATGGCGCCTCCGATCGTTGTCGATTGGGTCGACATCCAAGGGTTCAAGTACTCCAAAGCGAAGAGTTCTGACCTAAAGAACGACCTCGACATCCAAGATTTCTTATCGAGCCTGAATACAGTAGACCTAACGATCGGTGTGCTGAAGTCGCGTCTTATCTACGCGATATCGAGCAAGGCAGACTCGGAGATTGACCGTTGGAGCGCGTACAACTGCTTATATGCCGAGACAGTCATCGGCGAACGGGTATTCATACTCAACCAAGGCAAATGGTACGAGGTCGCAGGGGACTTCAGTAAGCTCGTAATTCAAGATTACAATGCTATTCCCGAATCCCAAATCCCACTTCCCCATTACGCTCATGCAAGCGAGGGGGAATACAACGAGTACGTTCCTTCGGTCGTAGGTAATGCCTGCTGCATGGATCGGAAGCTAGTGAGTTACGGCGGCGCTCACAGCACAATCGAATTCTGCGACGTGCTGACCGACACGAAGCAGCTCGTTCACATTAAGCGCTACGGCGGCTCAAGTCATTTGAGCCATCTTTTCAATCAAGGCGTCGTATCAGGCGAGCTTTTCGTCTCGGACGGCAAGTTTCGGAAATCAGTGAATGAAAAACTGCCCGCAGCTTACAAATGGGCCAATACCGATGAAGCGCCGGATCCAAGGGAGTGGGAAATCATCTTTGCCATAATTAGCAAGTCAAACAACGCGCTCGATATCCCTTTCTTTAGCAAGGTCGCTCTCCGAAACGCACAGCGGCGCTTGCAATCATACGGCTACAAGGTCCGTAAGAAGAAGATTCAAATAGTGCCGTAGGGCAGAGCCGGTTCAATCCTCTGCGTTCCAGGTTTCCTCGCTGACTTGTGAGGCCGGCTACCGCGCCAATAAGCGCCACATCAGCCCCGCACCGTGCCAGAAAAGCAGAGCAGTCGCTGCGCAAATCTCCTTTCGGAGAACACCTCCACGTCCCGAAGCTCTATCTCGCTGCCTGCGCAAGACGGACAAGACGCATTCGCGGCAGATGGTGCTCTCCGATCCCGGGGGGCGGCTCGGTGGCGGGCACTCGTAAACACCCTCCGCGCCCGTTAACCGTTCATTAACCAACGCACCCTAGCCTGCTGTAATCGTCCAGCCATCATTAGCTCGAATTGCCTTCCCGGTTCGCTCCAGGAGAAGCGCCGATGTGCGTTGCGTTGTTGACGTATGCCGATCTCAGTGCCCGCCTCAATATCTCGCGCGAGGCCGCGCGGTCGCTGGCGAGACGTCGCGGGCTGCCGCGCTCGCGTTCGGATGACGGCAAGGCCCTGGTGAGCGTTGATCTCGCCGAGCTCCGGTACACGCCCCGCCCGCGACGTGCCCGCCGGGCAGACCCCATCGATGCCTCCATCGCAAGGATCGAGGCAATCAAGGTCGAGTCCTTCAAGGCGGAGATCGCGCGGCTCGAAGACGTCGCAACCGCCTACAGGGCGGTGTTCGAACGCGAGCGGGAGCGCGCCGATCGCCTCGCCGTCGAGCTGACGCAGGCGGCCGCCGAGACGACGGCCGCCAATGCATGGGCGGCACGACTGGAAGACGAAGTGACGGCGCTGCGGAGCGATCGCCGCCCTGGCGGGACGATCGCAGGATACGCCGCGCGTCGATTGGGACATCTGGCCGCCGCCATCGTCAAAGCAGACCGCGCGGCTACAGCGCGATGAGATTGGGATGAATCGTCATCGCGCTCTAGTTTTTGTTCGAGCATGATCTTTTCGGAAAACCGCTCGCACTTTTCCGGATCATGCTTGCAGGTAGCACTCGAAGACTTCTCCATCCCCGGCTTGCCGGACCAATCGCGAGGGAAAAATGGCTGGCAATATCGATATTCATGAAATGAAGGCCCGCATCGTCGTGTTCGGTGTCGGCGGCGCAGGCGGCAACGCCGTCAACAACATGATCACGGCCGGGCTGCAAGGGGTCGAGTTCGTGGTCGCCAACACCGACGCGCAGGCGCTGGCCATGTCGAAGGCGAAGCACCTCATCCAGCTCGGCACACATGTCACCGCAGGCCTCGGCGCCGGCTCGCAGCCGGAACTGGGCCGCGCCGCAGCCGAGGAGGCCATCGATGCGATCCGCAATCAATTGACCGGCGCGCACATGGTGTTCGTGACTTCAGGCATGGGCGGCGGTACCGGCACCGGGGCTGCGCCGGTCGTCGCCAGGACCGCGCGTGAGCTCGGCATTCTCACGATCGGCGTGGTCACCAAGCCGTTCTACTTCGAGGGCCAGCGCCGCATGCGCTTCGCCGAGGCCGGCATCGAGGAGCTGCTGAAGACGGTCGACACCCTCTTGATCATCCCGAACCAGAACCTGTTCCGGGTGGCCAGCGACAAGACCACATTCGCCGATGCCTTCGCCCTTGCCGACCAGGTGCTTTATTCGGGCGTGGCCTGCATCAGCGACCTCATCGTCAAGGAAGGCCTGATCAATCTCGATTTTGCCGACGTCCTCTCCGTCATGAAGGAGAAGGGCAAGGCCATGATGGGACGGGGCGAGGCCTCCGGCGAGAAGCGCGTGCTCGCCGCCGCCGTCGCCGCGATCTCCAATCCGTTGATCGAGAACCCCTCGATCAAGCGCGCCAGTGGCCTCATCATCTCCATCACCGGCGGCAAGGATCTCATGCTGTACGAGGTCGACGAAGCGGCCAGCCGCATTCGCGACGAGGCCGACCCGGACGCCAACATCATCGTCGGCGCGTCCTTTGACGAAAGCTTAGAGGGCATCGTCCGCGTCTCGGTGGTGGCGACCGGTATCGACAATCTCGACCCGGCGCAGGCGCTGCCGGTGGAAACCGCCCTCACGCAGCTTGCCGGCAGGCTGCGCAACGACAGCCGCCGCATCGCCGATCGCATCGAGCGCAGCGCACCCATTCCGCAAGCGGGCAGCCCGCCCCTCCGCCCGCAGCCGCACCACCCGGTGGGGCCACCGGCACGGCCGGCACTGGACCATGCGCGCCAGGCGGCCGACCGGCCGCTCGATCCTTACGGCCGCACCGCTGCGCGCAATGCGCCCGACGAGGCCGTTCTCGATATCCCGGCCTTCCTGCGCCGCGCCGCCAACTGAGGGGGTGGCGAGAGCCGCGGTTGCCAATGCCGGAACTAAATCGCTGCTACGCGACAACGCGCTGAGATTAGCCTTGTTCTAGCCACGCACGCGGTGGCTCCCTCTCCCGCTTGCGGGAGAGGGTTGGGGAGAGGGTGCTTCCGCAATGGGACACTCCCGATGTGGAAAAAGCCCCCCCGGCGCTTCGCGCCGACCTCCCCCGCAAGCGCAGGGCTATCGCATATGAATTTCACGAGGACCGTGGGCTTGCTCCGCCTCTCCCGCTTGCGGGAGAGGCCGACGCGCCTCGGGCGATGCGAAGCATCGTCCCGAGCGCGGCGGGTGAGGGTTCTCACCACGGGGACATTCGCCGCAATTCTCAACAATCCCAATGCGGAGACAGCCCCCACCCCAGCCCTCCCCCGCAAGCGGGAGAGGGAGCCGACTGCCAATGCCGCCGCATCGTGCACGCCATAAGCGATAGCCCTGCCCGCAAGCGGGAGAGGTTGAGCGAGCGCGCGGCCCGCTCGATCCAACCAAAAGCCATCCTGCTCCAGATCCGCGCGCTTAGAGCGCGCAGATCATTCACGCTGCCGTGCTGCGCGGGCTCTCCGCGGTTTCCTTCTTGTCCGGCTCCTTGTCGCGCGACAGCCAGGCCGGAAAGCGAAGCAGGCGTTCGTTGGTGTCTTTCGGCAGCTCGATCGGCGGCGCTTCAACGGCCGAACACGGCAAGTCCAGCGCGGCCTGTCCGGATCGCACCGCATCCGCACGCTGATCCAGTTCGCGCAAGAGGGGATCGAGCACGCTGTCGATCTCGGTCGCCACCGACACGAGGAAACTATTGAGCTCGCGCGCCTCGGGCACGACGGCCGCAGCCGATTCGATCGCGCTGGAGAGACCGTCGACGACGGGCGCAAACGCACCGGCGGCTTGCTTCACTCGCGTCTTGATCATTTCGATCTCGCTCAGGACGCGCTCACGCTCCCGCCTTTTCTTCTCTTCGATGAGGCGCGCTTCGATTTCGGCGATCTGGGCCGTCAGGGTCGTGGCTTCGGATGCGAGCGCATCGCGTCGTCCGCGCGCGCGATCGAGATCGCGGCTGAGATTGTCCACTAAGTCGTCCTTTCCGAACATGGCTTTGCTCCGTAGGACAGGCGCTTTGCCCTGTAGGACGGCCTTGGCGCGAACCGCCAGCCTCGCCACCGACCGGATGGCCGGATCGGTCGAAACAGGCATCAACCTCGGTCGCGTCACATGGGCCGACATGGTGATCCCCCCATCGTCAACATTAGGCAACCGCATGGTTAACAAGGGGTTAATGTCAACAGATGATGGGACAATGGGGGCTCGGTGCCTGCGAGGACGCCTTCGTCTCCTCGCTGCCATCCCTTTCCGCTATACTCGCCCCGGTAGCATCCCCCCGAGGCGTATCCCATGGACCACGCGCGCGACCCCGCCCCCAACCCCTCCCCGAAAAACCTCGTCATCTGCTGTGACGGCACCGGCAATGAGATCAGCGAGAACATCTCCAACGTCCTGAAGCTGTATCGCTGCTTGCGCAAGACCGAGAAGACGCAGCCGCGGCAGATGGTGTTTTACGATCCCGGGGTCGGCACGGTGACGGAGCCGACGACGTGGCACCGGCTCAAGGCCAATATCAACCTGGTGCTGGGGCTCGCGACCGGCTACGGGCTCGATGACAATGTGCTCAGCGCCTATTGCTTCCTGGTCGAGCATTACGCGCCGGGCGACAAGATCTATCTGTTCGGCTTTTCGCGCGGGGCCTACACGGTGCGCGTGCTGGCGGGGCTGATCCACAAGGTCGGGCTGATCAGGCCGGAGCAGGCGAACCTCGCAGGAAGCGGCCTCGTCGCCTACAAGCAATATTCCGGCACCGGGCGCGGCAACGACATCGAAGACCTCAGGAACGTCGCCTTCGACGACCAGGGGCCGCTGCCGAAGGACGAGTTCGATCTCGCGGCGCAGTTCGCGCGCATCACCTCGACGCGCTGGCCGACCATCCACTTCATCGGCGTGTGGGACACGGTGGCGAGCGTGATCGTGCCGCGCGCCGACCGGCTGTTCTGGCCGAGCCTGGAGGAGCTCGCCTTCACGCTGCGCAATCCCAGCGTCAAGATCTTCCGGCAGGCGATCGCGATCGACGAGCGGCGCTGCATGTTCCGCCTGAAAAAATACGAAGAGCCGCAGGAGTTCTGGAGCAACCGCTACGTCCCTGATGAAAAGAAGGTGCCGCAGGACATTCTGCAGGTGTGGTTCGCCGGCGTGCACAGCGACGTCGGCGGCGGCTATCCGGAAGCCGAGAGCGGGGACTCCAAATATCCGTTGCTGTGGATGATCGACGAGGCGGAGAAGGCGGGGCTGAACTTCAACCCGGCGACCATCAAGCAGCTCGCCTGGGGAATCCAGCGCAAGAACTCACCGTTCCAGTATGTCGAGCCGGCCTACACCGGGAAGACCGGCATGCTGCACAATTCGATGACGGCGGGCTGGCGGCTGCTGGAGTTCTTGCCGAAGAGCGCAAAGTACAAGGAGTGGCCGGAGCGGAAGGTTTATTTCGGCTTCTACATCCCCGATTGCGAGCCGCGCCCCATCCCCGAAGGCGCGCATGTGCATGAGAGCGTGTTGAAGCGGATGGCGGTGGAGCCGGATTACCGGCCGGTGAATCTGCCGAAGGACTATGTGACGGTGCCGATGCCGGTGGGGCCGCAGCATGCGGAGGCGGAGACGGTGGGGGTGTGAGGAGAGCGGCGCTCTCATTGACGGGTGCAGGTGCGCGCCAACATCACCGCTGTCGTCCCTGCGAAAGCAGGGACCCATAACCACAGGGAGGGGTCTGGCGACGATCAGTCGTTCGGGATTGCTACCGCGCGCAATCGATGAATCACGCGGTATGGGTCCCTGCTTTCGCAGGGACGACAGGGGAGTCTGAGGCGAACCCCCACCCCGCTACCGCCGCTTTCTTCCTTCGCCGCTACTTTTCATTAAAATTCTTCCGCCCGCCTTAGCTGGATCGCATCATCTGCGTTCCATCATTGGCTCCGAACCCGCCGCGAGAACCTGCGGAATTGGAGGAGAGTGCCAATGTATCCGCGTAAATATGCCCGCGTGAAGCCTGCCGGGCTGGTGTCGCGCCAGGCCAAGATCATCACCGACCCGCGCGCGCCCGTCATCAACTGCACGCTGATCGACTATTCGCCCGGCGGCGCCTGCGTCGATCTCGGCGGCCAGGTGAACATCCCCGACCGCTTCGAGCTGCTGCACGTCAACACCAAGAAGCGCTGCCGCATCGCCTGGAAGCGCGGCACGCGCGTGGGCGTGGTGTTTTGAGGGACGCTGGAGTCACAAGCGCCGCTGCGCTGTAGGTGCGCTCCCTCCCTCGCTTGCGGGGGAGGGCTGGGGAGAGGGTGTCTCCGCAGAGGGATTCCCCCAGCGGAGAGAGCCCCCCACCCGGCGCGCGGGACGATGCTTCGCATCGCCCGGAACGCGCCGACCTCCCCCGCAAGCGGGAGAGGTTGTAGCGAGCCCGGAGCACGATTGTTCTCCAACAATTCCCCCGTTACTTCCGCATCCTCGCTTTGGCGCCGCCGACGATCTGCATGGCGACGCCGGCGATCCAGCCGAGCAGAGCGAGCCAGGTCCAGACCAGATGCGGGTCGAGGCGGAGCACGATGACGGCGACGGAGGCGAGCGCGGTCAGCGTGGCGCAGAGCGTGCCGGCGGCGCTGAGGAATTCGGCGGCGTCGATCTCGCTATGCGCCTCGTCGAACGGCAATTGCGGCGTGTCGATGCCGAGATAGAAGCCGACGAAGCCCAGCACCATCATCACCAGCAGAAAGCCCTGCGTGGTGAGCGCCGATATCGCCGATCCCACATAGGCGCCGACGAACAGCCCGCACGCCGCGCCGGCCATCGCAAGCCCGACACGCTCGAACACATGAGCCGTATTGCGAACACGAAACCGCATGGCAGGCCTCCGCGAGGAGTTGGGTCGCGCAAGGTTAGGCCAGTTTTGCGGGGGGTGGAAGCTGGGGGGATTTACGGATGCGGGAGGTGAGGGGCGTGCGGAGGATGCCGTTGCGTGAGAGACGCGAAAGGCACGCCACATTCTCCGCTGTCGTCCCTGCGAACGCAGGGACCCATAACCACAGGACGTGGTTTGACGAAGACTCTTAGTTAAGTTGTCAACGCACACCGCGGATCATCGATGGATCACGCGGTATGGGTCCCTGCGTTCGCAGGGACGACGGTGGTGCGCCGCTCTCGCACCACACGCGCCTCAACCACACACACCTACCGCGCCCCGAACGTCGTCCTCCCGAACAGCGCCTTTTGTGTTGAGGGTTGCGAGCGCCAGTATTGCGGCGGGGCTTCGACCTCGCCGCCGACATCGGCGGCGGCGTGCCAGGCCCAGCGCGGGTCGTAGAGCATGCCGCGGGCGAGCGCGATCATGTCGGCCTTGCCGGATGCGACGATCTCCTCGGCCTGCTTGCCCTCGGTGATCAGGCCGACGGCGATGGTCGGCAATCCGGTCTCGCGCTTGATGGCCTCCGCAAACTGCACCTGGTAGCCGGGGCCGAGCGGGATCTTCTGCAGCGGCGAGACGCCGCCGGAGGAGGCGTCGATCCAGTCGACGCCGCGCGCCTTCAGCGCGTTGGCGAACTCGATCGTCTGCGCCAGATCCCAGCCGCCCTCGACCCAGTCGGTCGACGACACCCGCATGCCAACCGGCTTGTCGTGCGGGAAGGCCGCGCGCACGGCGTCGTAAATTTCGAGCGGGAAGCGCATGCGGTTCTGCAAAGACCCGCCATATTCGTCGGTGCGCTTGTTGGAGATCGGCGACAGGAACTGATGCAGGAGATAGCCGTGCGCGCCGTGCAGCTCGATGGCGTCGATGCCGATGCGCTCCGCGCGCCTGGCGCTGTCGACGAAGGCCTCGCGGATGCGCTTGAGGCCCGCAGCATCCAGCGCCAGCGGCGCCGCCTCGCCCTCCTTGTGCGGCAGCGCCGATGGCGCCACCGTCTGCCAGCCGCCCTGCTCCACCGGGATCAGCTGGCCGCCGTCCCAGGGCCGCGCGCTCGACGCTTTCCGGCCCGCATGGGCGAGCTGCATCGCGATCGCGGTCGTTGAATGCTTGCGCACCGAGGTCAGCACCTGCTTCAGCGCGGCTTCGGCGGCGTCGCTGTAGAGCCCGAGACAGCCCGGCGTGATGCGGCCGATCGCCTCGACATGGGTCGCCTCGATGCAGAACATCGCCGCGCCCGACAGGCTGAGATTGTTGATGTGGGTGAAATGCCAGTCATTGGCGACGCCGTCATCGGCCGAATATTGGCACATCGGCGACACCACGATGCGGTTCTTCAACGTCAGGCCGCGCAGCTTGATCGGGGAAAACAGGACGCTCATGCGGGGGAGTTCCGGGGGATGAGAGGGGCAGTTGAGAGAGTGTAGTGGGCGGGCGGCGGATTGCCAGTTGCGCGCGGGGAATGGCGGGTAGTGGCGGCACGCATTGCGACCGCGGCTTGACGCGAGACCGCGCCACACATTCTGCCGTCGTCCCGGACAAGCGTCAGTGCAGATCCGGGACGACAGTGGAGATTGGGGCGCGCCCCGGGACGACGGCGGAGAACTACTCCGCCAGCGTGAATTGCAGCAGCAAGGTCCGCTGCAGCATCGAGAAATTATCGTCGGAGATCAGCGTCAGCACGGTCTCGCCGTCAGCCGTGACGTGGGCGTCGATGCCTTCCATGTTGTCGATCTCGTGGCCGAGATCGGCGGCGAACAGCGCCGGGCCGTCGACCAGCGCGCCGGGCGTGATGGATTTCAGGGGGATCGAGCGGATGCGGATGTTGACGCCGGTGAACCAGGAGAATTTGCGTTCGAGGATCAGAAGCTCGCCGCTAGCCAGCAGCACGGCGTCGCTGATGTCGTATTTCTCGGTACGGCGCACGCTGAACTGGCCGGGCGAGGGGCCGCCGATCAGGAAGGCTGTGAGGTTGCCGTCGGCATCCAGCCCGCGCTCGGAGAAGGCGATCAGGGTGCCCGCCAGCGGCATGTTCTGGTCTTTGCCTTTGGGCACGACGACCAGCGCCTCCAGCCCCTTGTTGGAGGGCAGCTTGCGGATTCCCGCCGGCACCGGCACCACCTCGCCGCGCGCGCGCGTGCCGCCCTTGGAGAAATCGTAGCGCAGGATCTGGTTGACGCGCTCGAGCCCGACATAGACGAAATTGCCGTCGCGCGCGATCGATTCCGAATCCCACCACAGCCGCTTTTCCGTGATCGGCCGCCCTTCGGCGCCGAGCAGCGGCGCGGCTTCGACCTCGTCGAGGCCGGTCATCTTGCCGCCGGAATAGCGGATGCGACCCGTGAACCAGCCGCCCTGGTCGGACACCGCGAGGAAGCCCTCGCCCTTGACGTCGAGCCGGATGCCGGACAGGCCGCCAAAGCCGCGATAGCGCGAGGTCAGCACGAGGCCGCTGCGATATTCCAGCGAGCCGAAGCGCGTCCGCGTGCGGTCACGCGGCTCGAAATTGGGAATGACGCGCGCGTTGACCTCGACGCTGACGGGCTCGACGACCGCGTTCTCGACTTGAAGCGGACGCGGCGGCGGCTCGGCCACCCCTTGCGCCAGCGCGGAGCGGGAGAGTGCGAGAGTGGAGAATCCCGCCGCAGCGTGCCTGAGGAAGCTGCGGCGGGATGGATGCGTGCTCACGAATGCAATTTGCGTCGCGGGCGACCGGCCGGCTGGGTGGGTGCGGTGTTGGTCTCGCTGAAGAGTTCGGCGAGCTTCTCGGTGATGGCGCCGCCGAGCTCTTCGGCATCCACGATCGTCACCGCGCGGCGGTAATAGCGCGTCACGTCGTGGCCGATGCCGATCGCGATCAGCTCGACCGGCGAGCGGGTCTCGATCTCCTCGATGATGTGGCGCAGATGCCGCTCGAGATAATTGCCGGGATTGACCGACAGCGTGGAATCGTCGACCGGCGCGCCGTCCGAGATCATCATCAGGATCTTGCGCTGCTCGGGCCGGCCGAGGAGGCGCTTGTGCGCCCAGTCCAGCGCCTCGCCGTCGATGTTCTCCTTCAGCAGGCCCTCGCGCATCATCAGGCCGAGATTCTTTCGCGCACGACGCCAGGGGGCGTCGGCGGACTTGTAGATGATGTGGCGGAGATCGTTGAGGCGGCCGGGATTGGCCGGCTTGCCGGCGGCCAGCCACGCTTCGCGCGATTGCCCGCCCTTCCAGGCGCGCGTGGTGAAGCCCAAAATCTCGACCTTGACGCCGCAACGCTCCAGCGTGCGCGCGAGAATGTCGGCGCAGGTCGCCGCGACCGTAATGGGGCGTCCGCGCATCGAGCCGGAATTGTCGAGCAGCAGCGTCACCACGGTGTCGCGGAACGTCGCCTCCTTCTCGTGCATGAAGGACAGCGGATGATAGGGATCGGTGACGACGCGCGACAGGCGTGCCGGGTCCAGAATGCCCTCTTCGAGATCGAACTCCCAGGCGCGGTTCTGCTGCGCCATCAGGCGGCGCTGCAGGCGGTTGGCGAGGCGGGCGACGATGCCCTGCAGATGCGCGAGCTGCTTGTCGAGATAGGCGCGAAGGCGCTCCAGCTCGTCATGGTCGCAGAGGTCCTCGGCCGCGATGATCTCGTCGAACTTAGGCGCGAAGGCATGGTATTCCGGCCCGCGCGGTTCGTTCTTGCCGTGCTGGTTCGGACGCGTCGCCTCGCCCGGGGTCTCGTCGTCGCCGAGCTCGCCGTCGTCGAAGGTGTCGGAGGTCGAGGCCTGCGCGCTTTCCATCGCGCTCTCGCTCATCTCCTCGCTCGACGCCTGCGCCTGGTCGGCACTCATCTCCTGCGCAGCGTCGGAATCGGGCGAGCCCTCGGCGCCGGACTGGTCGTTGTCGCCGTCCTGGTTCTCGTCGTTCTCGTCATCGTCCTCGCTGTCGGCGTTGCGCTCGTCGCCGATATCGAGCGCCGTCAGGAGATCGTGCACGGCGTCGCCGAACCGGGTCTGGTCCTCGACCAGGGTGTCGAGCCGGTCGAGCCGCTTGCCGATCTTGTCTTCGAGGATGGGACGCCAGAGATCGACCATCTTCTTCGCGGCGGTCGGCGGCGCCATGCCGGTCAGGCGCTCGCGCACCAGCATCGCCAGCGCGTCGGCCAGCGGCGCGTCGGCACGGTCGGTGATCTCGTCGAACTTGCCGCGGTGGAAATGGTCGTCGAGCATCGCGGTGAGATTCTTCGCAACGCCCGCCATGCGGCGCGCACCGATCGCCTCCACCCTCGCCTGCTCCACCGCCTCGAACACGCCGCGCGCCTGCGGATTGCCGGGCATCAGCTTGCGATGCAGTTTTGCATCGTGACAGGCGATCTTGAGCGCGATGGAATCGGCGTGACCGCGCACGATTGCCGCATCACGCTTGGTCATTTTGCGCGCGGGCTCGGGCAGCCGCGCCTTGCCGGGCGCAAGGCCCGGCCGCTCGGCCGCGAAGGAGACGTCGAGCTCCGGCGTCTTGGCGATCGCCTTCAGGCAGGAGGCCACCGAGCGCTTGAACGGCTCGGTCGGCGCTTCCTTGGTGTTACGGAATTTGGAGTTGGAGGTGGTCATCTGACCCTATCTGTCGTCCCGGCGAAGGCCGGGACCCATAACCACCGGCCGCTCTGTGTCAGGAAACTATCAGCGTCGTTATATCGAGACATCACGCGGTATGGGTCCCGGCGTTCGCCGGGACGACACACCGAGAGAAATCAGCTCAGTGCCACGTTGACCGCCGATTCCGGCAGCTCCGCGTTGAAGCAGCGCTGGTAGAACTCGGCGACCAGGGGACGCTCGAGCTCGTCGCACTTGTTGAGGAAGGTGACGCGGAATGCAAAGCCGATATCGCCGAAGATGTCGGCGTTTTCGGCCCAGGTGATCACCGTACGCGGGCTCATCACCGTCGACAGATCGCCGTTGGCGAAAGCGTTGCGGGTGAGATCGGCAAGGCGCACCATCTTGTTGACGATGTCGCGGCCTTCCTGGGTGCGATAGTGCTTGGCCTTCGCCAGCACGATCTCCACTTCCTCGTCATGGCTGAGATAGTTCAGCGTGGTGACGATCGACCAGCGGTCCATCTGGCCCTGGTTGATCTGCTGGGTGCCGTGATAGAGGCCCGAGGTGTCGCCGAGGCCGACGGTGTTGGCGGTCGCGAACAGCCGGAAGGCCGGATGCGGCTTGATCACCTTGTTCTGGTCGAGCAGCGTCAGGCGTCCGGAGACTTCGAGCACGCGCTGGATCACGAACATCACGTCCGGGCGGCCGGCGTCGTATTCGTCGAACACCAGCGCGACGTTGTTCTGCAGCGCCCAGGGCAGGATGCCGTCGCGGAATTCGGTGACCTGCTTGCCGTCGCGGACCACGATCGAGTCCTTGCCGACGAGGTCGATACGGCTGATGTGGCTGTCGAGGTTGACGCGGACGCAGGGCCAGTTCAGGCGGGCGGCGACCTGCTCGATATGGGTGGATTTGCCGGTGCCGTGATAGCCGGTCACCATCACGCGGCGGTTGCGCGCGAAGCCGGCGAGAATGGCGAGCGTGGTGGCGCGGTCGAAGCGGTAGTCGGAATCGACTTCGGGCACGTGAGGATCGACTTCGGAATAGGCGGGGACTTCGAGATCGCTGTCGATCCCGAACACCTGCCGCACCGACACCTTCATGTCGGGCTGACCGGAAACTTCCTCAACTTTGGACAGAGCGGCGGTCGTCATCAATCCTCCGAGGTCCCGGGCGGTCCCGAAACCGGTTATTCGCACGTTGGCTGCGGCTGGGTGCTGAAAATCAACCTATCAGAGACAACGTGCCGGCAGAAGCCCGGCCACCAATCAAAGTTCCGTTGTCTTTTCATTTAGATAGGCAAGGAACGCAGATTTTAGAGGGCTGCCTTGCGAATCACGCCCAAATTCGGGCGCGTCATGCCCGTTCCGTGCGAATGGCACTTTGGCCGTATGCGGTTACTTATGTAGGGTCCAAAGCTCCGAGCTCCAGCCCCTCAAGAGACGACGTGACGTCCTTCCTTGATCCCCTCATATCCTTCGTTTCCGCCCATCCGTGGCTGGCCTATCTGACCCTATTCCTGGCGGCCCTGCTCGAAGCGGTCCCGGTGGTGGGATCGGTCATCCCCGGCTCGACTATCATCCTGGCGCTGAGCGCCCTGGTTCCGGGCGGTGAGCTGAAGCTGCCATGGGTGCTGCTTGCCGCCGCCACGGGCGCCGTGCTGGGAGACGGCTCGGCCTACTGGATCGGGCACCGGCAGCAGCGCGAGATCCTCAACACCTGGCCGCTGACCAACTATCCGCGCGCGGTCGCCGAGAGCGAAAGCTTCTTCCACCGCTTCGGCACCTGGGCGGTATTCTTCGCCCGTTTCGTGCCGCCGATCCGCGCCTTCGTGCCTTTGACCGCCGGCGCGCTCGGCATGGCGCCGGCAAGGTTCTACGCCGTGAACATCCCGGCGATCCTGGTCTGGGCTCCCGCCCATGTGCTGCCGGGCGTGCTGGCGGTATCGGCCCTGCACGAATATGCCGGGCTGCATCACCATGGGCATGTCGGCAAGCATATCTGGATGCTGACGGTGGTTGGGGTTGCGATCGTTGGCGGCGTTGGCGTGTGGATCTACCGGCGGCGGAATGGCAGCGGTGTCGCGGCGGCGAAGCGGCAGGGGTAGGCTGCCGCCACACCAAAGGTGTCGTCCCTGCGAACGCAGGGACCCATACCGCGTGATCTATCGATTGAGACCGGCGGGAGTACCGAACGAACAGTCGTCGCCAAACTGCTCCCTGGGGTTATGGGTCCCTGCGTTCGCAGGGACGACAGCAGAGAGATATTCTAACTAACCCCCACCCTTCTCCCCGGCGCAGGCCCCACATACCTCGCCCTTGGCCTGATCAATTTCCCGAACTGCAACTGCTCGCTGGCGTGGGCGATCCAGCCGACGCTACGGGCCATCGCGAACAGAGCGAGCTCGCTGCCGGCGGGGAGGCGCAGCGCGTGCACCAGCACGGCGAGGGCGTAGTCGATATTGACGAATTCGCCGGTCGCCTCTGCGATCCGCTCCGGCACTTCGCGCGTGAACTTTCGCGGCGCGCCTGCACGAGACAGCGCATTCAGCAGCGATTGCGCGCGGGGATCGCCGCGCTTGTAGACGCCATGGCCAAAGCCGGCAAAACGTTCGCCGAGCGCGACGCGCTCACGCACCATCGGGGCGACGTCGCGATCGATCAGGGTCTTGACGAGCTGCGAAGCCAGCACGCTCGCGCCGCCATGTTTGGGCCCCTTCAATGCGGCGAGACCGGCGATGACGGCATCGTAGAGATTGAGGCCGGTCGAGGCGGCGCAGCGCGCGGTAAAGGTCGAAGCATTCAGCTCGTGATCGGCCAGCAGTACCAGCGCGCGGCGAATCAGATCAGGCGCGTGCTTGTTGTCCGCGGCCCAGGCTGTTGCGATCTGCTGATGCAGCGGCTCGGCCGAGGGTTCGGCATTGAGCATGGTCGCGACCAGCAACCGGACGATGCGGCCACCGACCATGGCGCGGCCGTCGGGCGCGCGGGTGAACGCACGGGGATCGACGCTCGCGGCCAGCGCGAGCACGGCGATGGCGCGGTCGATCGGCGCGGCCCGGCGTGCGGCTTGCCCGATCGTGCGCATTTCTTCGGAGAGCGCGGGCTGATTGTCCGGGGCGAATGGATCGACCTCGGAGACATCCCAGAGCAGCGTCGCCGTGTGCTCCAGCGTGTCGTTCTCGGCGAGATCGACGCAATTGACGCCGCGATAGATCGCCCCCTCTTCGGTGATGGTGGAGATCTCCGTGTCCATCACCGGCAGGTCGGCGTCGAAGCTGCGCAGGCCGCGCGGCTCCGGCGACGGCACCCGGCGCTCCTTCAGCGCGCGGACGTCCTCGGCACGGTAGCGGTTTTTGCGCGAATCCGGCGTCGGCTCGGAGCGGATCAGGCCGCGGCTGACATAGGCGTAGAGCGTGGCCGGCGAGATCGCGAGCTCGGCGGCGGCTTCCCGGGCGGAGAGGTAAAGCCCCTCGGAATTATTCATATTGATTTATGTAATCAAGATTGATCAATCTGTCGAGAGGGCCGAATTTTCCCTGGTGCAACGCAAAGGGAGATTTGGGTCATGAACATCCACCTCACCAAAAGCCAGATCGGGCTGGACGGCGTTCCCGCGGCCGAGACCGTGCTGAGCCATGTCGACGGCGAGCGCGGCGAACTGATCATCGCCGGCGAGCATGTCGGTCGCCTCGCCGCTCTCTCGAGCTTTGAGGGCGTCACCGCCCGGCTCTGGAACGGCGCCAGCAAGACCACCCTCACCGAGGCCAATGTGCGGGCGAGCCTCGGCCTTGCGCGCGAACGCGCCTTCGCGCGGCTGCCGGACCTGCTGCCGGCAACGCGCGGCATGGGCGTCATAGACGGATTTCGCGCGGCCGTCGCGGGGCTCCGCGCGGAGAACGGGCTGGAGCACGAGGCGACGATCGTCGGCGCGTTTCCGGTGATCGCAGGCGCGCTGGTCCGGCGCGCCAAGGGGCTCGAGCCGGTCGCGCCGGATCCCAATGTCAGCCATGCTGCCGATACGCTTCGGATGTTGCATGGGCGCGCACCGGCCGCACGCGAAGTCACCGCGCTCGATGCCTATCTCGTCACCGCCAGCGACCACGGCATGAACGCCTCGACCTTCACCGCGCGCGTGGTGGCTTCGACGCAGGCCGATCTGTTTGCCGCGGTGACCGCGGGCTATTGCGCCCTCACCGGTCCGCTGCATGGCGGCGCGCCGGAGCCGGTGCTGGAAATGCTGGACGCGATCGGCTCGCGCGAGCGCATCCAGCCCTGGGTGGATGCGGCGCTGGCCCGCGGCGAGCGGATGATGGGCTTTGGCCACCGCGTCTACCGCGTGCGCGATCCGCGCGCCGATGTGCTCAAGACCGCAGTCGAGGCGCTGGCGTCCAACGGCACCGATTTGCCCTTCGCCGGCGAGGTCGAGGCCTACATCCGCGCCGCCTTGCGCAAGAAGAATCCGGAGCGCCCGCTGGAGACCAATGTCGAATTCTTCACCGCGATCCTGCTCGATGCGCTGGCGATCCCGCGGCAGGCGTTCACGCCGATCTTCGCAGTCGCGCGCGCCGCAGGCTGGACCGCGCATGCGCGCGAGCAGCAGCGGACCGGGCGATTGATCAGGCCGAGCTCGTCGTATGTGGGGGCGATGCCGGAAGTTTGAGAGCGGATGTTTCCGCGAGCCCGGAAATCGTAGGGTGGGCAAAGGCGCACTTGCGCCCTGCCCACCATCAATCCGAAATCGCAATAGGCGCGTGGGCACGCTTCCGCCGTCGCTCTTCGAGCTATGGCGGACAAGTCGCTTTGCCCACCCTACGATACTAGCGCAAGAGGAGACGGCGTAGCCAATCACTCCGCCGTCGTCCCTGCGAAAGCAGGGACCCATACCGCGTGATTTATCGATAAGAGGCAGGTGAGAGTACCGCCGCGAGACTCTTCAGCTACGAATCTTCGCCAAACGTCTCCCTGGGGTGGGTCCCGGATCTACGCTCCGCTTCCCTGCGTTCGCAGGGACGACACCGAGGGTGTGGCGCCGGGGTGCCTGGCACCTACACAGCGCGCGCAAAGGCCCTACGCCTCGCGCACCACCGTCTTCAGATAATTATAGGCCTTGATGATCTCGATCAGGCGATCTTCCGTCGAGCGGTCGCCGCCATTGGCGTCGGGGTGGTGCTGCTTGACCAGCGCCTTGTACTTGGTCTTGACGTCGGCGAGCGTGGAATCGGGGCCGAGGCCCATGACTTGGAGCGCCTTGCGCTCGGCGTTCATCACCTTGCGCGTCTCGGCCTTGGGCTGAGCATCCGGGCCCTTCCGCCAGCCCGCGCGGCCGTTGATCTCGCTGAACATGCTGAACGGGTCGGCCGCCATGTCGATCTCGGCTTCCGCACCCTTCTTGCCGCCATTGGCGCCCATCTTCCAGGTCGGGCGGTGACCGGTCAGCGCATCCTTCTGATAGCGCGCGACGGCATCGGCGTTCATGCCGGAGAAGAAATTGTAGTTCTGGTTGTACTCGCGCACGTGGTTAAGGCAGAAGTGCCAGTACTCACGCTGGTTCTCGCGGCCCTTCGGCGCGCGATGCGCGCCCTTGTTCTGGCATCCGGCCCATTCGCAACCGACCGCGGTGTCGCGCGGCTTCACTTCCGGCTGCTTGCCCCGCGGCTTGACGCGGATGGAGTCGAAGAACTTTGATGAATCGATCGGCATGGCTGACTTTGACTACGCAATGCAAAAACCTTCAAGTCTTGACATTGCAATTCGCTGCAAACCCGGCAAATAACGGGTGTGATCTCTGCACCCGAATGGCACAACATGGCTATGCGCGACACTATCAGCAACAAGTTGCAGGAAGCTTTCACGCCGGAAAGCCTGCAAGTCGTCGACGAGTCACATTTGCACGAAGGCCATGCCGGCCATCGGCCCGGCGGTGAGACGCACTTCCGCGTTTATATTGTATCTGATGGCTTCAAAGGGAAGAGCCGGGTCGAGCGCCACCGCATGATAAATTCGGCGCTGGCCGCGGAACTCTCCGGCAGCGTGCACGCGCTGGCGATCCAGGCAAAGGCGCCGGGGGAAGGCTGACTTCGCTTACCCTCCCCCTCCAGGGGAGGGTAAGAAATTCAGAACGACGTCCCGGCCCGTCTCGGCTTGGCTTCTTCCAGCTCCGCCTCGCGAGCTACCGGTGAAATACGGAGCGCGGTTATGCGGTTGCGCTCGCGGCGCAGGACGCGGAAGCGGAAGCCGTGGAACGTGAAACTCTGGCCGCGGTCGGGGATCGAGCGCGCCTCGTGAATGACGAGGCCGGCAACCGTCGTTGCCTCTTCGTCGGGCAGATGCCAGTCCAGCGCACGGTTGAGATCGCGGATCGGCACCGAGCCGTCGACCACGACGGAGCCGTCGGGCTGGCGCCTTACGCCGGCGACCACCACGTCGTGCTCGTCGGAGATATCGCCGACGATCTCCTCCAGAATGTCTTCCAGCGTCACGAGGCCTTCAACCTCGCCATACTCGTCGACGACGAGCGCGAAATGGGTCTTGCGGCGACGGAACGCCTTGAGCTGCTGGGATATTGGCCGCATTTCCGGCACGAACCAGGGCGGCAGCATGATGGTGGTGACGTCGATGCGCGAGGTGTCACCTTCCGAGACGCGGATGGCCCGCAACAGATCCTTGGCGTGCAGGATGCCGATGATGTTCTCCGACTTGTCGCGCCACAGCGGAATGCGGGTGTATTCGGTGGCCAGCACCTCCCGCACCAGTTCTTCCGGCGGCAGGTCGGCATTGATCATCACCATGGCGGTGCGGTGAACCATCACGTCGGACACGGTGAGCTCGCCGAGGCGGAAGACGTTGTGAATGTATTCGGCCTCGCCGCTCTCGATCTTGCCGTGCACCGCGGATTCCTCGACCAGGCCCTCGATCTCGGAATCCGTCAGGATCTCGTGCTGCGAAAACTCCTGGACGCCGATCAGACGCAGGATCGCGCTCGAGGCCGTGTTGAGACACCAGCTCAGCGGATAGAACACAAGGTAGGAGGCATAAAGCGGATAGGCGATCCACTGCGACACCGGCATCGGCTCCCTGATTGCAAGCGTCTTCGGCACCTGCTCGCCGATGATGATGTGCAGGGAGGAGAAAACCAGGAACCCCGCCACGAACGAGGTGAAGTGCAGCGTGGCCTCCGATAGTCCGAGCGGCTGGAGGATCGGGCTCAGCAGCGCTGACACGGTCGGCTCGCCGATCCAGCCAAGGCCGAGCGAGGCCATGGTGATGCCGAGCTGGCAGCAGGCCAGATAGGATTCGATGTTTCCCATCATGGTCTGCAACAGGCGCGCGCCGAAGCGGTTCTGCTCCACCATGGCCTTGACGCGGAAGCCGCGGCTCTTCACGAGCGCAAATTCGGCTGCCACGTAAAACGCGTTGGCGGCGAGCAGGAGAACCGCAAGCAGCAGATTGATCGAGATCGAACTCATGTTTGCCTCGCGACCGCCTTGATCATCCGCGCCTCATTGCGGGCGGCCGATCCAGACGATGCCGCCATCACTGCGATAATTTCGACTTCAGGAAGTCCCGCACCGGGGCCGGCTCGACATCCTTCGCGATCACCGCGCGCCCGACGGCCTCCAGCAGGATGAAGGTGAGCTTGCCGCGCGTCACCTTCTTGTCCTGCGCCATCAACGCCATCAGCGCGTCGGCATCGGCAAGCCCCTCCTGGGCAAAGCCCGCGATGTCCTGCAGGCGCGTCGGCAGGCCGGCTTCGATCAGATGCCGCTCGACGCGCGACGCATCGGCTTCGCCGATCATGCCGAGCTTGGCCGAGAACTGCGCCGCCAGCGTCATGCCGATGGCAACGCCTTCGCCGTGGAACAGGCGGTCGGAGAAGCCGGTCGCAGCTTCCAGCGCGTGGCCAAAGGTGTGGCCGAGATTGAGCAGAGCGCGCTCGCCGGTCTCGCGCTCGTCGCGCGAGACGACGCCCGCCTTGGCGCGGCAGGAGGTCGCGATCGCGTGCTCGCGCGCCGAGCCGCCCTTGAAGATGTCGGAATGGTTCTTCTCCAGCCAGGTGAAGAAGGCCTCGTCACCGAGCACGCCGTATTTGGCGACCTCGGCATAGCCGGCGCGGAACTGCCGCGGCGACAGCGTGTCGAGCACGGCGGTGTCGGCGACCACCAGCACCGGCTGGTGGAACGCGCCGAGCAAATTCTTGCCCTGCGGCGAGTTGATGCCGGTCTTGCCTCCGACGGAGGAATCGACCTGCGCCAGCAGCGAGGTCGGCACCTGCACGAAATCGACACCGCGGCGCAGGATCGCCGCGGCAAAGCCGGCGAGATCGCCGACCACCCCGCCGCCGAGCGCGATGACGAGGTCGTTGCGCTCGATCTTCGCGGCGATCAGGGCTTCGCTGACCTTTTCGAGGCCGGCATAGGTCTTGGAGATCTCGCCTTCCTCGACAATGATGCGCGAGGTCGGGATGCCGCTGGCGGCGAGCGAGGCCTCGGTGGGCTCGAGCCAGTGCTTGGCCACCGTGCGATCCGTCACGATCGCGGTGCGCACGCCGGGACGCAAGGCGGCGACCCGTTCGCCGAGCGAGGACAGCACCCCGCGGCCGATGACGATGTCATAGGCGCGATTCCCCAGCGCGACCTCGACGTTGACAGGGTCGGAATGTTTCAACGGCGCAGTCATCGTATCGCACTCGCAACGTCGGCAGGTGGTTGGGTGGCTTGCTCACCACAGAGATGCGCGCGCAGCGCCTCGATGGTCTCCTCGACGATCTTGTCGTGCGGCACGTCGCGCGAGGCGATGGTGAGATCGGCATGGCTGTAGACCGGCTCGCGCTCGGTGAGGAGGCGCGTCACGGTTCCCTCGGGGTCGGCGGTCCGGAGCAGCGGGCGGTCGGCACGGCGCCGCACCCGGCGCATGATGACGTCGTGGTCCGCCTTAAGCCAGATCGAAACCGCCTTCGCCGCAATGCGCGCACGGGTCTCCTCGCGCATGAAGGCGCCGCCGCCGGTCGCCAGCACCACCGGACCGCTGTCGAGCAGCCGCGCGATGACCCGCGCTTCGCCGTCACGGAAATACGGCTCGCCGTGGCGCTCGAAGATCTCCGGGATGCTCATCTGGGCCGAGGTCTCGATCTCGGTGTCGGCGTCGACGAAGGGCAGCTTGAGCCTGCTCGCCATGCGGCGGCCGATGGTGGATTTGCCCACCCCCATCATACCGACGAGCACGATCGAGCGCGCCCCGAGCGCCGACAGGATGTCGGCTTCGGGCGAAGCTGGTATCGGCAACGCGGCGTCGGACATGGATATTGCTCTGGATCTCGCTCGATCTGCCGCCAAAGACGGCATGCTTTGGCCACCTATACGACCCCGCAGGGGGCCTCGCCAGTGGACTCTTGCCACGAAACGGCGAACATGTTGGATGATTTCATTGGTTAATTTGCCCGCCGAGACCCTAACCAAGTCCCTGCAGAGACCCCAGAACGATGCCCAGCCTGTTCCGCTTCCTGACGGTCGTCGCCGTGATCGCCGGCATCGTCTATGGCGTGGTCTTCGCACTGGCCAATTTCGTCAGTCCCAAGTCGCGGGAAATGACGGTGACGATCCCGCCGGACAAGTTTCTCAAGAAATAGGAGCTAGCCTCCCGGGCATGCGCAACCCGCCCTCAGATGCCAAGCTCACCGGCCTGTTCCTCGACATGCTCGCGGCGGAACAGGGCGCCGGGCCCAATACGCTCGACGCCTATCGCCGAGACCTCACCGATTTCTCGGAATTTTTGGGCCGCGTCGGCCACAGCTTTGCCGACGCCGAGACGCAAAATTTGCGCGACTACCTCGCCGATCTCGATGCCCGCGGCTTCAAATCCACCAGCGTCGCGCGCCGGCTGTCGGCGATGCGGCATCTCTATCGCTTCCTGCTGAACGAACGCATCCGAGCTGAGGATCCCGCCGCGATCCTGTCCGGTCCCAAGCGCGGCCGCGGCCTGCCGAAGGTGCTGTCGATCTCCGATGTCGACCGCATGCTCCGCCGCGCCAAGGAATTGAGCGAGGCGCAGGATGCCTCGCCGTCGAAGCGGCTGCGCGCCTTGCGGCTGTATTGCCTGCTCGAGGTGCTCTACGCCACCGGCCTGCGCGTCTCCGAGCTGGTGGCGCTGCCGCGCTCGGCGGCCAAGCGCGATGCCCGCATGATCGTGGTGCGCGGCAAGGGCAACAAGGAGCGCCTGGTGCCGCTCAACGAGGCCTCCCGCCAGGCGATGGCGGATTATCTCGCCGCGACGGAAGCTGCGAAGACGGAGAAGAAGAAAGACAGCCTCGCCGCCTCGAAATGGCTGTTCCCCTCGTTCGGCGAGAGCGGGCATCTGACGCGCCAGCATTTTGCCCGCGACCTCAAGGAGCTCGCGGTCGCCTCGGGCCTTCAGGCCCGGCTGGTCTCCCCGCACGTGCTGCGCCATGCCTTTGCCAGCCACCTCCTGCACAATGGTGCCGATCTGCGTATCGTGCAGACCCTGCTCGGCCACACCGACATCTCGACGACGCAGATCTACACCCATGTGGTGGAGGAGCGGCTGAAGAGCCTCGTGCGCGACCTGCACCCGCTGGCGGAGAAGTAGTTGTCGCCGTAGCCCGGATGGAGCGCAGCGAAATCCGGGGTTCTCGCCCCGCGGACAGACCTTCCCGGATTGCGCTTCGCTCCATCCGGGCTACGGGCACCCCATGAAACCGCCTTGACTTCGGCCACATCTCCGCAGAAAGAGCCGGTGCCTTCGCATGATTTGACGGGCCCGCTCGCAACGCACAGGTCAACTCATTGAAGAAGCTACACTTCTTATCCTTGGTCTAAATCCGCTTCGCCGCCTCGCCCCGTCCTCCCTATATTGAGTTGATGCAAGACCAGATGCGCAGCTATCTCGACTTCGAAAAGCCGGTCGCCGAGCTCGACTCCAAGGTCGACGAGCTCAGGACGCTGGCGGCCTCCGGTACCGACATCTCCGATGAGATCGGGCGGATCGAGGACAAGGCGGCGCAGGCGCTGGCCGACCTCTATCAGAACCTGACGCCGTGGCAGAAGACGCTGGTCGCGCGGCATCCGCAGCGGCCGCATTTCAACGATTTCATCAAGGGTCTGATCACCGAATTCACCCCGCTCGCCGGTGACCGCAAGTTCGGCGAGGACGAGGCGCTGGTCGCCGGCTTCGGCCGTTTCCGCGGCGAAGCGATTTGCGTGATGGGCCAGGAAAAGGGCGATTCCACCGAGAGCCGCATCAAGCACAATTTCGGCATGGCGCGCCCCGAAGGCTATCGCAAATGCGTGCGGCTGATGGAGATGGCCGAGCGGTTCGGCCTGCCGGTGCTGTCGCTCGCCGATTCCGCTGGCGCCTATCCCGGCATCGGCGCCGAGGAGCGGGGACAAGCCGAAGCGATCGCGCGCTCGACCGATGCCTGCATGGCGCTGACGGTACCGAACGTCGCCATCATCACTGGCGAGGGCATGTCGGGCGGCGCCATTGCGATTACCACCGCCAACAAGGTGCTGATGCTGGAGCACGCGATCTACAGCGTGATCTCGCCGGAAGCGGCGTCCTCGATCCTCTGGCGCGACGGCACCAAGGCCCAGGAAGCCGCCAACAACATGAAGATCACCGCCCAGGACATGCTCCGCTTCGGGGTGATCGACAGCATCCTGAAGGAGCCGGTCGGCGGCGCCCACCGCGACCCCGCCGACATGATCGCCACCACCGGCGATGCCATCGCCAAGGCCTTCGACGAGCTGCGCGGCCTGGATGGGGATGCCATCCGCAAGCAGCGCCGGCAGAAATTCCTCGATATCGGCCGGAAACTGGGCTGATTCGGCGGGATTCGGTGCCGTAGGGGCGGTGCGCTCCCTCTCCCGCTTGCGGGGGAGGGTTGGGGTGGGGGTATCTCCACGGGCGACACTCCCAATGCGGCGCGAGCCCCCTCCCGGCCTCCCCCGCAAGCGGGGGAGGTGAAGACCCCCCGGAAACCGCCCGTTAACCCTTTTTTTGCCCAAATCAGCGATCTGAGTCCCAGTCGGGCCGAAAGGCCCAAGTTCCGTCCCAACTCGCGTCCATTCAGTCTTCGTTGACCATGCCGATGGGCCAACGGGCTCGTGATCCCCGCTCGGGTTGCGACCACATGACCCAGAGGTTAGAATTTTAATCAATGGCTTCAGGGCATAAGCGCTGGGGCGTGGTCTGAAAAAGCCCGTCACGACGGGTCTGGTTTTCCGGTCGGATCATGCTCCATCAGAATTGGGGTTCGCGCTCTCTGCCCGGCACGGTGTGGGGTCCATCTTGATTTCTCGTTCGCTTGCTCGCGCGCTCTTGGCTTCGGTTGCGCTGATGACGGCCAGTGTTCTGCTGGCCGGCTGCGATACCGACCAGGTCTCGCTCGCGACCAATGCCAAGGCCAATCAGCCGGTGCCACCGAAGCTGCTCGCCGCGATGGTCGAGAAGGACATGGACCTGCAATCGCCGATCCTGGTCCGCCTGTTCAAGCAGGAGGCCGAGCTCGAGGTCTGGAAGCAGGCCCGCAACGGCCAGTTCGCGCTGCTCAAGACCTATCCGATCTGCCGCTGGTCGGGCGACTTAGGTCCGAAGGTGCGCGAAGGTGACCGCCAGGCGCCCGAGGGATTCTACTCGATCAACCCGAGCCAGATGAATCCGCAATCGGCCTATTACCTCTCGTTCAACACCGGCTATCCGAACGCGTTCGACAAGGCGCTGGGCCGCACCGGCTCGCAGCTGATGGTGCATGGCGACTGTTCTTCGCGCGGCTGTTACGCGATGACCGACGAGCAGATCGCAGAGATCTATTCGCTCGGCCGCGAATCCTTCTTCGGCGGCCAGAAGGCGTTCCAGCTGCAGGCCTATCCGTTCAAGATGACGCCGGTGAACATGGCCAAGCACCGGAACAATCCGAACATGCCGTTCTGGAAGATGATCAAGGAAGGCTATGATCATTTCGAGGTGACGCGGCAGGAGCCGAAGGTCGATTTCTGCGAGAAGAAGTACGTCTTCGACGCGGCGAAGCCCGCGGACGCAAAGCGCGATCCGGTGTTCGACGCCTCGGCAAAGTGCCCGGCCTATGTGATTCCCGAGGACGTCGTCGCCGCCGTGCGGGGCAAGCAAGCCAAGGACGAGGCGGAATACGCGAGGCTGGTCGCCAAGGGCACGCCGGTGGCGCGCATGAACACCGGCATCGACGGCGGCATGAACAAGATCTTTGCCGCGAAGATTCCGGAAGGCTCGACCGGCCTGTCCGAAGGCGCCGAAGGCACCACGCTGCAGATGCTGGCGATGGCCAAGGCGCCGGGCACGATCCCTGGCCACGTCAATCCGCCCAAGCCGAACCTCGACAGCGTGGCGTCCGCGCCTGCGCCGCAGGAAGAGCCAGTCGTCGCCGTCAGCGCACCCGCGACCGGCGCCCGCGTCGCCACGGCCGCGCCGACGACTGAGAAAGCCGGCGGCTTCTTCTCCAACCTCGGCCGCAAGATGGGCATGGGCTCATCCGACACCACCGCGACCACCCCGCCGCCGCAAGCCACCGCATCCGTGGCCCCGGCCATCACGACCACGACGCCGCCGACCGCAGCGTCGCGGCTCAAGGCCGCCGTGACCCGATTCGTGCCGGGACATGACAAGTCCAAGGATGCAGCGAAGGACGCGCCGAAGCCGGCTGCGACCGTGGCGACCAAGCCTGCCGAACCGGCAAAGCAGCCCGACACCCGCCTCGCCGCAACGCGCCCGGCGCTGAAGCCGTCGGTGGCGGATGGTACGAGTGAAGCGACGCAGATCATGGGCGCCGCGCCGGTGATCTCGTCGAACTCGTTCGACAGCCGCTTTGGGGCGATGAAGTAGGCGGGCGACGCCGCGCTCCTGTCTTTCACGATCGACAACGTCTCACCGTCACCCCCGCGCAACGGCAAAGCCGTTGTCGCTGGAGGTGGCCGCTTCTTCAGCGGCCCTCGAAGGGCGACGGCCCGGCTGGCAGCTCGGCCGTTCCTTCGAGGCTCGCTACGCGGTGCTCATGCACCGCGCTGCTCGCACCTCAGCGATTCCGAGACTTATGACGGCATCAGCAGGGTGCGCAGTCCGAATGACGATCCATTCAATCGCTACTTCGGATAATAATAATTTCTCTTTACCCGAACTCCGACACACCCTATACTCCCTCGCCATCTCATCCCGCCGGAAGGGGCGGGTCGCGATCGTCACGGTTCGTGGGGTGAGTTGCGGTGGACGCGGGCGGTGTTGGCGCCAGATGCGGTCGCAGGGCGGGTCTCCCCGTGAGCGATGGCGGGCGCGGTACGACAGGCCGGCCGCGTACGGCAAAATCGTGTGGTCCTGGCGCCCGCAGGCTGGCGTCAAGTCTCCGCGGTGGTGTGCGTGCCCGACCGGGTTGCGCACATCAGCGATCTGCGAGGCGACGGGGGCAAGAGTGCATCGCTCCCCGGGGAGAGCGCGACATAAGCCGTCAACCCACTGCGCAGGGAAGGCCGGTTATCGGGCTGCACCTGTGTCTCCCCTGTGAGCGTCTATCCACGCATCATTGCACAGGGGCTCTCGGGTGCCAGCCGGTACCCGGCCTTCCCTGCGCCCTTCCGATTCGAAGGGCGCCAGAAGCGAAGCAAAACCCGGGCGCTGGAGCGCTGCGGGATCGCGATGTCATGTGGGCTGTTTGACAGTTGAAGATGATAAGACCGTGACCAGGCTTCTGGCTGACGTCGGCGAATTGCGGTGAAGTCGAGCCCACGCGACCATATCTCACCGTCACCCTGAGGTGGCCGCTTCTTCAGCGGCCCTCGAAGGGCGACGGCCCGGCTGGCCGCGCGGCCGTTCATCCTTCGAGGCTCGCTACGCGGTGCTCGTGCACCGCGCTGCTCGCACCTCAGGATGACGGGGCAGCCAGAGTGCTCGCTGCAGAACGGGCGGTGTCAAGCAGCGTCGCCTACGGCGCCAGATACCGCATCAGCTCCGGATTGCCCCGCACCGCGCCCGCCTCTCCCTGCAGCGCGACGCGGCCGCGGTCGAGCACGTAGGCGTAGTCGGCGACGCGCAAGGCGAGGTCGAGGTGTTGCTCGACGATGATGACGGCGATTGTCTTGGCGAGCTCGATCAGGCGCTCGGTGATCTCCTCAATGACGCCGATCCAGACGCCTTCGGTCGGCTCGTCCAGCAGCAGCAGCTTTGGATCGCCCAGCATGGCGCGGCCGATCGCCAGCATCTTGCGTTCGCCGCCGGACAGCGTGCCGGCGGGCTGGTCGAGGCGCTGGCCGAGCTTCGGGAAGATGGTCAGCACCTGGTCGACCGCGTCAGCCTTCTTGCTGGCGAGCGAGCCGACGGCGAGATTGTCGCGCACCGACAGGCGCGCGAACACCGAATGCTCCTGCGGCACGTAGCCGATGCCGGCGCGCACGCGCTCCTGCGTGGCGCGGCGGCTGATGTCGCGGCCGTCGAAGGCGACCTCGCCCTTCCACGCCGGCAATTCGCCGACGATGGTCTTCATCAGCGTGGTCTTGCCGGCGCCGTTGCGGCCGAGCACAGCGACGCCGCCGCGCCAGGGAATGCCGAGGGTGACGTCGAACAGCACCTGGCTGCGGCCATAGCCGGCATCGAGATGTCTAATGTCCAAAAATTCAGGCACGGCGCAGATAAATCTCCTGGACGGCGTTGTTGGCCTGGATCTCGGACACCGTGCCTGACGCCAGCACCTTGCCCTGATCGAGCACGGTGAGGCGATCGCAGATGTCGCGGATGAAATCGAGGTCGTGCTCGACGATGACGAGCGAGCAATGCTGCTTGATCGGCTGCAGCAGCTCGCCGGTGACGCGGCGCTCCTCCAGGCTCATGCCGCCGGTCGGCTCGTCGAGCAGCAGCAGTTTCGGCTTGCCGGCGAGCGCCATCGCGATCTCCAACCATTGCTGCTGGCCGTGCGACAGCGCCGCTGCGGCCTCGAAGGCGCGATCCGCGAGGCGGAACTGCGTCAGCATGGTCATGACCTGATCGTGCAGCGCGCCTCTCGTGCGCGAGAACACGAGGTCGACCAGCGAGGACTGCGCCTGCAGCGCGAGCAGGATGTTGTCGTACAGCGTCAGTGACGGCAGCACGGATGTGATCTGGAATTTCAGGCTCATGCCGGCGCGAGCGCGCTCGGTCGGCGTGAAGGCGGTGATGTCGGTATTGACGAACGACACCTTGCCCTGCGTCGGCACCTCGGCGCCGGCGATGCACTTCATCAGCGTGCTCTTGCCGGAGCCGTTCGGGCCGATCAGGCCGTGGAATTCGTTGGCACCGACGGTGAGCGCGGCGCCGTCGAGCGCGGTGAGCTTGCCGAAGATTTTTGTGATGCCGGCGGCTTCAAGGAGCATCGCGATTCTCCTTGACGTTCTCCTTGAGGTCTTCTTTGGCCCTGGCGCCGAAGCTACCCACCCGCTCGCGCTCACCGAGGACGAAACTGATCAGGCCGAGAGGACGGAACAGGATGACGAGCAGCAGCAACAAGCCCAGAATGATCGGCCAGATGTCGCGATAATTGTCCGAGAGCCAGAAGCTGACGCCCTCGACGATGACGGCGCCGATGACGGCGCCGATCAGCGTGCCGGAGCCACCGAACAGCACATAGAGCACCACCTGCGTCGAGACGACGACGCCGACCATGTTGGGCCAGACGAAGCCTTCGTGGAAGGCATAGAGGCTGCCGGCGAGCCCGGCGACTCCGCCGCCGATGGTGAAGATGATCGCCTTCAGATGCTGCGCCTTGTAGCCGAAGAAGGCGATGCGCTGCTCGTTCTCGCGCAGGCCGGCGAGCGCGAGGCCGAATTGCGAGCGCACCAGGAAGCGGCAGAGCAGGTAGACCACGACGAGGATACCGAGGACGAGATAATAGAACGCCGGCCCTTCCGTGAACTCGTAAGTCCCGAGCGACATCGGCGCGATCGAGGGAATGCCGTTCTGGCCGCCGAGATAATACCAGCCGCGCGCGAGGCGATCGGCGGCGTAGGAGCCGGTCAGCGTGCCAAGCGAGACGAAGATCACGCTGGAGGGATGCCGCCCGAGCAGCAGGAAGCCGCCGAGCAGCAGCGCGAAGGTGAGGCCGATGATGGTGCCCGCCGGCAGGACCAGGAAGATGTTGGTGATATCAAGGTCGCGCGCGAGCAGCGCCACGCCATAACCGGCCGAGCCGAAGAACAGGGCCTGGCCGAAGCTCATGATGCCGGCATAGCCCCAGACCAGGTCGAACGACAGCGCGAACAGCGCGAGGATGATCACGCGCGTCGCGAACACCGTGAGATAGTCCTGCAGCACCAGCGGCGCGAGCAGCGCCGCGACCAGCACGACGCCCTCGACGATCGGCAGGATCTTTCGCGCCGACGATCGTTCCGCCGTCCCGCCGCTATCCATGGCGACGTCCGCCTCCCCCCCGATCTCGGCGGGGATCGCCTGTTTCACTGCGCCCATCGACTTCAGCATTCCAAATCAGCATTCCTTGGGATCGACGAGGCCGTTGCTGCGCCCGACGATCTCGTAGTTTCCGCCCTTGGCGACCGCGGTGTACATCTTCATCTTGCAGTGGCGCTTGCCCGGCACCATCTCGGCAGGCCCGCCGGGGCCTTCGGCGATCTTGGCATGGTCGAGCGCGGCGGCGACCGACTCGCGGTCGATCTTGCCAGCCTCCTTCACCGCGGCTTCCCACAGTTTCAGGCCCCGATAGGTGCCGGTGGCGGCGCTGCCGGCGGCGAACAGGAAGTTGCCCGGAAAATCCTTCTCGTAGGCCGCCTGGATTTTGGCGTCGAACGGATTCTCCTTGGTCAAGACCTTGAAATAGTCGAGGCAGCTGGCGAGCCCCTCGATCTCCGCGGCCTGATTGATGTTGAGCGTGTTCTCGTCATAGTAGACGCAGGCGAGCCGCCCGCCGTTCTTGAGGAAGCCCGCTTCATAGAGCTGCTTGAAGAACGGGCCGACGCCCGGCGGGATCACGGTGTTGAAGACCACGTCGACCTTGTTGGAGATGATGCGATTGACGGTCGCGGAGAAGTCGACCTGGTCGAGCGGGTAGTATTCCTCGAACACGACCTCGCCGCCATTCGCTTCGATCACCTTGCGGGCATAGACGTTGAGCGTGTGCGGCCAGACATAATTGGCGCTCGGCAACGCGAACTTCTTGCCGCCGTTCTTGATCAGCCAGGGGATGAATTCGTCGCATTGCTGCGCCGGCGTCGGCCCGGTGCAGAACAGATAGGGCGTGCACTCCTTGCCCTCGTAGAGCTGCGGATAGATGTAGAGCGTCTTGCCGCGCGCCACGATCGGGTCCTTGATCGCGTTGCGCATCGAGGAGGTGATGCCGCCCAGGACCATGTCGACCTTGTCGCGCTGGATCAGCTTGCGGACGTTGCCGACGGCGACGGATTCGTTGGAGGCGGTGTCCTCGATATAGAGCTCGAGCGGACGGCCGAGCAGGCCGCCGCCGGCGTTGATCTCCTTGATCACCATCTTGGCGACGTTGGCGTCGGCGTTGCCGGCATAGGCGATCGGGCCGGTGAGGTCGGTCGCGATGCCGACCTTGATCGGAGCCTCTGCGGCATTGGCCCAGTCGGCCGGGATCACCCAGCTTCCGACCCCGGTTGCGACCGCGCCGGAGGCAAAGGCGAAATTGGAGAGGAAGCGGCGACGTGAGAGCTGAGTGCGATCGAACATGACTAAACCCCTTTTCCAGCGATGAGGCCCTGCGGGCGGAATTTGATGAAGACAATGGCGAGCACGAAGACGAGGACGTCGGCGACGACGGGCGCCATCACCCAGGGCAGCGCGGCGCTGAGCGTGCCGATGACACCGGCGCCCGCGACCGGCCCGATGAAGGAGCCGACGCCGCCGACCATGACCGCGACGAAACCCTGGATCAGGAAACGCAGGCCGAGATCGGCGTAGAGGCTGAACACCGGGACGATCAGCGCGCCGGCAAGGCCGGCGAGCGCGGAGCCGAACGCGAAGGTGGCGCCGTACATCAGGGGCGTGGAAATGCCCGAGGCTCGCGCCAGCGATGGATTCTCCAGCGTGGCGCGCATGCGCAGGCCAAAGTTGGTGCGCGACAGCAGCAGATAGCAGCCGGCCATCACCAGGAGCGTGATGACGATGATGGTGAAGCGCCAGGCCGAGATGTGCATGGCGCCGATGTCGATCGAGCCGCCGATCGGCTCGGGCACGGTGAGATAAAAGCCGCCGATCAGCCCGCGCACGGATTCGCGGATGATCAGGCCGAGCGCGTAGGTGCCGAGCATGGCGACGATCGGCGCGGCGTAGAATCTGCGGATGATCAGCGCCTCCAGCACGAAGCCGAGCGCGCCGACGACGAAGGGCGCCGCGATCATGCCGGCCCAGATCGGCAGGCCCTTGGCGTAGGCGAGATAGGTGATGTAGGCCCCGAGCAGGACGAACTCGCCCTGCGCGAAGTTGAAGATGCCCATCATGCTGGCGATGATCCCGAGCCCCAGCACGATCAGAACGATGATCGCGCCGAAGCTCAGGATCTCGAACGCCGCGACGAACGCGTTAGCCATAGGGTGGTCTTCCGTCCGTCTGCATCAATGCCCGCTCACATCTTCTTCCAGTCGCCGATCTGCTCGAAGGCGTGGGCGGCGCGGTAGATGGTGGATTCCTCGAACATCCGGCCGACCAGCATCAGGCCGACCGGCAGGCCGTCGACCATGCCGCAGGGCAGCGACATCGCGGGATGATGGGTGATGTCGAACGGCGCGGTGTTGGAGATCATCTCCAGGGCGCGGGCAACGTATTCCTCGCGGCTGGCATTGGGCTCCGGCAGCTTGGTCGCCTTCATCGGCGTGGTCGGCATCAGCAGCAGATCGTAATCGCCGAACGCCTTGTCGTAGGCCGCGGTCAGCCGGCGCGAGATGTTGAGTGCCTTGCCGTAGAAGCGTGGACCGAAATTGTTGTTGATGTAGGTGCCGAGCATCATGAACAATTTCGTGGTCTCCGACAGCGAATCGGCCTGGCGGCGCCAGCCGCGATGGAAATCCATCAGCGAGGTCGAATAGAGATCGCCGCGGGACAGGCCATAGCCGTCGCCGAACATCATGGTCTGGGTCAGGCCTTCGGTGCCGATCGGCGTCCAGATCGCGCCGCCCAGCAGATGCATCGGGATCGACACCGTCTCGACGGTGGCGCCGAGATCCTTGAAGCGTTTCGCCGCCTCGCGCACGCTTTCATTCACCGCGGCCTCGGCCGTCGGCTGTTCAAAGCCTTCCTTGACGATGCCGATTTTCATGCCCTTGACGCCCTGGCCGAGCGCCTTGGTGTATTCCTCGACCTTCGGCGACTTGATGCGCGGATCGTAGCCGTCGTCGCCGGCGAGCACTTCGAGCAGCAGTGCGTTGTCGGCGACCGTCGCCGTCATCGGCCCGGTATGGTCGACATAGATCTCGATCGGCATGATGCCGGTGTAGGGGACGAGGCCCCAGGTCGGCTTCATGCCGTAGATGCCGCAGAACGAGGACGGCATGCGGATCGAGCCGCCCTGATCGCCGCCGATCGCCATGTCGACCTCGCCGAGCGCGACCACGACGCCCGAGCCCGACGACGACCCGCCGGCCGAGTAACCCATCTTGTGCGGATTATGCACCGGCCCGTAGGAACCGGTGTGGCTGCCGCCGGAGAGGCAGAAGTGCTCGCAATGCACCTTGCCGGCGATCTCGGCGCCGGCATCCAGCATGCGCGTGACGATGGTGGCGTCGAAATCGGGCACATAGCCTTCCAGCGTCGACGAGCCGTTCGTCATGGGAACGCCGGCCAGCATGATGTTGTCTTTCAGCGCGACGGTCTTGCCCTTGAGCTTGCCGCTGGCGGCGCCCTTCACGGTCGACTTGCGATACCAGGCATTGCGCGGGTTCTCTTCAGCCGAGGGCCGATAGCCCGGGGTGCGCGGATATTTCACCTCGGGCAGTTCGTCCGGCATCGCGGCGACGAGATTGTAGGCCTCGATCGAGCCCTGCATCAGGCCACGGAACGAGGTGACGTCGTCATCGGTGAGCGAAAGGCCGCATTGCTCGGCGACACTGCGAAGTTGGGCGGGGGTGGGAAGGACAACTGTCACGGCGCTCTCCTCTGAGGCTTCTTGATCCCTGGCTTTTGGACGGACGCCTCGCGGTCGCGCCTGCACAAGCGCGGGCCGTTCGGCTACCGTGTCGATATTACAGACGGAAATATTTTCCTTTTCAAGTATTATTTCGCAAAGCCGCTGCGACGTATCAACAGCCGCCCTTCAAAGCGTCTTGATGATCTTGAAGTCGAGACCGTCGGCTTCAGCGAGGTACATCGGCATCTCGGCGCGCCCGTCGCGAAGAACCACGGGACCGCGGCCCGCCGAGTAAACGGTGTTGCGTGCGGCCTTCAGCAGCGGACGAAAGGCCAGCGAGCCGGCACGGTTGGCCACCGACTCCAGGAACCGCAGCCCTTCATAGTTCGATTGGCCGACCGAGCCGACCGGCGGCGCGTGCGGGCCGAACATGGCCTGGTAGCCGCTGAGGAACTCGTCATTGGCACGCGAGGCCATGCAGTTGAAATAGCCGGAGGCGCAGAACAAATTCTCGGTGTTGTCGGCACCGATGCCGAGCAGCACGGTCTCGTCCATCGCGCCGGCAAGTCGCAGCGTCGACGTCGCAAGGCTGGCTTCCGCGAAGGCGCGGTTGAAAGTGATGCTGTCGGTGCCGATCAGCGAGATCAGCACGACATCGGGCTTGGCTGCGCGGATGCGCGCCAGATGCGGCTCGTGATTGTCCTCGCCGACCGGGACGAACTCCTCGCCGACGACCTGGCCGCCGGCCTCCTTGATGTAGCGCTTCACCGCGCGATGCGACTGCCAGGGCCAGACATAGTCGCTGCCGATCAGGTACCAGCGCGCCGCCTTCTTGACGTCGGCGAGCCAGTGGATCGAGGGACGGCTCTGCCAGCGCGGCGTCTCGCCGATCGCCATCACGCCCGGCGTGCGCTCGCCGCCTTCATAGACGGGAGTGTAGATGTAGGGGATGCGGTTGCCGGTGACCTTGCGCAGGGCAACACGGACGGCGCTGATATGCGAGCCCATGATCAGGTCGACCTCGTCGAAGGCGATGGCCTGCTCGGCGCGCCGCACGACGTCTTCGATCGGGCCGCCGGAATCGTAGATCGAGAGTTCGAGCTCGCGCCCCAATATGCCGCCGCGCTTGTTGATCTCGGCGACCGCCAGCATGGCGCTGTTGGTGGAGGTCGGGCCCCAGATTCCGGGCGAGCCGGTGAAAGTGAGGAAATTGCCGATGCGCAGCTTGTTGCGGGCGCCGCGGCGTTTCATGACGTGGATGTCAAATGGCGATAGGTCGAAATCCGCTGCCGCGGACGACAGATTCCTGAACAGCAAAGACGGTGGCAACGCCGGACCGCCATGAGCCGGGAAGTTTACCGTCGCGCGCACGCCAACTCCTGTCTGGCACCAGACCTGAAAGCACATTGAGCAGGCGGCCGCGGCTTCCGCCCTTTTGTTGTGCAATGATCCTATTTTGAAAATATTGAATATTCAAGAATTGAAGTGCATATAGATGCAGCATTGATTGCAAGACATTCACTCAATTGGGTCAAGACGAAGTCTTAGCCGTGGCAAAACCGTCGAAAGAAAACACCCCGATCACCGAACACCTCGCTTACCTGCTCGCGCAAGCTAACCGGGAGATCAACCGGCAGCTCGAACTGCGGTTGAGCAAGGAAGGCGTGCCGGTCGAGCAGTGGCGCATCCTCAAGGTGCTGTCGGATGGCAACGGCCATTCGATGGGCGAGCTTGCGGGCGCCGTGCTGCTCAACCATCCGACGCTGACCAAGATGATCGACCGCATGGTCTCCGACACGCTGGTCTATCGCGTGCAGGACCCGGGCGACCGCCGCAAGGTGCTGATGTTCATCTCCGACCGCGGCAAGGTGCTGTGCAAGAAGCTCAACTCGCTCGCGGTCGACCAGGAGGAGCACATCCTGGAGAGCTACGGCGACAAATCGACGAGCGAATTGAAGCGGCTGCTGGAGAGCTTGATCGATAGTTCGAATTAGACCTCGTGAATTGGAGCGTAGGCGCCTTGCGGAGCCGACACACTCGTCTGCCATTCAATGCATGGAGAGGACCTCCATGAAAAGCACGCGCGCTGGTCACGCCGGCTTGGTGGCGCTCACAGAGCGCATCCGGGCCTTATTCAATTCTCAAGGCTCGCCCTTGAGTCCAGGCGGAATGAGCAGGCGCCGCATGATTGCATCATCGCCAGCACGAGAGGCGATAGCGTTGGCCGTTCCATGTCGTCCAGCCCACGGACTTGTTGCTGACCGGTTTGGCTAGATACCATTTATTGCCATCGGCATGGTTGAAGTATACGCCGCCCTGCGTTCCGCTGCGTGGATTTGTTAACTTCACCCATCGCGAGCCATTATCTGAGAAGTTGCCTGCCCAGCGTGCTCCCGAGCTGCTGGTGCAAGTGCCGCCGCTGCAGCTTGTCTGACTGTCATCAACGGCGGCCCATTTCATCCGGGCCGGCCGGCCGTCTATGTTGCACGACCATGTTCCGCCCCACCATCCGCCCACTTGGCTCGCAGGTGCGGAATCGCAAGCGTAGAAACTCAGGGCAAGAACACAAAAGGTGGTTGGCAGCGCGCGTTTGGACATTGTCTGGCTCCCAATTTTCGGGCCGCGTATTGTGATTCAATCAAAACACGGATCGAGCTCGGTAGAGGTGATCCAGATCACAATGAGCAGTGGCAAAAGATTGGATGATCTACCCGCAGGTGTTCTCCGAGACACGATGCCGCGCTTTGACCATCGGCTTTCGGGCTTCAGCTGCGCGGCCGGGGGAGCGAGTGGCCGCCGACAATCTGCAGCAACAGCACTCGGAAGTGATCACAGGAACAGGCGCCGCAAGGTCACGCGCATGCAACAGCGCGATGCTTCTCGCCTGTTCGCTCAGCATCGGGGCCGGTTGCCAGGTGGCCAAAGCGTGCTCAGCCGCGCGTGACGGATGCCAGACCGCCTGACAAATGTAAGCCAGCCATCCTCGATGACGTGGGCCTACCATTCGTGATGCGCCCTAAAGATCAGCAGGCACCATATGGATCGGAAGCATTTCAACCCCTCGCGAACTCGTAGGCCAATACAGCACCGCGAGTTCGCTGGGTCTTGAGATCATCGATCAAGCATACCGCCCGTGGCAGTGCTTGTACTTCTTGCCTGAGCCGCAGGGGCAGTCCTCGTTGCGGCCGACCTTGCCCCAGCTTGCCGGGTTCTTCGGATCGCGCAGCGCGGCGTCGGAGGTCTGGGCGCCGAGCGTGACGCTGGCGAGCGCCATTTCGTCCTCGCCGGTGTTCGGATCGAACTTGTGCGCCTCCATCGGCGGCAGCACGGGCGCTTCCTGCTCGGGCGGGACGATCTCGACCCGCATCAGCTGCGCCGTGACCGCCTCGCGCAAGTGAGCACTCATCTCCTGGAAGAGATTGAAGGCTTCGGTCTTGTACTCCTGCAGGGGATCGCGCTGGCCGTAACCGCGCAGGCCAATGACCTGGCGCAGATGGTCGAGCATGATCAGATGCTCGCGCCAGAGATGGTCGAGCGTCTGCAGCAGGATGGTCTTCTCGACGTAACGCATCACGTCGGGACCCCATTGCGCCACCTTGGCCGCCATGTGCTCGTCGGCCTTGGTCTCGATGCGCGTCAGCAGCTCCTCGTCGGCGATGCCCTCTTCCTTGGCCCAGTCGTCGACCGGCAGGTCGAGATCGAGCACGCGCTTCAATTCGTCCTTCAGGCCGGCGACGTCCCACTGCTCGGCATAGGCATGCTCGGGCACGTGCTTGGCGACGAGGTCGTCGATGAAGGCGTGGCGCATGTCGGTGACGGTCTCGGCGACGCTCTCGTCCTTCATCAGGTCGACGCGCTGGTCGAAGATCACCTTGCGCTGGTCGTTCTGGACGTTGTCGAACTTCAAGAGATTCTTGCGGATGTCGAAGTTGCGCGCCTCGACCTTCTGCTGCGCCTTCTCGAGCGCCTTGTTGATCCAGGGATGGATGATGGCCTCGCCCTCTTGCAGGCCGAGACGCTGGAGCATGCTGTCGAGGCGATCCGAGCCGAAGATGCGCATCAGATCGTCTTCCAGCGACAGGAAGAATTTCGAGCGGCCGGGATCGCCCTGACGGCCGGAACGGCCGCGCAGCTGATTGTCGATACGGCGGGATTCGTGGCGCTCGGAGCCCATGATGTAGAGGCCGCCGGGCTTGGTCACGGTCTTGGCGGGCTTGTTGCCCTTCGCCGGCTCGATCTCGACGATCTCTTCCGCCTTCAGCACGATCTCGCGGAAGCGCTCGACGTCGGCCTTGATCTGCTCGATCTTCCTGGCCTTCTCGGCCTCGTCCTCGATGCCCGCGGTCTCCTTCGGGATGCGCATCTCGAGCGAGCCGCCGAGCTTGATGTCGGTACCGCGGCCGGCCATGTTGGTCGCGATCGTGATCGCGCCGGGCACGCCGGCTTCCGCGACGATATAAGCTTCCTGCTCGTGGAAGCGCGCATTCAGCACCGCGAACAGTTTCGCCGGCTTGCCGGCGCGGGCGGCAGCGTAAAGCTTGTCGAGCGCGTTCTCCTTGCCGAAATCGATCTGCTTGTAGCCGTTCTGCTTCAGAAACTCGGCCAGCACTTCCGACTTCTCGATCGACGCCGTGCCGACCAGCACCGGCTGGAGCCGCGAATTGGCCCGCTCGATCTCGGCGAGAATGGCCGCGTATTTTTCCTTGTGGGTGCGATAAACCTCGTCGTCCTCGTCGAGGCGGCCGATCGGCACGTTGGTCGGGATCTCAACGACTTCGAGCTTGTAGATGTCGAAGAGCTCGTCGGCTTCGGTCAACGCCGTGCCGGTCATGCCGGCGAGCTTCTCGTACATCCGGAAATAGTTCTGGAACGTGATCGAGGCCAGGGTCTGGTTTTCCGGCTGAACCTGCACGTGCTCCTTGGCTTCCAGCGCCTGGTGCAGACCTTCGGAATAGCGGCGGCCCTGCATCATGCGTCCGGTGAACTCGTCGATGATGACGACCTCGTCGTCGCGCACGATGTAGTCCTTGTCGCGCGTGAACAGCGTGTGCGCGCGCAGCGCCTGGTTGATGTGGTGCACGACGGAGACGTTCTCGACGTCGTAGAGCGACTCGCCCTTGAGCTGGCCGGCATCGCGCAGCAGGGTCTCGATCTTCTCCATGCCGGCTTCGGTCAGCGTCACCGTGCGCTGCTTCTCGTCGACCTCGTAGTCGGTCTTGTCGAGCTTGGGCAGGAAGCCGTCGATGGTGTTGTAGAAATCGGAGCGGTCGTCGAGCGGACCGGAGATGATCAGCGGCGTGCGCGCTTCGTCGATCAGGATGGAATCGACCTCGTCGACGATGGCGAAGAAGTGCGGGCGCTGGACCATGTCCTCGAGCCGGTACTTCATGTTGTCGCGCAGATAGTCGAAGCCGTATTCGTTGTTGGTGCCGTAGGTGATGTCGCAGGCATAGGCCGCCTTGCGCTCGGCATCGTCGAGGCCGTGCACGATCACGCCGGTGGTCATGCCGAGGAAGCCGTAGATCTGGCCCATCCAGCCGGAGTCGCGGCGGGCGAGGTAATCGTTGACGGTGACGACGTGGACGCCCTTGCCGGCGAGCGCATTGAGGTAGACCGCGAGGGTCGCGACCAGCGTCTTGCCTTCGCCGGTCTTCATCTCGGCGATGTCGCCCTCATGCAGCACCATGCCGCCGATCAGCTGGACATCGAAATGGCGCTGGCCGAGCGTGCGCTTGGCGGCCTCGCGCACGGTGGCGAAGGCGGGGACCAGCAGGTCGTCCAGCGTCTTGCCCTCGGCGAGCTGTTTCTTGAAGTCGGCGGTGCGGGCCTTGAGCGCCTCGTCGGAGAGCTTCGAGACCTCTCCTTCCAGCGCGTTGATCGCGTTGACGCGGGACTGATATCCCTTCACCCGCCGGTCGTTGGCGGAGCCGAAAAACTTGCGGGCGAGCGCGCCGATCATGCCTGGTTCCTGTGTTCGCGATTCAACCGCGTTGACCTAAGAAGTTGTCACCCGCCTGCCTATCAACTCACCGTGACGCCTCGTGGCGTCAGAGCCCGGACTGCGGGGGTCATCCGCCATATGGGTGGGAATTGGGCAAGTCTGGGTTCAACGGCCAAAAACGCAGCAAAATAAACGCCATCGCCATGGTCGCGACCGGGCAGAGATATGGCCCGGTCAGGGCCTTGTCAACGGCGGGCGCATTGCGGCTAATTCATCATTTTGACAGACTTTTCGCGTTGCCAAGCCCCCCTGTATTGGGCGAGTGTCCGCCCCGCTCGAGCAGCCCCCTGCTTCAACATAAGGATTTTCCATGACCACCTCGTTCCCGGTAACCACCGGCCAGCGTTTCCGCAGTGCGTCCGCCCTGGCTGGCAGCCTCGCTCTGGCGCTGTCCCTGGCGTTCGCAGGCCCGCTCCGGGCCGCCGACGATCCGGTGCTGGCGAAGGTCAATGGCGCGGAAATCAAGAAGAGCGACGTCGCCATGGCCGAGGAGGAGCTCGGGCCGAGCCTCGCCCAGATGGACCCGGCGACCAAGGACGAGAACGTCCTGTCCTTCCTGATCGACATGAAAATCGTCAGCAAGGCTGCCGAGGACAAGAAGGTTGCCGATAGCGAGGAATTCAAGAAGCGCCTGGCATTCGCCCGCAACCGGCTTCTGATGGACAGCCTGCTCGCGGGCGAGGGCAAGGCCGCCACCACCCCCGACGCCATGAAGAAGGTCTATGAAGAGGCCTCCAAGCAGATCACCGGCGAGCAGGAAGTGCGCGCCCGCCATATCCTGGTCGAGACCGAGGACGAGGCCAAGGCGGTGAAGGCCGAGCTCGACAAGGGCGCCGATTTCGCCGAGCTGGCCAAGAAGAAGTCCAAGGATCCGGGCTCGGCCGACGGCGGCGATCTCGGCTTCTTCACCAAGGAGCAGATGGTGCCGGAATTCTCGGCGATCGCCTTCGCGCTCGAGCCCGGCAAGATCTCCGACCCCGTCAAGTCGCAGTTCGGCTGGCACGTCATCAAGGTCGAGGAAAAGCGCAACCGCAAGGCGCCGGACTTCGAGCAGGTCAAGGCCCAGATCGAGCAGTACGTCACCCGCAAGGCCCAGGCCGACTACGTCGCCAAGCTTCGCGCCGAAGCCAAGGTCGAGCGGCTGGACCAGCCGGCGGCGGACGCCAAGCCGGCGGATGCGGCGAAGCCCTCCGACAGCAAGATGGCGCCCCCTGCAAAGAAGTAAGAATTCGCTGTCACTTCGGTGACGTGAAGAGTATCTAAGCCTTTGTGATGCCCGGCCCCAAGCGCGAAGCGCGTCTTCGCACAGAGGGGCCGGGCATCTGCATATTCAGATCCCACCAAGGCGCCCCGCGATGTCCTCCTCCGTCTCCCCGCTCGCCCCGAAAACAGTTCCCGACATGCCCACCATTGCGGGCATCCGTCTCGCGACGGCCGAAGCCGGCATCCGCTACAAGAACCGGACCGACGTGTTGCTGGCGGTGATGGACAAGGGCACCGCGGTCGCCGGCGTCTTCACCAAGTCGAAATGCCCCTCGGCGCCGGTGGAATGGTGCCGCGGCAAGCTGAAGGGCGGCAAGGCACAGGCGCTGGTCGTCAATTCCGGCAATGCCAATGCCTTCACCGGCAAGACCGGCCGGGCCTCCACGGCGCTGACCGCCAAGATCGCGGCCAAGGCGGTCGGATGCAGCGAGGGCGAAATCTTCCTGGCCTCGACCGGCGTGATCGGCGAGCCGCTGGACGCGACCAAGTTCGACGGCGTGCTGGGCCGACTGGCTGAAGCCGCCGAGCCCGGCGACTACCTCGCCGCGGCCAAGGCGATCATGACCACCGACACCTTCCCGAAGGTCGCGACCGCGACCGTCAAGCTCGGCAAGGCCAAGGTCACCATCAACGGCATGGCCAAGGGCGCCGGTATGATCGCTCCCGACATGGCGACGATGCTGTCCTTCATCTTCACCGACGCACCGATCGCGCCCGCGGCCTTGCAGGCGCTGCTCAAGAGCGGCGTCGAGGAGACCTTCAACGCGGTGACGATCGACGGCGACACCTCGACCTCGGACACGCTGCTGGCCTTCGCCACCGGCGCTGCCGCCGGGCACGGCGCACCGAAGATCAGCCGCGCCAGCGATCCGCGCCTGAAGGCCTTCGTCAAGGCGTTCAACCAGGTGCTCGCCAACCTCGCCGAGCAGGTCGCCCGCGACGGCGAAGGCGCGCGCAAGCTGGTCGAGATCACCGTCGAGGGCGCCAAAACCAAGGCCTCCGCGCGCAAGATCGCGATGTCGATCGCCAACTCGCCGCTGGTCAAGACCGCGATCGCCGGCGAGGACGCCAATTGGGGCCGCGTCGTGATGGCAGTCGGCAAGGCCGGCGAGCCGGCCGATCGCGACAAGCTCTCGATTTCCTTCAACGGCATCCGCGTCGCCAAGAGCGGCGCGCGCGATCCTGACTATGACGAGGCGCAGGTCTCGGAAGCGATGAAGGCGCCGGAGATCGCGATCAAGGTCTCGCTCGGCCTCGGCAAGGGCCGCGACCGCGTCCTGACCTGCGACCTCACGAAGGAATATGTCGCGATCAACGGCGATTACAGGTCGTAGGGCTCACGACGCCTTCTTCGTCATCCTGAGGTGCGAGGGATGGGGCGCGGAGCGCCCCATCGGGAGCCTCAAAGGATGCAGGGCCACCGCTACAGCCGCGTGGAGAGAGCCGGGCCGTCGCCCTTCGAGGGCCGCTGAAGGAGCGGCCACCTCAGGGTGACGGTAAGAGAGCGCGAGAGCCGTGCTTCAAATCACCCTGAAATCCGCGCGTCCGCGACCGCTTTCTTGAACAGCGCGTTCATGGCGTCCGAGATGCCTTGCGTCGGGCTCACCTCGAAATAGAGCCCGGACGACGCGCAGCTCTGCATGTTCTGCGCGATCTCGCTGTTCGGCGACGGCCCGTAGGGGCCGGTATTGAACGGAGCGATCCATTTCATGTACCAGCTGTTGGTGGGCAGCGCGAGGTACGTTGTGTACAGCACGGCAATCTTGACGCCCCGGTCCTTCATCGTCTTGCAGAGCGCCGCATTGAGCGGCGATTGGCACCGCGTGGTGCCGGAGAGCGGTTTCAGACATCCGGTGTTGCTCTCGTCAGCGACCCCGTCGGAGACGAAGAACAGATATTTGAGCGGGCTGGACGGCGTGCCGGTTCCGGGGGAGCTGATCTCGCCGTTGATCGCAGGGAATATCGCGGTGAATGCCGTGTCCTGGTCGTTATTCTCGTTCTGACCGTTCACCGACATCAGGTCGATATTGCCCGCCGCCGTCTTGGCGCTGGAGAGAGAGGCCGACAACGAAAACAGATTGCGCAGGCCGAGCGTGCTTGCGGAGCCGCCGAAATCATAGATCGCCATTCTGAACTGGTTTGAATAGGTCTGGGTCACACTCGCCGTATCCATCAACGACTGCGTTGCGGTCCGAAGCACGTCGATCCGGGTAGTCACGCCAAGCTTCTTGGCAAGGTCGTAGTAATTGTTCTTGTCCTTGAGGTCGTGGCAGGCGAAAGCGCACTTGTCCGATGTGTTGTTGACCATCGTCTGCACGTCGGTCGGCGTCGCGCCGACACCCATCGACGGCGAATTGTCCAGCAGAAGGTAGAAATCGATATAGAGCGGCATGCTGGCCGTCGCTTTCGACGTACCGGACAGCGTCAGCGCGGACTTGCCGATCAGGCCGAGAAACATGGTGTTCATGGTGGCGTTGAACGCAACGGTCGAGGTGACGGTCGATCCGGTTTTGACCACGGTCGGCGTGACGCTGTTGAGAGTGTAGCCGGTCTGATTGGCGCGATTGGCGTCGAAGATGTTCTGGGCGTCGGTGACGCCGACGGAAATCGACCCATCCGACGTCATGGTACCGGCGGCCTTGAAGGCCGGTGAGGCCTTGGCGATCGAGCCGACGCTGGCGGCATCGGCCGCGGCCTGAAGCTTGGCCCGGGTCTGCGTCGCGCGCGAGTAGTCGACCGCGCAGCCGACCGCAGTCATCAGGGGGACGCAGGCGAGCGCGAAGATCACCGCGATATTGCCGCGCCGGTCGTTGACGAACCGGCGGATGATGGTGGAAAGCGCAGCGCGCATGATTGGGGCCCGGAGTGGTTTAAGCGTTCCCACTCTAGGAACCGTCGATTAAATATGACTTATGGGAACCTCGGAAACACGGGCCGCAACAGGGTTAATAAACCGTTGCGGATGATCTTCAGCGAGCGACATCACGTATGGCCGATCTGAAACTGACCCTGGTTGTGGCCTGCGCGCTGATCGACGCCGACAAGCGCGTCCTGATCGCGCAGCGCCCCGCGGGCAAGACGCTGGCCGGCCTCTGGGAGTTTCCCGGCGGCAAGCTCGAGGTGGGCGAGCGGCCGGAGCAGAGCCTGATCCGCGAGTTGCACGAGGAGCTCGGCATCACCGTCGCCGAGCCGTGCCTGGCCCCGCTGACCTTCGCGAGCTACGGCTACGAGACCTTCCACCTCCTGATGCCGCTCTATATCTGCCGGCGTTGGGAGGGACAGGTGACGCCGCGCGAAGGCCAGACCCTGGCCTGGGTCCGTGCCAACAAGCTGCGCGACTACCCGATGCCCCCGGCGGACATTCCGCTGGTCCCGCATTTGATTGATCTGCTGATGTGAGATCCCTGTCATTCCGGGGCGGTCCGCAGGACCGAACCCGGAATCTCGAGATTTCGGGTTCTCGCTGCGCGAGCCCCGGAATGACGGTGCTAGTAGCCTAAGTCTTCCCCGCCTTCTTCACCGCCTCCGCCAGACTCGCTTTCGCCGATCCCGGCTTCAGCGGCTGCTGCTGGCTCGCATGCGGGGCCCAGCCGGATAGCCAGATGATGTCGAACGTCGCACGGATGCGGCCGTCGGCATCGGCAAAGCGCTCAGTGTAGATCTCGGCCATCCGCAGCAGCGTCGCGCGCCGGCTCGGTGTTCGCCGCCGCTCGATCAGCACATTGGCGGCGCCCATGCGCCGGAGATCCTGCATCAGCGCGAATGCGTTGGAATAGCGCACCACGACGCGGTCGACATCGGTCACCGGCAGCGCAAAGCCCGCCCGCTGCAGCAGCGCGCCGATGTCGCGCAGATCCGCGAACGGCGCGACGCGCGGCGACACGCCGCCCTCGCATTCGGCTTCCGCGGCGGCAAAGGCCTGGCGGAGCTCGGTCAGGCTGTCGCCGCCGATCATCGCGGCGAGCAGCAGGCCATCCGGCTTGAGCGCGCGGCGGATTTGCGCGAACACGCCCGGCAGATCGTTGACGAATTGCAGCGCCAGCGCGGAGACGACGAGATCAAGGCTTTCGGGCGCGAAGGGCAGCGTCTCTGAACCCGCAGCATCGAGCGCGATCCGCTGGAGGGAAGACAGCCGCGCACGCAATTCCGCCAGCCCCTCACCGGGCGTCCAGAGATCGGCCGGGGCGTGAAACTCCCGCATCACCGCAGCCAACCGGTCGGACATGTCCTCGGCAACACGATCGAGCAGGAAGGTGACCTCGCCCTGCGGCTGCACACGCCGCTGCCGCGCGTGCAGCAAGGCGCGATCGAACAACGCGGGCGGGGTTTGCGGGGTCTGGGCCATGCCGCTGGTTACGCCGATCATGCAGGTCATTGCAATCTCCCCTCTCGTGTCCCGGACGCGCCGCAGCGCCCCTGGCGATGCTTCGCATCGCCGGCGTGGCGCTGCAGATTCGGGGCACGAGAATGAGTCGCTTGAGCGCCGCCAAGCGGAACGCTAGCCTTCCCGCATGGACGCCAACGCCGCCCCCACCCGCTCCCTCGCCGCCCCCTTCCGGGGCGGCATGGACGGCCGGCCGCCACGCGCTGTCGCGCGCGGCACGGCTCGCGCTCGACATCGCGCTGCCGACGCAGTGCGTATCCTGCCGCGAACCGGTCGAGGGCGAGGGCGTTTGCGCTTCGTGCTGGGCGCGGCTGTCATTCATCGAGCGGCCCTATTGCCCGCGGCTCGGCATTCCCTTCGTCTATGATCCCGGCCCCGACATGCTGTCGATGGAGGCGATCGCGAGCCCGCCGGCCTACCAGCGCGCCCGCGCAGCGGTGCGCTATGACGACGTCGCGCGCACGCTGGTGCATGCGCTGAAATACCAGGACCGCACCGATCTGGCGCCCGCCATGGGCCGGTGGATGGCGCGCGCGGGCGGCGAGCTGCTGGCGGGGGCCGACATGCTGGTGCCGGTGCCCCTGCATTGGCGGCGGGCCTGGCGCCGCCGCTACAACCAGTCCGGGGCCCTGGCGCAGATCATCGAGCGGCAGAGCGGGGTCAAGGCGAGGGCTGAGGTGCTGCGCCGGGTGCGCGCCACCGAGCAGCAGATCGGCCTGTCGCGGGCCCAGCGCGCCACCAATGTGCAGGGCGCGTTCCAGGTATCCCCCGACCGTCAGGCCGAAATCCAGGGCCGCCGCATTGTCCTGATCGACGACGTCCTGACGTCGGGGGCGACGCTGGATGCCTGCGCGCGGGTCCTGCTCCGGGCCAAGGCCGCCCAGGTCGACGTGCTGGTCTTCGCCCGGGTTGTCGAGAGCGGCCCCCGTCCCATATAATTCAATGACTTCATGACATGAGAGCGTCGGACGCCATGACTTCTGCTGTCGAGATCTACACCAGGCCGGGCTGCGGCTATTGTTCCGCGGCGAGGTCCCTGCTGACCCGCAAGAAGGCAATCTTTACCGAATTTGACGTCGCCAAGAACCCCTCCTGGCGGGAGGAGATGTACGACCGCGCCGGCGAGGGCTCGACGTTCCCGCAGATCTGGATCGGTGGAACTCATGTCGGCGGCTGCGACGATCTCTACGCACTCGACCGCGAAGGCAAGCTTGACGGCATGCTGGAAGGTGTGAAGGCCAACTCATGAGCGAGAACCGCACATTTACGGCCACCATGGTGCAGATGCGCACGGGTCTGATGCCCGGGCCGAGCCTCGAACAGGCCACGAAGCTGATCCGGCAGGCGGCGGCCAACGGCGCCGACTACGTACAAACGCCTGAAGTCAGCAACATGATGCAGCTGAACCGCAAGGCGCTGTTCGAGCATCTGCAGAGCGAAGAGGACGACACTTCGCTGAAGGCCTACCGGGCGCTCGCGGCGGAACTGAAGATCCATCTCCATGTCGGCTCGCTGGCGCTGCGCTTCTCGGCCGAAAAGGCGGTCAACCGCTCCTTCCTGATCGGGCCCGAGGGCAATGTGCTCGCGAGCTACGACAAGATCCACATGTTCGATATCGAGCTGCCGGACGGCGAGAGCTATCGCGAATCCGCCAACTACCAGCCGGGCGAAACCGCGGTGATCTCCGATCTGCCCTGGGGCCGCGTGGGCTTGACGATCTGCTACGACGTGCGCTTCCCCGCGCTCTACCGCGCCCTCGCCGAGAGCGGCGCTTACTTCATCACCGTCCCGTCCGCCTTCACCCGCAAGACCGGCGAAGCGCACTGGCATGTGCTGCTGCGTGCGCGCGCGATCGAGACCGGCTGCTTCATCTTCGCAGCTGCCCAGGCAGGCACCCACGAGAACAAGCGCGAGACCTATGGCCATTCGCTGATCATCGATCCCTGGGGCGAGATCCTCGCCGAAGGCGACGTCGAGCCCGGCATCATCATGGCCCAGATCGACCCGGCCAAGGTCGAGACCGCACGCCGCGCGATCCCCTCACTCCAGCACGGCCGCCGCTTCGGCGTGTCCGATCCCAAGGCCGGGCCGGATCATTTGCACCTCGTGCGGGGATCAGCATGATCCGCTACGCGCTCCATTGCGATCGAAACCACGCGTTCGAGAGCTGGTTCCAGAGCTCGTCGGCCTATGATTCGCAAGTGAAGCGCAAGCTCGTGACCTGCCCGATCTGCGGATCCGCCAAGGTCGACAAGGCGATCATGGCCCCGCGCATCGTCGGCAAGAAGGGCCGCGGGCGCTCGACGCCGCCGCCGGAAGCGACCACTACTCCCACGCCCGAGGCCGCGCCATCAGGTCCGACCTCGCTGTTGATGGCGCAGGAGAAAGAGCTGCGCACGAAGTTGAAGGAGCTGCGCGATCACATCGTGAAGAACGCCGACAATGTCGGCGAGCGCTTCGCCAACGAAGCCCGCGCGATGCATTACGGCGACAAGGAGCACCGTCCGATCTACGGCGAGGCCTCGCCGGAGGAGGCGAAGTCGCTGATCGACGAGGGCATCGAGGTGTCGCCGCTGCCGACATTGCCGGAAGACCGGAATTAGGCCCCCACCAGCACCGCCACACCGATGATGATCAGCGCGATACCTGCAAGCTCGCGTGGTGCGATCGGCTGCTTGAACGAATAATACGCCACCGCTTGCGCGAACAGCACCTCGATCAGAGCGAGCGTGCGGACATTGGCGGCGGCCGTCAGCGCGAACGCCAGGAACCAGAATTGTGAGGCGAAGGCGCCCATGAAGCCGGCCAGCATCGACGGCTTCCACAGGCCGAGGATCGCCTGCAGCACCTTTGGCGCGCGCCAGAGCAGATAGATCGTCAGCACAAGCGTCTGCACGAACAGGCCGAGCACCAGCGTGAACGAGGCCGAGGTCACGAAGGAGACGCCGGGCACGTTGATGATCGCGCCGCGAAAGCCAACCGCAGACAGCGCGAACGCGGCAGCCGCAACGAGGCCGGTGATGGTCGGCTTCAATTCGGCAAAACTCTTCTCGCCGCCGGGCCTCAGTGCGGTGATGACGACGCCGACGGTCGCGATCACGATCGCCAGCACCTTCAGCCAGGTCAGGTGATCGCCAAGGAAGACGAAACCGAAGATCGCGGTCTGGATCGCCTCGGTCTTCAGATACGCCGTCGTCACCACGAAGGAGCGGTCGTTCATGGCAAGCAGCATCAGTCCGGTGGCGACGATCTGGCTGAGCGCGCCGAGCAGGAGCCACGGCCAGAATACGGTCGGCGGCATGCCCAGACGATCGCCGGTGGCGACCAGCACCACGCCGAGGAACAGCACCGAAAACGGGAAGCCGAACAGGAAGCGGATATTGGTCGCGCCCCAGGTCCCCAGCGGCTTCGTCAACGACCGCTGCATCGCATTGCGCGCGACTTGGCCGAGCGCAGCAACGAGGGTGAAGGGAATCCAGAGGCTGGCGATGGTGAGCATGGGGTGGGGCGGGCATTAGCGGGAAATAACTGCGGCCAACCTGCAAGTTGAGGCCAGCGCGGTCAACCGCACGGACGTCATGGGAGCGATGCTCTCGCCACAAACTCGGTGTCGTCCCTGCGCACGCAGGGACCCATAACCCCAGGGAGAAGTCTTGCGACGACTGCCAGCCCGCGCATCTCGCACCGTCCGCCACCGATAGATTCCGCGGTATGGGTCCCTGCGTTCGCAGGGACGACAGCGTTCGCTTGGCGGCGTCACACGGTCAAACCAAGAGATCGCTGAGGTCACGTCACAAACTCCGCCGTCGTCCCTGTGCACGCAGGGACCCATAACCCCAGGGAGAAGTTTTGTGAGAGCTGCTAACCCGCCCACCCAACACCGCTCGCTACCGATAGATCACGCGGTATGGGTCCCTGCGTTCGCAGGGACGACAGCATTTTCTAGGCCGCGTCACACCGTCAAACCAACAGATCACTTAGATCCCGCCACTCGGGGTTCTCCCGCTCGATCAGCTCGATCTTCCAGTCGCGCTTCCGGCGCTTGAGCTGTTTTTCGCGGGCAATCGCTTCTTCCGCTCGCTCGAAGGATTCGGTGTAGACGAGGCGGTGCACGCCGTAGCGCTTGACGAACTCCGAGCCCTTGCCGGCGCGGTGCTGCTCCAGGCGTTTCTGGAGAGAGTTGGTTACGCCGATGTAGAGCGTCCCATGATGGCGGCTGGCGAGGATGTAGTCGTAGTACATGCTCGGGGCGCCTGATTGGGCTAACTAGACGGGCCTGTGGCTATGGGTTCCTGCGTTCGCAGGGACGACACCGGCAGAGGACTCGCAACTCGCATCTCACTCACACCATCCCTTCCGCCACCACCATGTAGTTCACGTCCATGTCCGACGAGAGCGTCCATTTGTCGGCGAAGGGTGAGTAGACCACGCCGGTCTGCTCGGTGATGACGAGGCGGTTGTCGAGCAGGTATTTTGTCAGCTCGTCGGGGGTGACGAACTTATTCCATTCGTGGGTGCCGCGCGGCAGCCAGCGCAGGACGTATTCGGCGCCGACGATGGCGAGCGCGAAGCTCTTCCAGTTGCGGTTCAGCGTCGAGACCACCATGAGGCCGTTCGGCTTCAGCATCGCGGCGCAACGCTTCAGGAAGACGCCGACATCGACGACGTGCTCGACCACTTCCATCGCCAGCACAATGTCGAAGCGCTCGCGCGGGTCGATCTCCTCCACCGTGGTGCAGCGGTAGTCGATCGCAAGATGGCCCTTGTCGGCGTGCAGCTTGGCCGCGGCGATGTTGCTCTGGGAAGGATCGACGCCGATGACCTGCGCTCCGAGCCGCGACAGCGGCTCGCACAACAGGCCGGCGCCGCAGCCGATGTCGAGCACGCGAAGCCCGCCGAGGCAGTTGAGGCTGCGCACGTTGCGCTCGAATTTGCGGCAGGCGGCGTCGCGGATGTAGCCGAGCCGCAGCGGGTTGATCCGGTGCAGCGGCGCCATCTTGCCGTTGGGGTCCCACCACTCCGCCGAGAGTTTCGAGAACTTTGCGATCTCGGCGGCGTCGACGGTCGAGCCCGGCTGCGGGCTGACGGAGAGGGAAGTATTTTGCTGCATGCTCATGGTTACGCGCGGTCCTACCGCGTGGTGATCGAACTACGGAAGGCGAGCGGCGAGGCGATGGTCCGGATGGTTTCGCGACCTTCGCCGACGCCGTTGATGGTCACGTCGCCGTAGTTGAGAATACGTCCAAGAATCGTCTGATTGACATCGACGCTCTCGACCTTGTCCAGCGCCATCTCGAAGGTGCGGCGCTTGATGAAGCCGGTCTTGTGCACAATCCTTAGATTGGTGACGTCGGTCTCGGTGGTGAAGCGATGGAACCAGCCCTTCACGGTCCAGAACAGGGCCGCCAGAGCCACCACGCCCGAGGCGATGAGACAGAGAATCAGGAGCCCATTGACCGTGGTCTGCCCTGACAGGACGAACAGGGCGAAAGCCGCGATCCAGGCCAGGATGGCCGGAAAATAGAAAATCCAGTGCGCATTGGTCGAATACAGCACCCGCTCGCCGGGCTGCAGGATTTCGTCAATATAGCGCGCCATAACCTCTGATAACCCATTGCCCGGATTGGCCGCAGCAGGAACCCGCTTGCCCCCGGCCCCGCCCCTCTGTATACGCGCGGTCGGGTGCCCGCAGCATTGTCTCGCGCGGGTCACCATACTGATCCCTTTGAAGGAATGCACGCGTCGTCATGAGCCGCCTCGTGATGAAATTCGGCGGCACATCCGTCGCCAACATCGAACGTATCCGCAACGTCGCACGCCATGTGAAGCGTGAGGTCGACGCCGGCCACGAAGTGGCCGTGGTCGTCTCGGCGATGTCCGGGAAAACCAACGAGCTGGTGGCTTGGTGCACCGAGGCCTCGCCGATGCACGACGCGCGCGAATACGACGCCGTCGTCGCCTCCGGCGAACAGGTCACATCCGGCCTGCTTGCCATCGCGCTCCAGGGCATGGGCATCCAGGCCCGCTCCTGGCAGGGCTGGCAGATCCCAATCAAGACCAGCGACGCCCACGCCTCGGCCCGGATCGAGGACATCGACGGCAGCGAGATCATCAGCCGTTTCAAGGATCGCAAGGAAGTCGCGGTCATCGCCGGCTTCCAGGGCATCAATCCGGAGACGGGTCGCATCACCACGCTCGGCCGCGGCGGCTCGGACACCTCGGCCGTGGCGATCGCCGCCGCCGTCAAGGCCGACCGCTGCGACATCTACACCGATGTCGATGGCGTCTACACAACCGACCCGCGAATCGTGCCGAAGGCCAAGAGGCTCGACAAGATCGCATTCGAAGACATGCTGGAACTGGCCTCCCAGGGCGCAAAAGTGCTCCAGGTCCGATCGGTGGAACTCGGCATGGTCCACAACATGCCGATCTTCGTCCGCTCGAGCTTCGACAAGCCCGAGGATATCGACCCGCATGCCAACCAGCCGCCCGGCACGCTGATCTGCAGCGAGGAGGAGATCATGGAAAGCCACGTCGTCACTGGTATCGCCTTCTCCAAGGACGAGGCCCAGATCTCGGTGCGCCAGATCGAGGACAAGCCGGGCGTTGCGGCGTCGATCTTCGGCCCGCTGGCGGATGCCAACATCAATGTCGACATGATCGTGCAGAACGTCTCCGAGGACGGCAAGACCACCGACCTCACCTTCACGGTGCCGGCGGCCGACTATACCCGCGCCAAGGACACGATTACCGCCGCCAAGGGCAAGATCGGCTATGCGCGGCTCGATACCGCCACCGATGTCGCCAAGATCTCGGTGATCGGCAGCGGCATGCGCAGCCATGCCGGCGTCGCTGCCCAGGCGTTCTCGGCCCTCGCCGGACGGAATATCAACATCCGGGCCATTACAACCTCCGAGATCAAATTCTCGGTTTTGATCGACACCGCCTATACCGAGCTTGCGGTGCGCACCCTGCACACGCTCTACGGTCTCGATCAGGCCTGAAACGCGACCATCGTCGCGCTTCAGGCTGTTGTTTGAGCATGGTCTTTCCGGAAAACAGCTTCGCACTTTCCGGACCATGCCTGGACTAATTTTCTCTTAGCGGTCGCAGCAAACGCGAAGGTGTACACACCTTCGCGTTTGGCAGGCGTTTTGCTTGGCAAAACAAGCCTCAATTCGCTATACGGCGAACAGGGTGGGCTGCCGCAGACTGTGTCCCAGTTCGGGGCGGCGCTGATTCGGTGCAGGCGCTAAATCTCAAGGGGATTTTGGGCTTGTGCCGGCGCCGGACAAACAATTTGGTTGTTTTTCTGGAATTTTAGGCCAGCCGCCGGCCGATACCGCCGGGCCAGGCAGACGGAGGAGATTGACGGGACATGCGGAGCGCGTCGGGAGGTCCCCGCGTCTTGTTGAGACGGCTCCGCGAAACCATGGCGGAGCAGGTCTCGGCCCAGGAGCGGCTGGACAAGATCGTGGTGCTGATCGCCGCCAACATGGTGGCCGAGGTGTGCTCGGTCTACGTGCTGCGCATCGACAACACGCTGGAGCTCTACGCCACCGAAGGTCTCAACCGCGAGGCGGTGCACCACACCGTGCTGAGCGCCCATGAGGGCCTGGTCGGCCTCGTCGCCAGCGAGGCGACGCCGCTCAATTTGAGCGATGCGCAGAGCCACCCGGCCTTCTCGTTCCGCCCGGAGACCGGCGAAGAAATCTACCACTCCTTCCTTGGCGTGCCGATCCTCCGGGCCGGCAACACGCTTGGCGTGCTGGTGGTGCAGAACCGCGCCAAGCGCAATTATGTCGAGGAAGAGCTCGAGGCGCTGCAGACCACCGCCATGGTGCTGGCCGAGCTGATCGCCTCCGGCGAGCTCTCCGCGCTGGCCCAGCCGGGCCAGGAGCCCGCGGCGCGCCATTCCGCGCAGAAGGTCGGCGCCATCCTGTCGGAGGGCATCGCGCTCGGCCATGTCGTGCTGCATGAGCCGCGCGTCGTCATCAAGGACTACATCGCCGAGGACCTGCCCAAGGAAATCAAGCGGCTCGACACCGCGCTGGCCAAGCTCCGCGCCGATCTCGACCGCATGCTGGAGCGCGGCGACGTCGCCGAGGGCGGCGAGCATCGCGAGGTGCTGGAAGCCTATCGCATGTTCGCCAACGACCAGGGCTGGTCGCACAAGCTGCATGAGGCGGTCGCCACCGGCCTTACCGCGGAAGCCGCCGTCGAGCGCGTGCAGTCCGATACCCGCGCGCGCATGCTGCGCTCGACCGACCCCTACTTGCGCGACCGGTTGCACGACCTCGAGGATCTCGGCTACCGCCTGATGCGGCAGCTGGTCGGCCAGGACCACGCGCCCTCGCGCGAGCAGCTGCCCGACAACGCGATCGTCATCGCGCGCGCGATGGGCCCGGCGGCGCTGCTCGACTATGACCGCAAGCGCCTGCGCGGCATCGTGCTGGAGGAAGGCACCGCCAACTCCCACGTCTCGATCGTGGCGCGCGCGCTCGGCATTCCTGCCGTTGGCGAGGTGCCGAACGCGCCCGGCATCGCCGATCCCGGCGACGCCATCATCGTCGACGGCACCTCCGGTTCGATCTATGTGCGTCCCTCGCAGGAAGTCGAGGCGGCCTTCGCCGAGCGCGTGCGCTTCCGCGCCCGCCGCCAGGCGCAATATCTGGCGCTGCGCGACCTGCCCTGCGTCACCAGGGACGGCCAGAAGGTCGAGCTGATGATCAACGCAGGTCTTGCCATCGACCTGCCGCATATCGAGGACACCGGCAGCGCCGGCATCGGCCTGTTCCGCACCGAGCTGCAATTCATGGTCGGCCAGAGCCTGCCGCGCACCAGCGACCAGCTGGCGCTGTATCGTACCGTGCTCGATGCGGCCGGCACCAAGCCTGTCACCTTCCGCACCCTCGACATCGGTGGCGACAAGGCGCTGCCCTATATGGAAGCGGTGATCGAGGAAAATCCCGCGCTCGGCTGGCGCGCGATCCGGCTCGGGCTCGATCGTCCCGGCCTGCTGCGCGGCCAGATCCGTGCGCTGCTGCGCGCCGGTGGCGGCCGCGCGCTGCGCATCATGTTCCCGATGATCTCGGAGGTCGCCGAATTCGATTCGGCGAAGGCGCTGGTCGAACGCGAGCTCACCTATCTGCGCCAGCACGGCCATACGCTGCCGGAGCGTATCGACATCGGCACCATGGTCGAGGTGCCCGCTTTGCTCTACCAGCTCGACGAGCTCCTGAAGAAGGTCGACTTCATCTCGGTCGGCTCCAACGATCTGTTCCAGTTCCTGTTCGCGGTCGACCGCGGCAATGCAAAAGTCTCCGAGCGCTTCGACACCATGTCGGCGCCGATCCTGCGCGCGCTGCGTGAGATCGCACGCAAGTCACAGGCGGCGAAGAAGTCGCTCTCGCTCTGCGGCGAGATGGCGTCCAAGCCGCTTGGCGCACTGGCACTGATTGCGCTGGGCTACCGCTCGCTGTCGCTGTCGGCAACCGCACTCGGCCCCGTCAAGGCCATGGTCATCGACCTCGATGCCAAGAAGGCCGAAGCCGTGCTCGGCCCGCTCCTGGACGCGCCGGCGGGCAGCGTCTCGATCCGGCAGAAACTGACGGAATTTGCCGAGGCCGAAGGCCTGGCATTGTAGCGGGCCTGTCGCCGCTCCCTGCCGCCTCGCCTCCTTCCGCCATTTGAGACTGAACCGATGTCGTCACTCCCCGAAGCCAAACTGGACGTCCTCCTTGCACATCATGCCTCTCTTGAGGCCGAATCGCTGGGGCAGCTCGCCTCCGAGCGCTATGTGCAGATCACGCGCGAGCTCGCCGAGATCACCCCGCTGATCGAGGCGGTGAAGGCCTATCGTGCCGCGGTCAAGGAGCTCGCCGACACCGAGGCGCTGATCGCCGATCCCGCGACCGATGCCGAGATGCGCAGCATGGCGGAAGCCGAACGCGACGAGCTGACGCCGAAAATCGAGGAGCTGGTCCAGAAGATCCGGGTCGCTCTGCTGCCCAAGGACGCCATGGACGACCGCAACGTGGTGCTGGAAATCCGCGCCGGCACCGGCGGCGACGAGGCCTCGCTGTTTGCTGGCGACCTGTTCCGGATGTACGAGCGCTTCGCTGCCTTGCAGGGCTGGAAGGTCGAGGTGATCTCGGCCAGCGAAGGCACCGTCGGCGGCTACAAGGAAATCATCGCGGAGGTGCAGGGCCGCGGCGCGTTCTCGAAGCTGAAGTTCGAATCCGGCGTGCATCGCGTGCAGCGCGTGCCGGACACCGAGACGCAGGGGCGCATCCACACTTCGGCCGCGACGGTGGCCGTGCTGCCGGAGGTCGAGGACGTCGACGTCGACATCAAGAACGACGATTTGCGCATCGAGACCATGCGCGCGCAAGGAGCCGGCGGTCAGCACGTCAACAAGACCGAATCGGCGATCCGCATCACCCACATTCCGACCGGCATCGTGGTGATGATGCAGGACAGCCGCTCGCAGCACAAGAATCGTGCCTCGGCCATGAACATCCTGCGCTCGCGCATCTACGACGCCGAACGCCAGCGCGTCGATGCGGCACGGTCGGCCGAGCGCAAGGAGAAGGTCGGCTCAGGCGACCGCTCCGAGCGCATCCGCACCTACAATTTTCCGCAAGGGCGCGTCACCGACCATCGCATCAACCTGACGCTCTACAAGCTGCCGCAGGTGATCGCAGGCGAAGCGCTCGGCGAGTTGACCGACGCGCTGACCACCGAGCACCAGGCTGCGCAGCTCGCCGCACAGGGCGCGGCGGCCTGATCCCTGCCTCAGCGCACCTTTGCCAGGAACGATCGCAGGATCTTGCCCAACGCGGGTGCAGCGGCGCTCAGCTCGTCCAGGTGAATGCGCGAAAGCGAGCGCAGCTTCTGCTCGCCCTTGGCCGTCAGCTTGACCAGGACGCGCCTTGCATCCTCGGGATCGGCCTCCCGAGCGATCAGCTTCAGCTTCGCCATGCGGTCCACCAGCTCCACCGCTGTATGGTGCCGGATCAGGAGGAAGCCGGCGATGTCGCCGACGCTGGCGCCGTTGGGGTCGGCCAGCCCCTTGATCGCCAGCAGTGCCTGGTGCTGCTGCGGCGTCAACCCGGCGTTCTGGGCCGCCGCTTCGCTGAAGGCGAGGAAGGTGCGCAGCTGGTAGCGGAATTGGGCGAGCGCCGCATAGTCAGCCTCGCGCATCGCGCCGCCCCTTGAGGGCGCAGCGCGCGCCGTGCGTCCAGTCTTCCGCTTCGCGTCAGCCATTCCGTGCCTTTCGAACTCCGCCCGCCGGCGGAGCGGGCGCTGCCGAGACTAGCAAGGAAGGCCGGGCGGAACCACCGACGGGCCTGGCAGATGCACAAGTATAGGAGGGGCTTGCAGCCCTTCTATTCGAAGTGGGAGAGCAGGATCTTCACCAGGATGACCTGAAATGCGATCGGAATACGAACGCTCTTCCGCCTGATCGAGCGCTGGAGCGCACTGACGATCTCGGCGCTGGTCAAGGCGCCTTCGGATGCATTCGTGATCAACTCGCCCCACATCTGCGACAGCGAGCCGCCGGGCGGGATCACCGGCTTGATGGTCACGCCGCAACCCTGCGCCCAGTCGACGATCTCCCGCATGGTGTGAGGACCGCAATTGCGCGTCGTCGCAAGCCGCTCCGCCGTCAGCGCGAGCAGCAACTCGCGCGAGGGCGACCAGGTCCCCTTGGGCGGCTGCTCGCCGGTGAGCTCGACCGCGAGCTCCTTCAGGACATTCTGGGCCCGCACGCTCAGTCTCTGCATCGGCACCGGCGTGCGCTTGGCCTGAACGGAGCCGACGGCCGGCCCTCGCTGACCGGCGGACCGGCCACGCGGCTCCGGCATGCGCGAGGCATCGCCGGACTGCGGCGATGCGCGCTGGTCGCTCCCCTCCCCGGCAGGCCACGCCGCCTCCTGCAGCTCCGCCTCTTGCGGCCAGGATCGTCGCTTCCGGGTACCCGCTACTGTCGTCTGCCGCGGCATCTCTCTCGCCGAACCCGCCAATCTCGTACTCACAAAGACTAATATATATCGTTCTACGATATGTTTTCACGCGATAATTTTCATCGTTCGACCAAAGGCGAAATTGACAGAAGGTGTTCACGAGCAATGTTTACGTCCAGGAGCTACACGCGGATGTGACGTGCCCGGTGCAGGCAGGCCCTTCGAGGCCGGTTGCCGCCGGACAGGTCGTCTTTTGCCTGCAAACAAGAACGATATCCGGAGGAAACGATCATGACGGACCACCTCATTCGCCGTGGCCTCTCGCGCCGCGGCCTGCTCCAGACCACGGCAGGCCTCATCGGCGGCTCGGTGCTGCCTGCGATGCCGGCCTTCGCCGAGGACAAGCCGGCGATCGGCTCCTATCCCGCAGGCGTTTCGGGTTCCACCGCCTTCATCGGCATCTCGGTGCCGCGCACCGGCACCTATGCCGTGCAGGGCGAGGACGAGCTCAAGGGCTATCAACTCGCGATCGAGCACATCAACGGCGGTCACGACCTGATCAAGAAGATCTCGCCGAAGACCAGCAAGGGCGTGCTCGGCAAGGAGCTGAAATTCGGCGTCGCGGATTCCGCGGCCAAGCCCAACGAGGCGGTGCAGGCGCAGCAGCGCTTCATCAGCGAGAACAAGGCGATCATGATCACCGGCGGCACCTCGAGCGCCGTTGCGGTCGCGCTGAACAAGCTCGCCCAGCGCGAGAAGGTGATCTTCGTCTGCGGCATCTCCGGCTCGAACGACACCACCGGCAAGGACTGCGTCCGCTACGGCTTCCGCCAGAACTTCTTCGGCCAGACCGCCGCGGCGGCGATCGGCCCCGTCATGGTCAAGGAGTTCGGCAAGGGCAAGAAGGCTGCGTATCTCACGCCTGATTACACCTACGGTCACACCGTCACCAAGTCGATGCAGGACTTTCTTGCGACCGCCGGCTGGACCACCGTCACCAACCAGGTCGCGCCGCTCGGCGCGCCCGATTATTCCTCCTATCTGCTGAACGTCGCGAATTCCGGCGCCGACGTGCTGATCAACGTCAACTGGGGCCACGACGCGGTGCTGTCGACGCAGCAGGCCAAGCAGTTCGGCGTGCTCGACAAGATGAAGCTGGTCGTCCCCTACCAGGTACCCTTCATCGCGCGCGAGACCGGCGGGTTGATGCAGGGCGTCTACGCCGCCACCGACTATTGGTGGACGCTCGAGGACAAATTCCCGCTCGCCAAGATGTTCAACGAGGCCTTCGAGAAGAAGTACGGCTACAAGCCGGAATGGGGCGCGGAGAACGCCTATGTCAGCTTCGCACACTGGGCCCGCATGTGCGAGCAGGCCGGCAGCTTCAGCCCGCCCGAGGTAATCAAGGCCTATGAGAAGGGCGAGACGCTGCCGTCCCTGGTCGGCGACGTGCATTACCGCCCCGAGGACCATCAGTGCGTCCGCCCGGTGATCATCGTCAAGGGCAAGCAGCAGAAGGACATGAAGACCAAGGAAGACTGGTACGATGTGGTCGAGGTCGTCCCGGGCGAGGGCTTGATGCAGAAGCCGGACGCCTTCGGCTGCCATCCCGGCGACTACAGCTGAGCTCGCGCTACCCCCCCTGTGACGCCGTAGGTCGCTTCCGGCTCCTGCGGCGTCACCCATTTTTTGCGCATCGCCGGAACGCGCCACAACCGTGATCCCTGCATGATTAGTTGGCCCAACCTCGTCTCGCAGCTCTTCAACGGGCTCGCGCTCGGCGCGCTGCTCGCGCTGATCAGCTCCGGCCTGACCATTATCTACGGCACGCTCGGCGTGCTCAACCTCGCGCATGGCGCGATGTTCATGATCGGCGGCTATGCCGGATTCGTCGCCTACCAGTACACGGAATCGTTCATCCTCGCCGTGATCGCCGGCTCGCTGTTCGTGATGCTGCTCGGCGTTGCGATGGAACGCGTCATCATCCGCCATTTCTATCATCGGCCGCACGAGGATCAGTTGCTCGTGACTTTCGGGCTCGGCATCTGCTTCGTCGAGATCATCCGGCTGATCTTCTCCAGCCAGTCGCAGCTGGTCCCGCCGCCGGCGATATTCCAGGGCATCACCAATCTCGGCTTCATGTTCTATCCGACCTACCGCCTCGCGGTGGTCGGCATCGTCGCGATCGCGCTCGGCGCGCTGTTCATCATCCTCTACCGGACAAGGCTCGGCATGATCGTGCGGGCCGGCATCGAGGACTCCGTGATGGTGGATTCGCTCGGCATCAATGTCTACCGGGTCTTCATGGTGGTGTTCGGCATCGGCGCGATGGCCGCCGGCTTTGCCGGCATCGTCAACGCGCCGGTGGTGTCGCTGACACCGGGCATCGGTGACGACATCCTGGTCCAGACCTTCGTGGTGGTGGTGATCGGCGGCGTCGGCTCGTTCCCAGGCGCGATCCTGGGCGGCCTGATCGCCGGCGAGATCATCAGCGTCACCTCCATGTTCAACCCCGGCTACGCCTATGTGATGCTGTTTGCGGCAATGACGCTCGTGCTCGTGGTGCGACCGCATGGCCTGCTCGGCGTCCAGGGCCGCGAGTAAGTGATCTCCTGATGCTCAAGCAACGCCCCTTCCTGATCGAAACACTGACGGCGATCGGCCTGATCGTGGCTCCCTTCGTGCTGCCCCATCTCGGCTTTGCGCCCAACACCGTGAACCGGATCCTGGTCTGGGGCCTTTTCGGCCTCGGCTTCGACATCCTGTTCGGATTCACCGGCCTGCTGTCGTTCGGCCAGTCCGCCTTCTACGGCACCGGCGGCTTCGTCGCGGCGTACCTCCTGACCCGCGCCGGCTTCGGCAACGTGCTGGGCGCGCTGATCATCGGCATGATCGCGGCGGCCGTGACCGGCTATCTGATCGGCCTGATCGCGCTCCGCCGCACCGGCATCTACTTCGCCATGATCACGGTCGCGATCGCGGAAGTGTTCTTCTTCGTCGAGTTCAATCCGCTCTCCGACTTCACCGGCGGCGAGAACGGCCTGCCGGGCGTGCCAACGCCGAGCTTCAATCTCGGCTTCACCACCCTCCACTTCACCAACGGCTGGTCGCTCTACCAGTTCATCGCACTGTGCTATTTCATCGGCGTCATCATCGCGCTGAGGATCGTGCGCTCCCCGGTCGGCGCCATTTTCAGCGCGATCCGCGACAATCCGCTGCGCGCCACCGCGGTCGGCCACAACATCCATGGCTACAAGCTAACTGCTTTCGTGATCGCAGCGGCCTATGCGGGGTTTGCCGGCGGCCTGCTCGGCGTGCTCCAGGCCTTCATGCCACCCGACGCCTTCACCTTCGACACGTCCGGCCAGCTCGTGATGCAGACCGCCATTGGCGGCCGCGGCACATTGTTCGGGCCTCTGGTCGGCGCGACCGTCTGGCTGTTCCTCCAGGATTTCCTGCAATCCGCGCTGGGCTTGGGTGCCGCCTGGAAGCTGGTGCTTGGCGTCGTGTTCGTGCTGCTGGTCTGCTTCCTGCGCGGCGGCATCATCGGCGGTCTTGCGGACCTTTATCGCCTCCTCTCCGGCAGGCGTAAGCGGAGCGATACGGAGGCCGAGCCGGACACTGACACGACACTGCACCTAGCGCCCGCGCCGATGCAGGCCAAGGAGGTCGCGCACCCCGCTTATTCCGGGCCGATCCTGAAAGCCACCGGCCTCACCAAGCGCTATGGCGGCCTCGTCGCCAACAGCGACATCGATTTCAGCGTCAATCAAGGCGAGCTGCGCGGCATCATCGGCCCCAACGGCGCCGGCAAATCGACCTTCTTCAAGATGCTGACCTGCGAGATCGCGCCGACCTCCGGCCAGATCGTGTTCGAGGGACGTGACATCACGGGATTGAAGGTCACCGAGGTTTGCCAGCTCGGGCTCACCAAGAGCTATCAGGTCAATCAGCTCTTCACCGGGCTGACGGTGCGGCAGAACCTGACGATCGCCGCGCTCGCCGAGCTGCGCGGCAAGTTCCGACTCGATCTCTTCCGCAAGCTCTCCGGCGTCAAGGGCCTGACCGAGCAGGTGGAGCATACGCTGGCGCTGGTCAACCTGACCCGCCGCGCCGACACGCCGGTCTCCGAGCTCGCCTATGGCGAGAAGCGCAGGCTCGAGATCGGGCTTGCGCTCGCGACCTCGCCGCGCCTGCTGCTGCTCGACGAGCCGCTCGCAGGCATGAGCCCGCGCGAGCGGGTCGAGACCGTCAAGCTGCTCAAATCGATCGCGCGCGGCCGCACCATGATCATCATCGACCACGACATGGATTCGCTGTTCGAGCTGGTCGAGCGCGTCACGGTGCTTCAGGAGGGCAAGGTGCTGCTCGACGGCACGCCGGAGGAAATCCGGACCAACGCCGCGGTGCAGGAAGCCTATCTCGGCGGCGTGAATGGGGAGATCGCCGCATGAGCCTGATCGAGGTCAACGGCCTGAACAGCTATTACGGGGATTCCCACATCCTGTTCGACGTCGCCATGCACGTCGAACGTCACGAGGTGGTGGCGCTGCTCGGCCGCAACGGCGCCGGCAAGAGCACGACTCTGAAGAGCCTGATGGGCGTCGTGACGCCGCACAGCGGCAGCGTGAAATTCGACGGCATCGATATCGCCGGACGCAGGAGCCACAGAATCGCGCAGGCGGGCATGCAGCTCGTGCACGAGGAGCGCCGTATCTTCGGCAGCCTGTCGGTGGAGGAGAACATCGTCCTTGCCGGGATCACCGCGCCGAAGCGCTGGCCGCTCGACCGCATCTACGAGATGTTTCCGCGGCTGAAGGAGCGGCGCAACAACCGCGGCACCGAGCTCTCCGGCGGCGAGCAGCAAATGCTCGCGATCGCGCGGGCGCTGGTACGCGATCCCAAGATCGTGCTGCTGGACGAGCCGTTCGAGGGGCTCGCGCCCGTCATCGTCCACGATCTCGTCAAGGCCTGTCGCGAGCTGGCGGCGGCCGGCCAGACCATCGTGCTGGTCGAGCAGAATTTGGCGGCGACGCTGGCGCTGGCGAGCCGGATCTACATCATCAACAACGGCCACATCGTGCACGAGGGTCCGGCGCAGGAGCTCAAGGCCCAGCCGGAGCTGCTGCAGCGCTACCTCGGCGTTTAGTCAGCCGCCGAGCTCGGTTGTCAGGTTCAGCCGCCGAGCGCTGCGATCATCCGTTTGGCATGATCGGCGAGCACAGCCATATCTTCCTTGCGCGTCTGCGCCGGCAAGAGGTCGACGCCGGCCCTGACAGGCATGACGTGCATGTGCAGGTGAAGCACCACCTGCCCGCTGGCCGGCTCGCTGAACTGCTGGAGGATGATACCCTCGGCGTCAAACGCCTTCATCGCCGCAATCGCGATTCGCTTGGCCGTCCGGGCGACGGCGGCAAGATCGTCCTCCGCAATATCCAGGATGCCGCGCGCCGGCGCCCGCGGAATCACCAGCGTGTGCCCGGGCGCGCGCGGCATGATGTCGAGGAAGGCCAGGCTGCGTTCGTCCCTGAAAACCTCGAAGCAGGGTATCTCGCCGCGCAGGACCTTTGCGAAGACGTTCTGATCGTCATAGGCCGTCATGGACCCCTCCACGCTTGCGAGGCGCGATCAAACGCGCTCCTTTCCGTTGACGCAAGCGAGCCGGCCGATCTATCCACGATGCCAGGCAGGATGGCTCCATTGGCGACAAATAACGTTCCCGGACATAATGTCGAGAGTGCGCGGCGCGCGCTCGCGGCACGGCTGCAAGCGGCCGGCATCGAGGAGGCGGCCCTCGATGCGCGCCTGCTCGTCGGGGCCGCGCTGGAGCTCGATTTGACCGGCATGGTGACGCAGGCATCGCGACAACTCACGCCTGAGGAGACCACGCAGCTCGAACGATACGCGCAACGCCGGCTCGCGCATGAGCCGGTCGCCCGCATTCTCGGCGTGCGAGACTTCTGGGGCATGCCGTTGCGGTTGTCCGAGGCGACGCTGGTACCGCGGCCGGATACCGAGACCGTCGTCGAACTGGCGCTCGAGATCTTCCGCGAGCTGGCGATATCGGGCCGGCGCCCGCGAATCGCCGATATCGGCGTCGGATCGGGCGCCATCCTGCTCGCATTGCTGTGGGAGATTCCCGACGCGTTCGGCGTCGGTACCGATGTCAGCCCGACGGCGCTCGATACGGCGCGCGACAATGCGGCCACCCTCGGCCTCGCCGGCCGCGCCGGCTTCGTCGCCTGCTCCTATCTGACGGCGCTGCGCGGCCCGTTTGACCTCATCGTTTCGAACCCGCCCTACATTCCCTCCGCCGAAATTCCGAGACTGAGCATCGAGGTGCGCGACCACGATCCGCATCTGGCGCTCGACGGCGGCAATGACGGATATGACGCCTATCGCGCCCTCATCCCGCAGGCCGCCGAGCGTCTCGCCCCCGGCGGAGCGCTGATCGTCGAGGCCGGACAGGGGCAGGCCAGAAATATTGAAACCTTGATGATAGCTGGCGCGTTAACGGTGGACAGGCCACCCAAGGCCGACCTGGCGGGCATTCCGCGGGCCGTTTCGGCCCGAAAAATGCCCCCATAAAAGCCGGATTGGCTTGCAAAAAGCTCTTGGAATATCCCTTGGGAACGACTACGTTCCGATCAACACATCGGTGCCGGCCCCGTAGACCTACGGGCGAAAGCCGGGCTCTCGGGCGAGAGCTTTACTGATAAAGGTTCCAAGCCGCAGGTCCTGTGAAGCGCGATAGCCAGTGGAGCTGCGCTGCTCTCCGACCGCAAAAGTGAACGAAAGCCTGATATTGCGCTTGAAGACTTACGCAACACAGCTGGGCTTGTTTCGGCAGGCAAAATGAATGGGTTCGCTGGCGATCAGTGCTGGCGGGTGGGGAACGCGTCCTTGTTGAACGCGACGGTCGACGAACATCGGCAGGGTTCGATCCGCTCTTGCGCGCGGTGCGCGCGAGCGATGTGAACCGCTGTCACCAGGTCACTCCTGGCAATCAGTAATGCGTGCAACGTTTAGGGCTGGAATTAAAGGCAGGACATGAGAAACGGTCAGAACAAGCAGCGGATGCGCAACCGCAACAATAACAATAACAACAACAACCGGCGCAGCCAGAACCCGATGACCCGGGTCTACGAGTCCAACGGACCCGACATCAAGATCCGCGGCACCGCCTCGCACATCGCTGAAAAGTATCTCCAGCTCGCACGCGACGCGCGCTCCTCCGGCGACCCCGTTGCAGCCGAGAACTACTACCAGCACGCCGAGCATTATTTCCGCCTGATCGCCGCGGCCCAGGAACAGTTCCGCCAGAACCAGCAGCCGCGCGGTGACGAGCCGATCAGCAGCAATAGCGACGACGGCGACGACGACGGCGAGAATTTCTCGAATTTCGGCCAGGAGCCGGGCTTCGTCCCGCAGCCGCAACAGCAGCAGCCCTTCGCGCGCGACCGCGACGGCCAGCGCGATCATCATCAGCGTGATCATCAGCAGCGCGACAACCAGCCCTATCAGCGCGATCAGCAGCAGCCGCGCGAGCACCGCGAGCGCGACCATCGCCCGCAGCCGCAATATCAGCCCCAGCCGCAACCGCAGAATCAGCCGCAGCCCGTCGTCACCGACGCCGGCAGCGTCGATCGCCTGCCCTCCTTCATCACCGGCGCGCAGCCGCAGGTGAACGGCGCGAATGGCGGCCAGGCCGGTTTCGAGGGCGGAGCCGGCGGTGGCGAACGCTATCCGCGCCGGCGGCGCCGGCCGCATGGCCCGCGTCCCGAGCGCGAAGCAGCTCCGGCTGCATCCGGCGATGATCTTGCGCCCAGCGAGTAAGTCTCTTCTGATCGACTGATCTGGAATCGTCCCGGCCTCGCCGGGACGATTTTGTTTTTGACGACCACCGCTCGCGGCAACGCTTGTGACCTAGCTGCGCGTCGCCGTCGTCGAGGACGGCACCAGCACGGGCTTCGCGAGCGACGGAATCAGCCGTGCCCGCTCGCGCTTGGCGGGGATCGCGCGGTAGACCTGCTTGGTCGCCTCCACGATATGGACGCCGGCAAAGGGCAGCGACAATGCCGCACCGGCGCGCTCCCACATCTGCGCCGATTTCAGCACCCAGCCGCCGGCATAGGGCGGCATGAACAGCGCCTCGCCCCAGGCGGTCGGCGTGAACCAGGTCTGGCGCAGCAGGTCGGTGATCTGCGAGCGCGAATAGGGCCGGCCGTGACCGAACGGCGTGCTGTCGGTGCGGGTCCACACCCCGCGCCGGTTCGGGATCACCGCGATCACGCGCCCGGACGGCGACAGCACGCGCCATACCTCGCGCAGCAGCGCGGCCGGATCGTCCGACATCTCCAGCGCGTGGACCAGCAGGATGCGGTCGACCGCGGCGTCGGGGAGCGGCAGCGAGAATTCGTCGACCAGCGAGGCCAGCGCCGGGCGTCCCGTGGGCCATTTCAGGACGCCCTGGGCCGCCGGCATGAAGGCGAGGCAGCGCTCGGCGTCTTCGCGGAACAACCCCAGATAGGGCGTGGGATAGCCGAGGCCGAGCACGCGCTGGCCTTCCGCCCTCGGCCAGCGTTCCCTGATGCCGCGATTGATCATTTGCCGCGCCACGATCCCGAGGCGGCGGGAATAGAACTCGCGGAGGTCGACGACGTCGATGGTCATGACGGCAATGTAACATGCGCGAGACCGCCGCCGCGCGCGGAATATTGCATTGCCTGCGCAACGTTAACGCCATATTTGTCTGGCGGGGCTGAGCCCGATGGAGATGACATGGCCGCCGAAATTCGTACTTTCACCTGTTTAAACGACAATTTCGGCTATCTGATCCACGATGTGGAAACCAAGGCGACGGCGTCGATCGACGCGCCTGAGGCCGGCCCCATCCTGGCGGCGCTGGAGCGCGAGGGCTGGCAGCTCACCGACATCCTGATCACCCATCATCACGGCGATCATGTCGGCGGGGTCGCCGAACTCAAGCAGAAATACAACTGCCGCGTCGTCGCGCCGCACGACAAGACCACCAAGATTGCGGACGTCGATCTGCGTGTCGCCAATGCCGACGTGGTCAAGATCGGCAATTTGCTGGCGCGCGTGCTGGAGACGCCGGGTCACACGCTCGACCACATCTCCTACGTGTTCGACACCGAGAAGACGGTGTTCGCCGCCGACACGCTGTTCTCGATCGGCTGCGGCCGCGTGTTCGAGGGCACCTATCCGATGATGTGGGATTCGCTTCTGAAGCTGCGTGCCCTGCCCGACGACTTCAAGCTCTATTGCGGCCACGAATACACGGCCTCCAACGTCAAGTTCGCGCTCACCGTCGATCCCGACAATGCGGCACTCCAGGCGCGCGCGGCGGAGGTGACGAGGCTACGGGCCGAGAACAAGCCGACCATTCCCACGCTGCTTGGCGACGAGAAGCGGGCCAACGTGTTCCTGCGCGCCGATGAGCCACAGGTCGCGGCGAGGCTGCACATGAAGGGCGCGGATGCCGCCGCGGTGTTCGGCGAGCTGCGCGAGCGCAAGAACAAGTCCTGAAGAACAAATCCTGAAGACCAAGTCCTGAAGACCAAGTCCTGCAGAAGAAAGTCCTGACTGGAATCGATGCCGACTGCAGCCGAGATCATCGCGCGCCTCGAACTCCGTCCGCATCCCGAGGGCGGCCATTATCGCGAGACATTTCGCGACCAGACCACTGACGCCAACGGGCGTTCGCGCTCGACCCTGATCTACTTCCTGCTCGCACGCGGCGAGCGTTCGCACTGGCATCGCGTCGATGCGGTCGAGACATGGCACTATTACGCCGGCAGTCCCTTGATGCTGCGCATCGCCCATGACGGCTGCTCGCAGCACGAGGTGCGGCTCGGCACTGACCTTGCGAATGGAGACCGGCCGCAGGCGATCGTGCCGGCGCAGGCCTGGCAATCGGCGGAGACGACGGGCGAGTGGACGCTGGTCGGCTGCACCGTGGCCCCGGCATTCGAATTCGCAGGCTTCGAGCTCGCACCACAGGGCTGGGAGCCGTAGGCCCGCACCGTCATTCCGGGTTCGCGCTTCGCACGCCCGGAATGACAATCATCGCTTCCGCAGCACCATATCCTTCGCCGCAATCAGGCCGCCGCCGGCAATCAGGATCGCAGCAATCGCGATGTTGGCGCTGGCCTTGGCAAATCCGGCGGCGATGAGGAAGCCGGTCGAGAGCAGCGGCGTCGCGTAGGAGGCGGCGCCGAGCACGCGGATGTCACCGCGCTTCATGCCGATGTCCCAGGCGTAGAACGCGGCACCGACGGGACCGATGCCCAGCGCGATCACCGAGAGCCATTGCAGCGTGGTCTCCGGCCAGACGGTGGTCTCGAGCAGGCCGTGCATCAGCGCGGCAAGCACGGCGGTGGCCAGGCAGAATCCAGCGACCGCATCGGTCGGAACGGCCTTGAGCCGGCGCGACAGCACCGAATAGGCCGCCCAGACGAACGCAGCGATGAAGGCCGCGGCCAATCCCGGCACCTGCCCGGCCGCGAAGCCGGAGGTGTTGCCGGCGAACAGCAGCACGGTGCCGACGAGGCCGAGCATCGCGCCAACGATGTGATGGAGGGCGAGCCGCTCGCCCGGCAGGAAGGACGAGAACAGAACGATCAAGAGCGGCCACAGATAATTCAGCAAGCCGGCTTCGGCCGGCGGCGCAAAGCGCAGCGCGAGAAAATACAGTGCGTGATAGCCGAACAGGCCGCCGACGCCGACGGCCCAGACGACCAGCGGCTGACGCAGGCTCTTCGCCGCCTCGCCGCGGCCGATCCAGGTGAGCAGGCCGACCAGGCCGCCGATCGCGAAGGTCATCGCGGCGAGCTGGAACGCCGGGATCGTTCCGGTGGCCACCGTCATTACCGATAGCAGCGACCACATCAGGATCGCGGTCAATCCGATCAGCGTGGCTGTGCGCGGGGTCATTGACGAAGGCTCTGAGGACAACGATGCCCGGCACGAGGCCGGGCATTGTCGTCTTCACTATCGCCTTGTCGCGCCTGAAGCTACAGGCTTTTGACCTGAAGATTTGGCGCCCTATCAGGCCTGATATTGGCCGCCATTGATGGTCATCGTCGAGCCCGTGATGAAACCGGCCTCGTCGGCCGCCAGGAACACCACCGCGCGGGCAATCTCTTCGGGCTCGCCGAGCCGGCTAACCGGGATCTGCGGGATCACGTTCTTCTCCAGGACGTCCTTCGGCACCGCCTGCACCATTTCGGTGTTGATGTAGCCGGGGCAGATCGCATTGACGGTGATGCCGCCCTTGGCATTCTCCAGCGCGAGCGCCTTGGTGAAGCCGATGTCGCCGGCCTTCGCCGCGGAATAATTGACCTGACCGAATTGCCCCTTCTGGCCGTTGATCGACGAGATCGAGATGATGCGGCCGAACTTGCGCGAACGCATGCCCTCGATGACCTGGCGCGTCATATTGAAGAGCGAGCCGAGATTGGTGTTGATGACCGCGTTCCACTGCTCCAGCGTCATCTTGTGGAAGGCGGTGTCGCGGGTGATGCCGGCATTGTTGACGAGCACCTCGATCGGCCCGAGATCGGCCTCGACCTTCTTCACGCCCTCGGCGCAGGCATCGAAACTACTGACGTCCCATTTGTAGACGGCGATGCCGGTATCGGCCTTGAACTTCTCCGCCGCCGTATCGTTGCCGGCATAGCTCGCCGCAACCTTGTATCCCGCCGCCTTCAGTGCCTTGCTGATCGCAGCACCGATGCCCCGCGTACCACCCGTGACCAATGCAACACGTGCCATGTCGTATTCCTTCCCTTGGACTCTTCGGACGTTTCTGAAGCGATTGTTTTTTAACGTTGGATTATGCGGTTGGTTTGACGGACATCAAGAACAAAACGCCCGGCGTTGAGCCGGGCGTTTGTATTTAGTCGAGGCATGCAAGATTGCGAAGAATATTTGATTTGCAACCGCTGCCTTTTTAGTCGCGTGCAACGCACTCACTGACGTGTGCAGCGCACGCGCAAACCGCGCGTAAGCTACGCGTCAGCTATCTTCAGTCGCGCGCGATGCACATTGCGATGCCCATGCCGCCGCCGATGCACAGCGTGGCGAGGCCCTTCTTCGAATCGCGCTTCTGCATCTCGTGCAGCAGCGTCACCAGCACGCGTGCGCCGGACGCGCCGACCGGATGACCGATCGCGATCGCGCCGCCGTTGACGTTGACCTTGGAGGTGTCCCAGCCGAGATCCTTGTTGACGGCGCAGGCTTGCGCCGCGAAGGCCTCGTTGGCCTCGATCAGGTCGAGATCGCCGACATTCCAGCCGGCCTTCTTCAGCGCGGCGCGCGAGGCCGGGATCGGGCCGGAGCCCATGATCTTCGGATCGACGCCGGCCTGCGCCCAGGACACGATCCGCGCGAGCGGCTTCTTGCCTTCCTTGGCGGCCTGTTTGGCGGTCATCAGCACCACGGCGGCGGCGCCGTCATTGATGCCGGATGCCGAGCCCGCGGTGACCGTGCCGTCCTTCTCGAAGGCGGGCTTGAGCTTGGCCATGCCGTCGAGCGTGGCGCCATGACGCGGATATTCGTCGGCGCTGACGACGATGTCGCCCTTGCGGGTCTTGATGGTGACGGGGACGATCTCGTCGTTGAACTTGCCGGCCTTCTGCGCCGCTTCGGCCTTCTGCTGCGAGGCGACCGCGAACTCGTCCTGCTGGGCGCGGGTGATCTGCCACTGCCGTGCGACGTTCTCGGCGGTGTTGCCCATGTGGTAGCCGTTGAAGGCATCCCACAGGCCGTCCTTGATCATGGTGTCGACGAACTCGACGGCACCCATCTTGACGCCGCCACGCAGATACTGGGCGTGCGGGGCCATGCTCATGGATTCCTGGCCACCGGCGACCACGATTTCGGAATCGCCGTTGAGCAGCGCCTGGTAACCAAGCGCGACCGTGCGCAGGCCCGAGCCGCAAAGCTGGTTGACGCCCCAGGCCGGGCTCTCCACCGGAATACCGGCGGCGATCGAGGCCTGGCGGGCCGGGTTCTGGCCCTGGGCGGCGGTCAGGATCTGCCCCATGATGACTTCCGAGACCCGGCCGGGCTCGATGCCACCGCGCTCCAGCGCGGCCTTGATGGCGACGGCGCCGAGATCGTGGGCGGGAAGGGTCGCGAACGCTCCGTTGAAGCTTCCGACCGGGGTGCGGGCGGCGCTGACGATGACGACATCGTCTGACATGGGCATCTCCTGAGGCTTGAGGTTTCTTGAAAGGGGGCAGGCGGGGCTTTGAGAAAACGGCTCGCCAGTCTCGTCAGCCATCCTGTTAACGTCGTTGAGGCATGTCAATCGGCCGGCGACCGAATTCATGCCGCAGCGCATTCAAAATAGCGTTCTTGGCGCTTTCGCAAGCACGATTTTGCTCCGCGATTAACCGTGCCGCACAAAACGGTAGCGTGAGCCCTTTGAAAATGCTTATTTTGTTGCGTTGCGTACTCTTCCCGCCCTGCGGCATAGCCCGCCGGGTTCCCGTTCTCCGCGTTCCTTGCAAGTGAGAGCCCATGGCGAAATCAGACCAACCCACAACCATCAAGAAATACGCGAACCGCCGGCTCTATAACACCGGGACGAGTACCTACGTCACGCTGGAAGACCTTGCCGCGATGGTCAAGGATGGCGAAGATTTCCTGGTCTATGACGCGAAGACCGGCGACGACATCACCCGCTCCGTGCTCGCCCAGATCATCTTCGAGCAGGAGAACAAGGCCGGCCAGAACCTGCTCCCGACCACCTTCCTGCGCCAGCTGATCCGCTTCTACGGCGACAGCATGCAGATGGTGGTGCCGAAATATCTGGAGCAGTCGATCGCGACCCTGACCCAGGAGCAAGAGAAGTTCCGCAAGCAGATCGCCAACACCCTGTCCGGCACTCCTTTTGCTCCTCTGGAAGAACAAGTCCGCCGCAACATGGAGCTGTTCCAGCAGACCTTCTCGATGTTCAAGCCGTTTGCTCCCAATGCGGGCCGTCCGGCGACCAGCCCGGAGCCGGAGCCCGACGCGAACGCCGAGGCGCCGAAGGACAGCAACATCGACGATTTGCGCCAGCAGATGAAGGACATGCAGGAGCGTCTCGAGCGCATGTCGAAGAAGGACGAGTAGGACCTTTCGCGCCGACCAGCGCGTCCGCAGCGACGGACGCGCGATTGGCAATTTCGCGCGCGCCTACCATTTCTTCCTCATCGGCTTTAGCCCAGTCATCCCCGCGCAACGGCGAAGCCGTTGTCGCTGGAGGCCGCCGCTCCGCTCCGGCGCCTCAGGATGACGGCTTGACACGCACGGAGCGCGCCATGTCCGATCGCACCATGCATTGGGACAACGTCTACGCCACCAAGGGCGAGGCCGAGGTCAGCTGGTTTCAGGATAGCCCGACAATCTCGCACGACATGATCCGCGCGGCCAATCCGGATCACGACGCGGCGATCATCGATATCGGCGGGGGCGCTTCGCGGCTGGTCGACGCTCTTCTTCAAGACGGATATCGCGATCTCACCGTACTGGACCTCTCCGCCAACGCGCTCGACGCGGTGAAGACGCGAATCGGTCAGGCCTCTTCCGCGGTCGACTGGATCATCGCCGATGCCACGGCTTGGCGGCCGGCCAGGATTTACGATGTGTGGCACGACCGCGCGGCCTTTCACTTCCTGACCGAGCCCCGCGACAGGGCGGCTTATGTCGAGCGGCTGCGATCCGCGATTGCGCCCGGCGGCCAGATCATCATTGCGACCTTTGCGCCCGATGGTCCGGAGAGATGCAGTGGCTTGCCGGTGCAACGCCATGACAGCGCCAGCCTTGCTGCAGAGCTCGGGCCGGAGTTCGAGTTGGTCGAGACGCGCAGCGAGACACATCATACGCCGTGGAATTCGACGCAGGCGTTTCAGTTCAGCCGGTTTACGCGAAGCCTTTAGAAACGGGTGTCATGCCCCGGCTTGACCGGGGCATCCAGTACGCCGCGGCTTATCGAGAAATCACAACTGGCTCTGGAATACTGGATCGCCCGATCAAGTCGGGCGATGACAGCGGAGTCAATGGCAGCTACGCCGCGAGCTTCACCGCATGCGCGAAGTCCCAATAGAGTTTCCGCGCTTTGGTGTAGAACGGGCCCGGCTTCAGCTCGCGCTCGTCGATGCGGATCACCGGGGCGACCTTGGCGAAATTGCCGGTCGAGAAGATCTCGTCGGCAGCCTGGAAGTCGGCATAGCGCAACGTCTTCTCGACCACGGTGACGCCGTCGCCGCGAAGCAGGGTGATGACGCGCTGGCGCGTGATGCCGTTGAGGAACGTGCCGTTCGGCACCGGCGTATAGACCACGCCGTCCTTGGCCATGAACACGTTGGAATTGCCGAACTCGGCGACGTTGCCGAGCATGTCGAGCATAAGCGCGTTCTGGAAGCCGCGGGACGCAGCTTCCGCGAGCGCGCGCGAATTGTTCGGGTAGAGGCAGGCCGCCTTCGCCTCGACCGGCGCACATTCGGCGGTGGGCCTGCGGAACGGCGACAGGGTGATGGCGTTGCCGACAGGTTTGGGCATCGGCGCCTCGTAGATGCACAGGCACCAATTGGTGGTCTCGGGGTCGAACAGCACGCCGCCGCCCGAGCCGTTCTCCGCCCAATACATCGGACGGACGTAGAGCTCGGCATTGGCCGCAAAGCGCGCAATACCCTCATTCGCAAGCGTGAGCCAGGTGCCGGTGTCGACCACCGGCTTCAGGCCAAAATTGATCGCGGATTGATTGGCGCGGGCGACGTGACGATCGAGATCGGGCGCAACACCCTCGAACGCGCGTGCACCGTCGAACACGATCGAGCCGAGCCAGGCTGCATGCGTGCGCGGGCCCATGATCGGCACATTGCCGTCGTGCCATTTGCCCTCGAAGAAGGTCCAGCTCGGCGAATATTCGATCGGCTTCCTGATCTCGGCCATATCAGGCCTCCCCTTGCATATCCCCGCACTATTGTCCCAATTCCTAAACGATTTGCTGCGGGGATGAGGTGAGTTACCCTCTCCCCTTGTGGGAGAGGGTGGCTCGCCGCGTAGCGGCGAGACGGGTGAGGGGTATCTATCCGCGATCTCATCTGCGGAGAAAACCCCTCATCCGGCGCTACGCGCCACCTTCTCCCACAAGGGGAGAAGGGAAGATCCATGCCGCTCGATCCGCTCGCAAAGCGCTTGTTGACCATGATGGCTGCGGCCGGGCCGCGGGCGGGGGGCCGGCCGAGCGTGGAGGCGCGGCGGCAATCGCTGGCGAAGCTGATGCAGTTCGCACGCACCGATGCGCCGGATGTGACGGCGCGCGACGGTATGCTGCCCGGCCGCGCCAGCGAACTGCCCTATCGGCTCTACACGCCTGCAAATGCCGATGAGCGCGCGCCGGGCTTCGTATTCTTCCATGGCGGCGGCCTCGTCGCCGGCGGCATTGCCACGCATGATCGCGTCGCGGCGGCGCTGGCGCATGCCACCGGCTGCCGCCTCGTCTCGGTCGACTACCGGCTCGCGCCGGAGCACAAATTCCCTGCCGCCGTCGACGACGCGATTGCCGCCACCGAATGGGTTGCGCGCGAGGCCGCATCGCTCGGCATCGATGCGGACCGTCTGGTGGTGGGCGGCGATTCCGCGGGTGCAACGCTCGCTGCCATCGTGTGCCAGGAGGCGGCGCAGACCGCCGGCCTCGCCATCGCCGCGCAATGCCTGATCTGCCCGGTGCTGGATTTCGAGGAAACCTCGCCCTCACGCGAGGCTTTTGCCGAGGGCTATCTGATCGACCGCGTCACGATCGAGGCCGATCTGTCCGACTATCTGCCTGACGGCATCGACACCGCCGATCCCCGTGTTTCTCCCTTGCGGGCAACGCGGCTGACGGGTCTGCCGACCGCGATCATCCACACGGCCGAGTACGATCCGATGCGCGATGAAGGCAATGCCTATGCCCGCAAGCTGCTCGCCGCGGGCGTCGCTGTCGAGCATGTCTGCCACGACGGCATGGTTCACAATTTCCACGCCATGGGCGCGATCCTGCCGCAGGCGCAGCTGGTGCTGTCGCAGATCGGCGAGCAGGTGCGGCGCGCGGTTGCGAGGTAAGAGCGCGGATCAGGCGCGCGCATCGATAACGGCCCTGGCTGCCACAACATAGTCAGGCCAATGGGCGTCCGCATAACGTTCGGCCTGCCGGGCGCAGGTGACGTCGGGCGCATGCGCCGCGGCGATCATGCGCGCGAAGCGCTCTTCGGCAACCGTCGTGTCATCGGGCACTGGCGAAGATGCGGCCGCGGCAGCGGTCGGAGCGACGGCGAGCCCCGCCATTCCGGCGAGCAGGATGCGGCGTGACGTGGTCATGGCTGTCGTCCTCCATTGTCCGGCCTCCTCCGGCCGCCGAGCGAGTCGGTGCAATCGCGACAAGGTAGCCGCGCCTATCGATGCAGTCCATGGTTTGCGGATAGCGCTTGACCGCGGGAACGATCACGTTCCATCTAGCACACGATTTCGCCATACAGTCCCCGCGCGCCGGATTGTCACGTGTCCCATCGCAGCCCATCGTATCGCCCGACCTTGCGCGCTGTCGCGATGGGACTGGCCTGCCTGATGGTTTCGGCCAGCGCCGTCTTCGCCGCCGAAGATGAAGAGGACGGGCCGGCGAAGCCAGCGGTCCCGAACCTTTATCTGGATCTGCGCACGACCTATGCGTCGATCCCGGCAGGCACGCTCGGGCTCGGCTTCGGCACCACGTCATTGTCGGCTGCGCTCGAAGCCCTGGCGGTGCGCAGCGGCGCAACGCTGCCGAACGGCTTGCCGGCCGCGAAATCGATTGCCGTCGACCTGCCGCTGACCGTCGACGTCAACGACCGCGTCTCGCTTTATGGCGGCGTGTCGGGCTCGACGACCGACATCGGCGGCGGCTGGTCGGCGTTCGACATCACGAGCTGGAACATCGGCGTGCAGGCCGACCTCTATCAGCAGAATGGCGGAACGATCCCGACCATCACGCTGCAATCGACCCTGACGCAGTCGGTGCCGAACGATCAGGGCATGACGAATTCATTGAACAACATCCTGGAATTCGACTACGCGCTCGACGAGGACGAGACGCGGGGCTGGCTCGCCGGCATGCAATACACTTACACCGCCGTCGCCAGCCCGTTCGCCAGCATTCGGCCGAACACGATCGTCTATGCCGGCGGCTATTACCAATGGCCGAGCAATTGGAAGTTCACCGGACGCCTCGGCATGCAATCGTTCGGAGGCGCGCAGCTCGCGGGCCGGACGCTGGCGGAGCCCTTCACGCAACCGTTCCTGCGGCTCGACCTCGATCGCATGGACGACAACGACAACCGCCTGTTCGGCATCACCGCGCAGATCGCCTGGACGCCGAAGCCGTCCTATCAGGTGACGTTGCGAACGCCGCTCTATGCGGTCCGGAACTGACTGGGATCATGGTGGATAGTTGGTAAACCGAATCTCCCATTTTCCTGGCATCAGTACAGCGGTCGCAATAGCCCCGGCATTGACGATGAAGGACTTTCGCATTCGCCGCGGGGCCGCCCGCGGTCCTCCCGGGCCATGGGCTACACGTCGGTCCTCTCGCCTGAGCGCCCATCCGGTTACCTCTCGGCAATATGCTTGCGACAGACTGGGCTGGAGTCACGCGGGAGGCTGCGAGTGTCCCATTTGATCCCGGAACGGACGTTGCTTGCTGGGAAGATCTTCTTCAATTTCGGCCAGTCCTCGATCGATTGCGTCGTGCGGCGGCTGACCGAGGAGGCGGCGACGCTCGAAATGGAGAGCGGTCTCGGGGTGCCCGAGCGCTTCCAGCTCAGGCTCGCGGGGCGCGAGATCCTGACCTGCCGTGTGATCTGGCGATCGGACCGTCAGGTCGGCGTCGCCTTCGAGCAATCGGGCAGCGTCGAGCGCGCCGCCGGCGAGGAGCGCGGGCGCTCGTCCGATGCGCTGATGCGCAGCCAAATGGTCATGTGCCGACCGGCATCGTGCTGCTCGACTCCAGCCTCAGGGCGCGCCTCATCAACCGGTCGTTTCGCCAGATGTGGCGCCTGCCTGACGAGGTCGCCGACAGCAATCCATCCATCCTCACGCTGCTCCATCACGGTCGTGACACCGGCGCCTATGAGGTGCCCGACCCCGAGCTTGATGCCCTGGTGGCGGAACGCGTCCGGGTGATCGAGGCGGGCGATCCAACGCCGATCGATCTGCGCCGGACCAATGGCGATGTCGTGCGCGTCCAGGTCACGCCCCTGCCCGATGGCGGACGCATGCTGACCTATACCCCCGTCACCGACATCGTTCGCGCCTCGGACGAGCTGAAGCTGCTGCGCGATGCGCTGGAGAACGTCCAGGACGGGGTGCTGCTTCTCGACCCCGAACTGCACGCCACCTTCATGAACCGGCGCATGCGGCGCTTCTGGGAGGTCAGTGAAGCCGAGGCCGCGGACCGGCCGGCCTATTCGTCGCTCGTGCGACGCCTGCACCGCGCCAGCGCGCCCAATCTTCCGACCAACGAGCTCGCGAGATTTCCGGCGCGGCGCGTCGCAGAGGTCATGGCCGGCGACCATGTGCGCGATTTGCAGACGCCGGACGGAAGGCGCATCAGGGCCCATTGCACCACGATGTCGAACGGCGGCCGCATGCTGACCTATGTCGACATCACGGACCTGACGGAAAAGGCTGCGATGCTGGAGACGCTCGCGACCACCGACCCGCTCACCGGCCTCTACAACCGCCGCCATTTCCTCGAGAACCTCGATGCGGAATGGAGCCGGTTTCAGCGCTATTATCGCTCCGTCTCGGTCCTGATGCTCGACATCGACCACTTCAAGTCGGTCAACGATCGCTACGGCCATGCCGTGGGCGACGCCGCGATCAGGGCGGTTGCGGCGGCGTGCCTCGACGGCAAGCGCAAGTCGGATATCGTCGGCCGCATCGGTGGCGAGGAGTTCGCGGTGCTGCTGCCCGAGACCAGCCGGTCGCGCGCGAGGACTGTCGCCGATCGCATCCGCAAACGCGTGATGAGCGCGCAAATCGTCGCCGGCGAAATTCAGTTCGGCCTCACCGTGAGCGTCGGCATCGCCGAGGCCGCGGTCAGCATGTCCGGCATCGACGCGCTGATGGGCGCGGCCGATCATGCGCTCTACCAGGCCAAGGCCGAGGGCCGCAACCGCTGCATCGCCTTCGCGCCCCCGCCGCCGGCAAGCAAGGCGGCGGAGTGATCGAAGGACGCGACCTTTAGTCCGGCACCGGCACGTCGAACGTGTTGAGCGTGACCGAGACCATGCAATAGACGCCGACGAGATAGGACAGCTCGGCCGCGCCGTGCTCGCCGAACTCCTTCACCGCGGCGCGCCAGGTCAATTCCGGCAGCACGCCACCACCGACCAGCGCGGACGCCACGTCATATGCGACGGCCTCCTGCCTGGTGAGATCGACCGGCCGCTGGCCGGCGACGATGGTCGCGAGCTTCTCGTCGGACAGGCCGCGCTGCTCGGCGACCAGCACATGGGCATAGAGCTCGTAGCCGGAGCGGAAATGAGAGCCGGTGACGAGGATGGCGACCTCGCGCACCGGTGCCGGCAGCAGCGGGTTCGACGCGATCGCCTTGACCAGCTCCCACACCGGCTTGCCGAAGCGCGGCTCGCGGATCCAGGGATTCCAGGGCCCGAGCAGCGCGCCGTCATCGCGCATGTTCACAAAACCCTTGAAGTGGTCCTTGATGCCCGCTCGCATGTCGTCATAGAGCGGCTTCTGCTCGTCTGTCAGATCTTTGAGATCGAGAATGGGAAGGCGCACGGGAGATCTCCTCGTTGAGAAGGGGTGAGGCTTGCCCGCAGGTGCGCGCAACGCAAGTGAAGTTGCCGTGACATGGCACGCCGAGCGGGCGTTCCGACAAATTCGACTATGTCGCCTCGGGGCTTCGTGCGCTCTGGGGATTTGCGAAATCGTCGACGGCGAGCGTCAGCGGCTCACCTGTCTCGAGAAACGACGACAAACTGGCCTCGAACGGCGCCGGATCGAGGCCGCGCGCCTTCAGCCATTCGGGCTCGTAATAGGTCTGGCGATAGCGCTCGCCGGAATCGCAGATCAGCGTCACTAGCGACCCTGTCGCGTTCGCCTGCCGCATCTCCGAGGCGAGCCGGCACAGCGCCAGGAAATTGGTGCCGGTGGACCCGCCCACCGGGCGGCGCAGCCGACGCGACAGCACGTTCATCGCCGCGATCGTGGCCGCATCCGGGATCTTCATCATGCGGTCGACCACACCCGGCACGAAGGAGGGCTCGCAACGCGGACGGCCGACGCCCTCGATCAGCGACGGGCGATCGCACACACGGGAGCGGTCCTGCGAACGGAAGCAATCGAAGAAGGCGGAATGCTCGACATCGGCGACGCAGAGCCGCGTCGGATACTGGCGATAGCGCAGATAGCGTCCGATGGTGGCCGAGGTGCCGCCGGTGCCCGCGCCCATCACGATCCAGTCCGGCAGCGGGCGCGGCTCGCCCGCCAATTGCGTGAAGATCGATTCGGCGATGTTGTTGTTGCCGCGCCAGTCCGTCGCGCGCTCGGCGAAGGTGAACTGGTCCATGTAGTGGCCGTTCAGGCGCGCGGCGAGCGCGGCTGCTTCCGCATAGAGCGCGCGGCCGTCGTCGATCAGGTGGCAATTGCCGCCATAATGCTCGATCGCGGCGATCTTCTCGGCCGAGGTCGTGCGCGGCATCACGGCGTAGAAGGGCACGCCGATCATCTGCGCGAAATAGGCCTCCGAGACCGCCGTCGATCCCGACGACGCCTCGACGACAGGCGTGCCTTCGCGGATGTGGCCATTGCAGAGCGCGTAGAGGAACAGCGAGCGCGCCAGGCGGTGCTTCAGGCTGCCGGTCGGATGGGTGGACTCATCCTTCAGATAGATGTCGATGCCGGATAGCGCCGGCACGATCAGCCGGATCAGATGGGTGTCGGCGGTGCGGCACTGGTCGGCCTCGATCGCGGCCACGGCCTCGTCGACCCAGCCGCGCCGATAGGCCGGCCCGGCCGGATTGTGCTGGCGGAAGGGAAATGTCTGCATCAAGCGAATCTCTCACGACACGCATTGCGCATCAAGGGCGCGCTCAAAACTCCAGCGGCGCGTTGTCGACGACCTCCTTCATCACGAAGAAGGTGCGGGTCTGGCGCACGCCGGGCAGCGCGATCAGCTGCTCGCCATGGATGCGGTTGAAATCCTCCATGTCGCCGACGCGGATCTTGAGGAAATAGTCGAAGTCGCCGGCGACGAGGTGGCAGTCCAGCACGAATTTCAGCCTGGCGATCGCCTGCTCGAAGATGGCAAAGCTCTCCGGCGTCGAGCGGTCGAGCACGACGCCGACCATCACCAGCGTGCCCTTGGCCACCTTCTTCGGCGCGATCATGGCGCGCACGGCGGCGATGAAGCCATCCTCGAACAGCCGCTGGGTGCGGCGGTGGCAGGTGGCAGGGCTGATTGCGACATTTTCGGCCAGCTCAGCATTGCTGAGCCGACCGTTATTCTGCAGCAATCTCAAGATCTTAAGATCGATGCGGTCGAGCCTGGCAGCCATGAAAGGAGCTTCCATTAACGGATGATATTCTGGAAGAATTCTTAGCACTTGGCCCTCTTTCCGCAAGAAGTCGCGCAATATGGGCGCAATATTCGAGAGCACATTTTTCCGGCGCGATGCTAGGGAGCTGCCGACGCCAACGCCAATCGGGATGACCCATGAAGCTGGACAAATTTCCGCGCTATCCTTTGACCTTCGGCCCGACGCCCATCGAGAAGCTGGAGCGGCTGTCCAAACATCTCGGCGGCAATGTCGAGGTCTATGCCAAGCGCGAGGACTGCAATTCCGGCCTTGCCTATGGTGGCAACAAGCTGCGCAAGCTCGAATACATCATCCCCGATGCGATCGCCTCCAACGCCGACACACTGGTCTCGATCGGCGGCGTGCAGTCGAACCACACCCGCATGATCGCCGCCGTCGCCGCCAAGATCGGCATGAAGTGCCGCCTGGTACAGGAAGCCTGGGTGCCGCACGAGGACGCCGTCTATGACCGCGTCGGCAACATCATGCTCTCGCGCATCATGGGCGCCGACGTGCGCCTGGTCGACGACGGTTTCGACATCGGCATCCGCAAGAGCTGGGAACAGGCGATCGAGGAAGTGAAGGCGGCGGGCGGCAAGCCTTACGCGATTCCGGCCGGCGCCTCCGTGCACAAGTTCGGCGGCCTTGGCTATGTCGGCTTCGCCGAAGAGGTGCGCAAGCAGGAGAAGGAGCTCGGCTTCACGTTCGACTACATCGTCGTCTGCACCGTCACCGGATCCACCCATGCCGGCATGCTGGTCGGCTTCGCCGCCGATGGCCGCGCCCGCAAGGTGATCGGCATCGATGCCTCGTTCACGCCGGCGCAGACGAAAGCGCAGGTGCTCGAGATCGCGCAGAACACCGCAAAACTCGTCGAGCTCGGCCAGGAGCTCGTCGCTGACGACGTCGTGCTGATCGAGGACTACGCCTATCCCGCCTACGGCGTGCCGTCGGAAGAGACCAAGGAAGCGATCCGCCTGACCGCGCGTCTCGAAGGCATGATCACCGACCCCGTTTACGAGGGCAAGTCGATGCAGGGCCTGATCGACCTCGCGCAAAAGGGCTATTTCGAGAAGGGCGCGAAGATTCTGTACGCCCATCTCGGCGGCGCGCCGGCACTGAACGGGTACGCTTACGCGTTCCGGAATGGGTGAGTGAGGACATAGCTCTCGCCCGCTATCTTCGTAGCCCGGATGGAGCGCAGCGTAATCCGGGACTCGCGAATGCGGAAAGACTGCCCCGGATTGCGCTACGCTCCATCCGGGCTACGTCATCTATTCCTACCTTGTCCTGACGATCTGCAGCAGCTCGTCGCCGTAATGCTCGAGCTTCTTGTCGCCGATGCCGGGCACGTTGCGGAGCTCGTCGAGTGTCGTCGGCCAGGCCCGGACGATGCCGTCGATGGTGGCATCGTGCAGCACCACATAGGCCGGCACGCCGCGCTCGCGCGCGACCTCAGAGCGCCATGAGCGCAGTCGCGCGCGCAGTTCGGGATCGACATCGCCTTCCGGGGCGCCGGTCGCAGGCGCAAGGTCGCCGCGGCGGGATTTGCCGCGGCTTGCGCGAATGCGCGTGCCGGGCGCTTCCTCGCGCAGCCACACTTCGGTCTCACCGCGCAGCACGCCGCGCGCGGTCTCGGTCAGCTTCAGCGCGCCAAAGGCTTCGCTGTCGCTCTGCAAATGGCCCATCGCCACCAGCTGCCGCAGCACGGTGCGCCACTGCTTTTCGTTGAGCTCGCGCCCGATGCCGAACACGGACAATTTGTCATGGCCGAACTGCGTCACCTTCTCGGTCAGGCGCCCCACCAGCACATCGATCAGGTGCATCGCGCCGAAACGTTGCCCGGTGCGATAGACGCAGGACAACAGCTTCTGCGCCAGCACCTTGCCGTCGCGCATCTTCGGCGGCGTCAGGCAGTTGTCGCAATTGCCGCAGCTCTCGCCCATCACGATCTCGCCGAAATAGGCGAGCAGCCGCCGGCGCCGGCAGTGCGGCGTTTCGGCAAGGCCGACCAGCGCATCAAGCTTGCCGATCGAGACTCGCTTGAATTCGTCGGAGGCGCTGGATTCGTCGATCATGCGGCGCTGCTGCACGATGTCGGAGAGCCCGTAGGCCATCCAGGCCGCCGACGGCTTGCCGTCGCGGCCGGCGCGGCCGGTCTCCTGGTAATAGGCCTCGATGCTCTTGGGCAGGTCGAGATGGGCGACGAAGCGTACATCGGGCTTGTCGATGCCCATGCCGAACGCGATGGTCGCGACGATGACGATGCCGTCCTCATTGAGGAAGCGGTCCTGGTTGCGCGAGCGCACGCTGCTGTCGAGCCCGGCGTGATAGGGCAGCGCGGCAATGCCGGCCTCGTCGAGCGCGGCGGCGACCTCCTCGACACGGTTGCGGGACAGGCAATAGACCACGCCGGCGTCGCCGGCATGGCGCTCCCGGATGAACTCCTTCAGCTGCGACACCGCACTGCGCTTGTCGACGATCTCGTAGCGGATGTTGGGCCGATCGAAGCTGGAGACGAATTGCGGCGAGTCCGCGAGCTGAAGCCGCGCCACGATCTCCTTGCGCGTCAACTCGTCGGCGGTCGCGGTCAGCGCGATGCGCGGCACGTCCGGGAAGCGCTCGGCGATGATGGAGAGGCCGACATATTCGGGACGGAAGTCATGGCCCCATTGCGAGACGCAATGCGCCTCGTCGATCGCGAACAGCGCCACCTTGGCCTGCGCCAGCATCGAGAGGCAGCGCGGCGTCACCAGGCGTTCCGGCGCGACATAGAGCAGATCGAGATCGCCCGCGAGCAGGCGCCGCTCGATGTCGGAGGCTTCCTGGAAGCTCAGCGACGAGTTCAACGCAGCGGCGTTGACGCCGGCCTCGATCAGGCCCGCGACCTGGTCGCGCATCAAGGCGATCAACGGCGACACCACGATGCCGCAGCCTTCGCGCAGCAGGGACGGCAGCTGGTAGCACAGCGACTTGCCGCCGCCGGTCGGCATCAGCACCAGGCAATTGCCGCCGTCGGTGACGTGCCGGATGATCTCGCCCTGCGCGCCACGAAAACCCGGCAGGCCGAATACCGAATGCAGCACCGACAGCGCGTCAAGGCCGTTGGCCGGCGCAGGTCGCGGAGCGGTGGAAGGGGCTGACATGAGAGGGCTGGAACCAAGGCCGTGAGATTCGTCACAAGGCCAGTCGCATGGCGGCGCGGGCGTGGCAAGCCCATCTTCTACCGACCTCTCCCCGCAAGCGAGGAGAGGTGAAAAAAAGTTACGCCCCGATCCTGCGCAGCGCTTCCGCGACCGTCACGATCGGCATGCCGCGCTTGCCAGCTGCCTCCAGCGCATGACGCATCAGGTCCGGGGTGCAGCCATAGGGGCTCGGCGCGTCCGCGACGTCATGGCCGTAGAAGATCAGCCATCCACCGCTCGCGACCGCCTCGTCGAAATAGCGATCGACGCCTGCCTTGTCGATCTCGCAATCGACCAAAGGCGAAGCGCGCAGGAACTGGAGATCGATGACGTCGCTGTTGACGCCGGGAAGGATGCCGCGCGCCGAACGGAACGCCCTGGCGAGCTGCGGCTTGCGCCAGACAGAGGCAATCCCATAGGGATAGGCGAAGTTCTCCAGATTGATCGAGGAATCGATACTACGAAAATAGGTGCGGTTCCGCTCGATCTCGCGAGCCATCGCGGCCTCGTCGAGCTTGGCCGAGCTCTGGTGCGAGAAGGTGTGGCAGGCAATCTCGTGACCGGCGCGGTGAAGCCGCACGATCGCGTCATCCGACAGGCCGTGCCAATGATCTGACGGCTGGCCGATCAGGCTGCCGGCGAGATAGAACGTACCGCGGCCGCCATGCTCTTCCAGGAGCGCGGCGCCTTCGCCTGCAGCGCTATCCGGGGCATCATCGAAGGTGAAGCTCACGATCGGCGCATGCGCGGGCAGCCGATGCGGCGCGGCGCGGAAATGCCGGGCCAGCCGATTGCTCACGCGTCCCTGGAGTGCCGACCACACGACTGCGTTTCCCGTGATTGACGTATGTCTGTACTGAAACATTCGCGCGCTGGTCGAGGCAAGCCTAACGCTTGGGTAATCCTAACGCGGCACCAATATCGGCTAACGCGCAAGGACCGGCGCTTCGGCTTTCATACTGAGATATTGCAGCCAATTGCGAAAAAGCACCTCGGCGGCGCTGCCGGCGCCGATGTCGGCGCGCAAACTCAGCCCGGGTAACTCGTTGGTGAGCGCCGGATGGCGCTGGTGGGCCGCCTTCTTCTCGAAGCGGACCAATTTCTCTTCCGTCGCTGCGTCAAAATAGCTCACGGGCAGCCGCGGATAGCTCTCGCGCTCCCGCGCAAGATAGCGACCTATGTCGCGCAGATATTCGCGCTGGAGCGACAGCGCGTCATATTCTGGATGCCCCTGGAAGAACACGAACCGGCTGGCATATTGGCGCACGAAAACGTCGATGCCGGCCTCAGCCGAGCGTGTCAGCACCTGATAACCGGCCTGCACCAGGTCGCTCTCCGCGATCTCGTTCAGGCGCGAATGCGACACCTTCAAAGGTGCCGGCGCGGCGCGCGTCAGCGCATCGCTCGTCACGGCGTCGCAATCGAAGATACCGTGACATTTGGCTGGCAGGCGCCGCCGCTCGATGCCGTCGAGATGCAGCACCGCCGCATGCGCGGCAAGACACGACCAGATCGTCGAGCGCGTGTTGGCCTTGGCCCAGTCAATGAGGTCGGTGAGGTCGCGCCAATACGGCTCCTGGTCGAGTTCGGGCGCGACCGGCTCGGCGCCCGTCACGATCAGCCCGTCGAATTTCTGGCGCTTGAGATCGGACAAGTCTGAATATTCGCTCTCGACATGCCACTTCGCTTCCGGCGAGCGCTTCACGCTGGGCAGCGAGAAGCAGTGGAAGCGAATGCGGCGCGGACCGGCCGCAGCCTGAAGCAGCTTCAAGAACTGACGCTCGGTCGCCTTCAGCGCCGGATCCGGCATGTTGTTGACGAGCCCGATCGTGAGCTCGCCGCCGTGATCGCGCGCAAGATCGCGCTCGGCCGGCACCAGCGCCGGGCTCGAGATGACTTGATCCCTGTCGATCAAGATCGTCATTGGCGCCGTCGCCTACTCCGCGGCCTCGAGGCGCGCTGACCGGCAGGCCTTGTCCAGCGCCTGGTCGATGTCCTCGATGATGTCAGAGACATGCTCGATGCCGATCGACAGACGGATCGTCTCCGGCAGCACGCCGGCGACGCGCTGCTGCTCTGCCGACATCTGCCGATGGGTGGTCGAGGCCGGATGGCAGGCCAGCGACTTGGCATCGCCGATATTGACGAGGCGCGTGATCAGCTTCAGCGCATCATAGAAGGACTTGCCCGCCTCCATCCCGCCTTTGATGCCGAAGGTGAACAGCGAGGAGGCGTTGCCATCGAGATATTTCTGCACCAGCGGATAATACGGGCTGTCGGGAAAGCCGGTGTAATTGACCCAGGCGACGCGCGGATCCTGGCGGAGGAATTCGGCGACCTTGCGCGCGTTCTCGACATGGCGCTCCATGCGCAGCGCCACGGTCTCGATGCCCTGCAGCAGCAGGAAGGCGTTGAACGGCGACAGCACCGAGCCCATGGTGCGCTGATAGACGCTGCGCGCCCGCTCGATATAGGCGGTGCGACCGAAGCGCTCGGCATAGACGAGGCCGTGATAGGAGGCATCCGGCTTGTTGTAGGCCGGGAAACGGTCGGCGTATTTCGCCCACGGGAAGTTCCCGGAATCGACGATCGCGCCGCCGAGCGTGGTGCCGTGACCGCCGAGGAACTTGGTCAACGAGTGCACGGCGATGTCGGCGCCGTAGTCGAACGGCCTCAGCAGGATCGGGGTTGCGACGGTGTTGTCGACGATCAGCGGCACGCCATGCGCATGCGCGACCTTGGCCAGCGCCTCGATGTCGCAGACATTGCCGGCGGGATTGCCGATGGTCTCGGCGAACACCGCGCGGGTGTTCTCGTCGATCAGCTTCTCGACCGCCTCGGGCTTGTCGCTCTCGGCGAAGCGGCCGGTGATGCCCTGCCGCGGCAGGATGTGCGAGAGCAGCGTATGCGTGGTGCCGTAAAGCTGCGGCATGGAAACGATGTTGCCGCCGTGATCGGCGACGTTGACGAAGGCGAAATGCAGCGCCGCCTGGCCGGTCGCGACCGCGAGTGCACCGACGCCGCCTTCGAGCTGCGCGATGCGCTTCTCCAGCACCGCGCTGGTGGGGTTGGCGATGCGGCTGTAGCGAAAACCCTCGGCCTCGAGATTGAAGAGCGCCGCGCCGTGATCGGCGCTATCGAAAGCGTAGGCCGCGGTCTGGTAGATCGGCACGGCGACCGCGTGCGTGGTCGCTTCGGGTTCGTAGCCGGCGTGAATAGCGATCGTCTCGTTGCGCATCGTGCCACCTCCGCGTGGGGCGGGCCGCACTTATTGGCCTGTATGAGGCATGTGCGTTGTCCGCCGCCCCCGTGTTAGAGGCGGGTGGTAAAGCGGACAATAATTCGCCTAGAGATCGAGGAAGTAACCCTAATGCTTGTCGGCGAATTGGCCGGAATCCGGGTTAAAGCCGATTAACGAAGTGCTGCTTTGGTGCGCCTCGCGAGGTCCCTTCCTTCTCCCCTTGTGGGAGAAGGTGGCGCGAAGCGCCGGATGAGAGGTCTCTCTCCGCGAAGTAATTTCCATAGAGTTCGCGGAGAGAGACCCCTCACCCGTCTCGCCGCTATGCTGCGAGCCACCCTCTCCCACAAGGGAAGAGGGTGAGACTGTCAATGCGGCGATAACCGGCTTGGACTAGGCCATGCTCTCCCACAGCCGATGCGCGAGCACGCCGGCGCGCTTCTCGATCGCGGCCGCTGCGTCGAGCGCGAGGTCCTCGCGATAGCGCCCGGCAATGAGCTGCACGCCGATCGGCTTACCATCGTGCACGGCCATGGGCACCACGGCGCCGGGCAGGCCCAGCACGTTGATCGCGGAGATGAAGCGGATCTCGCCCCAGAAGATCTCGCGCACGCGCTCGGGGCTGACGGTATCCTCGCGCGGGCCCGGCGTCGGCTTCACCGTGGTCGGCGCCAGCACGACCGGGTACTCCTCGAAGAACAATTGCCAGGCGCGAATGTGGCCGTTGCGTGCGGCCGTCGCCTGCATCCAGGCCTTGAGATCGAGCACATTGGCCTTGGCCTTCATGCCGCCCCAGGCCTTATGGAAATCCTCGGAGGTGACCTTCAGCATGCCGGCCTCCTGCATCACCACGGTCTCGTTGGTGATGATGTCGCACCAGGTCTGCCAGACGCCGTTGATGTCGGGCACCTCGACCTCGCTGACGCGATAGCCGGAACGTTCGAGATGGTCCGCGGCCTGGCGCAGCGCAGCGCCTACGGAGGGATCGACGTCCATGTCTTCGGGGATCTTGGCCAGCGCCACCTTGATCGGCCCCTTCGGCCTCTCGCCGACCAGCGGCGCCGGCACCCACCAGGGATCGCGCGGATCGCGCCGGCTCATCACCTCGAGCGCAAGGCGAACGTCGCCGACATGGCGGGCGAGCGGCCCCTGCGCCGACATCAGATGCGCCAGCATCGGCCGCTCGGCCGTTGCGCTTGCGTTGAACGCGGGGATGCGTCCCTGCGTCGGCTTGATGGTGGCAACGCCATTGCAATGCGCGGGCCAGCGCAGCGAGCCGCCGATGTCATTGCCATGGGCGATGGTGCCAATGCCGGCGGCGACCGCCGAACCCGCACCGCCCGACGACCCGCCGCAGGTGATGTCAGGATCCCACGGATTGAGCGTCAGCCCGTGCAGGGGATTGTCGGTAAAACCGCGAAAGGAGAATTCCGGTGTGTTGGTGAGCCCGATGACGATCGCTCCGGCCTTCTTCAGGTTGCGCACCACGGGCGCATCCGACGGCGCGACCAGGTCCTTGTTGGCGGGCACGCCGTTGAAGTTCGGCCGGCCCTCGTAGTCGACGTTTTCCTTGATGGTGATCGGCACGCCGTGCAGAAGGCCGAGCTCGCCGCCCTTTGCGCGCTGCTTGTCCGCGGCATGCGCGGCCTTCAACGCCTCTTCCGAGAGATCGACGACGACCGCGTTCAGTTTCGGATTGACGGCGCGCATCCGTTCGAGATGCGCCTCGACGGTCTCGACGGCGGAGATTGCGCCGGAGCGGATTGCAGCCGCGGTCTCCACCGCCGACCATTGCCAGGCCGGTCCCTTGGGGCGGCGCGATGAAGCCGGCTTGAGCCCCGCGGCCTTCTTCGCAACGACGGCCTTGCGGCTTGCGCTGGTCTTGCTCAAGGTTTTCGCCGGTTTCTTCGAAGCAGTCTTCTTCTTGGCTGTCTTCTTGGCCGTCTTCTTCGCCACGTCGCATCTCCTGGAATTGCGCCGAGGAAGTTACGGATGGCGAAAGGAAGTGTACAGGTGCGTTTTATGCATGGGCCAACGGCGCGACGCGGCGAATTGTCCGCGGTCGCGCCGCTTGCGTTATTCCGCGGGGTAGGCCGCGACGGCCGCCGGAGCGCGGTCGAGCCGCAGGCTCCACAGCGCCAGCACGAGACCGACAGCGGTGATGCCGGCTGCGACCAGAGGCAGCGCCGAGAGGCCGAGCCCGCGGTCGATGGCGACGCCACCCGCCCAGGCACCGAGCGCGTTACCGAGATTGAACGCGGCGATGTTGAGGCTCGAGGCGAGCGTGCGACCGCTGGGACCGGCCGCTTCCAGCACGCGAAGCTGGAGCGGGGCGACAGTCGCAAAGGCCGCGATGCCCAGCAGCAGGATCAGCACGATCGCCGGGATCTTGACCGACAGCACGGCGGCGAGGCCAAGCAACACGATGGCGAGCGCGGCGAGCGTTCCGATCAACGCGCCGGCGAGGCCACGGTCGGCGAGCTTGCCGCCGGCAACGTTGCCGATCGCGAGCCCGACGCCGAACACCAGCAGGATCGGCGAGACCGCTGCTTCCGAAAACCCGGTGAAGCGCGTCAGGATCGGCTGGATGTAAGTGAAGACCACGAACAGGCCGGCAAAGCCGAACACGGTCATGGCAAGGCCGAGCAACACTTGCGGGCGGCCGAGCACCGATACTTCCTCGGCAAGCGAGACCGGCTTGTCGCCGTTGCCGACATGGCCGGGCACGAGGGCTGCGACCACGGCAAAGGCGATCACGCCGATGACCGTCACGGCCCAGAACGCCGCGCGCCAGCCGAGCATCAGGCCGAACCAGGCACCGAAGGGAACGCCCAGCAGCGTCGCGACGGTGAGACCGATGAACATGGTGGAAATCGCGGAGGCCCGCTTGTCCTCGGCGACGAGGCTCGTCGCCACCACCGACCCGACGCCGAAGAAAGTGCCGTGGGCGAGCGAGGTCAGCACGCGCGCCGCCATGAGCAATTCGTAATTCGGCGCCAGCGCACAGGCCGCATTGCCGAGCGTGAAGATCGCCATCAGCGCGAGCAGCACGGTTTTGCGCGGCATCCGCCGCGTCGCCAGCGTCAGGAGGGGCGCACCGACGAAGACGCCGAGCGCATAACCGGAGATGAGCAGGCCCGCGACCGGTACCGACACATGCATGTCGGCCGCGACCTGCAGCAAGAGGCCCATGATGATGAATTCAGTGGTGCCGATGCCGAAGGCACCGGCGGTGAGCGCGAGAACGGCGGGAGGCATGCGGAGCTCCGATGGATGAGACGAGCCACGCAGATAGCGGTGCCCGTGCAAAATCATTAGAATGTCCGCAATCCAATCATTTGTGACGTGAATTCAACATGGCTCGCTTCGACACCAACCGTTCCGCCGAGATGGAGGTCTTCGTCCGCGTCGTCGATCTCGGCGGGTTCACCCAGGCCGCGCGAAAGCTGCGCTTGACGCCGTCGGGCGTGAGCAAGCTGATGTCGCGGCTGGAGGCACGGCTCGGCTCGCGCCTCGTCAACCGCACCACGCGCAAGCTGACCCTGACCGAAGAAGGCCAGGCGTTCTACCAGCGGGCCGTGCGGATCCTCGCGGAGATGGAGGAAGCCGAACGCGAGGCGGCGTCCGGCGCGGCGCCGCGCGGCCGCCTCACGGTGAACAGCAACATCCCGTTCGGCATGCTGCATCTGATGCCGCTGATCCCGCGCTTTCTGAAAGAGCATCCCGACGTGACGCTCGATCTCGTGCTGACGGACACGACGATCGACCTGATGCAGGAGCGCGCCGACGTTGCGATCCGGGTAGGACCTCTGAAAGCGTCCCGCCTGATCGCCCGCAAGCTCGGCAGCAGCCGCATGGTGGTCGTCGGCACCCCCAACTATCTGGCGCGCTTTGGCACGCCCAGAACGCTGGCGGATCTCGCCGATCACCGCGGCATCGGCTGGACCTTTCCGCGCATCCGCGGCGGCTGGCCGTTCAAGCGCGGCGACCGCACCGAGGAAGCCGTACCGCCGCCGGTCGCGCGCGCCAGCGACGGCGAAGCCGCCCGACGCCTCTGCCTCGGCGGCGTCGGCCTCGCGCGCCTCGCCCTCTTCCATATCGGCCCCGACATCGAATCCGGCCGCCTCGTGCCGGTGCTGCAGAACTACAATCCCGGTGACCGAGAAGACATCCACGCCGTCTATGTCGGCCACACCGCCCCCCTGCCCGCGCGCGTCCGCGCCTTCATCGACTTTCTCGCCGAGCACGTGCGGGTGAGCGATCCCGCGCTGAAGCGGGCGGCGGATGGGAGGTGGAAATTGGTGGGGTGAGGCGTGATGGCAGAGAGAGCGTCAGTCAATCCAGACTGACGCGATCGTGTTCCGCGTGGCTGGACCGTTGAGGACACGCCGCCGGCGCTTGCGCGAGGGTGCCGAAACCGCGAAAGTCCCAACTGTTTCAGAACTTGTCAGGGGAATTCCACACACATGCAGTTCGATGACGTCATCCTCGGTCGCCGGAGTATCCGAGGCTACAAACCCGATCCAGTCCCCAAGGAGCTTATTGCGGAAATCATTGGCTTGGCGATGCGCGCTCCGTCGTCGATGAACACCCAGCCCTGGAATTTCTATGTCATCACCGGCGAACCGCTCGATCGGATCCGCGCCGGCAACACCGAACGGATGGTGGCGGGCATCCCGCAGTCGCGCGAGTTCCGCACGGGCCAGGCCTTTGCAGGCAAGCACCGCGACAGGCAGGTCGGCGTCGCCAAGCAATTATTCTCCGCAATGGGAATCGAGCGCGACAACATGGAAAAACGCCAGGACTGGGTGCTGCGCGGCTTCCGCCAGTTCGACGCGCCCGTCTGCGTGATCATCACCTATGATCGCGTGCTTGACGGCAGCGACGATACGCCCTTCGACTGCGGCGCCGTGGCGACCGCCCTGGTCAATGCCGCGTGGTCCCGCGGGCTCGGCGCCGTGATCAACAGCCAGGGCATCATGCAATCCCCCGTGGTGCGCGAGCACGCAGGCATAGCCGACGATCAAGTCATCATGAAAAGCATCGCGCTGGGCTGGCCGGATGAAACTTTTCCGGCGAATGCGGTGGTGTCGGAGCGGAAGTCCATCGAGGAAGCGACGGTGTTCGTCGGGTTCGAGACGTAGCGGCGCGCGGTCGGAAGGGCTGGAGGCACAGCAGTGATCCGCGCCATGGTCGGATGTGTATTCGTGCTGGCGGCGGCTTTTGCCACTGCCTTGACGCCGGTCATTTGTCTCGGCGAAAGCAGCAAGCCGTTGCCGGCCAAGGCAACGAGGGAACTACCCGCCGAGCTGCTCTCGCTGCTCGAACAGAAGAAGATGCCGAAATATTCACCTATCGTCGTGCGCCTGTTCAAGGAGGAGGCCGAGCTCGAGGTCTGGAAGCAGGACGCGACCGGCCTTTTCCAGATCCTCAAGACCTATCCGATCTGTCGGTGGTCGGGCGATCTCGGGCCGAAATTGTACGAGGGCGACCGACAGGCTCCGGAAGGGTTCTATACGATTACGCCCGAGCTGATGAATCCGAACTCCAACTTCCATCTTTCGATCAACCTCGGCTTCCCCAACACGTTCGACAAGGCGAACAAGCGCAACGGCAGCTTCCTCATGATTCACGGCGACTGCTGGTCGAGCGGTTGCTATGCCATGACCGACGAACAGATCAGCGAAATCTATTCGCTGGCACGCGACTCATTCCTCGGCGGCCGGCCCTCGTTCCAGGTCCAGGCCTATCCGTTCCGCCTGACGCCGGCAAACCTGGCGCGGCATCGAAATAGTACCAACCTGGCCTTCTGGAAAATGCTCAAGATCGGCAACGATCATTTCGAGACGACGCGACTCGAACCAAGGGTGGATGTGTGCGACCGCCGCTATGTGTTCGATGCGCAACCTTCCCCGAATTCGCCGTCGCCTCCAGTGTTCAACCCTGCCGAAAAATGTCCCCCCTTCGTCGTCAACCCGCAAATCGCGCGGCGGGCGCTGGAGAAGAGGCGCTCCGACGAGCTCGAATACGCGCGATTGCTCGAAGACAATTTGCCGGCTGCCCCGATATACAGCGGACTGGACGGCGGAATGAACAAGGCATTTCTCACACAATTTCCGGGCAGAGTGACGCTTGCGAAAGTCATGCCGTATGCATCCTACCTGCCGCAATTGCCACCGATCCCCTGGATCGACAATGACGGCTCGTTGACGAGTAGATGGTTTGGCAGCTCACTGGACAAGCCGCCGGGGTGTAATCCGACGCGTGTCGGCTTCCCGTCAGGTCGGTGCTGAACGCTCGTGCGGCGCCCGATGGATCATCGGTAGAGGATGGCATCGGCATCGCGTCCCAGCAAATGCTGGCGCGTCGGAGCGGAGACCTTGAAAAAAGTTCGTCCCGGCTTGCTGAACCAAAGCAAACGACGAGCCCGCCTCCGCCCCGCGGGCTTCGGCGCGACAGCCTTGCGCAAACTTTGTTTGCTGAGCGGCCCGAGACATAGGTGACAGAACGTACCGGACACATGGGTTACACTTTCCGCTTTTGTTCTGCGGGAGGTGGCGATGCCGTGGAGAGCGAGTTCGGTCATGGAAGAACGCCTTCGCTTTGTCGCCCGGCTTCTGGAAGGAGAAGCCATGTCCGAGGTCTGCCGCGAGTTCGGCATATCGCGCAAGACCGGCTACAAGATCTTCGATCGCTATAAGGAGTACGGTCTCGAGGCCCTGAGCGATCGCTCCCGGCGGCCGGTCCGCTATGCCAATCAGCTGCCGAGCCAGATCGAGACCCTGATCGTGCAGCTCAAGGCCGAGAAAGCCGCATTGGGGTGCACGCAAGATACGTGAGCTCCTGGTCAGGCGGCTCGACGGCGACCTCAGGGTTCCAGCCAAAAGCACCATCCACGCGGTGCTCGACCGCCATGGCCTGGTCAAGCGCGGCGGCGGGCCGCGCCACCGCGCGCGCGGCACGCCGCTATCCCAGGGCACATGCCCCAATGATCTGTCCGCCGGGGTTCAACAGCCTGCAACAGCAAGATCGCTTCGACAGCTTCCTGCACGAATTCAATGAGGAGCGACCGCATGAGGCTCTCGACATGAAGCGCCCGGCAGATCTCTACACCGCCTCAGCCCGCCACTACGAGGGCTTGCCGGAATTGGCCTATCCCTTTCACGATCGCGACGTCGTCGTCACCTCCTGCGGGCGTCCCTGCCTTCACCGTAAGAGAATCAATATCTCCCTTGTCTTGGCCGGCCAGAAGCTCGGCATCAAGGAGGTCGACGAGGGCATTTGGCTCGTCAGCTTCATGCACTATGATCTTGGATATCTCGACCTGGAGCAGAAGACCCAGCAACCCCTCGACAACCCGTTCGGCACGAGGTTGTCACCCATCTCTTAGGTACGATCCGTTACCCATCTCTTCGGGCCGGACACGCGAAGCGATGGCGGAGAGAGTGGGATTCGAACCCACGGTACGGTTTCCCGCACACACGCTTTCCAAGCGTGCGCCTTAAGCCACTCGGCCATCTCTCCGGAGCGCCCTCTCTTGAAGGGGCGCCGATGATTTTGCAAGAGACCGCGGGGAAATCGGGTGAATTTTCCGTAAGATGTTGTATTTACGGGATAATATCTGACACGGCAGATGCCATGACCCGCCTGCCGGCTGAACCGGTGACGGGTTTGGCGCGACGATTCACGTAAGAACAGCAAACACGACCGGGGACGCCATGACCATCCGAAGCACCATCGCCGCCGTCGGCCTGATTTCGGCCCTTAGCTCCGCCTTCGCCGTGCCCGCCGCCGCGCAGGTCTGCACCCGGCAAGGCGTCGATGTCAGCTGCAATGACGGCCGGCGCGGGGTGCTGTCGGGCGATGCCATCATCTGGCCGGACGGCACGCGCTCGAGCGCCTCGCCGCATCCGAGCGTGATCATCGGCAACAAGAGCTCGGTGCATGTTGGGCCCGGCGTGTTCGTCGGCCAGGGCAAGGGCATGGTGCCGATGGACGATCCGAACGCACCGAACAAGCGGCAATGCGCGATCCTGGATGGGGTGTCGTATTGTTATTGAGGTCCTCTTTCCTTCTCCCCTTGTTGCGGGTGAAGGTGGCGCGAAGCGCCGGATGAGGGGTGTGCATCAACGAAATATGCTTCGGAAGATTTACGCGAGAGAGAAACCCCTCACCCGTCTCGCCGCACATGCGGCGAGCCACCCTCTCCCGCAAGGGGAGAGGGGAAGAGCATCGAGCAAGCTCGTGAGAGCTAAATCAGCCTCACGCCTGATATCGCCGACTTCAGCCAGCGCAGTGCCTGCGGCGGCTGCGCGGCGAGCGGGGCGACCGCGGCCTTCTCGGTCCGGCACTTCTCGAGCTCGGCGACGAAATCGGCCGACCATTGCTGGATGGTGTGGCCGCGCAGCTTCTTCATCATCGCGTCCCAGCGCATCTTGCGCTCGGTGAGCGGCATCGCGGCAGCAATCGCGATCGCGCGGGCCATGCCGTCGATGTCATGCGGATTGACGACCAGCGCGGCGTCGAGCTCGTTGGCCGCGCCTGCGAATTTCGACAGCACCAGCACGCCGGGATCGGCCGGGTTTTGCGCGGCGACATATTCCTTGGCGACGAGGTTCATGCCGTCATGCAGCGGCGTCACCACGCCGATCTGCGCGGTCCGGTAGAGCCCTGCGAGCACCGCCTGGCTGAAGCCCTTGTTCAAATAGCGGATCGGCGTCCAGTCGACCTCGCCGTGGCGGCCGTTGACGTCGGTGACGAGGCGCGCGACGTCGTTCTGCAGATTGCCATAGGCCTCGATGCCGCCGCGCGAGGGGTTGGCGATCTGGAGCAGCGAGATGCTGCGCGAGAATTGCGGCTGTTCGGTCCAGAGCCGGTCGAACGCGCTGATGCGGTTGACGAGGCCCTTCGAATAGTCGAGCCGGTCGACGCCGATCGCGAGGCGCTCGCCATTGAGGCTGCGCCGCAGCCGCGACACGTCGGGATGCGAGGCCGATTTCGCCGCGTATTGGGCGAACTTCTCCGCATCGATGCCGATCGGGAAGACCTCGCAGCGGGTGCGGCCATGCTGCGAAATTGCAACGCCGTCCTCGACGGCGAGGCCAAGCTCGCTCGCGACATAGCCGAGAAAATTCTGACAATCCTCCTCGGTCTGGAAGCCCAAGAGATCGTAGGCCAGCATTGCCGTGATCAGCTCGCGATGATTGGGCACGCCCTGCATCACCGCGGCGACCGGCCACGGCGTATGCAGGAAGAAGCCGATCGGATCGTCGAGGCCGAGATCACGCAGTTCGGCGCCGAGCGCGAGGAAATGATAGTCCTGCACCCAGAACGCAGTCTTGGCTTTTCGGAAGCGCATCAAGGCGCGTGCCATGAAGGCGTTGACCTCGCGATAGCTGACGTAATCGTCGCGCGAGACGCGGATCAAATCGCTGCGCGAATGCAGCGCGGGCCACAACGCCGAATTGGCAAAGCCTTCGTAATAGCCGCCGTAATGCGCCGCCGGCAGATCCAACGTGGCAATCGCGCCCGAACCGAGCGCTTCGATCTCAGCGAACGGTTCCTTCTGATGGCCGTCACGCACACGGCCTGAAGAACCCACCCAGATCGCGCCCGAATGTTCCACAACCGGCAACAAGGCCGCCGCGAGGCCGCCCGTCATGGGCTCGTTAGGCTTGCCGCGGGCGACGCGATTCGAAACGACGACTAAGTTCACAGGTCGTCCCCTCCTGTTTCATTCCACCCCGTTTAACTGCCGTTCATCAATATGGTTCCTGATCATCGTTTCAACCAATTGAAACCAAAATCGGGCACGCGCGTTGGAACTGGTTTCGCTTCGGGAACCCCAGATTTCGTTGCAAAGACAGCTCATGCGGGCATGTTGCGCAGCACGCAATGCAGCGCGCGGCGGCGCCGTTCCCAGAGCATCATGTCCGCGACATGGCGCTGCCTTTGTTTCACCTCGGGTCGAGCAGGCGGGCGAGGAATGCACGCACATCGTTCGGCGCGTCGAAATGGCCATTCACGCCCATGGCACGGCGGCCGACCGAGAAGGCAAGCCCGTTCATGTCGGGCATGATCGCGAACACGGTTTCATCGGTGACGTCATCACCGATGAAGATCGGACGCCGTCCCTTGAACGGTTCCCGCTGCATCAATTCGCGCACGCCGGTCGCCTTGGTGAATCCGGAATGCTTGATCTCGCAAACGAACTTGCCGGGCAGCACTTCGATCGGCGCATTGGGCAGGTCGGCGCGGATCACCGAGACGGATTCGTAGATCGCTTTCTCCGCGTGCGGCGCGAGGCGGTAATGCAGCGCGAGTGAATAACCCTTGTCCTCGAGCAGAATGCCGGGCGAAAGCTTGGCGATCGCGGCCAGGCGCCGCTTCAGCTCCTTGTCCAGCGGCGGCGCGTGCACGTCATCGGCCTCATTGTCGATCGACAGCCGCATCTCCGCACCGTGGCCGGCGACGGCGCGGAACACATCGGGCGCGAAGATCAGGTCGATGTCGTTGAGCGAACGACCGCTGACCAGCGCCAGCGCGCCGGAGGTACGCTCGGTCAGCCGGTTCAGCGTGTCCGACAGGCCCGGCGGCACCCACACTTCGCGCGGCGTCGGCATCAGGTCGAGCAACGTGCCGTCGATATCGAGCAGGATTGCGGTCTCGTCGAGATGCGGCACCAGCGCATGCGGAACCGGTACCGCATCCGGTGCTTCGTCGTCAGGCATGGTGCGCTTCTGGTCCAACGCCATTTCTGCAACTTCTGATTTCATCAGTCTACTCCATAAAGGCAAGCGGCCGCGCGATTTGTTCGAGCGATTTGCGCTCCGCAGGGACGGCATAGCGCCAAGCCACGATCGCGGCTGCGATCATCAGGAATGACCCCAGCAGATAGCCGGCGAACACGCTGGTGCGTGATCCCGTGTCGATCAATACGCCGAACAGCGCCGGCCCGATCACGCCGCCGATGCCGGTGCCGACCGCGTAGAACACCGCGATCGCCAGCGCGCGAACTTCGAGCGGAAAGGTCTCGCTGACGGTGAGATAGGCCGCGCTCGCGGCCGGCGAGGCGAAGAAGAAGATCACCATCCAGGCGATGGTCTGCCCCTGCGCGGTAAGCACACCGATGGAGAACAGATAGCCGGAGATCGCCAGCAACAGGCCCGATACGCCATAGGTGAACATGATCATGACACGGCGGCCGAGCGTATCGAACAGCCGGCCGAGCAGCAGCGGCCCGAGGAAATTGCCGGCGGCGAACGGGAGCAGGTACCAGCCGACATGATCGGCGCTGATGCCGTAGAAATCGGTCAGCACCAGCGCGAAGGTGAAGAAGATGGCATTGTAGAAGAATGCCTGTGCGCTCATCAGCACGAGGCCGACCAGCGCGCGCTGGCGGTATGCCGAGAACAGCGTGTGCACGACCTCGCGGATCGGCGTGTGATCGCGCATCTTTAGCCGGATTTTCATGAAGCGCCCGTCGCTCGTATCCTGATCACGTCCGATCACCGAGCGTTCGATCTCGTCGACGATCGCATGGGCCTGATCGGGACGGCCATGGATCATCAGCCAGCGCGGACTCTCCGGAATCCACATCCGCATCAGGAGCACGACGAGGCCGACGGTCGCGCCGATGAGATAAGCCAGGCGCCAGCCGAGATCGGGGCTGATCACAGCAGGATCCAGCAGCACGATGGACGCCACTGCGCCCATTGCGGCCCCGATCCAGAAGCTGCCGTTGATGACGAGATCGGTCCAGCCGCGATAGCGCGCCGGCACCAGCTCCTGGATGGTCGAGTTGATCGCGGTGTATTCGCCGCCGATGCCGGCGCCGGTGAGGAAGCGAAACAGCGCGTAGCTGGCGACATCCCATGACAGCGCGGTCGCGGCCGTCGCCGAGAGATAGAGCGCCAGCGTGATGAAGAACAGCTTCTTGCGGCCGATGCGGTCGGTCAGCCAGCCGAAGCCGAGAGCACCGAGCACGGCGCCGGCGAGATAGGCGGAATTGGCAATACCGAGATCGAGATTGGAGAATTGCAGCGACGGGCTCTGCTTCAGCGCACCGGAGAGCGCGCCGGCCAGCGTCACCTCGAGCCCGTCGAGGATCCAGGTGATGCCGAGCGCCAGCACGACGCGGGTGTGAAAGCCGCTCCAGGGCAGCGCGTCGAGCCGCGCGGGGATACTGGTCTCGACGATGCGATCGGCCGGGGCTGCCGCGACCACAGGAGCATAGTTCGGCGCTGGGCTTTGCTGCAATTCCATCGGGTTGTTGTGTCTGATCAATGGAAGCGCCCCCGGTTCACATGATGTGGACGGGGTCGATCCGATCATCGGGGTGCGGCATTCCGCCTGCCACCTGCGACAACGTCTGCGGCGAGGCCGGGTTCCCAGGGGAACGGCCCTTCGTACCGCTCGTTTCCGATGGAGCCGCAAGGAGTTGACGCATGGCTCATGTCAGAAAGACGACACAATCCCGCAAAACAGCCGCGCGCAGGTCGACGAGCGCCAAGCGCGGCACCGTGCGGACGAGCGCGAAGCGCGCTGCGCCGAAGCGCTGGTCGCAGCGCGTGACGAAGCAGAGCGACGCGCTCGACCTGAAGCGCGGCGTGTTCAAGCTGACCAGCCCGAAGAAGATCGCGACGTCGCTGAAGCGATCGGCCGAGCACAGCTCACGCCGCAAGACCGGCGCCTATCGCTCGGCGCTGTCGATGCTGACCTTCTACATCAACCGCGCCGGCAAGACCTTGCCAAAGACGCAGCGCACGCGATTGGAGAAGGCGAAGCTGGAGCTGAAGCGAGCGTTCGGGAGGGAGTGAGATTTGTAGGGTGGGTCAGGCGAAGCCGTAACCCACCACTCGGCTCCCAGCCGTGACATCAAGGTGGTGGATTACGCTTCGCTAATCCACCTACGCGTTCTTTCCGCGGTCCGCTACGCCGCCCTGATATTGCCCATGAAGCGATCGAGCTCGGCGCGCAGGCGGGTGCTTTCGGATGACAGCGTCTTGGCCGAGTGCAGCACCTCCTCGGAAGCCGAGCCGGTCTCGGCGGCGCCGCGGTTGACCTCGCCGATGTCGGTGGCCGCGGTCTGGGTGCCCTGCGCGACGGTCTGGACGCTGCGGGCGATCTCCTGCGTCGCCGCGCCCTGCTGCTCGACGGCGCTCGCGATCGAGGTCGAGATCGACGAGATCTGGCCGATGGTCGCACCGATCTCCTTGATCGCGGCAACCGATTCGGCCGTGGCGCCCTGCATGCCGGTGATATGCGAGGAGATCTCGTCCGTCGCCTTCGCGGTCTGGCTCGCCAATGACTTCACTTCGCTGGCGACCACGGCAAAGCCGCGGCCGGCTTCACCGGCGCGTGCCGCCTCGATGGTGGCATTGAGCGCCAGAAGATTGGTCTGCTCGGCAATCGCCGTGATCAGCTTGACGACTTCGCCGATCTGCTGGGCGGCGTGCGAGAGCTTGCCGATGCGACCGTCAGTCTCCTTGGCCTGCACCACGGCAGCTTCCGCAATCCGGCTGGAGTCGCGGACCTGACGGCCGATCTCCTCGACCGAGGCCGAGAGCTCTTCCGTCGCGGTGGCGACCGACTGCATGTTGGAGGAGGCCTGCTCGGACACGCCGGCGACCTGGCTCGACAGGCTCTGGGTGGTCTCGGCAGTGCGGGTCAGCGTGGACGCCGCCGATTCCAGCTGCACGGCCGAGGCCGACACGTTGGAGACGATGGCGCCGACCGCGCTTTCGAAATCATCGGCGAAGCGGATCAGCTCGGAGCGGCGGCTAGCGGCCTGCTCCCTGTTCTGGGCTTCGCTGGCGGCGGCATCGCGCTCGGCTTTTGCCACGGCCTGGACCTTGAACTCCTCGACCGCGCCCGCCATCTCGCCGATCTCGTCCTTGCGGCCGAGACCGGGCAGCACCACGTCGAAATTGCCCGAGGCCAGCTCGCGCATCGCCTTGCACATCGCGATCATCGGACGCGAGATGCCGTTGCCGAGCCACAGGGCCAGCACGGCACCGATGGCAAGGCCGCCGAGCGCCATCATCAGCATCAGCTGCTCGGTCTCCCCGATCGTCGCGTTGGCGCTCGCCTCGATGCGCTGCTGATCGGCGGTCAGGTCCGAACGCAGCTCGGCCGAGAGCTTGAGGATGGTCGCCGCAGTCTTGGTCATCTCACCGTTCGACTTGACGATGATCTTCACATTCTCGGTCAGCTTCGCGAACGAGGTGCGGTACTGCTTCAGCAGATTTCCGATCTCGGTGACGCGGTCGGTGATCTTCTGGTCGCTGGCATAGATCGAGACCAGCAGGGTCTCCAGGAATTTGATGCGGGCGATCACGCCGTCGGCGGTCTTCGGCTCCGGCTTGGCCACGAAGGCGCCGACCGAAGTGGAGACCGCCAGATATTGCGAGGTGATGTCCTTGGCCGTGGTCTGTACCGATGCCAGCCCCGCCAGCGCGGCAGTATCGGCGAGGTCGTCGAACTTGAAGCGGATCTTGTTGCCGACGCTGTTGAGCTCATCGGCCGCGATCTTGTTGTTCTCGCGCGTCAGGACGATGATCTCTCCGAACACCTTCGTGAAGCGCTGAAACTCGGCCTCCAGCTTGCCGACCTGCTCGCGGCGGGCGGCGCCTGTCGTGGCGGACATCGACTTGGCGATCGCGCTCTTCAGATTGTCTTCGGCAGCCTTGGCTGCGGTCTCGTCGTCCACCGCGCCCGTCAGGGTATAGGCCCGGGCCAGTCCCTGATAGGCGATCAGCTCACGATCGACCGTCCGCGCGAGGTCGGCTTCCGATACGCTGGTGCGGTAGGAAGCCACGGCGGCCTGGATCCGCTCGAAGCCGAAATAGGCGAAAGCCATGCTGACGGCGAGGATGGCTAGCACCGCCACGAAGCCGAGGATGATTTTTGCGCGAAAGCGCAAGGTTGGCAGCTTCGATTGGTTCGACTTCGACTTGGACTTGACCGACATTCCCCCACCCCATTCCATTCGCGGAAAACCAGGCGCAGCCCGGAAGCAGCCCGCTTCCTGACTCGCCCGCACGGTAATCGGCAAAGGATAAGCTGTGGTAAATTTGTGGCGCCGCAACTCGCGGTTAGGTGACGCGGGGAAGATGCGTACTCCGCTGTCGTCCCCGACAAGCGAAGCGCAGATCGGGGACCTCCGCGCTTGCGCTCGTCGCCATAGCCACAGTGGTTTGGCGAAGACTCGGAGTTACGGGTCTTGCGTCCCAACTTCTCCCTGGGGTTATGGGTCCCTGCGTTCGCAGAGACGACAGCGGAGAGCTGGCGATAGCGGAGCGTCTAACGCTCAGCGAGCCTTACGCCGCCCGAATATTGGCCATGAACCGATCGAGCTCGGCGCGCAGGCGGGTGCTTTCGGATGACAGCGTCTTGGCCGAATGAAGCACTTCCTCCGAGGCCGAACCGGTCTCGGCGGCGCCGCGGTTGACCTCGCCGATGTCGGTGGCCGCGGTCTGGGTGCCCTGCGCGACGGTCTGGACGCTGCGCGCGATTTCCTGCGTCGCCGCGCCCTGCTGCTCGACCGCGCTCGCGATCGACGTCGAGATCGACGAGATCTGGCCGATGGTCGCACCGATCTCCTTGATCGCGGCAACCGATTCGGCCGTGGCGCCCTGCATGCCCGTGATGTGCGAGGAGATCTCGTCCGTCGCCTTCGCGGTCTGGCTCGCCAATGACTTCACTTCGCTGGCGACCACGGCAAAGCCGCGGCCGGCTTCACCGGCGCGTGCCGCCTCGATGGTGGCATTGAGCGCCAGAAGATTGGTCTGCTCGGCAATCGCGGTGATCAGCTTGACGACTTCGCCGATCTGCTGGGCGGCATGCGACAGCTTGCCGATGCGACCGTCAGTCTCCTTGGCCTGCACCACGGCAGCTTCCGCAATCCGGCTGGAATCGCGGACCTGACGGCCGATCTCCTCGACCGAGGCCGAGAGCTCTTCCGTCGCGGTGGCGACCGACTGCATGTTGGAGGATGCCTGCTCGGACACGCCGGCGACCTGGCTCGACAGGCTCTGGGTGGTCTCGGCAGTGCGGGTCAGCGTGGACGCCGCCGATTCCAGCTGCACGGCCGAGGCCGACACGTTGGAGACGATGGCACCGACCGCGCTCTCGAAATCATCGGCAAAGCGGATCAGCTCGGAGCGGCGGGCAGCGCTCGCCTCCCTGTTCTGGGCTTCGCTGGCGGCGGCATCGCGCTCGGCTTTTGCCACGGCCTGGACCTTGAACTCCTCGACCGCGCCGGCCATCTCGCCGATCTCGTCCTTGCGGCCGAGACCGGGCAGCACCACGTCGAAATTGCCAGAGGCGAGCTCACGCATCGCCTTGCACATCGCGATCATCGGACGCGAGATGCCGGTGCCGAGCAGGAAGGCGAGGACCGCCCCAAGCAGCGTACCGCCAATGGCCAGCATCAGCACCAATTGCTCGGTCTGCCCGATTGTCGCTTCCGACTCCGTGTCCAACCGCTGCTGTTCGGCGACGAGGTCCGCCTTCATGGCGGTCGCGCCTTGCTGGATCGCACCAGCCGAGCCGCTCATCTCGGTGACGAGTTCGTCGACCATCTTGGCGTTGGCGATCAGCTTCTCCAACGCCTCGCGATAGGCGCCGAGGATGGTCTTGGCCTCCTTCAGGCCGGCGACGATCTTATCGTCCATGGAATAGACCGCGCCGAGCGAGTTCTCGACGAATTTCAGCCGCGCCAGCGCGCTGGTCGCGATGGCCTGATCGGACGTCAGCACGAAATTGGTGGCTGCAGCACTCGCGGTTTGGAACTGAGCGTTGACCTGCTTGGTGCCGAACTCGATCGCCTGCGCCTCGGAATCGGAAGCGTTGTTGCCGACGTCGTCGAGCTTGTACTTCAGGAGATTGGCTTGGCGCTGCAGCTGGTTCTGCACCAGCAACGTGCTGTCACGCTTGGCCTGCAGAACCTTGCCGAAGGTTGCGGAGAAATTCGCGAACTCCTTGGCGAGCTTGTCGAGACTCTCCTTCCGTGCCGGGGTCTTGGCGCTCTTGACGGCCTGGTCGATGGCATTCTTCAGGCTGGCCTCGGCCTCGAGCGCCGACTTGGCGTCATCTTCCTTGCCGGTCACGACGAAATATTTGACGGCCGAACGGTAGCCGAGCAGCTCGCGGTCGATGTTGCGGGCGAGGTCCGCCTCCGACACGCTGCTACGGTAGGACCCGACCCCGGCGGAGACTCGCTCGAAGCCGAAATAGGAGAAGGCCATGCTGCCGGCGGAGATCGCCAGCACGACCGCAAAGCCCAGGATGATCTTGGCGCGGAACCTCAGGGTGGGAAATATTGTGCGCTTTGACGGCGACGCGATACGCCCGGACATTCCCACCCCCATTATTCCAAACAGCCGCGATCCGAAGGCGCCCCGCCTCCCCGACCGCATGCGCAAAACTAAGGCAGAATCGTCAAGGGGCGGTAAATTCCTCCGGCCCGCAATCCCGGGCTGCGCAAGCACCAGACCGGCAACTTCCAGTCCGGGTCGGAGACCGCGCGACGTGTTGCGGGTAGACTGGAAAAGCCCTAGTGTTTTCGGCACTTGGCGGCAGATCTTGGCGACAGACCAAGCCGGTCCTTGAGGAGAGAAACGAAGTGGGGCAGGCCGATCTTCGGTTTGGCGGTTCGTCCGGCGTTGCGGTCGCGAAATCGAAAGCTCCGACCGTGGACGAGGCCGTTGCCGAGCTGGTCGCCCAGCTTCCGTCGGACGAGCTGGCCCTGGTCCTGGTCTTCCTCTCCCCCTGCTACGATCCTCATCGGTTCATCGCCGAGATCACGCGACACTTTGCGGACACGCCGGTCTGCGGCTGCACGACGGCCGGCGAGCTGGCGCCGGACGGCTGGGACGAGAACAGCGTTGTCGCGATGACGTTCAGCCAGGCCGACTTCAACGCCGTGGTCCGGCCGATCCTGAATCTCGCCAATTTCCGCGTCGAGGACGGCCGCCGGATCGGCAGCGAGCTTCGCCACGAGTTGCTGCGGACGACCTCGGAGGTCAGTGGCGGCAACCCGTTCGGCCTGGTGCTGATCGACGGCATGTGCCGCCGCGAAGAGGCTGTGATGTCCGCCCTCTATGCCTCGCTCGACAATATCCCGATCGTCGGCGGGTCGGCCGGCGACGGCCTGCGCTTCGAAAGGACCTGGGTGTTCTTCGACGGCAGGGCCCACACCGACGCGGCTCTCCTCATTCTCCTCAACACGTCGCTGCCGTTCCGCGTGTTCAAATGCGACAATTTCGAGCCCACCACACAGAAGATGGTGGTCACCGAGGCCGATATCGAGCAGCGCGTCGTCAAGGAATTGAACGCCGAGCCTGCCGCCGCGGAATATTCCCGCGCCGTCGGAATCATCGACGCCAAGCTCGACCCGTTCTCCTTCGCGTCCCATCCGGTGCTGGTCCGGGTCGGCGGGTCCTATTATGCGCGGTCGATCCAGCGCGTCGATCCCGACGGCTCGCTGCGCTTCTTCTGCGCGATCGATGAGGGCATGGTACTGACGACGGCAACCTCGTGCAGCCTGGTCGGAGCCACCCGCGACGCCTTCGCGGAAACCCGTGACCAGATCGGTGACGTCTCTCTCTATATTGGCTTCGAGTGCCTGCTACGCCGGCTGGATGCCGAGCAGCACCAGCTCTCACGCGAAATGTCCGAGCTGTACCGGCAGAACCGCGTCGTCGGATTCCATACCTACGGCGAACAGTTCGGCTCGATGCACGTGAACCAGACCTTCACCGGCGTCGCCATCGGCAGGCGGCCGACGTAACGGAGCCGATGTGGCAGAGACCTGGCAGGATGCCGAAACGATCGAGCAGCTCCGGCGGGAGTCCGTCAAGCTGAAGAAGATCAACGCGGCGCTGATGTCCCGCGTCGAGCGGTCGATGGATCAGCAGCTCAATGCGTTCTCGCTGTTCGAAACCGCAATTTCGCTCGACCATCAGATTCGCGACCGGACCCATCAGTTGCGGGATGCTCTGCGTTCGGTCGAACGGGCCAATGAAGGCCTGTACCGCGCCAAGCAGCAGGCGGAGGCTGCAAGCTCGCTGAAATCATCCGTGCTGATTTCGGTCACCCACGATCTCCTCCAGCCGCTGAACGCGGCGCGCCTGACCCTGTCGGCACTCACCGAGATGATGGAGTCGCAGGAAGCGGGCCTGCTCATCGACCAAGTCGACCGGTCCCTGGTCACGCTGGAAGACCTGCTGCGCTCGCTTCTGGAGATCGCGAAGCTCGATGCGGGCGCGCTCCGGCCCGACGTGCGGCCGATCGCGCTTAAGCCGCTGCTCGACCAGCTCCGCGACGAGTTCGAGCCGATCGCCTGGAGGCAGGGACTGTCCCTGCGCATCCGCACCTCGCCGCTTGCGGTCCTGTCCGACCCGCTGATGCTCCGGAGGATCCTGCAAAACCTTCTCGCGAATGCGATCCGCTATACCCGCAGCGGCGGCGTCATCCTGGGATGCAGGCGGCGTGGCGATCGCATCGCGATCCAGGTCTCCGATACCGGACCCGGAATTGCGCAAGCGCAGCAGGAGGCGATCTTCCGGGAGTTCCAGCGCGGCGATGCGAGCGCGACCGACCAGGCCGGCTTCGGTCTCGGACTTTCGATCGTGCGCCGCTTCGCGACGGCGCTCGGGCACGAGGTGCGGCTGTCGTCGCATGTCGGCCGGGGATCGACCTTTGTGCTCGACCTGGAGCCGGCCGATCGCGCCGATGTCAGCGACGATCTCCAGGAAATGAAGCCCGCCGATCTGCACTATGGCGCTCTGGGAGGGGCCAAGATCCTGCTCATCGAGAACGACGCCTCGGGCGCGGAGGCGCTGGCCGCCTTGCTGGAGGGATGGGGCTGCGATGTCGCGACCACGAGATCCGCCGCGGACGCCGCCCAGCGTTTGAGTGAGCTAGGCGGCTCGCCGGACGCCATCATCGCCGATCTCCATCTCGATCACGGCGAAAGCGGATTGTCGGCCGTCGAGGAAATCCGGCGCCAGTTGAACTCGGACGTGCCGGCGATGATCATCACCGCGGATTATTCCGAAAAGGCTGCGGCGGAAGCCAGCCGCTATGGGCTGGAAGTGCTGAAGAAGCCGATCAGGCCGGCGGAAATGCGCGCACTGCTGTCGTTCCTGCTGAGCTAGTTCATCACCCCGCGCCGCATCGACGGTGATAGAGGCTGCATCATGCGGGCGGATCGGTCCGGGCGCGGTCGCGCTTCGCGGCAGCTCCGGAGCCCGCCAGCGTGGCAAAATCGATCTTCGACATTTCGACGATCGCCTTGGTGCGGCTCAGCACGTTCAGCTTGCGCAGGATATCCGAGACGTGAACCTTCACGGTGGTCTCGGAGATCTTCAGCTCAAAGGCGATCTGCTTGTTCTGCAGGCCGCGCTTGAGCATTTCAAGGACGCGCAATTGCTGCGGCGTCAGATCGTGAAGGCGCTTCAGGAGATCCTGGGCCGCGATCGGCGAGCGCTGCGGGCGGGCCAGCGCGCGAAAAGCGGCCGGCAGACACACCGCGCCGCGCACGACTTCGCTGATCGAATGCGCCAGCTCCTGCTTGGACGAGGATTTGAGGATGTAGCCGGATACGCCGAGCGACAACGCGCCCGAGATGATCTGCGCGTCCTGGTGCCCCGACACGATGACGACGGGAATGCGGGGAAACGCCTTGCGGATGCGGATGATGCCGGACAGTCCGGTCGTCCCGGGTATCGACAGGTCGAGGAGAATGAGGTCGACATCGGGTCTCGACGCCAACAATTCGAGCGCACCGTCGATCGAGGTGGCCTGAAGCATATCGGCATCCGGCGTCGCCATTTGCAGCGCCCCCTCGAGCGCCTCGCGAAACAGCGGATGATCCTCGACAATCAGAAATCGCATCAGATTTGGGCCGTTCCCAGCTCGTCACCGAAGTCAGCGATCAGAGCGGCGAGCATGCCGTCGCCGGAGCAATCCGGCTTGATCCAGATCAAGTCGGACCAGCAGCTCATTGCGGCCTCCCGCGATCGGTCCTTAGCTGGGGCCGCTGCCGCGGATCCGGCAGATCGACCTTGCCGATCTCGACGATCGCCTTGTTGCGGCTGAACAGTCCGAGCTTGCGCAGGATCTCGGTGATGTGCGCCTTCACGGTCGATTCGGCGAGTTGAAGCTCCTGCGCGATCTGCCGATTCGGATAGCCGCGACGAAGCAGATCGAGCACGCGAAGCTGCTGCGGCGTCAGTTCGCGGAGCTTGACCTTGAGTGCCTTGCTGCTGTCGGCCCGCTTCCGCTGCGGCTCCGCCACGAAATCCTTCGGCACGGACACCGATCCGCCGAGCACGCCTTCGATCGATTGCGCGAGCTCGCGCTTGGACGTGGATTTTGGCAGATAGCCGGCAGCACCCAGCGCCAGCGCCTCGCGGACCACATGCTGATCCTCCTCGCTCGAGACGATGGCGACCGGCAGGCGCGGATAGGTCTCGCGCAGCCTGAGAAAGCCGGAGAAGCCGGTTGCGTCGGGAAGCGAGAGATCGAGCAGCGCCAGGTCGATCCCGCGTTCGACCGAAAGCACCCGCAAGGCGTCCTCGATCGACATCGCTTCCAGAATGCGGGCCTCCGGCAGCGCCAACCGCACGGCATTGCCGAGCGCCTCGCGAAACAGCGGATGATCATCGATGATCAGGAAGCTGGTCATGGCACCTTCCCCGGGGTCCATCGCGCGGGCGCATCCATCGGACGTTGGTGCCGATGGATGCGAAACGGACCCTAGAACATCTCCCCGATGCCCTCCGGTCAAGACCATTCAGTCGTTCGATTCGACCTGAACCGTCAGCAGAAAGGCGTAGATGTTGTCGAACTGGCTGTCGGTGAAGACCTCTTTCCAGGACGGCATGCCCTTGGCCGGACGCCCCTCATGCACCGTGGTCAAGAATTTCTCTCGCATCTCGTCGCCGTAGCGGTGACGCAGCAGCCTCAGATCGATCTTCCGCTCGCTCTGGATCGCGTCGGGACCATGGCAATGCGCACAGGTACCGTTGAAGATCTCCTTGCCCTGACCGACAGCTTCGGCATTTGACGCCAGCGCGTCGCCCTTGGTCTCGGTCGCGACGACGTTAGCCACTAGCGCCACGCCGGTCCCGGCGCCGGTCGTGGTTCCCGCCGGTGTCTGCACGGCGCTGAGGCGGAGAGGCTGACCGGTCGGCAGGCCATACTTCACCTTGAGATCGGCGATGGTCCGCTCGAGGTCCGGCAAGACCGCATCGATCTGGTCGCGCAGCTCTGTCGAGGCCTTCGCGAAGCCGATCGCCGCGTCCCACGACAAACCTTCGCCTTCGGTGAGCTGAACGCGATAGCGATCCTGGTAGACGGTCTTGTTCAGCCAGCCGGCCACGGGTCCCCAGATAAAGGCGACGTCGGCCTTGCCCCGATCCAGCGCCTGCATGCCTTCCTCGGGCGACAGCACCGTCACCTTCTGGATGTCGTCACGCATCGCCAGAAGGTTTTGCGGCGTGCTGGCGAACTGCACGGCGACCCGTTTGCCCCGGAGATCGTCGATCCCTGAGATCGTCCGGTCCTTTGCGGTCACGAGGGCATAGCCTTCACGCGCAACCGTGCTCGAGAAGATCACGGCCGGCCCCATGAAATCCTCGGAGCGCGGCAGGCCGATCATGGCGTCGCATTGCTTGCCGAGCAGTGTGACGCGGACAGTGCGCTTGCCGAAATACGATTTGTACCAGTCGTAGGCGATCGGCCGCCCGAGCGCCCGCGCCAGCGCCTGCCCGATCTCGACATAGAGGCCGGGTTGCGAGGGGCTGTTGCTCGAGAACGGAAGATTGGTCGGATCGGCACAGAGCCGGAACGGCTGCACTTCGTTCGCGCGGCTCGGGGCGGCTGGCACGATGAGCGCGGAGCCGGCAACACATGCGAGCAAAGCTGCGATGGCGCGACGTCTGCTGTGGCCAAGGCCAGAACGATTTGGACGCATCCTCACCTCCCGTGGTTGGGCATCGTTGGCGTGACGTTGGGACAAGGGCTGGCCTCGGCCGCAACGACGCGATCACATTTTGGGAAAAGAGCGCGTGTATCCCGTCACCCGGGATACACGCGCCAGTGGTCACTGGACGGAGAACACGAAGAGCGAGCCGCCCTCGGGAGCTGCAGCCGTCATCTTCTTGCCAACCTCGCCCAGGAACGCGGGCAGCGCTGCCGTGCGGCCGACGACGATGGCGACGTATTGCTTGCCGTCGACCATGTAGGTCACAGGGCCCGCGCCGATGCCGGAGCCGAGATTCTTGCTCCAGAGCATTTTGCCGGATTTCGCATCGATGGCACGGAAATCGCCATGGATGTTGCCGGCGAACACCAGGCCGCCGCCAGTGGTCAGCGTCCCGCCATTGAAGGGCAGGTCTTCCTTGATGGACCAGACCTTCTTCTGGTTGACGGGATCCCAGGCCACGAGCTCGCCGAGGAAGCCACCGGGGCCTTCCTTGGTCGGGAATTCGGCTCCGAGATAGAACACGCCGCGCTTGTAGGCGACGTCGCTGACCGACCAATCCATGCAGACATTGTTGGAGGGAATGTAGACGAGACCGGTCTGCGGGTTGAACGACATCGGCTGCCAGTTCTTGCCGCCGATCAAATTGGGGCAGATGTCCTTGGCGGGATGGCCGGGGCCCGGACGCTTGTCGGGATCCTCGACCGCGCGCATGGTGGCGAGATCGAATTTCTGCGCCCAGTTCGAGAAGACATACTTCTCCGCCGAGAGAACCTTGCCGGTCTCGCGGTTGGCCACGAAGAAGAACCCGTTGCGATCCGCCTTCATCAGCGCCGGAACGTTGCTGCCGCCGATGTTGAGGTCGGCGAGCACGGCCTCATTCACGCCGTCATAATCCCAGGCGTCGGCGGGTGTGGTCTGGATATGCCATTTGATCTTGCCGGTGTTCGGGTCGAGCGCCAGCGTCGAGGCCGTGTAGAGATTGGTCAGCTTGCCGAAATCGCCGTTGCCGGTCGAGCGCACGGCAGTGTTCCACGGCCCGGGATTGCTGGTGCCCCAATACACGGTATCGGTCTTGGGATCATAAGAGCCGACCAGCCAGGCCGCGCCGCCGCCATGCTGCGCGGAATCGCCCTTCCAGGTATCGCCGCCGGGCTCCTCCGGCGTCGGAACGGTGTAGGTCTGCCAGGCGAGCTTGCCGGTGTTGATGTCGAAGGCCTGAAGCGCGCCGCGCACGCCGTACTCGCCACCGCCGAAGCCGGTGATGACCTTGTCGCGCACGACCAGCGGCGGCGAGGTGATGACCGAGCCCTGTTTGTAATCGACCACCTTCGCCGTCCACAGCGCCTTGCCCGTCGCGGCGTCGAGCGCGGTCAACTTGCCGTCGAGCCGGCCGACGAAGATCTTGCCGTCGGCGTAGGAGACGCCGCGATTGTTCACGTCGCAGCAGGCGTATTGCAGCACGTCGTCCGGAATCTCCGGCTCGTAGGTCCACTTTCGCGCGCCGGTCGCAGCGTCGAGCGCATAGACGTATTTCGGTCCCCATGATGTCGAGACGTACAACGTGTTGCCGATGACGATCGGCGAGGATTCGTTCGAGCGCAGCGATGCAAGCGAGAACGAATAGGCAAGCGACAGCTTGCCGGCGTTCTCGGCGTTGATCTGGTTGAGCGGGCTGAAACGCGTGTTGGCGTAGTCGTGGCCCGCCACCGCCCATTGATTGGAATCGGATTGCGCTTTGAGCAGTGAATCGTTGGCGCGAACGCCAACCGTGCCGGCGCCCAGCATCGCGATCATCGAAATGCCGGCCAAGAAGCCCCTCGTTCCAAAGGTCATTTATTCCCTCCGTGATGTTGCTTTGCGCGCCACGTTGAGCGCCGATGCGCTTTTGCGCTTTTCGATACGCAGTTCGACTGCGAACCATCACGGAAATTACAGCATCGCCTTTTCGCGCTTAGTATAGGCGGAAGGTAGTAGTGCAAATCGTTGTCAGGCTTGGCCGCTCATCTCGTTGTCGGCACTCGTTTCTTGTCGCTTGTTGGCAGCTCCAAACCAGCGATCGGATTGCGGCAACATCGTGTGGCCATCCGCGCGTTCCGTCGAAAGTCGGCATCAGCGACGACCGCAAATCACGACGACGGCTCAACCGCGGCGAGGGCTGCTGAGCGGTTACAATATCCGTCAATGTCGCTGTATCGTTGCAGCTCGCTTTGACCGGCCCGCATTCAGGCACGAGGGTGATGCTCGGTCGGCGAAACCATCTCGAAAGATTGGTTGTCTTCTTCGCGTCCATCGATCGCCAGGGATCAGGGCGGACTTGGGCAGGCCGCCTCCCGGCAGGCCCGCCAAGCCGGCCCGGCTCGTCATGGCGGATCAACATTCCAATAAAATCAATGGCTTATCGTGCAAGACCCTACTACCAAGATCGCGATTACAAAGTTGCCCGGCCGTGCTCCTATTTGCGGAGCGACGACAGGAGTCGTCCCAAGGGAGAGACAATCGGCGGCGCCAGGACCGACATCCACGGGGCGAGCAGCCTTCGCGCGATGGCAGAGCAGGACGCCGCGGAAGACGCGAGAGACCATCTCCTTGCAAGTTTCAGACAGGTCGCGCCATGCACTGGCGGCGACACGGATCGGTGTTGTCTGATCGCGGCGCCTCGACGACCGTTTCGTGACACCCGGCGACCCAAAATCCCAGTTGCAAAGTTTCATCGCGCTGTTTCTAATTGGAATAACTACAAACATTCTGGGAGGACGACACCGTGTCTACAGTCAAACTGACAGTGAACGGCAAGGCCGTTGCTGTCGACGTCGAGGACCGCACGCTGCTGGTCCAACTGCTGCGCGATCATCTCAATCTCACGGGGACCCATGTCGGCTGCGACACCAGCCAGTGCGGCGCCTGTGTCGTGCACATGGACGGCCGAGCGGTGAAATCCTGCACCATGCTGGCGGGCCAGGCCGACGGCGCCAGCATCACCACCATCGAAGGCATCGCCAAGGGCGACGAGCTGCACCCGATGCAGGCCGCCTTCCGCGACAATCACGGCCTGCAATGCGGCTATTGCACGCCGGGCATGATCATGTCGGCGATCGACATCGTGCACCGCCATGGTGGCCAGCTCGACGAAGCCACCGTCCGCACCGAGCTCGAAGGCAATATCTGCCGCTGCACCGGCTACCACAACATCGTCAAAGCCGTGCTGGATGCAGCCGGGCGCATGAAGGTCTCGCAGGCGGCCGAGTAAAGCGGCGCGCCTCGAAAAGAACCACGGCTGCAGCTTTCGAGGGAAAGCGCGGTCAAAGAAATTTCCGGTCGGGAGGACCAGACATGGGTGTTGAAGGCATCGGCGCGCGAGTCGTGCGCAAGGAAGACAAGCGTTTCATCACCGGCAAGGGCCGGTACGTGGACGACATCAAATTGGTGGGCATGACCCATGCCCATTTCATCCGCAGCCCGCACGCCCACGCCAAGGTGAAGGGGATCGATTCCTCCGCCGCGCTGAAGATGCCGGGCGTGGTCGCCGTGCTCACGGGCCGAGAGATTGTCGACGACAAGGTCGGCAATCTCATTTGCGGCTGGGCCATCACCTCCAAGGACGGCAGCCCGATGAAGATGGGCGCATGGCCGGCGATGGCGCCGGAGACGGTGCGCTTCGTCGGGCAGGCCGTCGCGGTCGTGATCGCCGAAAGCAAGAATCTCGCGCGCGATGCGGCCGAAGCCGTCGTCGTCGATTACGAGGAACTTCCCGCAGTCGCCGACGTCCAGGCCGCGATCAAGTCTGGCGCACCGCAGCTTCACCCCGAAGCTCCCGGCAACCAGGTCTATGACTGGGTGATCGGCGACGAGGGCGCCACCGATGCCGCCTTCGCCAAGGCCGCCAATGTGGTCAAGCTCGACGTCACCAACAACCGCCTCGCCCCGAACGCGATGGAGCCGCGCGCGGCGATCGCCGATTACGACGCGGCGGAAGAGCATTTCACGCTCTATACGACCTCGCAGAACCCGCACGTCGCCCGCCTCGTGCTCTCGGCGTTCTACAACATCGCCCCCGAGCATAAGCTGCGCGTGATCGCCCCTGATGTCGGCGGCGGCTTCGGCTCCAAGATCTTCATCTATCCCGAAGAGATGGTGGCGCTGTGGGCCTCCAAGAAGGTCGGCCGTCCCGTGAAATGGACCGGCGACCGCACCGAGGCCTTCCTCACCGACGCGCACGGCCGCGACCATGTGACCCATGCCGAGATGGCGTTCGACGCCAACAACAAGATCACCGGCTTCAAGGTGAAGACCTACGCCAATTTCGGCGCCTACATGTCGCTGTTCTCGTCCTCGGTGCCGACCTATCTCTACGCGACGCTGCTGTCGGGCCAGTACAACATCCCGGCGATCCATGCCGAGGTGATCGGGGTCTACACCAACACCACGCCGGTCGACGCCTATCGCGGCGCGGGCCGCCCCGAGGCGAGCTATCTGATCGAGCGGCTGATGGAAACGGCGGCGCGGCAGCTCAAGGTCGATCCGGCCGAACTGCGCCGGACCAATTTCATCACCCAGTTCCCGCATCAGACGCCTGTGATCATGGCCTATGACACCGGCGACTTTAACGCCTCGCTCGATGCCGCGATGAAGGCGATCGACTATGCCGGCTTCGCCGCGCGCAAGGCGCAAGCCAAGTCGCAAGGCAAGCTGCGCGGCATCGGCGTGTCCTGCTACATCGAGGCCTGCGGCATTGCGCCGTCGAAGGCGGTCGGCAGCCTGGGCGCCGGCGTCGGCCTGTGGGAATCGGCCGAGGTGCGCGTCAACCCGGTCGGCACCATCGAGATCCTGACGGGATCGCACAGCCACGGCCAGGGCCACGAGACCACGTTCTGCCAGCTCGTCGCCGATCGCCTCGGCGTTCCCATCAGCCAGGTCTCGATCGTCCATGGCGACACCGACAAGGTGCAGTTCGGCATGGGCACCTACGGCTCGCGCTCGGCGGCCGTCGGCCTCACCGCGATCCTGAAGGCCATGGAGAAGATGGAATCGAAGGCCAAGAAGATTGCGGCCCATGCGCTGGAAGCTTCCGAGGCCGACATCGTCATCGAGAACGGCGAGTTCAAGGTGACCGGCACCGACAAGGCGATTGCCCTGCCGATGGTCGCGCTCGCGGCCTACACCGCGCACAATCTGCCTGACGGGATGGAGCCGGGTCTGAAGGAGAGCGCCTTCTACGATCCGACCAACTTCACCTTCCCGGCCGGCACCTATATCTGCGAGCTCGAGGTCGATCCCGGCACCGGCAAGACGTCCTTCGTCAACTTCGTCGCGGCCGACGATTTCGGCCGGCTGATCAACCCGATGATCGTCGAGGGCCAGGTCCATGGCGGCCTTGTTCAAGGCATCGGGCAGGCGCTGCTCGAGCACGCGATCTACGATGCCAACGGCCAGCCGGTCACGGCCTCGTTCATGGACTACGCCATGCCGCGCGCCGACGATGTGCCCTCCTTCAACCTCTCCCACACCACGACCCTTTGCCCGGGCAATCCCCTGGGCATCAAGGGCTGCGGTGAGGCCGGCGCGATCGGCGCCTCTGCGGCCGTGATCAACGCGATCACGGATGCGATCGGCAAGAACAATCTGGAAATGCCCGCAACCCCTGATCGGGTGTGGCGCACGATCAACGCGGCTTAAGAGGGAGGAACGAAGATGTACCAGACCACCTATCATCGCGCTTCCTCGGTCGACGAGGCTGCAAGCCTGTTCGCCAAGGGCAGCGAGTCCAAGTTCCTTGCCGGCGGCCAGACGCTGCTGCCTGTGATGAAGCAGCGCCTCGCAAGCCCGTCCGACGTGATCGACCTCGGCAAGATCAAGGAGCTGCAGGGCGTCGAATTGTCGGGCGACACGCTGACCATCAAGGCCGCCACGATCTATTACGACATCATGACCAATGCCGATGTGAAGAAGGCGATTCCTGCGATCGCCTATCTCACCTCGGTGCTCGGCGACCCCGCCGTGCGTTACCGCGGTACGATCGGCGGCTCGATCGCCAACAACGATCCCGCCGCGGATTTCCCCGCTGCATTGCTCGCACTCGGCGCCACCGTGAAGACCAACAAGCGGTCGATCTCGGCCGAGGACTTCTTCCAGGGCCTGTTCACCACGGCGCTCGAAGACGGCGAGATCATCACCGCCGTGTCGTTCCCGGTGCCGGCGAAAGCAGGCTACGAGAAGATGCGGCATCCGGCCTCGCGCTTTGCGCTGACCGGCGTGTTCGTCGCGCAGACCAAATCGGGCGAGGTTCGCGTCGCCGCGACTGGTGCCTCGCAATCCGGTGTGATGCGGGTGCCCGCGATTGAAGCCGCGCTGAAGGCGAACTGGTCGCCGTCGGCGATCGATGGCGTCAGCATTTCGGCGAGCGGATTGCTGGCTGACATCCACGGCACTGCCGAGTACCGCGCCAACCTCATCAAGGTAATGGCGCAGCGCGCGGTGGCCGCGGCGCGCTGATAGCGCCTCGACACAAATTTTCCGCGGCGCGCACTTCGGTGCGCGCCGTTTTATTTTGGCGGTGCGGCATCAAAAGCGCTTGCCTCGCTGGCATGAAGGCGAGAAAAGTTAATCAGCCGATTAACTCGCTCCAAGAATAATGTCAGCGGCGATACCGAACCATCGGCATCCGCCCGCGACCCGAGGAAACAACAACGTGCTCGATAAATCAGCGCCCACCTCGACCGTCCGCGCCTCCGGCCCGCTCTCGGGCTTCCGCATCGTCGAATTCGCCGGCATCGGCCCTGGCCCGTTCGCCTGCATGATGCTGGCGGACATGGGCGCCGACGTCGTCACGCTCGACCGGGTCGGCGCGAAGAAGAGCATGAAGTCGGTGGCGGGACGCGGCCGCAAGGTGATCGAGCTCGACCTGAAGGACAAGGCGGCGATCGCAGAGGTGCTCGACCTGCTTGCCAGCGCCGATGCGCTGGTCGAGGGCTTTCGTCCCGGCGTGATGGAGCGGCTCGGGCTCGGGCCGGACGTCGTGCTCGCTCGCAATCCCAAACTGGTCTATGGCCGCATGACCGGCTGGGGCCAGGAAGGCCCGCTCGCCAACGCGGCCGGCCACGACATCAATTACATCTCCATCACCGGCGCGCTGGCCGCCATCGGCACGAAGGAAGCACCGGTGCCGCCGCTCAATCTGGTCGGCGATTTCGGCGGCGGCGCGCTCTATCTCGTCGTCGGCGTGCTCGCAGCCCTGCTGGAAGCGCAGCGATCCGGCAAGGGCCAGGTCGTCGATGCCGCGATGTGCGACGGGGCGGCCTCGCTGATGTCGTTCTTCTTCGACATGACGACGCTGGGCCGCTGGACCGAGGGGCGCAACCAGAACTTCCTCGACGGCGGCGCGCATTTTTACGGCGTCTATGAATGTGCCTGCGGGCACTTCGTCTCGATCGGCTCGATCGAGCCGCAGTTCTACGCGCTGCTGCGCGAGCATGCGGGCCTGACGGATGCCGATTTCGACGCGCAGATGAACCCCAAGGCCTGGCCGGCGCTGAAGGAGAAGCTGAAGGCGGTGTTCAAGAGCAAGACGCGCGAGGACTGGTGCAAGATCATGGAAGGCACCGACATCTGCTTCGCGCCGGTGCTGACCATGTCGGAAGCAACCCAGCATCCGCACATGGTCGCCCGCAACGTGTTCGTCGAGCGCCACGGCGTGAAGCAGCCCGCCCCGGCGCCGCGCTTCTCGCGGACACCGTCGGCGGTGCGTGAGCCGGAGCCGGCGGAAATCGGCGCGGTGATGCAGGCGTGGAAGAGGTAAGTCTCACCCGGACAAAGGTCGCGTAGGGTGGGCAAGGGCGCGCAGCGCCGTGCCCACGTCTTCGCATCAACTGGGCAGGACGTGGGCACGCTTCGCTTTGCCCACCCTACGGCAGTGTGCGTGAGGCTGGAACCTACGCCGCATCCACCTTCAAAACCCCGCGCCGGATCTGATCCTCCTCGATCGATTCGAACAGAGCCTTGAAATTGCCCTCGCCGAATCCGTCGTCGCCCTTGCGCTGGATGAACTCGAAGAAGATCGGGCCGATCGCGTTGGCCGAGAAGATCTGGAGCAGCACCTTGGTCTGGCCGCCCTCGACCACGCCCTCGCCTTCGATCAGGATGCCGTTCTTCTGGAGACGCGCGAGGTCCTCGCCATGCTTGGGCAGGCGCGCGTCGATCCGCTCGAAATAAGTCTCGGGCGGCGGCGGCATGAACGGCAGGCCGGCGTCACGCAGGTCTTCGATGGTGCGGTAGATGTCGCGGCAGCCGCAGGCGATGTGCTGGATGCCCTCGCCGCGATAGGTCTTCAGATATTCCTCGATCTGGCCGGAATCGCCGGCATCCTCGTTGATCGGAATCCGGATCTTGCCATCCGGGCTGGTCAGCGCGCGGGAGAACAGTCCGGAGGCGCGGCCCTCGATGTCGAAGAAGCGGATCTGGCGGAAGTTGAACAGCTTCTCGTAGAAGCCGGCCCAGACATCCATGCGGCCGCGGTGGACGTTGTGGGTGAGATGGTCGAGATAGAACAGGCCGGCGCCGGCAGGCCGCGGATCGCGTGCGCCGAGCCATTCGAACTCGGCATCATAGGCCGAACCTTTAGCACCGTAGCGGTCGACCAGATAGAGCAGGCTGCCGCCGATGCCCTTGATCGCGGGCACGTCGAGCGTCTTCTGCGCCGATGACACATCGGCAGGCTCCGCACCGAGCGAAATCGCGCGGTCATAGGCCGCCTTCGCATCGACGACGCGGAACCCCATCGAGGGCGCGCAGGGCCCGTGCGTGGCAACGAACTCGTAACCGTGGCTGCCCGGCTCCTCGTTGACGAGATAGTTGATGTCGCCCTGGCGGTAGACCGTGATCTTCTTGGTCTTGTGGCGCGCGACGGGCGCATAGCCCATCAGCTTGAACAGCGCATGCAGCTCTTCTGGATTGGGATGCGCATATTCGACGAACTCGAACCCATCGGTGCCCATCGGATTGTCGGCGCTAACAGTGGCCGGCAGTGCATCGTGCGGAAACGGTCCCATAGGCGGCTCTCCCAAATTGCTGCTGGGAGGAACTATCCTTCATGGAGCCCGCAATGAGCGTGCAAACGAGACGGTCTTTGGCTATCATATGCACAATCCGTGCATGATAAGGGCAAACGACGCATGATTTCGGTTGACGCCTTCGACCTCAGGATCCTGGGCGCGCTCCAGGACGATGGCCGCCTCACCAACCAGGAGCTCGCCGACCTCGCGGGGCTTTCGGCCTCACAATGCTCGCGCCGGCGGATGCGGCTGGAGGAGGAGAAGGTGATCGCGGGCTATCACGCCGATCTCTCCAGCGAGGCACTCGGCTTCGGCGTGGTCGCCTTCATCCAGGTGACGCTCGCGACTCACTCGCCGGATAACTCGAAGCGGTTTCGCGCATTGGTTGGCCGTATCGACGAGATTCAGGAGGCCTATTCGCTCACCGGTGACGCCGACTACGTGCTGAAGGCGGTGCTGCGCGATCTCAAAGGGCTCTCCAACCTCGTCAACGACGTCTTGATGCCGCATCAGAGCGTGGCGCATGTACGCTCTTCCATCGTGCTCGACAGGCTGAAGGAGAGCTCGCGATTGCCGCTCAGGGAGATCAAGGCCGGCTGAAATCGAGGGAACTACGTCATTCGCGCTTCCCCCGCGATCTGCGATGATCCCGGCCAATCCGGAGATTCAGCCATGGCCCTCCAGCTTCGACCGAACTGCGAATATTGCGACCGCGACCTGCCGCCCGATGCAATTGATGCGCGGATCTGCTCCTACGAATGCACGTTCTGCGCGGATTGCGTCGAGACGAAACTCTCCAACGTCTGCCCGAACTGCGGCGGCGGTTTTGCGCCGCGCCCGATCAGGCCGACGCAGGAATGGCGGCCGGGCGTCTGCACGAACAAGCAGGTGCCGTCGGACAAGCGGGTGCATTTGAAATACAGCGTCGAGGACGTCGCGGCACATTGCGCGCGGATACGGGACGTGCCGCCGGAGAAGCGGTAGATCTCGTAGGGTGGGCAAAGGCGCGTTAGCGCCGTGCCCACGTCATCGATATGGTGGGCACGCTTCGCTTTGCCCACCCTACGAGACCGGAGCGCGCCGTAATCACTCCGCCGCCAAAATCGTCCCCTCGACCTCGCCGAAGCCGACGCGATAGCCGTTGCCCTGGCACCAGCCGCGCATCACGAGGCTGTCGCCGTCTTCCAGGAAGTAGCGCTTGGCGCCGCCGGGCAATTCAACTGGCTCGGTGCCGTTCCAGCTGATCTCGAGCAAGCTGCCGCGCTGGTTCTTTTCCGGACCGGAGATGGTGCCGGACCCTAAGAGATCGCCGACATTCATGGCGCAGCCGGAGGAGGCATGGTGCATCAGCTGCTGCACCGAGGACCAATACATGTATTTGAAATTGGTGCGGCTGATGCTGGCGGGCGCGTTGGCGCCGGCGGCGCGCAAGGAGACGTCGAGCTCGACATCGTAATTCTGCGGCCTGCCCTGCCTGAGATAATCGAGCGGCACCGGCTGCTGCTCCGGTCCATTCAGGCGGAACGGCTCCAGCGCCTCGCGCGTCACCACCCAGGGGCTGATCGAGGTCGCGAACGCTTTGGCCAGGAACGGACCGAGCGGCACATATTCCCATTGCTGGATATCGCGCGCGCTCCAGTCGTTGAGCAGCACGAAGCCGAAGATCATCTCTTCCGCCTGTTGCTCACTCAGCAGGCCGCCCATCGGCGAGGATTGGCCGATCACGACGCCCATCTCCAGCTCGAAATCGAGCCGCTTGCAGGGCCCGAAGCTCGGCACCTCGACGTTCGGCGGCTTCAGCTGCCCGCGCGGCCGCTTCACCTTGGTGCCTGAAACCACCACAGTCGAGGCGCGGCCGTTATAGGCGATCGGCATATGCAGCCAGTTTGGCTGCAGCGCATTGTCCTTGCCGCGGAACATCACGCCGACATTGGTGGCGTGCTCCTTCGACGAATAGAAGTCGGTATAGCCGGAGACGGCGAACGGCAGATGCAGCCTGGCATCGCGCATCGGCACGAGCGCGCGGCTACGCAGTTCCCCATTGTCACGCAGCTCAGGATGATCGGCCCGCAGAAGCTCACTGATCCGCGCCCGGGTCTTGGCCCAGACCTTTGGCCCCAGCGTCATGAAGGGATTGAGCGAGGGCCCGGAGAACACCCCAAGCGGGCCGACATCGAGCCGGGAATCCTGCTCGAGCTCCCAGAGATCGAGCACGTAATCACCGATCGCGACACCGACCCGCGGCATCGGATTCCCCGCGGTCGAGAACACGCCATAGGGCAGGTTCTGGATCGGGAAGTCGGAGGCGGGATCGATCTCGATGAAGGAGCGGAGGCTGGGGTCGTTGGGATGGGGCATGGGTTTCCCGTTGCGCAGCGGTGACGGTGTCACCCTCCCCTGGAGGGGGAGGGTAAGAGAGACTACGGCTTGTTCGGATCGAACCGCTTCTCGAGCCCCTTCCAGCAATCCGCGTAGTCGTCCTGCAGCGTGGACGCGTTCGCGGCGTGGGCGGTGACGCGCTGCGGGTAGCGGGTCTCGAACATGAAGGCCATCGTCCCCGTCAGCTTCACCGGCTTCAATTCGCCGTTGCTGGCATGCTCGAAGGCGTCGCGATCGGGGCCGTGCGGCAGCATGCAATTGTGCAAGGAGATGCCGCCGGGGACGAAGCCTTGCGGCTTGGCATCGTAGACGCCGTAGATCAGGCCCATGAACTCGCTCATGATGTTCATGTGGTACCAGGGCGGCCGGAAGGTGTTGTCGGCGACCATCCATCGCTCGGGGAAGATCACGAAGTCGATATTCGCGGTGCCCGCCGTCTCCGACGGCGAAGTGAGAACCGTGAAGATCGAGGGATCGGGATGATCGAAGCCGATCGCGCCGACCGGCGAGAAGGTGCGCAGATCGTATTTGTAGGGCGCGTAATTGCCGTGCCAGGCGACGACGTCGATCGGCGAATGCGGCAAGGTCGTCTTGAACAGCGCCCCGCCCCATTTCACGTAGAGCTCGGTCGGCGTGTCCTTGTCCTCGTAATGCGCGACGGGGGTGAGGAAGTCGCGGGCGTTGGCAAGGCAGTTGGCGCCGATCGGCCCGCGCTCCGGCAGCGTGAACGCACCGCCGTAGTTCTCGCAGAGATAGCCGCGCGCCGGCCCGTTCGGAATCTCGACGCGGAACTTGACGCCGCGCGGGATCACGACGATCTCGCCCGGCTCGGCGTCGATGCGGCCGAACTCGGTGACGAGACGAAGATTGCCCTGCTGAAGCACGAACATCAGCTCGCCGTCGGCATTGTAGAAATGCTGGTCCACCATCGACTTGGTGATGAGATAGACGTGCGCGGCCATGCCGGCCTGCGTATTAACATCGCCCGCCGTCGTCATGGTTTGCACGCCCTGCACGAAGCTGACCTCGTCCTTCGGAAGCGGCGTCGGGTCCCAACGCATCTGCGCGATCGGCAGATCGTATTCATGGCATGGCGCCGAACGCCACAGGCCGGCATCGGCCTTCTCGAAGCGTCCGGAATGCTTCACCGAGGGACGGATGCGATAGAGCCATGAGCGCTCATTGGTGCCGCGCGGCGCGGTGAAGGGCGAGCCGGACAATTGCTCGGCGTAGAGCCCGTAGGCGCAGCGCTGCGGCGAGTTGCGCCCGATCGGCAGCGCGCCCGGCAGCGCTTCGGTCTCGAAGCTGTTGCCGAAGCCGGACATGTAGCCCGGCGTCACCTGCGCCGAGCTTCGGATGATCTGATCGGGCGAGGTGTTGATGTTCATCACTATCCTCCTCCTTGCAGGGCTGCCCACATGTCCTGGTCGCGCTTGTCGGTCCAGATCACGGGATCGTCGATCCCCGACGCCTCGTCATAGGCGCGAGACACGTTGAACGGCAGGCAGTGCTCGTAGATGGCGAAGCTGTGGAATTTCGGATCCATGACCTCGCGGGTCGCCGCCATCGATTCCTTCAGCGTGCGACCCTTGGCCACCGAGATTTCGGCAGCGCCATAGAGCGAGGTGACGAAATCGCGGGTCATCGCGATGGCTTCGCGCACCGTGGCCGTGCCCTTGAGCGCGTCGCCACGACCCGGCGCGATCGCCTTGGGATTGAAGTTGCGGATCTCGTTCAGCGTCAGCGGCCATTCGCGAAAATGCGCATCGCCGCAATAGCAGGCCGAGTGATATTCGATGAGATCGCCGGAGAACATCACTTCGGCATCGGGCACCCAGGCGACGATATCGCCGGAGGTGTGGCCGGCCCCGAGTTGCATCAGCCGCACTTCGCGCTTGCCGAGATAGATCGACATCTCGCCTTCGAACGTGAGCGTCGGCCAGGTCAGGCCGGGGATGCTCTGCGCGTCCTGGAACAGCCGCGGGAAGCGGCCGTACTCGGAATCCCAATCCTGCTTGCCGCGCTCCTCGATCAGCCGATAGGTCTCCTGCGAGGCGACGATGCCTTGCGCCTTGTAGGCGGAGGCCCCCAGCACGCGCACGGCGTGATAGTGCGACAGCACGACGTACTTGATCGGCTTGTCGGTCACGGTGCGGACGCGCTCGATCACCTTGTTCGCCATCGCCGGCGTCGCCTGCGCGTCGAATACCAGGCAGCCGTCGTCGCCGACGATCACGGCGGTGTTCGGATCGCCCTCGGCGGTGAAGGCATAGAGATCGGTGCCGATCTCGGAGAAGGTGATTTTCTTTTCCGAGAGGTCACCGGTGGATGCGAAGTTCTTCGCCATCAATTCGTCCTTTGAGTCTTTTGGGCTATTGTTGTTGCTGCTGTTGCTGTTGTTGCTGTTGGCCGTCGATCATGCGGCGCTTGGCAAGCTCGATTGCCTCGCGCAGCACACCGATGTCGCCGATATGGTTGGCAAGGATCAGCACCAGTGCCGCGTCGAAATCGGCGCTCTGCTCCTCGGTGAACCCGCGATGCGCTTCGACGATGGCGCGAAAGGCATCGTCCGGCCGCGCAAAGTTGGAGCTGGTAGACAACGGCATGCGAAACCTCAATTGAGCCCTTGAGCCTGCGACAACGCCGCCGCGATCGCGGCGCGCGTCGGATGGCGGAAGCGCGCGGCGACATAGCCATCGGGCCTCAGCAGATAGGCTGTATCAGGCGCGGCGTCGTAGCGCCTTGCGGCAAGGCCCGAGGGATCGGCAAGTCCGCCCTCGCCACCGATGCGAATATTCTTGATGCCATCGGGCACATCGATCGCCGCGCCATTGTTGAACGAGAGCAGGGTGAAGTCCGTTCCACCCCTGCGGAAGGCGTCCGTCAGATAAGCCTGCTCGGCAATTGGCGCATCGAGCATGGAGCAGCCGGGAGAGGGTCCACCGCCCCACACATCTGCATCCGGCGACGACAACGGAGAGTCGTAGCTGCACGGCACCGACAGCCGTCCGCCATTGACCATGCGCTTGCCGAACTCGGTCTCCTTGGCCAGCGACAGCACCGCCTTGCGCAGCCGCGCTTCCTGATGCGAATTCGGCGCCATGAAATCGGTCGAGCGGGTGGATTCGCGGATGTTCTCGTCGGCCGCCAGGCTGCGCTCGGCATGATAGCTCTCGAGCAGGCTGGCGGGCGAGGTGCCGCGCAGCACGCGGTCGAGCTTCCAGGACAGATTTTCCGCGTCCTCGAGTCCCGAGTTCGCACCGCGGGCACCGAATGGCGAGACCTGATGCGCGGAATCGCCGGCGAAAATCACGCGGCCATGGATGAACCGGTCCATCCGCCGGCACTGGAATTTGTACAGCGAGATCCACTCGAACTCGAACTTGTCGTGGCCGAGCATGCGCGCGATCCGCGGCCGCACGTTCTCCGGCTTCTTCTCGACCACCGGATCGGCGTAGCGATTGAGCTGGAGGTCGATGCGCCAGACATCGTCGGGCTGCCGGTGCAGCAAGGCGGAACGGCCGGCGTGGAACGGCGGATCGAACCAGAACCAGCGTTCGGTCGGGAATTCCGCGGTCATCTTGACGTCGGCGATCAGAAACTGGTCCTCGAACACCTGCCCCGCAAACTCGGCGCCGACCATCTGCCGCAGCGAGGAGCGGGCGCCGTCGCAGGCGATCACATATTGCGCATGCAAACGGTAGGCGCCCTCCGGCGTTTCGATCGTCAATGCGACGGAATCATTGCGCTGCTCCAGCGCCGTCACCTTGTTGCGCCAGCGCAGGTCGATCTCGGGCAGATCGCTGATGCGATCGACCAGATAGGCTTCGGCGTAGTATTGCTGGAGATTGATGAAGGCGGGCCGCTTGTGGCCGTCCTCGGGCAGGAGGTTGAACTGGTAGAGCAGGGACTCTCCGTGGAAGATCCGGCCGACGCTCCACACCACGCCCTTGGCGACCATGCGGTCGCCGACGCCGAGCCGGTCCCAATATTCCAGCGACCGCTTCGAGAAGCAGATCGCGCGCGAGCCCTCGCCGATGCGGTCGGCATCATCCAGAAGGACGACGCGCTGGCCGCGCTGGGCAAGGTCGATCGCGAGCGACAGCCCGACCGGGCCGGCGCCGACAACCACGACCGGATGCTCGGCCGGGCCTTGGCCGGCGCGGTCCTGATCGGCATGGCGGCGATAGCCGAACTGGGCTTTGGCCTGATAGGTCGTGGCCTGCGCCATACTCGAACCTCGGCTCTGGTCAGGAGAGGCCTGATCTGCTAGATAGTCTCACGTGCAACTATTTTGGACCGGAGCCGGCCGGCCGTCAACTGGAATTCGGAGCGCGCGCCTTGGCGAGGACATCCAGCGACATCGCACTGAAGGCACGCGAAGCCGACGAGGCCTCCGTGCGGCCAAAGGCACGGCTCGACCTGTTCAAGTTCGTGCCGTTCCGCCTCAACCGGCTCGCAGCGGAAGTCAGTTCCGCGCTCGCGGTCGAATACCAGGAACGGCATGGTCTCGACATTCCGGCCTGGCGCGTGATCGCCACGCTCGGGTTCCGCAACGATGCGTGTAGCGCGCAGTACATCGCGCAATGCACCCGCACGCACAAATCCACCATCAGTCGCGCGGTGACTGCGCTGCTCAACGAGGACCTGATCGAGCGGGTCGAGAACGAAGCCGACCGCCGCGAATTCCGCCTGCAACTGACGAAGAAGGGCCGCGCGCTCTACGAAGAGCTGTTCCCGCAGTTGCTGCGGCGGGAAGACGAAATCCTCGCCTGCCTCTCCGCGCAGGAGCGCAAGCAGCTCTCGGTGCTGCTCGGCAAAATCGAAGCGAATCTCGATCTGATCCAGACCAGCGAAGAGGCCGACGCGAAAGAGGCGTATTAGGACGCGTACTCATGGAGGCGCAGACGTCGGCATTTGGGAGTCCGGTTGAGAAAGCTTGGTAGGCCCGTGACGGCAGTGGCGAATATAGCGATGCTACTTGTGGCCTTTGCTGCAACTCGTGCATACGCCGCTGACATAGGTCATCGGGCTCCCCCTGGAGTCGCTGCAAACGAGTTTCCCTCACCGCAGCGCCCTGTCGCTCGAATCGTCAGCCCGCGCCGCTCCGCCGAAGAGCGCCGCGACGCCCTCAATGAGGCCGGTCAAATCGCACGCGTTCTTGAACTGAAACCAGGTATGACAGTCGGTGACATTGGAGCAGGCAGTGGTTACCACACGGTCAGGCTCTCGCACCTCGTCGGATCCGCCGGCTCTGTCGTTGCCCAGGACGTCACGCGGGATTACGTCGTCGAACTCGCCAGGCGAACAAAACTTCTGAAGTTGACGAACGTGCAATTCGCGCTCGGCGAACCCCACGACCCGCGTCTGCCCGCTTCCTCGCTGGACGCCGCAATCCTTGCGCACATGTATCACGAGATAGCCCAACCCTATGCCTTCCTCTACAATCTCGCGCCCGCCTTGAAGCAGGGTGCGCGGGTCGGAATTGTCGATCTTGAGCTTCCGACGTCGAAGCATGGCATGCCAATTGCGCTCTTGCGCTGCGAATTAACTGCCGTCGGCTATCGCGAGGTCGCCACATATAAGCTCGCAGGGGACGGAGGATACCTGGCGATATTCTCTCCCCCGGAGCTAGCAGCTCGAAAATCTCCCCGCGATATCGTTGCTTGTGTGGATCCTGCCGGCACTCGTTGAAACCATATCTGACGCCCGTCTCGGAGACCGCACACGTCCGAAGAAAAGGTCAGACCGGAATTGCCGATCGAGACTCAAACCGGGCGCTCTCGATCCGGCTCGGCGAGATCGAAGCGAGTCTCGATCTGATCCAGACCAGCAAAGAGGCCGACGCCAAGCAGGCGTATTAGCCGACGCTGTCATTCCGGGGCGCCGCAAAGCGGCGAACCCGGAATCCAGAGATTGTGGCGCGCGATTCTCAAGTGCGCAACTGCGCACCGTAGTTCGCGCTTCGCGCGCCCCGGAATGACGGCTTCGCCCTCACTTCGCAAACGACCGCGACGGCTGCAGATGCAGCGCCCAGGCGTCGACCTTGTCGCTGGCGCGCGGATAAATTTCCGTCACGATCGGATCATGGCCGGGAATGAACCTGTCAGGATGGCCGGCGAGACGCTCGATCGTCTCCCAACCCACCGCCATGTCGCCGACATTGTAGACGATCGGGAACGGGCTCTTGCGCTGCAGATTGGCGTAGTAATGCGCGGCATCGGATGCCAGCACCACCGGCCCGCGCGCGGTCTCGACCCTGACTACCTGCAGGCCGTCCGAATGGCCGCCGACGCGATGCACGGTGACGCCGGGCGCGACCTCGCCGTCGCCGGAATAAAACGTGACACGCTCGCCATAGACGTGGCGCACCATCTGCGTGACGTGCTCGACCGAGAACGGATGTCGCAGCAGTCCGTTGCACATGCAGCGCCCGGTCGCGTAGGCCATCTCGCGCTCCTGGAGGTGGAAGCGCGCATTCTGGAAGCGATCGAGATTGCCGGCGTGGTCGTAATGCAGATGCGTCACGATGACGTCGCGAATGCTTGACGCCGCGACGCCAAAGCGCTCCAGCGCATCGACCGGATTGAGCGTCAGCTTGCGCGCCCGCGCGCTCGCCTCCTCGGCATTGAAGCCGGTGTCGACCAGGATGTCGCGGCCGTCCCCGCGGATCAGCCAGACGAAATAGTCGAGGTCCTGCGCCGCGCTGTCATGCGGATCGGGCTGAAGGAAGTTCATGCTGGGGGTGCGCGGCGACATCGTCGCATAGCGCAGGGCGTAAATCTCGTAGGCGTTTCCCATGGTTTTTGCTTTTGCTTTGCTTTTTTGAGTGGATCTTCGGCACGATCCTGCGCACCAAGCCATTCTCCGCTGCAAAGGTCAAACGCCGCGCCGCATCACGGCGGCAGGCCATTCAATGTGAGACCAATCACATTTTCGTCGCCATGGAGTCCCTAACGTCCGCCGGTAAGATCGAGCCGGATCACGTCGAGCACAAAGATGACAGCCTGTTTATCCTCCCTGCGGCGCACCCAGGCGTTGCGGTCAATCGTCGCGATAACGCCGAATCTCCAAGCAGTTGACGCCCCCCGTCCCCGGTTTGATAATGCAGGAAGCGTAAGTTAAGGTCGCCGCGGCGCAAGCTGGGAACGGCGCCTTTTTGGCTGGACCGCGCTGATTATGAAAATTCGCTTCTTTTTTCTTCTGCCCTTGCTCGTCTCGCTCGTCCCGACTGCCCCATCGCTTGCGGCCGGTGACCGCTTTGCGCTGGTCATCGGCAACGCCAAATATCCGGATGCGGATGCTCCGCTGAAGGAACCGATCAACGATGCCCGTGACGTCGCCGACGAGCTCAAGCGCGACGGCTTTTCGGTCGAGATCGGCGAGAATCTGACCGGCGACGGCATGCGCCGCGCCTTCGACAAGCTCTACGGCAAGATCAAGCCGGGATCGGTGGCGCTGGTGTTCTTCAGCGGCTTCGGCATCCAGTCGGCGCGCCAGAGCTACATGCTGCCGATCGATGCGCAGATCTGGACCGAATCCGACGTGCGCCGCGACGGTTTCAGCCTCGAGACCGTCCTCGGCGAGCTCAACACCCGCGGCGCCGGCGTCAAGATCGCGCTGGTCGACGCTAGCAGGCGCAATCCGTTCGAGCGCCGGTTCCGCAGCTTCTCGGCCGGCCTGACCCCGGTGATCGCGCCGAACGGAACGCTGGTGATGTATTCGGCGGCGCTGGCCTCGGTGGTCTCCGACGCCGGCGGCGAGCACAGCCTGTTCGTCCAGGAGCTCCTGAAGGAAATCCGGGTCCCCGACCTGATGGCCGAGGAGACGCTGAACCGGACCAAGATGGGCGTCACCCGGGCTTCGCGCGGCGAGCAGGTGCCTTGGATATCCTCTTCATTGGCCGAAGATTTCTCGTTCAGCCCGGGAGCCGGCGGATCGCGTCCGGCACCGTCGACGCCGCCCGCGCCTCCCGCGCCGCCGCCGGTGGTCGCCAACAACCCGCCGCCGTCACCGCCCGCGGCGCCGACACCGCCTCCGCCGCCGAAGCCGGCCGACACCGCGGCGGCACCCGCGCCTGCTTCTCCACCTCCTGCGCCTGCGCCGGCCCCCACGCCGAAGCCGCAGGTCGAGGCCGCCCTGCCCCCGCCGCCACCGCCGGTCAAACCGATTGATCCCGCTCCGGCACCGAGCACCGACAGCGGGCCGAGCGCCGCCGCGCTGGCCGACGATCCCACGATCAAGAGCCTGACCTCCAAGATTGCCGCCAATCCGGACGACGTGAACGCGCTGTACCGGCGCGGCCAGGTCTATGCCAGCAAGGGCGCCTACAACCTCGCCATCAAGGATTTCGACGACACGCTCCGGATCAACACCAAGGATGTCGAGGCGCTGAACAACCGCTGCTGGACCCGCACCGTGGTCGGCGACCTTCAGGGCGCGCTGAAGGATTGCAACGAGGCGTTGCGGCTGCGGCCCAACTTCGTCGACGCGCTGGACAGCCGCGGGCTCGTCAACCTCAAATCGGGCGCGGTCAAGAATGCCATCGCCGATTTCGATGCGGCCCTGAGGATCAACCCGCGCCTGACCTCATCGCTCTACGGACGCGGCCTCGCCAAGCAGCGCAATGGCTCCGCCCAGGAAGGCGCGCTTGATATCGCCAATGCCAAAGCGATGGATCCGAACATCGTTCAGGAGTTCGCAAGCTACGGAGTGCGCTAGGATTTTTTTGAATTGAGGCAGGCGGCGCCTCGAACCCCTGGTGGCCCAGGGAAGACTAACGAACGGATGCCGCAGGCGGCCTTCCCCGGGGGGCTCATTGCAGGAACTTTGGCAGGAATTTTCGAACCGCGCGAGCTCGCTGCGCAGGAGGGACTGGCTATGAAATCGGCTGCAAAGGGACTTACCGCGATTCTGTCCATCATCACTCTTGGCGCTGCGCTGTCGCTGCCGGCCTCGCCGGCCTTCGCCGGCGATGACGGCAACAGCAAGAACGTCACCGAGGACGACATCGTCCGCGCGCTGGCGCCGCCGGCCAAGAAGCCCCTGACCCGCGGCCTCTCGCTCGCCCCCCAGGCCGATCCCGCGCCGAACGCCGCCGAGAGCAAGCTGATCCAGTCGGTGCGCGGCCGCTCGACGCGTTCGCTGTCCTCGACCGAGCGCGAAGAAATCGCATCGGTCGCCAAGGACAAGCCGAACATCGATCTCGAAATCACGTTCGACTACAACTCCGCCAATATCAGCGCCAAGTCGATGCCATCCGTGCAGGCGCTCGGTCGCGCGCTGACCAGTCCCGACCTGAAGGGCTCCACCTTCGTGGTGGCCGGCCACACCGATGCCGCCGGGGGCGAAACCTACAACCAGGACCTGTCGGAACGCCGCGCGGATGCGATCAAGCGCTACCTCGTCGACAAGTACAGCATCTCCGCCACCGACCTCGTCACCGTCGGCTACGGCAAGAGCAAGCTGAAGAATCCGAGCCAGCCGATGGCCGAGGCCAACCGCCGCGTGCAGGTCGTCAACATGGAAAACAAGACCACCGCATCGAAGTGAGCACGACAAAATCCTCTGAAGTGACAAGTCGTGATGTGGTGTAAAGTCTCGCTTCCAGAGCGCGTCCCGCAGCCTTGCGGGACGCCGCTTTGTTTCAGGGAAATGCTCTCGATGGGCCTCGCGCGGATGGCCGTGAGCCAGGCCAGGATGATCCGGCGATGAACCTCTCCGAATATCTCAAACCTGCCGGAACCGTGATGTTCGTCGTCGCGCTCGGCGTCGGCTATTACCTGTTCGAGCATCGCAAGCGCGCCGAGCCGAAGGAGACGCAGAGCGAGGCGCTCGTCATCGTGACGAAGTCGACCAATGCCTGCTTCTCCGACCTTGTACGGGTGACCGGCTTCTTCGTGCCGCGCCGCGAGGCCGTGGTCATCGCCGACCAGGAGGGATCCAAGGTCACCGATCTCTTCGTCACCGAGGGCACCGTCGTTGCCGACAACCAGGAGCTGGCGCGCCTGACGGCGCCGCCGCAGATCCCGGGCCAGCCGCAGAGACCCGGTCCGCAAGGTCCGATCTCGCTGAAATCACCTGCGCCGGGCCTCATCACCGAGGTCCGCACCATCGTCGGCGCGCCCGCTTCCCCGCAGGCCGGCCCGATGTTCCGCATCGCCGTCAACAACGAGATCGAGCTCGATGCTCAGGTTCCGGCGGTGCACATGCCCAAGCTCAACTCCGGCGCCACCGTGCGCATCAGCCGCGATGACGCGCCCGATCTGATCGGCCGGGTCCGGCTGGTTGCGCCCGAGATCGACCGCGCCACGCAGCTCGGCCGCGTCCGCATCAGCGTCACCAACAATCCGTCGCTGAAGGTCGGCGTGTTCGCCCGCGCCTCGATCGACGCCAAGCGAAGCTGCGGCGTCTCGATCCCCAAGACCGCGATCGACCATCTCACCATTCAGGTCGTCAAGGGCAACATCATCGAGACGCGCAAGGTGCGGGTCGGGCTCTCGTCCGACAACGCGACGGAAATTCTGGAGGGCCTCGACGTCGGCGAAATCGTCGTGGCCGACGCCGGCTCTTCGCTCCATGACGGCGACCAGATCAAGACCATGTTCGCCGATGAACTCGATCGCACGCGGGTACGCTGATGGCTCTCAATATCTCGGCTTGGTCGATCCGGAATCCGCTGCCGTCGGTCGTCTTCTCGATCATTCTTCTGATCCTCGGCTGGGTGTCTTTCACCAAGCTCGCGGTGACGCGGCTGCCTTCGGCCGACATTCCCGTGATCTCGGTCGTGGTGTCGCAGTTCGGCGCGGCGCCCGCCGAGCTCGAATCGCAGGTGACCAAGACGGTCGAAGACGCCGTCTCCGGCGTCGAGGGCGTGCGGCACATCACCTCACAGATCACAGACGGTGTGTCGGTCACCACCATCCAGTTCGCGCTGGAGACCAACACCGACCGCGCGCTCAACGACGTCAAGGACGCGGTGACGCGTGTGCGCTCGAACCTGCCACAGAATGTCACCGAGCCGCTGATCCAGCGCGTCGACGTCATCGGCCTGCCGATCGTCACCTATGCCGCGATCTCGCCCGGCAAGACGCCGGAGCAGCTGTCCTACTTCGTCGACGACGTGGTCAAGCGCGCACTGCAAGGCGTGCGCGGCGTCGCCCAGGTCGAGCGCATCGGCGGTGTCGAGCGCGAGATCCTGGTCTCGCTCGACCCCGACCGCCTGCAGGCGATGGGGCTGACCGCGGTCAATGTCAGCCAGAGCCTGCGCGGCACCAATGTCGACGTCGCCGGCGGCCGCGCCGAGATCGGCAAGAACGACCAGGCCATCCGCACGCTCGCCGGCGCCAAGACGCTGAGCGACCTTGCCGGCACCATGATCCCGCTGTTCGGCGGCGGCGAGGTCCGGCTCGACGATCTCGGTACCGTCACTGACACCATCGCCGACCGCCGCACCTTCGCCCGCTTCAACGGCGAGCCGATCGTCGCGCTCGGCATCAAGCGCTCCAAGGGCGCCAGCGACGTCAAGGTGGCCGAGGCCGTGCAGAAGCGCATCGACGTGCTCAAGGCCGCCTATCCCGACGTCGACCTGAAGGTGATCGACACCTCGGTCGAATATACCAACGGCAATTACCACGCGGCGATCTCGACCCTGTTCGAAGGCGCCATCCTCGCCGTCGTCATCGTGCTCTTGTTCCTGCGCGACCTGCGCGCCACCATCATCGCCGCGATCTCGCTGCCCTTGTCGATCTTCCCGGCCTTCTGGGCGATGGACCTGCTCGGCTTCTCGCTGAACCTCGTCAGCTTCCTCGCCATCACGCTGTCGACGGGTATTCTGGTCGACGACGCCATCGTCGAGATCGAGAACATCGTCAGGCACATGAACATGGGCAAGTCGCCCTATCGTGCCGCCCTGGAAGCCGCCGACGAGATCGGCCTCGCGGTGATCGCGATCTCGCTCACCATCATCGCGATCTTCGCACCGGCGAGCTTCATGTCGGGCATCGCCGGACAGTTCTTCAAGCAGTTCGGCATCACCGTCTCGGTGCAGGTGTTCTTCTCGCTGCTCGCCGCGCGCTTCGTCACGCCGGTGCTCGCCGCCTACTTCCTCAAGCCCGGCACTCACGAAGAACCGCCGCCCGGCCGCGTGCTGCGGGCCTATCATCGGATCGTGGCCTGGTCGGTAAAACACTATTTCATCACGGTGCTGGTCGGCTTCGGCATCTTCGCCGCCTCGATCTGGAGCATTACGCTGTTGCCGCAGGGTTTTCTGCCGGCGCAGGACAGTTCGCGCTCACTGCTGGCCCTCGAGCTTCCGCCGGGCACCCAGCTTGCCTATACCGAAAAGGTCACCGAGGACATCGTCGCGCGGCTGCGCAAGCGGCCCGAGGTGAAGAGCATCTTCGTCGACGGCGGGCGCGTCCCGCCGGGCACCCAGGAAGTCCGGCGCGCCGCACTGATCATCAACTACACGCCCAAGGATGCCCGCGACATCACCCAGCGCGAGCTCGAATTCTCGATCAGCCAGGAGCTGGAGAACATTCCAGACATCCGCTTCTGGTTCCTCGACGAGAACGGTCTGCGCGCCATCTCGCTGGTCGTGACCGGTGTCGACGCCAACATCGTCAACAATTTCGCGAGCGAGCTCGCGACGCAGATGAAGCGGATTCCGACCATCTCCAACGTGATCTCGGAAACCACGCTGGAGCGGCCCGAGCTGCGCGTCGAACCGCGCGCCGATCTCGCGGCGCGGCTCGGCGTCTCGACCGAAAGCCTGTCGCAGACCATCCGCGTCGCCACCATCGGCGACGTCGGACCCGCGCTCGCCAAGTTCGACGTCGGCGACCGTCTGGTGCCGATCCGCGTGCAGCTCGAGGATGCCGCGCGCGGCAATCTGAAGACGCTGGAACAGTTGCGCGTGCCACTCGGCGAGCACGGCGAGAAGGGCGGCGTGCCGCTCTCGGTCATCGCCGACGTCAAGCTCGACCAGGGCCCGACCAGCATCAACCGCTACGATCGCGAGCGGCAGGCGACGGTCGCCGCCGACCTCGTCGGCTCCGCCGCACTCGGCGACGCCACCAAGAAGATCTACGATCTGCCGGTGATGAAGAGCCGGCCGAAGGGCGTGAAGGTCTCTCCCTCCGGCGACGCCGAAAGCCTCAACGAACTGTCCGACGGCTTCGCCACCGCGATCACGGCGGGCCTGATGATGGTCTACGCCGTGCTGGTGCTGCTGTTCGGCACCTTCCTGCAGCCGATCACCATCCTGTTCTCGCTGCCGCTATCGATCGGCGGCGCCATCGCGGCCCTGCTCCTCACCGGCAAGCAGCTGACCACGCCGGTGTGGATCGGCATTCTGATGCTGATGGGCATCGTCACCAAGAACGCGATCATGCTGGTGGAATTCGCGATCGAAGCCATTCACGCCGGCAAGCCGCGCGAAGAGGCGATGATCGACGCCGGCATGAAGCGCGCCCGGCCGATCGTGATGACCACGATCGCGATGGCCGCGGGCATGATGCCGAGCGCGCTCGCGGTCGGCGCCGGCGGCGAGTTCCGCTCGCCGATGGCGCTCGCGGTGATCGGCGGCCTGATCTTCTCCACCATCCTGTCGCTGGTGTTCGTGCCCGCGATGTTCATGGTGATGGACGATTTTGGCGCCCTGATCTGGCGCTTCGCCAAGCGGCTGATCGTGCACAGCGAGGACGCCGAGACGGACAGTCATCACGGCGCGGCGCCGGCATCGAAAGACGTTGCCCACCGTGCTGCGGAGTAAGATTTCGGGCGAGTGGCCGGAGGGGCGCGTTAACGCAGGGCGCCTTCAAGGCGCTATGTTACCCCAATAGCTTTCACGCGGATCACACTCGGCCCTGGGTCTGCACCGGCAAGCCCTGCATTCGCGGGCTGTGCGGCTGAGCCCTACTCGTTCCGCGCGATCGCGGTCAGCTTGGTCATGTTCCTGAGCAGGATGCGGCCACGCTGAAGATCGAGGATCGCTTCCTTGCGCCAGGCCTGGAGCTGGCGGTTGACGCTCTCGCGGGCGGCGCCGACGAAGACGCCGAGCTGCTCCTGCGAGATGTGCACCTCGGAACCGAAATCGGCGGCCAGCGCGCAGAGCCGCCGCGCCAGGCGCACCGGCAGCGGCTGCAGCATCGATTCCTCCATGCGCTCGCTCTGCCAGCGGATGCGCTGGCAGAGCAATGCGATGATCTTGATCGCGACCTTCGGCTCGCGCTCGAGGAAGCTGAGGAAATCTTCGCGCCGCAGCACGAACAATTCGCTGGCCTCGCCAGCGGTCGCATCCGCGGTCCGATTCTGGCCGTCCAGCACCGCGACTTCGCCGAACAGGTCGCCGGGGCCCATGAAATTGAGCGTGAGCCGGCTGCCGTCGGAGGCACCTGTCTCGATGCGGACCTGGCCGCGGCGCACGCCGAACAGCGCGTTGCCAGGATCGCCCTTCTGGAACAGCACCTCGCCGTTCCCCAGATGCTGGGTGTGACAGAGATTGGACAGCCGCTGGAGCTCGTCTGCACCGAGATCCGCGAACATCGCGTTCATCTTCAAAATGACCGCAAATTCGGCCTGCTTGCTCATTTCAATGTCCTTGTGAAGTCCTGGTCAGTCATCTTGTCAGACGCTTGGCAAATCGCTTGAAACCATCACCATCAGGATCGCGTAAAACCGCGCCGGGGAAGTGTGTCATAAGTCACATAACTTTGCAGCACCCCCTGACTATTTTTACGCGCTTGGAGCCGCTTCCCGTCCGGGGATAAACTCGGCCGCGAAGGATGGATAACCGGCGGGATTCGACGCCGATTGTCCGTCAGTGGAAAGTCGAGATGAGAGTAGTAAAATTCGCCGGCGCGGCATTGGCCGCCGTCATCATCGTGATCGCACTCCTGCTGGTGGTCGGAATCCCCTCGGGCTTCCTGACCTCGACGATCGCCTCGCGCGTCGAGAGCGCGACCGGCTACCGTCTGTCGATCGACGGCACCACGAAGATCAGCCTGTGGCCGACGCTGAACGTCACCCTGAACGACCTCTCGCTTGCCGATCCCCGGGATCGCAGCGGCATCACGCGCCTGACGATCGACAGCGTGCAGGCCGACATGTCGCTCTCCAGCGTGTGGTCGGGCCGCCCTGAGATCCGCGAGCTGATCGTCACCCATCCGGTGCTTTACCAGCCGCTGCTGCGGGAGCGCCTGCCGAATGCGGGAGGCTCGTCGAAGCCGCCACTCGCGCTCGACGCGGATGGCGCGACCATCGACCGCGTCAAGATCACCGACGGCGAAGTCGCATTCTCGCGCGTGCGCGACCGCGTCGAGGGCCGCATCAGTGCCATCAACGCCGACGCGACCATCGGCCGCGACCGCAAGGTCAACATCACCGGCACCGCGCGCGTCGGCGACCACCCGACCAAGTTCGACATCAAGGCGACCACGCCGGCGCCGCCGGCCGACCGGCCGACGATCCCGGTGGATTTCGCCATCGACATGCCCGACGTGTTGAAGTCTCAGCTCAACGGTCATGCCGAGATGCGAATGAACGGCGACGTCGTGATGATCAACGGCGTGAATGGCCGGCTCGGCGATGGCACATTCAACGGCTGGGCTTCGGTCGACATTGCCAGCAAGCCGCTGGTCAAGCTCGACCTCGACTTCCAGCGGCTGGCGATTCCGCTGGCGAAATCGCCGGAGGGCGCCGCCGGGCAGCCCTGGAGCAATGCGCCGATCGACGTCTCCGGGATCAATTATGTCGATGCGCAAGTGCGGATCTCCGCGAACGAAGCCGTGATCGGCGATGCCCGCATCGCACCTCTGGCGCTCGATGCGAAGCTCGCCGGCGGCGTGCTGAAGGCGGGGACCGCCAATCTCGGCGCCTATGGCGGCCAGGTCTCCGGCGAGGTGATCCTCGATGCAACCACCGGCGCGCCGAGCTTTGCCATGCATTGCGATCTCGTCGGCGTGCGTGCGCTGCCGCTGCTTCAGGGCCTCGCCGAATTCGACCGCATCGACGGCAAGCTGCAGGCCAAGCTCGCTCTTCGCAGCGCGGGCACCAGCCAGCGCGCGCTGATGGCGAACATGCAGGGCACGGCCTTCGTCAATTTCCAGGACGGCGCCATCCGCGGCATCAATGTCGCGCAGATGATCCGCTCGCTGACATCGGGCACGCTGTCCGGCTGGCAGGACAACCAGAATGCCGGCCAGGAGCAAAGCACCGACCTGTCGCAGCTTTCGGCCTCGTTCCGCATCGACAAGGGCCAGGCCGTGACGACGGATCTCAACCTGATCGGGCCGCTGGTGCGCGTCACCGGCGCGGGCACCATCGCCCTCGACACCAAGATGATGGGTTTTCGCGTCGAGCCGAAGCTGGTGATGACGACCGAAGGTCAGGGCCGCGCCAATGAGCCGGTCGGCTTCGGCATTCCCGTGATGATCCAGGGCAGTTGGTCGCAGCCCAAGATCTACCCCGACATGGCCGGCATGCTGGACAATCCGGATGCCGCCTATGCCAAGCTGCGCGAGATGGGCAAGGGCCTGTTCGGTCCTGATGGCGCCGGGCTCGGCAACATTCTGGGCAGCCTTGGTCTCGGCGGCACGACTGCGCCCGGGGGCAATGCGGCCGGCAACGCCAATCCGCAAGCCCAGCAGCCGGGCCAGAACAATCTGCTCGGCGGCCCACTGGGCGAGGCGATCGGCAATTTGATTCAGCAGGGGCTGTCCAGCGGCGCGGGAAGCAGCACTGGCGCCGCGCCGGGCAGTGGCCGCAGCCGCAGCCTGCCGGCAACGCCCCCCACGCCCGCGCCGCAGTCCTCGCCCGCGGCTCCGGCCCTTGAGGACCCGCCGGTCGCGCAGCAGGACAGTCAGCCAATGAACGACGTGCTGCGGCAACTCTTTAACCGGTGATTGGCGGATTGGCGGGCTTAGCTCCACGGCAATCCCCTTACATCAGCTTCCCCGCCACCGGCTTCCTCCGAACGGATGAGGCTGCGGCAACTCACCGGCCTTTCGCCGGCCCCCGCGTCCACAGGGAGTAACCACGCCGGCCGGTCCCCGGCCCGCGCGGCGGTCCTTTGGCCCAAATTGTGATAGAACGGCCGGGAAGGGCCTGCATGGCCCGTGAGCGCCGGCGTCGATGGCGGCGCGAGAGGATCGGGATGGCAGGAGCGAACGACAAGACACGGTTTCTGCGCGAGGGCCTGTTCGCCAAATACGTCGTCTCCCTCGTCGGCCTCGTCGTGTTCGTGCTTGCCGTCAACGGCGCGATGGAGACCTGGATCTCCTACCGCGCCACCAAGACCCAGCTGACCGACGGGCTGGAGGACAAGGCGCAAGCCGCCGCCCGGCGGATCGAGCAGTCGATCTCGGAGCTCGATCGCCAGATCAGCTGGGTGACGCGGGCGAGCCAGGACACCCTCGAAAAGCGCCGTGCCGACTACGCATCGCTGCTGCACCAGGTCTCGGTCGTCAACCAGCTGTTCCAGCTCAACGGCGAAGGCCGCGAGGTGCTGCGCGTCTCGCGCTTGTCGACCACCACCGGCAGCAATGCCGACCTCTCCCGCGACATGCGCTTCACCGACACCGTCGCCCGCGGCGTCAGCTATGCGCCGGCCTGGTTCGCCGACCGGACGCCGTTCATGTCGATCTCGGTGGCGCATTCCGGCTTCAATGCCGGCGTCACCGTGGCAGAGATCGACCTCAGCTTTCTCTCCGACTTCCTGTCCGACGCGCAGGTCGGCAAGGCCGCCTTCGCCTATGTCGTCGACCCCCGCGGCCGCGTGCTGGCGACGTCGTCGAAAGGGCCGGATGTCGGCAAGGATTTGTCGAAGCTGCCGCAGGTGGCGGCCGCGATCGCGCCCGGCCATGAGGGCGACAGTTCGGGCACCGATTTCAACGGCCATGCGGTGATGAGCGCCGCGAGCACGGTGCCGAAACTCGGCTGGAGCGTGCTGTTCGAGCAGCCGACCACGCAGGCCCTGACGCCGATCCGCGACCAGCTGGTGCGCATCGCGCTCTTGATCGGCATGGGCCTCATGGTCGCGATCCTCGCCGGCACGCTGCTCGCCCGCCGCATGATCATTCCGATCACGGCGCTGCGCGACGGCGCCTACAGGCTGGGCGAGGGCGATTTCAATCACCGCATCGAAGTGCGCACCTCGGACGAGCTGGAAGATCTTGCCGGTCAGTTCAACCGCATGGCCGGCCAGATCCAGGAGACCTATTCGGACCTGGAGACCAAGGTCGAGGAGCGCACGCGCGATCTGGCGCAGTCGATCAACGAGCTGAAGGTGCTGGAGGAGGTCGGCCGCGCCGTCGCCTCCTCGCTCGATCTCAACGCCGTGCTGCCGACGATCGCCGCGCGCGCGATCGAGATCACCCATGCCGATGCGGTGCTGATCTACGGCTTCGATGCCGAGACGCGGCGCTTCAACCTGGTCGAGGCCAACGGTATCGACAAATCCGCCGACGGCGCCCATGTCACCATCGACGAAGGCCAGAACATCCTGAGCGATGCCGCCGAAAGCGGCGAGCCGATCGCGATCGCCGAGCTTGGCGCCGCCGCCGAGCAGCCGCTGCGCGAGGTCGCCATCGCGGCCGGCTTCCACTCGGTGCTGGTGGTGCCGCTGGTCGACCAGCAGGGCACGCTCGGCTCGCTGGTGGTGCTGCGCCGCGCGAGCGGCGAGTTCGCCGCCAGCATCATCGGCCTGATGCGCACCTTCGCCAACCAGGCCGTGCTGGCGATGCGCAATGCGCGGCTGTTCACCGAGGTCGACCACAAGAGCCACGCCCTGGAGACGGCGAACGAGACCGTGCGCGCCCAGGCCGACAAGCTGCGCGAGCAGACCGAGCAACTGAAGAACTGGAACAAGTCGCTGGAGGAGCGTGTCAAGACCCAGCTCGGCGAGATCGAGCGCATCCGCAAGCTGGAGCGTTTCCTGGCGCCGCAGGTGGCGCAGCTGATCGCCTCCTCCGACAGCCCGGAAGGGCTGCTCACCAGCCAGCGCCGCGAGGTGACCGTGGTGTTCTGCGATTTGCGCGGCTTCACCGCGTTCACGGAGGCGACCGAGCCGGAAGAGGCGATGAACGTACTGCGCGAATATCACGCCGCGCTCGGCAAGCTGATCTTCAAATATGAAGGCACGCTCGACAAATATGCCGGCGACGGCGTGATGATCCTGTTCAACGCGCCGATCCAGTTCGAGGACCACACCAAACGCGCCGTGAAGATGGCGGTGGAGATGCGCGACACCATCGGCCCGCTGACCGAGCGCTGGCGCAACCGCGGGCACAGCCTCGGCTTCGGCATCGGCATCGCGGTCGGCTATGCCACGCTCGGCCAGGTCGGCTTCGAGCAGCGGCTGGAATATGCCGCGATCGGCAGCGTCACCAACCTCGCCTCGCGCCTCTGCGGCGAAGCCAAGCCCAACCAGATCGTGGTGAGCCGCCGCGTCTACGGCATCGTCGAGCCCTGGGTCGAAGCGCGCGCCCTCGATGATCTCCAGCTCAAGGGTTTCAATCATCCCGTGCTCGCGATGGAGATCTTGAACTGGCGCGAGGAAGTCGAGAACGTGGTGGATACCTCGGCGGTGCGACGAAGGGGGTAAAGCTGGCGTTGGCGCTGGTGTAGCCCGGATGGAGCGAAGCGAAATCCGGGGTCGTGCCACAAGCGACGGCAGTCCCGGATTGCGCTTCGCTCCATCCGGGCTACAGGCCCTTGTATCGCTCACCGACAGCATTTCGCGATCCCGCGGCACATTGCGCCCGGGTTTTGCTTAGGTCTCGCTACCCTTCGAAATGGAAGGGCGCAGGGAAGACCGGGCACCGGCTGGCACCCGCAAGACCCCTGTGCATGAGTGCGTGGTATTCGCTCACAGGGGAGAAACAGGTGCGGCCGAATGCCCGGCCTTCCCTGCGCAGTGGTTGAAACGGCTTATGTCGCGCTCTCGCCGGTGAGTCGATCCCTTTGCCACCGTCGTCTTGCAGCTTTCGAGGGATGCGCAGGTCCGGTCGGACCAGCGCACCGCTGCAAGACTTGACGCCGGATATTCGGGCGTCACGACCACACGATTTTGCCCTACGCGAGGCAAGCACCGTCGTACACGCGCCCGCTGATCGCTCACGGGGACACCCCGCCCTGCGACCGCATCTGGCGCCAACGCCGCCCGCGTCCACCGCCCCTCATCCCACGAACCCTGACGATCGCGATCCGTCCCTTTACCATGGGATGAGTTGGGAGGGAGCATAGGGTGTTTCGTTTTTCCAGTAAAGCGAATTTTGGATTATTCGAATGACAAATTCGGATATCGAGCAAACAACCCCATGCACAGTAGACGGGGGTTGTCGGATCAATGGGTTATGAGGAGACTGGGAACACCACCCAACACGCCGTACTCGGGCCCGCCTGCGGAGCTTTACAGCAAACCCGGTGACTTGCGGCGTCGATCCGCTCGATGTCAGGCGCGGGGGACAGTGGGCCCCTTCCGGGGTCGTCCCCGCGAACGCCGGGCCCCATACCGCGTGATCTATCGGTTGCGTGAGGTAGAAGTACCGAACACCTCATCTTCGCCAAACTTCTCCCTGTGGTTATGGGTCCCGGCGTTCGCCGGGACGACAGCGGAGCGTGAGGCGACGGCGGTGCCGACAATCCCCTTCCCCGAACCATATCCCTTCTCCCCGCGACTAACCCTCGCCTCAACGGCGAGGCGATTCCAATGGAGACCACCTGTGGCGCTTGCCTTGCCTTCGCGTGCTTATGATCTGCAGATGCTGGACCGTCCCGCCGATCGCGCGCGTGACCACGGCTGGGTCTTTGGCCTGCCGCCGGGCATCAGCAGCGAGCAATGGCCGCTCGATCCCGTCACCGGCTATCCGCTGATGCACGGCTTCACCTTGCTGCTGCCGGAGGATTACCGCGTCCATGGCGAGGATATCGTCGCAGTGTCGTTCTTTGCCACCGCGCCCGATCACAATGACGGCGGCGCGCCCGACGATCCTGAAATCCGCGAGGCCGTGCAGGCGCGCACCTCGCATCCCCGGCTGTCGCGGATGACCGATATCCTCGACTACGAATATGCTGCGCTGCTGCTGACCAGGGCCGAATATGACGGCCCGTTCGCGACACCGCCGGCGCCGCTTGCGCTGGCGACGGCCGACCGGCCGCGCTGGCTCGATATCGGCGGCGCCAGCGCCTTCTTCGAGACCGCCGCGCCGTTCGCGCAGAAGATGTTCGCCGGCCCGCCGCGTGCCGAGCTGGCCGCGAACCTCGCGATCGCGCTGACACCGCGCGCAACCGATCCCAACGCCGGCAAGGCTCCGCAGGACCCGCACATTCCGCGCGACCCGCCGACCGGCTATCAGTCCTCCTACTACTTTGAGGGCGGCGTCCCGACCGCCGACAATTACCGCCTGCACGATTGGTGCAAGGACCACGCCCGCAACCATCTCGGCGGCACCATGCGGCCGTGCCAGGCGGTGCCGGAGATGAGCCCGTTCTACATCGAGTTCGAGGAATATTTCGGCGGCTACAATTTCGGCAGCGGCAACGCGCAGCTCGACTTCAAAGACATGAAGTTCGACTGGGCGTGCGACTGATCATGCTCCCCGCTTCGGCCCGATCGCCTCGAACCACGCCTTCTGCTCGTCGCTCAGATCAGCCTCGAAATCGTCGAGCGCATCGGTGACGCCGTTCACGGCTTGCAGCATCGTCTCCAGCCGCGCCTTTGCGGCGGTGAGGCGCGCCTGCGGAGTCGCAGCGGCTTCCGCCGGGCAGGCGCTCAGCGTCTGCATCGTGCGCAGCGTGGTGTCCTGCAGCACCTCGAAGCGGGCGCGGGCGGTCTCGTCGAGGCGGAGCGTGGTGGCAATGTCGCCCGCGGGCCATTGCTGCTGCACGAGCTGCTCGTACTGCCGCTGCAGCTTCTCGTCATAGCGCGGATCGCTGTCGGGGTCGCAGGCGTTTGAGGCCTGCGCATCCTTGCTCGTATCTTTGCGCTGCATGGCCGCGAGCGCGGCACGGCGCTCATTGCCGAGAGCGTTGAGCCGGGCCTTCTGATCGTCATCGAGCGACCTGGTAAACTTCGCCAGCGGCGGCGCGATCGCATCAGTTGCCTTGATCATGGCCTCGAGCCGCTCGCGCATCAGGCCGAGGCGCTCCGCCGCGGTCGCGGGCACTTGCGATGGGCAGGCGGCACGGATGCTGTCGCGGGCTTCGCTCCAGGCATTTACGAGCTCGTCGAGCGCGGTGCGTTGCAATTCGTTGGGCTGCACGGTGGCGGCGATGCGATCCACCGGAAAGCCGGGGGGATCGCTGGCATCGCAAACGTTCTGCGCCGACGGAATTCGGCGCGCGCGTTTGCCCTGCGGCGCGGTGTAGGCGGCCAGCTCGGCGGCCGCGTAGGGCGCAAAGATCGCAGCGTAGATGTCGCCATAGCCATAGAGCGAGAGGCTGGTCGCATCGCCGAAGATCACGGCATTGGTGAGGTCGTCATGCGCGAACGGCCAGAACACCGGCCCGACCCAGCCGTAGCTGCCGTCGGGATGACGCCACCAGCCCTGCGGGCGGCGACCGCCCTGCCAGCCTGAAAGCGCGGCTTGCGCGGTGAGCGCCGCGCGCAGGACGTAAGGGTTGGCTGGCTGGCCGCGCTCGGCCCCGCGCGGATCTTGTGATCTCAACGCGGCGGAGCGGTATCGGCCGCCCCGCACCACCATGCGGGAATGGCGCAAGCGCGACATGCCGATCATGTGGCCGACGGCGAACCGTGCGACCCCAAGCGGGCCGCCACGCAATCCGAACTGCGCTTCAGCCTTACCGGGCAGCAGCACGGCCGCAATCAGGATGGTCGCGCCCGCCAGCGCCAGTCCCACGCGTCCTGACACGACCGCTGACCTGACCAATTCGGCCTCCTCCCAGCCAAGCGCGCACTGCGTCGCATTGAGATGACGCGCCGGGGAACCAAATGTTCCTTGGGGATACAGGGCAAAGCGTCGCGGTTGATCTCCCAGGCTGGGCAATTGCCTTGTGGTGCAGGATCGGCGCTCGGCTTCCTCACCCGCAAGCGGGAGAGGAAGAGCAAGACCGCCCCCTCACTCCGCCTTTTGCGGCATCACAAACGTCTGGCCGGGATAGATCAGATTGGGATTGTGGATCTTGTCGCGGTTGGCCTTGAAGATCACGGCGTAGCGGGCGCCGTCGCCATAGGCGAGCCGGCTGAGTGCCCACAGGCTGTCGCCGCGGGAGATCACCCGGCTGCCTGTCTCTGCCGGCGCAACGCTGAGGGCGTCCGCCGGCGAGGCAGATGCAACGGTCGTCGCCGCTGGCGCCCTCGCCATGACCCGGGGCTTCGGCGCGCCGCCCAGCCTCGGCCGGGCCGCGGGCCTGTCGGATGCCGAGGCGGGGTGCGGCGAGGCCGACGGCAGGGATGCCACGACATCCGATTTGTCGTCCGGCTTCTCGGCCTGCTTCGTATCTTGCCTCACGTCTTGCCTCGCGACCGGCGCCGGACGCGCGGGCGGCGGCGCCACCTCGGCGATGGTCACCGGCATGGTCCGGCTGGACTGCGTGACCGTGCCATCCGGCGCCCTGGCGCGGAGCGTCAATTCATAGGAGCCGGCGGGAAGCTGCGGCGGGGTCATCACGAACTGGCCCGAAGCGTCGGCGACAACCGTATCGAGCGGCTTGCCGTCGCGCAGCAGCTCGACCTTTGCCCCCGGCGCGGCCTGGCCCGCGATCACCGCGGCCTCGCCGTGATCGTCGACGCGGGCGACGTCGAAACGGGGGCCGGCGTCGGCGACCGCCGGCGGCGGCTTGACCGGTGCGAGATCGGCGAGCGCGGCCGTGACCTGCTTCTGGGTCTCGGCCAGCCCGGCCGCCTTCGGCTCGGGGGCTGGCGCGGGCGCAGGCGGCGTGGCGGCGGCAAGCTTTGGCTGTTCCGGTTTGGGTTCTTCCGGTTTCGGGGCCGGCTTGAGTTCGGCCTTGGCCTCGACCTTGGGTTCGACCTTGGCCTCGGGCGTGGCTGCGACGACGGTCTTGGTCCCGTCCGGCAGCAGGCGGCGCAGCTCGGTCGGGCCGATCACCAGCACGGTGCCGACCAGGGCGAGCAGGCAAAGAGCAATGAAGGCCTTGGATGCGGTCATCATCGGAAAAGAACCTTGGATGGCAAATCAGCCGAGGGGGCAAGGTGCGCCGAATTGGCTGCGGCAGCAAGACGGTCGATGGGATGAGACCGCCGTCCCCGCACTCAGGGATGAACCGGTGCCACCCCGCTGGCGTCAAATCACGCGAGACTGAATCGCGGCATTTTTTGAGGAATTTTCCCGTGACCGCATTTTGCCGTTCCGCCCCAAATCTGGCGCTCGGTCTGGCCCTCGGGCTGGCGCTTGCCCTGACGCTCACAGCTTCCCCAGCGCTCGCAGCCTCCGGCCCGCCGCCGGGCTTCGTCCTCACCGACAATGCCGACCTCGCCTTCACCTCGCCTGACGGTGCCACCAGGCTCGAGCAATACATGAAGGACAGTGAAGACCTGTTCGAGGTCAAATGGCAGGTCTGGGCGCGACGCGGCGACCAGATGACGGAGCTGAAGCCGGAGCAGGGCTACGGCGCGGGCTTCCGCTTCACCAGCGACTCGCAATGGCTGGTGCGGATGCAGAAGACCGGCTCAGGCTCGCAGGATCTGTTTCTCTATCATGTCGAGAACGGCGCCTTCGTCAGCGCGACGAAACAATCACTCAGCGATCTCGCTTGGGCCTATTTCCACAGCCGTGCCGACACGAAGAAGATGAAGCTCGACTACCATATCTCGGCCAATCTGATGAAGGGCACCGAAACTGCCTATCGCTGGCTCGGCGTCGACTGGCCCAACAACCGCTACCTGCTGATCTCGCTGTCGGGCGAAATGGACAAGCATCCGAAGAACGTCGCCGTGAAAGGGCTCGCGGACTGGAAATGCCGCTATGACCTCAAGACCGGCCGGTTCGATGTCCCCAAGATGTTCGCCAAGGGCAACGCGGAAGCGCTGAACTGGGAGATCAAGCGGTGAATGATGGCCTCGTAGGGTGGGCAAAGGGTAGCGTGCCCACCGATCACGTTGGATGATGCGGATAGGGGTCGTGGGCACGGCGCGAAGAGCGCGCCTTTGCCCACCCTACGGCAGCTTCCGCGATCGATGGAACCAACCCACTGATTCCGTTCCGATTCATAGTTCCCTAACCTTCGCTGGTAACGGGGTCTTGTCGGTTTTGCTGCACCTTGCATCCCACGGGAGGGCTGCATGGGCACATCGATCCGATGCACCGCGCGCATGCGCGCGCTGCTCCGTCGCTGGCGGGGAGCGCCACTGACATGGCTGATCGTCGGCGGCTTCGTGCTGATGGCCGCGACCGCAATCGGCACCGCGCTCACCGTCGACCGCTTCCGGCAGAATGCGATCGAGAGCGGCCGCGACAGCCTTGAAAACACCGTGCGCCTGCTGGCCCGGCATTTCGACCGCGAGTTCGAGGATTTCGCGGTGCTGCAGAAGAGCATCATCACCGAGCTCGAGAGCCGCGGCATCGAATCCGCCGACGTCTTCCGCAGCGAGATGGGCACGCTCGCCATGCACGAGGTGCTGCGTGCGAAAGCCAGCGGCTGGGCCGATGTTGCCGGCGCCAATGTGTTCGATGCCAGGGGCATGCTGATCAACTCGTCGCGGCGCTGGCCGGTCGCCGACGTCTCGGTCGCGGACCGCGGCTATTTCAACCGCCTCAAGAACGATCCGACCGCGCAGGAGGACGTGGAGATGGTGCACGGCCGGATCGGCAACGGACCGGCGATCGTGTTCGCGCGGCGCGTGTCCGGCCCGCATGGCGAATTCCTTGGGGTGGTCTCGCGCGCGATCGCGCCCGAGCAGCTCGAATCCTTCTTCGCCTCGACCGGGCTCGGCGAGGAATCCTCGATCGCGATGCACCACCAGAACGGTCAATTGCTGGCGCGCGTTCCGCGTGTCGATGCGATGATCGGGCAGAACTTTCGCAAGGGCACGCCGGAGCAGATGGCGGTGTTCGACCGCACCTTCGTCTCGATGCAGATCGCCAGCCCGATCGACGGCAAGGACCGCATCGTCGCCTCGCGCCTGCTCGCCGGCGAGCCGCTGGTCGTGGTCGCGACGAAGTCGCTGGATGCGACGCTTGCGACCTGGCGCACGCAAACGAAATTCTTCGTCACCATCGCCGTGCTGTCGATCAGCCTGCTGGTGCTCACGCTGTTCCTGATCTTCCGCCAGGTGACGCACCGGCTCTCGCTGGAGAAACAGCGGCTCGACACCGCGATGAACACGATGACGCAAGGGCTCCTGATGTTCGATCAGGACGAGCGGCTGATCGTCTGCAACCGGCGCTATATCGAGATGTACGGCTTGTCCCCTGAAGTGGTGAAGCCCGGCGCCACTTTCCGAGACGTGATCCGGCACCGCCATGACACCGGCTCGTTCCACGGCGACGTCGAGACCTATTGCAACGACATTCTGAGCCATATCGGGCGCACCCAGAGCGCCATCGTGGAGACCGCGGATGGCCGCCTGGTCGAGATCAAGAACCAGCCCGGCGCCGCCGGCGGCTGGCTCGCGACCCACGACGACGTCACCGCCCGCATCCGCGCCGACGAGCGCATCGCCCATATGGCGCATTACGACGCGCTGACCGACCTGCCCAACCGCGTGCTGCTGCGCGGTCATCTGGAGCGGCGCGTCGCCGAGCTCAGCCAGAACAAGCCGTTCGCCATCCTCTATATCGACGTCGACGAGTTCAAGGGCGTCAACGATTCGCTCGGACACGAGGTCGGCGACGAGTTGCTGCGGCAGGTGGCGAACCGGCTGCGCGCCTGCGTTTCCGGCAACGACCTCGTCGCGCGGCTCGGCGGCGACGAGTTTGCCATCGTCAAGGCCGGTACTCGCGATCCGGCCGAGCTGTCGGCGCTGGCGGAAGATATCCTCAAGGCGTTGCGCGCGCCGGTGGACTGCAAGGGCCAGGACATCCCGACCGATGCCAGCATCGGCATCGCGATCGCGCCCGACCACGGCGACAATCTCGACGACCTGCTCAAGCGCGCCGATCTTGCGATGTACGCGGCGAAATCGGAGGGGCGCCGCACCTACCGCATCTTCACGCCGGAATACGACGCCAAGGCGAGGCTGCGCCGTCAGCTCGAGCTCGATCTGCGTCAGGCGCTGGCTCGCGGCGAGTTCGAGGTGCACTACCAGCCGCTGGTCGATCTCGCGGCCAATGTCGTGACCGGCTGCGAGGCGCTGCTGCGCTGGCGTCATCCCGAGCGCGGCATGGTCTCGCCCGCGGACTTCATTCCCGTCGCCGAAGACACCGGACTGATCGGGGAGATCGGCGAGTGGGTGCTGAAGCAGGCCTGCCGTGAGGCCGCCTCCTGGCCCGGCCAGATTCACATCGCCGTCAACGTCTCGCCGGTCCAGTTCCGCACGCGGACGCTGGCGCTGAAGGTCGCGGCCGCGCTCGCGGAGTCCGGACTTGCGCCCGGACGGCTCGAGCTCGAGATCACCGAGACCGTGCTGATCCGCGACGACGAGGAGGCGCTGACGATCCTGCAGCAGTTGCGCGAGCTCGGCGTGCGTATCGCGCTCGACGATTTCGGCACCGGCTATTCGTCGCTGAGCTATCTGCACCGCTTCCCGTTCGACAAGATCAAGATCGACCGCAGCTTCATCAGCGACATCGGTCAGTCCGAAGATTCCTCGCCGATCGTGCAGGCCGTGGTGCACATGGCCGCCGCGCGCCACATGGCGACGACCGCCGAAGGCGTCGAGACCGAAGCTCAGCGCGAGGTGCTGCGCCAGCTCGGCTGCAGCCAGATGCAGGGCTGGCTGTTCAGCCCGGCCGTGCCGGCGGCGAAATTGAAGCAGCTGCTGGCGACGCAGGCGGTTGCGGCTTAGCGGCGCCACGTCTGGCTTTAAGGCCAAATCCGGACTTGATGAGCCGCACCCCTGCTCAACAACTCATGACTGCTGGTTTGCCTCGCTCGTTACCGTGAGGAAGTGCTTGATCGGTCCCAAGGCGTCAATGGCTGGAATACTCTCGCAGGCCTGGGCGTTTGAACACCAGGGATACGGCAAGGCCGCGAGCCATTGCATGATCGGCTTCGACATCTCGGCTGGAAGTACACTCATGACTTCGATTTCGATCGCGAGCTTCTCGACGCGGCCGTCATGGCCGGAACCGAAGCGCCAGTCATAGCGTCCGCAGCCGACGCGAACCGCACCGCCTTGCCTTGCCGACATCCCGACGAGCCAATCGCAACGGAAACGCGGTAGCTGCTGTGAGGTCGGACGGGAGAGGCAAAAAGTCCGGACGTTCTGGTATTGATCGCCGAAGCTCGTCACCAGTACTTCGGTAACTTGCTCCAGCCCTTTTGCGGAGCTTGGGAATGAGATGGCGTCGGTCTTTACGACCATCTCCAATTCGCAGTCTGAGGCAAAGGCGTCCCTCATCATCTGCGGTCGATTGCCATCCTTTGCAAAGACGTACGTGCTGATCGCGTCGGCGGCGCTGATGGGTGCGGATGGGCTCATTCAATTTCCCCTGGCACATCCAAGCCGGACCAAAGCCGGCGCCGGCGATTGAAGCTGAACAAGCCAATCGAGACAAGGCTTCAAGGCGTCCGCAAAGGGTCACAGGCGGTCATCGCCGACGACGCCTGGCGCGGGCTCAGAGCTTCTGTTTTGCCGCGGTGATCTCGACGAACTCTGCGTCGGGGTGGCTGACGATGGTGGCGACCATGATGCCGCTGATGATCAGCGACCAGGCGGTGTTCCAATAAATCCAAAACACGAGCCAGCCTCCGTTTTGATCTGTCACGCCCGCGGGACCGGGGTAACGGCACAGCGATGCCGCCGTTCCCGACGCGCGGCGCGGCACGGCCGCGCGGCGAGGCGCTATTTTGATTTGGTCGGCGGCGAGGCGTGATCGGTTTGGCCGGTGTGGCGCTTTGCCACGACGTCCTCATCGTGTTCGCCTTGGTGTGGGCGCGGCGGCGACTTGGGCTGGCCGGCTTGACCGCCATGTTTGCCGCCCATGTCGGGCTTACCTTCGAGATCGTTTTCACGGGGCATGCCGGTTCAATGCGCTCGCGCGGCATTGGTTCGCCTTGCGCCTGCCGTTTTCGCCTGTGAACGAGTTCATAGGATTGCCGCGGTTTGCAGTGCACGATTCCGGGTGCCCCGCGACTTCATGACAGCGACGGATTCGACCAGATGCGGAAACGGCTCATCGCCTGGACCATCCTGACGTCCGCTCTGGTTGCGGTCGCGGTCTGGGCCGTGCTCGGACCACCCGCTCATCCGTCCAGCCCGCATCTGCCCTCCCGGACCGCGGCGATGCGGTAGTCCCTCCCCGGCGACCGATACAATTTCGGCATCGATCAATCCCAACTGGAATTTGGTGCGGCGGCGCGCCGCCCGCTATCCTCGCCGGCAAAACGACAAGGCCGCGACCGGCCCTCAGGAGGAGCCCATGTTGAGACCGACCCGACGCATCGCATCCAAAGCACCACGCGCTGCAATCGCCACCACCCTGTTCGCAGCCCTCACTCTCATTTCTGGAGTCCACGCCGGCATGGCCGAGACCTTCGCCTATGTCGGCAACGCCGACAGCAACGACATCAGCGTGTTCAAGATGACCGAGAGCGGCGAGATGATTCCGGTGCAGACGGCCGCCTTCAAGGGCGTCGACAAGCCCGGCTCGTCGACGCCGCTCGCGATCACGCCCGACCACCGCGTGCTGATCGCCGGTGTCCGCTCGCAGCCGTACCTCGCGGTCAGCTTTGCGATCGATCCCAAGACGGGCCAGCTCAGCCCTATCGGCAGCGGCCCGCTCGCCGACAGCATGGCCAACATCGCGATCGACCGCAGCGGCAAGTTCCTGTTCAGCGCCTCCTATGGCGGCAACAAGGTCGCGCTGAATCCGCTTTCCGCCAACGGTGTCGCCGGCGAGCCGAAACAGGTGATCCCGACCGGGCTGAACGCGCACGCCTTCCTGCCCTCGCCCGACAATCGCTTCGCGTTCGCGACCAATCTCGGCTCCGACCAGGTGCTGGCCTTCGCGTTCGATGCCACGGCCGGTACGCTGACGCCGAGCGATCCGCCAGCCCACAAGGTGCCGGAGAAATCGGGCCCGCGGCACTTCGTATTCCATCCCAATGGTAAGTTCGTCTATCTGATCCACGAGTTGAACGGCGACGTCGCCGCGTTCACCTACGAGGCCAGGAGCGGCGCCTGGGACGAGATCCAGCGCACCACCGCACTGCCGGAGGGCTTTAACGGAAAAGAGTCTGCTAAGAAGCCTTGGGCCGCCGACATCCACATCACTCCGGACGGCCGCTTCCTCTACGCCTCCGAGCGCACCACCAACACGCTCACCGCCTACAAGGTCGATGCGGCCAGCGGCAAGCTGACCACAATCGGCAGCGTGCCGACCGAGAAGCAGCCGCGCGGCTTCCACATCGATCCGACGGGGCGCTACCTCGCCGCGGTCGGCGAGCTCTCCGACAGCATGACGGTCTATGCGATCGACCAGGGCAGCGGCGCGCTTGCCAAGCTGAAATCCTACCCCACCGGCAAAAAGCCGAACTGGGTGGAGTTCCTGAACCTGCCGTGAGGGGCGCCGCCGCCGACCTACGTAATCATCCGTAATTTCGGAAAGCGCGCCTTGTCGTCATATCATCGGTCATGGACCGTCAGATCGTCTTCAAATGCCCGCAGACCGGCATGAACGTGCAGCATCGGCTCGGCGACGAGCCGGCCGACCGCACGCATGTGTCGGTGTCCTGTCCGGCCTGCACGCGCCTGCATTTGATCGACCGGGCCAACGGCAAGCTGCTGGGTGAGCGCCGCGGCTGACGGGCCGTTTACGGCCGCGCCGCGACCTGTGCCGTTGACCGATGAGAGGACCGTGATCGACGGCACTTTCGAATAGTGCCGACCCGCGGCGCGCCGCCCGGGAATGCGAACCTGTTCTCCAATCCCGCGACTAATCAAAGACTTGCTGCGTCGGCCCGCGGTGGCGTGGCCTTCCTTTTTGGGACAACGCTGCCGTAGTCCGCAGCCCTGCCATCTGCTATCGATTGGAGGCATAGAACCCGTGGAATTTCCGATGCGTCATTTGCCCCGTGCCGTTGCTCGAAGCCTGTGTCCCGCAGCCGTCGCCGGCATGCTCATCCTCGGTCCATATCCGGCCCGAGCCGCCGATGACGACGCGCCCAAGGGGCCGGCGGTCACGGTGCTGAAAGTCGCAAAGTCCTGCTTCTCCGACATCGTCGAGGCCACCGGCACGATCATCGCGCGGGAGGAAACGTCGGTGCGGCCCGAGCGTCCGGGCCTGAAGGTCACCGACGTGCTGGCGGAAGCCGGCGACACCACCACCGCCGGCCAGGTGCTGGCACGGCTGGCGCTGCCCGAGGGCGGCACGCTGCAGGTCACCGCGCCGGTGGCGGGCGTGATCGCGACGTCGACCGCCCAGATCGGCAACTTCGCCTCGGCCAAGGGCGAGGCGCTGTTCACGATCGTCGCGCGCAGCGAATACGATCTCGTCGGTCTGGTGGCGACCACCGATATGCGCAAGCTCGCGGTCAATCAGCCGGCGACCGTGCGGATCGCCGGCGCCGGCGACATCGACGGCAAGGTGCGCCGCATCGGCCCGACCGTGGAGCCGAACATCCAGCAGGGCATGGTCTATATCGGCATCTCCTCGCAGAAGCGTCTGCTGCTGAAGGCGAGCGGACGCGCGCTGATCAAGACCGGGCAGAGCTGCAATGTCGCGGTGCCGCTGACCGCCGTGCAATATTCATCCGCCGGCACCGTGGTGCAGGTGATCCGCCGCAACCGGGTCGAGACCAAGCGTGTCGAGGTCGGATTGATGTCGGGCGGCAATATCGAGGTCCGCGACGGCCTCAACGACGGCGATGTCGTCGTCGCCCGCGCCGGCGCGCTGCTGCGCGAAGGCGATCCGGTACGCCCGGTGATGGCCGCGGAAGCAGCGAAGTAGCCGGCGGTCTCGTAGGGTGGGCAAAGCGAAGCGTGCCCACGTCTTCTATCGAAATGACGGAGAAAAATGGTGGGCACGGCGCTTTGCGCCTTTGCCCACCCTACGAGAGCTCGCGCGCCCTCGAAAAAACTAGCCGCCGGCTTCGCCGAAATGGACGTCTTCGAGCAGCGAGGAGGAGACGGTCGGGACCTGGTCGCCTTCGCTGGCGCGGGAGATGGCGACGCGGGTCTTGTTGAAGACGCTTTCGGCGCTGCCCTTTGCACTGAGGTTGTTCAGGAACTCGCTGACCAGCACGCTGTGCTCGCCCTTGCCGTCGTCGACGACCTTGCCGGGCGAAGCCGAGGACAGGATCAGCGCATTGTCGGACGCGTTGATCGGCGCGAGGCCGTGGCTGTAGGAGCGGAAGCGACGCTCGTAAGGGTTACGGCGAGAGGCATCGACGACGACGAGCTTGGCCTTGGCGCCCTGCTCCTTCATCATGTCGATCACGCCGTCGATCGAGACGCCCTGGCGGCGGACGTCGCTTTCCTTCCAGATCACCGCATCGACCGGCAGCATGTAGCTCTCGCGTCCCGCCTGCACGCCGTAGCCGCCGAAGAACAGCATGACGACGGTGTCGCGCTTGATCCGGGACTTCAGGCGATTGACGGCGCGGACCATGTCGTCCTTGGTCGCGTCTTCCACCATGTCGACGTCAAAACCGTTCTTGCGCAGGGACGAGGAGAGCGCGCGGGCGTCGTTGATAGACTGCGTCAGCGGCGCGCTGGCGTCGGGATAATGTCCATTGCCGATGACGAGGGCGAGGCGCGAGGTCTGGGCGATCGAGCCCGTGATCTGGTCGGTCGAGACGGCCTTGGCGGCGTCGATCGCGCGCATGTTCAGAGCAGCATGGGCGCCGATCACGAGCGACACCGTGCCGATGAGGGCCGCGGCCAACGCGATCGTGCGTCGGGAAATGTCGAGCTGCCTAACATTCATCTCGCTTCATTCCTGTCAGTGCCAAAGACCAGCCAAGCGCGCGCACACTGTTTGAGTAGCGCGATAGCGTCTTTAGGTTTGAGGGATTGGCCGGGGATGTGCCCCCGAATTGCGCGCAATTTGCGGCGCCGCACCAAACAAACCCTTAACCGGATATCGCCTCCCCGGCAATAGATTGCCCAAAAATTGAGCTAAACGACTGAAGATGTTCGTGAATTCTCCGAGCCAGATTTGTGCGTTTTTGCCCCCTGGCACCCATTTCGAGCCTCGATCATGCAGCCTTCGTGCCGGCTTTTTCCGTGACCTCCATCACATTTGTATTTCCTGCGAATCCGGGTAGCCTTTTCAACGACTTGGCAAGGGGGCGGCGCGCAGATGGGAGCGTGCCGGCCCCCGACCAAGGCCCCGCGACCAGGTATTTCATGAGCCTTCATTATTTTGCCGGCGCCGCCTGCCGGGCGCTGACCGCCCGGAAGGACGGCCCCTCGCTTTACGACGTCTGCGACCCCGTATTGTCGGTTACGGCCAGCGGCGATCCGCATCTGGCCAAATTCTACAAGACCGCGCTCGGCAATCCGGCGTTGCGGGTGCTGCTGCGGCGGGCCGGGCTGCCCGAGCTGCGTGACGAGGCCAGGCTGACGGCGCTGCGCCAAGCGCTGGTTCGCGCCCGCGACGAGGCCGAGCCCGATTGGGCGGCGGTCGGCCAGCCGGTCGCCGATCTCGTCGACAGCATCGCGCTCGACCATCCCAAGCCGCCGCCGGCCATGTTCACCGGCTCCGCGCCGCCAGAGTCGCAGATCGACGGCGTGATCCGCGACTGCGCGCAGCATCTGCTCGGCTCCTACCGCAAGAACGGCTTCCTGCCGACCTACGCCGCCTTCAACCTGATTGGCGATCCCGATTTTCGCGGCCGCGAGCTGATCATGGCGCTCACGGGCCTCAATGCGCGCGGCTACAAGAATTCCTCGCTGCTGTTCAACCTCGCCCGCGTCTTCATCGCGCGCTCGCCAGCCCGGGCCGTCGTCAATCCACCCTGGCGAGGGATCGCCGAGCCAATGTGGGAACCGGTGCAGATCCGCCACCGCTCGGCCTATTACGATGCGTTCTTCATCGAGGCGCTGCTCAGCTATGGCGAGACCGGACTCGCCTCCCAGGCCGACAAGATTGCGGCCGAACGCGCCATCGCCGACATGGTGAATTTTTGCGTCAACATCAGCCGCGAGGAGGTCGAGGGCATCGACGGCGCGCGCTTCAACGTCGTCACCGCGCTGGCGCCTCCGCCGCATCCGCGCTTTTCCCGTTACTTCGCGCAGATCAAGCAGGATCTCGGCTTCGGCGTTTACGTGCCGGATTGCGACACCACGGCCTGCTCGATCTCCGCTGCGACGCAGGCCGGCTGCCTTGATGAGATCATCGACCAGCCGCTGCTGGATTTCTACGCCGGCTACCAGGTGCGCGCCGGCGTCAACGAACCGCGCGTGACCGTGCCGCTCAATGACAATATCGACTATGACGGCGGCGTCGCGACCTGGATCGACAACCTCAAGGGCGAGCGTCCCTATGGCAACGATCTCGATCCGACGCTCAATCTCGACATTCTCGAGGTGAGCTTTCGCAACCTCGCGCGCTGGAAGGTCCTGGAGACGCCGTCGCGGCTCGCCACGGTGCATCGCATCATCGGCTTCCAGAAGCGGCTGGCGGCGAGCGGCGCCTTCGCCAATCCGCGCTCGCACATTTACTATCTGCCCGAGCTCTACAGCGCCTATTTCGGCCGCTGCTATGCGGCGTTCCTGGCGCTGCCGCTGGCCGCGCAGGCCGCGATCGATCCCGCCGGCGATTTCGACTTCATCCGCCATCGCGTGCTCTCCTACGTCAAGGGCGAGCTGATGGCCGCGGAGATGAACGTGTTCGATGCGGCGCTGGCACTGATCGCGCTCGGCCATCTCGGCGCCGACCCGCGCGCCTTCGCGCCGGCGCTGAACGTGATCGTGGCTGGGCTCGGTGAGGGCGGCCGCCGCGGCCCGTTCCGCGCCTATGAGTGGAACAAGATGAAGACGCCGACGCGGATTTTGGTGGGCGGCCCGGAGGTGACGTCGGCCTTCGTGCTGATGGGGCTGGCGGTGGCGAAACGGGCGATGACGGGGCGGGGGTAGGTTTCGTGCCCGGGACGCAGATCTCGTAGGGTGGGCAAAGGCGCGCTCTTCGCGCCGTGCCCACGATCTCTCGCCACGAAAGACATCGTGGGCACGCTTTCGCTTTGCCCACCCTACGGGACCTTCGACCAATGACGGGAAGTTGAAAGCCTATCTGTTAGGCATACGCTGGCCCGACGGCCAAAAGCCGACCACAATTGCGCGATCTATCGAGATTTTCATCACACGCGGACCGGCATGCTGCGAAAAATCCTGATTGCGCTGTCCTTGCTCGCCCTGCCCTCGCTGGCTGAGGCCACCGACATCACCGGCATGGCCAAGGTCCGCGCCGGCGATGCCGTCGTGATCGGCAACACGCGGATCCGGCTCGGCGGCATCGACGCGCCTGCGGTCGACCAGCTCTGCCTGAACACCAAAAGCGAGCGCTGGACCTGCGGCGTCGCGGCGCGCGACGAGCTCGCCAAATATGCCGAGGGCAAGAGCTGGGTCTGCCACACCCGTTCAATCGACCGGCGCGGCCGCACTGTGGCGCGCTGCGAGGTCGGCGGCGAGGACATCCAGAAATGGTTGGTGCGCAGCGGCTGGGCGCTTGCCTACACCCGCATCTCCAAGGACTACGAGCCCGACGAGGCCGCTGCGCGCGAGGCGAAAGCCGGGATGTGGCAGGGCGCCTTCATCGCGCCCTGGGACTGGCGCGTCCGCAACAAGAAGACCGCCATCCTCGGCGCCACCAAGCCGCCCGACGGGGCGCATGCGGTGCTGCTCGCCTCGGCCTCGGGACCGGTGGCGCCTTCCCCGGACTGCACCATCAAGGGCAACGTCAACAGCGCCGGCGAGTGCATCTTTCACCAGCCGACCAGCCGCTGGTACACCCAGATCAAGATGAAGATCAGCAAGGGCACTCGCTGGTTCTGCTCGGTCGAGGAGGCGGAAGCCGCCGGCTGCCGCGAGACCAAGAGATGAGAGCCCCCAGACCTGCGCTTTGCGTGCTTTTCTTGGGGGTCCACGGCGCGTAAAACGTGAATCAGCAAACCCACCAGTCCGTTCTCAAGCAACAAGGACCAACAGCAATGACCGTTCGCGCGGGCCGGGAATTTCTGGCCATCCCCGGGCCCACCACGATGCCCGACGAGGTGCTGCGGGCAATGCACCGTCCGGCGATCGACATCTACTCCAAGGAGATGCTCGACCTGACCGAGAGTCTGCTCAGTGACATCTCGAAACTGTTTGCGACCAAGGGCAAGTCCTACATCTACATCGCCAACGGCCACGGCGCCTGGGAAGCGGCGCTGAGCAACGTGCTGTCGCGCGGCGACAAGGTGCTGGTGCTGGAGAGCGGGCGCTTCGCGATCGGCTGGGGCAATGCGGCAGCGCTGATGGGCGCCGAGGTCGAGGTGCTCAAGGGCGACTGGCGCCGCGCAGTGCGGCCGCACGAGGTCGAGGAGCGCCTGCGGCGCGACAAGGAGCACACCATCAAGGCCGTCGTCGTGGTCCAGGTCGATACGGCCTCGGGCGTGCAGAACGACATCGAGGCGATCGGCAAGGCGATCAAGGCGAGCGGCCATCCGGCGCTGTACATGGTCGACACTGTCGCCTCGCTCGGCTGCATGCCGTTCGAGATGGACAAATGGGGCATCGATGTTGCGATGTCGGGCTCGCAGAAGGGCCTGATGACGCCGCCTGGCCTTGGCTTCGTCGCCGCCAATGCGCGTGCGCTCGAGGTGCACAAGAAGGCCGACATGTCGACGCCCTATTGGAGCTGGAGCGAGCGCGAGGGCACCGAGAATTATCGTAAATACGCCGGCACCGCGCCGGTGCATCTCTTGTTCGCTTTGCGCAAGGCGATCGACATGCTGCACGAGGAAGGCCTCGAGAACGCCTTCCGCCGCCACAGCCTGCTCGGCGAAGCCGCACGCCGCGCGGTTGGCGCATGGTCGGAAGGCCAGGTGCTCGGCTTCAACGTGGCGGAGGCCAACGAGCGCTCCAACACCGTGACCACGGTGACCATGAGCAACGGCCACGATCCCGCGGTGCTGCAACGCTATTGCAAGGACAAGTGCGGCGTGGTGCTCGGCACCGGCATCGGCGACCTCTCGGGCCAAGCCTTCCGCATCGCCCATATGGGCCACGTCAACGCGCCGATGTTGCTCGGCACGTTAGGGGTGATCGAGATTGGCCTGAACGCCCTGAAGATCCCGCACGGCAAGGGCGGACTGGAAGCGGCGGTCGCGTATCTCGGGGAAGAGGTGGCGGTGTAGAGGCGCCAGCCACAAACGCCACTGTCGTCCCTGCGAACGCAGCGCTCCTTTCTTCCTTCTCCCCTTGTGGGCCGTTGCGTAATTCGCCAGTTGTGATTCCCTAGGGCAAAGCCTTGGGGGAATGACGATGGCGGTGAAGCGGACAGGACAGCCGAGCTTTGTGGAAGC
>NZ_JACIHF010000013.1:0-236006 GCF_014198295.1 Bradyrhizobium sp. CIR18 | reverse complement strand
CCAATCTGAGCACTGAACTTATTGCTGTTCATAAGGGCTGTTACACAGCACTCGTATCAACCCGACAAGGCGGCCTTCACCGGAGGGAGACGGCGCAACGCAAGCTGACCAATAGATCGACGCATTGTCAGTGACCTCATTCACGATCTGATCAACGCGCGAAGATGTACCAAACCTGTATCGCGTCTGTTCGGCGAACGGCGCTAGGCCGGCTTCGCGTAACATCGTACTTTTTGCCTGAAGGTTGTGAGAACCTTCCGGCCTATCGCTTCGCAACAGACTCTTGGGGTCTTCATAGCGCTGCTGCCGCATTGCCGCTGAGCTGTGATTTTGAGTCCCCGGGCGCGGCGCCCTCCATCCGGGATGAAGGGCTGCTCGGCAGATTGAGGAGCCACTCCGCTGCCAATCCAACGCAGATCCCGTTAACATTGGCCTCGGGCAATTCAGCAGTCCTGTATTCGAACAGAGGACGGATGTGCCTCGCTGGAGAGGATGGATTTGAGCTGGACGACAGAGAGGATGTGCTGGGGTCCGAGGTGCTTGGACTATGAATGATTGCATCTGAGGTCGTCGGACAATTCCCAAGATGGCGGGCTCTCCCGTTGAGCGAGATCCGTCAACGTTTGAGCAAATTCGTAACCGTCCGCGGACCGACTCGGTTCGTCAGCTTGATCAGGGCGTGTGGATCGGCCACTAACTCGATTATACATGGCGGTTCGCCTGCTTCTTCAGCGTACTTTCCTCAGAGCGAGCGCGGGCCGCTTACGCTCTGCTTGCGAATGATCTTGCGGCAAGCTGACCACGAGCTGACAACCAGATATTTGGCGACGCTACCACCTCGCCCGCGCCTAGTTGGTGTCTCGACCGTCTCTGCTCACGAGCTCCGCTCCAGATGCGGGGTGGCCGACGAGCTCACGGCTGTCGCACGGCGACGACCGGCCGACCTTGTGTAATTCCGGATGCAGTCAGGGTGATGGGGGCGACAGTGATGGGGCGACAGCGCCTTCGTCAAACCGAATTCGACAGTCGCGTTGGCCTCGATCTCACCATCGCGTTATGCCGCCGGTCGGCACACTTCTCGCTCCAAAGAGTGCCAATTCGCGTCGTCGGATCGCCCAGTGATTGCCTTGTGACCGGTCGTCGGCCGGGCAAGATGCTGTTGTTGCTGCCGAACCGCGTTCAGCACAGTTCCGCGATCTTTATTGGGATCAGCGCACTATTCGCTGCTCCTAGTTGACAGCAGCTAATTCAGGCTCAGCCCCCCCGCACACGGCAACAGGCAATCAGTCCTGACATATCCCCGCCTTTAACGCCTCAGTTCGGCGGCGCCGAATCGGTGCTCCTGCAGCCGCTCGGCGTCACCTTCCGCTTGGATAACTAACTCAGATGATCATGATGTCGCGCTCATCCGCGCGAACAACATTGCCGCGTCTGAGGGCCCAAGTCCAACGATGCCTACAAAGCTCGGCGGCGGCATCGGGATGTCCCGATGAGTGGGTCTCCACAGGTGAAGGCAATATCGGCTGTTATTCACATACTGCGAATGTGGCGGATGCAGTTGCATGACGCACTCCTCTTCATCCCAGAACAGGTCTTTGACGAAGCTCATCTCTTCCCAGTTCGGACAGCGCCGCGGCGTCGAGACAGCGACATGCTCCCAGCCAGGACGGACAAATCCACTTATCTTTAGTTCACACCCGCAAGGCCCCTGTACAAAGAACACGCCGCAAGGGCCTGATCCCGGAACCGTAGCGAACCGGCCGTGTTGCACGCGGCCGGCTTCCAGCTTCTCTATCATCTGCTCTCGCACGCCCGCTCCTTTGCTGTTCGGAGGGTCTTGAACTCGATGCAGATGACGTTGTCTCGCAACTCGTCAACCGGCTCGATCCTCGGCCCAGCGCTCCTATACCGCTCTTCAGAGCACCATCTGAGCAAGCCGCAGCTGTCCATCATCACTCGTTCTCCTGCTATAGTCTTATAACGATCGCATTGTGGGCCGAACGCTCTCAGGGGCCACTGATTGCCGAGTATGAGCGGTAGCACGATCTGGGCGATGGCGAATCAGTCCGCCGATCGCAACTTCCCGCGCATGTTGCAACTCTGTCAGCGAGCCCCTCTCATGCGAAGCATCTTACTCACCGATGCCGGCCAGTTATTGGTCGCACATCGCCGAATAGAGCGCCCATCAACAACACTAATGTCCGCCATCGCTCTCCCGCGCTTCAAGTAAGCGTTAGTGCGCATTCATGTTTCATGGCTATCTGCTTGAGCACAAAACACTGGCGGCTCCTCTCCTCAACGAATTGGTCGTCATGATGGCATAGTCCCGTAGTGACCTTCGACATCCACACTCCATGGTGACTCGCAAAGCCAGTGATGGCACCAGTTGATGCAGCGCGGCGATCAACTGCTTGATGAGATCGTAGTGGACATTCACAGGTTCGCGTCGAGTGCGAATGGTCCTCAATGCGCCATCTATGTGAACACGATTGAATTGTGCCGGATCGAGTCGAACGGGCCTGCACCAAGGCCGTGGACGCCTGACATGAACTGTCGTCGAGCTGATAACAGGAGCGGGTCGCCTGCCATCTCGGTGTCTCCTCGTAAGCCAACGGTCCGAAACAGTGATTAGTCGATCTCAATCAGGGCGGCCGTCGACCGATCTTCCCGCGTCAATACGATGCAAGTCCCAGCTCATTGTTCATGGCATGGCGCTCGCGAAGCGCTGAGCCTTTTGCTGCCAATGCGGGTGTCGTCTTTCAGACATGGACGTCGCGAATCCGACCTTTGGCAGCGACTCTGTGTCGCCGACGCCCGACAGACGCGCTTTTGTTTGCATCAAAGCGGTGTCGATACTTCTGCGTCGTGGCATGTAGATTGCTGCGGTGACGGAAAGCGACCTTAACTGTACCGACGATACACGAGCATACCATCGACCGGAGGATCGCCGCGCAACAGACAACGATTCTGATACTCTCCTTATGAAAGAGGACTGCGAACTTATGAGTGGTACGAGGCATGCAAAGCCCGGCATTTTTCGGCGGACCAGCGCGACGTCTGATGAAATGACGCATTGGCGCACACCAAAGCACCCACCGATGAAGCATTACGGCGCCGATTGCCGCTGCCGGCAGGCGCAAAGGAGGTGGAACCTTTGGCCGCTGGCCGCACTCCTCATAAATGCGCTGCTTTGGGCCGGACTCTACTGGATCATCGCAGCGTTCTTCTGAAATAATCTCGCGGACGGCAGAGCGCGAGGGGCTTTCCGACGCCTCTCGCATGCCGCGGCCGCACCGTCTGCGGACCATCAATCGGACGTGGAGACCTCTTTCACAGACTTGGTTCCAGCGCACACTTCGCCCGACTACCTGGAAATCTGCCCCTCGAATGAACGCAAAGGAATTATTGAGGCATGACGCAGAGGTCTCGAATTGGCGAAACTGAGATGCAATTGCAGCCGCGACGAAGTTCCAAACATTAGCCTGCAGCAGCTGAACGTTCCGGCGCGGATGGGCATCCGGGCTTCCGCGTTAACTGCGACGCACTGACTGCAACTTGAGGTGTGTAGGGTTGCGCTTTTATATGAGAATTAGCTTTCGAGAAGCTGACTAAACAAGTCCGCCTGAAGGAGCGTTGGGCCGGCGGACTGCTCTGCCTTCACGTATATGTCGCGATTTGGAGCGCGCAGGACCGTCAGGATGCCCCGCCCTACGATCCCCCTCAACATTCCCTACTGGCAGTGACTTGCTCGCTGAGCGACATTTGTGTGGCCATTGGGTCGGCTAGCGATCAACAGGCTGGCGCCTTTTGATGATCCGCAGCGACGCTTTAAGGCTCTTCCTCATGCCACGTCTCGTCCTCCTCTTTGTGCATCTGCCACACGTGGGCGCGCCGAGCCAGCTTGTCGTATTCCACGGCAATTTTGAGCAGCCTGTCTTTGGCTTTTCCGTCAGCGAGCGCTTCCGCTTTCTTTCGCGTTGCTTCTGCACGGCCTCGCCAGTGCTCAGGTTGGTAGAGCTTACTTTTCGGATTCATGCCCAGAGCATGCAACTCGTAGATCAAAGAATTGCGACACTGGCGCTCCGTAAAATCACGTAACAGCGACGCTCGGAGCCTCGGTTGCCGAAGCGGACAGTCGCCACGCACAGCCGCTATTCTGAAACACCAGTCGGCGTTGCCGCCGAGGCTCGTACGAAGAATGCACAGCCCCGACATCCTCAGACGATCAGACGCACGAAGGGGCTTGAACCGCACGTAGCGTTAGATTGTACGATCCTCGACAAGCGGGAACCACGTCCGACAATCCAGACCGTTCCGAACACGTCATGAGAATCGCGAATGTTTCAGACATCTAGACTCACCTGGCGCGACTCGATCAGGACGATAAGATCCTCCAGGTGCATCCTTGTCCGCGTTGCGTCGGAGCTATTCCAATCGCGGCTGGACGAAATCGCGCGTCTCGAGCTCTGCACGGCAGGCGCTCCCATCACCGTAGCCTCGGCGGAACGGACGATGGAGGCTCCATCCCAGATACCGCACCCAAGGTCTTCACACATAGCGGAACACAGGCGCGATTACACCAAACATAGTCTAGGCGCGCGCCATCATGGTTTGCTCTGAACGATCGAATGCATCATCAACAGTGGCTTGGGCGCACCTGCGCTTTTACCTGCTCTCTCTGCCCCGCGATAGCTGGCCCGGGCCCTTCAACCCGGCGTCGCGCCAGCTACGGCGTCTTAAGTCGGTTGGCGGTAGGGTGAGCCAGAGTACCCAAGCACATGTCAGGCCCAAGCAATGCGTCGCGACATCCAGGCATGCACCGAACCACTGGAAGCTCCAGAATGATGACTTGCTGGGCCAGCTCAGCCGACAGCGCTTGTACTCTTCGTGGTGCTCCGCCACTACGGCAGGTGTCGTTTCTGTCCTGCCGGACAGATGACCAGCACCGTACGGACCGCAAAAGCGGAAGAACGAGCATGTCGGCACCGTCCTCAAGCAGTTCAGGCCTGTTTCCCGGTTGACACGTCATGTTGCGCTTCGCGCAGGAAGAACAATAACGCAGCCACACGGAGTTGAACGGATATCATGACTCAATATCAACGAAGTCAGTCGACTTCGCGCCTCACAATCTGCCACTGCGCCAGCGCTCTTGTCGTCGCAATGACAGCTGTAATCCCCGGGCCGGTCAACGCGCGCGATCAAACGCCCACCGCAGAAGAGAAAGAGGCTTGCATGGAGGACGTGTTCCGCCTTTGTAGCAGCCACATACCAGATCGCACCGCTATCACTGCCTGCCTTAGATCCAAGCAAGCTAGCCTCAGTCAGCGATGTCGCTACGTGATCTCCGTGCGAGACACTGGCAAGAAAAGCAGCGACTCGAAGTGACGATGCGGCGGCCTGTTGTTTCCTTCATTTACGATCAGGTGGGGTTAATTTGTAGAGCCAGCTGAGATCAGGCTCGATCTACCCAGCACCGACAGACTCGAAGAAGGGAGAGGAAGCCGCTTCAACGCTTCACCACAACGGTCCCAGAAGGCTAAAAGGCTTTGAAGGATGCGGTGATCCGGCCGGAACACCGCCGTAAAGAGGCCGCTGCGGACGCGGCAAGCGGGCGCCAGACAGTGTCATCGATTCCGCGACAAGCAACTGCGGTGTTCTAACTGGCCGACGATCTCCTCTCGACGGCACCACCGGAACGGAGAGCTTGACCCTCACGTAGCGTCAGGTTGTAACGTCGCCACGTGTGTCCACACTCAACCGACCGCCGCCTTCAAGCGTCAATGAGACCATGCCGCATGCGGCGGGCTACTTCATCAAGGCAATCGGTGCCGGGTCTCAGGGAACGTGTAAAGTTCGATGGAAGTGCTTAAATCGATCATCGGAAAAGTTGCCACGGGCGCCACTCTGACGCGTGAGGAAACTGCGTCAGCCTTCGACAGCATGATGTCGGGTTACGCAACTCCCTCGCAAATCGGTGCCTTGTTGATGGGGATGCGGGTCCGGGGCGAGACGGTCGAAGAAGTCACCGGCGCCGCCTCGGCAATGCGGAATAGAATGCCGCGGGTCGAGGCGACATGCGACCCTGTCGGCCTCGCTGGCACGAGCGAGTCCCTTATGTATTCGGTCAAGGTGTCGACGTGTGCTTCTTTCATAGTCGCCGGGGCCGGCATTCCTGTGGCCAAGCATGCCAACCGCGCTACGTCTTCGGGTTCAAGCGCCGCAGACGTGTTGGCGCGCCTCGGTGTGAAGGTCGATCTCAAGCCTGCGGCTATCGCACGTTGCGTGCAGGAAGCCGACATCGGCTTCATGTTTGCGTCAGCCCATTATCCGGCGATGCAGCGCATCGGGCAGATCCGGACCGCAGTTGGAACCCATACCATCTTTAATCTGATCGAGGCTCTGTGCAACCCGGCAGGGGTCAAGCGGCAGATCGTTGGGGTATTGTCTCCCGAATGGGTGCAGCCTCTGGCGTACGTCTTGAAGAACCTTGGTGCGGAGTCGGTATGGGTTGTTCATGGCTCGGACGGGCTCGACGAAGTAACCCTCACCGGCCCAACGTTTGTTGCTGCGCTTGAGGCGGGTACAGTCCGCACCTTCGAAGTGACGCCGGAACAAGCCGGACTCCCCCGCTGCCGCAACGACGCGCTGGAGAGCCGTGATGCCAAGACTAACGCCGTTGCGCTGCAAAATGTTCTTGACGGCGTACCAGGTCCATTTCGCGACGCCGCGCTTTTGAACGCGTCGGCGGCGCTGGTCGTGGCGGGGCGGGCCTCGACACTGAAGGAAGGCATAGCACTTGGACAAGAATCACTTGATCGCGGCGCCGCAGCCGCTCGACTGAAGCGCCTGATCGCGGTTTCGAACGCCTGACAGCCGAGCCGCCCGATGATCCAGTATTGCGACCAAGTTTGCTGCTCACGAGCGCAAAAATATGGCAGCCACGAATGCACGTCACTTCTGCGGCATTTCAAGGAGAGTGCGGCGCCTGCGCTCGGCCTGACGCAAGCAAGGCTGAGCACGGGGCGCGAGAGCCAACTTTCTTATCGACGAGAGCTGTTGCAGCCCGGGCTGCCGAGGTGAGAACCCGGGACGAAGCGCGCTGCGCGAAGGAGATGATATGTCCTGGCAAAGGATTGAAACACTCGGATCTATTGCAGTGATAGAACACATCATTCGCAAGTTTCGGGAATTGATCGATACAGATAGCTCAATCCCGCCGGAGCTGCGGGGTACGCTGCATGCGACGCTCGATGAGCATCTTCTCGATGCAAAAAAACGCATTCTACTAAAAGTCGATTAGGTGCGCCGATGCCCGTCTACATGCGGAGAAACTGGCAGGCGCGCGCCGGTACAGCAATCCACATCGTCCCGTCCGCACGGGACCCAGCGAGGTTCCAGCCCAGCTGGTCGGATCGCGACCACCGCTCCATGTGCACTGCGCCAGGCTGCTCAGCGCGGTTTGCTTTTGATGGGGCCCTGTTGAAACAGGGGCGGCGGCAATTCTCTGTTCTGCCGCTGCGATCGCCAACCGGCGTAACGCGCCGAGATATTGCACGTGCGTAAGGTCATGACTGTAGCTGATCCACAGGACATCGAAGTCATACCCGGTCTCAATGTGAGCCTGCTCGTCACCAATTTCGACACCGGGTACCCCATACAAGCCCAATAGGGATCAAAGTCGTCTCTGGGTTTGAAGACACTAGAAGTGGGGTTCAACTGCAGAGGCTGACCATGAGCCACCAGTTCTCTCCTGCGATTCGGGATATGCCGTCTATCCAACCGGCAGAGTTCCGCCATGCCATGCAAAGCCTGGCGTGCGGTGTCGCCATCGTGACGACCGGGACGGCAGCCGGAAGACGCGGACTGACGGTGAGTTCTGTGACGTCCATCTGCATGGAGCCGCCGTGCCTGGTCGTTGGCATCAATGCCCGCTCCGAGGCACATGATGAGATCCTTGCCAACGGCAGCTTTGGAGTCAGTGTTCTCCGCAGTGACCAGGAGGACCTTGCCCTGCGTTTTGGCGGTGAGCAGGGGGCGAAAGGCGTTCACCGCTTCGATACCGCGCCCTGGGATCAGGGCGTCCTCGATGTGCCGCTATTGCCCAACGCATTTTGCGCGCTCGAATGCGTTTTGTATGACCACAAGGTGCTTGGCACACACACCGTCTTTATCGGACGAATTATCGCGACCCGACAAAGCGATGGCAATCCATTAATCAACTTCCAGGGCGCGCTTCGTACTTTACTGCTTGACTGAGTGCGGTCTTTGCGCAGATCCCGTCGGGACAGCAGAACGGAGATGGCCTCAATCGCTGGTGGCTTCCACGACACTCATCGAACAATTGCCCGGGCTGCGACTGGTTTCACAGATTATAGCTCGTATTGAAAGGTCTTATCAGCTCCGGCGATTTCGGCGCTTCGCCTGTCGTGCTATGCTTGCTCCGGTCTGCGACCTTCCGCGTCAAGACGCGTGCGGGTTACCTGGTCAGGACAATGCGTTTTTGCCGATATCGCAGTAAATTCCCGATCATAACCAACCACAGCTCACCAGAACGTCAACTCCAGTACGGCCTCGGCCTGCATAATCCCGTCGAAAACTACCAGCTTTAGTAGATCAGCTGTGATCGACAGGCGAGTAGTTTCGTTGCCGAAGCAGGGTCGGGTCCAGAGGCACGCCCCGGGGCACAACGGTTGGCGCTTCTCTAGATCTTCGGGCTCGATTCTGATGTGAGTGCATGGTGATGTCATGATCTTGCCCGCCGCTCGGCATCACGCACCTCTACGTCTCGGACGAAGAGATCGGCAGCCCAACCTCGCGCGCGCTGATGAGGCCGAGGGCCGCAGGGCCAAATACATACTGGTGACCGAGCCGGCGCGCGACGGGGGCAAGGTCATCTCGGGGCGCAAGGGCGTTGCGCGCTTTGACGTAATCATCAAGGGCGCTCCCGCCCATGCAGGTACGCGGCCCGAGGACGGCCGCTGCGCGAACCGGGAACGCGCCCATGTGATCGAGACGCTGGAGGCGATGAACGATCTCACGCACGGTATCACCGTCAATGTCGGCGTCGTCCGCGGCGGCACCAGGCCCAACGTCGTCGCGGAACTGGCCTATGCACAAGTCGACATGCGCGTCCCGACCATGACCCATGCCGACGAGCTGGTGCCGAAGATCCTCGGCATCGCCTAGCGCGCCGAGGGCGTCAGCGTGAAGGTATCAGGCGACTTGAACCGTGCGCCGTATGAGAAGACCAGCGCCGGTGCCGCACTTTTCGCACACGCCAAAAAGCTCGCCGCCGAGCTTGGCTTCGAGCTGCTCGACGCGTTCAGCGGCGGCGGCTCCGACAGCAATTTCACCGCGCCGCATACCGCGACACTTGACGGCCTTGGTGTCGATGGCAAGGCCGCGCATACGCATTATGAGCAACTCTACATCTCGTCGATTGAACCTCGCGCGCGGCAGCTGTACCGCCTCTATCAGACGCTGCGATAACCTCGGCGCCAGGCGAAGTCAGTGATCGCGACGCGCGTTTGATGACGGCCGCGGCACATTCGCAGGATCGTTCCTCGCCCTCCCCTAAGGGCTGCAGGCTGCGCCCCCTCCGACCTCATCGAAACCTAACGATCGGATGCGGGATTTGGCATTGCAAGGTCAGCGTAGGATAGAAGTGACTGAGCTGTCCAATGACGGCAGCGTTGGTCAGGCGGGTAATCCGCTGCAAAGGTAGCGAGCACTTGGTCGCAATAGGGGAACGTTTCCGACGATGGGCTCATCGGCAGCGACCCTGATCTCAAAGGGAGACGAACCTTCTTGACGAAAATCGCAGCGCTGAATGCGCGCGAGACCAGACCGGCCGGCGGCCCGATTCGAGAGCTTGGCCACGTTCACACAACTGCATAAAAGGGCTTGAATCGGACGTAACGTTAAGTTGTACGGTCTTGAGGTAGGCACCTATCTCGGTCTGCCACCGGGATTGTGAAGGATTGCGAATGTCTCAGCTGGTCAGGTCTCCGTCCCCATGGTCGGTCATCCTTATCCCCCGTGGCGGGTCGCTCGGAAGGGCGCTGCAGCGAGTCCCGATTGCGGCGCTGTGGCTCGAACGTAGCTTTGAATGGCTCGCCATTCCGGAAGCAAGACTATGTGGCTGTTCTGGGCCGGAGCACCAGAGAGCCGGCGAGGTCAGAATTGACGACGTAGACCTCCATCCGAAACCCCTAAGTGGGGGACGCTCCTTCCCGAATCTGGACCAAGCCCCTCCTCTGGCGCGACACCGCGCCAAGATCAGATCGCCGAACCGGCTTTCCGCTCTGCTCAGACTGCTTTCCCGTGAAGGCAAGGCATTTCCAACGCGCAAAGGTGCGCCAGACGGCGGGCCTGCGCAGGTTCTCAAGAGCCTAAGCTGCAATTGTCGCTCCGCGTGACCAGCGCGGCATCGGAAGATATTGCTTGGCATTATGGAGCAGCAAGTTGAAAGAGCCCGATGGCCTCAAGAAGGTCCTGTTGATCGACCATATTGAAGGCCAATGCCGTTGCGTCATCGGCTTCAAAGATGGAGATGCCAGAGAGGCCTATATGTGCGGCGAGCCTGTATACCAAAGACGCGGCAAGAAACTGTCTTCGTGGTGTATCTATCACTACGGACAGATGCACACGACCGCCACCCAGCAGAACAGAGTGAGTGATCAATCGCCCGAGATCCCTCAAGCGATATCGATTGTTCGCAACCCATGAGAATTATGAAAGACCGGGTCCTTCCAAGGTCGTGTGATGATCGCCTGTACAAGAGCCAACCGAAACATGCGATCGGGGCCTCGCCAATCAATTCCGGGTTGCGCCGGAAGCACCTGGCGGCAAACGTACCATGCGGGCGTGAGGCACATGAATAACGAGCTTGAGCTCTGCAGCCTGACGAGGGAAACGCTGCGTATGCTCGCGACAAAACTGCGATCCATTTCGAAGGGCAGACTCTCAGCTACGTCATCCTCAACCGATAGACTGAGGGGATCGCTCGCCTTCAAGAGCCAGCTCGGCGTCCAGAGGGGAGACCGGATCGCGATCCTCAGCTTAAGCACGCCGAATTTTCTGGGGATGCAATGGTCGATGCGAAAGCACCGACCTATCCTCTCTCGGAGCAGGACGGCGCCAAATCGAGCCTCGCTCAGTGCCTCACCACGGCATAGCAAGTTCAGCATTGTTGCATCGCGATCCCTGCCTGATCGCGTCCAAATGCCCGGAGGTCGCGGATGCCGCGGATCCTGATCATGAATGCCGGTACGGCTCAAATGTCGGGCACCGATCTGACACCAGCTCAACTTTCGCTGGCCGCCAACTCGGCATACCGTTCAGCGTGGTTTGCTCGTGAGGGTGACCTGATAGTCTCCCCAGTAGTCATCCCGGCGGATCTGCTATCCTTCATTGGCGCGACACTCGATTTCGACGCATCGAGTCTCTGTCTGCTTGTACCTCAAGGCGGCAGCCAATCGCCGGTCCTTGATGATTGCACACTCCTTTCCAAAACTGTTGTTGAGCGAATCAACAGACATATTCGTCAGAAATCAACCTGGCGATTATATCCCTGCTACTCTACTGAAGGCGTCGCACGCCTGGCGGCCATGCTGGGCATACCGCAGACCGGCGACGACTTCGCTCTCCAGCGAGGGCCTGATCTGTTGAACCGCAAGAGCCACTTCCGTCAATTGGCGACAAGCGTCGCACTTCCACTGCCCAATGGATCTGTCACGACGGACTCGAACGAACTATTTAGAGCGGTCACTTCCCTCAGAACCGAGACCGGCAGCGTCATTGTAAAGCTGGACAATGGAGCCGGTGGAGTCGGAAATGTTATCCTGACCGGCAGTGAAAGCGATCCACTACCTGGGGCAAGAGATACGCGACGGATTCCATGGCCGTCGTTTGATCCTGACGCGCTTTGGTCTGAGATGACAACGGCATCGTGTAAGACGCTGGTCGTGGAGTCGTACCACCTGGCCAAGTCTTTGTTCTATCTCGAGTATGAAATCGAGGATGATGGTTCAATCGTTTTCATGAACAGTGGAAACATACGTTTGCGCAAAAGCACGGATCGATCCGAAAGAGCTCTGATCTGGACAGGACTTGAGCTTCCAAGCGACCTGGGGAACGAGCAATGGTTGACTGCCCAGGCGCATGCCTACCGATTTGTGACGCTCGCGCGAAATCTGGGATATCGCGGAATGATCAACATTGACGCTATCTTCGCTGATGACGGACGGTTGCTGTTTAATGAAGCGAACGGCCGCTGGGGTGGCGGCTCGGTGCTACACAGCATTGCCGTCCGGCTGCTGGGCTTCGACTATTCCGGTTGCAACGTTATTTTATCCGTAAGAAATGTTCGATCAGGATCCCTCCAGACAGCGCATGATCGTTTGGTCAAGGAAGGATTTCTGTTCGACCGCACACGCAAGGAGGGCGTGATCCCGCTTGCCGCCGACCAAGAGGCTGGCACGGTGGAGTGCCTTGTGATTGCACGCGAAAGGGCCGCGGCCGGCGATCTGCAGCACCAGCTACTGCGAATGGTTTGATTGAGATCCCAGCGAACCATCTCTTCAACCCCTCAATCCATCGGAACTTGTCCCTGCTTTCGATCGCGCGCGGTACCTGACCACGCGACGAGAATGTCTGCCTCGTCTCGCTCGAGCTCTGTCAGCTCCCATCGCGACCACCCTTAAGTCGCTCCTGAAGTGCTGGCCGATCGGCGATGAGGTGCTCGAGGTGCAGCGGCTCATGGTCTGGCCGCGTCGCGTTGCGCCAATCGTGCAATCAGCACTTGCGTCGCGTCTACCACGTAGACCCTGCAATCATGGCCGTTCTACCGGGCCATGCGGGCCGCTTGCAGGCGGGAGCCCAGAAGTGCTGCGAGCTGTTCTGCAACGGTACTGTTGGAAGATCGAGCGGAGTCATAGTATAGGCAACCGGCGCGATAGGCTCGCGCCTATCAGCCAGCAGAAGTGACCTGTGGCGCCGCCGCCAGTCACGCCAGCTCGTTCACAGGCACGAACAGGAAGTTGGCGGTATCGTTGCCATTCTGATCATTGACGATCTGCTGGAAGATTTGTACGCGGTCGCTCTGGCTCGGGATCAAGCGCAGCAGCTGGACTTGCGCAGGTTGAACGAATCGGGTCTGGGCGGCGAGGTCCGGCTCTTGCCGTCGCAACTCTCCTTCCACGAGCGCGTAGTCCGCCGTGATATGCTCATCGCCCAACCATTCCGTGACACCGAGCAGAGGCCCGCTGCGGCGTCCGTGGCACGAGGTCGTAAGCGCACCAGTTCGAATTCGTTGGTGCTTGAACGCCCACAGCCCGACGTGCAGACGATGGGTTGCAACCCAGCAAGGTGACCGCTCGATCTGCAAGCCGATCGTGGTAAAGTGGACTTGAAACGGCAAACCCTCGTATAACTCGCACCCTCCTTCTTTATAACGATCACTCGCCTCCGTATAATTGAACATTGGTGCCCAGCCAGCTATAGGAGCGTAGCCTCTAGATGGCAATTGCCTCCACAATGATCGGTCGGATCGATCCCCATGGGGCAAAAGCTGCAGCAGCGAATGATTGAACATTGCGAAATTTAACCGGACCGACTGCGCCCGGTGCGCCAGAGGCGAACGATCGCGATCTAGCTTTGGATTTTGCCAAAGGAGTGCTGATCATCTTGGTGATCGTCGGTCACCTCATCCAGTATATCCTCTACCGAGATGAAGGCTTCTGGGATTCGCCATGCTTCAAATGGATCTACATGTTCCACATGCCTCTCTTTATGGCGATAAGCGGATATCTTGCTTGCCGTGCGCTGCTGCGAAAGTCGTTGGGGCAAGCCGTCGTCGATCGGGCGATGCAGCTCTTGCTGCCTATGCTGTTTTGGTACGCTCTCCTGGAGACAGCAAAGTTGGCTGTGCTTCCTCGCGCGCCTGACGCATCGGGCGACATCTTGCCATTTCTATACGATGTCGCCGGCACGTACTGGTTTATCTGGGCAGCGTTTGTTTGTTTTCTTCTCGTTAAAATTCTTTCGGTCTTCGATCATTGCTCGCCCTGGATCTTGTTCGTATCAGTCGTCCTGGTCGCGCTTGCGCCCCTGACATTCTCCATATTTCCTTTTATAAAGTATACTTACCCGTTTTTCTGCCTGGGCTTCTCATTTGCCCAGTCGAGAGACCGCTGGACGAGCATAACACGCTCTTACAAGCTGCTCTTGATCGCGTCTCTTTGCATAGCGGCACTGGTGTGTTTTCTAGCCTGGCAGAAGGGCACTTACGTCTACAACAATCTCGCCCTGGTTCAAGATATGCTGTCGGCGAAGAACGTGCTTCTGATGCTTTTTGGCTCTGCGGCAGCCTCAGCGATCATGATTGAGCTCTTCTTGCAATGCTGGAGATTTGGCCGCTCAAATCGAGTGGTCCGCTTTATCGCCGTGGAAATAGGACAGAGCACGCTGGTGCTGTACTTCATTCAGGGTACGGTATTTCGCCTCATGGATTCGATACAGTACGCAGAGCCTTTGGATCTCACAACCAGGTTGGCCGTGGCGGGTATTCTAGGGGGAGCGATTGTTCTCGTGGCGCTGATGGTGCGCCGAACCGTGCGCGACATTCCCTATCTGTCTCAGCTCATTCTAGGAGCTTCCCCCCGCGCCCTTCGTCCAGCGGGTCAGCCCGCGCATAAGTAGAGCTGCAGCCGAAATCCGGTCAGAAGCCCCCTAGATCATCGGAGAGCCGGCTTCCGGTTCGCTCTTCGCAGCCTCCAGCCGGCGCGTCGTAGTCGCGCTCTACAGTGATTATGACGGGCTGCGTCGAGCGGCAGTCAGATTAGCTCCGGCAGGCTTTTGGCAACAACGAAACCTCTATGCTGCGGGGTGCCCTTGCCTGCCTTCCGATGAGACCGGCTCGCTCCAATGTCAGGACCATTTGGTGAACCGAAAGCGGGCTGACGAGGAAATATTCATGCATGTCGGTTTCCGCCGGTCGGCATCTCCGGCGGAAGGATTAGTCCGGCTTGCGATCGGTACGAGTCCGCCCCCAGCCTGCGAGGCCCGCAGATGACCGAGGGTGGCGGCAAGGATGCCCCGCTCGCCTGCCTTCTTGAACTCCGTTGCATCGCTGTCCAGCGCGCCCTCGCAAAGGCCCTGCTTGTTGTTCTTGACGAGCCATCGTCCCAATCTAAGAAGAAAGTCTACATGACTCTTGGCGGTGCGCTCCTTGAACCCGCCCTTGGTGAGTACCGCCCTCAGCGCCTCTAGAAGCGGCGCATCTTCAGAATAAAGAGGCTCGCCGCTGCGGCCGACGAAAGCCCAGGTTGCCTGGCGCGGCTGCCGCGCCGAGACGGAAGGCATCGTCTCAGCCCCTCCGCGATGCGGTATTTGCGAGTATTCGTGTTCGCCTGCCTCCGTAAGGAGCTGTCGCTCAGGTAAGGGTGGACCGACTTGATGAATGGAGACTTGCATCGGCACGCCATCACCTGCATTGGCGATCTCCCGCAACTGCTGCTCGAAAGCCGCTGCATCTGCCGGGGGGAAACCGACAAGTTCTCTTGCGGGCCCGCGCTGCCCGACTGCCGAAGCCCCCCGCGAGTTTGAGGTAAAGTCCACCCGTTCAGGCCGATCGAGCAAAAGACCGAGCGTGATCACGGGCATCAGAAGAGTCTTCTCTTCTGATGGATCCGGCAAAGCCACAGCGCGCGCACATACCGTCCCAAATCGCCCCGAGCATTCGGCTGTTTGCTAGTCTGGTAGCTGTCGAGAACCTGACGACAACACAGGCTTCCTGCGCGCAGCGCGCGTACACCATCGCGCGCCGACGCGCGCGTCGGTTCGACGCAGCGACGATGACTTGCCACAACTACTCTGAGCAAGCAGAGCTCGGATTACGCGTGGTGGGCTTTACAGGCAACAAGGCTAGCCGTGGCCTCAGACCGGCATTGTGGCACCCTTTGCGAGGGGACAGTCTGAGCACAAGATAGCCAAGCTACCACCCTCTCCTGAAAGCTCACCCTTTACCCAATTTCAGCCCACCCCATCTCATACGTCAGCGGTAGAGCCTTCAAATGGTCCGGCGGTTCGCGCCACTGCGTTTTGAACAGAAGTAGACCAGCGATCGACGCTCGCCGGAGAGCACAGGCTTCACTTCGTGCCGGAGCCTACATGTGGTGATAAGCACGGCGCCAAATGGCGGTCGGAGTACCTGGTGTTCGTACCCGCTTGGATATACCACGAACTCACCCCCCTCGAAGTCCCTCGCCAGCTGCACAATCACCGAGTACTCGAAATCCGGGTCGCTCGCAGCATCCAGATGAATGCCAACAAAGGAACCAGGAGGCATCCGATGCATTTGGCATCGGCGAATCACGTAATCTGACGTGGCTCCCAAAATCTTTCTTAGCGCGAAGCTTCGATCTTTCCTTTCAAGTAGTTCCATGATCTGCCCCGGAGCTGCACCACTCGCGTCGCTAGGAGCGCGGCCGGGCGGGTCTACCCTCACGCGTTTGACGAAAACATTGTGCGAGTCGCCGGCATCTCCCTCCCTCACTTCTTCTTCGGGAATCTCAGCCTGCAGCTCATCGAGCCTGGCCAAGTCATCTTGGGTGAACAATATCTCGGGGCCGATCACGACCGTCCCCTTCACCAACAGCTCTATGCGGTACTTTGTCAAAGCTTCTTCTGAAAGCAGGCGAGATTTATGATTCATTGCGCGCGCCATTCAAGTTCACTCCACGGTTTGATCTCGACGCAGGACTCCAGGTCCTGGTGCATCGAGCGGAATGCTTGGTCCCAATGCTCGCCATCGAACTCGCTTATTGTTATGCGTTCGATGGTCCTGTTATCCAGGCATCGAATGTTTACGCTGAATCCCGAGGGGTTCGACCGCGGCCTATAGAAGGGCTTTACGCCACAAATCCGGCAAAACGTGTGCCGAGCGATGTTCTTATTGAACTGATAAGTCGTGAGGAATTCCTCGCCGCACTCAATGCCAAGCTTATTGCCGGGTACGAGCAAGTGCAGAAATCCAGACATTTGGCAGATTGAGCAATTGCATCGAACTGCAGAGAGCTCTCGCGGTGCTTTGACGTAGAACTTGACAGAACCACAGTGACAACGGCCGTGGTGTTCGATCTCCGAGTGATCATCTCCCTTAAGTGAGGCAATTCGGAGCATATCGCGGCACCAATGTACGCTGAGCCGATAGGCTCGATCGAATTCGTCCAAAAAGCGAGCATTACCGTCAGCCGGGACAAGTTCGCCAATCAGGCGGCTTGTCATTTCTCCGTGATACTTCTCCGCGGGATCTTCTCCGCCGACATGGCTGCGGAAGTACTCAAGATCATTAGGCCGCGCCTTGAAGGTTTTGACCAGAGTGGTCCATAGCGACTGGATCATGTCCGCAGCATGTAGCTCAAAAGCGACCATGTAGGCGCAACGCACTAAGGGATCTTTCGATGACAATCCGGCATAGAGAGAATGCAGGTACCGCTTCGTCGTGGCGCTGTAGTTGGGTCGTATTGTTCTGCCGAGTAGTTGCGACGCATCCTTTCTAAACAGATTGGAGTGGAAGTTCTCAGTCACCAGAATATCGGGTAGCGACGCCTTGCCGCCCTGGAGAATTTGGCCATAACCGCCCGTCTCATCCCAACAGATGAAATTTCCGACCACGCTGGTCAGTTCAATGTCCCTCGCAAGATCTCGATTTTGATCCATTGCATCGAATATGAGATCCCGTTGCGACCCTGCCTGCAAGTATGGAAAGGCCTGTGACATCGCGAGATATTCAGGCAGCAGGCTAGCGACCTGGTCCTCGGACATCTCCACAGCGAACGGGTGCGGGCCTAATTGGGCTCGCGCTTGCTCAGTCAAGTACTCGCAGCATATCTGCGGAGGCTGATCGGGTGTAAATCGAGACGCTTGAGATGTCATTTGACCCCTGGCGATGAGGAGAGAACGATCCGACGGTGCAACGTATCCGGGCCACTATTGGCTACCGCGAGTTCGTTGGTTTCGACGGACTTGTATTCGCGTTCACCATCCAGGCGCCATTCTTGGTGGCCACCTTCGCGGTAGCAGACAGCGGCAATGCTCAGTGCTGCTCACCCGCATCGAAGGGAACGCGTAGATCGACTGAGCGGCGGCGATCCAAACGGATTCCGGTGCACGAAACGTCCGATGTCGCGAATTCCGGGCAGGGCCAGCATTCGCTTGCACAGTCATGACGGATATTGCGCCGCGCAGGCTCTGGCGGTTGCTGCTCCTGCCAGTTGTTCGAACCGCTATGAGCTTCGTACAGCATTGCAAGGACTATCCGCATCAACCTGGCTCTCGGACCTTCGGCAGCAAACTGCGCGTAATGCCGGCTGCTGGCCGGCTCGAGCTTCTCAAAGAGACTCGCCGCTATGTTTCACGTTCGCGAGCGCCACCACGCTGTCTTCTTGCACGTTTACAGCAATCACCGTGCCAACTCGTGCATTCACTCCAAAGTCTGAATACACTGGCAAAACGCTCGCGACCGACTCGTCATTGCAGTGTACTGAACCTGACAGCGCTGCACGGTCGTCGGACACCAGACGGCGATGAGCCAGCCGCCACTCACAACGGGTATAGGGCTTTTGAATCGCGGAGATTTGTCCAAAGCTACCCCATAGCTGGGTTCTCCCTGGACAGTGCGACAGCGCTTTGGGCGTTCGTGCGCCAGCATGGTGATCCCGATCGGCTGACGTAATCCGTCTTCGCTCGTGACAACTACGCGAGAAGCGGTCGCCTCAACGCCATCGAACACGACCATATAGTGGGATCTGGACGCATGCGCAGCCCTTTGTCGATGCGCCTGACGATCGCGGCCAACTCCGGGCATCGATCGAGACCATAGGGAACATGCGTCCCCGGCGATCGCGAGCAATCGAAGAACGCTATGGGCCAGAAAGCGCAGGTCGCCGGCTGAGATGCCTAGCTACATCTTTGCGCGCTCACTGGACGCGGGTGCCTCATGGTGTTGAGACATCCTTTGACCGTTACGATGAGGACACTCCAGATCAAACGTCGCGGACAAGTGCCGCAAGATCGGCTTCGAGCTTCGGTTGATGCTTGAAAATAGCGTCTATCAACGCCGGCGCCGGTTGCTCAGCGGCCTCGACCAGCTCCGCCTTCTCAGCCCGCGCAGAGGGAGCGAACACTCGCTTGACGACGGTCGGCGATCCCTTGAGGCCGCATTTGGAGACGTCTTCGATACCGGCATCGTTTGCGCTCCATTTAACGATTTGGGCACGCGCGGCACGCAAGGCATCCTCCATCGCGCCGCGCCGAATCTGATTCGTTGCCTCCAGCATGGTGATGAGACAGGGCAGCCTCGTGTGCAGCACCTGGACACCACCTTCGGAGCGTCGTTCCGCTTCAATTGTATGGGCGGCGAGATCTAGGGATCTGATTTTCGCAACGTAGGTTAGCTGCAGTACGCCGAGCCGCTTTGCGATGCCGGGCCCAACCTGCGCCGTATCGCCGTCGATGGTCTGCTTTCCCGTGAAGATGAGGTTTGTCGGGCCATATTCCTTACCAATATTTCGGATGGCTGTTGCAAGTGCATACGTTGTGGCCAGGGTGTCGGAGCCCGCAAAGCAGCGATCGGTGAGTAGGACGCCGCGATCGGCGCCATAAGTCAGCGCCTTTCGCAAGGAATCTTCCGCCGATGGCGGCCCCATTGTAAGCACGGTAATTTCGCCGCCGAACCGATCGCGCAGCTCCAGCGCGGCCTCGAGCGCGAAGAGGTCATACGGGTTGATGATGGTCGGCACTCCCTGACGCATGATTGTATTGGTGACGGGGTGCACGCGGATCTGCGCCGAGTCCGGAACCTGTTTGATGCAGACGACATTGTGCACGGTGTTGCTCCAAAAGCTGCGACAGCTGCCGAGAGCACAGCAAGTGTTGTACCATCGCCTGACCTTTTGAAATTGGCTTGCCATCACAGAGGCTTAGACCGGGTGATGCGCCCCTCTAGCCCGCTTGCCGACGAACGAATGCTAACATAGTCAGGACTGCGACAGCGCTGTTCCGCAGGGAGCGCCAGCTGAGTGAGGCCAGGACAGCTTGCGACAGATTACCGCCGCCAATCACCAGCGGGCTGCCGACCGGTTGACGTTCAATGAGCATTGCCGCTCACTATCCGAGCTTTATCGACGGATGGGCATGACGCTTGTTAGATGTTCAGCCAACCGCCTGTTCGCGATTGCATGGCCCGCAGGTGATGCAAGTATGTCATGGCGCGCAAGTCCTCTCTCACCGAATTAGGTGAGCCCGCCGTTCGACAGCAGTCCCGCAAGCGGGCGCGGTGATTTCGCTCGGGCCAGGTCGCCTCCGAGGGCGGACTCACTTCCTTCAGATTGCGATCAGATTGCCCATCGGAGATAGCTATTTGGCGACAGCAGTTCCGACCGATGTCATCGCTCAGAACCGCTTTATCTCGATTCCATATTTCCTCAGAGCGTAGCCAATCTGGCGCGGCGTTAGTCCGAGCAGCCGCGCTGCTTTTGCCTGCACCCAACCAGATTTTTCCATGGCCGCAATCACCCGTTCGCGATCGGCCATCTTCGCGCCACTAACGAGAACAGTGCCGGGAGGCCCCAGTGAGGCCAGTTCGCCGCCGACAGACTGGACCGGCTGGGTCGCTTGAGCCAGCGGAATGGTGGACTTTGCGGGCACCGATGTTAGGAGTGCGGGCTGGTCTAATCTCTCATCTGGCGTGCCTTTCCACAGCATCGCGGAAAGACACTGGCCGTGGCAGCATGCAAAGTCACTTCTCACGATCGATGATCCGGCGCACAGCGTCGCTGTCCGCTCGATGCAGTTCTCGAGTTCGCGGACATTTCCCGGAAAGCCGCAGTTCATCAGTACATCGATCGCACTCGCCTCCAACGTCAGAGTACGGCCGTTCTCGTTATTGAAATTTCTGAGGAACTCCCTGGCAAGCAGCGGAATATCACTGCGTCTTGCGCGCAGCGGCGGCAACAGTAATGGAACTACACTGATACGATAGTAAAGGTCCGCGCGGAACTCGCTCCTTGCAACAGCCTCTTCAAGGTTCTTGTTGGTCGCAGCTACCACTCGAACATCGACCTTAATAGTCTGGTTGCTGCCGACGCGCTCGAACTCCTGCTCTTGCAGAACGCGCAGCAACTTCGCCTGGAACGGAGCTGAGATCTCGCCGATCTCGTCAAGAAACAGCGTTCCTTTATCAGCAAGTTCGAAGCGCCCCTTGCGCGAGCTGAACGCACCGGTAAAGGCGCCTTTCTCATGTCCGAATAATTCGGATTCCAGGACGGTCTCAGGAAGCGCCGCGCAATTCAGCTTAACGAACGGGCGCCTGGCGCGGGACGATGATTCGTGAATGGCCTTGGCTACGAGCTCCTTTCCGGTACCGGATTCGCCACGCAGCAGAACTGTGCTGTTAGATCTGGCTACAACCGCAATCTTCTCGAGCAGCCCGCGCAGCGCCGGACTGTCGCCAATGATCCCATGGTCGTGTAGCTTCTTGCGCTCACGAGCGGGTTGCCTAAGCTCTAGTACTTGCTTTTGCAGCCGGTCTTTCTCCGCCATCAGTCGTTCGCCATCGCTGCCGAACAAGCGATGTAACTTCACTGTTTGTCCCACCAGGTTAGCGATCATGGCGAGCAGTCGCGCATCGTACTCGAGCGCGAGACTCGACCCATCGTCCCGGATACGGTCGACCGTCAGCGTACCCACGACCTTCGGATCAATCCGAATCGGAACCCCGATGAACGACACTGGCATATCATCAGAGGCGCCGAGCACTTCCCGGTCGGCTGCGCTGAATACCGGCTCGGCGGCCACGTTGTCAGCGACAAGAGGCATGTCCGTCGTGATGATGTGGTCGATTACCTTTCGCGGCAGTCGCATCCGGTAACGTTCGTCGCTGCCTTCGCTCCAGCCGGCGCCCACTGTAATGTCCGGCATGCCGTCGTCGTCGAACAGCGAGACGATGCCGTGCCGCATCTGGACAAACGATTGCAGAAGACCAACAACGTTGGCCATCGTGACTTCGAGCCGACAAGGAGCAGTGAGTATTTTCGATATTTCGAAGATGCCGGTCAGCGCGCTCTCACGCAAGGGCTCCCCCGCGAGCTTACCCTCCGGCTCAGGTTGCGAGGTAGGTCTTTCGCGCGAGGAAGGGATATCCAGCATGAGGCGGTCTCCGTTGTCTTGATCATCCTCCCTGGCACCTTGTCCTGGTTGGCGAGCTTCGTTTTGCATGTCACGCTCGATCTAACGCCAAGTGTTGACGAGATGACATAGAACCGTGACAACTTTTCATGGCACGACGGTAAACTTACGGTGTGCCTTCATTTCATTTTTACGGATTGCGTGCGCGTCAGCGACGAACATACGTACCGCTGCTGCAGCTCAAGTCAGCTGTGTCGCCAAGGCCGGCCGATTCACAGATGTTGCCCACCATTGATAGGCACCTCGGCCCCCGTGACATAGCTCGCCGCATCCGAGCACAGGAAAAAGATGACCTTGGCCACTTCATCCGGGGTTCCCACCCTGCGCAGCGGGATACTTGGCACGAGACGCGCTTCTGTATCGGGCGATAACATGTCAGTCCTGATTTCGCCGGGCGCGATCGCATTCACGCGAATGCCATGCGGCGCATAGTCGTGGGCCATTTCGCGCGTGAGGCTCGCAAGCGCAGCTTTCGACGTGGCATAGGCACTGCCCGCAAACGGGTGCACCCGCGAGCCCGCGATCGAAGTCACATTAACGATCGACCCTGACGCGGCTCTTAGCTCGTCAAACAAACCCTGCGCCAGCAGGATCGGGGCCACCAGATTGAGATGGAACACCCTCATCCAAGTCTCTATCGACGTCGTCAGCGACGTCATCCGATCGCCAGCGGGCGTTTTCGGCGAGACACCGGCATTGTTCACGAGCGCGTGCAAAGGTGCACCGGCCAAGCGTTTCTTGACCTCACTTATCGCGCGCGGCAGCATTCGATGATTGCTGAGGTCGATCTCGACATGATCCTGGTTTCCTCCCTGCCAGGGGCATCGCTCGCCGTCGAACGGCTGACGCGCGCAAGAAATGATGCGCCAGCCCGCCTCCGAGAACAGCTTGGCAGTGGCATGACCAATTCCGCGCGATGCTCCGGTGAGCAACATCACCTTCTGTTCTCCGCCATGAGCACGGGCTTTATCGGCCTGAAAGGGGCAAGCCAAATGTGTTTCGGGCAGCGGGCCTCTGATTAGATCGTCATTTGGCAGATCCAGACCCACGCCCGCCTCCTCTCCTGATGCGCGCCGCACGCGTAGCAGGATTTGGGCCACTGCGATGCATGTAAATCCCCTTCCGTTTTGCGTCCTAATGTCGCGTACACGGAATGTTTGGCGGGCTCAAGACACGGTGCGTGTGCTTTGTGACAGCAATGATGCATCAGCCACGCAATGTCGCGAGCACACTCGCCTTCGTAAAGACAAGGCTACGAGCCGCGCTCTCTTCTGATCGCACAACCAGAAGAGCCAAAAAAGTGGGGCCAGCGCCTCTCGTCGGGCAACGATCGATCAGGATTGCGGCCGCCGCCAGTAGCCGCTTCAACACGAAAGCTGACGTTACCAGCTTCGTACGTTAGATTCGCGTGCTGCTGATGCCAACTTCATCGCGCCCCGCTGTGCTGTGTCCAGCACTGGCACATCGCCGGGCGGATTGATTCCCGGACCACGACCTGGCGAACTGAATGTTTCTCAGAATAGTGGATCTCGAGAGCGCCCGTTCGCATCAGCGAGTACAGACAGCCAAGACGGAACTCGCCGGCTGAACGGAGACCCCTTTTGATATGTTCATCCGCGATCGACCACCGATTAGCTTCGACTTGCGGCCCCCGAGGCGAAGACGAAGACGTGTTACACCTGTTTACCGCGGCGGCCGCACGTAAGCTCATTGTTGTCGACGTCGAGCTTCACCGGAAGACATTCGTACCCCGCGTCGCTCTGTTCTCCGGTGGAAGTTCGGGACAGAGCATCACCTTGGGCAGACAATTGCCGGCCCGAGAAGATCTGCCAATACTGCTGGATGCAAAAAGCGGCAATCAGATCGATCAGGCGAGCTACGAATTTCATAAAGCCACGAGCTCTTGCGGGGATTCTTCAATCAGGATCAATCGGCTCGGATCGTTCAAATCGAATTCTATCACGCGTGGGGCAAAGAGACGCGCATAGCGCGTGAAGGCGCTCGTCGGGGGAAAACGGATCACGGTGTTGCAGCGCGCAAGGAGATACATATCAATGAGGGCGGAAAAGCCGCCCTCGGCTCCGAGCGCGGCGTTGTGCAATGGGCCGGCCTGAGGTGCCTGGAACCGTTTTGGGATCGTGAAAACGTCGGGAAATATAGTCGAAACCTTCTCAAGGACGAGCGCGCTGTCCGTGCACAGGAAGGCTCTCACGGGTTTTGCGTGGGGTAACACCCTGGCCTTATCGATGGCATTACAGACCTGTCGCAAGGCGCGCTCCGGGTCAGCCCAATAGGGAGCATGCCCCATAATGTCCTCGCCGTTGCCATGCCGGACATGAATGCCGATTACGCTGTACGGCTCAAAGTGCTCCTGGTAGATAACATCAATCCGAGCCTGAATTTCAGGTCGTGGCTTGATGCTCCGAAAGATTTCTCGTTCGGCCTCCTGATCGCAGCGCCACATGAGGCAGGCGTCACACACAACTGTGTTAGCGTCACTATCTTTCTGACTTTGGAACAGTTGATCGAGCTCGTCGCGTTCCCGGAAAATCTGCTCGTCCGTGCGATAGACGCAATCGATGGATGGATTGTTCCACCATGCCGGGAAGAATGGTCCCGGAAATGAACACTGATTGATCTCGTCGTCGCAAATCACCCGCACGCCGGCAATGTCTTGAACCGGTTCGAAGAAGACTGGAAAGGCATTGGTGAATGGCTCATCGAGATAACAAGATCCCCGCCAATCAATGGCTAGCGTCCGTCCTGTCTGCTTTGCAAAACGCCAGGCCGCCGCCAGTGACCACAGGCAATCGCCGAACCCCGTACGTCGCCGGGAAACTACGAACCGGTCATTCCTCGGACAACTAAGCATCTGCATCGCCTCGTCCCGGGCACCTGTGTGGACAGAAGATGTCATTGCAGACATCTCACTCATGGCCTGAAATCGCGGTGCCGGCGAGCTGCGTCGGTAGAACTTCATAGCAGCGATATCCCTGGTGTGCCGCGTTCTTTCAAGTTTGCGTATTCTCTTCAGCGGTGTTGCGTCGACGTACCCGATTTCAGTCGGATGTCCGATGCCCCCCGTGCGTCGGATGGCCTAGCCTCCTCACATGCCGGCATAGGCATGCCCATGCTCATGAGTTCCGACTATGTTTCGCTTTGCACTTAATTGCAGCCGCAAGCCGCGCGCGGCGGATGCAGCCGAACGCCCCGCAGCTCCCACACGAGCCGCAGTTCCTTCACAAGATCTTCACGCTTGCCCTGGTCCAGCACGGTTGCGTCGAGAAGCCCGCCGAGCGACGCCTCGCCTTCGATCCGCATCAATATCTCGAAAAGCTCATGTGAGATACGCGTACTATCGCGGGCGGAATGTCCCGTGCGGATCTCGCAGACCGTTTCCTGACGATCTGGCGCTGTGTGGGAGCGAACACGATGAAGGGATGCATAGGGCGGCAATGAAACGCCCAGTGCACTCCAATCCTGCAGTGATGCTGGCCGCTTCCTGACGAGGAAAGGCCCAACAACAAGTCCGTCCAGGTCAGTCGTCAGGAACGTGGTGATCGCATCTGATACGGACTCCACGATCGGCTCGGCATTGTTGTTAAATGAGGTATTTAGAAGAACTGGAATTCCTGTTCGCCTCTTGAACGCATAAATTACATCCCAATAGGTTGGGTTTGTCATGCGCGATACTGTCTGCAGCCGAGCGGTCCCATCAACGTGCGTGATCGCACCGAGCACGTTACGCTTGGCTTCACGCACACGAACCACGAAGTTCATGAAGGGGAGCTGCCGCGTGCCCTCTGGGAGCTCAAAGAACTCCCTTGCATCCTCCTCCAGTACAGATGGCGCAAAGGGGCGATAGCCCTCGCGCTTCTTGACCATCGCGTTGATGCGGTCCTTGTTTTCCGCAGGCCGCGGGTCCGCAAGAATGCTGCGGTTACCAAGCGCACGTGGGCCGAACTCAGAGCGGCCCTGAACCCAGCCGATTACAGCGCCATTTGCCATCCAGTCTGCCGCACTGGATGCTATGTCATCACTTCGCTGAATGTCGAGGTGGCCTGACCATGCGTTGAGCTCATGCTCTACGGCTTGCTCGTTGCCGAGATCTGGCCCCCAATAAACGTCCGGCAGTCGCTCGCGCGGCGCCGGCCTGCCCAGCTCGTTTGATACCATCAACGCAGCGCCCAGTGCGCAACCGGCGTCGTGCGCCGCGGGTTGAACAAAGATGTCGTCAAATAGCCCGGAATAAAGCAGCTTACCGTTCAGCGTGCAATTATGGGCTACTCCCCCAGCCAAGCACAAGCGTGTCATGCCCGTCGCTTCACGATGGTGCCGCAGGATGTGAAACACGATCCGCTCCAGCGCCTCCTGTAGCGAAGCGCTGACATTTCGATGCTGTTGGATGAACGGCATTCCTTTTCGCCGAACCTCGATGTTGCGGACCAGGGCCGGACCGATCCGATCCAGGTGAACGCGATAGCCGCCGCTTTCCAGCAACTCGTAGAACTGCGCGAAGAGCTCGCGATAGGGAGCGGGATCACCATACGGGGCAAGCCCCATCACTTTGTACTCGTCGAACAACCCGTAGCCGAGATATCGGATCGCCTCGAGATAGAACAGCCCCAAGGAGTTATGTTCCGGGAAGCTTGCAAGTTGCGCAATTTCGGTGCCAGACCCTACCGCCAATAAGCCGGAGAGAAAGTCGCCACCGCCGTCGATGGCAAAAACGAGACTTTGCTCGAAGCCGGACATGGCAAACGCGCTCACGGCATGCGCTTCGTGGTGATTCACGAAGGAAAGCCGCGACGGATCGATCTCAGCGCCGAACTCCCGATCCAGCAGCTGGCGCAGCAACAGTTTGGCGTCCAACGGAACGGGCTGCGAAACAGAAAGACGTTCGAGCATGGTATTGCAGTAGGCTTCAGTCGCGTAGAACGCGATACGGTCGATCTCGCCGAGCTCAACTCCTGCAGTAGAAAGGCAGTATCGGATCGAATTGCTCGGGAACTTGTTGGAGTGCTTGACGCGGTTGAGGCGCTCCTCCTCGACAGCAGCAATAACGCGGCCATCCTGCACAAGAACCGCAGCGCCATCGTGGAGAAATGTATTCGACAGCTCCGGCGAGCTTTCATAGATTCTGTCAAGTCCGCCACTCACTCCAAGGCACAACATCCCGTTCTCCATATGATCATGCCGGGAACGCCAACTGCGTCCCACCTATCTAATCTTTACAGTCACGCTCCGTAGGGCGCGCGGGTCAGACAGCACAACATAACTTTGCAAAGTCCATCTCGGCGCCTAGCGACAGGCGCTCAGAAAGTAACGGTGCTGGCGTCCGCACCGATCGACCGAACAGGCGGTCGTACACCTTGCTCGATCGCGGCCTCTTTAGGCCATTGCAGCAGCTGCTGTGACAGACCGGGCCATCCGGAGCTACCGTAGAACGCATCGTGACATTGCATCGATGTAATTTTCTCCATTTTCGCTGAACTCACGTCAACGCAGCAGGCGGCGACGAAATAGTGCTGTCGACGCGAAAAAGGGCAAGGCCGCGTAAACGCAGAGCGCACCTACGTGCAGGGCAGTGCTGTCGGCGCCGCGCTCAAGCATCGCTGGGCGAATAAGGTCGACCGAATGTGCCAGAGGCAACAAGCCGGCGAAATGCTGAAATGAGCCGGGCAGTTGGCTCGTCGGAAAGACCGCGCCGCACAAAAACACCATAGGAGTGAGGACAAGTGTCTGGTAAAACACGAAGTAATCGTAACTTGGCGCAACAGATATGACGACCATCGCCAGGCTGGCGAAGACAAGGCCAGTAAGGGCGATAATTGGCATCGCATACAGAATGGATGGCCATGACGCATAACCCAGCGTGGCAGCGACGATCCCGATCGCTGTTCCGGCCAGAACGGACTTACTGGCCGCCCACGCCAGTTCACCCAGAATGATGTCGCCAAGCGTAAGCTGAGTGGAGAGGATTGCTTCCCAGGTGCGCTTGGCGTCCATGCGTGCAAAGGCTGCATACATGGTTTCAAAGGTCGCGGACGTCATGGCGCTGGTCGCGACCATGCCTGCCGCCAGGAACGCGATGTACGACGTCCCCTCAACAGGCCCCACGATGAGTCCAAGCCCAAAGCCGAGACCAAATAGATTGGTTATAGGATCTGCGAGGTTGCCGAGAATCGATGCAAGTGCGACTTTCTTCCATGCTAGGAAGTTCCGACGCCATACCGCAATCCAATTGTACGCGTTAGCGGGCATCACCGCCGCATAACTTTCACCCATCGCTCACTTCTCCATCTCGCGCCCGGTCAGCCGCAAAAACACGTCCTCGAGATTCGGGGGGCGCTGCAGAATACGAAGGCCCGCTCGCCCGCGCAGTTTCACGCGTACCTGCTCCGGATATGGCGCATAACAAAAGAGCGTCTCTCCACTCACTTCGATGTGCCGTGCATGCGGCCTGATCAACTCGGAGAGCTGATGTGGATCACCGCCATAGATTTCGACCACGTTGCAGCCAATATGCTCATCGATCAGGCCGTCCGGCTTGCCTTCGGCGATCTTGCGTCCACCCTCGAGGACACACAGCCGATCGCACAGGCGTTCGGCCTCTTCCATGAAGTGAGTGGTCAAGAGAATCGTCTTGCCCCGCGCAAGCAGAACTCGCAGACGCTCCCAAATCAGGTGGCGGGCGTGCGGATCCAAACCAGTCGTCGGCTCGTCCATCACGAGCAGATGCGGGTCATTGATTAGCGCACGCGCCAGCGTCAGCCGCCGTTTCATGCCACCGGACAGCTCGGCGACGCGCGTGTCCGCCTTGCTTTCGAGGCGTGCAAACTCGAGCAACGAGGGGGCGACCGCCTCGATCTTGCGAGCGCTCATGCCGAAGTAGCGGCCAAACACCAGCAGATTCTCTCGTACGGTGAACTCCAGTTCAAGGTTATCGAACTGCGGCACCACGCCGATGCGCATACGCGCCACACGAGCGCGGGAAGGAACAGGCTCATTGAGCACCGTAATCTTGCCTGCGTCCGGCGAAATCATGCCGAGGAGCATACGGGCAATCGTACTCTTGCCAGCTCCATTAGGCCCGAGAAGGCCAAAGCATTCTCCGCGCGCAACAGAGAACGACAGCTCGTTGACGATGATCTTATCGCCAAATGATTTTCTCACGCCGGCAAGGTCGATCGCTACCGTGGACATGTTCATCTTAGGCTGAAAGAAGTCGTTCGGCAGACGATGGCTTCTTAACAACCGTTTTGGTCCAGAGCTGGCCGTCGCACCACACATGCTCAACACGCCCCCATTGGCACGCCGCGGCAGCATCCGGGAAGAATCCCCGTCCGTGGAGGTTGGCGCTCGTGTTGCAGAGCAGCGGAATCCCCGTGAGTTGCTCAAATTCGACGAGAAGCGCGGCGACCTTGTGCGGAGAGTTGCGGGAGATTGTCTGCAGCCGCGCCGAGCCGTCAAGATGGACCACAGCAGGGATCTTGTCGCGCCATTCCGCCCGGGTCTGGTGATCGAACAGCATGTAAGGATCTGGCGTACCTGGGCTGAAAATTTCTGTCGCCCGATCCTCCAGACAGATCGGCGCGACCGGCCGGAAGTGCTCGCGACGCTTGATGTCGTTGAGGTGATCCTTCATTGCCGGGGAGGTCGGGGCTGCAAGAATGCTTCTGCCGCCCAACGCCCGCGGCCCAAGCTCCGCGCGCCCGGAAAGGAAGATGACCGGCTTGTTGTCGGCGAGAATCGCTGCAAGTTCACGCAGACTGCATGGCGCCGCCTCCCAATCCGGCGGAAGCTCGCTGTCCTGCAGGTCTGGACCACTGTAAACTGACCATTCCAATGGCCCGAAGCCATTTTGCGCCGCCATCGCACCGCAAGCAGCGCCGATGGCCGAGCCGCTGTCATTCGGAAACGGCGGCACCCAAACGTCATCGAACAATCCCTCCGCACGAAGCGCGCTGTTCCACTTGATATTGAGACCGCAACCTCCGGCGATACATAGATTTCGCGCTCCCGAAAGCGACGAGTGTCGCAGCAGAACCAACGCCATTTCCTTGACAAGAAGACGCTCCACGAACACATGAAACGACGCAAGGACGTCCTCCGCTCGCTTCGCCGTCAGGCGCAATGCGCTTGCCTCGAAGAAGTCGTGCATAGCTGCCAGCGACGATTCCGCATTGTTGATGTCAGCGCGGTAGCTGCGAGCCTGGTCCGTGTCAGCGGCGAAGCGCTTTTCATAGAGCTCCTGAAACACCGCCACGATGCTTTCGTCGACAGAGCCAAGCGCGATGTAAGCCATTAGCTTGCCGGCGATGCCCAAATCCCAATTGGACCGATTCGGCTGCCTATAAGGGCCGAAGTGAAGGCCCGCGGCAGCATAGGCGTGGCCGATCATCGGAAATAGAGATGCAATCAGCCGTGCCCCCCGAGGCTCGACATAGTAAAGACGTGGGAAGATGCAGCCGTCCCATACCAGACAGAAAGCGGGTTTTCCCGCGCTGGCAAAGGGACTGGTGCTATATGCTGACGCGACGTGGCCCGTGACGTGCGGGTAGCTCTTGTATGGAAACACCCTGCCTCCGAGGATCAGGCCAAAGCCGTCGACGGAATCAAGAAGGCCCTCAGCATGGCGCTCGACATATGGCGCCCCCTTCAGTTCGATCGGCACAGCGCCACTTAGGACTTGGAACTGCGACTCGATCTCTCCATCCCAGCCGTCGATCACGAACTGATCGATATCCCGCGGATCCAGGCCATGCTCCGCCAAGGCGAGCACGACTGCATCGAGGTTCTCGACGGATTGGTATCGTGGACCGTTGCCGCGCTTCTCTTGCTCGGTGCAAAAGACAAGCTGCCCGTCCTCGACGACCGCAATTGCCCCGTCATGTGTTAACTTGATGCCACAGATGCGCATACGATCCCCTGGTCTAGTGACCGACGTTTGATTGTTCTGACGAATGACCCGGCTCCCTGAACCGGACGATCAAGCAGTCTTCGTTGACAGACTCGGTGTGGCAATGCAGACGCTCGACTTCCGATAGGCTCTCGTTGAAGAGAGCGATCACCGTTTCGGCACCAGCAGCATGACCCCATCGTTGACATGTGGCATCACGTGCGGACCCGAAAATAAGAGCTCCATTTGGCGCAAGCATACTCACCAGGTTGCGGATGGCCGCATGCATCTCGACAATGTCCTTGAGGTAGTAGAGAACCTCGGCCACGACAATCAAATCGAACTGCTCAGTGGTGGAGAACCGCTGAATGTCGCAGGTCACCCACGTGATATGTGACCACTTCCTGGTCCGTCGTCGCGCTCGCTCGATCGCCTGCGGCATGACATCGACCACTGTGAGTCGCTCGCAAAGCGGCGCCAGCATTTCCGTGAATGCACCGGCTGCACATCCTACTTCGAGGGCATACGAAACATCTCCGTCGCGACGCGACATCCGGAGCATTTGCAAGTATCGCTCCTGCTCGAACGAACTACTGTCGAGGCGCCATGGATCGTCGAAACCCAACTCTCGCTCTAGCAGCTGATGATTTGTGTCCAGGGTCATGAGCCAATCACCTATTTGAAGGCAGTCGAACGGTCGCGACCGCAAACACTCTTCGTCGCCGCCAGGCTCGATGGACGTTGCTGCGAAATCCCCGTCTTACGAATTGTACTACACGTTCCCCCCATACTTGCAGGACTTCGTCCAGCGCTCGGCTGCAGGATGACCGGCTCCTTTTCCCCTTCCGGCGACACGTTGGCGACCTTGCGCGATAGCCAATCGCTGTTGCTCAAGGTACAAAGAGCATAGGCTTTCAAAGGAAGTAAGAGAAAGATATTGATCGGTGTGTGGAGCGAGAAGCCCAGAAACCGCACTTCGCGAGCACGAAGGGATGCCACACTGCACCGGACCATCGTCATTGCTGCAATCGTCAATCCCGTCCACCAGGGTACCGAGCCGCCGACAACGAGCTGCGCGAGCGCAGCCAGTGATGAAAAGGCGAGAAGCAACGGGCCGAGATTTTGCCCGATAACATCTAACGTCAGATAGCCATCGAGCTCTGGCAGCAGTCGTAATGCAAGAAACGTGTCCCGAAAGGTACTACGCGCCCAGCGAAGTTGCTGACGCAGATATGGCCCAAGGCTGTCAGGGACGACTGTTGCTGCGATGGCATCCGGAACATACTCGGTGCGAAACCCCGCCTTGAGCATGAGGATGGTTAGATGGCGATCCTCGCCGAAATCGCTCGGCTTCCCACGAAAGAATTGCGCTTCGTATTGATCAAGAAGCAAAGCGAGCGCGGAGCGACGATACATGGCACATGGGCCGCAGCAGCACATGACCGCACCGAAACGCGCCTGCGCGGCGCGCTCCTCGTTGCATGCCAACCAGTATTCCATATCGATCAGCCTGGTCAGCCAGGTTTGGCTGCGGTTGCTCGCTATCAACTGACCCATGGCCGCACCGACTTGCGGGTCGTGCATCTTCAATACAAGCTTCGTGACAACGTCAGCGGCAAGTATCGTATCCGAGTCGACGTTGAGGACCAGGTCACCGGATGAGCAGCGTATTGCGGCGATCTGCGCTTTGCGCTTTCCAACGTTGTTCGCCAGCAAGATGATGCTGAACCTCGGATCGTCGGCATAGATTTTGTGTACAGGCGCGACAAGGTCCCGATTTGCAGATCCGTCGTCGACCACATAGATCTGCAGCTTTCCGGTGTAGTCTTGACTCGCAAGCGACTCCAGACATTCGGCGAGCGTGATTGGATCCTCGTTGAAGCACGGTACGATGACGTCTACACTGGGAAGGACCGCCTCCGATCGTCCCAGATTGTCCTGCATCGATGAGTTATTTGCCGGCTGGGCATAAAGCGCTTGCGCGCTCTTGTAGATAGTCGAGAGCAGCGCATAAGACGAAACGGCGACAGCACTGGTGGTAGCGAGAATGTCCATAGGGTGCCAGTTTTTGTTCAGTGAAGTTGAGGGAGCGGACGGATTACAAATCCGCGCCGTTGTAATGCCGGAATCAGATATGACAGCGCGATCGTGGTCTGATCACGCAGCGTGGCATCAGTGCACGGTCGCTCCTCATCAGGAGGATATCCGTCGTGCAGGAGCACAATTGCGCCCGGGTGAACGCTCGCCAGCACTGAATTCACGATTCTATCAACTCCAGGGCGGGACCAATCTCTCGGATCGGTCGACCAGTGCACGGCTGCGAGACCAGCGCTCGCTGAGATAGCAAGCACATCTTGTGTCCATATGCCGTAAGGTGCTCGCATGTGCCTGGGCGAGGCCTGCGGGCAAGCCAAACGGATTGCCTCGCTCGCCCTCAGCAGTTCATCGCGTACCTCCGCAGGTGCGCATCTGGATAGATCCGGATGAGTCATCGTGTGGTTCGCAACCTCATGCCCTTCCGCAATCATTCGTCGAATGAGTTCAGGTTGGTCGGCCGCGTACATGCCGATCACGAAGAACGTCGCCGTAACTTGATGTTGCGCCAGCACATCGAGCACCTCTGGCGTACAAAATGGATTTGGCCCATCGTCAAAGGTCAAATAAACAGGACGAATTCCGCTCACGTCAGCGTAGTCGCACCGGACAGCAGATAGGGGGAAACGCTCTTTCACAACTCAGGCCCGTTCCGATCGATGATCGTGCCGGCCGGCCACTCGCCCATCGAGCATCCAACCGGGAAAACCACCACGATCACGTCTTCAATGCGGATCGGCGACAAATTGGGATAGACATCCGGGTGCGTGGAGCGGACGCGAATGCCAGACATGAGGGTGGCCAGCCCCTGCCTTGCGACTAATCGGGTCATATGTTTCGCAAGCGCAGGCCGAACCGTGCCAAAGCCGAATGGAACTCCAAGCTCATGCAGCATCGGATACGTCACGCGCATTGCGTGGCTTATTCCCAGCCCTTCGAGATCCGGGCGCACCGCATACAAGCCCAGTTCGGCAACGAGTAGATCGACCCCGCCAATCTTGATGAAGCGGCGTAGTAGGCCGAGATGAGCAGCTACCCCTTGCGCGTCATAACCGATAATGCGGACCTCAGGCCTCGCCCCGGCCCAACTTCGGTGGCCCTCAAATGGCTGCGCATTGAACGCACCGGTCGGCCCGTAACTCTTGCGGAAGAACTCGGCGAGTTCGGCATGATCGGTGAGTTGCAATTCGCTTTCCCAGCGACGACTCCACTGCACTTGAGCGCGTGAAGGAGTTTCCGCAGTCGGGGATACGGCAATGTTCATGGCGAGCTTCCTTGCGCCAGTGCAATTATGAGCGGAGATGGTCACGTGAGCACGCTAGTCGTCGAACCGCTGATCAATACTCGCCTGCACCGCGCCGTGCGCCTTCGCTCGCGACGAAGCGATCCCATGGTTCGCACTCGTCACCCGGCCAATGCCCTGCGCGAGATATCCCGGAAGATGCCGACGAGGCGATTGGACTAGCCAGAACATGTCTGCACCAGGGAGCTTAGCCGCGTCGTCTAGCATCGCTGCAGGCCCTTGATGCGCGGGGTCTCATCGATGGCGCATCCGAGTGGGATCAGATCAAACTGGTTCTTATGCATCTTCGATACGCCCTGAATGCGGTGGACAGGTCGAGCCATTTGGAGAGGCGCCTGAATTACCTGGCATCCGCAATCTGCGCCTGCCGCTATTTCGCGACACTAGAATGCGGCTGAACGCGCTCTCAAGTGTACGCGGGTAAACCTCCAATATGGAAACGGATGAAACACGCATACCAAGGTTTATGGACGCCTGCCTGGCGGCTCGATCGAGTGAGCTTCGCACCGAGAAGAAGCGACGCGGCTCGCACGGCGCGCCCATAGCCGCACTCGAAGCGGATGCACCGACTGCTCGCACGTCTAGGAGTTTTTCTCTAAGCCAGCGTGAACGAGCAGCAGCCATCGTGGTAGGCCTGATTACCTTTGCAAACTGATGTTTGCTATCCAACATCCCGCAATTTGGTAAAATTGATTGTTTCGATGGAACACATCCAGACGATGGATAGACTCACTAAATGCGGTTCAAGGGACTTGATCTAAACCTTCTAGTTGCGCTCGATGCTCTGATGACGGAGCGCAACCTCACAGCGGCGGCGCGCAAAATTCACCTGAGCCAGCCCGCTATGAGCGCTGCGATCGCGCGGCTGCGCACCTATTTTCGAGATGAGCTATTTACCATGAGAGGTCGCGAGCTTGTCCCGACACCTGGCGCGGAGGCGCTTGCAGGTCCGGTTCGGGAGACCCTGCTGCACATCCAACTCTCGATCATATCGCGAGACGCCTTTGACCCCACTCAGTCGAGCCGACGCTTCAGGTTCATTCTCTCCGATTTCATGACGATCGTCTTTCTTCGCAAAATTGTGGACCGTATCGCACGGGAAGCTCCGGCGGTGCGCTTCGATTTGCTACCATTTTCCGATGAACCCGATGAGCTGCTCCGCCGGGGCGAGGTGGACTTTCTCATTCTGCCGGAACTGTTCATGTCGAGCGCGCATCCTAAGGCGACGCTGTTCGACGAGACCCTCGTATGCGTAGGATGCCGCGAGAACAAGCAGCTCTCGCGGCAGCTTACGTTCGAGAAATACATTTCGATGGGGCACGTTACGGCGAAGTTCGGACGGGCGCTCAGACCAAACCTCGAAGAATGGTTTTTGCTTGAGCACGGCGTCAAGAGACGCATTGAGATTGTTGTGCAGGGCTTTAGCCTGATTCCGCCCATACTGTTAGACACAGGCCGTATCGGCACAATGCCCTTACGACTCGCCAAACACTTCGAAAAGCGGATGCCACTGCGGATCGTCGAACCGCCGCTCCCCCTGCCCACGTTCACCGAGGCTGTGCAGTGGCCTGCGTTCCACAATACCGATCCGGCGAGCATTTGGATGCGGCGGATATTGCTGGAGGAAGCGTCCAACATGGCATCTGGCCCTCAGGAGCCTCCAACTCGAAGGCGCTGCTAGGCTCACCGTAAGCCGCTCTCGGCGCGTTCCAAACAGGCTAACAATCCTTCGACCTGTTGGCCGCTTTCGTCACCTCAACGTCTCGGAGGCGATGCTGCCAACGGGCGATCGGCTGCGAAGACTTGCCGAGTGGTGAGCGCGGTGACCGCAGGTAAGGTTTAGTGCGCTTCCACCGCAAACAGGCGGCGCCCGCACTATCGCGGCGCAACACGCCTCCTCCAGTATAATTATGTTTGGCTTGCCACATAAAATCGCTTGAACCACACACTGCGTCAGGTTGTAGGGTGACCGCCGTGACTAACGCTGCGCTACGCGGCCCTCGACTGGGCGCTTTGGCGAACTCACGGCACTGGCCGGACAGTGGGTTGATCTGCCATTAACCAACCGACCGGGTCCTGTTGCGTGGCTCGCCCGAAGCGGCAAGACCGATCAACTTCGGCACTCCTGACGGTTTCCGGCTGCTGGTCGGCCTACCGCCTTGTTCTCTATCGTTGCGGTCATTTCACGAGCGTTCTTTTTCGCGACCGGTGAATGGAAACGATGTCCATTCCGGCAAGCCAATAGGACCTCTCCAGACGCGGCCGTCACCGCTCGTGGTATGCGCCGCAACTACGTTCATGCCGGATAAGAAGAAATGCGTTTCAATGGTCTGGATCTAAATCTTCTCGTCGCGCTGGATGCTCTAATGACTGAGCGCAACCTCAGCGCAGCGGCACGCAAGATTAACCTTAGTCAGCCTGCCATGAGCGCAGCCGTTGCCCGGCTGCGTTCCTACTTCCGTGATGAGCTGTTTGGGATGAGAGGGCGGGAACTTGTCCCGACCTCACGCGCGGAAGGACTCGCAGCTCCTGTGCGCGAGGCTCTAACGCACATTGAGTTATCAATTATCGCGCGGGACGTGATCGATCCAGCTCGATCGAACCGGCGATTCAGGATCGGCCTTTCTGATTTTATAACGGTCGTATTCTTTCGAAATGTCGTGGAGCGCGTCGCGCGAGAAGCACCCGCCGTCAGCTTTGAACTGGTGGCGCTAACCGATGAGCACGATGAGCTTCTCCGCCGCGGCGAAGTCGATTTTATTATCTTGCCGGAATTATTCATGTCCAGCACGCACCCCAGGGCGGCCTTATTCGAGGAGAGACTCGCCTGCGTAGGCTGCTGCACGAACAGCCAACTACTGCGGCGTCTTACATTTGATCGCTACATGTCGATGGGCCACGTGGCGGTTAAGCTCAAAGGTGCGCGCAAGATGCCGGCCGAGGAATCTTTTTTACTCGATCTCGGTCTCAATCGGCGCATCGACATTCTCGTGCAGAGCTTCAGCATGATCCCGCCCCTGCTGGTAGGCACGAACCGTATAGGGACGATGCCATTAAGCCTCGTAAAGCATTTCCAAAGAACGATGCCCCTTCGCATTGCGGAGCTCCCGCAGCCATTCCCCGCCTTCACTGAGGCGGTCCAATGGCCCGTGCTTCAGAATACAGACCCGGAAAGCCTATGGATGCGACAGATATTGTTGCAGGAGGCTGCCCGCATGGTGACTGGAGAACAGCCCTCCATCATCTGCGCTTCTGAACGAGCGGATACTGCCTGAGATTTCGCACGATCTGACTCGCCGTTTTCGTAAGGACTTTCGCAAGATCCGCGAACCTCATATCCCAACGAATGCCTCAGCGCAGACAATTTAGGCTGGCCTCGCTCGAATTCATTGTCGCTCTATCAAGATCGTCGCAGCGGACGGCTATCATGACGACCTTGTGTAGGTCTTTCGCACGCTGGCAATAGGCTCGACGTGCGAGCGGCGGCTCAGGCTGTTGGCCTGTTTTAGAGGCACGGACGTACGTTGCACCCGGCCGCCGGGCGCACTTGCCTCGATACATCAGACTCGGCGCTGGGCTGTCCTCGTCAACTCTCCGAATCAGTAGCGGCGCCCGATGAGCGGAGAGGCTTCGGCTTCTTCGGAGAAGTACCATCACGCACCTTGGGCGTGATAGTCATCGATCATGCACACGACCGCGATCTTTTGCGCTCAAAGCAAGCATCGCGCACGCGTGTTGCCCTGTCGCATCACCTGTGAGTACATCGCATCTTCGTCGCTCCGCGCCGCGGGTCTGACTTCTTTTGGCCCTATCGCAGCCAAACGTCTTGACGACGTGCGCTGCCATGACGCAATGACAAACAAGGAGCTGAGCGTTGGAGCAATGCAGCGGCGTATTCGATCCGGAAGAGCTTTCCGTCCTGGGACGCCTTTATGATAGTGCGGTCACCGCGCTACCCCCATCGATGCGAAGTCCGGAAAATCGCACAGCAATCGCTAAACTCATCCTGGAGCGTACAGCGGCTGGCGAGGCTCAACTGGCATGCCTGACGAACTTGTTGATCATCATTTCCCCTCAGGGTTGATCCCCCGCCATTCTGAGGATAGTCACCACTCACGCGCTGGAATGGAAGACGATCCAGCTAGAGCTTTGAAATAGCTTGAATCACACGTGACGTCAGGTTGTAGGCTTTGGAATTGAAGAACATGAGCAAAGCTACACCACGAAGGCGTCGATGGCGCATTGGCGAACTTGCAGAGGCGACCGGAGTAACGGTACGCACGCTGCATCATTATGAACACACCGGGCTACTAGCAGCTTCAGAGCGTACTGACGGGGGCCACCGGATGTACGACCGCGAAAGCGTGCAACGGGTTCACCAGATCCGTGCGCTACGTGAGCTTGGCTTCTCCCTTATCGAGATCCGCAAAGCTATGGAGGGCACGACCTCACTTATCGATCTTCTTCGCAAACATTTAGAGCGGATAGAAATTCAAGTCGCTCGAGCAACTCTGCTGCGGGATCGCTTGCGCAACATGACCAACGACAGTGATATCCAGGTAAGTGTGGATGAGCTGCCTGCCACCCTCAGCGCCATGTCGCGGGTCGAGACGCATAATCAGACGTCCCGATGCACCTGCAAGTTAGCTGCAGATCGCGAGGAGCGGTGGCGGCGGATCCGCAACGACCTGCGTGATTGTATGAATCGGGGCGAGCATCCTTGCGGCGAGCGGGCAAAGGCTGTCGCAGCTGCAGCACGCCTGCTGATCAGCGAAATCGCCGGCGCCGATTCCCGCGTTTCGATGATCCTGAAGGTACTTGCACGATTAAGCGCCCCCCGTAGTCTGGCTGGTTGGGATCCCTGCCTCATGCAATATCTCGATCTCGCCCTTGGCGGGTTGGAAGATCAGCCGTACTGACGTTCTCATAGCCGGCACCTCACCGCATTGCAGATCGGCCCTGGCAATTTGAAAACGCGATGACGCTTGGTTGATCGGCGGCTCTGATGCGGCCGGCAGTTTTATGGGCTCAACCTGAGCTCCCTGGCGCCCTGTTCGAGGCTTCCTTCAAAGGGGCTTGAACCGCACGCAACGTCAAATTGTAGGCTCTTGCGTGGTCGCAATCTGGCCGACTAACGCAAGCTTCACTTGGCAGGCAGCCTCGACGTGCAGGCGCTGATCACGGCTGCTGGAAGGTTCACTTCAGGTGAGCATTGGGAACTCTACAATGTTAAATGGGCGTTACGCCTTTGCCGCGAGCTCAGCGCTTCTCTTCTGCGCCCTCGCCTCGGTTGCGCGCGGCTCCGAGGTCAATATTGCCGTAGTTGGCCCAATGAGCGGAAGCAGCGCTGCGTTCGGCGCGCAAATGCGCGATGGTGCGGCTGCGGCGGTCGAGGCGTTGAACGCTTCTGGCCTACTTCTCGATACCAAGGTGATATTGAGTGTCGCCGACGACGCATGCGACCCGAAACAAGCTGTCGCAATCGCGAATAAGCTCACGACAGAGCAGGTCCGGTTGGTCGTTGGGCATTTTTGTTCTTCCTCGTCGATCCCGGCCTCCGGGATTTACGCAGAAGCAGGCATCATTCAGATGTCACCAGGCTCTTCAAATCCTCAGCTAACAGAACGGGGCCTTGAGAGTGTCTTTCGGATCTGCGGCCGCGACGACCAACAGGGCATCGTTGCCGCAGAGTACATTCACCGGAATTTCCCTAACGACAAGATCGCAGTGCTCGACGACAAGAGCACCGCCGGCAAGGGTATCGCCGACGTCGTTGAGGCACAGCTTCGGAGATTCGGTGAACAAGTCATTCGCCAAAGCTATGTAGCCGGTGAAAAGGATTACAGGGCGCTGGTCTCAAGAATGAAGAAGGATCGGGTGCGCGTCGCCTATATCGGTGGCTATCACACCGAAATCGGATTGTTTGTACGCCAGGCATCAGAAGCAAGAGCGGGACTCATCGTCATGGCAAGCGATCCGTTGATGACCTCTGAATTCTGGGCCATTACAGGCAGCGCTGGTAATGGCACGTTGTTTACCTTCATGCCGGACCCAGCCAGGAATGCCAATGCGGCCGGCGTGGTGGCCAAACTCAAAGCTTCCAACCTGTCCGCTGAAGGCTACACGCTCTACGCCTATGCAGCCGTGCAAGCATGGGCAGAGGCGGTGAACCGGACCGGCTCTTTCAATGCTGTGCGCATCGCCAGCGCACTTCGTTCACGGCCCGCTGATACCGTGATTGGCCCAGTCCGGTTCAATACAAAGGGAGACAATGCGGCTCCTGGCTTTCTGGTTTACCGCTGGCTAGACGGCCGTGTTGAAATTGTCGAGCAGAACTGATTGGCATCAACGCCCTCTCCCCCAACCCAAAGTGACACCGATGATGAGACGCACTCAGGTCGTTGGAGCAGCAATACTGGCAAGCTCTCTTATACTTGCAGCTTTCGGAGCGTTTTTTGCTTTCGTTGCAGCGCTCGCAGAGCTACCCGATGTCGACCTGAAGGAGACGCTACGTCCGATGATAGACAAATAGTAGCCGTGCGGAGCTGATCTGGCTCGCAGGCACAGGACCTCTGAAGCGGCTAACGATGCTTCTGGTCGAGCACATGCTCGCCGTGGAGGCGCTTCGGGAACGTCTATCAAGGGTGCGCCCGGACCGCGATTTGCGCATTCTCGTGACCACTCTCATTGTGCAAGCTCAGATCCACGCCCCCAAAGAGGAGCGGCCTAAGCGGTCGAATGACGAACGAGACCTCTTTGAGTGCGACGGCATGAAGCAACAGCCATCTGACCCATAACCGGAGATTGATCGAGTGAAGAGTGGCCTTCCTTCAAGACTAAGGTGCGGCATTTTCGACCATTTGGATGACGACGGCCGAGATGCCGCACGACAATATGAAGATCGTCTCAAGCTGATCGAGGTCTGCGACTCGCTCGGCTTCTACGCTTATCACCTGGCCGAACACCACTGCACACCTCATGGCAGAGGGCCCTCGCCGAACCTGTTTCTATCGAGCGTCGCGCAGCGCACCCGGCGATTACGCTTCGGTCCGCTCGTCCTGTTGCTCAACCTTTATCATCCATTGCGCGTATTCGAGGAAATCTGCATGCTTGACCAATTGAGCGGCGGCAGGCTCGAGGTCGGGATAGGCCGGGGCTCACAGCCGATTGAATGGGGCTTCTTCGGCATCAGTGCAGACGCCGCACCAAGCCGTTATACGGAAGCCAGTGAAATCCTGAATATTGCGCTGAAGGGACATACGTTATCTTATCAGGGACGCCACTTCGAGTTGAGCGAAATACCCTTAACGTTGAGGCCTCATCAACGTCCATATCCGCCTACCTGGATCGCGAGCAATCGGGCTGAGTCGGCGCAGTGGGCCGCTGTAAATGGCGCCAATCTGGCGTGCATAGGCCCGGCCCGTGTTGTCCGGAACGTTACGGACGCCTACCGCTCCCATCGAGCCCTCGATACAGCCGCACACGGCCGCGAGCCATTTCTCGGGCTGGCCCGCATGGTCGTAATTGCGAAGTCTGATCGGGACGCTCATGCGGCGGCCGAAACTGCGTATCGGCGATGGCTGGAAAGCTTTAAGTTCCTTTACGAGCGGAACGACATTCCGACGCCGCCCGCCCTTCCGCTGACCTTCGATGCGGCGCTTGAGAGCGAATTGTGCGTCGTTGGAACGCCGGCCTCCGTCCGACAGCTCCTTCTTCAGCAGATGGAAGTGGCAGGTGCCAACTACTTGCTTTGCCAGCTTGCATTCGGAAACCTTCCGCTGGAGATTTCGCTGTACACCGCAACCGCAATCAAAGCTGAAATTCTCGATAGCTTTGGCGGACAAAGTCTGGATTTGGGAGATCGTACGCTTGGCAAGTAGACCGACGCACTGAGGTTATCCGAAGCTGTTGTTGGTCGTCGTTTGCCCTGGGCGCAAAGCCGATCGTCAGCCTCAATGGCACTGATCGAGCCGTTGACTTTTCTGACTGCGCTTCTTCTGACTCGGACCCATGAGACGCTGCTTTCGAACGGAATTCTTCGTTGTGAGGGCGCCCTGCGACCTTTCCTCCTTCTCAATGATGTTCGGTTATCAACGAATCGGCAGGCTCGCCTAAAAGGCCCTAAGCTTACTGCACCAAGACGGCAGGGAAAAACCAACTGACCCGCTTTTCGATGTAAGAGATGAGATTACGCGCGTGCGCGATCCACGAACTGGATGCATCCCATCAACACTTTCGATTTTACCAATTTCGGCCAAATACCTCATAAGTCAGTGGCCGGTTTCCGGAAAGCACGTTTCACGAATGTCGTGTGAGCAATGGACCCTTTTTGCTTTCAGCATAGTCGCAGGCCGATTCAAGGTTCTCGTGGCTGCATCGCCAACGAGTCCCATCAATCTTTGGAATCGACGCACGTGCGGCGCAAATGTGGTCGGATTGCTAATCGCCACGTCAGGCACATGATCTATCACGCCGGCGCCTCCCCCTTTGCAATCATATTAAGGCCCTACACGAAGATCGACTCTCACGCACACCACTTGGCCAAGGTAAATGCGTGCGCTGCATAGAATTGGGGCAGGCGAACGGCCCTCTACACCGGTGCGGGCTGGGCTTTTTGCCCTTACCAGGCGGGCGCCGCCTACAATCCGACGCTGTCGCGGCCTTCAAACAAAGCAGTGCGGTCGGCTATCTGACCCCGCTAAGTGCAAGCCGCATATCGTCCCGCCAGGACGAGGCACTGACGTCGATCGGTGTGATGAGACCAGCCTCGCGATCTTACCGCCCGCCCCTGTACGTCGTGTGATCGTGGATTCTCACTCTGCTCGCGTCCTCAGTCTTCGCCGGCTGGCGGCTTCCACACCCATTTCCTACAAACTGACGTCACCCTATCTCGTTCTATGCGCCGGCGCTCTTCGACCATACCCCGGCGCGGTTATCCCTTCTCAGCAATCCTTACATCACCGTCGCAACGAGGGGGGGAGGTGCGCGATCTGCCGGACTTGTCTCTTGGCGCGCCCCCCCTCCAGGAGCCCATCCGCACCCTCACCGGGCCAGGCATCGCCTGTCAACGAATGCAGAGAGAAACCGCAGACGTATGTGGCGGATGTTGTTTCTGGGTTGCCTGGCATGGGCTGGGAATTAATTTTCTGGCACGATGAGGAGACCGGTCTGGACCAGTTGACGGCGCGCCTTCAGCAACAGCTTCGTCCAGCGCCAAGCGCTCTTTACTGCATTCTGCCTGGCGAGACCTCCGGTTACGTCTCGAGCGCTATGTCAGGCGGCACGCAACCCGGCAGCAGTTCGGGCCGCACTTCTCGACTTGCCGTCATCAGCGGTGTCCCCGCTGGCTGGAGTCGCTACCACCGTCCGACGCGCTGGACCGGCTCGACGGTCGAAACAAATGACGGGCCATCTACAACGCAGTTCGCAGCGCTTTATAGTCGATTCCGCCTTTGCGGTCCTTTCGCGGCGCATGCCTGCCACCCTCTCCCTACGGCGACCGTGCGTGCGCGCCTTGCCTTGTGCAGCACCCATTCGTTCTATCGCCGCGTCTTGCGTCTCGCGAACGGGAAAGCACGACACAACCGTTACTCAGCCTGCTGCCTGCATTCAACTACTTTGGAGCAACACCGTGGAACTTGACCCTGCCAATTCACGCTCAGAGAACCTCGAGGATCGCATCGACCTGCAACTCGACATCGTGGCCGCCCTCATACGCGAAGAAGGCAACGAGCTCGAAGCGATCCGACTGCTAAACGCCCTGACAAACCAAATGATTACGGCGGAACTGGAGCTCGGCCAGCTCGGCGATACGAGAACCAGAGGCCGCGCCGGCGACCGGCAAACGACGCGACTGTCGCGAGACCGTGGCGTTTACTACCCAGAAGACCTTCAGGTTCTGGGACGCCTTCTCGATCAGGCCGTGGCCGCATTACCGGCAGATCTCCGAACACCCGCCAACCAAATGAGGATCGCGAAACTAATTCTGTCACGTGCAGCAGCGGACTGAGATTTCATTTTTGGCTTTTTCTGCGGCTGTTGGCGCTTATCGAACGTTTATCGCTGGGCTGAGTGCTACGGCCGTACGTACCAGAGATCGACGACTTGGCGTTTATGGGCTCACCGTCCCGTAAGCGCGCCGGTTCCGCTGGCTTTTCGATATCACAACTGTTCACCACCATGCTCGAAAGCTAGAGGCCGCGGGGTCAAGCAAAGGACGAGTCCCGGCGGACACATGTCAGAAAGCAAACAAGCAGTAGCTGGAAAACGCCACAGGTTTCCAGAAGCGCTTCTGGGCTGAGACTGCGAAAGGAGCCGAACGATCCATTTTTCATCGATGTTCGGCTTTAGTCGTGATTGGCATGGGCCGATCTTCCGATTGCAGGAAGAAGAGCCCCTCGCCCGATACCGAGCAACAAGAGCACTTCGGCAACGAAGCCGCGCGAACAATGCGAGCTGGTGTCAACCGCCTCAGAATTATTCGAATTGCGCCTGGTAATACGACATTTGGGGTCATCGTAACTTCAACAAACATCTATAAATTTATTGAAGCATCGAGAGCAGCTCGATGTCCGAGCGTACTGCGGCTCTGATGTCTTACTTGCTGGGACAAGCCACAGACTCTCGGTTTGCTTTTGAGAAGGTACTTCCTTGTATCAGGAAGTCGTGGAGTGTTGAGATGGATCAGTTGTTATCCGAGCAAGTGCAGATGCAAGATGCTATCGTGAGCGTCGCATTGGACAAAGCCTGGCGCTTTGTTGAGAAGGATCCGTTGCTGGCGCATAATCGCAAGACGGTCCTCCATAGCCGGTTGTGCACTTTCCTTGAGTCTTCGATCAGGAAGGGTGAACGGAATACTTTGAATCTGGCTAACGAGGCGATACGCAGCTTGCGGGCTGAACTGGCGCCGTCAACCGAGCAACAAGGCGCTTTAAGCTCTATTGCCACATGAGTTTGGCTTGTTAAGGCACTTGGGGACCTTATGCAGCGGGAAAACAACCGGGGCAGAACGTGGTGGAGCTGACCTTAATCCACTCATGTTCAGCCTCGCCGCTGACGAGCACGTTCGACGACTTTCGCCTATGCAGCTCTTCTGGTGACCCCAGGCCAGTCACAGAGCAAGTCGGCGGAGGCGGGACAGCCGCGCTAATGTTCGCTGGCACCAGGAAAAGCCATACCGTTTCCTCTCCTGCCCCTTGGCTCGGCACGAGCTTGCGCAAGTTCAAGCAAGAGCCTCGTTAAGCACAGCCGCATCGGCTTCTTGACATTCGTCGATCGACGCCGAGGTTGAGGAACATCGAGCTACACTAGCGATAGGTCCTGAGAGAAGCGATCCAGGCCTGTGATCGATCATCGCAGCATCGCTCACGGCAGCACGGCGTCCTACCGTAAGATTTAGCTTGCACGCAGGAGGCGCGTGCTCGATCAGCGGTCTTCATTTGGCGAACTCTCTGAAAAGCGAGCATGCACGGGACGTGTTGGCGCAGCCTGGCTTTGTCACTAGTCAGCGACAGAGGAAGCCAAACAGCTCGCTGCCTTGCCTCCTGTTACAGGCCATCACAAACGGATCGTATTCAAAGAAGCATCTGCGCGAAGGACCAGTGTCGGGCCGCAGCATTGCGGTCGAGGCAGTGCATGGCAAGTTGCGCGCTCCACAATCTGACGCGGCGTGCGATTGGACCCATTTCTTTCGAAGACATGTTGTGCGGCAGTTACAGCAATTCGCGTTCATATTGTTAAACGCACGGCGCCGGGGGGCACCGAAAGGAAACGACACTCGAATGAAAACGATTCTGATTCTGACTGCAACCATCGGCGCACTCAGTGCGGCCGCCCCCTCGTTCGGCACGGACTTGGCGGGGCAACCTGTCAAGGTCAAGGCGGCACCGCCGCCGGTCGCAGCCCCGATTATCGACTGGTCCGGCTACTATATCGGTGTCAATGGCGGTTGGGGAACGAGCCACAATTGCTGGGATTTCAATGGCGTCACTCCCGAGGGCTGCCATAATTCGACTGGCGGGACCATTGGCGGTCAGATTGGCTATCGTTGGCAGATCTTCAACATGGTCTACGGCATCGAAGGTCAGGGCAACTGGGCCGACTTCAGCGGCTCCAATGTCAGCACCGCCTTTCCGGCAAACGCCGTTGGCACCACGACAGACGCATTCGGTCTACTCACGGGGCATATCGGCTACGCGTTCAATGCCGTCCTACTTTACGGAAAGGGTGGTGCTGCGGTGACCAGCAACACCTATCACCTCAACTCGGTAGCTTCTCGCACCGAGCTTGCCAACAGCAATGATGTGCGTTGGGGTGGCCTGCTGGGCGCAGGTGCCGAAGTCAGCCTCACGCCGAATTGGTCAGCTGGCGTCGAGTATAACCACTTGTTCATGCAGCGCAGCAACTTAAGCTTCACAGGGTTTCTCGGCACGGACCGCGCCCACCAGGACGTCGATCTCATCACGGCACGGCTCAATTACAAGTTTGGCTCACCCTTTGCCAAATAGAGACCTCCACGCGTTTGCGTGAATCGGGAGCCCCGACTGCGGTCGGGGCTCTTTCGTCAGATGCTCCTCTCCCCCGCGGCACCCCCTTCCCAGTTCCCAAGCACCAGGCCCGAGCTCGTCTAAGCATGGATCACCGACTGGATGGAACGACGCCGTTTGATTTCAACACTGGCGGACCAGGTCAGTCGACTCGACGTCTCATCGACGCTTATGGAGCTCCACAACCTCACGCGGCGTAGATTTCAGACTTGCTCCAAGGAGCTTTGTATCTGCGGTTTCGCTGAAAGTGCCATGCTGAACTTGCCAGAAGCTGGAATCCAGCGATTTGGCAATGGGTGCCCGTTCCTCACAATTCAAAGAACATTGAGGCGAAGCGCCATAACGACCGCTTGAATCCGGCTGGTCGCATCCAGCTTTCGCATCGCATTTTTGATATGAAAATTGACTGTATTCTCGCTGATTTTCAAGATCTTCCCAATTTCCCATGACGATTTCCCCTCTGCCACCCACCGCAGGCAACTGATCTCCCGCTCCGATAGTGCAACTTTTCTTTCGCAACCATTATCGCAGGGGCGAGCGATGTCGCCATAGGCGGTGTGAAACTGCCAGGCCAGCGCGTTGAGATGACCGATGCGGTCCTGAGGATCAGCCTCGTCGGACGCAGATGCAAACGACACCACAGATATCCGACCCAACGGGCCAAACAATGGCACGCTCATGCCATGCTTCAGCCCCGCCTCTTTCGCCTCGTCCAGTACGCGTTTTTCGTCCGGTTGAAGCTGATAGTGGTCGGCGAGTTGATCCCACAAAAAGGGGCGCGAAAGCATCGGCGTCCGCCGGACCACCGGATCTATATTATGGTACTTGCGCTTGAAGTACCGGTCGCACCAGTCTGGTGGCCACTTCACGGCCACGGTCGGGGGTGGATACTCCGCCAGCCGAAGTGGCTCAACAAAGTTGAGAGCGCCGTATGCGACTTCACTGAAGCCTTCCTTGGTGGCACAGCCTACAAGAAGCTCGAATAGCGCTCTGAGTGAATGAGTCTGGTTCGCGCATTCGGTGAAGCTAAAGAGGTCCATGATGGGCGCTTCAGTACGACGAGCGAGCTCCCCGTCATCGTGTTCGATTGCGCTTGTTTCCGGCGGAGCCAAATTCCAGTCCATGAGCTGAACTCGAGGGTTAGTTATTCGTGCAGTCTGCGCGCTCGCGCTGTGCCGGGCGCCATTCGCCGAATACGTTGCCCTGCCGCTGAATGCGCGGGCATGATCGCCTCAAACACCCGAGATAGCGCCATCATCCCTGCCTCCGAGGCTGAGCGGAGGTGATCGGTCCAGTTCGCCGGTAGCGCATTGGCCAAATCGGAGATCATCGCCCGTCATCCGTGTTGAAGGATTGTGCCATCGATACGAACCCAACGGTGTCGCGTTTGATGATGCCGGCACCGATAGAAGGTCCGCGGGTCCTGAACTGAGCTTCCAAACAGCTCCAGCGTTAAAGGCTTGGCTCTGTTGAGCTTGCATGGCGAGAAAACGCAGCCGAACGACGCTTTAGTCTGTCTCGAGGCCGACCACGACGAGATCCTGGGCTCTGATGTGCGCGATACAGCTAAGCTCGAGCGGCTTGGCGGCGCGGGACCCGACGAGCGTCCTGCCAGCATCCATTCTCTGCTTAGAGACGAAGACAACAGGAGAGTCATGTCTTTTCCCAATCTTGCGAATTGCCATCGCTAACCGTTCGCCGACTCTCTGCCGCGCGACGGCGGCGGCGACGCGATCGATGAGCAACACGGAACAGTCGAGGCAGAAGCCATACTCCTCGCATCATTGTGCGGCGTCTCATCGAATCCGTCCGGCAGGCTTGGCGCAAACGTACCGAACGTGCAGAAAGAGGCCACCTTAAAGGCGCAACAAGAGATACTCGTAACCGCGAGATCTGCTTGATGCGGAGGACACTTTGCATGCGCTTCTCCAGCAGGGAGAGGACCCGCGACAGACTAGCAAGTGTCATACCAACTGTTGATTTCACCAAAATCAAACGTCGCAGAAAGGGCTTCGAACGCGCTCCGTTGGTTGCGACGTAGGAGCGTCGAAGCATTTATGACATGCGCAGGAAAGGCGACAGCACCATTGCGAGGCGCGGCACCAGGTGAGTTACAGCAAGAAATGCGGCGGCCCCATCGAATGCCGCCCCCTTAGGGCCAAACGCAGCCCTATTCCAGCCCAGTCAAGTACCAAGGTTCGGCAATTGATGGGGCGGCCCAAACATGGCACTCGTTAAGGAACTTAAACTGACTGCACCTCCGGCCGGCGATTCCGGCGAAGCGCTTAGATCCGTCCGCAAGCAGAAACACAGTTAGACCGCACCTGATGAACGAATCATGATGGGCTCGGTGGAAAACGGCGAAGATCGTCGCCAAGATTGGTGAAGCATGGCTTCTCTGCTCTTCGCGATCATCTCACTGCTCTATGCGAGCGTTGGCCAGGCTGGTGGCACTGCATTCGTCTCGCTAATGGCATTTTTTGGTATGTCATCGACAGAGATGCGCCCGACGGCCCTTGGCCTCAACATTGTCGTCGCGACTTATTCTACGTGGCTCTTCAACCGCAACAAGGTCGTTGACTGGGCAATCCTGCGCCCGCTTCTCTTTTCGTCGATGCCAGCGTCGCTTGCCGGTGGCCTGATTGTGCTCGGGGATCACATGTACAAGACGCTGACGGGGCTCGTTCTTCTTCTGGCGAGCGCCGTGATGATCATGCAGCGGCGACGGGCTGCCGATCGTGTTCGCGAAACTCCACTCACGGCAAGCGTGAGCATTGGCGCGGCCCTTGGCCTGGTTTCCGGCCTGACCGGCGTGGGCGGCGGAGTGTTCCTCGCGCCGACGCTCATCACACTGAATTGGGCATCACCGAAGCAGACTGTCGCGTTATCACCACCTTTTATTCTGGCTAATTCCACCGTCGGCTTCGTCGGAGCTCTTTTCAGCGGCCAATTTCCCTCTCCGGATTTGGCTCTTTACGCTATCTCCGCGCTGGCGGGTGCGGTCGCTGGAACGATAGTCGGCCTGAACTGCCTGAACCCGGCAGGCATCAGATTTGTCCTCGTGGTGGTTCTGCTCGTTGCCGGGATCCAATTGGTTCTCGCTTGAAAGTCTCAACTCCCATCTTCCCTGGGATCGGCAGGAGATCCAGCACGGTCAGATCGAGGTGCAACATGATGGAGGCTGCAGCTTAAGTCTGGTCCGCGCGCCTTGACTAACCAACGCAACCACTAAAAGCTGTCGGGTCGAGCGACGATGGGGCGGATCACCTCGTGCATTCCAGCTGATGGTCATGAGCCGAGCGGTCCGTACCTAGTCACATCTCGTTCGCGCTTCCCATTTGGCGGGAGGGTCAATGTTGGCGGGGCACGCGAGCGGGATGAGGCGCACCTCCATCTCGTCTATGGCTTGCGCGGACCTCCAATCTGGGGCGCAGTAACACAGGAAGAAGAGCATCTGATGGGAGGCGATCGGGTACGCTCTCGCTACCCTGCGGATCGCGACAGGGGGCGCATTCGACTTCCTCAAGAGCGGTGGGGGCCAGGAAGATCTACTTCAATGTAGAACTGCAACGCCCCGCGCGTGTGTCGGTTACGTTCTCATGGAGAATGTCAGGGAAGATGATGTGCTGAGCGCCATAAAGTCGCAGGCAATTCGAGATGGCATGGATGCGAAGGCGCGGCAATGAGCCGCCTCGGCCACGAAGCCATCAAAATGTCGCGCGTGCTGCCTTTGCAGCCGCGCCAAAATAGTCATCCTTTTACCGGTCCCCGATGCGTTCGATGCCGTCGGCGTTGTACAACAGAGGTTGGGTGGGCTGCCCACTTCGACCGATCAAGCTGTTTGGCAGCTTGACGCCTGGCTAGGCTCAGCTCTCATTCGCGCGAGATGAGCTCCAGGTTCGATTGGCCTACCGAACCACAAACTTCCTCAATCCATTGTGAATGAACTGGGATGCCAGGATGCGAAGGCGATTTGCATGCAATGAACAGGTGCAAGATCTGCCAGCCGGCTCCTGCATGGACGGCTCCAGCTCGCAGCATCGAGAACCTAGTGACGGGATGGTCGAGGCCTGACCAGGCGGTCTATTTGAAACTGAGAGCTGCAGGTGCATCGCATCGATGCGACGCCAATGAAGGCTAACGGAATAGATATGCGCGATCTGGCAGGGATGGATAGCTCCAAAGGCGATGTTAAAAAGAAAACGCCCTAGTTGATGAAGCAGAATAGAAACTATTGGTCTCGTCCGATGCATCCGGCCGGGATTCGCTCTGCCATCAGCAACGTCCAAGTTGTTTTGAGTTCGTGAGCTGCATTAGAAAGCGACGAGAGGCCACTGAACCAAGGCGCCCCGACGCACTTGGCCGGGGGGCTGAAAGTGCGCTGGGGTCGCCCCAACATCATCAGTACATCCGTGATGATGCTTGTGGCAATGAGACAACCAGCGTGGCGGAATTGAGGCTTATGCGTTCGATGGTAGGGATTAAGAATTGTTTTCGTCGGCTGCGCTAAAGGACTTAAATCGCACGTCGCGTCACGTTGTGTATTGCGCTCCCCGCGCTCTCATCTAGCAAGCAACTTATCTTCCGTGTCACGCCGGCCTTGGACCGATGCATTCGTCGAACTCTGTGAGCAACCAATCGGCTTTGCTTGAAAAACCCGTTTTGAAGATCCAGCGGCAAGCTCAGCCGCTCCTGGTGAAACCTACAATTCCCTGTTTTCGTCGCAAAAATGACCTGGCCGTCAACGGGGGCGAAGCGACGCGCCCTCGGATGAGCGATTGATCGTTCGCGACAGCTCGTCGGGCACGTCTAGCCGCTTGAACCGTGCTCGCACGAGAAATTCATATCCTAAACGTCCAGATAATCGTCAACGAGCGGCTCTCACTCCCTCCCTGCGCCTAAGCCGGGTTGGCAGTAACATCGAAAACGGGACCGGATCTCAGAAGCCATTAGGCGGGTTTGACATAACGCAAAGACATTAGAGAGAGCATCGGTCAGCCTCATGCTGTTTGAGCATGGGAAAGCTAAGCCTTGCACACCTCTCTCCTTAACAAGTATTGCGATGCTCGCCTGCCTTGGTACACCATCTATCCAACCGCACCGGATTTCTCCGCGATGGTCGGTGTCCAGACTTGTGAGACGTGGCTGAGGCGGCTGCCGCCTGAGGAACCCGTATCGCTCTACATCCACGTTCCCTTCTGTCGCTCTATATGTTGGTATTGCGGCTTCCCTACAAGCCTCACTCGCGGCGAGCGACCGGTCCGCAATTACTTGGCGGCAGTGCGGGACGAGATAGGCTTGGTCGCAGAGCAAGTGCCGCGTGCTCTGCCGGTAAGCGACGTGCATTTCGGCGGCGGGACGCCGACCACCATTGCACCGAGCGATTTTCTCGCCTTGATGGAACTCCTGCGCCACCGCTTTGCATTCAGCAAATCAGCTACCATCGCGATAGAAATCGATCCACGTGGAGTCACGGCCGAGATGGTCGAAATGTTACAAGCGGCCGGGATCAGCCGCGCGAGCATCGGCGTGCAAAGCTTCGATCCGGTGGTTCAAAGGTCGGTCAACCGCGTGCAGAGCGAGGTGCTGACAGCTTCTGTCGTCGAAAGCCTACGCCAGCATGGGATAAGCCGCATCAATTTCGACCTTCTCTTCGGACTGCCGCATCAGACGGTGCGGTCCTGCGTGGACTCCGCGCGGACGGCTCTGGCCATGCGGCCAGACCGGCTTGCGGTTTTCGGCTATGCTCACGTCCCCTCCTATATGAAACGTCAGCGCCAGATCGATGAGACGGCGCTGCCGGATAATGTCGCCCGCGCTGAGCAAGCCGCGGCTATTGCAGATACGCTGGTCTCGGCCGGCTACCGCCAGATCGGGCTCGACCATTTCGCTCTGCCCAATGACGAGCTCGCGCTGGCGCAGAAAACTGGCCGGCTGCGCCGCAACTCCCTGGGTTATTCGGCTGATACCTGCAAAACCGTGATCGGCTTAGGTCCGTCAGCCATCGGCCGTCTGCGTGACGGTTACGTCCAGAACGAGATCGCAACCGCTTCCTATCACCAACACATTAAGGCTGGCCGTCTGGCAACCTCAAAAGGCTACTGTCTCACCGCCGAAGATTGCCTCCGCGCCGCAATCATCGAGCGTCTGATGTGCGATTTGCAGGCCGACGTACCTGCGATCTGTGCTGCTCACGGATTTGATCCGCTTCCTCTTCTCGATTCGGCCGACCGCCTGGGAATGCTTGCCGAAGACGGGATAGTGGAGATTGAAGAGGGATTCATTCGGGTCAAGCAGGAGCACCGGTTTGTCATTCGCGCCGTTGCTGCCGCGTTCGACACTTATCTCGACCGCATCCCTATTAACTAAGCCACGCATGTGAGCAGATCCCAAACCTCTAAGCTCTTCGCGGGGACGATCCGAAGAGGCGCCTCGGGCAGACAGGCAGATTTCGAAGAAGCAGCGGCGGTGTAATGAGACGAGCTTCCAGGTATAGTCTCAGAACTGGCGAGGGCTGATTAAAAAGGGAGCTGATCGCAAGGAGAGGCGCAGCGCGCTCAGCCGCTCAGGGCCACTGCTCGATCATGCGGAAAGTGCTCTGCGCCACCTGTCTTGGAGCGCGCGCGATGATAGACGGCCTCAGTGACATGCCCCTGGAGACGGCGGCCCGCACAAACTTCGGGTATTTGACGGCCGGAGGCAGCTTTGCGAAGCTACGGTCCACCTCATCTAGCACAGTTGACCACGCCTGCAGCGTCTCAGACCTCAAGGGTCGGCTGTCTTCGGTCCGGCGATCACTGGCGCGCCTCCGACTGTGGTTTGGACCGCCCGAAGCGTTTCCTGGTGACGCTCGAAGCAGCCCGGGCTGGCGACAAAGGAGGCTCTGACGCAGCAGAAGGGACAGGTGTTACACTCTGCAGCAAATCGATCCGCGAAGTCAGCATGGTGATCTGATCCAGGATCCCTTTGAGGTCATCCCGCTGGGCATTGATCCGGCTGTTGAGTACTGCGATCTCATCGTCAGTTTTCTGCTGTGCCCAGTTTATCTCAAACAAGGCTGCCCTGTCCTCCAGTGACAGGCTGATCGTTGAAGCGACGTCCCGGGCTTCCGGCGTCTCGACAAACGCTTCAAGGTTAGCCCAAAGCCAGACGCCAGCAGCACACGAGCTGACGAGGACAAGCGGGAGCACCAAAACCGGGAGAATTCGTCTTGACGGCCCGCGCAAGAGCGGCCGCAAGTCTGAAGCGGCCGCTTGATCAATCAAGTCCATTTTCCCTCGCCCAAGATCCCATTCCAGCAGGCTTGTTTTGTCGACGCCATAGGCTGCGATGCTCACGCGGCGAGCGTCGACGATAATCAATCTTGCCGAGCTTCCCGATCGGCTGCCCTGCTCCTATGAAACGCCACTTCTTGAGGAACGCAACGCGACAATTTGCGCGCGTTCTCCATGATAGCGTCACCAGCAAGCAACGGTATTCATCTTCGCCGGCGATGGCGCAGCATTTTTTCATCATTCAGAAGAACCCTGGAGATTTTCTTACCCCCGGCACGAATGCACACCGTTCACTCATTCCTGCAGTGTGTTCGATGGAGCCCCCCTCACGGCTTGCCGAGACCAGCAACTCCGCCGGGACGCGGCACGTAAGCGCCACGGCCAATCGGCTGAGCGGCAATGGCTGATTGGACCGGCAACCATTGCACTTGATCAACTACCAATTCCGGCAGGTTGTTCGAGATGACGGGCTCGTGGCAAGCGTGACCAACGAACGCCGTGCACGTCAAGGATTCGAATGCAAGACAGGTTGTGCCGCGCTCACGGCAGCCAGCAACTGTTCGCCGATACCTGCCAAAGCTGCTCGATGGCCGATTCCTCCGGACTCCTGGGCCGTCACGTTGGATGTTGTGGTGAGGTTGCCGCGCGCGCGACTTCAAGCCTGGCGGTTGTCTCGTGTTTCGCTGACAACGATACCGCTAAAGCGCTTCGTGAATCCAAGCCTCTTGCACGGCGAGCCTTGCTTTCCGGTAGCTGCCGTTTCGTCCAGAAAGCCGTCTTCGATGCAGATGCGCAACACCGCCAGACCCGCCCGACCCACAGTGAGCAGGGCGGACATTCGCAATGTTTGGTGGCCAGGACAGCATGCCCTCGCGCGCTCGTCGTGAGCATTTGCCGAAGCAGCGCCCTTCTCTGGCTCTCGGCGCACCGGCGTTATGCACCAGCAGAGTTTCGGACCAGATCATCATCGCGCCGCGTGCTGAGAGGTTCAGCAAGCCTGAGTGGTCCTCTTCGGATGGATCGTGTTCTGGCTCGTCCCCCTCGCCCTCGGACGCGAAAACGCCGGGACCTCACTCTGAGCCAATCAGGCCGCTGTTCAATCTATTCATGACCGGCAGACATGGACTCGAAGTACGCCATGCGCGATTGCCTTCTTGCGACGAGCTCGCCTCGGACAAATTCGGCTACGGCAGCACTTTCTTTCAATTTCAGACCAAGGGGAAGGCAATTTGGGCTTATTATCGCGCTTTCGCTAGCGGCTTGTCTGGTCGGCAATTCCGTACTGGGACAAACCGCGAGCGGACTTGATCCTAGTTCTATGGATCAGGCCAGCAAAAGAGCAAAGACCTCCGATCGGGCCGCAAGGCTCCGGATCAACCTGATCCGTCAGGCAATCCGCCCTCCTGCCCCGGCGCCAGCAGCAGGTCCCGGAGTGCCTTTTGAGAAGCGCGGCAATGCGGGCAGGGGTGCCCAGACGAGACCGCAAAAGACGATCGATCCCTTCGAAAGGTACGACAAGCTGCGTGAAAAAGGGTTGTGGTTCAACGTACCTGGCCCTGCGGACACGATTGGTCAGGACAAGGACGGCGTTAGATCGGCGCTCGCAGATGTCGGCATCGGCTACATCGGCTGGACGCACAACAGCTTTGTAAACAACCAGCTGCCGAATGCGGCCAGAAGCACTATCGCAAACCAGCTTTATATGGGCCAGAACCCGACCTTCGCGTCGGCAAGCTTCATGATCGTCACCTACGATCTCAGCCGGTTTGGCATTGCCGACGGACAGATTGTCGTGGGAGCCGAGCAGCAATACTGGACGTGGGATCGACCGGGACCAGATCGAGCGGGAATCAATACGCTCGCCTACTACCAGACTTTCTTCGACAGGACGCTAGAACTCAAACTTGGCTACCTCAGAAACCAAAATGAGTTCACCGGCACATTGTTCGGAGGGATTACAGGATCGAACATGTCTGCCTTGTTCCAGGGAGGGATGAGCACCAACGCTGCACCGACGCCGGCGGTCAACTTGAAGTACAATTTTGACGATCGCTTGTACAACAAGGTCTCCGTCCAGCGCTCAATCAGTCCAGATGGTGCCTATGCCCACATAACCGAGAATCCCGCTGGCTTGAACTGGAGCACGGCCAATGCGGGCATCCTTCTCGTTGACGAAGCCGGCTACAAGAGCAAGGCTGCTGCAGGCGTACCCGACACGTGGCTGCGGGCGGGCGTTGGTTTGAACAGTAGCCGCTACACGAATTTGGCGGATCCCAAGCAACAAAGGGAGAGCGGGAATAATTTTCACTACATCGCTGCGGACAGGCAGCTCTGGCAGATTGACGCGAGTGGGACGCCGTCTCGCGGCATCTATGGCGGCTTCTCCATCATGGGAGCTCCGCCTGTCCTCAACAAGATCAGCCAATATTACGAGCTTCGTCTTTATGCGAAAGGGCCCTTTGATAGCCGGCCCAGTGATCTGATTGCACTCGTTGCTAGCAAGACGAGCTGGAGCACATTTGCGGTGGATGCTGCCCTGGCTAAAGGCCAGCTTGCGCATCGTGATACCACGGCAATCACCGGAACATATACCGCCCATCTTGCTCCGGGAATATATGCAGGCGTGGGATTATCATACGTTCATAACCCCACAAGCATCACGCACACGCCCCAAACTGAACACGCGCTCAATCTTTTGGTATCTACGTTGATATTCTTCTGATCATCGCTAACGCCATTTTGGTCCATCATCTCGTGCCGCATGGGACTTGAGCTTCGCGATCTTGTTGAAGGGACCGGCGCCAGACGAGCCCGTTAGGATCTAAGGGTGCGCCAGCTGTAAGAGCTTATGGACAAAAAGATGTCCTTGGATCCCAGGGAGGGTGAGGCGGATTGTTCAGAAGAGCCTGGTCCCGAACGCGGTCATTTCCGAGGTTGGCCACCGCGATTAACTCTCCGCCGCGGAACCATAGCCAGGTCAGGTTCTCGAAAGCTTGCCCGACTAGGCAGACCTGTTCAGTTGATCCTGGAGGTGAGGTTAGCGTGGACCTGCAAGATTTTGACCCGTTTAACGTGCCAGCTTGGTCGCAGGTGCAGCACGACGTCTCGCAAGAGCCGCAGACAAGCCAGGCCGGACAAGATGGCTTTGAGCAGCACTTGGCTGAGGCAAGGCAGGCCGAAGCCGCGCCCATCGGCGCTGGAGGCTCCTATCCACATCTATCTACAGAAGACCGCGACCTTATCGACAGGGCGATTGCTCAATATACGGCTCAGAAGAACCCACAACCGAACACGGTCAAGCTTTATACTCAGGCACTTCGTCGACTGGCGAATGATCTCCGCGCCCGTGGCGAAACGACTGATCTAAGGGACCACCAGTCCCTGGTTAATCACCTAGATACTTACTTTCCGAAAGACGCCCTCATGAAGACAGGCGTAAGCGTGCTTCGTGCTTATCATGATTCCGGTCATATGGTTTCTCGCGGGCGACCGCGCGCGCTCCCCTCAGCGAAAGACGCATCTAACGATGGCCAGCAATCCCCGGACGAAGCGATGGATGCACGTGCCCGGAGCAATCTTCTGGCAAGCGAGGAGGCCCCCATCAATCATGAACATGACGCAGCTCAATCGAGAGCAGCGAAAAGACAGAGGACGCTGAACGATCTGGAAGAAGTTCTGGTATATCGGAAACCGAGCGCAAGCGCCGCTTCAGGAGGAAGTGGCGGAGCAATGCCGGTCGCCTCAACGGGCGTCATAATCCGGGGGCAGTGGGACAGGCGGCCTCTTTATCCCGAGGATGCTGCCGATATCTTCAGGCTTGAGGAGGCGCTTATTGAGGGCGGGACGGCCGCCGTTACGGCGAAGCAGAATGCAGGTTCTCTTATTGGCTATAGCCGTTGGCTCTTCGCAAAAAACAAACCAAGCATTGTTGCTCGGCTAGACGGCAAATCGCTGAGCGATGGCAGTGACGTGCGCGAGTTCAGCGGTGCCTCTAATAGCAACAGACTCGTTAAGGCATTAGAGCATCTGCGGACCTTTCGGTCGACGGGCGTAGTGGTGCCCATCGTGCGTCCGGGGCGCACTCGCGCCAAGCTCAATCCTCCCAACGTGCCTCCAATCAATCCTGAAACCGCGTCACTGACGGACCCAATACGCATCGACGCCGCCGCTGCGCAGCACCGCGCGTTGCAGGAAGCTAAGCGGCAAGAGGAGCATCAGGAGGTGCAGGAAAATCTACCCGTCCCGTTGGCGTCGGCTCTCCTCCAAGGACAGGTCGCGGTCGATCCAGAGCAGCTTCCTCAGGAGCACCTTCGGCGCGGACTGGATCATCTTGATGACGAAGCCATCCCTTTGCCAGTTCCCGTCCGTTCAGAGGAGGAGCTTCAACGACTGGAAAAGAACTTGCACGACGAACTTCAGGGACGATTGGAGGATCACGCAGCGCCTTCGTTCTTCATGGATCCGCAGGAGTTTACTTTCGATCCAGACCAGTTCTCTCCAGCGAAGTTTCGGCGACTGCTCGAGGATGAAGACGCACAGGAGGTTACCGAGGGGCGAGATGATCGACCCGCCACCTCGGCTTTCGTCCAAGAGCAAGTCGCATCCGATTCAGAGCAGCTCCCTCAGGCAGATCTTCGGCGAGTACTGGATCATCTCGATGATCAACCCAGCGACTCGCCAATCTCCGTCCCTCCAGAGGAGCTGCGGCAACGGAAAAGGACTTGCACGACGCGCTTCACGGACGACGGGATGATCACTTCGCTCCTCCTGTTCCCATTGATTCAGAAGAATTTACTTTCGATCCAGGGTGGTTTCCTCCAGAGGAGCTTTGGCAACTGCTTGATGCTGAGTCCGCAGAGCAGCTACAGGAACACGATGATCAATTCGCCTCGCCGTCTCTTATCCAGGAGCAAGTCGCATTCGATTCAGAGCAGCTTCGTCAGGGGGAGCGTCGGCGAGTACTGGATCTTGTCGATAATCAACACGTCCCAGTCTCCGTGCCTTCCGAGGAGCTCCAGCAACTGGAAAAGGACTTACATGACGAGCTTCACGGACGACAGGATAATCACCTTGCCGCTCCAGCGTCTATTGATCAAGAAGACTTTGCTTTCGATCTGGAGCAATTCCCTCCAAGTGAGCTTCGGCGCATGCTTGATGATGAATAAGCAGAGGAGCTTTCGGAAAGCCGAGATGATCGACTCGCCCCGTCCGCTTTCATGCAAGGGCACATCGCGATACGGGGCACCGCCAACTTGTATCGCAAAGGACTCCAGCGAGCTTACCATGATTGATGGCAGCCTTGATCGACTACCTTCGTCTAAGCTGGTTGCCGATCTAGGAGAGACTCGAATGGCCAAACGCGCACGCATTTCGTCGCACTAACAAGAAGGACGGAAAGAACCCTCACGAAAGGATCACACACGTCAGCGGACTAAACCCCGACGGAACGCAGCGGAATCGATCCATCGATGATGGCAATCAAAGACATCGAGAGCGGCGAATGGGAGTGGTGTGAGCCACTCACCGGGCACTAGTACATCAAGACGACGGTGGACGGCATCCAACCCGACATGTCCTTTCGCTGCTCGTCGAGTGTCGCGGATGATCTCCGGTCCGCACGTTGAGCCCCCCTCTGGCAGCGCTCTCAATGGGGTCTGCCCGACAGGTAAGCCGGACGCCCTCCAGATACCAGTCAGCGCCTTGCGAGCGCGAAGGCCGAATGCGCTGGATGCCCATTGACGAACGCATCCTCGGGCAACCGCAAAAGGCGATTGCGTCGGCATTTGATGATGGCCCCGAGTGTCATCTGGTCAGCGCGTAATATCGGCCCCAGCCGCCTCAGCTCGGCCGGCGAACGCTTGTCCCGTTTATGATCACCGTCGACTTCGACCAAAGTGGAAGTTAGCGGCAACGTGATTCGACGCTTTGTCGGCCCTGAAAAGCGCTGTCCCTACCACGCGCCGCTAACTTGGGTGGGCTGCCTTGCCATAACAAAGCTACCACCTCGCCTTCCCGGGAGTGTCGTCAAGCTCCACGGGCTGCGAATTGTAGCGCCAAGAGCGCTCGTGGGATGCCTACCAGGATTGGTGGCTGGCCTTCACTTCATGAAGGAGCGCGATAAAGTGAGGTTTGGCCGCAGAAGATCGGCACAAGCACATCAAGATGACACCGTGCTTGCGAGCAGGTCGGCTGACTTCTCCCCAGCCTCATGCTCCTTCAATACGCGATAATCTGCTCTTCCGTGAACCTGGCGCGCTTCATTTGTCCGTCCTCTTCGGGCCGTCCTCTAACTCCTTCCGGAGCAAATACTCAGTCGCAGGTCAAATCTACGATGGTCTGCGAGAGCCTTTCCGACCAGACTTCGGTTACAGCTACTTATCGGCAGGGCTGGTTCGACAAACGAATGAGCGCGGTGGCACGCCGAGCATGAGCTAGGACAGACAAGGAATGTCGCGCACGGTCCAGCGAACCGCAAGCGCGACGGCAACAATCATTGCCCCGAGAAATGCAGCCGCGGCCGCCTTCGTCGTGGGGCTCCACAGTTCTCCATACTGTATCGAATCCATTAGACGGAATACCCTACCCTGGATCAAGTACAGCACCAGCGTGCTCGGTCCCAGTTTCGCGGCGATAAAGCGGACCACCCGATTTGAGCGCCCAATATTCCATTATCGAAGTAGGACCTCAATCATCACCGCTGAGGCAGCTGCGGAGCCAAGAAACATCAGAAGCACATTCTTTGCGGACTGCAAATCCTGGACCAAAGCGAGATTGTTGTAGACATAAGTGTCGTTGCGCCAGACCAGAAAGCACATCTTCGCCACCATTGAGGCAGACACAATCGAACGGCCCCTTAGAGCGCACTATGCTCGTCCACCGCTCTCTCGACTGCGCAAATGCGAATCCGAAGCAGAAAAACGGGTACGTATACTTTATGAGAGGGAATATGGAAAAGAGGTCAGAGGTGCGAGGACGACCAGAATGACCGATACCAAGAAGACCCAGGACGAGGAATGATTGAAGATCGAAATAGTTTTGGCGAGAAGAAAGCAAATGAACGCGGCCCAGACGAACCAGTATGCGCCGGCGAAATCATTCAGGAACTGCAAAACGTTGTCTGCTGCGCCCGCCGGTCGGGGAAACACGGTCAACTTTAATGTCTCCAGAAGAGAGCACCAAAACAGCATCGGCAACAGGAGCTGCATCGCACGATCGCTGATGGCTTTCGTGAAGGGCTTTCCCGTTAGCGCGCGGCAGGAAAGATAGCCGCTTATCGCCATAAAGAGAGGCATGTGGAACATGTAGATCCATTTGAAACTTGCCGAATCCCAAAACCCTTGAGGATATATTGGATCAGGTGGCCGACGATCACTAGAATAATGAGCACTCCTTTCGCGAAGTCCAAAGCGAGATCGCGATCGTGCGCTGTCTCAGGCATGACCTTTCCTGTTACATGATGTATCAACATCTCGCCACGCTTTTCCAATTAGCCGAATACATAGCTCGCGACAAATCGACCTGTCCGATGACGGCGGAGACAATCGCCGCTCGAGTCTGCACTCCAATAGCTGACTGTGCGATAAAGACCCAAAGGAAAGGGGAAACGAGCTAGACGATGGTTTATCGATTTCTTTCCACCAACCAATGAGCGGAAGAGCTGTTTGAAAGTCATCGCGAGGAGTCATCCCATAGCGTAATAACTGAACTGCGCATGAAGGCTTAACCGTATGCACGCTGCGAAGTAACACGCCCACCGAGGATTTTGGCCCATCGTTACGAAAGCATTCGTCAGCAAACCTTTGTCTGGTAGCCATGTTCTTAGTGCTTGTTCCCTCCGCTGCACTCCGCGCTGTGCTCCGTCGATGACAAATGCCCTCGATCTGCAGGGCTCGCTGAGCGAAGGTTTTCAAGACAAGAATTGGCGAGTTTTTGGGAAAGGATCAGGGATGCGGAAGGCAGCTTAGGGCCTGCACCAAATTCGTAGAATCCAATGAGCCTGCCTGGTTCTACAAAGAGAAAGCTGCACGGTTCAGTCCGTGACCTAGCAGCCGATCTCGCCTTCCAAAAGCCGCGTATAGGAACGCCGCACGCGAGCTGCCCCGCCGAAAGACGGGGATTGCTGCCCCTGCTGCCTCTTCAGCCACGTTCGGGGAAAATGCGAACGCGTTGGCGTCCCTCGCTTTCCACCAACTCGCCCCTGTAAGGCACTCCGCGGATCTCGAAATAGGTCGGCCGCTCAGGCTGGGGCATGATGCGCTCGCCTTCCAAAACGCGCACGAGGTAAGACGGCAGGAATCGCTCCCTATGCTCCCAGCCGCCCCGGATAAGATAACCAAGATCGACTGCACTTTCCTCGGTTTGCCTTGCGCTTACGATTGGCGGTGGGCGATGCAGCGACTGGGATGGCCCGGCCTCGTTCGTCCCACCGGCGCGCGGGTGATGAACCAGGCGAACATCCCTGCGACCGCCTGGTCCGAACGTAGCCGAATAGAGCTCACCGTTGATCGCAAACTGACTTGGTCCAAACTGGTTTGGCAGCAGATTGATATTGCCCAGGACATCGATCAACACGTCTGAAGCCGCCTGCGAGCGGTGGCGCCAGCCGGCGCCAACAATTGCGCCAATATCCCGTAGCTCCGGCGCCGCCGTCGGCAGTCCTGCGAACGACGATGCGGCTGCAAGCTCAGGTGCTGGCGCAGAGTGCGCATCGTCACGCAAGTGGTACGGCGTTGACGGGTCCAGATCGACGAAGGAATCGAGGCCGGCATAAATGTTTGACGATTGCGGCTGATCTGACGACGACGATGCGGGCTCATGCATCTGTTGCCCAAGCCAGGCCCATGCGCCCTGGCTTGGGGTAGCTGGAGTCGCAGGAAGTTCGACTGGCAGATCAGCCTGGGCGGCCCAGTGCGGCGCTGGAACCGGTGACGCAGGACCGTGGATCTGCTCCCCGAGCCAGTCCCAGGCTCCGGTGCTCGGCGTCGCTGGCGTTGCAGGAAGCTGCTGTAATGAGGCAGCGTGTTCCCCCCGGTACGGCGCTGGCATCGATGAGGCGGGCCCGTGCATTTGCTCGCCAAGCCATTCCCAGGCTCCCGCGCTCGGCGTTGCCGGCATTGCGGGAAGTTCCTGCGGCGAGTGAACCTGCCGAGCACCTTCCGCAGACGGATGACCAGGGTCCTGAGGAGGCAGCAATCCGAGCGCCCTGTTCGCCCCCAGGATTTGCTCGTATTGGCCAAGCTTGACCAGATCAGCGTTGATCTTGCTGTCGTCGGTATCGTGCCTGTACTCCTCGACATCCTGAGCGAGCCCAGCGGTGGACAGTCGGTCGGCGATCGGTGGCCGGTCATGCGTCTGCAGCCACTCACTCAGCCTCGACATGCGGCGAGCTTGCCTGTCGATCGTCTTCGGGTCGATCCTGCCTGTCGCCTTTTCCGCCGCCGCCCACATGCCGATCAGGGTTGCGTCCGCACCGTGAGGAGCCAGTCGGCGGACATCGGCCGCCAGGTCGTTTCCGGCACCGACCTCACGAAGCTTCTTCAAGGCGGCCTTGATGCGCGTGCCCCGGTCCTTTGCGTAGGTATCGACATCCTCATCGAGCTCAGCTTCCAGCTGGTGGTTTTCCACATCAGGATTTTCCAGCTGCGCGTTTTCCAATTCCCGGCGAATCCGATCCGCGATTGAGGGCCTGCCAGCCGTGCTCAGGCGCGCGCTCAAATGGCGCAAATCGGTTGCCGCATTCTTGATCGTGCCGTCGCTGAGGTTACCCGTCGCCTTCCTTCTGAAATCGTTAATGAGCGCCTCATCGGCCGGAGGGACCCCGCGCGTCCGGCCTGGCTGCCTGGCGTAATCAATTCGCAAATTCGTCGAAAAGACGTCAGATTGGCCCACCTCGCGCGGCGACTTTTCACTGCCGCTCCGGCCAAGAGCCTTGCCGATTCCCGACTTGAAGCGTGACCATAAACCGCGTCTTTTTCCGCCCTTGGCGGAGGCGGCAGACTCTGCGTCCGGAAAGCTGTAACGTGCGCTGCTGAACAGATCATCGCGCAGACTGGATTGCGGCACTTGCCCCAAAGCGGGAAGCTGAGAGCGAGGAATGTCTACGCTCCGGCGCGTCGGGCCAATCGAACTCTCCCTAAATGCGGTGTGTGGCGGCACCCGCGTCGACCCACCTAGCTCATCCCGCCGGACTGCTCGTCCGCGTGCGGTAAGAGCCCGATCAGGCGACGTCGATTTGGCTTCATCAGAAGGGTCGAGGTTCAAGCCCTCCAGCCGCCTTTCAAATTCACCCTCCTCGGAGGGACTATCCTCTCGCTGCGCATTTCGCCCCTGCAAGGCAGCGTACTCCCGCATCCAGGCTCCTGAATTCAAGAATGGGTCAACCGGGTCCATCCTGCTCTCCTCATGTTTGTATTGGCAATGCAGCAATCCGCACGGCCGGCAGCAGATCGTCTAGCGAGACACGATTCTCGATTGTTGTCGCTGCAACCTTTCGAAAAGCTGACGAGATCAGGACATTGCTGCGCGATTGACGGCCTCTCGTCCGGCCGAACGCTTGGCGACAGGACGGGGGCGCTCCCGCTTTTCCGCACCTCTTCGGCGGGCCTATTCCAGTCGACGAGATATCAAGGGATCTCGACGAGATATCAATGGATCGCCCGTCGATCGTGAGAGGAATTCAAACATCACAGCGGGGATCACTCAGCCTCGACAAGGATTATCGCGCAGTCACAGATCAATTAAGTTCCGGCCACTCCAGCGACCTTTGTCTTGAACGTCAACCAAAGCGGGTTGGTTCGCTGCGGTAGCGCCTCACTCCTTTCACCGCCGCGCCACCTTGGCCTTATCAACAACTTTCACCTGGGAGCTTTCGTCCCGACGAGGCTTCCGAGCGGAGTACACCTCGCCTTGCGTCCCAGCTTTCATAGCTCGGCAACACCGAGAGGAACTGATCGACGCAGCGCGCCGTCGAAGCGCAAAAGCTCCTTGTCAGCGATTGGCGAGCTGCAGCATCGATCTTTGGCTTCCGCCGCAGAGCAATGATAATATACCTGCGGCGGTTTGCGACTTCATAACTCGAGGCCGCCACGGGCGGCCAGCACGCGGTGCATGACCTCGCGTTTAATCTCGCTGGCGAGCTCGTTTCGGACTTGGGCTCCGAGCACCCGCTCGGCATCCGGATCGCCTAGAAGACCGTGCTGGGTCAGTCGCTGATCCAAGCGGGTTTGAAACTCCTCGCCCATGGCTTCGACGAGCCGTTCTTGCATCGCTTCATATTCATCAGGAGCGATTCGTCTCAGCACCGTCTCCCAGGGTTGCCAGCGGGCTGCCATGTAGTCGGTAAACTGGTTCGCTTCTTGCTCGCGAACCAAATCCAGAGCGCGCGCCGCATCGTCGGACGTCACGTGAGAAACCGTCAGAAAGCGCATGTCAGGGGCGACCTGGATCAGCTCCAGCGGCTCGCGCAGAAGATGTTGATAGGCCAAGTAGACTTCGACGTCGTCTACGTTCGGGTGCAGGGTGAGCAGCGAGTTCACCCGGTCGCGCGCGATCCCGTCCAGCGCGTCTAGGCGGAATGCAACGCGGCCGCGCTGGATTAGTTGGTCGATCCTATCATCATAAACCCCCTCCTCCACGTCAGCATTGAGGCGCGCGGTCCGCATACCGTTCCAGTGCAGGGTAACACGATCCTCACAGCTGGCGTTGGCTTCGGAAGCCTGTGTGAAAAACTGTTCGCGCAATCTCGGATTGGCCGCCGCCTGCCGCAGATCATCAGCCACGGCCTGCCGAAAATCGGCACTTCCATAATTGACGGTCTCGCGTAGCCGATCTAAGAACCGGGCGTAGTCCGGGGCGCCAGGCTCATCTGCAAAGTGCAGCCATTCGGCCAGCGCCGCCGGATCGTCCCCCAGCCAGTGCGCGGCCGCCTCGTACAGAGGCAGCTGCCCAAGGTGCGGTGCCGCAAGGCGAACGCGGACCTCGTCCGGGAATGGATTATCGCCGAATTCGACGTTCTCCAGCGGATAGCTCAAACTTCCCGGTAGGAGATGTTCAGGCAGGCTGGTGAGCCGGTTACCGCTGAGATTGATTGATTGAAGCCAGTTCGGAAGGGTTTCGGGAAGGTTGGCCAATTGATTGCTACTGACATCGAGTTCAACGAGACCCCATGGGAGGGACTCGGGAAGCTCGGTCAGCTGGTTGCCACTAACCGACAGCGCGGTGAGGCTGCTTGGAAGAGCCTCGGGCAGGCTACGCAGTCGGTTGTTGTTCGCGTTCAGGATCCCCAGCTCCGCTGGGAGGCTGTCTGGGAGACTGGTCAACCTGTTATCGCTTACCTCGAGGCGATAGAGGCTCGCCGGAAGAGCGTCCGGCAAACTGGTCAATTGGTTGTGGCTTATAAGAAGCTCGCGGAGACCAGGTGGAAGGCTTGCGGGCAGGCTACTTAGCTCGTTGTGCATGGCGCCGAGGTTCAGTAGCCTCGGCGCAAGGGCGTCGGGCAAAGCGGTTAAAGACAGGGATGACAAATCGACCGAGTTCGAGCGCATGTTCTCCGCAGCCCTGATTCGCGAGCGCCCCTGTCGCCTGTTCTCGGCTTCGCCCTGCCCCTCCTCGGCAACCCAGCCGTCCAGGATTCGCGCGCGCGCGGAGGCCGGGGTCCGATATCCTGTCAAGCTTTCGAGCAAATTCGCCAGGGCACGGTTGAAGCCGCCGATGTAGCATTCACGCTCCCCTTCTTCAAAAGTGTCCGGGCTGGAACGCGCGCTCCGCTGTGCCTGTCCTGTGTCCACCATTTTTCTCCGTCATCAGAAACTTAAGGAATACGCCTGCCGCCGCGCAATGCTGCGAAGCAGGAGTTTGCGCGCTGGCGCAATAATCATTCGAGCGGGCGCACGTGCGACGCGTCGACCCACTCCTGGTCGAAACGGTACAGCTTCACGCTATTTGAGACGGCGAAGGGGTCGATGCGGCTGCAACGTTTCCTGCCGTTCCGTTGACCGGACAGGAGGACCGCCAACGTGAAATCGTTCTGCCCATATTACGGCCACCTGTCGATTAGCTGACGGGTCTCGCTGCAAAACACAAAGTTGCACGATTTGTTACGCAAGGAAAAAACCAGCGTTGCACCGATTGCCTTACCCACATGAAAGGACCGCTCCGAAGTTGAGCTTTCGAGCGACTGCCGCTCTTCCTTTTCACGCACTCAACCGAAAGAGGCTCCTTTGACTGCCATTGAGATAATGCACCGTTGCCGCGCTGGGCGCGATGTTAAGGCGCTGCTGCGTCGGTTAGATGCCGAAACGTATAGATGGGAGATAACTGCCCGCGACCGCGATCGATTCGCTATTCCAATCGTTGTACCGAAGTCATGTCGGCTTCGAAGCCATCGATACCGTGCCGCATTCGGTCTGTCAGCTTGTCGAAAGATCAATGCCCTAAGTTCGGGACCGCGTTGTCACGGGCCGGGTCGGCTCGGTTTGGTAAGGAAAGTGGAATGGATCCTTTTGAGGCAGGACAGATTCGGCGCCGCGAAAACATCTCTTCCGCATCTTCCGGACAAGACGCGGGGGGAGACGGGGGAGCGGCACAGTGGGATGAGGTCGTCACGGGCTTCGCATCAAACTCTGGGCATTCACCCCATGGGGCGGCTGAAGAAGACGAGGGGCTCGAAAATTGGGTTGCTGAACAGGACGTGGGCCCCCTCGAGGACCGGGAAGAAGCGGCAAGGCGGATGAATGCGCTGGGTGAAGACGCCATACTGGATCTCGAATCGCTGTCCCTCACCAGTCTGCCCAGACTTCCAAGCGAAATTGTTGTGCTCGATGTGCCCTTCAACCGGCTTACGAATTTGCCTGACGAACTTCCTGCTTCGCTCCAGCGTCTCAATGTCAGTGGCAATCAGCTGAGCAGCCTGCCCGCGCTGCCAAGCGGGCTCAGAGGGCTCGACGTAAACTCCAACCGATTGGAGAGTCTCCCTACCGTGCTGCCTGCCGGGCTCCAGTTTCTGTGCGCCAACCACAATCGGTTGCCGAACCTGCCCGAAGGCCTCCCTTCTTCGCTGCGATTTCTCCACGCCAGCCACAATCATCTAACAAATCTGCCAGAGCTCCTTCCTGCTACGCTCCTGTTTCTCGATGTCAGCGAAAACCAGCTGACGGAGCTGCCTGAGGCTCTCCCCGCTTCGCTCGAGTTTCTTGATGCAAGCCTGAACCAGTTGACCAGTTTGTCCGAGGACCTACTGACGGGGTTGGACGCTGGCGCCACCATAGTTCTGACTGAAAATCCGCTATCCGAGCACGTGCTGACGCACTTGAATACAGTTCTAAGCGCGGAGGGTTATGCCGGTCCGACCGTCCACCTTTCGCGCGACGAGGAAAGTGAAGCGTCCGGGACGGACGATGAGCAGGCGGAAGCCCTCGCTGAAACGGTTGCAGAATGGCTCAAGAGCGATCCACGGGAGGGCGATCGGGAGGTGCTCGCCGCTTGGCAGAACTTTGCGGAAGAGCCGGGCGCCCGGGAGTACGGGCTCTTCCTCGGCAAGCTGTTCAATTCCGTCAACTCTAGCAATGAAGGATTCCAGCAATCGGTGGCCAATGATCTGCGGCAGGCGGCAAAAGACCCGCAATTGCGTGCGCAGTACTTTCAACTGGCGTGGGATGCCAACCAAAGCTGCGAGGATCGTAGAACTTTAACGTGGAACGGCATGCAGACCGCGCGCCTCATCACAGAAGTCGAGAACGGCCTCTATGATGACAAGGCACGGCTTGCCGATCTCGTCGATTTGGGGCGCGTCATGTTCCGCATGGACGCGCTTGAGGCGATTGCGCGCGAGAAGGCTCACTCTCTCGGCTCGGCTGACGATGTCGAAGACATCGAGGATATTGAGATCTTCCTTGCCTATCAGAACAAGCTGCGCGAGCGGCTGGGCCTGCAACACGTCGCGCCGGAGATGCGCTTCTTTGAGGTCTCCGGCGTCACCGACGCCGACGTTGACCGCGCAGAGACATCCGTGAGGAACAGGGAAGCGGTTGAATTTGCCGACTACTTGGCAATGGACTGGCAGCCTTGGGACGATGTGGTGCGTCGCATCGCACCTGAAGACCACGCCAAGGCGCAGGACCAGCTGATTGATGCAATGGGGCGGGAGTTCGACAGCAGACTGGAGCAACAGCTCGCCGACCAGGGGTTGACCGGGGCTGAAGCTGACCTGGTGGAAGATGCCAAGCGAACGTTGGGCCCCGCACTTCGCAAAGAAATCGCCCGTGAGATCAAGGGGGCTCTTAGAGACAAGGTGCTCAATGAGCACGGCCTCACCCTGTGAAGCGGCCTTTGCCGAAGAATTTGTTATTCTGTTGCAGTTCCTCTGGTGGAGAAGCTAGCGTTGCTCCTGTTTATTATGCTGCCAGTAGATGCTGGTCACGTAGGCGCTTGGAGCAGACTGGCTGCTTACTCTCTACTGAGTTCCTATGCCCAATACCTGGATCGTCAGCGATACCCACTCTCAATGCGGAGCACACCAGTAGGCGCTTATCGGCCAGGCCGGCAATTCAAGAGAGAATTCAAGCCGGCTTATTCGCGCGCGTTTCGATCTCCGCGCAGCGGCGCATCCATTGGTCAACCGTGTCCGGCACATCTAACAACAACCCGTCATCAATCATGTGCTGATAATCCTGCTCCAAGACGGTTCGGAACTCTCCTTCGGGAACAAGCTGCAATGCACCGCCGACGGCCACGCGATAATCGATGACCGATCCCGTAGCGCCCTTTTCTGAGAAAAACCACGACTTGTGTTCTGCGACAATCCCAGCCAGCTTCCGGTCTTTCAGACCCTTCTCTGCTATACCGGCCTCGTCCAATCGTACAAGATCGTACCAATGACGCGCAAAGCGCCCGCCCTTCAATTTGCTCTGAACGCAAAAAACATGGATTGCAGCAGCCTTCTCCCAGAAGGTACCCTCTGGCTTCATCGTCTTGGGCTTGGCCGTCGGAAATTCGAGCGTCTCAAGATATTTGGCAGCATCGCAAACGACGTCATGAACTTCGCTCGGCTCGACCGTTGATAGTGCGCCGAATTCGAGCATGACAGCGGAGCTCACATAACCGCTGCCGGTTTCCAAGGGATCGTAGGTAACAAAGATCTTGTCGTCCTTGGTTTCAGCCTTCGCGTTGAGCTTATCTCCTGCGAGCGCTGATTGAGAACGCGTATTCGAACGGCTTCACTGGAAATACGAGCTGACTCCTGGACTTGCCGACCAATCTCATTCACGGAAATCGACACTTCTTCTGTGGCCATGCAACGGAATGAACGTTCGTGGACGCCTCTTCGAGACCGACGCTACAACGGTCGAGGGTCGCTGTGTCTATTCGGCAGTCTTTGCCAGTGAGCCAGCCGACGCTTCCAGTTCTGTAGACGCGGAGGAAACGGTTTCAACAATTTACCCGATGGCGGCCTCGAACGCATCTGCAAGCCTGCGCATGTCGGACTTTCGTTGCTCAGCAGCGATACGATCATGAGCTAGATTGGCTTGGGTTTCCGCCCCGCCTTCTCGGCCGAATTCACTTTGATCCTTTGGACCGCGTTTGCAATTTCACCACTTTCGTCTTTTCGACCAACACCATGGAGCACAACATTGAAATTGCCGTTGGCCAAGTCCAGCATCGACGCCGTCAACTTCTGAATCGGGTTGCTAATGCTAGGTGAGGTAAACACCGAGAGGCCGAAACCCCGCAGCAAACTGACAGCGCCAGGGATCAAGGAATCATCACGCCCAATCCAAGATCATCCTCCGCCATTAACGCCGTGGCTTTCGAAGCCTTCTCGTAATCGCGAGCGGCTCTGAGAGTTCGTCAACCCGACCACCGGCGGCGAGTGCGGAACTTACCCCGATTTCGCCTTGGGCGTATCTGGCGCGCTATTTCTTCCTCTAAATTCCTTCAGCCGAGCGTCTTCGTTTCATCGTCCTCGACAGCTTTTTTGAGATCCCGCACTCGCACTCGGCACCCCATGTCCTTGGTGTCGGCAGCGAGCTCGTCAAGCTGTGCAAATGTTCGCCTATAGCTGTCTGCGGCCTTCTCCCAATGCGACGGATCATCGGTTGCCAAGGCCAGAAGTTTGGAAGTTGGCGACCAATTTCGAAGCAGCCCGAAGGCCGGGCTGCCCCCTCATGGTCGGCGACCGCGCCGCATATCACGCGGCATGCAAGCCTATGTCTCTCGATATGACTTCTTACTGCGGGGAAGCTGGTTCGGCATCCGATGATGAGACGGTGCAGGCAGACGTGCAGGCAATGTGGCACTTGTACATAAACGGCAGAAAGGTCCGGGGATCGCTGCGCGCCGGTCTTCCGGATGCGAAGCAGTTGTTTGACGGGTTGCCAGCCGAAATCGCCTCGCAGGCCGATAGGTGCGCCATGCCCTAAGGGCGACGGCGCGACAGGCAAACGCGACACCTTCGCTCAAGGCGACCTTCTGGTCTCTATTGGGCACGGCAACTCGCACCGATTGCTATTTCACGTGTTGACCGAGCTCGCTCTATAGATTCGCAGAACTGTTTCATACAGAAGCGTGAGGTCCGGGCTCTGCAACTTTTCGAGCAAATATAGTGCCGCCGCCGACAGCCAATCGCCGCCACTGCGGGCCGGCAGCGCCGCATGCGCATAGGGCTGCAACTCCGACAGCAGGCGGGTTGTACTCATGCACGATGTCTGAAATGCTCTCCTGCCCCGATCCTCAAGGACGGATATTCGCTGAGTGATCGACACGATCATTTCGCCTCGCTTGTTTTGGGTCATGCATTCCAGTACCCGACAACGGCATAATCGAGATCCAATTTCTGATTCACGGCGCATTTCCCGTCGTCGCCAAACCCAAAGGCGCGAGGGCTCGAAAGCGATTGTCCAAAGGCGACATCGCCGCGCTGGGTAACGCGTCGGCACACGATGCTCTGAGGCAATTGGTGATAAACTAGTGTTGCATGGGGATCCGGCTGCACCGACCCGCCCCGCAAACGAATTGCCTCGACATAACCATTTAGAGATGCATCCGGGACGTGGACCAGCGCCTTGCCAAGCACCTCCTACGTTCCCGCTGCCATGCCAGCGCCAGCATCCACCCGCTCCAACAGCGGATCGATCGAGACTTTGCTGAGTAGGCTGGTGAGGAGGCTTCGTCAGCGGCGGGCGGATGTTGTGACGTGCGTTGATCCGTGAACGAGTGGCTCCGAACGACTTTGAAGTCGAGACAATGCGCTTTCTGTTTCGCTACGCAAGACGGAAGACTTTCCAAGCTTCTAAACAAGATTCAGAAGACGCCGCTCGCCTTCGTCGTTGGGCCGATTACCGCCGAGCAGTGCCTTTTGAGAGCATTCACCCGGTCCTGTTCAAGACCTCCATGTGCAGAACCCGACAGCAAATTGCCACTGAATCGATCTGAAATCGCAAAGAGATGATGGTGTGAACAAGTTCGCCAGTCCTGGCATGTCGATTGCTAGAACGCAAAGGCCGAGTCAGACCCAACTCGCGGTCCAAACCAATTCTCGAGCATAGAAGCGGCCCTGTTAACTGCCGCTCCGCCAACGGAGCCAGGTCATGCCGATCGACACATCCAAAATCTTCGCGTCCATTCGCATCAACAAGCAGGAAGCGCAGGAGCGCCAGACCGCGGCGCTATGCGAATGGCCTGGTTGCCAGAACAAGGCTACCCATCCCGCGCCCAAAGGCCGCGACAATGCGCGCGACTATTGGCACTTCTGCATCGACCATGTTCGCGAATACAATCAGTCCTACAATTTCTTCTCGGGGATGGACGCGGAAGAGGTCGCACGCTACCAGAACGACGCGCTGACCGGCCATCGTCCGACCTGGAAGATGGGTGAGAACATCAGCGCCCGCAAAATGACGGGCAGCACTGCCAATCTCGAGGACGACTTGCATGCCCTCTGCATGCTCGTCGAGGTGAACGGACGCGCCGGCGCCCGCCCCCGCGCGAAGGCCAAGCCTGAGGCGCGCAAGATTTTAAATGCCGAGCGGAAAGCGTTGCAGGTGATGGGCCTGAATTCCAATGCGACGCTCGGCGATATCAAGGCGAAGTACAAGGCGATGGTCAAGCAGCACCATCCCGACGCCAATGGCGGCGACCGCTCCACGGAGGATCGCCTAGTCGAGATCATCAAGGCCTACCATTACCTGAAGACCGTGGTGCGCGAGAGCTAGCCCGGATATCTCCAGTGGGCCTCAACGGCGCATCAGCAGTGGAAGACGGAACCACCCAGACATTAGTCGCTTTGCTCTGGTTAGCTGGCAGTTTGACTTTCCTGGCCAACGCTTTCGGCCGAGCATGGCGAACAACCGACATGATGAGCGGTTCGTCTCATTCCGCCCAGCGATCAGGAACAGGGGCCGGAAAATGGATGCGGCAAGACCGTGCGCAAGTGGCGGCTGCATCGGCCGAGCGGTGAGTTCGCGGAAATGCCAAACGGTTCTGCCCAGTCCTGACGGCTGAGTCGCTACTACCGGCGGTTCCATCTTCGAAGCTTCAACAGGAGTTGCGCACGATCGACCTCTCCGTTGTTCGAAGGGCAACACGAAAGTACAAACCTTTCCCGGGGGCACGCGTTGGCTGTCTGGAAAGGGTTACGGCGCTGCAGCGACCCGTCCAGACCTATTCGCTCGGTGGTGCCGGATCAACGATCGATCACGAGAGCCCGATGAATCGCGGGGTACACGGCCGGTTCTGACATAGCCAGGGGAGCAGCGCCCCGCGCCACCCACCTATCTCAAGGGCTCTGCCGATCGCCGCGAGGCAAGGTGGTCATGGTGAACTTGATCGCCTTCAACGGGCAACGAGTTCATCAAGCACTCGGCTATCGCACGCTGCTAGAGGGCGTTTCCCCTGTTCGTAAGAAACCGTCTGGTAAGGCCTTCGATTTCCCACAAATTGTCCTCCGACGATGGCGCCCAGCGCGATCTCAGTGAGGCGCGACAGCACGCGCCGCCGTCTATCCGCTCTCCTCCGTCATTTATCCAAGGAGCACCGTCGTTTCCTCACGTCAGTGTTGCTTTGTGTTCCCTCGATGTCGTTCCGTTGGCAGCCAATCTGTGGCACCTCCGAAGAACACTCTTAGCGACCATCTCGAGGCTTCGCTATCGGTCAGTTGATGGGAGTGGGGTTCGCGGCCTGAGGGGTTAGCCCCGGCCCCGAAAGATCTATATTCGGCATAATAGCTCGTGCTCAAGGAGTTGGTCTTGCCGGGAGCCCATTCTCGCCAGCCTTCTGCAACGACCTGCGCATCTATCTTTGTCGACAGGAAGACCACTGTGGCGTAGGGACGCCAAGGGCGGCCAAGCGCAATATCGCGCGCGGCAGGGTCGGCACTTAGGCTGCAATGATCAAAAACATACCCGCTGTCCTCATCGGGAGCTGCCTTGCTCTGTGCGGTAAAGACGACCGCTTGATTAGCGATGCCGTGCAACTCACATTCCCGGAACCAGGCCTTGGCGTTGCCAAATACGAAATCGACATGCCCTTCGATGTAGCAGTTCGAGAAGTATTGGCGTGACATTCTGCCGTTTGGACCCTTGCCGGCAAGCAGCGTGTCCTGGGCGCCGAGCAGACGGACGCGCATAAGGACGTCCTTGTCTCCGGTAAGGGACAGGGCAACCGCTTGCGAGGGTGGATTGGCCGGATTGAGGGCGTAGTCGTTCTGTATGGTCAGATTCTCGAGCCGGAAGTTATCGCCAGTGGCACTCAGCGTCGCCGAGCGGGCGGTTCCTCCTACATTGATCGCGCCGTCGCCATACACAATGACGGTATCCTCCGGATTGCTACCAGTCCCTGAGAGATGAATACCGGATTTTGAGATTTTGACCTTCTCGCGATAGACGCCTGGCGCGATCCGGACATTTCCGCCTTCCGCCGGCAACGCGTCGATGGCTTGCTGCACCGAGTGATAGTCTGCATTTCCGGCATGCGCCACCCATAGTGGCTGAGCGTGCGCTGCCGAGATGCAGAAACATCCGGCCAGAAGCGCAGACGGCACGAAAATTCGCATGTGATCACACTCTTCGTCGAGTTCGCGGCACGTTCGACGCAGTCGATATAAGGTGCCGCCGCGGGATAGCCGCCGTCCATGCTCGAACACATTTTTCGCGTCGAATCAGAAGCCTGCACGTCACCTTCGTATTCCCAGCCCTGCAAACCGTCGGACAATTGCAATCAACTCGGGGCATGCGGCCGACCTTCTTCAACACCGATCATCATGCCCCAGATACGGAACTCAGCACCCGAGTTCGGCACCGGGTGTCGTGCTTACCGATTGCCGTCGCGGAATGCCCTGGAACATACCTCCGATCCGCGCAGCAGCGGTTCTGCAGCTCGTCCGGGCAGCGGCGGTGATACGTCGGAATGTTTTGCGGTGACATTCGCATGTTCAACTTGCCAAGTCGCGGAATTGGCAAATCGGACATCTTCGAGTGTCACGTCAAGTGCATGCCCTTCGTCTATGCCGCGCATCAGCAACACGCCGGTGTCGCCATGCACATGACGGAGAACGATTTGCCGATAGACCGGTATCCTCGTGCCTTGTGCGCGCGGATCATACTTTGTATCGAAAGCCACGGGCCACTTGTTGCCCCTCAGGCACACGTACTCATAAGTCACGCTCTCGACCAGACCGCCTCGACTGACATCGCTCTTGATGCGCAGGCCAGACGTCGTACCATCCAGCGTCAGATTACGCACCAATATGTCTCTGGCCCCGGAATTCACCTCACTGCCGATCGACATGCCATGCCCCCAGCCGAAATAATTATCAATGATCGAGATACGGCTGCTTGAGCCATTATCGCCGGCCTTGATTGCGACGTTATCGTCACCCGTACGGATCAAGCTGTGGGTGATGGTCACATCCTGACTCGCGCCAAGATCGATGCCATCGGTGTTGCGGGCATCCGCGGGCGAATCGATCGTGAGGCCCCAAAACGTGGCACCTTCGACCCGGCTCATCGCGACATGAAAATTGGGAGCGTTGCGCAAGGTGATACCAGAGAACGTGATGTCCTGCGCATGATCGATCTGGATCAAGCGCGGGGCGTTCTGGTTGCCGCCCTGGGCTTGGGCGCGGCGGGCTAGCTGCCACCAGCTTTCCGCGCCGCCGCCAATAATTGCTCCGCCCTGACCATCGATGATGCCCTCTCCGTAGATGCCGCCGCCACGCGTTTTAGAAAAGCTGATGAATGGCCGGCAACCATCGCCCTTTTCCGCGATGCGACCACATTGTCCGAGCCCCTTGTCGTAAGCAGCAGGTTCGGGAATGGCGATCAGCGTCGCACCGCGTCCGACCCATAAGGTGACGCCCGATTTCATCTCGAGTGGACCTGAGTGAAACTCGCCGCGCCCGAGATAGACTGCAGCCCCAGCGGGGCAATGTTCAATGGCGTCCTGTAGGCTAACTGTATCGTTCTTGCCGGAAGGCACAGGGCGATCGCAGACCGTATGAGGTGCAACAGGTTCGGTGATAGTCCGGCGGTCTTGCGCCTTTGCGGCGGGGCAGACAACCATGGAGGTGAGTATGGACAATAGGACCCAATTGCGAAAACGCTTTGTCATCGACCTGCTCGTGCTTTGTCACACGCATCCTTGCCGCGTGCTTGTCTGGTATTGAGCGCTGGCTCGATCGAGCCGCCGCGCGCGTCACTGGCCCGCGCAAGATGACATTTATAAGACGCAGCAGAGGCCTCGACCGTGCGATCTCGCAGTAGCACCTTGCCTATGCGCGAAAAAGACTAAGGGTTGTGCGACAGTCCAAAATCCAAACAGCTGTCTCAGCGTTCTCTTGCCAGATCGGCAAGGGGCGAAACATCCAGCACTACCAACCACGAGGAAGATGCGGCCGATATCCGCGCCAGCTGGCGCTCGCCCAGCAAGTGATGGCGCGAAGCCGGTTCGCCGAAAGGCAACGCGATACGCTCGATCAAACTAAATGCTCGCAGCTTTTCCGGGGCGAGCGGATCCGGATCCAACCGCGCAGAGTCATTATCCAACAACTGAGGAGGCTCCCGCCGGAGTAGATCGCCGGGCGTCAATGGTGAGCTCCCCCTGGATCGATGGAGACCGGCGAATGCGCTGATTGACAGTCCAGTACTCGCCTGAGTTTTCTCGGGCGGCCCATGAGATCCTCTGGACCCGAAGTGAATTCCTCCCAATCGACGGAAGCCGTGGGAAGGATGGATTGATCATCCCACCCGCTCTCAGTCTGCTGGCGAAGCTCCTATTCCTGCCTCGGAAGTTCGGGATCCTCGACCATGACGGAGTGCGCCGCATCTAATTGCTGCTCGAAGGCGTCTTCTCCCGCCTGGTTCGGTTGATCGTCTGCAACGGCGCGCTGTACCGATGGCGGAGGTGCTGCATTGGATATGTCAAAATTGTGCGAGTCCATGCCAGCCCCCGGATCAGTAAGTTAGTCCGTACTCGGGGAAGCTTTCGAGAAGCTGACGAGGCTGCGGCCAGCACCGGATCGCATAGGTGACTGCCGTTACCTGCCCTCTTTGATGCATTGTGATCGTTTGCGGACATAGTCAGCCAGTTCTCATCATCCTCCATGGGATGGCCGATGAGGCATGGTCGGCTTCCGCGGTCAGCACCGCCCGTGACTCGCATGCCTTGCCCCACGGCGATAGGCGACCATCGCGTCATTGAACGCGCCCCTCGCGCCCCCTCCAGAGACGTCTACCGGTAATTTGAACGCCTTAAGACGGACAAAACGACCAGACTGGCTGGCTCAAGTTGAAGAGCTTTGACATTCGATACAGAACATCTACGTGAGCAGCCCCCAAAACAGGAGGCTCTAGCCAAAGACGCGGCGATACGTCCCGTATGTGGTGCTACTCTGCGCGCATCCCCTAGCCAACGCACCGCGATCAACCAAAAAGCCGAGCCAATCGGCAGTGCCGCACCCAGTTGTCCAGTTCGCCGCCGGGCTCGCAACACCCTGCGTCTCGAGATTTTCGCCAAGTCCGTGACAAAACCTTTCGCCGCTAACGTGCGCGGCGGCAGCTTTCAGCGGTCCCATGATCGGCTCGAAAACGCCACGGCAGCATCCTGGTCAACGGAAGCATCGACGCTTCGCGATTGGGGCGGTCGTGCATTACGTATTGAATTGGTTGCCGCAGAGTTGCGCTGGCGTTCATCGATCGACGATGAGACCGCTCGACGCTCAAGCCTTCGCTCCAGATCCGCCAATCCTGCCTTACATTCGGCGACAACCGATTGGGCGCGAAGCAGCTTGACCTTGAGCTCGTCCTGTTGCCTGAGTATTTTCTCAGGGTCCCAATCGTCCTGCATCAGCTCATTGACCATCTGCAAAGCACCGATTTAAGGCCACCGCTTAGCTTCACGAACCCAGGCTCGGTATCTCGCAGATGCCCGGCGCTTGAGCCACCGCGCCAAAAAGTGACCCAAACAATCGTCCTGGGGTTTAACGCCTTTACAGCGGTGTGCACCATCTTGTTGAGGACCGCCATTCGTCCCGAGCCCTTTACAAGACGATCGGATTCGGCCCGGCAAACCGGAGCGCGATCCGAAGATGGCAGAGTTCGCGACGCAAGCGCACTTTTGAAAAGCGCATCAAGAGACCTCTGCCATCGATCAAGCGGGCAAGTTCATCTGAATACCTGGACCGGATGCTGAACGAGCATCATAGTCAAGTGGTTTCGTCATATCTTCAGGCAACCGGCATGCCAAGGCCGTTGAGTGTTTTTATGAAAAAACGATGTCGGTTTTTCCCGTAGTACGCAGTTGCAGGCGGTGCTGTTGTCGCGCTTGAAACAAAGGACGTCTTGAACGAGACAGCCAAAGCAGCAACCACGACGGCCATAACTGCGCTCACTATGGCAGCGGTCAGTATAGAGAGAAGATTTTGCGGGCGTCGGCCAGAATGCTCTCACCATTTTTGAGCGGTGCGTTGTTGGTCACGGCGCCGAGGATGCGAATGCAACCGCAGCGATAAGATCGTGTCAGCAAGGTCAAAGGATAGCTGAAGCGCGCAATGGGGCAGCGTGTTCATGAGGAAGACAGCAAAAAAACGCCCGCATCGCGGCCTCGTCGGTTGGCGAAATGGGTAGCTGGCCGTCAAACTCACCCACGAACTGGTCGCAAGTGCAACACTCGCGACCGCGATCGCGCTCACGCAGATCGGACAGATCGCGATGATGGCGACGGATTCGGCCTGGGTTGGTCATATCGGCACTGAGGCAGTGGCAGCAGCGGCGATTCCGGCATGATCTTATCGGTCGGCGTGACCTTCGCAGCCGGTGTGGCATGTGGTGCGGCGGACGGAGCTCTGGTACGGCGTTCGGTGCGCATTGGGCTATGGGTTGCAATCCTTCTGTGGGTGCCGATCATGGTTTGCCGTTGCAGGGCGAGCAAATTGTGCTTGCGCTCGACCCACGGACCAGCCATCGCGCAGCTAGCTCAACAATATCTGTTTGGTCTGGCCTGGGAGATCTTGCCGGCATTGTGGTTCCTGTCGATCCACCAACGCACTGCTGGCCTATCTGTTGAGCACCGGCCAATTCGGCTCGCCGTAACTTGACTTGTTCGGAGCCGGTCTTGCGACCAGCCTCGCGAACACTGCGACTTTCCTTGCCGGGATTTGGTTCGCCACACAGTGTCGCCCGTTTCGCGGATGTGCAGCCACGTTTCAGGCTGGTGAGGCGGGCGGGCTCGGCTTTCGTCACGACATGAGTCTTGAGTCTATCGCTAGGGCGATGGGGCTGCTGCGCCTTGCGGCGCTGGATCCGCTTGCTTCGGGCGCTCTAGGTAGCCGCGCGCGCGCGAAATCACCGCCTCGACCACCGTGTCCAGGACGGGATCGCCGCCGGCAGGCATGGCTTCGATCTCGGCCTTGGCCGCCATTGCATGGTGCGTCACGGCCTGAGCAATCTCGGAGACGCGCCGGATCGTCTGCGCTGGAGAGAGCTTGCAGTCGATGGCGAAGCGCTCCCAGTGGTTGCGTCCGAGCTGGTCAGCCTGCTTCTGCCCGCCGATCTTCTGCGCCATGTTGCGGGTGATCTTCGGATATGGCGCCGCACAGACGATGTCGTAGCCTGGCGCCATGGCGGCGCCGCGCGCCGATAGCATCAGCGAGTAATTTTTGGCGTGGGAATCCGTGTTCCAAACCATCGGATTGAAGATCGCAAGATCGACGAAGCGGGCGGTCTCCTGCGCTGTCATGTGGCGTTGGGTCACGCCGACCATGTCGGCCAATGATGGTCCTTTTAGGCCTCTATCGTTGTTCTGGTACTTGGCAGCTGGCGGGCGGCCCAGGGCTTGGCAGAAGTCCTCCTGATGCAGCCGCCGCCACCGCTTGCCGTCATGACGCCGGTCATAGCGCTCAACCAGCAGGTAGCTACGTTCGCCTGCCGTCCCGGTCGTCACCTTCGGCGTCGGGATTCCGATCATGCGCGCGAGCGTCAGGCAGAATGCCTCGTTCTGGACGGCGCCAGGCAAGCGCTCGCCACCGGGCTTGATGATGTGGGTCGATGGCGCCCCGTCGATCGGTATGTACAGGGTGTCGCCGTCCAGAGCGACGGCGAGCTTCGTCTGCACACCGGCAAGCGACATCGACACGCCGTCCTCGCCGACGAGGAAGGGCTTGTGGGGTAGCTCATTGAGAATGCGCTCGAGCGAGGCCTTGTCGGGGATCTCTCGCCATTTCCCGGCGATAAGACCGGTGCCAGGTTGTCCGACGGAGAGCGCGCCGGCGGTGTCGCGGCCCATCTCGGCAAGAAGACCGATGACATCGGCCGGCGACTTGCCGAGCATATGACCTACGGCCCCGAGAGCTGCGTTCTCCGGGAGCAGATTTGCCGCCCATGGCAGAATTGCCGAGGCATCGTGCGACGCCCGCGAGAGCGGCATGGTGAGCGACACAGGGAAGGCGCCGGTCAGCCCGCGCCAGGATTCGGCATAGGTGAAGGCTGACGCTTCGTCGGCGGCCGTGATCCAGCCGACCTCTCGCGTCTCAAAGTAGACCGGAAGACGGTCCATGAGGCTCCTCCTCGTCGCTGTCGGGAATGTCCGGTGTCTCGGAAGTGTTCGCGCGGCGGGCTTGGGCATCCTTGAGAACATCCTCGATGCGCAGCCCGAGCACGTCTGCCACGTGCAGGCTGCGCCCGAGCTGACAGGTGCTTTTTCCGGCCTCGAGGTCGACGATGAAGCGCTTTCCTGTCCCGCTCACCATGGCCAGCTCGTCCTGCCGGAGGCCCTGGCGTTTGCGTTCTTCCTGGATGAGACGACCGAATGCTGCAGCGAACTCGGCGGCTTGGCGTGCGACACCCGTCTCGCCAGGAGCCTCGTTTCCGCCCGAGGGGGGAGTGCCCTTTGGAGGCGTGTTCATAGCTCTCTCCTCGAAAAGTTACCGATCGGGAACTTTATGAGTTGAAACAGCGAATGTCCAGCGAAAAGTTACCGATCGGGAACTTTACCCTACAGCTCCGATGGAGAGAGCATAAAAGTTACCGAGCGGGAACATTAGCCCCAAAGCGACGCTGAGCGGCCAGGAAAGTTACGATCGGGAATTCTGCTCCTATATACGAACGGGGTTCATGAAGAGATCGACGGACGGCGGGCCGGGAAAATCCCCGTTAATCCCCATCGAGCGAAGCAACGTCCTCCGCTCGGTGTCGAGCGGCGCTGCCGGCCCCACAACGGCGATCCCTCTGAAGAGGATGCGAGCCTAATCGACGGCGCTGTCAAGGCAGCTGCTGCGCGTCGGGCATGGATAACCCAACAACACTGAGAAATATCATCGGGGCCTTTCACCAAGCTGGCGAAATCTCTGCAGTCCCGAGGACAGACAATTGCCGCGCTGGATCACAACGCGGTTCTAGCCCCTGGGAGGGCATCACACCCAGGTGACAAGAACAGAAGCGCCGCCTGGGAGGGCGATCACGGACAGGAAGAGGCGATGGAGAGCCGGCCGTCAATTCTGCACGCTCTGCTGCGATACCTGACAGGTGCAGCAGGGTGACAGCTGACCAAATGTGATCAAGACCTGCTCTAGCTGTCGAAGATTACGCGCGCGCTTGCTCCGCCCAACCCAGCACTGGAGGCCGGCGCGCACGTCAAGCTGAAGCCATGGTTGAGGGGCCGCTCTCTTTGATCGGCGAAGGCCTTTTTGAGCGCAGACAGGAATTGCCGCCCGTCTTGCGTATTTCCCAGCCAAGAGCATCCTAACCGCTTCATGCGCTCGTCGCGAAACACGCAAAGTCCGCGGGATCCGGCCCGTGTTCTGCGGCGTGCGCTTCCCGGCGTGTTCACGAGCGTACGGCTCGAACCGTTCGTGCTAACTCGGCGAAATATTTTGCCACAGCGGCACTGCGACGTGACTGGTACAGCTGTAACTCTGGCTGCAGCGATTGGTCAACGGCTCCAGAAGATCGAGGCTCTCAAGCGGTTTGCGATACACCCCCATGCCAAGAAGAGACGGTCGAAAGACCGAACGCCCGGCGCGCCGTCACAAGGCATCGCCGGACAGGTGCGAGAACAAGCTTTGCAGAGAGCAGTTTCCGAAGGCGAGTCAGATCAACCAACCCGGAGATCCTCAGCTGACGTCTTACCCGAACGCCCGGCCTTGAGCTGATAACTTACCCGGGCCCCCTCTTCGAGGGTGGTGCAACCGGCTTTTTCGACGGCACTGATGTGCACGAAGACATCGGGACCTCCGTCCTCAGGCTTGATGAACCCATAACCTTTGGTCGAGTTGAACCACTTCACAATACCCATTGCCACGGCGGCATCTCCATAGTGAACCATTGTGGTCTAGCGAAGAGTCTCCCGGCCATCAAGACGGTCGGCAAGAGACACCCAGCGTCGCTGCGCTGTGCACGTGCTTATTCTTTTATCGCGTGGTCTAGGTGCTGCCGCATCCTGCAAGCGACAAAAATCCTGACGTCGACGACAGTTTCGCCTCAAGGCTTCAGCCCAGATGACGTTTTGACCTTCGCTTCACTCGTCGCGCGTCACCGGCTTACAGAAGAGTTGCCGAGCCTCGAACATGCCGCGCTTATCCAGAGCCGGCGGATAGTTTTCATCGACGTTGAACAAAGGCGGTCATAACTTCTTTGCGCAGCCTGGAGTCGTGCCTACATTGAAGCTACCTGACATGTTTTCTCAAGCACGAAGACGCTGGCAGGGCTGCGCTTTGGCTGTTCGTCTTCGGACGTCAGCCGCACGCCGCGCCCTGTCGAACGAACAGGGCCTGCCGAGACAATCCTCAAGGAAGCGCATGTGGCAAGTTATCCGCTCGTCATGTTGTATTGGGGCGAGCCGGCAAACCCGCTCGACAACGGCGGAGCCTGTTCAAACCGGTAACTTGCGCATCTGACGAACTTCGTCGCGCCGCCGGCGGCTCATCAGCCTCTCGCCTTCTTCGATGAATTCAGCGAAGCAACGGAAATTAGCGTGGCGAAGAGGAGTGATGTCTTCATGGATTTGCTCCGGATGAGGTCGAGCGGCTACGCTCGCGGCCCCTGGCGCGTCAAGCAGAAGCGGCGGAAAGCGCGCAAGCGCATGACATAGCGCGGCTTGCGCTATGTCACGGACCGTTCGCTGCAAGCTGCGTGCCGGCTAAAGAGTGGCAAGTTTCAGCCGTTCGCGGCTGCACGACCATGTTCGGTTTCCGTCATTGGTTGCCAAGCGCACATCAAAGCGTGTCGGCGGACGGCGCGCGAGACAGCACCAGCATTTTCGATCTTCCGTGGCAAGCCCGGGACGCAGCAATGCTGCTTACCTCCGCATCTGAGGTCCTCCTGGTCGGCGTCACCGGGCGGACTTGTCGACGGGCATTATCAGGACAAAGACCAGCGCATTGATCAGCAACCAGATCGACATCATGCTAAGGGTGGTATGCATGGCGATCCCCGACCCGTCGGCTGCAAGCATTGCCGAGTTGGAGGAGCTTTTTCCTCACGAACCACACGAAGTCACGCCGACAACTCGGGTCCTTAACTGGTTGCCGAGAGGATTGCGCTCGAGACGAGGAGAGTAAAAATGCCCCGAAATGGCCTACGTCGCAACACGTCGTGAGATTGAGCCAACAATCAACAACAGGCACAAGCAGCAGATCAGGTTCTTCTGCGCAACAAAATGGCGAAATCAAGCTGGGCATCAGCAGCAATTGAGGAGCTACGGTCCAGCTTAAACGATCTGATCCACCCGGTTTGGACCGACGCACGACCCGTGGTCTCATCGACGACGCCAGATTACACACAAACGAGACCAAGGGCGAGATTTCGATCGAGAATGCCCGCTGCTGCCGGATCATCCGGGCCGGTCCAAGGCGGGTGCAACCCTCACTGCGAACTGTTCCGTAACGTTGCTGTTGCGGCCCCATAGCAAGCGCCGCTTTCCGGGACGGAGTGATCAACGGGCAGCGGCGCCGGCTGTCGCCGCCACCACTCGCATCAGCATCGTTTGAGATAGAACATTGGACCACTCGCATGATGCCTTGATTTCATGCGGGCCTGCGCAGCCCGCAAGAACCGCGTCAGCGCCAAAGACCTGGATTACTCCTCTGTCCTACTACAGAAGCCTGTCATCCGCCGCGCTATGCTTTTCACCCGGTCAGTCCTCGCGGGCTCCAAGCGCTTGGCCGCGATGACCATCGCGCGAAGCTGTCGCCGCCGGCAGATCCCACAGTCTATCCTGTGTATGCTTCAGTGGGACCGCTAAAGCCTCAAAGGCCGACTTCACCTCTCCATAGGCAGCCTCCTTCAAAGCGTCATCAGCGGGATCGATCTCATTATAGGCGCTCAGCCCCGCAGCATAACTTTGATACAAGGGCATTTGAGCCTCGTTGGTCCAGCCGAGACCGAGATGGTGGAACTGATCAGCCGGAACGGTGATGCTGCCTTTGTCCAGCTCCCGGAGGTAGTCCGCCGACCAGTCGTGGATGGTATAGGATTCAATCTTATCCATCATCGACCGCCAGCGTTTGACACGCTCCTCAAGCGGCATGTTGGCCGCTTTCGAAATAGCGTCTGCGATTTCTTGGGGATGGTTTGGATCCACCAGCAGCGCCTCATCCCCATTGAAGTCTTCAGCCGCCCCAGCGAACTTCGATAATACCAGAACGCCGGGATCCTTCGGATCTTGGGCCGCAACATACTCTTTCGCTACCAGGTTCATGCCGTCCCGCAGCGGCGTGACGACACCTACATGTGCCGCGCGGTAAAGACGCGCGAGTGCAGACTGGCTGAACGAGTCGTTCGTGTAGTGGATCGGCCTCCACTCGTCTGTGCCATGCTCAGCATTGACATGGTTGATTGCATTCTCCACGTCCTCCTTGTACTTTCGATACTCGTCGACGTCGGCGCGTGAGGACGGTGCGATCTGCAACAGCGAGATGCTGCCCGGCTCGCCCGCCAGGAGCTGGTTAAACCCTTCGACCCGTTTGTCGATGCCCTTCGTGTAGTCCAGCCGGTCTACGCCGATCGCAAACTTGGCACCCTCGAAGTTTTGCAATAATAACGAGATTTTTTCCTGCTCTGCGAGCGAGAGCTCTGCCGCAAGATATTCTGCGAACTGCTTGGGATCGATACCGATCGGAAATTTCTGAAGTCGCGTCTGGCCACGCTCTGAGGTCACGACGCCATCCTTGCTCTTCAGCCCGAAATAGGTTCGCAGGCAGGCCAAGAAATTGTTCAGATCCCGGTTCGTCTGAAAGCCGAGCAGATCGTATTCCAGCATCGACTTCATCAGTTCGTGATGATTGGGTACGCGCTTTATCATGTCGGGCGTCGGCCATGGCGTGTGCAGAAAAAAGCCGGTCGGCTTCTCGATGCCGAGCCTATGCAGGTCGGCCCCGAGCGGAAGCAAATGATAATCATGCACCCAGAATGCGTCCCGATCCCGCAAGTCGAACGCAGCACGCGCCATGAACTCGTTGATCTTTCGATAGCTGTCATAATCAGCTTTAGAGCTCGACATCCGCTTGGGCAGGGAGTGCAATGCTGGCCACAGCGTCGAATTCGAAAAGCCTGTATAATAGCCGGAATAGTCCGCTTCCGGCAGATCCAGCTTCGCCACATCGCCTGCTCCGGCCTTCACGAGCGGTAGCGGCTGCTCGCTCCCGTCGCCGCGATTCTCCGAGGAGCCCATCCAGACCGCACCGGAACGCTCAACGACCGGCTCGAGGCCAGCCGCAAGCCCACCGGTCTGGGGTTTATTGGGGTCGAACGGCGCAACGCGGTTCGAAATGACAACCAACTTCATTTCGGGCTTTTGGTTGACGGTATCGAAGCCGTCCTCCCTGTCGGCCGAAACAAACGCATCGGAAGGACCTGCACTTCCTTGTTGCTCCTGCTCCGACGGCAAGTCGGGCAGGTGCAGGTCAAAGGCCGCAGGGCCTAAGGTTTCATCTTGCTGGGTCGCGCCTGATGTGCTGCTGGAATCCAACGTTGCGGTGTCGGGGGCGTCATGGATCCGGACCATCTCGTAACTCCCTTTGACGATGTTTTGCGTTCGATGCAGTCGCAGATCAGCCCCGAGATATCTCCACTACGCCACGATGGCAGGTCCAGCTTTCTGGAAGCTGACCAGTCGAGCAAAATGGTCGGATTGCTGCATCCAACCAGGACTTCAAGGCAGTCCATGGCGGATGAGGCAACGAGATGCGGATTGAGCCAAGACGACGTTTGGCTTCATCGAGTTGATGAGTGCAAGCAGAGCGATGCCGGCCTAGCCGCCGACGCGCAATGGGTCTCGGCGCTAGGAGCACTCGGGCGCTGTGGCGAGGTCACCATCCTGATCGGCACCACCTGAATGGCGCGAGCGCATTGACGAGTCTATGGGGTAGTCAATCCTCTGGATGTCGCAGATCTTTCGCCAACTTCGGCCGCCCGCTCCGGCATCCCGACGGTACGATATAGACGGGCATCATAGGGCTGCTGGCGTGGTTCGCGCGTGGAGCATCAGCGTGCATCCGAGACGCTTCTCTCAAGCTGCGGGGGCCCGCAAGCTTGGCTCTATGAGTTATGGCCCTGCACGGTGATACGATCCGCTTCCATGACATGCCTCTGTTCATACCGCGAGGAGGATACCTCCGATGTCGTCGACTTGATGCTCTGCCGGCGGCACAAATAATGCGGGCGGCTCTCCACTATGCGAGAACGAACGAAATTTCAGCTCGAAGGCTTGACCAGTATCGCAGGGGCGTGCGCCGTTAATGGTTCCGTACGTGTCGCGCCCACCTCGCGGAGACATGCAATGAGCTATTTAGATTGTGCACCGATTCGTGATCGCGTTGCGCGCCCTCTAATCCTCCTCAACGCAGTCCCGGTACTGCCAAGTTTCCAAATCATCGATGACGACCTCTGATCGTGGCCCAAGCAGCCACATCGACTTCGGAGTCGTCCGCTTCCGGAAAGACCCGGATCGCGCCGTCCGCCGCAGACAAATCCAGCTCATCTCGATCCGCTACATCATCGGAAGAACGCAACAGTCGCACTGGGGGTCCGCGAAAAGTCGTTCATTAAGCTAGCTACGTTTCGTGAGGATCGCCCGCACTTGGTTGAGCGCGCAGAGCGCTAGAATATCGTGCAACGTCTACCAGCAGCACGCTTTTGGAAATGGTTTCGCGGACTATCATTGCTGTCTTTGTGTCCGGCCCAGGCCGTGTACACCGCCTCTCCGATGACCATGACTTCAATAGCGAAGCCGCTACGATCAACTCTCTTCAATTTGCGGACAGGCATACAACCGCCCGGCCTCGCAGCAGGGAGAACGGACAGACCACCACGTTAACATAGGCAGCCGACCTTACGTCGAGCTTTCAAGAGCGTTATGCACCCAGATCTAACCTCGCGTGGTGGTTCAGGGCGCCCCGTGACGATGGGCGACAAAAATAGAAGCGCGCCCTGTCCATAGGAACAGAGCCTGCATTATGGTTCTACAGCCGCGGGCGCGTCATTCGCTTCGCATTCCGCCGGGCAACCCCACAGCTGCCCCTTACATTTCGCTAGATGTGCATTAGTGGCAACGAAACCGCCGTCGATACTTTAAATAAGACCCAAGCGCCGCGCCTTGACGACGCACTGCGTCCGGCTGGTCGTTTCCGACTTTCGCATCGCGTTCTTGACATGGAAGTTGACGGTGTTCTCGCTCACGTTCAGAATGACTCCGATTTCCCATGATGACTTCCCCTGCTCGATCCATCGCAAACACTGTCTTTCCCGTTCCGACAGCACAACCTCTTGCACATCCGCCATGATTTTCTCCTGGACTCGACAGAACAGGAGAGGCACAGCAAATGCGATGCCACTCAGTGGCGCCAGCAAACATCGGCGAGGCAAGACACATTCTTCGGCGATTGCCGCGACATTCGCGCGAGGCCGCCATCCCGCTGCAGTCCTGTTGATGGGCTTGCGACATGTGTCGTAAACACGACATCAGCATTACGACAATCGTAGCGTCGGTATTGTGTCCAACTCTATGTAAGCCGGATTTCACGCTTTCACTAAGCACTCCTCCCCCTAAGGAGTGGGGAATTCTCCCTGGGGCCGTAGGACCAGGCTCGCGAACCCAGGTCATCCATTTGCAAGCAAGGCCCTTCTTTCCAGCCTTTAGGGACCCCAATCAACCCCATAGCGAAAGCTTTGCGTTCGGCGCCACTCCTACGCAATTATGCAAATCTGCACGCCTCAAAAAAACTACCAATGCTAGTCATTGATCGGCATTCCCCCAAAAAGATATGAACGGTGACGTTGGTGCCAATCGAGGATCGGCTTGCAGGGTTTAGGCATGCAGCACCAACCACAAGCCGTTCGGCTTGTTGGCAGGTCGCTTTAGGATCGCATGACGTTTTGACGTTCGCTTCACTCGTCGCGCTACCGGCTTACAGAAGAGTTGCAGAGCCTCGAACACGCCGCGCTCATCCACAGCCGAGTTAGAGCGAATGGGATTGATCGACGTTGAACAACAGGGCGGCCGTGAACTCTTTCGCGCATCTTGGAGCAGGATTATCAATCCGCGCCATGCCTGCATTGACGCTACGTGACATGTTTTCACAACCACCAAGACACTCGCAGGGCTGCGCTTAGCTGTTCGCCTTTGGATGTCAGCCGCACGCCACGGCATGTCGGACGAATAGGGATCTGTCGAGACAATCCTCAAGGAAGCGCATCTGGCAACTTACCACCCGCTCGCCATGTTGTGTTTGGGAACCTCGGAGCCCGCTCGCCACCGGCGGAGCCTTTTCAAACCGGTAACTTGCGCATGTGACGAACTTCGTGGCTACGCCGGCGGCTCATCAGCCTCTCGCCTTGGGTTCGATGAATTCAGCGGAGCAACGTCAAGGCGTTGAGATAACCAATGGCCTCGATTTTATCTGCTTCGATCAGCCCGTCCGCCGCACTTCCTCAGGACATAGCCGCCTCGATGCATAGGTGTATTCAAGGGCCAGCCGACGCGCATGTTCGATGAGATTGACCGCGGCGCTGTGTCCCCCATCGATGTTCTCGTAGTAGAAGTAAGGCTGGCCTAGCGCGGCGAGCTTTGCTGCAGCCTTGCGGCCGTGCGCTGGATGCACGCGGTCGTCCTTGGTGGAGGTCAGAATTAAGGGAGCGGGATAGGTCTTGCCCGCCACCAGCTTCTGGTAGGGCGAGTAGCCTTCGATCCACGCACGCTGCTCGGCGATAGCGGGATCACCATACTCTGCGATCCAGGAGGCGCCCGCGCCAAGGCTGGTGTATCGAAGCATGTCTAGCAGCGGCACCTGGATGATCGCCGCGTTGAAGAGCTCGGGATGTTGGGTGATTGCGGTGCCGACGAGCAGGCCACCCTGGCTGCCGCCTATTACTCCTAGCCGGCGCGGGCTCGTGATCTTGCGGCGGATCAGGTCCTCGGCAACGGCAATGAAATCATCCCATGTCTTCTGCTTCGTTGCCCCCTGGGCGGCTTGATGCCATTGCGGACCAAACTCGCCGCCCCCGCGCAGGTTCGCAACGACATAGGCATTGCCTTGTTCAAGCCAGAGCCGTCCCACCGGCCCCAGATAAGAGGGCAGAAGCGGGACCTGGAACCCGCCATAGCCATGGAGAAGCGTCGGGATCGTGCCGTCAAACCTTGCGTTCTTAGGCCGCACCAGAAAATAGGGAATGGACGTGCCATCACGCGAAGTGGCTTCGAACTGCTCCACAACATGATTGGATGCATCAAAGGCAGCAGGTGTCGTCGTCAATTCATCCAGGCTTTTGTTTTCGGCATCGAAATACCAGATTGACGTTGGCCTGAGGTAGTTCGAGACGGCGAACATCGCCTGGTCCGCTTCATCGGAGGCGGCTGACAGGCTGACATTCGCGTGCTCCGGGAGCGGGATCGGCGTGGCCGACCAGGCTCCCTCATCGTACTTGTAGACGAACGCTTTGCTCTGAACGTTCTCGAGGATCGTCAGGATCAACGAGTTCCTCGTGCGAGTGAACCCGCTCAGTGCCTGCCGGGGCCGAGGCTGGAAGACGAGCGATGGTCTGGCGCGCAGCGGATCCTGCTTCCATTCGGCTAGGTCATACGAGATCATCGAGCCGGCCGCGAAGCTGACGTCCTCGAATGGCGTCCAGTCCTCGTCGAGTTTCACAAGCAGGCGGCTGCATGCGACTCCTGCGATCGTAGCCTTCTTCGGCAGATTGAGCTTGATGGGCCCGTCGGAGCGGAAGACCGCATACTCGTGCTCAAAGGAGCTGATCAGGCGGTTGGCACCGGCTGCATGGATATGACCTTCACTGTCACGAAGCACGAAGGGCAGCGACTGAACATCGGTCGGTTCACCGCGAAAAATCTCACGCGCCTCGGTGAGCGGCTGAGCGCGTTTGAGTTCCTTCACCACGAACGGATAGCCGGCCTGCGTCAAGGTCCCTTCGCCCCAGTCCCGTGCAACAAGGAGTGTGTCACCGTCGACCCAACTGACGCTCTGCTTGCCCTCGGGAAGATGAAAGCCGTCCGGAATGAAGGACGTGGCGAGGCGATCGAACTCACGTATGGACGCGGCGTCCTTACCGCCATCGGAAAGAGAAAGCAGGCAGAGGCGTTCTTCAGGCGGAAGGCAGCGGCTACCTTTAAAGACCCAATTCCTGTTCTCGGCGACAGCCAGCGCATCGATATCGAGGATGATCTGCCATCGCGGGTCCTGGCTGCGATAGCTCTCGAGCGTGGTGCGCCGCCAGATGCCGCGCACATGGTGATCATCTTGCCAAAAGTTTTCCAGTCCGTGCCGTCCCAACGAAACGTACGCGATCCGATCCTTGGCCTGCAGGATGCTGAGTGCCTGTTCGTAGAAGCGCCGATAGCGCGGGTCTGACTGGAGCACGCCAAGCGTCTTCTCATTCTCGGCGCGTGCCCAGGCCAGGGCACCCGGCCCTTCGATCTCCTCGAGCCAACGGAACGGGTCATCAGCCGCGGCCGCATTCGTCGGCGCCTGCGAAACGGTCATAGCGGTGAAAGAGGCAATCGAGAGCTATGCGGCAGAGAGCAGAATGTTTTCATGGGCTTGCTCCGGATGAGGTCGAATGTCCGCGTTCACAGGCTTCGCGCGTCAGGCGCAATCGGCGCAAAACAAGCAGCGATCGCGAAGTACAAAGATGGTTTGTGCCAGCTGGCGGCTCATTAACTGCAAGCTGCGTGCCGGCTGAAGACTCGCGAATTTCAGTCGCTCGAGGCCGCACGGCCATGTCGCCCCGCCGACATTGGTTGCGAAGCTGACATTGACTGCGTGCCGGCCGGACACCCAGTCAGACAGCCAGCAGTTTCGACATGAACGGGACGGCGATGCACCCGCCGGCCAGCGTAATACTTCCCTGCTGAGAGCTTGCTCGCCGCTGAGCGTTAGCGGTCAGACCTGTCGACCGGCGTCATCAGGACAAAGAACAGCGCGTTGATCAACAGCCAGATCGCAATCAGGCTCAGGGCGGTGTTCATCGCGACCTCCAGATCGTTCACTGCAAGCGTCTGCCGGGCCGGGCGAACTTCGTCGCGGTGTTCGCACAGAGGTTCACCAGTGGATATATTCGTTGCCTGCGGGCTGCTGGTTTGGGAGCACGGCATGCGGCTGGCCCTTCAGCGAGAGCTCAGATGGTGTCGTCACTGTCTTTGCCCTTATGGCGGAGCAGGTCACGATAGCCGCCTCGCATGAGGCGCAACCCCTTCTGGACGAGACGAATGGTCCGGCTGCGCAGATCGTGCGTCTTCCAGCCTCGATCGGGAATGCGCGGCTTGCCAAAGAGGCCCTGCGCGATGTTGCGATAGCTGTTGCCTTCCAGCCACCCGTCCACCGCACGCAAAGCGAGGATGTGCCGATGCCGGGCCCCGATTGACGGAGCAAGAGGCGGCCGTCCAACGGGACGCCGTTCGAGCGCCAGCCAAAATCGATGTGCAGCCTGCAAGCGAAGGTCGGAATTCCGGTCGAGCGGCAAGTCGACGACAACCATTGATCCGCCCGGCGGCAATTCTCTCAGCCAAAGCCGATGCCTCGCTCCTCCGAGCGGCACGATGGCATGCCAGCCATCCGGCGCCTCACGAAGCTCGCTGCCTGGCAGGTCGGCGAAATCAAACTCATAGGGATTGGACGCCGTCGAGCCGATCGCCGTGCAGACGGTCAGCACGGTCGACAGCGCCTCGGGCGACCAGAAAACCGCCTGTTTGTCGAACGTCTCGTTCGGATCAGCTGCGAAACGTCAGCCCCCACTTCCGTCGGAAGCGATCCGTCGCACCCGACCGTTTGCTCCTGAGCAGGGTTCTGAAGGCTTTTTGATACTCGCGATCACGGCGCAGCCACTCCCAGGCTATGTCGGACGGTTCTGCTTTCCTGACATTGTGATATGCGCTCTCTGATCTCCACTCTGCACCTGACATCGCACGACTTCCCCCGCATGCTTGAATGCACAGGTAAGGAACTGAAATTGGACTATTTGTGGTTGCTCTTGTCCTATCATTCAATGCTTGATGCACTTACCCGATGGAACAATCTACTTTTGCGATTGGACGGACTCGCGTCCGCTTCAGATAGCATCACACCTTGCTTTTAGGCATCCGGCGCAGCAGACCACGTCCCGATGCACAGTCCCCTGGGCGCGCTCAACGGAGCCGGGTGACACCTGCAAAAAGGTCGAATACAACGAAGTGCAACCCCAGAGGACAATGGGATGATGGGACGCCGATGTCTTTATCCACCAGCCTCGACCAACCTTCGAGGGCCCAGATCACGCTCGAGACTCGCCCGTGATCGACCACCGAGGGACAAGTGGTCCATAGAGATACGCAATCGCCGCCGGCACAAGGCGATAGCGCCAAATTCGGTGCTGCTGGTTGCGCACCCTCAGCCGGGTGATGTGGGGTCCGCCAATGCGCTTTGCGCCCGCTCTGCGGCTAGGACCGCTTCAGCCGCATGCTCGGTCGCGGTCACCAGCGTGCACGTGGCTTGTTCGTAGGACGATTGCAGTGTCCGGAGCAAAACCTCCAAAGTGAGCTGCTTGTCGACCAGCTTCCCGCTGAGCTGGCCAACGAGATCATGAAGCGCATCATAGGCAATGACCACTGCCGAAGCGTCGGCTTCGGTGGGCGCAGTTTCAGCCACCGCCGGCGCAAGGCGAGCAACGAGCCAATCGAGCGCCCCGATCCGGGCATGTTTGATCGGCGGAAATAGCCCCTCCCAATGTGCGTCCACCATCTCCTGCAAAAGGGCAAGGCCGACGGCAAGACCTACATATCCCTCGACCCTGAACAAACCATAGGTCGCCCAGCAGGCGACCAGAATGTCCTTTGACTGGCTCGACAGAATATCCAGCGATCGCGTACTGATTTTGCCCCAATCAACCCCTGACGGGCAGTCACGCTCTGCCCGACGAACCTCGGCTTCGAGGCGCTTGAATTCGGCGCCATCGCGTATATGAGCGCCGGCAGGTGCAGAGCCAGGCACAGGCGTAGCGCCGCGGCTCGACCGCGCCGCGATGTCGGCGCGAACCATAATCCAGTAGTCGATCACGCCGACAAAGCCACACGGGCTCCCCAGTTGCCATGCGTCGCGTCCTTGGAACGGTCCAATTCGTGCCCGCACGGGACAAGACATTGCGAACCTATAATCTTGTAAGCCACCGCTTCCGCTCCCTGCACAGGCGCTGTTCCCGGACAGCCTCAATCAAGGTCTGTGCCAATCGCGATGGTTTGTTTCTTAACAGCTCTGCTTGATCGGGTGTCAGAGCTCCGACAGCACGTCGCGCAGCCGACATCAGAGAAACTCGGCCCTCTGATCCGCTCAATAATAGGGCGGCGCTCCAGGACGCGGGAACTGCGTCGGCGGGAGGCCGCAGCCGACGATCATGCTGTCGCTGCTGCGTTTAGAGCACACGCTGGCGAACTGGGCGTCGCCAATCCACTCAAATGGGCGCTCGGCTCCGCCCTCGTTTGGAACGCTTGACAATTCGATGTCGGGGATCGCGACAAACCGCCCCCTGGTGCTCTCGCAAGCCGCCCACCGCAGGAAGAAATTGCAAGGTCGACGCCTGACCGGAAACGATCAATCTGAACATCGTCCAGGCTTGGTCAGAGTTACCGCGCATGAAAGCGAGCCCCAGCAATTCGAGCTCCGTGTCAACTGCCAGCTCGCGTGATTGATCGAGATGACAGAGACATGCCACCTTTCACTGATGAACGTCGGCCGGTCAGACGCACAAGGATGGCATGCAAAATTCGTCACCAAATGTCCTTGCCAAGGCCCCCATTCAATCCATCGGTTCCTCACACGTCGAACTGATGCGCGCGGAGGTCTGCTGCAACAGCGAACTTTCGTTCCTGATGGAAGCGCATGATGGCCTTTCCGCCGCGATAGCCGAGCGTGCAGGTTTCAAGGGCCTCTGGGCATCGGGTCTATCGATAGCTTCCTCTCTGGGTTACCGCGACGCCAACGAAGCATCCTGGAGCCAACTTGTCGATAGCGTCGAGCGCATCGTGGATTCGAGCCAGCTGCCGGTCCTGGTCGACGGAGACGGCGGCTTCGGCAACTTCAATAACGCTCGCCTGCTCGCGCGCAAGCTCCGTCAGCGCGGCGCCGCCGGATTAGCGCTGGAAGACAGCTGCTTTCCGAAGATGAACTCGTTCGTTGGCGATCGACATCCCCTCGCCGAGACCCGCGAATTCGCCGGCCGATTGCGCGCCGTGAAGGACACGGTTGCCGACGACCTCGTTCTGGTGGCCCGCATCGAGGCGTTGATCGCCGGGCACGGAATGGACGAAGCGATTTCGCGCGCTCACGCTTACGCCAATGCGGGAGCGGACGCGATCCTCATTCACTCGCGACGGAGCGCCGCGGACGAGATCCATGCGTTCACGTGCGCCTGGCAAAACAGGCTGCCGGTGGTGATCGTTCCAACGAAGTACTATCGGACGCCTATCTCTGCCTATCGCAAAGACCGCATTTCAACGGTGATCTGGGCCAACCACTCCCTGCGAGCTGCAGTATCCGCAATGCGACAAGTCTGCGGTCGCATCTTCGCCGAGGAGACCACTGCAAACATCGAGCCCAATATCGCGCCGCTCGACGAGCTGTTCGACCTACTCGAGTACAACGAACTCGCGACGGCGGAAGCCCGATATCTGCAACCCGACGACCTCGACCAGTAGCTTCACATTGGTGTGTCAACCTCACTCCTCAGCCTTGCGCGACCTGTTCGATAGACGCAGACGCGCTCTTGTATGCGCGTCATGATCGGATCTTCGCGGGTCGAGCCTCTTGAACGTGATTCCACAACAAACGAAGAGCTCGAGAGCTCGACGTCTAGCCGCCTAGCCAGCGCCTTCAAGCTTCCGGATCGAAGCGACGCGAGACTTGTCGAACTTCTCGACTCCTTGGAACCAAGACGCGATGTCTATCGACGATAAACGACCTCAAACGGCGAGTAGCGCTCCGGCGAAGGCCATCATTCTCGCCGCCGGCGTCGGCTCTCGCCTGCGACCGCTGACGGATTTGCGGCCAAAGCCGCTGGTCGAAGTCAACGGCAGGTCCATCCTCCACAATGCCCTGCGCAACTTGGAGGCCGTCGGCGTCAAAGAGGTGACCATCGTCGTCGGTTATCGCAAGGACGCTATTCAATACGCGTGCGGTCGATGCTTCGGTGCGCTCGAAATCAATTATGTCGAATCGCCTGTCTTTGACCGCACCGGCAGCGCATACTCCGTTTGGCTGGCGCGCGACGCGCTGCTCTCCGGAGACTGCTTTCTCCTGGAGGGCGACGTCTTCTTCGAGGAGGATGCGCTCCGCTATCTGATCATCAGCCAAGCGCCCGACGTGGCTGCAATCGCTCCCTTCGATGAATCGATGGAAGGGTCGGCGGTTCTGTTGTCGGATTGCGGCTTCATCTCGGAGTTCCGAATGAAGCAAACCGGCGAAAACTTGGTCGGGAATGGGCCAACTCTTTTCAAAACGATGAATCTGTTCCGGCTCTCGGGGCAGACCCTCAAGGCGACGATCGTTCCGGCTTTGGACGAGATCATCGGGTCCGGAGTGACCCAGGCCTACACAGAGGAGCTTCTTTCTTATCTCGTTGAACTCCGAGGGCTGAAGCTTGCGGCGGCGCGATGCGATGGCCTCAGGTGGTATGAGATCGACACGACCGACGATCTGCAGGTTGCAGAGCGTATTTTCGCAAGAGCGAAAGGCCGAGGCTTGCCCAGCAGAAGGTGAAAGTCCGATGCTCAAATATCTTTGGGATCCAGCGAACGTCATCACGACCGTCGGTCTTCTTTTTTCTTCCGCGAGTATGTTTCTCGCTCTTTCCGGGCGCCTCGAGCTGTCCGTAGCCGCAGCGCTCTGGGCCGTTCTGTCGGATCACCTGGACGGGGTCGTTGCAGGTCGCACGAAAGATCGTGACCCGGACGTTGCGAAAATGGGAAAGAGCCTCGACGGGTTCGCAGACATTGTCTACGGGGCCGTTTTGCCCGCGGTCATCGTGATACAGCTCAGCCACCTCTCGCTTCTTGCCCTTGCGACCGGGACAGCGTTACTGGTAGCGGGGGCAGTCCGGCTGAGCTACTTTGCCAATTTCGGCAGGTCGTCCGATGGGCGATTCCTGGGGCTCCCCTTGTCTTACGATGTGCCGCTGCTGGCGCTCTTATTCCTTGTCCAGCCTCTCATTCCCGCCGAAGCATTTTCCGGTGTCGTCAACACCTGTTTCTTGCTTCTGGCCGTCGCTCACGTGGCATCCATTCGCGTCCCATCACCGAATGCGCCGGCGTACGCGACGATCAGCGTCTTCGCCGTCGCATCCTCGGCAGCTTTAGTCAGTCGTTCCTTCGAATAGCCGCGAGCGGTGAGCAGGCAGACCACCGACTCTAGCGGCCAGCGGCACCGACCAGAGCAGTTGCTTATTCAGCAGGAGCAGGCGCCGGATAATCGGTCCTTCAAGATCGGGCGGCGCGTATTATATATTGACAACGACGGGTCCCATGACGAGCACCGCCCAGGTCAACGTGAATCCCAAGTCCTTCGACGAGACTGACCTCGTCAATCGCTTCCCAGGCGGTTATTGGAAGCATGACATCAAAGACTTCGTCCTTCTGGTCAATCCTTACTTTCCGCCGAGCTCGTTCCTTGACGAACTCAAAGACGCGTTACCGAGGCTGATTGCCTGCTATCCCTCCCCTCACGCGCAGATGGTCGAGCTCGTTGCCGAGGTCGTGAAAATCCCGGCGAACAATCTCGCCGTTTGCAATGGCGTGGCTGAGCTGCTCCCCATCCTGCTCGGTCGAATGGGCATGAAGATCGCGGTCCCGGTCCCATCCTTCAATCCCTATGAAACGACTGCCCTGCCGGGACGCTTGTACCGCTTTATTCTTCCGCTGCCCGATTTCGAACTCGACGTGCACCATTACGCGGCTTTCGCGCGAGCGAATGGAGTGAGCGGCGTGGTGGTGATATCGCCGAACAATCCTACCTCGCGAATGGTTCGATGCGAGGATCTGCGGTGTCTCGCTTCGGAGCTCCGAGATCGACAACAACTCCTGCTACTCGACGAGTCATTCATCGAATTCAGCGAGGCCGGACGCACCGCGAGTCTTGAAAATCATCTCTTCGAATTTCCCAACGTCATCATTCTGAAAAGCTTGGGCAAGATTTACGGAACGTGCGGTTTGCGGATCGGATACGCGGCATCGGCGAATAGAGAACTGATCAATCAAATTAGAGCGGCTCTCCCCCCTTGGAACGTCAATACGTGTGCTGAGTTCTTTCTGAGCAAGCTTCCGCACCTCACGCACGAAGCAAATGAGTCTTGGGCGAGGGTGCGCAGCGATAGGGAGAGACTATACAAGGATTTGCTCGGCATCGACGGGATGAGAGTTCTCAAGCCCGACGCAAATTTCGTATTCTGCGAACTGCCATCTCGTTGGCCGGACGGGGATGTGATCGCCTCGAAGCTTCTGAAGGATAGTCGCATATTGATCCGGCACAACGGCGGCAAAACGCTTCAAAATGGCAAACGGTTCTTGCGTATCGCAAGCCGTACTGCCGAAGACAATCAGCTCTTGGTCGCAGCACTAAAAGGAATCTGCAATGGAACGTGGTAAAATCGGCCTCTATTCGGCGGTGTTGGAGCAGCGCTCATGGAAGAGCAGGACCGCCGGGGCGCCCGTAGATCGACCCGGATCTACTGAAGGAGTGCGAGGAACCATGCGCGCAAGCTTGCGATGCTTTTGCCCCGGGTTGGAAGTGGCACCGTGGACAGCCATAGTCCAGCCCGTGCGAAAGGCGCCGAAACGCACGTTCGTCGTCGCGAGATGTTCTTAGCCTTTCCGATCGTAGCCGTCTGGAATCAAGACCGGCTCGCGATAACCGTCCAACCAGACAAGAGCCGTGAGGACCGCGGACCGAATACCTCGCTCAATCCTTGATCCGTTATCCGGCTCGACGCTCAGTCTTTTGTTCATGTGGAGGCAGCTCGTCATAGAACATCCGAAGAATCGAGATACACGGCCGCACCGACCCGCACCCGACGGAGGCGCTGCCGGTATGCGCCATCTCGTGTTTCGTGGACCGCCTCGGTCATTCCAGGCACCTCCTTTCCGACCTCGCTAAAAACCTCAGCAAGGGTACGACCGGTTATGGAAGATGGCGGACAGATGCCAAGCAGACCGAGCACGGTCGGCGCAAGGTCGCAAATGCTCGAGGGGACTTGCGAGGCGAAGCCGTCCTTGATCAGCGGTCCCGCCAAGATGCCGAGCGACGACATCTCCTTGGTATGCAATCCACCATGAACGCCGACGCCAATCGGCCAGCTTGCGCTCCAGCTGCGGCCACAAAGACCAAATGAATCTAGACCGTCGTCGGCCCGGAACGAAAACAGGATGTCCGCCGAACGAGCATGATCGGTGAAGACAAGCCGGCGGGCGAAGCTGCCTGGTGCGATGCCGTCGACCTCGCCGCGACCGGCTGTGAAAATTGGTCCACACCAGGGCCGCCTGATCATCGCTGCTACGACCTGGCGGATAAGAAGGTCTGAAGGCTCGGCCAGGTAAATTGCTCCTACCTGCTCTGGTATGACGATAGCATCGATTCCTGGCGCGGTTGCCGGGCCGCAGCGCAGCCCGGCCGCCTCGAGTGTCTCGATGAGATCGGCCCGCGCGTGCACCGTCACGTGGCCATGATCGGACATGGCGATCAAATGCACCCCTTCGGATTCGCCTTCGCCCTCCCACCAATCCAACACTCGACCGAACTGCCGGTCGACAAAGCCGATCGCCTCCAGCGTCTTCGGCGCGCCAACACCGTGATCGTGCGACGAAATATCTGGCTCGCCGAAGGAGAGGATCGCGACGTCAGGGCGAATTTGGGGCCAGATCACGTCCAGGAAAGCGGAAGTTAGAAAGGCTTGAGCGGCCAGATCCGGTGTGCCCGACGGGGGCGGCGCAGGCGTGGGTCCGAGCAGGGCCTCGACCCGCTCGAGCATCTCGGTCGAGGTTGCGACTTGAGGGAAGTGGCCCGAGAGCGTCACTTGGCCAAGCTTTCGCGCCTTATGGTTCAGCAGGCGGGTTGCGCCGGCCGAGTTCGACGCCAGAACCGACAACGTCCTGCCGCTCGCCTGAAGAATCTCGCCGAGCGACGGCACGCCGAGCAAATGGCCGCCGCTCGCCTCATCAAGATCCTCGATCGTGTGTGCCTCACTCGTATCGACATGCCGCGGCGTCGGGGATAGTCGGTCGAAATACTCGTTCCCGACGATGCCGTGGCGATCCGGCGTCGTTCCCGTGACGAGGCTTGTCAGGGCGATTCGTGTCTCGCTGGGATAGACCGTGCGCTGCCGCGCCAACATTGCGCCCTGGCGCTGAAGCCTTACAAGATTCGGCGTCAATGATGAATTGACGAGATCGGGCCTAAGCCCATCAAACAGCACGATGAGAACCCGATTTCGGGCCGATCGGTCGTACATGATGCAAGCCTTGCTAGCTGGAGCGGAGCGGGGACTGGTCTGGGTTTTGCGCCAGATCGAGGCACGGTCCCTGCACCGGCGAACCACATGGGCCGGCTACAGAACGACCGGGATCGCGGTGAGCGCGAGCAACTCTCATCGGGCAAATGCTGGCCGGCCTGATCGACGCCTGGTCGACTACGACATTCAGCTGTATCTCGTGAGCCCGTCCTGGAGTGCGCAGATTCCAAAGCTCGCACATCTATCGAAATCCGGTTGGCCCTGACTAAGCACGATCGCACCGTGGCCTGATCGTGCCGCGGGCTGCTCAAGCCCCATGGCATGCGCTCCAAAGCAGAAGGACGAGGCTGAAAGCTCGCGAACTATGAATAAAAAGCATGCCGACGTTACTCGCCCTTAAACAGGCTAACCAATCTGACCATCGTATTTTTTGAATCATTGATCGAAATTTGCGTTGTTTGCGTCGGGCACGGATCTCCTGGAACGTGCACGTCGTTGACGGCCCGTTGCGCGGCGATTTCCATGCAGTGGTAAAGTTCGCCAGCCGCTCAACCGTGACAGTAAGCGCGCGTCGTCAGGTACTGAAACCGCAGGACCAGCAACGCCGCATAGACGGTCGTCCCGCTCGACAAGCCAATCCAGATGCCAACGGCTCCAAGACCGATCTTCAAACCAAGCAGGTAGCTGAGCGGAAGGCCGATGAGCCACCAAGCTATGGCGGCGAACAGAAGTGGCATTCGCGTGTCCTTTAGTCCGCGCAGGCCCCCTGTCGCAACGCACTGCACGGCATCGGTGACAAAGAGGGTTGCGCCGACCAGGAGCAGCCTTGCGGTAAGGCTGATCGTCGCATTGGCATCATCGGCCGATCCAATTAGAAACAGCGCGGCGATCTCGAACCGGGCCGCGATCACCGCAAGCGTCAGCGTCGCGGCGATGGCGATACCGAGCAGCATCGCCGCCAGATTTGCACGATTGATGGCGGCACGGTCGTTGCGGCCGACCGCATGGCCAACGCGCACCGCCGCTGCCATACCGACGCCGAAATAGATCATGTACAGGATCGCGGCGACTTGAACCGCGATCTGATGAGCGGTGAGCGCGTTCGTGCTGATCACGCCTGCCAGAAGCGATGCGGCCCAGAATAGCCCCGACTCGATCAAGGAGCCGATTGAGATCGGGGCCCCGATCGCGATCAGCTGCCGCAGGACGCGCCAATCGAAGCGCCACAGATGCGCAAAAACGTGGTAGTCACGAAACGGTTGACGCTTTGTAGCGAAATAGGCACTTGCCAGAAACGTGCCGCAGTTCACCAGCGTGGTCGAAAGACCTGCCCCGAATATCCCGAGCCGGGGCAGTCCGAAATTTCCGTAGGTGAGCGTATAAACCAGCAGTACGTTGAGTGGGATGGCCGCCATCGTAATCCAGAAGACCGGCTGCAGCCGATTGACAGAGCCCATGAAACCGCGGATGGCCAGAAACCACAGCGCGGGCGCTGCGCCCCACGCCAATCCGGACAGATACTGCTGGGCGAGCCGCGCCACGCCCGGGTCTTGACCAAGAGCAAGCAGTATTCGCTCTCCTTGCAGCGCACTCGCCATGATCGGAACGGAAAGAATCAGCGCAATCCATAGGCCCATGCGCAGCGCGCGCCGTACCATACCCGGATTATTAGCCCCAAACGCCTGCGCCGCCAAAGGCACTATGGCTGACATCAGGCCCGCGCCGAGCGTGATGCTGATGAGATAGAACCTGCTCGCAAGCGCCGCTGCGGCCAGCGCCTCAGCGCTGATGCGTCCAATGAAAGCGATATCAGTCGTCATCATCGCGATCTGCCCGACCTGCGTCAGCACCATCGGTAAGGCAAGTTTCGCTGTTTCAGCCACCTCTTTGGCGAGTTGATGGGCGGCCGCACCTCTCGTCAGATGGTGCCGAGAAGCCGACACCAGCTTTGTTTTGGTCAACTTATACATGGAAATCGAGCTGCCCTGCTTGTGTCGACAAACGAACGACCGCGTTTTCCCGCAAGACATCTCGTCCCGCCTGAATTCGGGAGGCCTCTTTGTGATGCAAGCTGACGCGCAGCCTTGGTGCGCGTGCGCGTCACAGTAGCTGATCGCGCAATCGGCTTGGTCCTACCCGGGCCTCACCAGCGCCTTCGATCTTTTCCACGCAGCTCTGAGCGCAAGGAATATGCACGCAGAGGCTGGCATCTTCGATTGGGCAACTGGACCATATGGCGAACTGAAGAATGAATGTCATGCGGCCACCGCCGCAATCCTTCTAGCGCGGCTTCCCTGTTCAAGGTTTGTGCCAACCGAGAGGGCTTGATGAAGGAGGTTCGCTCAAATCGGACCTGTCGCGGCTCCGACAATGTCCGAAGGCCGACATGATATCAGCTACTCTTGATGTGCACCGTACTCTCGCGCTAATCCACGGAAGGGCCGCGCTTGTCGATAGCGACGACTTAGAGAGATCGTTCGCCTGGAGGTACCCTGGCTCAGCGCCGACTGAAGCAGATCAAGGAGGAAAGCGCGCCCGCACGTTGATGAGCCACGTCGCCTTGAACCGAGGCTTGCCGCCTTGACTTGTGCGGCGCCGGCACTCGGAGTTGGAGAGCATAGGCTATCGGCACAAGGTGCAGTCGATTATCACTGCGCCGCGTCCGATGCCTGAAAAGAAGCTTTTGCCGCTTGTCTCTGCAATCCTTCATCCTCACCCCGTAACACACTCGAGAGGTCGTTGAGGCCATGAGCTAAGCTTCAATAACCGCGTGTCCAATCCAGAACGGAAAAGACCCCCGACGGGCACGTCGGAGGTCTCGAGAGGTTGACCTGGATTCATAGAGCAGGCTTAATTTTCTTCTTTCGCCGGCTTCGATCTCACCAGTTGCGCTGAGCTCGGAGGAGCAGAGTCAGCGTGCTCTGGTCTTTCAACTCGTAGACAGCAGTCGGTTTGGCGATCGCCGACTGGGTTGGCAGCGTAACCGTGCTCCCGCCCGCGTATTTTTGGTCAAGCATTGTATAGGCCAAGTCAACGGAAAACGTCAGGTTCTTGAGTGGCGTCCATCGCGTGACGACGCCAACAACCCCATAATTGAAGTCGGGATTGCAGCCGGAAAAGCCGCTCGAGAGCGACAGGTTCGCGACGAAGGCGCCGCAAATATACCCTTTGGCCGTTCTCGAATACCGAACGGCGGCCCACCCGCCGTAGAAACCCGTATTCCAGCGTGGATCCCAATTATGCGTGTAACCGCCATGGAATCCATAGGTCGTTGTCAACTCTTGGCCGGCGCCCGCGACGAACACGGAGTCGGATAGGCCGGCCAAGCCGACGCTCTGATAGGCGCCCGTCAGGGCGCTACCGCCATACATCGCGTAAGTAGTCGCCATCAGGTCGTTGAAATTGTAGCGGGTCGCACCCGTCGTGTAGGCGCCGGACAAATTGATGGTGTCGCCGACGCCAGTCGGAATGTTCTTGAGAGACAAGGCCAATTGAGCAGCCCAGCCCCACTTGTCGCCTGGATGGCCGCTCGTCTCGTCCATGCCATAATGAGCCGCATGGTTGTCATGTGCAGCAAGTGAGGCCTGGAAGAGACCCCAGCTCTGATCCACGCGAGTCATCGCGATGAGATCGGGCGAGCGCGAACCGCCGATGTCATTGACGCCATACGCTCCTGTGGCAAGACCGGCGGCCGTCGCACCGCTTATGTTCCAGATGTTGGTGGTGCCATAGGCAACTTGATCCTGAGCGGAAAAGGAAGCCGTAATTCCTTGGCCGAAATCAGCGGTATAGGTCAGCTGGTTCACGCCGGTCACCCAGCCGCCGCCGCCGGGTAGATCATCAAACTCGTTCGCCGGATAATTGGTCCAAGGTGCGGAAAATTGAGAGACGGCCTTACCCACGGTAAAGCCAGCGAACTGGATGAACGCCGAATAGACACCGAGCGATCCTTGTGCGATCGCGCCAGTGCCCTGTCCTCCGGGCACAGCTGCCGTATAGGTCGTTGCACCGCCGGCATCGCCTACACCTGCACCAGCATAGCCACCCGAAGTCCAGCTGAACACGCCTTGAAAGAAAGTGCGGACCACGCCGTACTCGGTTGCAGTGCGCGTATCGATACCCAAGCTTTCACGAGAGCGCCAGGTGTAGGAGTTGCTCAAGCGGTTCCGCGCCCCTGCCACGCCATTGGCAGCCGGATCAAAATCGCTGTTACTGTTCGCGATCAAGTCGACGCGTAGATAACCGCCCAACTTGATGCAAGTGTCCGTGCCAGGGACGTAATAGAAGCCAACGCCATACAGCGCGCAAGCCCTCACATATTCGATCGGCTTGGCTTTGACGGGAAGGTCCGCAGCTTTTGCCGCACCCGATGCGATCAAGCCTGTCGCTGATATCAGTAAAACTCTCTTGATCGTTCGAAATAACTCCGAGCTCATCTTCCAGAATGTCATTGCCCCTATCCTCCGGGTTAGACTTGTGTGGGCGAGGCAGTAACGTCGGGTCGCAAACATCCAGTGACAGACATCAAATAATGCGATGGGACGCTTCCGATTTGATGATGGATTCACCCCGATCGATCGAACTCTCGGTGTTGGGTCGATCACGAGCCGCCGCAGCAAGATGGGCCCGTGCTATTGATCGCATTTAGCAATGGCGTGACGGCGCATTCTCAAATCTTTCTTGTGACGCAACACCGTTCAGGGATTCTGACGGGCGGCTGTACCACGATGCATTTGCGGTCAAAGCCCGGTCTCGCATCGCGGCGCGCTCGCCGTCACGGCGAAAGGATCGGTCGGCTCCAACAAGATCGTGCTTGGCTAGAGGACCGGCGCTGAGTTCCCTGCCGGGCTCATAGCAGTGAAACGTCCCAGTGGGCGGGAGAGAGAGCCAATCATCGCTCAAGTGATCGCTAGCATCAGCCGCGGGATCGACTTCGTTCGTGGACCCAGGCAAGAGCGCCAGCCCTATCTCTGACTGGCCGCTTCCGTCCAGCGTAAAGCTAGCGTGAGGCAGCTCTAAATGGGATCGCAGGCGACGTGTCCTCATCCCACTGACGCGGACGATCGCTCGCTTTGCCACGGGCTGATTGGCACGATCGCGCGGACCTCAAGACAACGTTTTGTCGATCCGGTCGCGCAGCCAATCGCCGACGAGCGACATCGATAATGTCGTGAGCGAAATGACCAGCGAGGGAAGGACAAGTATCCAGGGCGCTCGTGCCAGATAGTCACGACCGTAGCCGACCATGTTGCCGAGGGACGTAAGCGGCGGCTGCACGCCAAGGCCAAGAAAGCTGAGACCGCTTTCGAGCAGGATGATGTCCGGAAAGGCGAGCGTCATGGTCACTATCAGGGTCGACGCGATGTTCGGCAGGACATGTCGCAAATAGACGCGCCATGGTCCAGCGCCAAGCTGGCGCACCGCGATCACATAGACTTGCGCATTCGAGCTCATCGCGAGCGCGCGCGTGATGCGGGCGTAGCGTTCCCAGCCGTGCAGGCCGACGAGCGCCACGAAGAGGAACAGAGAATTTCCGAAAAACGCGAGAACGGCGAGCGCCAGAACGAGAAATGGCATGCTTGCCTGGAAATCGACGCAAGCGAGGATGACCTGTTCGACATAGCCGCGGAAATGGGCGGCGAGCACGCCAAGCGTGGTCCCGAGGACGGCCCCGATCAGCGTAGCTCCGAAGGCGATGAGAAGGCTAACGCGGATCGACATGACGAGACGCGCCAGCACGTCGCGGCCGAGCTCATCCGAACCGAAAAGATGCGCGAGGCTCCCACCAAATCCAAGAGGTGGAGCGAGACGATGACGAAGGTCGAGCGTTACATAATCATGAGGGGTGATCCGATCAGCCAAGAGCACGACGGCAAGCATGAGGGCGAGCCAGACGAGTGCCGCTACGATCGCGCGATTGCGCCACCGCTTGCCCGTCCGCGAAGATGGCAGAACCCGTTCTGCGGAAACGTGGGACAATTATGCGCCTCCGGCCGAACGTGATTCGCGCAGGCGCGGATCGAGGACACCATAGAGCAAATCGACAGTGACATTGGTGGTGATCATGGTGGCCGCCACGACGAGCATGATGCACTGAACGACGGCCAGATCCCGGCTTGCGACCGACACGATGAGCAGGCTGCCAATGCCTGGCCATGAAAAGACGCTTTCGACGAGCACGGTTCCTGCGACAAGGTTACCGACCATGAAACCTATGATGGTCAGCAGGGCTATGGCAGCGTTGGGCAAGGCGTGCCCCGTCACGACCCTGCGCCATGGCACCCCCTTCGCGCTGCCGGTCCGGATATAGGGCTGCCCAAGCACCTCGAGCATGGCGCTGCGGGTGAAGCGAGCCAGAACGGCCGCGCCAGAAAGACCGAGCGTAACGACGGGCAGCACCATGTGGGGCCAACTGCCCGCACCACCCGAAGGAAACCAGGGGAGCTCGACGGCGAAGACCAGGACGAGAACGAGGCCGAGCACGAAAGACGGCACGGTGAACCCAAGAACGGCCACCGTCATCACCAGCCGGTCCGCCAGGCTATCGCGTTTCAGGGCTGCGTAGATGCCGGCCGGGATGCCGAAGCAAAGATTCAGGATGAGAGCAGGCAGTGTCAGCATCAGCGTGACAGGAATGCGCTCGGCAACGACCGTGATGGCGGCCCGCCCGTCGCGCATGGATTGGCCGAGATCTCCGTGGGCGACGGCACCCAGATATCTGACGTATTGGACCCAGAGCGGCGCATCGAGGCCCCATGATTTGCGGAAAGCCTCGATCGCCGCGGCGGGGGTCTCGGGCGATAAAAGCGCCCGAGCGGGATCGCCAGAGGCACGCAGCACCACGAACGCGAATGTGACCACCATCGTGATGGTGAGCATCGCGCGCAACAAGCGGACCGCGATGAAGCGAGCCATCACCCCTCGCCTCCGCGCTCGGCACCATCGCCAACGAGATGGCAGGCGACGCGGCGCCCGTCAGGGACGGATCTCAGCTCTGGCACGAATCGCGCGCAGACCGGGCGGGAGGCAGGACAGCGGGGATGGAATGCGCAGCCGCTCGGCCGCGCAGCCGGATTGGGCGGATCTCCCTGAAGGATCGTGCGATTGCGATGTCGTCCTGGCGTCGGCACCGCGGAAACGAGTGCTCGTGAATAGGGGTGCAAAGGATTCAGCAGAACCGCGTCGGAAAAGCCCTCTTCGACGATGGCACCGAGATACATGACGGCAATACGGTCGCAGATCTGCCGGACCACGCGCAGATCATGGCTGATGAAGATCATCGCCATGCGGCGTCGCTCCTGAAGGTCATGCAGAAGGTTGATGACTTGCGCCTGAATGGAGACATCGAGAGCCGATACGGGTTCATCGCAAACGAGGAGATCTGGATCGGTCGCGAGCGCACGGGCCAAGACGGCTCTTTGGCGCTGGCCGCCTGAAAGCTCATGCGGAAAGCGCTTGATGTGGTCGCTCCCGAGCCCGACATCGGTGAGAAGCGCATCGACCCGATCCTCGCGCTCGGACTTGCTGCCGAGGTGATGAATGTCGAGCGGTTCGGCGATCTGCGCCCCGATCGTCGAGCGAGGATCGAGCGCGCCTAGCGGATCCTGAAAGACCATTTGGATTCGCATCCTGAGACGCCGCCATGGAGCATGGCCAATGGGAGGTAGAGCTTCGCCGTCGAAGCTGACCACACCAGAGTCAGGCCGTTCCAAGCCGATCAGGAGCCGGCCCGCCGTGGACTTACCACAGCCGGATTCGCCAACCAATCCGAGCGTTTCACCGCGAGCCAAGGCCAGGGAGAGCCCATTGATGGCGTATACCTTCGCTGGCCGTTGGAACAAGCCCTCTCGCGAGTGATAGTGGCGGACAAGCCTGTCGGCTTGGAGAAGCGGTGGAGTGGTCCTCGTCATGCGGCCACGATCTCGCCCGCAGAGGAATCCCCGACGGCACGCAAACAGGCAGCCCTGTGTCGGGCCTCGCCACGGAGCGGAGCGAGCTCGGGCACCCATTCACCGCAGCGTTCGATCCGCAGATCACAGCGGGGAGCGAACGGGCAGCCTGGCGGCAACTCGGCTGCGTTTGGAGCGACACCACGAATGGCCGCCAGACGGCGCCGTGGTGCCTCCAGGTCGGGAAGCGCTGCGAGAAGACCTCGCGTATAGGGATGAACGGGCTGATCAAAGAGACGGTGGGCGGGCAGCTCCTCGACCACGTGCCCCGCGTAAAGGACCAGGATGCGTTCGCACATCTCGCCGACGACGCCAAGATCGTGCGAGATCAGGACCAGCGCCATGCCTGTTTCCCGCTGGATCTGCTGCAGAAGGTCAAGGATCTGCGCTTGAATGGTGACATCCAACGCGGTGGTAGGCTCATCAGCGATCAAGACGTCAGGTTCCCCCGCAAGTGCCATGGCGATCATAACCCGCTGGCTCTGCCCACCGGAGAACTCGTGCGGATAGGCTTTGAGCCGGCGCGCCGCGTCTGGAACGCCAACCTGGTCCAGCAGACGCCGCGCTTCGGCCCACGCGGTGTGCCGGTCCATGCCGCGATGGAGCCGCAGGGCTTCGACGATCTGATCGCCTACCGTGTGTACCGGGTTGAGCGCGCTCGCCGGATCCTGAAAGATCATCGCGATACGACCGCCGCGCACCTTGTCCAGGCGAGAGGCCGAAGCATGGAGGAGCTCCTCGCCGGCCAAGCGTACGCTGCCCGTTATCCGGGCGCGCCGGGTCAAAAGCCCTAGCGCCGCAAGCCACGTCACGGACTTGCCGCAACCGCTTTCGCCAACCATGCCGAGCGCCTCGCCGCGCGCGAGCGTGAGATCGATTCCGCGCAGCATCGGGACATCGTCGAACGCCACACGAAGACCGGCGATCTCGAGAATCGGCTCCATTTGAAATCTCTCTCCTTGGCGCATCACCGCGGCCCTTTCGGTTCACGGCGAGCGGCATCGTTGCGGCCGCGGGGACCGGACAACGCGATCGCATCGCTGAGCGACCCGAGAAACTGCGCGGCCGGTCGTCTATCCATCGCAAGGGCCCATACCCGCCGACCGACTCCAGGCGTGCCTCCATGCGCCGGATCTGGTCGGCGTCGCTCGGCCAGATGGCGAGAGCGCTCGCCAGGCTGCATCACGCCGATAGCAGCATGCGATTCGGATTGTCTCGCATTAGCGCTGATCTCACGCGATGGCAGGGCAGTTCCAGCGGCCAGCGCCTTGGCCTCGCTGCCCGTCACGGAAGGATCTGACACCGGCCGCTGCCATTTCAGATCGACGGCAACGGTCGGAACTGCGACGCTACGTATGCGCCGCGGCTTCCCCGCCCGCCGAAGAGCGCAGTCGTCGCGTCGGATCGCCCGCGCAAACTGGATCGCAGGATTGCCGAGGACGATCGTGTCGCCTTGCGAAATCATCACGACGCTACTCGGTTGAGGCCGGCCCCCGAGCTGGGACTGCCATCGCGGGATCGTAGATTGGAGCCGCCGATCATGACGATCACGTCCTGGCTTTGTTGCGCGGCCCGAAATCGAGATCGAGCGTCAGTCCTGGCAACCACGGCACGTCGCGGCGCTTGCCGTAAAACTGTCCCGACACGTGCAGGATAACACAAGGCGGATCCACCTCGTTGATGATCTCGAGCATGCGACGGATGATCGGTCGCCGCTGATCGGGCTGCACGGCATCCTGAAGCTTCGCGCCGAGGGAGAAATATTCCTCGTTGTTCCAAACCCCGATGGACTTTGGCAGGGAGCCGCTGGGACCGTATTCGCGCCAGGGATGACCAAGATGATCGAGAAAGAGCGCCGTGTTTGACGTATCGAATATGGCCCGCACCGGCTGACTTTGAACTTGCGCGAAATTTTCCATCATTTGGATTTTGACGTTCAGACCCACGGCACGCCACATCTCGATCATGATCTGCGCGGTGGAGACTTGATTGGGATAGTAGTTGTTGAGCAGGCGATACGTGATCTGCTCTCCATCGTAGCGCGCAGCTGCGAGCAACTCCTTGGCTCTGGTCGGGTCATAGGCAAGCGCCGGGAATTCTTGGATATAGCCTTCACCATAGCTCGGCAGCTGGTAGCCGTTCGGGATCGGGAGCCGGTTCTCCCATAGACTCTCCACGATCAGCCTGCGATCGAGCGCAAGGCTGATGGCGCGGCGGACGCGTACATCCTTCAGGACCGGATCGGTCTGATCGAAGACGAGCGAGCGGATATTCTGCACGGCGCCGCCCACGACCTCGAGATCGGCGCGCCTCTGGATGCCCTCGAACTGATCCGGCGGAATGTCGGTGACGATATCGAGCTCGCCGGCGAGCAGGCCGTTCACGCGCGCGGAGAGTTCGGGAAGGATCCGATATTCGATGCCTTCGAATACCGGCCGTCCGCCCCAATAGGCATTGTGCGCGGCCAAAGTGACATGGATGTCGAGCTTGTGATCGACCAGCCTGTACGGCCCGCTTCCCACAGGGGCGGTCATCCAGCGCTCCCAAGAGCTCGCGGCCGTGAAGGCGCGTTTGCTGACGATCTCCGAACCCCAGGCCGCGAGCCGCTGCTCGAGGAGCGCATCGCCGCCCTTCGCATGCACGACGACGGTGTAGGGATCAATGATCTCGACCTTCTCGAGGCGGTCGAGCGACTGCAACGCCTCTGACATTCCGCTGCGCCCAGGTCCCAGCAGATGGTCGGGACCCAAGCTGAAGGCCACGTCTTCGGCGGTCAGGGGGGCTCCGTCATGAAAGGTTACATCCTTGCGCAAGAACAATCGCAGCGACTGCGCATCGATCCGTTCCCACTTCTCGGCCAAGCTGGGCCGCAAAGTCATGTCCCGGCCGTGATCGAAGGTGATGAGCGTATCGAAAAGCTGTGGCATGATCCGGCGAATGGCAGTGTCGGTCGCGATGACTGGGTCGAATGCGCGAGGAAATCCGGACATGCCGACCGTTAGCCGACGCCGCGGCAGCCTCCTGAAATCGTTCTCGACAGCCCCAAGGCCCGTGCTGGCCAGCATGCTGGCCGAAAGAGCGCCGGTGAGAGCTTGTCGTCGCGTCAGATCGTAACGGATCATCACTGCCTCGGAATTCAACTTCAGTTTGGATCAAGGATGTTACTGCCGTGACTTCGAGATCGGCATGAGACTTGCGGATGCGGAAAATCGATCGCCCGTCTGGTCTAGGCAAATCCGAATGTGCGTGACCTTAGAAACCCGAACTGCTACGTCGGAATGACGTCCATCGAATAAGTCGATGCAAACTTTCGAATAAGCGATGGACTATGGGTCTCCGACCCGATCGGTCCGCTCGCAATCTTGCGAAATCGAGAGCCGTTCGCGCGCTTGGACCGGACCGACGCGGTTCTTTGATCTTGCGAAAAACGCTTACCCCCAACGCCAAGCTCCTCGGGACAAGCGCGATGTATGCGCAAAGTGATCTGGGACAATTACCTTATCCGCGATCACGCCTCGGCCATGCAGAGGACTTCCTGGCAAATCATTGCCGACCGTGGTGTCCAGAACGTCCAGACATCCTGCCATTCAGGAGATCCTCAGACTTAAAATTCTTACCATCCAACGGCTAAGATAAATTCTCCCGACAAATCATAATCTTAGACGATTGACGGAGCACCGAACCCTTAGCACGAAGTTAGGTCGAACGTTTCTTTTAGCACGCTCGGCGTGTGTCGGAGAGCCGACGAAAGACAAGCGTCATGGAAGACGTCGCGCTGCAAAGGGCTGGATGGAGTCAGGCGGACTTCAATAGCGTTCGCCTACAGAAGAACGCAGGAAGGTTCGGACTCGCCGCTACGAAAACGCGGAAACATATCGCGCGTCTGAAGACCCGGCGTGCCTTTACGCCGCCCGCATCCGCGACTCTGAACCGGTTGGGGCAGCAGCGGCGGATCGCGCATCGGCCCTGGGAGCGCACCCTTCACGCCCGTGAGCGGTCCGCGCAAGTCCAGTGGCTCATCACGGAGCTTGACCGGTTGTTTTTCGAGCTGCTCGGTTTGCGTGAAAACCAGCTCGTTCGCCGGACGGTTTGGTCAAACCGCTTCCGATACTGACGCCAGGAGCTCAGGCACCTTCACGTAGCAGATCGTTCGGATCCCGCAATGGCACGGGGCCAAAAGCAAGTCGATGGTATCTTGGACCAAAGCAACTCATCGTCGACCCGAGATTGCGACGTCCAAGACGTTGATTTATAATCTCTGAAGATATTAGGCCCGTCCCTCTGGGAGAAGGGCCACAAGCAAGTTCAAACGCGAGTTCATTGACGGGAGGAGATCATGAGCCACAAGGCTTTGATGTTCGCTGTTCTGAGCTTCCTGGTCACTTTGCTACCCACCCACGCTCTCGCAGCCGGCCCAACGAAGTACGCGATCCTAACCCAGGGCACGTCATGCTCTCTGGATATATCGGAGGTATCGATCAAGTCCTTTCGACTGCTTGGGCCCGTCAACCAGATAGACAAGCTCGTGGGCAAGGGCATCATCAACGTTCATGTCTGCGAATGCTACCTGATGGCAGGTAATCTGCAAAAGTGTATGCTCGACGCCGTTAGGAAAGCCGAGACTCCTCAATCTCTCACAAGGGAACAGGCAGACCTGCTCGGCGGGAAGATGTTCTTGCTCCTTCCCGACAGGGACGAATTTGTCGCCCTTTACCTGGCCTTGCAGTCAGAGGTATCCGCTACGGCTTTTGAGCTTGCCTCCCACCTGCTCCAGCAGGTTGCCGTAGCGCCATCGCCAGATGCTCCGCCCCCACCTGCACCGCCCCCGCCACCTCCACCGCGAGAGCCCGCAAAGAACGTCGATGCCGAGGGGGCAAAGCGCCATCGAAGCTGTGAAGTTGAGCCACAGATTTGCGTGAAGCCGAAGAAGTCCGAGGGAAAGGAATCCAAATCGTCGGAAGGCCCCGATCTAGTGGCTGAATACGAATTGAAATGCGATGGGTTCCCGCCGATCATCGTTTCCACCGAAGGAAAGGCTGGCTTTAAGATCGGCCCACTCGAGGTCTCTGTTTCAAAGCCCTAGTTGCAGATCACGGTCGCACCGGGCTGTCGCGGGAACGGCATCGTTGGCCAATGCCGGCCAACGATCGTACTTTTGCACCAGCGCCAATGCCCCACGAGCGATAGCTGATCTTTGCGGCGGGCATCGAATAGCCCAGGATGTCCCTGCGGTAGAGAATTAGGCTGCGCCTGCCCGGCAGGCGCAGCACCTCGGAAGTGTCCAGCAGCCAGCGGCCGGTCTCGGAGAGGCCCATCGAATGCTGCTCGCGCATCGTGTCCATTTCGACCGCGAGGTGTCCTGGTTCTTTGCCAGCGACGTTGCTTGGCCGATGATCTCCGAAACGAAACTCGCCGCCTCGAGCTCGACAACGACACCTTGCAGGTCCCGTTCGCGAGGAACGAACCTGACCGTCGGTACAGCTCGCGCTAGCTGGCTCATGTCCTGGAAGACGAGAGGGGGTACAATACGCGCGCAGGTACCCTACTCCGCGCTCAAGCGGGTCAAGGCTGCCCAAGGCAGCCGCCTCATCGAGCAGCAGGAGTACCTTGTGTTTGGAGCGCGGCAGGTGCTTGCCGCGCGTCAGCGCGTCAATGACGCACCCCACCATCACGCGCAGGAAGCCGGGGTAAACCGTGAGTTTCTCCTCGTCGACGATCAGGTAGATGCGTGGAGACTTCGCTCACCAGCTCGGCGAGCCCGGAGGTGGAGGTGGTGCTGATCTCGCCGGCTGGGCTTGCCGAGGACCAGAGGCAGGTGGACTTCTCCGCGTTGGACGGCACGCTGTCCTCGCTGCCTTCCGTCGCCAGGAAACTGCCGGCCAGTTCTCGGGCGCGCCCTTGCTGGCCTGGTGCGTAGCAGCTCCCTGAGGCTCTCCGGCGGTCGCCTTCGAGAGCGTACGTACACCATGGTGCGCAGGTGCGGCTCAAGCCGCACCAAGTGCAGGATGAGGCAGGTCAGCAGGCCTTCGGCCTTGAATATCCATGAAGTCAAGGCTGCTGAAGCTCGCTTCCTTTGAACGCTGCGCGTGTTCCACCTAAGCCCGCGAGATCTTGCCCGAATTCAGCCGCTTGATCGAGGCTCGGCGCTCTCTTGATCTGCGGACATTCCAAGAAGACCTTTCGAGAGGAACGTGGGCTGCTCGACCGTCGCCATGTAATTGCGTCCCGTTCGGGGCGCTTAAATATCCTCGGAAAGCCGTCCACGATCATGAAATCGCAAACTGAACCGTACGCATCGTACCAAAGACCGCCGATCTTGCGCTCAAAATGTCGTTGATCAGCAGTAATCCGACAACGTACATCGACTAATGTGATGAAGCATTCACTTTTGGCAAAGCCTGCCGCGTCACTAGCGGACATTCAAGTCTCTCCCGGAGCAGAAGATGCCTGCCGAACACGATGACGTGCCCCTCAATGCAATCAGAGTGTTCGTGACCATCGCGCGAGAAGGAAGCGTAACACGCGCAGCTCGCACGTTGGGAGCGACACAGAGCTCCGTCAGCCGCTATCTCTCGGTGTTGCAGGATTACTTTGGTATGGACCTCGTGGAACGGAAAGGCCGGCGCAGCGAACTGACGGAATTCGGACGGCTGTTTGTCAACACCGTAGCTGAACCGCTTGATACGGTGTGTTTTACCGCAAAGAGGATGCGGCGCCGGAATCGACCGGACGCCAATCGGATTGTGGTCCGCACGTCGCTTTCCACCTTCGCGTACTCCTTTCTTATTCCGAATCTCCAGGCGTTCTCTGCCGAGATGGGCGGCGTCATCGTCGACGTGATCAGTTCATTGTCGCCGCCCACGTCCTCCGACGACTTCGACATCTTGATTACTCGTGATCTTTCGGTCATTGAACCGGCCGATGATTGGGAGATTTACAATGAGACACTGGTATGTGTCGGATCTCCAAATCATGTCGCGGGAAAAACACTTTCGATCGTTCGCTCACTGCCGGTTCTCAACATCACATCCCGACCCGACGTATTGCCCACATGGCTGAGGGCGATGAACTTGGCCTCGAAGGACATAACGTCGGGAGCGCGATATGATCACAATTATCTTGCGCTGCCGGCTGTCATAACGGGAAAATGCCTGTTGGTGGCGCCTGAAATCATCGTCAGCGATCTCGTGCGCGGGGGTATCCTGAACGTGATACCAGGATCGCGAACTCCCAGCGGCATGCAGTATCGGGCCTATGCGGTCGACCGCAGCGGCAATCCCGAAATCGCTCGCGCCTTTTGCCGATGGGTAGCACGGCTCTGTAAGAAGGCAGCAATCCCGGAGGCGACCTGATATTGTTTGGACCATGTCGGAACTTGGTTATAGGATCCAGTGTAGACCACGGTAGCTCAAACGACAGCGACAGCCTCCAAGGTGGAAACCGAAATAGCACAAAGCTGGCGGAACTGCTCGCGTCCGACTAAATGCATCTTCTTCGCCGCAACCGCTGCTAACCTTATTCAAGGCATCTTCAAAGCGGCCCGATCCTTGCGGCCTCCACAACATTTCCTGCAGAACGTCGTTTGTCGACCGCCATCGAATGTCCTTGGCCGAGAAGCTTCCTATCCGGCATGCCTCGGCTTTTTGCTCATTTGGCGGATCGAGCCAGTGGAGCGGTAAGCGCCTGCCAGTTGAGGACCGTGTCTCACGTACGAGCTTCAGGCAACGGATTTGGTATCTCGAGCGGCCGCATGCACGCCGCGGCAGCTTTGGCCGGCTCTTCCCGTTTTTGCAGCGTCTCGACTCGTTGACAGCGCTTCGCGATCACACTTGCCCGCGATCTGGATGGATACATCCGAGCAACTTTCGCCCAGTCGGCGCCCGCACGCCGGCATCAAGCATGCGCCAACATTATCGGATGTTTCCCGTCAGGAGCCGAGAGCATTTGGATATTACCCGGACCAAAACGAGCAGTGACAGGGTCGCGGGGCGTGCTCAGCACGCTCATTCGAATCCGCGATCGACGTGGTTTCCGTTCACAACGCGCATGCGACGTCACTTTGTCTGGTATATCGAGGTGCAGTATACCGAGCAACCGGCATCCTCTCCCGCATGGACTTGCGGGAGACATTCGCCACCAATTTGCGCCGTCTGCGCAATGCCAGGAGATGGTCGCAAGACGAGCTTGCCTTGGAAGCAAAGATAAGCCGGAGCTATTTGAGCCAGCTTGAAAAAGGCGCGTACTACGTCAGCATAAAGATCATAGGCCGCCTTGCTGACAAGCTCGACGTCGAGCCGGCTGAATTCCTGAAGCGGCCCACAAAGAGAGGTCGCTAGATGACCCAGCCCAGCACATGTCGTGCTCCCAATCCCTTGAACGGGTCCGCAATGCATTGCGACTTCATCCGACAATCAAGGCTACGGCGCTGTCTAGCGAATTTGTCGATGCACATATCGCGCGTCCTTCTGACAGCAATAGCCGAACGGCGCATCCGTCGGCATATCACGGTCGCGCCCTTTTGGCTTTAGCTGGCGGCCGGACCAAGCGCGGTGCTTCGCGATGCGACACTCGCGTTTTGGAGTTCGTATCACGCCGAGATCGAGCCGGACGGGACGGAGCGCGCCGGAAAGCGTGCTCCGTCGTCTTCCGCATACGCCCAGTTTCTCAGATGCTGATCCTGGCGGGCTGGTCTACCGGTCTTTGCTCCTTTCGCGACTGGCTTCAAGTCAACGCGATCCCTGTGAAACGATGGCTCAGGAGATGGTAATGTCGCTCCCGTCCGTGGTCGTTTCCGATACCGCCATTAAGGTCTTCGCGACCATTCCCACGAGATCGGCCCGCTCCTGCTTTCGAGCCCCCGTTCTCAGCAAAGCCCGTTATGATGGATAGACCTGAACCAGCAAAGGCTACGAAGACCAAGAAAATCTGGCCGGAGCAGCCCGGGAGGCTCGGGCCGTGAATTGTGCCTAGGCACAACACAATGTCGGGCAGCCGGCCCGTCAAGAGCTCAGGAGGTGTCCTCGTTGTCTCTGCCCTTGTGACGGAGCAAGTCGCGATAACCGCCCCGCATGAGAAGCAGCCCCTTCTGAACCAGACGGATGGTCCGGCTGCGCAGATCGTGTGTTTTCCAGCCTCGATCCGGAATGCGAACTTTGCCGAACAGGCCTTCCGCGATTTTGCGATAGCTATTCCCTTCCAGCCACCCATCCAGCGCACGCAGAGCGAGGACGAGGCGAAGACGAGCTCGGGGCGGTGGAGCAAGAGGGGGCGGTCCGAGAGGGCGCTGCTCGAGCGCCAGCCAAAATCGATGTGCTGCCTGCAAGCGGATATCGAACTCGCGGTCGAGCGGTAGGTCGACTGTAGCCAATGAGACGCTCGACGGAAGCTCCTTAAACCAAAGGCGATGCTGGACTCCTCCGAGCAGGACGATGCCATGCCATCCATCCGGCGCATGCCGAAGATTCCCGCCTGCCAGTTTGGCGAAATCAAGCTCATATGATTCGGAATTCGTCGAACAGATGGCCGTGCGAACGGCTAGCACGGTCGACAGCGTCTCAGGCGCCCAGAAAACGGCTTGCTTGCCGAACGCCTTTTTCGGATCGGCTGCAAAACGTCAGCCCCCACTTTCGTCGAAAGTCATCGCTCGCCGCGCTGGAAAGTTCGCTACCGGCCAGAGCCGTGAAGGCCTTCTGATACTCGCCGTCGCGGCGAAGCCACTCCCAGGCTATGTCGGCAGTTTCTGCTTGTCTGACTTCGCGGTATGCGCTTTCTGATCTCCAATCGGCACCCGGCATCACGCTCATTTCCCCCATGCTCTCGATGCGCACGCAGGAGAATTGCAGCCCGACAATTGTGACGGTTTCTGGTCGTGCGCGTGCAGGTCTCCCCTACTGATACGCTTTCGCGATGGAATGATCTGCTTGTGCGATGGGAAAGAAGGTCGCGTCGGTTTCAGCCCCCTTCACTCTTCGCTTTTGGGCCACCCCCGGCGCAGGAGATCACGATAGCCGTGACGCGCAGCCCACTTGGCGCGAGCCAGATGACTTTCGAACGCACGGCGTGCGCGATCCGGCTCAACGGTCGGATCGAATCCAAGAACAATGCGCACGACTTCGCGCCAGTCAGCGTTGTCAGCTTCGGCATCGAGAAGGCGCATATAAGTGACGGCGTGCTGCTCGTCGTACGACGTGAGCTCGGGCGCACTCGGCGCCAAATCTGTGATCTTGGAATCGCGCGGCACCCTGGAACTCCTACGAAACCGAAAAACCACGATAAATCAGCGCGATGGTAGCCGTATTTACGGCATCTTGGCACCAGCTCGATTGTCGCGGCTTGCGGAAACCTTTCCTGCAGATCGTCGATCGAAGGCTGCTTTCGGACATCCCGGCGGTCACCGTCCGCAGTTTGTTTCGATCACGATGGCTCCGTTTGGGCCGGTGTAAGCGCCTGCTCCCTTGTTGCCGACCAGCTGGCATCGACGCGTGTGGTATGGCGGACGAACCTGTTGCGTGCTCGCTGGCCGACGGCTGCTCGGTCCAGCCGGCCGGTAAGAACTTCGTTCTCGGTTTCGAACGCCACATGACCCATTTTGCTATTTCGGCCGCGCGACCGCACGAAGGCCACAGCAAGCTCGGTTGTCGTTCCATCTGGTGCCACCAAATGGTTAGCGGCTGATCGCGAGCACGCACGTGCCCGCGCTAGACCGATATGTAGCACGGTCCGAGCAACCTCTTCCCCGGCCGACGCCGGCGGTTTTCCGATCGAGAACTCGGCAATACGTCAGGGGTTCATCATAGACCGTGGGCATCGATTCAACCGGAACAGCATCAATGACGACAGGATAGAGTGGTGGTCTGCATGATCCTGCGAACGGACGGGAGACCGATGCGCGGTTCCGTCATAACGTGCATGAGCGGCACTTTGTGAAGTATATCGGGGTGCGGTATATCGAGCAAGGGTCATCCTTTCCCGCATGGATTTGTGGGAGACATTCGCCACCAATTTCCATCATATGCGCAATGTGAGGGGATGGTCCCAAGACGAATTGCCTACGAGGCCATGATCACCCGGTGCGATCTGAGCAAGCTCGAAACGGGACGTACTACGTCAGCATCAAAATTATAGGTAGCCTTGCGGACAAGCTCGACGTTGAGCCTGCTGAGCTCCTGAAACGTCCTTCAAAAACAGGGCGCTGAGCTAGACCAATCCCAATACAGGTCTTGCTATCGGTCCATTTCCTCTGGCTTTCGTAGCCATTCAATGCTGGTTTAGGAGGTGATTACCGCCGGATGATCTTGCGCACCTGCAGCAGATTGAGCAGTTTTGGTTCTCAGTACGCATGAGATGGCGTCTTGTGAAATATATCGAGGTGCATTATCTCGATACACGGCCTCCTTTCCCGCATGGATTTGCGGGAGACATTCGCTACTAATTTGGGCCGTCTGCGCAACGCGACGAGATGGTCCCAAGACGAACTTGCTTTCGAGGCCGAGATCAGCAGGGCTATTTGAGCAAGCTTGAAAAGTGTACGTACTACGTCGGCATCAAAATCATAGGTCGCCTTGCCGATACGCTCGCCGTTGCGCCTGCTGAGTTCCTGAAACGGCCCGCAAAGACAGCCGCCAAGTAGCCACATCCCAATACGCGTCCTACTCTCAAATTTCTTCTCGATCGAACGGCTCTACAGCTCGCGAAGTACAACGGTGTGATTGCCCGATCAGAAAGTCTGTCAAGCTAAACGCTGCCTTCGGGCAGGACATGATACCCGCTGGTCGCCAGATGATGAGGGATCTTGTTTGTATCATTGGCCCGTTCTCAACCTGTTCCAGCCTGAAGAAGGAATGCCTATCGTACAGAACTCGCGCGTCAAATTCGTCCGAACCGTACGAACGACTTGCTTTCCCGGGGCCGGCATTGTCCCTGCGTCTGGTCGCGCTAAGTGGAAATCCTGAACCGATAGTCAATGAGCACTACAGCGAGCCCTGTACTGCAATGGCGCACGAGCCTTTCCCCCTGCCATGCAGCGCCGTCGGCGGGATATTGAAGGCCGCGCGTCGTGATCCGCAGCAGGACCTCGCCCGCTGCGCGAAGGCAGCAAGTGTCTTCGTCCGCCGGGCTGCCGTTCGACGAGCTGAGATTTCGATGACGGCGGCCAGGCGCGCGCCGTGCCGGCTGCGGTATGCGGCGAGGACGCACCATGAGATCGACCGCGACGTGACGCGTCCAGGTTAAAGGCAGTCGTCGGATTTCCGAGACGCCGTGCCCGCGAGATACCTTTCGTTAAAGGCGACACGTCGTCGGGCTGATCGGCTGATCACAGGCCGGAAATGATGAGAGCGCGTTCCTAGAACTTCAATACTGCCAGCACCATCTGGGCCATCGGGGGGCACCGCAGCCGGCCGACGCGATAGACCGCCATAGAGCGGCGAATACCTTTGGCGGAGATCAACGGAACTCGTGCATGCCGGGCGCATTCGCCATGAAGCGCGAATCTTATTCGATCCGTCCTGGGGACAGCCGATTCATTCAGTTAGCAAACCCCGACGCCAAAAAGGTGACAGTCGCGACCATCGGGCCTGAGCTCTGCATCAGAGGCCGAACAGACAAATGGCAGCATCGGCCGCTTGCCAATGCCTTTCAAAACTGCTGGCGCTGCCGAAGCCCCCGCAGAGGGATGCAAGTTGGCATGTTTCGGGCGAAATGAAGCGCAATGATTTAAGCGACGGATTTGAGATATGTACGCTCCGTACAGTACTTTTGGTTTCAACAGCAGCCTCTAACGGCAATTTGGTCGCACTTCACTTGCGTGGCATGATACTGAGATTACGGCTTATGAGCCCAGAGCTATCGTTGTGTTGGGCCGGGAGTACGAACGGAAGTTGCGACCGGACTTGTGAAGACTCAAAACATCATCGAACCTGGCAAATGATCGCCAGGCAACGAGCTATGATTGTCGGTGACGGGGTTCATCGCGAACAGCCGGCGAGTTATGGCGACCACAATCATCGCGCTTGGTGGGCAGCGAGGTAAACAGCTTGGACACCACGGAAGATAAAATCGAGGCGGCTGAGCCGCCCGCGAAAGTCAAGTCCGTCGCCGCCACCATTCTTGGCGAGTTCTTCGATGTTCTGGAGAAGGAGGAAAGCCTTGGGGAGGTGGCGTCGGGGCTCCGCAAGCTTGTACTTGAAGAGGGCATGCTCCACGAACCCGCCATACGAGCCGCCCTGTTTCCGGATGCGCCATGATCCGGATCGAGACGATATATATTAAGGAATTTCGCGGCATTCGTGACCTGACCCTCGAGTTCAAGGGCCAGAACTTCGCTGCATGCGGACCGAATGGGACCGGCAAGAGCGGCATTGTCGACGCGATCGAGTTCGCTCTGACCGGCGACATTTCTCGCCTCGCCGGCGCCGGGACCGGAGGCCTTTCTGTCAAAGCGCACGGCCCGCACGTCGACAGTCGCAACAAGCCAGAGGCCGCAACAGTGACAGTAGACGTCACTATCCCCGGGCTCGGCAACAAGAAGGCCCGGATTCGGCGATCCGTCAAATCGGCAAGCGCGCCCGAAATTACGCCTGCCGACCAGGATGTCATCGCGGCGTTCGAGAGCGTCAATCTCCACCCTGAATTCGTGCTCTCACGCCGCGAACTGATCCGCTATGTCCTCTCCGAGCCAGGGCAGCGAGCGAAGGAGGTTCAGTCGCTTCTGCGTCTCGATGAGGTCGAGAAGCTCCGCGCCGTCCTGCAGAAGATCGCCAACGCCTCTACCAAGGAGCTTGCTGGCCTCGAACGAGCAGAGAAGGACGCGATCACGAATCTTCTTGCAGCGCTCGACACTGCCCAGCTCACCAAGAAGTCGGTCCTCGATGCGGTCAATCCACATCGCGCACTTCTTGGGCTAGCCCCTCTGCCGGAGCTCGACGCCAACACGTCGCTGAAGGATGGGCTGACCGCGACCACCAGCACCGGGCCAGGGCGCGTGCCGAAGACACAAGCCGCTGCCGACCTTGCCACGCTGAGGGAAGCACTCCAGGCGCTCCAGGCCGATGCGTTCAAACAGGCCTGCTCGACCGCCGATACCAATGCGGCCGAACTCGGCAAGGATGGCGACAGCATCACCGGCCTGTCGCGCGAAGCGCTTCTGAAGTCGGCGCTGGACCTCTACGATGGAACGGCTTGCCCGGTCTGCGACACGCCATTCGAGCCCGATGTCTTCAGGGGTCATCTGTCCGCAAGCCTCGCCCACCTCGACGATGTGAGCAAGCGCCGGGCCGCGCTCGAAGCGGAGCTGAAGCCGATCCTTGACCGTCTTCATGCCGCCGGCACCGCGCTGAACATCATGATCGATTATGCGAGCCTGTTATCGCCTAGGATCGACGCCTCCAAACTGGCGAAATTCAGGACCGTTCTACGTGGCCGATACGAGCAGCTTCAGAAGCTTTTGCCGCTCGAAGACACGCGCGCGGCTCTCGCGGCCGTTCACATCGTTCCGGATCTGGAGCCGACGATGACCGCCCTCGATGCAACCATCGCGGCGATTCCGGAGCCGACCCGGCAGGATGCCGCGCGCGACTTCCTCGTGCTCGCGCAGGAGCGGCTCGAACACTATCGCACGGCGCGTTTGAAACTCGCGGCCGGCAAGCTTCGCGCCGAACGCGCCACAAAAGTGTCTAGCACCTATGGGACGGTGACTACCGCTGCACTCGAAAGGATCTACAAGGAGGTTGAGGCGGCCTTCGCGAGTTATTACCGAAAAATCAACGAGGACGACGAAAGCACCTTCACGGCGAAGCTCATGCCCTCGATCGGCAAGCTCGGCTTCGACGTAGACTTCTACGGGCGCGGTCATTTCCCTCCGGGGGCATATCATAGCGAGGGCCATCAAGATGGGATGGGCCTCTGCCTCTATCTTGCGCTCATGAACCATCTGCTCGGGACGAATTTTACCTTTGCAGTCCTTGATGACGTGCTGATGTCCGTCGACGCTGGCCACCGACGTGAGGTGTGCACTCTCTTGAAAGACAGATTTCCCAACACCCAGTTCATCTTCACGACGCATGACGAGATCTGGCTGCGGCACATGAAAACGGAAGGCCTCATCAAGCACCGGAACTTTGCGCACTTCCGAACCTGGACGGTCGCTTTCGGTCCAACCGAATGGGACGACCGCGATGTCTGGGCCGAACTGGAAGGTTATTCCGCGAAGAACGACGTGCGCGGCGCCGCTGCGCTGCTGCGCCACTATCTTGAGCATTTCGCCAAAGAAGCGTGCGATCGCCTGCGCGCCAGTGTGGAATTCCGTGGCGATGCCCAGTTCATGCTCGGCGACCTTCTTCCGAGGGCGACCAGCACGCTCGGCGACTTGCTCAAGAAAGCAAAGGTAGCCGCCAACTCCTGGAATCAGAAGGACGTCGTCGAGCGCATCATCGCGATCGAAACGACGTTCGGCGAAGCCAAGACCAAGACCGGTTATGAGAACTGGCAGATCAACACCGCCGTGCATTTCAACGAATGGGCCGACCTGAAGAACAAAGACTTCGCTCCGGTGGTGAAGGCATTCCGGACGTTTACCAGCGCATTCGCCTGCGAGACCTGCAACGAGATGTTGTTCGTTGTTCCCGATCGAGGAAAAACGGAAGCGCTGCGATGCGGATGCGGAGCGTTCAACTTCAATCTCCTGCAAAAAGGTGGCAAGGCTGAGCGGCTGAGTTGCAGAAACGTACAATCGTCTCGGCGCCGCAAGTTTTCAGCACGACACAATCTGGCGAGTGGGCGATCCGTGCTTCGCGCCCAACGGCACAAATCCACTACCAGAGCGAACTCAGATCTGATAACACCTTAGGCAAGTGGAGCCGACCAAATGCCGGGCGTTGACTCCCCATGGCAACGAGCGATCCTCGTCCCGCGCGGGCCACGTCGTTTCATAGCCTTTTACAACTTAAGCTGCTTGAAAAACCATTCTGGTATCAGGCGGATGATCAGCGTCAAAAAACACCATATGGACCGTACGTAAATCACGTCTTTGCGTCGATCGAGGCCCTTCAGTATGGCTTCCCCCAGCTCGGCGGGAACGGCCGTGAGAACCGGTGGCAGCCTCATGTCGCTGGTCATTCTGGTTCGTATGAACCCAGGCGTGACGGTCATCACGTGAACGTTGCTGCCGTTGATTGCCAGACGATTTCGTAATCCCGAAAGAAAAGCTGCCAACCCTGCTTTTGCGGAACCGTAGACATAATTGGAGCCTCTTCCCCGGATTCCTGCAACAGATGAGATTCCGACAATGGATCCGCCTCCGCGTGCGGCAAATCGTTCTGCAAAGAGGCCGAGGATCAACGACGGGCCCTCATAGTTTGTTCGCATGATCTCTCGAGCATGATCAAGGTCAATTTGGGCGCGCGGTTGCTTACCAAGGAGGCCGACCGCTGACATGACGACGTCCGGAAGATCCGGAAATGCGTCGACAAAGGCTACGAATGACCCCATGTCGAGTACGTCAAATTGGTGGATCGTGACCTGGCTACCCGTGCGAGCCGAAATGTCGGCAGCCTCACGCTGTAGTTCAGGCAACGAGCGTCCTGCGAGGCGCACTGTCCAGCGTCTCCGGGCGAAGGCAAGCGCCGTTGCCCTGGAAACGTCCGACGTGGCGCCCAGGATGAGAACAGCCTTTGCGGGATTTGGTGCCATCGAAAACTTAGCTGCATCAAATGGCGATGATAGCTATCGCAATCATAGATGCGACAGCTATTGCGCTGGTATGGTCCCTCAATGCCCAGACGACTGGGTCGTCGTCCATCAGACGCCTGTGCGCCATCATGAGTGCCCGGCCGATCCAATAGAGAAGAATTGGACAGATAAGCCATAGTGCCTGCGGGTGTCGATACAATATCTGTACATCGGGAGATGTAACATAGAGTGCAAAGATTGTGACCGCGTTCAAGCCAGCTGCAGCAGCCAGAGCCGCAACGACATCAAGATCGCCGATCCTATAGTCGCGGCCTGAACGATCCGGGAGGCCGCGGTCGAGCCTCGTCGCCAGTTCAACATAGCGCTTGATTAGCGCGAGCGACGTGAAAATGAACATTGAGAAGCTGAAAAGCCATTCCGAAACCTGTATTTGGGCGGCCAGGCCACCCGCGAAAATGCGGGTCGTGTAGAGCATTGCGAGCACCAATACGTCCACAAGCATCTTGCGTTTGAGATAAACTGAATAGGCGCTCGTTAGCGCAAAGTAGCAAACCAATACGCCAACAAACCCAGGCGAGATTGTAATTGCCAACGCCAGAGAGAATACGAGCAGCGCCGGGACAGTAAGCAAGCCAGTGCGAGGCTGGAGAAGCCCACTCGCAAAGGGGCGAGCACGCTTGGTCGGGTGCGCACGATCAGACTTAAGATCCAGCAGGTCGTTGATAATGTAAACCGCTGATGCGCAAGAACAAAAAGCCAGAAAGGCGATCACATCCGCAACGAGATCGGCCAAGACCAATTGATGAGAAGCCGCTAAAGGCACAAAAATAAGAAGATTCTTCACATATTGGCGCACCCGAAGACTCTTGAACCACGCCCGTCTACCCGCATTTCCGTCATCCAATGCGACGTAGTTACTTCCTTTTAGAGTAGCGAGCCGACGCTTTAGCGAGTTTGAAAGGCCGACGGCGTAGGCCTTATCTGCAACGTCCCAAACCGGAAAATCTGCGGGGCCGTTGCCGAGGTAATCAAATCCATTCTTACCGAAGGCAGCTGCAAGTAGTTTGGCCTTCAGATCTCCCGACAAATTCGTTTGGTCGTCAGAAGCAAACCAGCCGTCGAAGACGCCCAAGTGATCTGCGATGGCCCTCGCATGTTTCGCGTTCGCTGCGGTAGCGAGGTAAACTCTTCTGCCTTGCGCCTTGGCCGACTGGATTAAATCCGTAACATCCGTGTTGTAAGGGAGGGTGGCGTAATCCAGTTCCGATGATTGCGCAAAATGATGTTTCAAGGCCGCTTTGCCGTTGCTCCGGAGCGCTGCAGATGCGGCGCGGAAGCCAAGAGGCAAGACATTTAGAAACGACTCATATAGCACGTCCGTAAGCAGCAAAGATCCGTCCAGATCTACTACCAGGGGTTTTCCGTACGGAAATTTAGAATCGGCGACTCTAACTGGCATTGCTCGTTAGCTCCTGTCGGGTAACTGTTGGGCAAAATGTGCACCCCAGAGCAGTTCTACTTTTAATCGTCGAACACGAACCATGCGGGACTCTCGCATAGAAGACGGAATCGGCTGGTCGTTTCTTCGGCCGCACGAATGCGATTGTTCGTTAGATCGGCGCAATTCAGCAAACCGCGCGTCAAGCTTGGTCCGGGCATGGTCCGCCCCTCAAGTGTTTACGGCGGCGGCACCTCCGATAAGCTGAAGTCCACCGTCTTGGACCAGATGGGGCAGCGCCGTGCAGGGGCGCGTCACCAGCTTGCCCACAATTCGCCGAGCCAGGCGCTCCGGGCGAAAGCACGTGAAGCGCGCCTGCAGTCCCCTATCCACTTTGATCGGGGAGCAAGGGGGCCCATATGCAGCACCATCCTCCTTTCCAAAGCTATTCCTAATCCCTGAATAATTTCATGCGCGAGCTTGCTTCCCTCTCAAATGACGGAGCGCGTCAGTTTTAATGGAAGCAGAGCATCACGCCTTTCTTGCATCTGCGCGTGCTCGACCTCTTACTTTCTGCTCGTGTCGTAGCAACCGCCATGCCAGAGATCAGGCATGCGGTTAAGCTTCTGATTAGCTGGAGAGCTTTTGGTTCACGACCCGCTGCCGATGTGCTGAACCGGACAGCGATTGTACCCTCGTCAGATGACGGACAAACAATCACTTCGTCTGACGGACTTCGGAGTCACCGGCGAATAATACCCTGAGCATCTAATGCTACGATGATGATCAGTACGACTAAACCGTTATGTCTCAGTCGCGCTTCGGGAACGCGCTCTGGACGACGCTCATCACCTTTGCGGTGTTGGTTACCTGGTCATGCGCTTTGATCCCGTTGAGCAACGCGATCGCCGCAAGGTGATACGAAGACGGCCGAGGCGTCGAGGCGCAGCGGTCGTGGCGTACTGTAATCAATCCTCATGTAACGGCACGGTTCTCTCGGCGTCTATTCCGGCTGCTCCGCCACGCCGCCCTTTTCCATTCTCAGCTGACCTGGCTCTTCACGAAATCCATTACGATGGAGATAATTCCGCGTTCGAGAAGACTGTCGAGTGCATCTATGAAGGCATCGACGTGGTCGCACGTGCAGATCAGCGGTGGCTCGAGACGGATGACATTGCGATTGTATTCGGTGAAGGCCACCAGCAAATCGTAGTCGCACAGTAGCAGCGCCCTACGAAGCCCGAGAGCGAGCCTTTCAGTTTATCGTCGAGCATGCCGATCACCGGCCGCAGCACCGCCGGCAAAGTCTGGCTGAAGTTCTGGAACTCGATGCCGATCATCAGGCCAATGCTACGGACCTCCCAGATGATCTTCGGGTACTTCGTTTGCAACGAGCGCAGCCGGTCGAGCAGGTAGGCGCCGGTCCGGGCGGACTTCTCGATCAAGTTCTCGTCATAAAGGACGTTGATCGCCTCGATTGCGGTAACGCATGCTTCGCCGATGCCTCCAAAGGTTGCCGGCACGTGGATCATAGCAGTCTTCGCGCGCCATAAGCCCTCATGTAGATATCGCGCCTGGCGATCATCGCGGCAATGGCGCTCTTGCCGCCGCCAAGCGACTTCGCAAGCGCCGTGATGTCCGGCACCACGCCGTAGTTCTCGAAGGCATAGAAGCGGCAAGCACGAACCGAAACCGCACTGAACCTCGCCCGCAATCACACCATGCTGGTCGCAGAGTCTACGCAGTTTCTGCCAGTATTCCGCGGATGCCTGGATGATGCCGCCACCTCCTTGAATGGTCTCTAGTACGATCACGCCGATCTCTGGGTCGGACTGAAAGGCGCTCGCCACGGCGCCGATATCACCGAACGGCACGCGAACCGTGTTGTCGCTAAGCCGGAACTCGGCGCGATAGAGCTTGCCGTCTGTAACAGCGAGCGTTCCTTTGGTCTTCCCGTGGAAGGAGTTCTCGGCATAGACAATCTTCGGCCGGGCCGGTCCAATGCGCGCTCCGCGAGCTTCAGCGCAGCTTCCATGGCCTCAGAACCCGAGGAGCCGAAGAACACCATGCCGAGGTCGTCGGCGAGCAAGCAGCGAGATTGTGCGCAAGCACCGCCGCATACTGCGACATATAGGCGATAGCAATCTCGTGCCGCCTCTCGTCTTGGAATTTGTTCCGCGCGGCAAAGATGCGCGGATGGTTGTGGCCGAGCGCCAAAGAGCCGAACCCGCCGAAGAAATCGAGTATTCTCCGACCGTCATGGCCGTAGTAATACATGCCCTCGGCGCGATCGATCTTCACCTTGTGGACGCCGAGCAGCTTCATGAATTGCAGCTGACCAGGATTGATTTGGGTCTTGAAGAGGTCTGTCATCCTCGCGACGGACAGAGCCTTTGCGTCCGCCACCGTCAGCAGGTCCGGCCGCTCGATCGAGGCGAGCGCCACCTCGCTCTCCTCGACCACTGGGCACTCATCGTTCGTCGGAGACTTGGTCATCGGGAAACCTTTATTCGGCCGGAACGTGTTTGGGCGCGCCGACGGCCTCGCCGTTTCTCTCGGCGGTATTCGCTGTAGGCAGCGATCAGCATGTCCTCGTCGCGGTATTGTGGCACCCAGCCCAGGTCCCGTTTACCCTTGGTTACGTCGAGTACACAGATCTCATCGGCGATTAGATACTGCTCGGGCTCCATCAGAGGCATATTGACGAGATCGAGCAGGTCGAGCACGCGCTTCACTGCCCGCGCGGGCGTCGGCAACAGGAATGACTTCGAGCCTGCGTGCTTAATCAGGTCGCGAAGCAGCTTGCGAACCGGTGGCGGGTTAAGCGACCCGAGATTATAGACCTCATTCGGTACGTTCGCTTTCCAAGCGAGCCGCGCGGCTTCCGCGCAGTCGAAGACGGAGATGAATTGGTAGGGATTCTTGCCCGAGCCGATCATCGGCACCGGAAGGTTCCGGTCAATCAGCTTGAACAGCTTCTCCAAGATGCCGAGCCGGCCAGGACCGATGATCAGGCGCGGCCGGAACAGCGAGATGCGCATCCCGCGTGTGCGCCATTCTTCTGCCAGTTCCTCAGTCTTCAATTTCGACAGGCCATATTCGCCGAGGGGCGCGACCGGATGATCCTCGGTCATCGGATAGACGACGGTATGACCGTAGACCATGTCAGTCGTGAAATGGACCAGCCGGGCCGCATCCACCTTCGCCATCGCTGATATAATGTGCTGAGTACCGTTATAGTTCACTGGCCAGAAGAACTCATGCCGCTTGGCGCGCACCTGGATTGGCGACAGCATCTTGGCCGACAAATTGTAGACCATGTCGTCGGATTTCATACCAATCGCCGAGACCGAGTCACGGTCGGTCACGTCGCAGTGCACGAAACGCACCTTGCCGTAATGCGGCAGGTCCCTCTTGTTTATGTCGGCGACGACGACTTCCTCACCGTCAGCCAGCAGTTTCGAAGCCAAGTGGCGACCGACGAAGCCATCCCCGCCGAAGATGATGTGTCTCATGGTGCGAGCTCGTCTGTCTTGACCGTTTCAGGTGTCGGCGCCGTCACCGTGGTCTCGGCATGGCCGACGCCGCTCTGGGCGATCAGCACGGTACCGATGCAGATGAAACCGATGCCAGCGATGCGGAACGCGTTGAGTTCCTCCCGGAACATGAAATAGGCGAACGCCGCCACCGCTACATAGGCCAAGCTGAGGAATGGATAGGCAAATGACACCTCCACCTTCGATAGCACATAGAGGTGCGAGGCCATGGAGATGACGATGGTGAATAGACCAATGAAGATCCAAGGGTTGGATACAATCTGCAGCATCTTCAAAATCGGGTTGACGCCGACGAAGGAGAGCGGTGCGAGCTGCATCACGCCGTGCTTCAGCATCAGCTGCGCGGCGGCGTTCGTCAGGACGGTAAAGAGCACGAAGCCGATATATTTCATGTCTCACTCATCGCCGTACCTTCTTCGACCCCGAACAACCGACGGAGCGATTCAATTTCAGCGAATTCACGGATTGCGTGCCCGCCCGAATTCGTTCACTCAGCCGCGAGTCCGCTGCCTGCCTCCGTCGACAGCCGTATCGCCGTGCGCCTCCAGAAATCAGACAAGAAGGCGGGATCGCGATGCATCTCGAGGTCGCGCCAGGTCGGAAACGAGGCGGCGAAGACCTCCGGTGCCATCCGTGCGTCCTTGTAGGGGTTTACCGCGCCGCCAAATTCGACCGTGATCCGGTCGAGCCGTTCCAACAGCGCGAGCGTGTCGGCTCCGCGGTTGGGAAAATCCAGCGTCAGCGTGTACCCCGACCTTGGGAATGAGATGAGCCCGGGAGAGGCGACGCCGCCGAAACGCTTGAGCACAGTGAGAAACGAGGCGTGGCCGGCCTCTCGCGCCGCGGCGAGCAGAGCTGGAACGGTCTTGCGCGCCTCGCCGTTCGGAAAGACGCTCTGGTGTTGGTAGAGCCCTTTCGGTCCGTAAAGCCGGTTCCAATCGGCTACGCCGTCGAGCGGGAAGAAGAAGCCTTGATAAGCGGTCTTGTGCTTGCCGAGCGCCTTGCTCTTCGTACACCAATAGGCACTGTTGAACAGTTTCAGGAAAGGGCGGTTCAGCAAGCACACCGGCATTCCGAACGGCACACCGAGCCACCTTCGCGCGTCGCTTGCCTTGCGCGCGCCGAATTCGGCATGGTTGCCGGTGATCAACAACCCGCGCCCTTCTCGCCGGCCGATGGCCAGCTGGTCGGTCCAGGCAACAGCATACTCGTTGGCGTCATCGGCCGCCTCTGCGACATCGAAATATTCATCAAACCCGCGGAAAGGCGTGATCTCCTCCTCAATGTCAAGAGACGGCACGCGCATCAGGCGCACGGTAGCCGAGAGGATCAGGCCGGTCAGCCCCATACCGCCAATGGTCGCCACAAAGAGCCGGCACTTCGAACATCGCTTCAGGCGATGGATTCGTCCGTCCGAAGTGAGCAGCGTCAGCGCCTCAACATGACAGCCGAAGGTGCCGCGACGATGATGGTTCTTGCCGTGGATATCGTTGGCGATTGCGCCTCCCAGCGTAACGAACTGCGTTCCAGGGACGACCGCCGGAAAGAAGCCGTGCGGCGCGATGTAGGCGATGATTTCCGATAGCAACACGCCCGCTTCGGCCTCGATCATCCCGGCCACAGGATCGAAGGCAAGGATACGGTTCATCGGCCGCATGTCGACTACCGCCCCCTGCCCGTTGAGGCAGCTGTCACCGTAGCTGCGGCCATTGCCATATCCGAGCAGCGAACCGGCTTCCGCCGTACCAGTCTTCAGCAGCGCAATCGAGGCTCCGGGGTCGAGCACTTTCGGAACGGCCGGATTGATCAGGCCGAAGCTACGACGGGCCGTCATGGCATCATTACCGCAATCACAAGAAGCAGCGCGCCCATGCCGGCGATGGGTTGGTTGGTTGCGCTAGTCGCTGATAATGAAGACGATTGCGTGTATTGGCCAGATGTGGGCCCCATCATAAAGCGTTGTGCTAACATTTCGATATTCTTCCCGCGAGCCTATTGCTGGTCCACGATGCGTTTGTGGAGGACATGAAGCAATATGCGCGCCAAAGCTAAACTCGTTTAGATAGAAGGCAATCGGTCCTGCCGGCTGTGTCACATGTCGGACCTTGGTCGGGCATCAAACAATGCCGAGCGACATTCACCTATGTAGGCTGGGTCGGCGGTCAACGATAAACCAACCTGCCACATCCAAACACGATCTAAGAGCGATGCAGAATGAGCGAGTTCGCGCGGTCACTGACGACTGCTCGGGTGCCGCACCGCTCGTGGGCAAATTTAGAGCGCTCGTCTGCGGGAAGCATTCGGTGATCCAAAAGATGGACGCCAATTGTCACAGCCAGCGAAATGGGTTCGTTTGCGCGAGGTACCCACCGCGGCATCCAGCGATAAAGGCGGGCCTTGCCCCCGTGAAGCACCAGTCCAGTCAAGGGTTTTTCTGCGACCCCGACAAACTGAACCATTTGCGGCTAGAGATTGTCGCAGCCGAATTCCCTCGGGAGGGTCGTATGTGGAAAAAAGCCGAGGGCAGTCTGCACTTGAGCCGACGTTGCTCTCGCAGTATCTCAGCCCTTCGCGCTTCGACTCCGTTTGTTCTCGATACGACTCCGTTCTGCGTTCCCATCGCGCAAGCGTGGAGCAAGACCCAGCTGGAAGAGACGCGGTAATTCTATAGGTGCTAGCTCCCCTTCGGCTGGTAGGAGCGAAGGAAACACAAAGGCCTCGGAGTTCTCGGATGGCCAGAAAACGTTCATCCTGAAGCAAAGTAGGATGGCGTCCTGTTGCAGAGATCCGCAGCAAGGTCGGAATCAGCCGCGCAAGTTGGTCGATGTAGTCCACCGCGAGTGGACGCAGGACCTGCGAGGCGCTGGAGTTTGACAGGTCGTCCTTTCCCGGACCGCCACGACGTTGGCGTCACACCAGCACTTCTGACAACATCTCAAACAAAGTAGCCAGGTCCGACGCACTCCGAAATCATCCGCCGATTCGATATCTTGACACTCACGATCTTCTCTCAGTGAACCGCGCAAATGAGACGCTCGTATGCATAGGCTCTCCAAATCACTTAACGGAACGACCCTGTCGATCACCGATTCACCAATTCTGAACACACCACGTCGCCCTTGACGCAAATTCGACCACGCCCGCCCGATCGCCGCTCTCCCCATAGATGCGATGGTTCGGAGCGTTCTCGCTTGCGCGGTAGCACAAGTATAGAGTCACAGACTACCAAGCTATTGAAAACAGATCGCACATAACAGGTCCTCCGAAGCTCTCGGCGTTGCCAACGGCTCCCCCTTGCTCGCGCGATGCGTGTTGGATCGGCTATACTGCTCGGCAAGTGCCACGTAGTCGTTGCCCGATCAGTACGTCTGTCAAACTCAAGGCTTGCCACTCGGGATCTTTGTACCAGACCAGCATGTGCAGGGAGTAGTTAGCTATATATTCCTTCAACAGATACCCTGGTAGCCGCAGCAGATGATGAAGTCGTTGATGCCATGGTGAAAATAACCTTTGAGGATGTGCCACAGAAGCGGCATTTCGCCGATATCGATCGTGGGCTTAGGCCGAAGGTGCGTTTCCCAAGGCCACCGGCGAGGATTACAGCTTTCACTATTGACCTCCATAATTACCTATGCGGCCGTGCTCGTCTGGCTTCTCGGCAGGATTGCTCAGCCAGCGCGGCGGGGCGTACGGGCTTGAGCAGAAATTGTCTGGCAGCCTTCGGATAATCGTCCTCAAACACTGGGGGGGCGAACGCAGCGGTGGCGACGTATTCCGCTTGCCCGGCTCCAAAGGACGCCATGACACTGGCTTGGTCAAGGTGATACGGCCCCTCCGGCTCGATCAGTAGCCACGCTTTGGCCAGATCGGCGCAGTTCTCAAGTCCGAGCACTTCCACCGCAACAGCGCTACTGCCGCGATATCCTCCAATCAGCCATGGTAGACCGAGCGCCCGGACCTCGAGGACATACAGCAGGCCCGGCGACATGCCCGTGAGATCGACCACCGGGGTACCGACTTCAAGGCCCGCCACACGAGCCTGGGCTTTGGCCGTGGCCAGATAGTCGTGTAAGGACTGCGAGAGCACCAATTTTTTACCACCCGGCATGGACATGACAGCCATATAAGCTCGCTGATCTTTCTCCTGTCGGAACGGCTTGAGGAGGCCACCATTGATGACCGTTGCAGTGAGCAATTGGGTGAACACAGTTAGAGGTAGGAGGATGGCTACGCTGCGTTCCTGTTGCGCAAGAGGGCTCAGGAAAGCAACGAGCGCGAGCATCCAGAACAAGGCGTCCATGGAACCAATGAGCCAGTGATTGAAACTGGAGCCGTGTGCGAACAGGTGCGGCAGGATCAAAAATGTTATCCCTAGAGCGATGCTGGGGCACGTTTGAGTGCGCAGAACCACCCCCTCGCGATAGAACATTACGCCGAGGCACGCGAAGGCTGACACCAGAAACACGGTCGAAGGCTCCACGCTGATCCCGTGGGGGCCCAGCAGCGCAATCGCTATTGTTAGGATCAATACCGCAGCAAGGCCCAGTGATGGGAGCAACTTGTGCGCAGCCCCCATGACAATGCTGAGCAGAAGGGCTGTCGCCATTGCCACAGCGATAGCGAGTTGCGAGCGAGTGGTGACGAACCAGTCGATCCGAAACATGAGAGACAGGTCGTGCCCGGCGCCCAACAGGATTTCCATCTTTGCGCTGTTGACCATACGGGTCACCATCCCGATAACGCCATCTTCGATCAAGTAGGCGGTAACCGTCAATAGAGCGAGGGCGACCAGCGCCGCGCCGAGCAAGGGCAGCATCGCCTTTCGACGGAAAGCGACGACATAGAGTATGACTACGAAAGCAATGGCCGAAGCGGTCGTCGGCCTTGCCATGAAGCAGCACCAGCCGCCAACGCCGACCTGGATTGCCCCCAAGACCTGACGCATGCGACCTGGGCGATCGGCTAGCAGCAGGCCTATCATCACCATCAAGAGCGATTGAAAGGCCAGTGCATAGTAGCTGGGCTTAAGCAGCCACACATGGCATAATGCTAGACTGGCGATCCCTGCAGATAGCACCGCGGCATGCGGCAAGCCTACTGTCCAGAGGCGCCGGATCACAAGGAAGCTAAGAATCCAGCCCAGCCCGATCGTGAGTGTGACGTTCGCCATGCGAAGCACCGCGATGTCGCCATCGACCCACTGATATGGCCAATGATAAACAAAGCCGAAAAGAGTCGGCGGAATATTGATTGCGTAGGGTAAAGGATTCGCGATGAAGTTGAGGTAGAATCCTTCGTCGGACAGATTGAGACCGTAACTGCTGTAGTATAGTAGGCAAGCGATAAGGATCGCCGTGGTCGCGGCGGACAGAGCCAGCAAGATCCGATCTATCAACACTGATAAGGTCCTGCCGTTGGCGGAGGAGTTATCCCTTAGCATAGGTGCCTTCCCTGCGTGCCTCAGAGAGGCCCGTACCAGCATTGAGGAGGCTTCTAACTGACCTGCGTCCTGCAATCTCCTCCTCAAGTTGGTAGTTGGAGCGGGACCGACATGACGCCGAGTGAGTTCGAATAGCAGGTCTATCGGGAAGTTGCGGAGGAGGACACTGGCGCGAAGACAGCCGGCGTGTGCGAACCGGGAATCAGCAGCGTAAGCCGAAAGCAAGCTAGACGAATCAGATCCGAAGCGACCCGCTAGGCGTGAGTCCGTCTCTCACTCTGTCGCCTCTGAGGTGGATATGCTCAAGTAGCCGATCAGGATGCCTGTTTCGATGCTACCCCTGCCCGATGCATTCCGCAGCTACTAGTCACGTGAACCTAAAGGTCGCCACGTAAAGTATGATGGGCTTTGCTGACCTTGCCCCCAAGTTTTATCCATTCCTGAGTTCGCCCCGGTCGTTGGATTTGCCCATTTGGGCGGTGGTAGCGACGGGAGCTGGCGCGGAGCCCTCATAGCGCAGCGCCAGATCCCGGCGCGGGTGATAAGAACTCGGACGGGGTTTTCCATCCGAGCTGCGAGTGTGGGCGTGTGTCGTTGTAATCGGCCCGCCAGCATCCGAGAGCCATGCGAACCTAGGCCAGAGACGTGAACAACGTCTGTTCAGGAGTTCGTCCCTCAAGCGCCCATTGAAGCTCTCGATGAAGGCGTTCTGCATAGGTTTGCCCGGCGCGATGTAGTGCCATTCGACGCCGCTGTGATCCGCCCATGTCAGAATCGCGTTGCTGGTGAGTTCGCTGCCGTTGTCGCTGACCACCATCTTCGGCTTGCCGCGCTCGATCGTCAGCCGGTCCAGTTCCGCGCCACGCGAATGCCGGAGAGCGAGGTGTCGGCCACCAGGGCCAGGCACTCGCGGGTACAATCATCGATGACGGTCAGGATGCGGAAGCGGCGGCCGCAGGTCAGCTGATCCGACACAAAGTCGAGCGACCACCTGTCGTTCGGCGTTATCGGAACCAGCATCGGCGCCCTGGTCCCGATCGCTCGCTTGCGGCCGCCACGGCGGCGTACCGTCAGCTTCTCTTCCCGATAGAGCCGGAAGAGTCTCTTGTGGTTGATCAGATAGCCCTCCCGCTTGAGCAGAACATGCAGCCGCCGATAGCCGAAGCGGCGGCGTTCATGGGCAATCGCCTTCATGCGCTGGCGAATGCTGGCATCGTCAGCCCGGGTCGTCCGGTATCTCATCATCATGCGGCAGCAGCCGATGGCTTTACACTCCCGCCGTTCGCTCATCCCGAATGCCTCTCGCAGATGGACGACAGCTTTCCGTTTCCCGGCGGGCGTCACCACTTCTTTCCCAGGAGGTCTTTCAGCGCCGCGTTGTCCTGCATGGCGTCGGCCAGGAGCCGCTTCAGCTTCGTGTTCTCGTCCTCCAGCGTCCTCAGCCGCTTGGCCTCGGAGACATCCATCCCGCCGAACTTGGCCTTCCATTTGTAGATGCTGGCGTCGCTGACGCCATACTTGCGGCACAGATCGACGACCTGACTGCGAACACCGCGGTGCCAAGCTACAATCACAACGTGTTCTAAAGGGCTACCGCAAGTAGCGACAGGGACATAGTCAGTTGATCTCCATCGACGAAAAACATAGTCGGCCTATTGCGCCACGCGCACTATTGCAAAGGTCCAGAGCATGGCGTCCAGGAGGCAACATCGCAAACCCGACTGGCACGCCTTGTGCCAGAATAGCTGCAATCCGGTGGCACTCGTCCTCGGCAAGCCACATTCCCCGGGCTGATGAGAAATGGCTGTCAAGCCAGGCGGATCGACGTGTCATGGAAGCGATTGGTGACCAGTACTCGTGGCTTACAGCAGCAGCAGCTGAGCCCGGCGGCGTTCAGATGAACGCTGAAGGGCATAGCGATCGCGTCAATCCAGGAGACTGAAAGACGCAGCTCGTGTGTTCAAGGGAAGACCCGCGCATGGGTTAATCCGGCCTCGGGCTTTGACGCAGCGTCGGCAGGGTCCCCCATGTCTTCGACGAGCCGTTCTGAGGTGTCCGCGGCCCTCGGAATGACCAGAACACACGCCGGCCCTGCCTTTTGCACGAGCTCGGATGAGGTTAGAAAGGATTAGCGTGAATTTGGTCAGCCTAGTGACTCAGAAGGGAGTGGAGCAATGCGCGTGTGCGCTCGGACTTGGGATTGGTGAAGATCTTGTCGGGCGGACCCTGCTCGATAATGCGGCCGGCGTCGAACACCGCGATGCAGTCCGAGATGTCGCGTGCGAAACGCATCTCGTGTGTGACGATCAAGAGCGTCACCTTCATCTCATCTGCGATACCTCGTACCACGTCGAGAACTTCTCCGGCGAGCTCAGGGTCGAGAGCTGAGGTGATTTCGTCAAGCAGGAGTATCTCAGGCTTCAAGATCAGCGCTCGCGCGATCGCGATGCGCTGCTGCTGACCTCCAGAAAGCTGGGCGGGATACGCACGCACTTTGCTTTCCAGCCCCACCATCCGAAGATGTTCGAGCGCGCTCTTCTCAGCTTGCTCCCTGGACTGCCTCAATACGGTTGTTGGCGCAAGAACCAGGTTCTGCAGTACCGTCAGATGCGGAAACAGATTGAATTGCTGGAACACCATGCCGCACCGGCGGCGTGTTCGTGCCTCTTGCGCGCGCGAGAGCGGCTTGCCGGTCGCATCGAACTGGATGCTTTCGCCGAAAACCCGGATATAGCCGCGGCTCTGCTTCTCGAGACCCATCGCTAGACGCAGCACAGTCGTCTTTCCGGAACCACTCGGGCCGATCAGCGAGACCTTTTCACCAGGTCGCACCTGCAAGTCGAGATCAACCAGCACGCAGTGAGCGCCGAAGGATTTCGATACCTTTTCGAATTCGATCGCCCAAACGGCCTGTTGCGATTTGGGCGCGCATGCATTTGCCTCCATTGCGTTTGAGGCTATGGAACCGGAGCGCAGGAAGGGTCCTGGGTGGGTAAGTTCAATGCCTCTCGACATGCTTTTCCTTGAAGCGGGAAAGGAGATGGAGGAACGGCAAATTCAGGACCATATAGATCAGCCCCGCTAAAGTAATGGGCTCAAGGTAACGGAAGTACTCGTAGCCAACCATCCTAGCCTCGCTCATCAGTACCGGCACTCCAATCGCAAAGAGCACTGCCGTCTCGCGGAACATACCGAGTCCGTAGTTGATAAGCGCGGGGATAGACCTTTTGATCATTAATGGAACAAGGACGCTCCGCCATGTAACATACGGGGTCAGATTGAGAGCCACGCATGCGTCGCGCAGTTCGGACGGGATCGTTAGCAGGCCGCCTCGGTAAACCTCCGAGCAATACGCAGCGTAGACAATTCCTAATACGCCGATGCCGATGGGTAGCGCCGGAAGGACAATTCCCAGTTCGGGTAGGATATAGAAGGCAAAATACAGCAGAACAAGAGTCGGCACGCCCCGGACGAGTTCGAGCCAGAACCGCACGAAAGACCGCCCGAACCTGGTACTCACGCTCTCCAAGATCGCAATAGATAGCCCGCCTGTAAACGCAATGGCGGAGCCCACGAGCGTTATCACGATAGTGTACCAAACGCCCGTCATGAGATGCGGCAGGATCATGAGGACAAAGTTCCAATCCCACGTCATCACGCCCTCCTCGCGAGCCCTTTCGACTTGGGCCCGATCTGCACCGTCACGCGCGCGACTCGCGACACACGGTTCAGCGGGAGGACCTGCTCGAGTGCACGAAAAGCGGCGCCGCAAAGAACGGTTAGAATCCAGTAAAGAACCGCGAGCAGGCAATAAACAGCGACAGTCTCGTAGGTTTGGCTGCGAATGTAATTCCCAACATAGAGCACGTCCTGGACGCCGATGAAACTCACAATCGTCGTCCACTTGACCATGCCTCTCGCCTGGCTTCCGAAAGCGGGCACGATCTGCGAGAGTGCCTGTGGCAGAACTACCTTGCTGAAGCCCTGAAGTTTGCTCAGCCCGAGCGCATGGCACGCGTCCGTTTGCCCGCGATGCACGGCGTCAATGCTAGCACTGACGATTTCGGCACCGTACGCAGCTCCATCGAGCGCCAGCACGGTGATCGCCGCCGTGAGGGGGCTCAAATGAGGCATTCCCGACAGCAGCGGCAGCGCGTAGAACACCCAGAACAGGAGAACCACAGCCGAGGGCGCGCGAATGAATTCGATGAAGAGCCTTGATACCACGCGGACCGCTCGCATCTCGGAGCGCCCTAGCGCGCCCAAAACGATTGCGCCGAGTGCCGCGCCAAAAATGATGCATATCCCTACGCACACGGTGACCCAAAAGCCCTGCGCGAGGACAGGCCAGTACTCCAACACCGCCTTCACTGCACTTGCTCCTCATTCACAGTCCGGCACGATATCACTCGCCTTAGTGAACTTGGCGAGTAGCTCGGCTTCTCTATCACCGTCCCCGATCCCGTACTTTTCGTAAAGCTTCTGGATGGTGCCGCTTCTGATTAGCGCGCTGAGCTCCTTGTTAAAGGCATCGCGGAAATGGACGTCTTCCTTGCGGAAGGCCGCGCCCGATCCATCCACTGGCGATTGGTGATCGACGACCAGCTCGAGACCTTTCTGCCGTGGATTGGGGATACTGAATTCGCCAACTATAAACGCGTCGGCCCGGCTCGCGATGACCGACGCTGCGCCGGCCTGAATATCAGGGACGATCATGATTTGCTCCGGTTTAACCCCCTGCTTCTGCGCGTAGGTCAACTGGGCTGACGTTGCAATCGCGGACAGCTTGATCTCGGGCCGATACGCGACCTCCGCAACACTCCTTAGGTGCTTCGGATTTCCAGGCGGGAGATACAGCCCGGTCTGAGCTGCGTAAAAGGGAGTCGAAAACAGAACTGCTTTGCAGCGGGATTCCGTGATGCTTAGGCCAGCGCCAACAAAATCGAACTGATGGGCTTGCAGCCCGGGGATCATGGCATCCCATTGCGTGAACGATGGAGTAAGCGGTGGTAGGTCCATGCGTTTGAGCACCATGCTCTGCAGATCAATCCCAGCACCCTTCGCCTCTCCGGTCGGCGACACAAACTGGTAAGGGGGATTCGAAGCCAGCGCTACCTTGACCTCACCGGCTTTGCGCATCGAGGCCAGAACAGGATCCTCTGCTTTTGCGAACGACAGAAACGAGCAACCGACCACCGCGAGTAGCATTCCAAGCAGTGCGACTTTCAGATCAACGAAATGCATGTGTGCCCCTTGAACTTGTCACGATTCTATGAATCCCTGAGTGGATACCCGCCAACAGTGCAATCCTGTTTTCCGAGCGATTGAGTACTAAGAAGACTCTGTCACGTCATTAAATGGCGGTGTCTATGATCCCCTTACCCTATTTGTTGTTTGCTTTTGCGATCTCGTCTTCGCAAAGCATCGCAGTACCGATCATTCCATCCTTGACCAGTCGCGCGATCTCGGCGTCAGAGAGGCCGAGAAGCCCGGACAGTATTTCCTCGTTGTGCTGTCCGAGCGTAGGGACCGCCGTGCGGATCGCATAGGGCTCAGCTTGTTCCCTTATTGGAATCGAGGGCTGTAGATGCAAGCCTATGAAAGCGCGATTGACCTCTTGCAGAAATGCGCGCGACCTGAGATGCGAATCCCCGAGCATGTCAATTGGCCGCCGGGCCACGCCGGCAGCAACGTTCACTACCTGCAACTCGGACATGGCGTCCTCCGCATCTCGGGCGAGCGTCCAAGCGCCGATGTCCGTCTCGATGACGTCCTCAATGACACGGCGAGCTTCCGCAGATTTCAGGGATACGTCCTTCCAGTCCGGCCTGCCAATAAGCAGGGCCAAGCCTCTGCCACGTGTCCGCATCGGTCGCGGCAATAACGATCCGATTGTCCTCACCCGCACACCGAAAGCAGCCGTGCGGCACGAACTGAGGGTGTCGATTTCCGTATCTTGCCGGCGTCACACCGAACGACTGGAGTGTGATCCACGGCACCGCGAGCGGCATCATGCATTCGATCTGCGCCAGATCAATAAATTGTGCTTGCCCGGTATTGCGGGCGTGAATTAATGCGACCAGAACTGCAGCGCAACCGTTCAACCCGCCAACGGGATCCCCAAGCGCAGTGAGGCTCATCACAGGCGGCCCATCGGGTTTTCCGATCACAGTGGGAAATCCCGATCCCTGCTCGAGAGTCGAGCCGTAGGCGCGGCAATCCCTATACATGCTGTTCGCACCAAACGCTGACTGAAAATCGGGTGCGTGCAGCGGCGGGTCCGACGAGCTTGATCAGGCCTGCGAGAGCGCGGACGGTCGACTCGGTTCCCGCGAATGCCGCGTTGGGCCCCTCGCGACCGAACCAGCTTGCTCCGAGGTAGATCAAGTCAGAGCGCCGCGCGCGCACCGCGGCGATATCACTGGACGGGCAATCCGCTGAATCGACATCGCGCCCATCGAGCACAACTTCGCAATCATCGATCAGCGCGATCAGACGTTCGATCGCGCCGGGCGCGGTAGCATCAATTATCAGGCTTGATTTGTTGAAATTGAGGAAGGCAAACCAGGCACTCTGCTCGTTGGGCGTAGTTGGCGCGCTGCGGCGAAGTGGATCGCCTAACGGCGGCTCGACCTTCTGGACATCGGCGCCGAAATCCGCAAACAGTCGCGGGCAATAGCTGGTTGCGGCCGAGCTACCGATTTCGACGACTCGTAGATGCGATAACACTCCCATCAGGGACTCCACTTTCCTATCAGAATGATTGTCTGACTTTCCTCGGCTGTGCGTTCGGACCTACGGAGCCACCACGAGCACGGCACTCCTTGATCGATCAATTGCGTTTCGCGGCTCGCCGGGCATACTGGAAGCAAACGCGGTCCGCGTCGCCCTGTGAGACACTGACAATCAACATTTCAGGCGGGCATGGCTGCGCTCTGTCAGATGTTCGTTCTCGCGGCGCGTCCCGCTGACGACAATGGCCAAGGATGCCGGTATGTCGTCGAAGTGGACCAGGAGTCTCGCGGTTTACGAGCGTTCACGCCTCCGATTGCTAATTGTAGCGTTGTCGACCGGCAGGTCCATCAAGTTTATCCATCGAATCCTCGCACTCACGTCAGAGTAGGGCCCACTCCGTTCGCAGTCGTGTCGTTGAGTTCTTCCAAGATGCAGTCGCACAGCCGCTCTACGTCGCCGGGCTCATGATCGGCGGTGATGCACACCCGAATCCCTGCCCTACCCTGTGCGACCGTCGGAAAGAACGTGACGGAAGTATAGAACCCGAGATCGAGGAGCTGTCTTGCAATCGCAATCGCCCTGACCTCCGATCCGATGTAGATCATTCGGATCGGAAGTGAACTACGTTGCTCGGCGGTTGCGACACGACGATCAAAGATCTCGATCCGTTGCGCCAGCCGCCTTCGCCGCTCGTCGAGTTCTGCCGACCGGTGAATCTTGCAGGAGCCGAGGGCCGCGCCAACGGCCGCAAGATTGGGGGCCACCGAAAATGCATAGGGAATGGAGTAGCGCCGAAAGAGAGACTCGTGATCGGCCGTTCCGAGCATCAATATGCCGCCTGACGCGCCGAATCCTTTTGCGAGCGAGGCTGCTATGATCGTGCGGTCGCTGAGCACCTGCGGAAAGTGAGAGCGAGCAAATCCTTCGCCCTGGCGTCCGAACAGAGATATCCCGTGAGCGTCGTCGATATATAGAAAGAGCCCGTACCTTTCTTGGAGCTGACGCAGTTCCTCCACGGGCGCACTCCCCCCCATGGAATAAACACCGTCGCATACATAGGCCACCACCGGATGTTCGCGGCACAAGCGTTCGAGGGCCTCGATGTCGTTGTGTTCAATCGTTTCCACCCGCGTTTCATCAGCGACCACCGGCTTGTGATAGGCGAGCGATACGTGCGCAATGCGGTCAAACACCACGACCGGCTTTCTTCCGCCCGTCAATTGGCCGGAAGCGAGGAGAGGCATCGCGCCTAGGTTGGCGAGCATGACAGTGGAAAATGCGAGCACGCGTGCACAGAACATCTCCGACAGGGTTTCTTCGAGCTCTGCCAGGAGATCGAAATTGAGTCGCGTTCGTGCACATGACCAGTGCAATGACAGGTGTGCCTTGATTGCGTCGATTGCGCCCGTGATGATCACGGGGTGATTGTCCAGGCCTAGGTAGGAGCATCGCACGAAATCGATGATCCGTGATCGATTCTCGAGCGGGCCGGGGCCCTGGGCAAACGTCCGCCCCGTCGTGGAACGTCCTTGGATGCCCATGAGACCAGCAGCGTAAGCTTCATCAAAATACGACCTGCTCTTGTGGACGACGTAAGCGGTGTTCCGATAGTGTCCAGTTGGACAGCTACCATCGGAGAGAGCGCCCCGCTGTTGCATTTCATTCTCCATTTTTATCTGGCAACAATACACACCCTACCGCTTAGATGAGCTGGCACGAAAGCGCGGCTCGACAACATTGAGCCTGTACATCTGTGGCCGCTTGATCCGCTTCCCGTCGACGACTAAACTATTGGTTCTCCTTTGGGCAGCTACCAAATTAAATAGTGCCCGGTGTTTAGTCTTCCACATGGGCCGGATTGAGCACATTGGGCGGATTGAGCCCGGAGTTCCCGACCAATTCTCCACTGGACGCCCGCTATGGAACCTGGCCTACGATAGCGCAGAGAGGGCGGTGCGGCGTACGCATCAGCACATCAAGTGGGGCCCGTGGCAGGGAAACTTCCTTTTCGGCATCGGTCGACGACATGGGCACATGCTTTAGTCACGACAGCGTTTGGCGGCGGCTTTCCTTTCGATCAGCTACAAGGCTAAGCGGCATCCTGGCCCATGGCATCCTGGTCCTTGTCCGCGGTCTCCAGGCGGACAATGGTCCAACCGGATCCCAACGCAGCGCGACAGAGGACACCCTCAAACCCATCAGATATCCCGTGAGGATGGTATTTCCGTCCGATCGGACGAGATCGCGCTCGCGAACTTCCGGTGGCTGAAGCAGCATTGGCCGCCCAAAGCCCCGGCCTAATGATATGTGGCACGAACGAAGAACTGGTGCACCTCTTCAAGGAGCGGAACGTCGCGCCGTTGGCGCGGACACGACCGTGGATGAAGCGACGTTGGTGGATGATGCCTCTAACAGGAAGGTTTGGGGGTTCACGTCAAACTGGCAGATGTCGCTGACCTGGAGTTCGCCTGCAGTCGCTGCCCACGAACATGGATCGGCTCTCTGTTTCGTTCTAACTGCTGCGACAAATGCTATGCTACGCGTGCTCTTACCGGTCCAAAGTGGCGAACATTGAGCTTGCGACTTGCGGTCCTGTGCAGCGGCGAACGGGGCAGTTAGGGGCCCGTCGTCTGCTCAGGACAAGGTTTGCTCTCGCAGCGCGCAGGTCCGATCACCCACGCCTACGGCGGCGTAGTCTGTCCTTCATACGCCGATTGGCCGTTAGTGCTTGAGCCATGCCCTCTAGAGGTCCGCGCCCACGATGGATTGCAAACTCGGTGTAGAGGTTGTTCAGCATTCCATCCCCCTCCGCTGTTCGCCCTTGCCTCGACACGAGTAGGCTCGGATGAACGTAGTCGCACACACGGCAAACCGAATGCACCCCAAACGTGAGCTGCACGTCGCACGCAAGCTCGCGTGGGCACAGATATTACTGCCGCCGACTCAGGAGCGAGTGATGCCGACCTCACCCGCAGCGTCGGCATCGGCGGGTCCACCGCATATCGCATCAAAACGACACTTTGCCCTGAGCAACCTGAGAGGCGGCTCTCAGGAAGGAGCCGCGGCCTGCCCTCATGGAGGACCTGCTCGATCTCTATGCTGACTCGCCCGATCCGAGCGGCCGATAATCTGCTGCGACGAGGGCCTGATCCAGCTCTTCGGCGAAGCGGGCCAGCAGATCCGCGGCACGCCGGGTCAGATCGAGCGCTCCGATCGCGAGTATCGGCGCAATGGCTCCGCAACCCATTCGTCTTCCCCGAAGCGCATGCTATGGCACAGGGTGAAGGTGACCGGCGACGGCTTCGGAAGATTTTGGAGCCTGCATGCGCGACCTCGACTACATCTGTTATCGCCGAGCCGAGTGCATCCGCCTCGTGCTCAACAATCTCTCAACCCATTCCGCCGACACCATCTACAGGCTTTGGGGGCGACGAAGCACGCGGGGGGCTGCGTCGAGTAGAGTTCCACCACGTCCCCAGGCACGTGAGCGAGGTCAATATGGTCGCGCTCGGACCGCATGCTTGCCTGCAAATGTCTCGCTCGGCCCATCGACAAATTTCACGCGCCGCGTTGCCGAGACCGTAGCCTAGAAAATGGCGCAATGCCGAGCGCGCGCGATGGATGTTCAGAACAGAAAAGACCCCGCGCCAAAATGGCCAACGCTTATCCAAAACCCGCAGCCGAATCAGGCAAAGGTCCAACGAGCTAAAACCTCGAGGTACAGCTTCGAGTGCCTGTTCCAGGGATCGTAAGGCATGCTTGCGAAGTGGTGCAAACAGGCCCCTAATGATCGATTTCTCGTAAGCAAGCTCGCCAAACTGGCTGCCAGTCGCACGGCGACGAGGAGCTGTAATTGCCTATGACAACCTCAGCGACGCTGCATGAAGCGAGCTCTATGGGATGCATTGCCGTTGGGTCGTGCAACGCGTGTTGAAGCATCGCTTCAGATCTTATCGCCGGAATTGGCGGACCGGCACCTCACCATCTCAATGCACAACCCGGCTACGAAAACTGACTGTTGACAGTGGACGCGTTCGTTTGGCACACGAGCACTACCTTATCTGTGGCGGCAGCTACGCGGCGATACAGTGGTTTTCGATTCGACTCGCCTCGAGTAGTCCCGTGCCTTGGCGGTACGGTCCATCAGAATAATGGCAGCGGCCTCTGAAAAGGAGAACTCTAGCTGCAGAATTAAAGCTGAGTTCATTTCTCCGACAGGAGTCGCTTGCGATAGCCGTGCCACGCGAGGCAAAACGAGGAGGGATCGTGATGTGGACGAACCAAGTGGCGCTGGTCACGGGCGCGTCGCGGGGCATCGGAAGGGCAATCGCATTTTCCCTAGCGCAGCGCGGTGCTGCCGTATGCGTCAACTTTGCAGAACGAGCGGGCGCGGCAGAGCAAGTTGCGAGCGGAATTAAGGCTGCTGGTGGTCACGCCATGACGGCGAGGGCAGACGTAGGGGATTTTGCATCAGTCAGGGCGATGGTTGAGCAGACAGAAGCACATCTTGGTCCAGTCACTATCCTCGTTAATAACGCTGGACTACTGTACCAGGCGACGCTTGAAACGTTTGATCAGAAGCAGTTCGACCACATGCGTCGGATCAATGTGGACGGCATCATTCACACAACGCGCGCTGTGAAGGCAAGCATGGGAACACGCGGCTATGGTCGGATTATTAACCTGACCTCAATCGCGGCAATCGGAGCCACGCTGCCCGGAAACGCATTTTATGCCGCGACGAAGGCAGAGGCGGCGATCCTGACGCGGCGCTTCGCAATGGAACTAGGACCCGACGGAATCACCGTGAACGCCGTCGCTCCCGGCTTCGTCCGGACGGACATGACGCAAGGAAGACTTCACGGCGCAGAATGGCACTCTATCGAGAGGCATGTTCGGGAGCGGACGATAGCGGGGCGCATCGGAGAACCTGAGGACGTTGCGAACGCCGTCGCGTTCCTAGCAGCTCCAGAGACGGGCTGGGTTACAGCTCAGATGCTGGCAGTAGACGGTGGACGAATGGATTATCTTGCCTGTGGCTAATCGCGATTGTCTCCGCGGCATAGTTATGCGGTGATAATTCGCGCTAGCCCTCTCATCTAATTTCTAAACTACATGACAGCCGGAGTCCAACTCGCCATCGTTGCCTGCTTCCGGCGCGGGTCGCCCGACGCCAGTCAGGGTGGCCCGCCAGGAGGCTTGCCGAGCGTCGATCGACTGCCCGCCGTGATGGCGATACTTTGCTTGAGCTGTCTCTTGTCGAACCCTTGGAACATACGAGATTACGACCATTTTGGAATCGAGATGCTGACCAACTTGCGGCCTTCACAAAGACGTTCGAAATCCTCCTGCGAAGGGCAAGAGAGGTAAGGCCGACAGGCCGCTCAAGGCTCTCACGTCCGCTGAGCTCCGGCTCTATGATCTTGAGGGCCTGGCTTGGCGAGGTCCTAGGCGCCACTCTAGAAGGCACAACCAGACACCGACGTGACACCAATGCGAGACCAGGAGCGGAGCACTAAATGCAACACGCTGTCCGGCCACGTGCCTTTGAGTTTTTTTCAGCCGGTCTATCGTCACGCCAAAGCGGGGAAGCGGCCACCTTATTCCCATTATAGGTGTACTTGTGATTGACAGTTTCTTTATATAGATGCATATTCATGCTTCAAGCGAAGTGTCAGGGGTGGTCGGCGAGCGATGAATTAACAGATGTGCGAGACTGATTGGAGAAACCATGCCCATTTTAGAAACGGAAGTTCGAGACGCAGTTCTGATCGCGCGATTCAATCACGCGAACGCGCAAAACCCGTTGAGCCTCGAGCTTGAGAACGCCATTCGCTACATATGCCGAGAGACTGAGGATAATCCTGCGATAAGAGCTTTAGTACTGACAGGAGGTAATGACCGATCCTTTTGCGTCGGTGGTGATTTTAACGAGATGGCCCAGATTTCTGGACGTGCAGCGATCGAGACCTTGATCGATAGATTGATTGATTTCTATTCTACGATACTCAATGTCACCAAGCCGACGGTTGCCGCAGTCGGCGGATACGCAATAGGGATCGGCTTTCAGATCGCGCTTTCCTGCGATTGGCGCGTGGGCTCGCCGGAAACCAAGCTGCTTATGTGGGAATTGAAGCACGGGATCGCCTGTACAATCGGCGGCTATATGCTCGAGAGTTTTTTCGGCCGAGCGGCGATGACTGATCTCATTTATGGGTGCGAAATTGTTCCGATTGCGTGGGCGGCGGACCACAAATTGCTTAACGAGGTGGTTGATTCGAACAGTCTTGTAGAGAACGCTATCGCACGCGCGCAGATGCTTGGTGGATTTCCAGAAGTCACTTTTCGACGAACGAAGGAGTCGGTAAATCGGGGTTTCATCGCTGGCTTGCACGCCATCGCGCCCCAGGCGAAGAAAGCTCATGTTGCGAGCGCCGCGACCAGCGCTGTTCAACAACACTTCAGACATGTACTTAAGCAGTAGCCGAAGCCTCCAACATGGTCGCAAAGCATGTTGCTGCACTTCGGCCGAAAGCTTTTCGAAGCCCTACGACCTAGTGTTAGGCTTCGAAAACCTCACGACCAAGGAGACGATATCCGCCCGAGCATTCTCGTCCTTAATCTTCGTGAACGCCGTGATAAGCTCAAGTACTTGCTTTGCCATCTTACCCTTTTGCACGTCCATTATCGCAGAAACGTCCGAGAGGCGCGACGTGCGCGCTACTGATTTATGTTCATCGACATCGAAAAAATGTGAGATGGGTGTATTCAGTACCCGGGCAATTTCATAAAGGCGACTGGCCGGCACTCTACTTGTCCCATTCTCATGCTTCTGCAGCTGCTGAAAAACTATGTCTAGTTGACTGGCGAGCTCCTTCTGACTAAGCCCGATCTTCTTTCGCTGGCTTCGAATGCGTTCGCCAATTCTGGCATCGAGATCGTTGCACGTCACAATTGAACGCAGCCTCCTTTTTCTTTCCAAACACTACTGTAACATTTTCAAGTATTTGTTCAACTGAGTCCCCGCTGCGATGGGGAGGGATCGCGCGGACACGATAGCGTCTTCGGCTTGCTCGAGGCGCATCACTCGCTTCCGCACCTTATCGGTCCCGGCGACATCATCATCATGGACAACCTCACCAACAAAAAAGGGCAAGTCGAGCCCCTCGGCTCATTCGCGGAGCCGATCAGGGCCGGGTCATCGAAAGGTCATGTGAGTTCCAAGATAATTCGGATCGTCAATGACTTTGCTCGGCCTAGCTCATCTTGCGAGTTGCTATGCGGCGTCAAGCGCGCTGCAGACGAACATGTACAGGTGTCATGAGCTTGTCGGAACGGCAGGCCTGCCCGATCGCCGGCGCGTATCAGAAGATGATCCATTATTGTCCAGCCGCCCTGCGGACGCGGAGCTGCGTGGCCCGTTGCGATCTCGCTAACGAGGCGGCGTTTCGGCTACCCGGCTGTTTCGTCCTGCTGAGGCGGAAGGGAGAGCCGCCCGGGATCAACCGGATCTACCGGCTGTGTCGCGAGGAAGGGCTCACCGTCCGCAAGCGGCGGGCTCCCCGCAAAGCTGCGGAGACCCGTGCCCCGATCCTGATCGAGGCGAGGCCCAACGCGCGGTGGTCGCTGGACTTCGTCCACACCCAGTTCGTCAACGGCCGGCGCTTCCGCATTCTCAACGTCGTCGATGTCGTCACTAAGGAATGCCCTGGGCGCCATTCCGGAGATGACGGCAAGCCAGGAATGATCGTGTCCCGAGTCGCCGACTACAATATCCGGCGGCCTCACTCGTCGCTGAAATACCTGAGCCCGGCGGCCTAGGCCGCCCACCTCACCGCAACGAACGATCGGCTGCGCAACCCGACCAGCTCCGCCGATCCTCCGCTGCTCCACCCGCGCCACTTGGCGTGCAAAACCCCGAGACTCTAATCGACGCTGGATGACATTCAGCGGAAGTTCAAAAAGCGACGCGACGATCATCTGCACTCTCGACTTCACCGATAGTCCCTGAACCGGGATACCAGTGCTTCGCAAAACCTTCTTGCGGCCGCCGGCTGGGAGGACAAAGACTTGGCCGCGTGATACGTGCGATCGCGTTCGTGAAAAGGATAATGGCATTGTCACGTCATAAAATAGGAGCAGCTACAGGAGCCGCTTCTTGAAGATTGCCAATATGAGAAGCGAGAGTCATCATCAGCCTCCTTCAATTGGTAGGCGCCCTTCCTTGTTTTTCGGCGTAGTATTTCGAGCTATCATCGGATTCCGGACTGATGCGACGCAATTTGCGGTCGTAGTAGCCTCAAGACCATGGTTCGACAAATCAGAGATCGCGAGAGGAGCGCATTTTGCAAAGTCACATCGGGACCCGGGCGACGCGTGATACCGCCAATAGACAGATCACGCCTGCAAAAAGCAGCCTGCTTGAAACCGCCAAAAGTTCCGCTGACTGTTCCTTCTCGATAAAACGTCGCACTCCAACGGCGGTAGTGGGAGCCGATAGTCTCTACTTCAGCGATTTGTGCCAGGCCCTCAATCAATGTGGCATTCATGTTGTTGCGGGCGAATTAGACCAGAGTCTATCGCTGGCCGTCGAACATCAGCCGGATATCATCCTCGTTGCCTCCCCTCCGATTGGACACGCAATGAAAACCTGCCAGAGCCTTCTCGAGAATCCTCTAACGACAAATATTCCAATCTTCGTTAGCTCGCTGGGCGACGCTATGGTCGATAACATCTCGTCGATTTTCCTCAAAGGGACTGCTAAAGCGACACCTGGCGAGTTCCATTTTCGACAAAGCATGCGAAGCAAAGGAGCGTTCGCGGCCGACGACAATGAATATGGAGACGCATCTAAACGGCGGCGGCAACTGCTGAACGTTCTCGACCTGCTTCGTTACGCTGAAGATCAGATTTCAAGGCTGAATCTTGAGACATCGACCGTTCTTTTGGGAGCGACGGTCGCGGATGTTGCTCGAAATTTGAAATAGTGCGTTGCCGGCACAGTATTCTGAAGGCTATCTCGACTGGCTAAACGTCGAGACTGATTGAGCAGTGCCGCACAATTATGAAAACATGTTCCAAACGAACGCTTCGCGGCCCTCTTCATTACTGCGCTTACAGCGCGCACGATTATCTCGCGATAGACTGGAATATGGTCGCGGCTAGTGACTGAAAAGTATCAACAACTCACGTAGACGCGCCTGCTCATCTTATTTGCGTCGAGGTACACATGATCGAGATCAATAAATATGGCGGCCAACCTCCGTCAGTGACGGACCAGGCCACATCTATCGCGAAGGATCTTTACGAGATTGGCGAAATTCCGCCATTGGGTCATGTACCGAAGCACATGTACGCTTGGGTCATACGGCGAGAGCGGCATGGGGATCCGGAGTCTGCAATGCAGGTGGAGGTGGTTGATACCCCCTCCACAGGATCGGAGGACGCCCTGGTCATGATTATGGCGACCGGGATAGGCTACAACTCTATTTTTGCGTCTCTTGGGACGCCAGTCTCGCCCTTCGACGTGCATGGGCACCCCTACCATATCTGCGGAGGAGAGGCTGCAGGAGTTGTTTGGGCTATCGGAGATCGCGTGACGAAATGGAAGATTGGTGACGAGGTGGTTCTTCATTCCCATCAGGACGACGGCGACGATATTGAGTGCAATGGCGGCGATCCCACGCTCTCACCTTCGCAGAGAATTTGGGGTTATGAAACTCCAGACGGATCCTTTGCGCAATTCGCTCGCGTTCAAGCGCGGCAGCTCTTAGCTCGACCAACGCATCTAAGCTGGGAGGAGAGTGCCTGCTATACGGGCACGCTGGCACCCGCATACAGGATGTTGTTTGGGCATCCACCACACGGGCTCCGACCAGGTCAAAATGTTTTAGTGTGGGGAGCAGCTGGCGGGCTTGGCTCGATGGCAGTCCAACTCGTAAGAGTTGCCGGGGCGAACGCGATCGGCATCGTATCTGATGAGTTTAAGCAGGACTATGTGATGTCCTTGGGCGCCAAAGGCGTAATAAACCGGAAGGAGTTCGAATGCTGGGGCCGACTTCCCGATATCAACGACATCGAATACAGCGATTACATGAAGGAGGTGCGCCGGTTTGGAAGAGCTATTTGGGAGATTACCGGAAAGGGTAATGACGTCGACATTGCCTTCGAGCACCCGGGAGAGATGACGTTTCCAGTCAGCTGCTACGTGGTGAAACGAGGCGGAATGGTTGTCTTTTGTGGAGGGACCTCAGGTTACCACTTCACGATGGATGCGCGCTTTGTCTGGATGCGACAGAAACGAATCCAGGGTAGCCACTTCGCGAGTCCATATCAAGTGTGGGAAGCGAATCGACTCGTTGTTGAGCGGCGCATAGATCCCTGTCTGTCCGAAGCCTTCACTTGGAGCGAACTTCCGCGCGCACACACGAAAATGTGGAGAAATCAGCATCAACCTGGAAACATGGCGGTTCTCGTACAAGCAAGTACGACGCACTCTGCTAGCAAACGATAGAGTACACGCATGTGGAGCCTCTTTCGGCGTGAGCTCGGCCGCCCCAACTTGGTCCTTGCAAGCCTTTATCACGAGCCCTGCCGCGACTCCGGATCCAGAAAGTAGGAAAGCGTCTGGTGTTTGGAAAGTCTGGAGCAGTCTACCAACTCCTGAATCGTCCGGCACGGTGATCCATATTGGTGATCGTGAGAGTGACATCTACGACCTTTTCTGCGTAGCGCAGGAGATGGAACTCATTTCCTGATCAGGACCTGTGTCGCCCCTGTTGGCTGATCACCCGAGCGCTGACGAAATGGACGGGGTCGCCGTCAAAGGGCTCCATCGCATCGAACTCAGAGACAGAAATTTTGGGCGGCTGGATACTGCGCATCTTTCTATAACCCGGCAGCTGATCGAATAGAGGTTCTACCTATCTTTGTTGCTGTCTTTGCTCCGAACCAGATGGTCACAACGAACCACGAAAAATACCAAATATCTTAGGTACGAATCAGCGAAGCAGAGGAGTCCCTCCCTTCGTTGGTCTCATCGGATTGCATTCCGCGAGGTTATAACCGACTTTGCGAAGCGGTCTCCGCCCGGCTCGCGAGCGATAACGCATCGTACGAAGGGATAGCTGAATGTTCCACGACGGTGAACTAGGGGCCGTAGCCGGATGCATACCTTTGTTCGGCTTATGACAGCGATACAATAGGCTGTCGGGTTTGAAACACCGACGTCCTAGTGATCAGCGTCCCTTCTTGAGCATAATCAGAAGTCTAACTCGGCCTGAACGACTCTGGCATGACAGTTGCTATTGAGAGGAGGCGACCCTGGCTGAGGGCCGAGTGCATTCAAACCCGCAAAACGAGCGATGCGCTCCGTTCCTTGATTTGGGTCCACGCTCTGGGAGGAGGAAAGAAAGAGCATGCGTGATAAAGGACGATCCCATTCTTGCGTAGCTCAACCTCGATACCTAGGCGGTGAAACACATTCCAGTCCTAGCGAACGATGTCGTCAGCGGTCGAGTATCCGGCCTAGAGCTGGTCAGGGCACAAGATGTTCGTTCTATGCTTTCTGACCCCACACATCCAAGCCAGCGAGTGCCTCGTGCGTGCGCCAGCTTCTACGATAGCCGATCCGGCCTCGCCACTCATCTCAAGCTGCTGCTAAGGCCGCTTTTATATCATGATCACCATTCAGGAGCGCTTCATGCCTGAAGCATATATCTACGATCACGTTCGCACGCCGCGCGGCCGCGGCAAGCCGGACGGCGCGCTGCACGAGGTCACGGCACTGCGGCTCGCCACCATTCCGCTCGAGGTACTGAGGGAGCGCAACAATCTTCCGGAAAATTCAATCAATGATATCGTCCTCGGCGTGGTCGATCCAATCGGCGAAGCCGGTGGCGACATCGCCCGCATCGCTGCTCTGAAAGCGGGATTGGGTCAGGCCGTGCCCGGCGTGCAGATCAGCCGGTTTTGCGCCTCTGGCCTGGACGCGGTGAACTTTGCCGCCGCCCAGATCATGAGCGGTCAGCATGAACTTGTGATCGGCGGCGGTGCCGAATCGATGAGCCGGGTAGGCATTGGAGCATCGGGCGGCGCCTTAGCGATGGATCCTTCAATTGCGGTGCCCGCGTATTTTATGCCTCAGGGCGTTTCGGCCGATTTGATCGCCACCAAATACGGCTTCTCCCGTGAAGACGTCGACGCCTACTCCGTGCGGAGCCAGCAGCGCGCGGCCAAGGCTTGGGACAAGGGCCTCTTCAACAGGTCGGTCGTGCCGGTGAAGGACATCAACGGGCTGACCATCCTCGCCAAGGACGAGCACATGCGCCCGAACACGACCATGCACTCGCTGGCGCAGCTCAAACCGTCTTTTGCGGAGATTGCCCAGCTGGGCGGCTTTGATGCGGTCGCGATCCAGTCGCACCCTGAAGTCGAGCGCATTAACTATGTGCATCACGCCGGGAACTCATCAGGTATCGTCGACGGCGCCGCCGCCGTACTGCTTGGCAGCAAGGACGCCGGCACGAAATACGGCCTGAAGGCACGTGCAAAAGTCCGCGCCTTCGCCAATATCGGCTCCGAGCCCGCGATGATGCTGACCGGGCCGGTCGACGTTACTAAGAAACTGCTCGCGCGCTCCGGCATCAAGAAATCGGATATCGACCTGTTCGAGCTCAACGAAGCGTTTGCATCGGTTGTGCTGCGCTATATCCAAGCGTTGGAAATCGACAATGACAAGATCAATGTTAATGGGGGCGCGATCGCGCTCGGCCACCCGTTAGGCGCCACTGGCGCGATCATCCTCGGCACTGTGCTCGACGAGCTTGAGCGCACCGACAAGGAACTCGCCTTGGTGACACTATGCATAGGAGGTGGCATGGGAACTGCCACGGTCATCGAACGGGTGTAACTGCCGACGATTGGATCGCCGAGAACAATTCACCCTTCCGCTTCGCGCATTACGCCAGCGCGGCGGACCCATAGCCCCAAAGTACTAGATCATCGATTCAAATCGTCGCACCTGCAAATGCAATGGCGGTCGAGGGAACAACATGACCTTGAAGAATTTCACAATCGAAACGGACGCTGACGGTATTGCGCTGATTACCTGGGACATTCCAGACCGTTCGACGAACTTGCTGGACGAGACAACGATCAACGAGCTCGAGGAGATCACGAAGCAGACCTCAGCCGATGACAAGATCAAAGGTGTGGTCATCACCTCAGGCAAAGAATCGGTCTCGGTCGATGTAGATCTTGAGATGATCGAGGAAATACGCCACGCCTATGCGCAGTCGTTTGCGAAGAGCGGCGAAACTGCGGCACACCAACTCCTGTTCGATCAGAGCTGCCGCTTGTCGCTCATTCTTCGAACCATCGAAACCTCGGGCAAGCCATGGGCTGCTGCGATCAACGGTCCCGCGCTCGGCAGCGGTTTTGAACTCACGCTCTGCTGCCACTACCGCGTCGCCGCGGACAATCCGAAAATTATGCTTGGTTTACCGCAAATCAAAGTAGGCCTTCTTCCCGGTGCCGGCGGCACCCAGCGCGTGCCGCGCATGGTTGCGCTGCAAGACGCGATGCAGATCCTGCTCAAGGGCGAGCCCATTGATCTGACGCGCGCCCACGCGCTGAGGTTGATTGATGCTATTGTGCCGCCGGCCGATCTGATCAAGGCGGCGAGAACCTGGATCAAGCGTGGCGGCAGGGCCGTGGCGCCCTGGGACGAGAAGCGATTCAAACTGCCAAGTGGTCCCGTGTTCTCCAAGGCCGGCATGATGATGTTCCCGGTGGGCAATGCCATGTATCGGCGCGAGACTTACGATAATTACCCGGCCGCGCGCGCCGTGATGAGCTGCGTCTACGAAGGCCTCCAGCTGCCCATGGATGCGGCGTTACGTGTTGAGTCGCGCTATTTCGCGCATATCCTGCGCTCGAAGGAAGCGCAGGCCATGATCCGCAGCTTGATCGTTTCAAAGCAAGAATTGAACAAAGGCACCCGCCGTCCGCAGAACGTGCCGCCGACAAAGGTGAAAAAGCTCGCCGTGATTGGTGCCGGCTTTGTAGGCGCGAGTGTCGGGTACGTCTCAGCTCGCGCCGGAATTGAGGTGGTTCTGATCACTCGTCACCAGGAGAGCGCGGACAAGGCGAAGGCCCACGCCAATGCTATGTTCGATAACCTGATCAAGAAAGGCAGCGCCAAGGAAAGCGATCGCCACGAGACGCTCGCACGCATGATCGCCACCGTTGACTATGCAGCCATCAAAGATTGCGACCTAATCATCGAATCCGTGTTTGAGGACCGCAAAGTCAAGTCCGATGTCAACGCAAAGGCGCAACCCTTCTTGAAAGAGACGGCGATCTTCGCATCCAACACGTCGACGCTGCCGATAACTTCGCTGTCCGAAGAGTTCAAGGATCAAACAAGGTTCATCGGCATCCATTTCTTCTCGCCGGTGGAGAAGATGATGCTGGTCGAGGTGATCGTTGGCAAGAACACCGGTGATGCCGCGCTTGCGACCGCGCTCGACTATGTCAGACAGATCGGCAAGACACCGATCGTAGTCAACGATTCCCGTGGCTTCTTCGCGAACCGCTGCGTGGCCCGCTATATCTCCGAAGGTAGCCAAATGTTTTTGGAGGGCGTCCCCCCAGCAATGATTGAAAATTGCGCTAAGATGGCGGGCATGCCGGTCGGGCCGCTCTCGTTGTCTGACGAAACCGCGCTCGATCTCCGCTTGAGTATCATGAAGGCGACTGAAGCCGATCTCGGTTCGAATGCGATCGACCAAGAGGAGAAGAAATTGATGGTCGAACTCGTCGAAAAGCGGCAGCGCTTCGGCCGCAAGAATAGCAAGGGCTTTTACGATTATCCGGACAAAGGCAAGGGCCGGAAGCGGCTCTGGCCGGGCCTTGCCGACCTGCAGCCCACCCAGCTCGACCCCGATACGCTCGACGTCGGAGAGCTGAAGCAGCGCTTTCTGGTGGTGCAGGCGGTGGAGGCGGCACGCGCCGTAGAGGAGCGCGTCATCACCGATCCGCGCGAGGCCGATCTCGGCTCTATTTTCGGCTTTGGCTTCGCGCCGTTCACGGGCGGCCTGCTCTCGTACATCGATTTTATGGACACCATGAGGTTCCTCGAGCTGTGCCACAAACTCGAAGCAAAATTTGGTCCTCGTTTCGCCCCTCCGAAACTACTGGAGGAGATGGCGGAAAACGGCGAGATTTTCTACGGCCGCTTCCGGCCGAAGAAATAGCCGGTTGCAGCGTGGCTGCATTCACGGGGACACGAGGTTGGTAGACATTCCGTACCTCTTCCTTGTTCCTCGCCGCAGGAGACGGGGCCGGTTGATTGGGCCTGATTTGCCTCGGCGAGGTTCCTCGGCCAACTTCTGTTGCCTCCCCCTCACCCGGCTCAGCTTCGCCACCTGCCCTGCCCCGTGGGCTCGTCTTAGAATCAACAGATTGGCAATTTGACATGAGTGCCGCTGAGCAAGCGGCACACATAACATAATTATGGCCCGCAGCCTCACCAATATAGCCGCGCGGCGCTCCGCTCTGTTCGCCGCGGCTAGCACAATGATCGGCCTGAAAATGGAAAAACAGCTTACAGCGATAGCTGCCGTATCGCGGCTTGGGTTTCCTTCATTGCCGTGTCCCGTTTTTTTAAGCTCGCCCAAGTCGTTGAGGCTCGCCGCTCGGACGTAAGAGAGACGGGCTGGCGCTTCCGGGCTAGCACTGAGCAGGGTTGGCGATACGCTGGAGTCGAGTTGCGTTTAGTTGAATCGCAAACAGCTTCACTTTCTAGTCTGACATTAGTTCGCAAGTGCCAAATCGTCTCCATCAATGACCTGGCCAAGCTTACAACATGTCAGCGAGGCTACAGCTTCCCGTCGCGATCGGCGGGTCATCCAGCGCAATTCTCTGTTGGAATAAATCGAAAGACCTCGAGCAACTTCGTTGCCATGGACGTCACGTACGATAATAGCATCACCTCGACCAAAGTCGCCATCAAACGATGTCACTCCGTCGATGTGAAGACCCTGGCCTAGCCTCAGCTGAATCGCTGTTGCATCAGCAACCACGACGACACCTTCCGGTCTTAAAGCGCTCGCGATCCACGTCTTCCGAGCGATGAGCGCTCCGATGGAAGGAAGAAACCAAGTACATGGCTTACCGGCGTCAATCGCCGCGAGAGGATGCGCACCGCGGCCGTCCGCAATTATCACGGTGCATCCTGAAGCAAGCGCCATCCGCGCGGCGACGAGCTTAGCTGTCATCCCGCCGGAGCTGTAGCCGAACCGCGCACCTCCAGCCATGCGTTCGATTTCCGGCGTCACATCATGCACCTCCCTTATCAAAGTTCCACTTGATGATACATTCGGATCTGCCGAGTAAAGCCCAGCCACGTTGGATAGAAGTACCAACGTGTCGCTGCCAATTAACCGTGCAGCGCGGGCGGCAAGACGATCATTGTCGCCAAAACTCCCCGCGCGCGTCGCAATAGCGTCGTTTTCGTTCAGTACGGGAATCGCTTGAAATGTCAAAAGCTTGATCAGGCATGCGCGGACGTTGAGCAGACGCTGCCTTTCTGTCGTGTCGTTGAGGGTGAGTAGAACCTGCGCTGTCGTCAGCCGATATCGCGCGAATGCTTCGCGGTACATTCTGGTGAGGTGCATTTGTCCGACCGCAGCGGCAGCCTGCCGGTCCCTCGTCGGCAGCATTGTCTGGTGTAGATCAAGACGATGTCTTCCAATGGCGACGGCGCCGGACGAAACCACAGCCACATCCTGACCGCGACTACGAAGCCGCGCGACGTCTTCCGCCAACAATTCGAGCCATGGCTCTCGAGTTACGCCGGTGGTGGGATCGACGATGAGGGCTGAGCCGACCTTCACGATAATGCGCCGCGCCCCAGCCATCGTTCGTGAAGTCGGCGGGAACGTCTGCGCCCCCATTCCTTTACCTCGTCTCGGTACCGCGAAGTCCGGGACCGGAGTGGATCGCATAAGGTCCTCGTTCGACATAATAGATCCGGTGCATAGAGTCCACTAACAAGATCCAGACCATGCCGTTTCTTGCTAAGATATTCGATGTGTCCGACGCAGGACATCACCGGCGCAGAACTTGTGCAAAATGAGCCCCTGCGGACTTGCTACAGAAACCGTCCACGTGAATCTTCTTCGCAAGGGGGGCTAGTTCGTTCAGCCCCGCGATAAATGAGCTATTTACGGCCTCCTTAGTTCGCCGAAAGGTGACCTCCGGGTATGCGCCAAGCACTGCTGCTCGCGAAATAGCATTTTCGACGACATCCTTCGCCTCGGCAATCTCGCTGAACAGCTTGTGTTTGGTGGCCCAATCAACCGGCACAACTTCGCATCCGAAGATAGTGTCGAACATCGCCGCGCGACCCAGCGACCTCTCGAGCATATAGGCGCCGAGTGGGTAACCTATCCCGTGCTTGAGCTCCCAGCCGAGCACCTTGGTCGTTTTCGTTGCCACACGCCAATCGCAGCAGAGCGCGATTTGGAGTCCTGCGCCAATGGCATAGCCGTCGATACCAGCGACGATGGGCTTGGTTACGCTCAGAATTGCGACATACAGCTGTATTATTCGAGCTACTACGTTCTCAACGTCGGTCTGTGTTCTAGCGTTTGCTTCTTTGAAGTCGTCACCGACGCAGAATGAGCGGTGCACTCCGCCGGTAAGGACAATTGCCTTAACGGCCGGTTCGTCCTGGGCAAATTGACAGGTCTCGACAATGGCGTTCACAAGTCCTCGGTTGAGCGGATTCACAGGCTTTTGCCGATTGAACTGTGCCACAAGGACCGGCCCCCTCGTGTATAAATTTAGTACCGTCATTGCAAATCTCCCGCCTGTTGGGGCTGCCAAATGCGAAACTGCGTATGCGCAAAAGAAGTGTTTAACCGACATCAACTCCTGCTCGGCCTGGCGGACCAGATTTCGTGGTCAGGGCTAGCCGTCCGTGCACCTGACAGCAACCATCAATCAGCAAGCAACGATTGTGCCAGCGATGGGAGAACCGAAAGATAGTTGGATGAAAAATTGATGGCCGAGCTGAGTTCAACGCACGCTTTCCATGCTCGACGGCAAAAAGCAAATCTGCGCGCCTCGGAATCGTCGGTGGTCGTGAGCACGACCAAAGGCCTTAAGATCCGAAAAAAATAGCAGACCAGGCGCAACGAATCGGAGCTCGAATTTTCTCAACCGACTCCGCTGCGAGGCGCTTGTCCTGGGCCAAGCGTAACGAAAACAAATCGACTAAGCACGCACGTGCTCTGAGATCCATGCTGCCTAGCCGGCGCTACCGACAGGTGGCGAGCACAATGGCAGTCTCGCATGCTGCAGCCCGGGACGACAACTCCCCTGGGGTGCGGCAGGATGAGATCGCCAGCAGCAACCGCATATGCTCGTTTGACTCGTTCGTCGCACCCCGTCCGTACCGAAGCAATGGCAAGCCCCGTTATCCTTTTAAGCCAGATGTTCGACACTCAGTACGAAACGTTTGGGCATCATCTTCTTCTATCTTCGCCGGCCTGTCTCTTTGAAGACTTGATGTCGTAAATCCGACAAGCCACTCGGCTAACACCCGCACTCAGCTTTAGCGGAGTTCGGTGCTTCTCTCGTTACGCATGACGGGATCACCGTCCGGATGACAGAGGACGCACCTCCACAAATGGGGGCTGCTTTTCGTTCCAGGATTCCACGCACGACGCTGCCTCTTAGCCCTGTCATGTCTCTGGATATCAACAAACCACTTCACATAGCCTCTGAGCGTGCATTCACCAGCCTCGGGCTAGACCCGCCCTAGCGATGCTGAGTTTCGAAGATCGTCCTGGCGGTGGCGCCATCGCAGCGGTTCTGATGGATGATCCAACTGATCAATATTTTGCGTGCTGGTGCGCGACAATTTTTTGGCTCACGCGCCGAGGCGAAGTCGACACATTTCTTGCCGCGATCGGATTTGAAGCGCGCTCACGGACCCCCGTGTTGTGCGGCATGGCTATAGCCTGCGCGAACGATCCAGGCCGGCACCGGCCCGATCAAGCTCGCCGCACGGAAAGATTCACGACGTGGGGCGGCCGGCGATAGTGAACGGATCGGATTCAGCTCGGAACCTCGCACTATGGTTACGGCGGCCCAGAAGTCTGGATCCGCTGTCGCCGGCGCTGTATCTCCACGGCATCCCGAACGGCGATTTCCTGGAGGCACTGACGGCCTTGCTGGAGGCGACGAGCGCTGAATCTGTCACCCCGCGATGATTTCCCGGCTGATGGCCGAATGGCAAGCGAGTACGAGCGCGACCAAAGCGCGAATTGTTGGCGCGCCGATATCCAAATATGTGGTCAGATGGCTTCTTCCTGCACGCCTGCATAGAAGACCATGGCGATCGCAGCTGCTCACGGATCGGCGCGGTACCGGAAAGCAAGAAGGAACTGATCGCCTTCCAGATCGGCATCAGACCAGCAGCGGAGACATTCCGCGCCCGCAACGGAGGCGCACTGCACCGAGTTCCTCGTAGACAGTCTCGCAAGGAAACTGTTTTGTGCCGCGTTTGGCATCCAAGGTCGTTTACACAGGTAGTTGCGCACCCGATCGTGATCGCCAATCACTTGGTACGCCGATGCAAGGGCGCCGTACGAGAGCTACGCCGAGTGACAATCGCGCGAGAGGCGGTCCTGTCGGCTATCCTGTCCAGGCAAGCGCCCTTATTTCCGGACGTCAGCAAGTCTCTGTTTAGTCTTGATTCGCTGCACCCCTCTTGCATGGAGCTTGCGCCTAGGTACCAACCGCTGCCCTTAGAAAACTCGCTTAGTTCTAGTGTGTAGCGAAGGAAACCGGCGCTTTCCTGCCGGCATCTCCCACGAGGTTTTCGTCTCGTTGAGCGACAGCCCGAGCAACGTCATCACTGCTCAGGTCCACGCATCAGCGCTTCCTCCGCGTGACCGCGGCAGAGAATGACGAAGTCATCAGCACAAGCGATGACGTACGCATGGAACGCTTCGCCGCGTCCGCTCAGACGCCAATGCAATCCTGATTTTCCCCCGAAAAGTGAACGAGGTTAGGCGGCTTACTCCATCTCAGCCGGGGAGATATGCCCGATGGCGGAATGGAGCCGGGCTCGATTAAGCCCTCGATGAAGATCACGCGGCCTCAGCTGGTCTCGTAGTGATGATGAACGAGTTCGGGCTTGAGGGTGTGGAATGTGCTCTCAATCGGGGCATGGTTGAAGCAACTCGCCTTGCGACTCATCGATCCGGCCGGATCGGCGGCTGCGAGGGCGTTGGGATATTCGTGCGAGGCATACTAGGCGGATTGAAACCCTGCACGCCGCGATCGGAATGCTGGATCAATTCAGCACCCGGCCGCTGCTGGCCGATCGCCCTCGTCAGCGGAGGAGACGAGTTCGCGCATGTGACCCCGTATCGTCCAGCCGACGACCTTTCGGCCGAAGGGGTCCATGATGGCAGCTAAGTACAACCAACCTTCCGCCAGATGTAGGTGATATCGGCAAGCCAGGCCCGATTTGTGGCTGTGGCGGTGAAGTCGCGCGCGATTCTTGCACCCGTCCCAGCGTTACAGGACAGCATGGCGCCGAGGACTGGCATAGCACTGGCCACTATCGCTATGGACTGGCTCTCTCCGGCTGACGATTACCGCTTGGTGCGAGCGCCCACTAAGCGCCCGACCTCGAGCAGCTGGTGGTGTCGAGCCGCCGCTCGATCACGTCGACATCACGCTGAGGCGTGTCCGTTTGCTGCCTTATGACTCATGCGTGCGACTCCCATTGCCATCCCGTACCTCGAGAGAGCTTATAGCCGCAACCTGATCAGCCGCAGCGCGTCGGTCACCAGCACAAAATGGCGGTTCAGCGCCGCGTTCCGATCAATTGTCGGCCACGAATTTGAGGCGGTCTAGATATCCTGTTGAAGTTTCGACAGGTGGGTGTCAACGACGCGCGGTATAACCCAACAGACCAGCCGGTGCGTTTCCTTACGGCATTTGACCGCGCAGCCGCGCTGGGCGATAATCATAACCTTTTATCCTCGAAAATCGAAGATTGACTCTAGCACAACTTGGCACGGTTTGAACCAACCGAGCCGAAGGGTCGAATACCGAGCGGCCCCCCAGTTTCGGAATCGTACTCGCTGCGCCGGTTGGGCCGGTAGCTCTTGGCAAGCAGCTCCTCGCGCAGCGAGGTCGCCCGACGCATCGATTGCAGGGGAGTGATCCCGTCTAAACTGGACAGGTGAATGTGTCGATTGCGCTCATGTCCGCGCAGTCTTCCATTGGGATCAGTCGGCATCCACGCTGCTACTTTCGAGGCCTGCTGAGACTTTACTCACATTGCGGCCGGCTGGATCTCTCGGGCCTCAAAGACGACCTTTGTCACGCGCCTCCAATCCGGAGGCTGCCCCCAAACCGCTCGTCAGCTACCAGATTAATCGACAATCTGCGGCTGGAATTGTCCTCCACGGGGTCCGCGCCGTCCGGACGAACCCGACCTTGCATGGTTCTCCGATGACTCGGGTGAAACCGACACAGAACCGCTGATGGCGAGCAGGTGCACGCGACCGTTGCGCCGATACCCGGCCAAATCGTCCATCTGGACAACGTTACGGCCGGGAATGACGAGCTTCTCGCCTCGAAGTTCTCCGCCTTCTAAAGACCGCCTTGCGGTCGAGACAGGGTGAGAAAAACGAGAACGGGAAGCCGTATGACGCCGCTGACCATTGATGGAGAGCGCGTTCTTGGGCTCTTGATCCTAAGCAAATGTTCAAGGTCGGCACTACACGAATTCGCATAAATTCGTCGCGCCATGAATGTCCGATTGAACTCCGTGTTGTCGGAAATCCTACATAGGCGGAGATGGCCGCCACGCACCACTTCTTATCTTGGCAATTGAGGGCACCTCATTTCCGCAGAGGCATGCGGATTGCTACAACGAGGAAGAGATCCAAGTGGCGCGGTTCATTTCCGGCATTTTCTGATAAGCCTTGCCGTATTGCGCTGACGCAATTTGTGCTCGGAAACAGCACGGGGACGGCAAACACTAAGATTACTCGCCTAGCCAGGAGATTGCTCCAACTTTCAACAGACCACGCCGTCATAAGACCGCGTTGTTGCGTCATACCTGTCATCGGGGTCGGGTTTGGTGCTCTTAATCGAATGCTGCAGGAGTGATGCGCCATGTCGAGAATCAATGCTTTGAATCCTAGCAATGTGCCGCCCAAGGTAGGGAGTATGTTGGTTCGACCTTCAGGGCCGCCCTCGTCAACCGGTACGTTGCCCTTGTATCCTATCGATCGTCAAACCAGCCTCGGCGAGCTCGCCTATACTTCTCTGAAGGAGGCGATCGTTGGAGGCCAATTCTCGGCCAGCCAGAAGCTCACGGTCCGTGCAGTGGCTCAGGCTCTGAGCATCAGCACCTCACCAGCCCGCGACGCGATCATGCGACTAATTTGCGAGGGAGCGCTTGTCAATTCCGGGCCAAAGACAGTGATTGTGCCAACGCTGACGTTGGCTGCGCTCGACGAACTGACGTCGATACAACTGGTTCTCGAGAGATTCGCTGCGCGCGTCGCCACGGAACGTATTGCGAGCGAGACAGTGGAGGAGCTTAGGGGCCTGCAACTGCAGATCAGCGCGGCACTAGATACCGCCAATTATCCCGCCGCGGTGCGGGCAAACAAAGACTTTCACTTCTTGATTTACAAAAGCGCGCAAATGCCTCAGCTACTCTCGATGATCGAGTCACTATGGCTACGCATTGCGCCCTCCCTCAGCGGCGTTAGTCCGAATTATGCAGATTCCCGCATCGGGATTAGCAACCATATGGAAGCGATTGCCGGTCTCGAGGATCGTGATGAGGTGCGCGTACAGGCCGCGATTGAAAAAGATACTCACGACCGACACCAGCGTCTGGTTAGCTGCATCAGGCGACGGCGAAAGATGATAGCTTAGAAGTGGGTTGATCTCGGCGCGGGAGTCTACGGTGTGATCAAACGCGAGCTCAGGCGTCGCTCAGTCAACGAGCCCGTCCGATCACATGACGTCCGACGGACAACTCGGGCCGCTATCCTTAGGGGCGAATAAGTGATGCCGTCGATATTCTCCTTTGCATAGTGGTCACAATCTCCACAAGGTTCTCGCCCGACTTAGGTTTCTGTTGCACCTTCACCCCGAACACTTCCATCCGCTTGCCGCTCCGGTTGCTCAAATAGGATTCTTTGCGAACGAGTGTCGATGAGAAACGCTAGATCCACGCGCTCGACCGCGAACAACCTTCCGCTGGTCGGCCTAGCGGAACCTTGTGATACGGCCTTGTGCGCATAGTACGACGTCGCTGTTTTCCGCGATCGATGTCGGCATGGGTTCATTGTGGGCAACAAGCGCGATCAGCAATGGAGTTCTTGCTTTTAGAACAGATGACACTCAAGTCGTGAAAGACTCTTAGGTCCATCGCGATAGTTTCAAAAGCACCTCCGTCCTAACTCAGTCGTGCACTTCTCGCTTGCGTGACTTACCGTTTAAAAATCTGGCGTTGAATCTGTCAGATCGTGCATGGTGCGCACGCTGACATTATGGACTTCATCAGTCATCACAATGCCAACCCAGCACTTTTCAACCGCCAGCCGCCGACCTCCTCGCCCCGATCGAGCGCTTCTGCCGCACCAGACGTCGTAATTCCTGGCTCGCAGGTCGCAACAAAATAGAACGTTGCATGCCCCGTCAACTACCAAACCTTAGCAATTGATATGAGAAGCAGGTCAACTACTTGTCGATAGTCACGAAGCAATAGTTTCTGAAAGGAGTTCGCCTAGCCCAATGCGCAAGTACTCGAGCCCTTCAAACGGCAAAGAAGTGCCTATGATCACCATCGGGGTCATTGTTATGGAAGCAAAGTCCTTCCGTCGTCCGGCAGGGGACGCCGGGAGTAAAAAGTCCTACCCCTGTCGCACTATCCTACACGTCGCTCGCGGCGTGACTATTGGCGATGTAGTGCATCCCCTCCCAAATCGAGCCTTGCTGGCTCCGTTTCTAACGGGTGCGCTGAAATTGCAGGAACAGGGCGCTCATGTCGTCACGACAACGTGCGGATTCCTCATCCCCCTGCAGGATGCGATTGCGAACCAGCTGCGGGTACCGTTCATCGCGTCATCCCTGCTGCAGATCCCGCTTGTATACCGCTTGGTGCAGGGCCGGGTGGGCGTCATTACTGCAAACGATGAAGCGCTCACCAAGAGCTATCTGCAGTTAGCAGGCGTTTCCGATGATATGCCAATAGCAGTTCTTGGACTGCAGCACCACAATGCGTTCGCTGAACCATATCTGAATGGTAGTGCTGGGCTAGATTTGGAAAGAGTAGAAGCTTGCGTCGCCGGCGCCTCCGTGCAGTTGCTCGAGCGATACCCCGATATCAAGGCGTTCGTCTGCGAGTGTCACAATTTGCCGCCATTTGCCGCGGCAATTGAACGAAGCACTGGTAAACCGGTGTTTGATGTCTTAAGCCTCGTCAGCTTTGTTCTGCATGGGATCAACAAGCTGGCTTTCCTATAGGTACAGCTTTCAATGAGCGCGCTAGCGTACCTCTTATGGCAGCAGAAATGAGCTTGCAAACGAGCTCCGGGGAAGAAGCATCCGTCTCTCACTTGACCTAACTCGCCGACCTGATTGATCTAAACCCCTGCCGTGACTTGGTAAGGAGCTGCGCGCGGAAATCGGCGCTGCGCGGTCGGCGAGCACCCGATGAGTCTGATTTAGTTGGACCGAACGAACGCCGAAGCCCTGATCGCCTCTCTTCTTGTCGTATATTGATTGACAACGGACACGGGAAATCGTCGGATCTGGTCCTGTGCTGCTTGCACAACATCCCCTGCCGTGTAATGGCCGTGGTCTCAGCATAGCGATTCTTAGTTGCTGGTTTCCCCAAACTTCGAACCGAATTACTGAACGTCAGGGTTCGGAAGCGGACATTGCGGGCGCTCAGAAACTGACGCGTTTACGGCATCGGATACGCAAATGGCCAATAATGTGGCCAATAGAACTTGCGCCTTTCACCGCGGTGTAACTCTAAAGTGGTGTAACCTCCGAGTTATGCGATCTGAGCGGACGCTATGCTGTCAGTCGCGTAATTGCGATAATCGCCATCACTTTTCTCTGGTAGTTGACTCAAACGCACATCCGCGTAGGCTTTTCCTTCCAATACTGAAGCGCTGTGAACTGAGATGGCTCGCATAAGGGGATCCCTTGCCTGTCACAAGGTCAGCAACGATTTGTGCCGTGACCGCGCCCAAAGTGAGTCCTCCATGTCCATGACCCGTGGCCACGAATAGGCGATGATGGTTGGGCACCTGCTCGACAATCGGCACGGAGTCGGGCGTAGCGGGACGTTCCCCACTCCAAACCTGGGAACCGGGTCGGGGTTTGAGCGTCGGGAGCATTTTCCGCAAGCGATCCAGCGCCGCTAAAAGTAAGTGAGGTTGTGGTTTCAAACCTGGCGAGCCAAAGTGACTCAAGCCGGCGATCCGCGCCCCTCGTTCGCTAGGCGTGAGAACAACACCCAAGCTAGGCAGCGAAAGTGGCCGGCTGAGAAATCCGGGCTCAACCTCCAACTCAAGGTGGTAACCTCGCTCGGCAATGAGGGGGATCTTATGACTGTTTCCCGCCAAGAGCCGATTGACGTGCGCGCCGGTTGCGAGAACCACCGCCCCGGTGGAGTAATTTTTTTCGCGAGCCCCCCTCACCACTACCGCTCTATTTCCTTTCAATTCCAGACTCTCGACGCGTTCGCAACGGAACACACCGCCCCGTTTCAAGAACACCTCCGCGAGCCTGACAACGAACGCTGATGGATTTGTCACGTGAGCCGCTTGTTCGATAAAAGTGGCACGGGCTCTCAACCCTCCAATAGCAGGCTCCATTTCGGCGAGATTTTCATTAGACAGCATTCTGACAGCAGCGCCGAGCGAGGAGCGAATCGCGTTGAAACGGATTGCCGCCTCCGCTTCCGAAGTCGAAAGGTGGACAACGAGGTAGCCACGTCTAGTGATCGGCGGGAGATCAGACCGCAGTAGAAGCTCGTAAGAGCGAATTGCGCCGTGGCCAAACTGATGAAGCAAGCTTGTGATGTGCTTGACCCTATCCCCTCGACTGGACTTCGCGTATTGGATGGCCCACGGCAAAAGTGTTGGCAGTGATACCCAATCGAGGGTGGCGGGCGAACTCGCCTTCAAAAATTGAGCAGGAAGGTCGAAAACGCGATACTGGGCGCTGAGTGGAAATCCTGTCGGGACGATCAACCCGGCGTTGCCAAAACTGCACCCGCGTCCCGGGGCTTGCTGGTCCAGTATAAAGACTTTCAGGCCGCGTTGCTGTAGGGCTAGCGCTGCGGTGACGCCAACTACACCGGCGCCGACAACGAGTGCATCGATCTTTTCCAAGTCCAGCCTCACAAGCATTGGATGCATAGGAATATTAGGCAGTATTGCATAACCCGCTCACGCAGCAACAGCCTTAAGTGCAGGGGCTATTCTCTTAGACGCGTCCGATTGACGAGCGCGCACCGACGTAGTGTCGACGACTGATAGCTTACAAGCGCATGGCAAGTCGCATGCCACTGCGTATGCGCGGGGGCCCCCCTTAATCCCGCCCTGTCGTCTTTGCGACACGTGTCGAATAGTTGACAGGGTTTCTGAAGTATCGCTCCGCTCTTTGCATATTTTTCTCTTTAAGATGAGGTCGATGAAACCTGCGACCAGGAGCGGCAAACAATTTGCATTGCGAGGTGTCCGGCATTGCCCCAAGGTAGAGGAAGATCTTAATGGCTGGAATCGAGAACACAGCGAACGGGAACGGGGAGGCGCGCTTCCGCTGCGCGCTAGTCTCGAGCCGGCTGAATTTGCGGCTCTGCCTCGGTGAGGAAGTTTCGCGCATCGCCCATAGGGTCGAACTGGTCGATCACGATGATGATCGTGCCGACGACGTTCGCCTCGCGCTCGCGTGGCATCCGTGGGCTGATGCTTTCTCGCGTTACCCCAATTTGCAGGCGGTGTGCTCAATCGGAGCCGGCGTCGACAATATCCTTAGCTGTCCAAGCCTGAGGCCTCATATCCATGTAGTCCGTGTCGTCGACCCTGGACAGGCGCTGATGATGTCAGGCTTTGTTGTCTGGCACGTGATTGGCCACCAGCGTTGCTTTGCTGCCTATCACGCCCAGCAGCGCGACCGTGTCTGGCGCCCCCGTAAGCAACGCGGGACCGACAGAGTGCCGATTGGCATCCTGGGCTACGGGGAGATCGGACGCAAAGTCGCTGCGGACCTTGCATATCTTGGATTTCCCGTGTTGTGCTGGAGTCGAACACCCAAACCGAGCTCTGGTTCGGCGCGCAGCTATCATGGGTTTGCGGGACTTGTTGCGATGCTCAAAGAAAGCGAGGTTTTGGTCAATGTCCTGCCGCTAACGCGTGAGACGAGTGGCATTCTCGACGCGCAAGCGTTCGCTAATCTGCGGCGCGGCGGTTTCTTAGTCCAGGTCGGTCGCGGTGAACACTTAGTGGAAGCGGATCTGCTTGAGGCTCTCGACCACGGCCAACTGACGGGCGCAGCGCTCGATGTATTCGCAACCGAGCCATTGCCGCCGTCTCATCCGTTCTGGGCGCACCCTAAGATCACAATTACCCCGCATGACGCGAGCGATGTCAACATGATGGCAGTCGCGAACACACTAGTTGCCACAGCCGAGGCCATCTGCGCCGGGCGCCGGCCGCCGTATGCAATCGATCGTAAGCTCGGCTATTAACCCTGACTTATGTTAGTCGGCAAGTAGGATCCCGCGGAAAGCTCATCTGCGGCCTCCATCTATCGTCTGCACCAACACCTGAGCCAACTCAGCTATAGGAGTCGGAGCGCAACCAACGGCGTGTATTTGCCGTCGCAGCAGATCTGCATGGGTGGAGCGATGCCAGAGGTCCGCAGTCCCGCGGCGGCGCCATCGCCATTGCGAACAAACGACCTGGTTAATCTGGGCGATGATGACGACAGAGGGATTCTCAGCTCAAGCTCGCGGTCCGGTACAGCAGCGCGCTTGGCGAGGGGCCCCATCATTTCTGACAGAAGCTCGCGCGGTACCGGCACATCGAGCATCTGCTCGGCCACTAGCTTCTTCAAGTTCGTGTTCTCGATTGCAGATCGTCGGCCTCGAAGCCTCCGCGTTTGCGAGCCAGGTCAGCTGCTGTCGCTGCAGCCTCATGCTCCTTCAACACTGCCACAAATCTGCAGACTAGCTATAACCATCCCGTGAGGCTTTCAATTGCCCATAACTTTGATCGCTCGGACGGATCCGCTGATCGCGAACTCTTGAATCGAAAGAATCACGTGTCATTGCTTGCTGAGTACCGATTCGCGAGGGGGGCTCTATGGCGCTGAGATTAAGGGATGGCAAGAGGCTGTTCGCGATGCTTGGAGGGTGAATCTTGGATTCTTGAGAGAGGTAGTGGATGGAAGCTCAGGGACGCGCGGCTTGGCGATAGATTCCTCAAACTGCTTACGGACATTAGAAGCGCCATGGGACAAAGCATTCCGCTCATCTGCCAGGATTGGGCGAATACCAAAGAGCCTTACCGCTTCTTCTCTAATAACCGGGCCAGCGAAGCGGACATTCTGGCCGGCCATTTCCAATCGACGTGTGATCGTGCCGCTGCCGCTGAAGGTCTCATTTTTTGTGCTGCGCGACACAACCGAGTTCAGCTATCGACGCGAGAGGTTAGAACGATCGGCATCACCGAGAGCAGTGGACAGGATCAGGCGCGCCGCCTCAGATGGCACACGGTCTGCGGCATCCCGATGCATTCGAAAAATGGTAGGGCCCTCCGCCAAGCGCACCGCAGTCGCGCATGTACAGGTGCCATGAGCTTGTCGGAACGGCAGGCCTGCTCGATCGTCGGCGCGGATCGGAAGGTGATCCGCTATGGTCCAGCCGCCCTGCGGACGCGGAGCTGCGCGGCCGGTTGCGCGATCTCGCCAACGAGCGGCTGCGGTTCGGCTACCGCCGGCCGTTCGTCTTGCTGAGGCGGAAGGGAGAGCCGCCGGGAATCAAGCGGATCCACCGGCTTTGTCCGCGAGGAAGGGCTCACCGCCCGCAAGCGGCGGGCTCGCCGCAAAGCTATGGGGACCCGTGTCCCAATCCTGATCAAGGCGAGGCCAACGCGCGGTGGTCGCTGGACTTGGTCCACGACCAGTTCGTCAACGGCCGGCGCTTCCGCATTCTCAACGTCGTCGACGACGTCACTAAAGAATGTTTGGGCGCATTCCGGAGAGGTCGATGTCAGGACGGCGCGTCGCTCGCGAACGGACCGTCATCGTCGAACGACACGGCAATGATCGTCTCCCAACCATGGCACAGAGTTCACCTGCAACGCCATGCTCGCCTGGAGCAAGGACATGGTCATCGATTGGCATTTTATCGCGCCGCGAAAGCCGATGCAGAACGGCGTTGTCGAGATCACCTAGGCCGCCCAACACACCGCAACGAACGATCGGCTGCACAACCCGACCAGCTCCGCCGATCCTCCGTTGCTCCAACCGCGCCACTTGGCGTAGAAACCCCGAGACTCTAATCGACGCCGGATGACAATTCAGTGGCAGATCACCATGATAGCAATATGTTTCAGTGTCCATTCTAAGCCCAATGGTGAAAGCCGGACCGCGGACTCAGCCAGAAGGTCATTGCGGAACACCGCTTGCGAATGTACGCATGGGAATTCGCTGCCTTATACCTTGCGCCTTGACGCCACACGCTAGGCCTCTCAAAAGAGTCCTCATCACGATTGCTACCCTACACAGGGATGACCGACCGCCCCCAGCTAGCCGTGGACAATGCTTCAGCAGTCCCCGCGCCAAAGACTCATACCACGCCGTGAGACAGTGCGGCGCAAACAGGAGATAGGCTGGCGCCCAACTCTGCTACCATCACAGTCTCAATCACTGCGTCAGCGACAGCATCTGGTAGATTCGCAACAGTCCGAAACTTCTCGACGATGTCATCGTCACTGAAACGAGTTTTGTCGGACCACGGATCACCCCACGCAAAGTCTACTTCAGCTTGGACAGTCTTCCCCCGAAACCTAACTTCGGCAAATGTGGGAACTTGGCGAAACTGGCCCCGCACGAAGTGCTGAGCATATGTTGCAGCTCCGGGATTATCTACGACCTTAACTTTCGATCTAATTTCTCTCACGGACCAATCTGACGCCCATCGCTCCGAGGCCCACTCCGGCCCTGGCGGCACGCCAAGTAGAAACATTGCGATCGCGTGCGCAAAGCTAAATTGCCTAGCTACGAAGTTTGGAGGCTCCTCATTTAGAAACCTGTCTGACAGGGCAGCAATGTTGACGCCTACAACGACCTCCTCAATTTCACTGACGCTAAATCCCTCAGCCTCGCGCAACTGGTGCAGTGCGCACAGCGAATGATGATGCCAACGGCAACTAGGCCATGGCTTATACCCGATGTTTTCGAGGGCCCACCTTGCCCCAAGCTCTCCAACGAGCCCGTCTGGATCAATGCGGCGTGCTCCGACCATCTCAAATATGCTGGGTGCTCCGTCAAAAATTGACGTTAACCCGGTCGATCCACACTCCACTGACTTAGCTGCAAAACCGCCTGCCATGGCCGCCCAACCGCTATCGTAGTATTTCGTGTTTGGCAGCGTGATTTGTCTAGACCAAATCGGACCGATCGGTGTCGCCGCATTTGAGGCGGCTACGCCGAACGTTTGCTCGAGCGCAGTGGCGCTTTGGCCCAGCAGCCGTCCCGCTGCAGCTGATGCTCCAACCGTCGGTGCCAGCGAGACTCCCCACACTTCAGGCATCGAGATAATCCTACCCGCTTCGATCTCGATTTGAGTTCCGATATCGGATATGCGGCCTGCTACCTCATAGCCGCAGATTGTCGCGAGGATAAGCTCCTTCGAAGTCAATCCCATCTGTTCACAAGACGCCAGAGCCTCTCCGAACACGCTAGCTCCAAAATGCAGACCCGCGATGGGCCCACCGGGATAAGTCTCGTCCAGATCAAGGCAATTCGCGAGTCTACCGTTTCCATAACTTGCAGCAAGCGAAGTGAACCGCTTCCCCCCGCCGCCAATTGTTGCTTCTCTACCCTGACCGAGCACTTTCGACGCAGCGAGGATCACTGGACCCAATTCACTGCGTGCCCCCGCGATCGTGCAACCTAACGTATCGAGAAGAAAACGCCGCGCCTCATGCTTCACAGAGTCTGGCACGTGCTCCAAAGTGAGCTCAGATATAAACTTTGCTAGCAGCACTGTAATTTCCACCGTCTGCATCTTTAATTTTTCCTTTGTCTATTACGGCAAGGTCGGCTCAGTCGCGCCGTGCTATGAATCGTAAAAAGCCGGGCCTGCTATGGCAGCACTCGAATGTCAGGTGACCGCGCGGATCGCCTAGCAACAGAAAGTAGTCAAAGCATGGGATCTCAGCCCAAGCTTTGTCCTCTCAGTAGGATTTGTGAAAGCAAGGACATGGGCGGGGATTGCACGCCCCACGATCGCGACGCGCCTCCATCGCAATCCCGCTGTCTGGCCTCCTCTCAGCATTCTCTCGTCACAAACCCGTCGAAGCCCCTTTGATTGCACTCGCTCATATTCCAGCCCGGCGTTAGGCTTCCGGGATACGCGTTTTGGATCAGGACGATTCGCGGCTCGGTCATCTCCATGAACTTGCAGCAGTCAAGGTCGAGGTCGAGGTTTTGTCCCGAGACCGATGTGCGTTTATCCTCACAAAACAATTTTGCTGCGGACAAACGCATCGACAACTTCACTTGGTGCGAGTCCCATCTTGCAGCCTAGAATATAGAAGATAAATCGGCCGTACTCTTCCTCGATAGAGCCTGACACGCGTTCTAGTCGGCGGCTTGCTTCGGCAAAAGCTCACTCCGGCAAAGAACCATCGAGGATTGTCCTCCAAGATCAAGACGATCTCCGTTTGGCGAACACCGCGAGCGCGCGCAGCATTGGGATGAGGTCGGTGAACATATGGGCGTGCGCTTGCCAGAGGCCCTATGACTTCAGGACGTCGATCTCGGGGCGATTTCTTCGGGGGCAGCTGGCTCCTCGACGGCTTGCCGAATAGCCCAAAGGCGGTCCATGGTCATCAAGATATGCGTACGAAAGCCTTCACGCGCGAGGTTCGCTCCGTTTTCTGCGCGAAGGCCATCTCGCTGGACGTACCACATCCCGATTTGATCGAACCCGATGTCAAGGCGAGCGTTCAAGAATCGTCGATGGTATGCGGGATCGGGGTTGGCGCAACAATGACCAATTAGACAGCGATGGGCAGCAACGCCGGCGACCGCGAATAGCCGGTGCTGTTCCGGCCCAGCGCAGCCCTCTCCACTGTGGGTGATAATCGGCATCCTGGTCACCTTATCTGCAACTAGCGTTTGTCACGCAGAAGTAGTCCGTCCAATACAATGGCCTACGACGAAATACATCGGGATACCCGACATGTTCGCAGGGAATCCGGTGCACCGATGTGTAGGTGCACTCAGTTCATTGGTTCGAACTGGCCGCCAACTATAAGTATCACTCCTTGCCGTGCGGCTTGAACGGATCGCTTCGCGGACCTCAAGTAGCGTAGTCCGGGCTTATACGATCGAGACGGCGTTTGAGCGCCGCCCACGGGCGCTGGCCCCTGCTCTTGCTGTTGCGACCACACTTGAACTGGGCCACCGTGTGAGCGAGGACATTGTCGGCCGGTTGACTGATCTTTTGCCCACCTTGAGTAGCGGCGACCTGAATCCGGCAGGACTGCTCGATATAATACATGTTATGGAACGCTTCGGCAACGGTTCGCCCGACCGTAAGTAAGCCGTGGTGCTTCAGGATCATCACTTGCTTATCGCCAAGATCACGCGCTAACCGCTCGCGCTCGCCGGGATCCAGCGCGATCCCTTCATAGTCGTGATAGGAAATGTCGCCGTAGAACTCAATTGACATCTGGTTCAACGGCAGCAGCCCTTGCTCTTGCGCGGCAATTGCCATGCCAGCCACGGTATGCGTGTGGATCACGCATCGGGCGTCGTCCCGGTTCATGTGCACGGCGGAATGGATCGTGAAGCCTGCATTATTTATCGTAGAGTTCTCGTGTTCTTCCATGGCGTACCCTTCGGGGTCCACCACGACGAGGCTAGAGGCCGTGATTTCGTCGAACATCATGCCGTATGGATTGAGGAGGAAACGACATCCCTTCCCAGGCAGGCGCGCAGAAAGATGCGTGCAAATCAGGTCATCCATGCCAAAATGGGCGATTAGGCGGTAGGCCGCAGCCAGATCGCAGCGGATGTCCCATTCCTGCGAGGCGTCGTTACGCATATCGTCTCTCCTCCTACAACCTTTAATCCGAGGCGCCGGCCTTGGGCCACGCGGCGTCTGAGAACGCGCGGCGAGCGTTTCCCCATTTTTATATGTCAAACGACAACGCCATCTTTCTTTCTCTCTGCAGGTTCGGTCAGTAGTGTCGCTTCAGGTCGATCTTCGGAGCATGTACTTGGCAGCGCGAAACCACAAGCTACAAACGATGGTAGGTTAATCCGCTGATGAGTGCGATGAAGTAGGCTCGTTGAGTCATGGGAAGCCAAACATACGTTGTTTGAGCGATCTACGCCTGCAGGAGCGAACCAAAATTGCAGAAGTGTGTGTGCTGCTCAATCTGGTCAACCGGGATGGGCTGCTCCCCCGCGATAGCCGAACCGGTTGCCGCCTCGGTGAAGCGCGGCTGCCCACCACGGAGACCTTCGGCCTTAACGGCGTTCCGATGATTGATCCCATGGTGCCCCTGCCGCATACCGCCGCCCGAGCGCAAGCCGATGCGTCTGTGCGAGCCGGTACCAGAACTGTGGTTCTAAGACACATCGTTGGCACGGATGCGTGACGGCGCGAGCAGCCCCGCGTAGCGCATGAGTTGGTGATAAACTTGTGTTCGTTGTCGAAGCCCACTTTGATCGGAACGATACCAACGTTGATCATATAACGCGCAACCAAACGGATTGCTGCCTCGTGCAGGGTTAGCTCCTCACGTTTGGCTAGGTTCGCCATCTCAGTAGACAGGGATGTGGGGTCGTTACTGAAACGCAAACACGTTTGCGATTCCACCGGGCGTCTTCGACCTGCGTGTGCCACACCGATGATAACGGACGCAATGCTCTCTTCGGCGGCAACGAGCGATATCACGAACCAGCTGTTCAATTGAAGCGAGGTCTTCTACCGATGCTGTCCGGCCACTCTTCACAATTTTGAGCGGTCCCCCATTCCAACGCCCAGTTCAGGTGCAACACTCCCCCTGGCTCGGCGGTAACAATGTTTATTCAAGAGCCGATCTCATCATTTGCTGTCGTGTCGGCACAGAGGCGGTCGGATGGCTCCGCCTGAGTCCTAGTCTAGGAAACTCTGCGCGTTCTGCGTCGATTACAGCGAGCCGCTGTTGTAGTGAGGCAATGCGAAGGTCCTCTTCGAGGCGCGCCAGTTCCGCACCCCATTCAATCCACCGCTTTTTCGAAATCTCCAGTGACCGGCCGATTTTCCGCAATCTAACGCTGGAGCCAGGGCACCGGCTTCGCCACCGGAGACTCCGCGGAGACGATAACGGTCCCTGAGTCCGCGACAAACTCTGCTCGTTGCTTCAACTATAGCACCCTACGCTGCACCGTTTAGCGCGTTCGCGCCCCCGAGGAGGGTCATCGATCGAAGCGATGCTTGGCGGAGGACACCTGCAGTCTGCAGTGTCTGTTTCAGATGGGATGGTTTCAATGCAATCTGCTTCCCTCTGCATGTCAGCCCACAGAATTGACAACCGCCTTGGGATCGCGAACGAGCCAGACGTGAGGGGCCTTTTCTTCATCATCCCTGAGACTTCCAACGGTGCTTCATGTAGACATCCGTACAGAACGTGTAACTCATCTATTGTCACGAACACTATACGGCGCGATAGTAATGGCCGTCGGCGTGGGAACGCTTTTGACGACATTGGCTTTTCGCGCGAGTCGATTCGGCTGGAATACACTCGGCATCTCAGCCGCTTGTGTGCAAAGGATACGACTTTGTGAATGCAAGCCAGTTTGGGAGCTACGACTCTCGATTGACCGTACGACTTAGTGCCTGAAGCACTGGTCGTCGGATGTCGAGGTTCCTCAGCCTTCCTGGCTGCGCCCGCGCGCGGCTGCTACGCTCGTCCGGCATAGCGACGATGGACATCAAGTGGCTGCAACGCGTCGTTTCATCGGTTTCCTGACCGAGACGTCAATCCGGTGGCGTGGCGGTCGCACCAGCGGCCGCCGTATAGCGCGAGCTGCGAACGCGCTAGTCTCAGACCATATTCGCGGGTTATTGCTTTATGATCTTGCGCATTACACTGCACCGGCCATCTACGCCGATGGGCACCTCGCCATCGATGGCCGTGCGACGCACGACGCGACGCTGATCGCGGTAATCCTTAACCGCATAGTGCATCGTGGCGCGGTTGTCCCAGATAGCGACATCGCCCTGTTTCCAATTCCAGCGCACTGTGTTTTCCGGCGCGATCATATGAGAGTGGAATAGACCGAACAGCCTCTCGCCGTCATATTTCTGAATGTCAGCAAAATGCTTCACATAACCGCCCAGCACAAGGGCGCGTTCGCCGGTCTCGGGGTGGACACGTACGACGGGATGCTCGGTCTCGAAGATCGTTGTAGCACTCATCTCGTCGTAGAATTTCTTGTCGGCTGCGCTAGGGCGGGCGATCACGGCGAAGTCGTACGCGTTTGTGTGAATAGCCCGGAGGTCGTCAGCAAGCCGTTGCAGCGGCGGCGGCAGATCGAGATATGCGGCTGCGGTGTTTGACCAAACCGTGTCGCCGCCAACTGATGGGATTACAACGCCTCGAAGCACCAAAATCTTTGGGTAGGTATCAAGGAAGCTCACGTCGACGTGCCACGAGTCCGTCCGGATACCCCCGGCTGCGGAATCCAGCTCGAGCATCGACATCGTTCCTTCCGTAGGGCTTAGCGTGGGAGCCGGCACAAGCTTCCCCAAACGAAGAGCAAAGCGCTCATGCTCGGCATCGTCGAGATGCCCCTGATCGCCGAAGAAGATGACTTTATGCTCAAGCAGGAGGTCATGAATCGCAGCGATGATCTGATCCGGCAAATCGCCCGATAGCTTGATATTCCTGATTTCAGCGCCGATGCGCGCCGCACGTTTAACGACATCGGTACGGGGAATGATGTTATTGATGGAAGCGGATTCACTCATGCTAGTTCTCCAACGTTGCGTTCTTCACCCGACAAAGCCTACTAGGCTAGCACACGAACGGGAGTCCGCTGGATTGGACAGGTATCCGAATTCTGGGGTAATCGGCCCGTTCGTATGTTACTAATGCCACGCGAGATGGACCACGCACCCATCGATTGATTTTGGTAGTATTTCCCGCTTCGATGAGTTTCCTGCGATGATCGGGGATGCGGTTAAGTTTGTTCCACTGAACTGTGAAGCGTCTAGGTGCGGGCGCATCGCGGTTGACGTCGTGGCTTTCATGGCCTGGCCTCGTGTTACCGAGTGACCAGCAATTGCCGTGCCAGTCGCGGAAATCGACCCTCAAGCCTTCACTCGCCGGAGAAAATGGCTCACGCTGAACGGCAGCGCAGCCTGCGCTTTGAGGTATTGTGCTCTACTGTCACGTTCACGACAAATGCAGGTCGACCTGCACTCAAAGCGGCGCGATCTCCGGTACAAGCTCAAGGTCCGCGATATACCATAGCCGTCAGTTCGGGCTCGGTCGGTGGGAAGAGCATGGAGTAACGTCCGAGGGGGGGCGTACTCGTTCGTGCACTCGGACAGCTCCGCCTACGTCGTCATCAACATCGTCCTCCTCTATTTCACAAGGGTAGTAATACAACGGAAGCGGATCCGATGGTGCATTAGCTACGTTGTTGGGCACCAGACGCGTACTGTGGAGACCTACCGCGGCCGCTGCACTCAGTAGAGCCGGACTCGGCCGTCGTCTAACAATTTAACACCCGAGCTAATTCTCCCCATTAGCCAAGGCGGTTAAGCCGCGGCCGTAAAGAGGCTCCCCAGTCATTGAGTGGATCAATTTTCCGGACGCGCCAGCGTTTGAGATTGCAAACTTTGCGGGAGTGAGATCTCAAAACCATGCAACGCTTTCCGCATTGAACGAAGCCGTTGGCGCGGCATTTGAGGAACGGCTGTAACGGCCACCTCCCACCTGAGGGGGACCGAGGGTTTCAGGGAGGTTTTCAGATCGCCCAGGTGTGCCCTCACTGCAGACTTTTGATCGGCGAAATGGCTTTTTGCGTGGGACGCAACGATGATATCTCAAGGCGGCCATCAGCGAGGCGATGCCGATCGGCGTTCCCGATTGAACCGTCCTGCTGCTGCTCGTGACCACAGTATTCGCAAAGGCGAGTTTCGCGCTCTCCAGCTGCAGGATATCGACTCGGCAAACTGCGAGACCTTTGTCCAGCACCAAGGGTGACCATGAGGCGCAGCATTCAACCGCAGCAGCATGTGCAGCTGATTGATCTTGGTACGTCCGGAGATGATGCGCTCGAGAACATCGGTCAGTGGTGCCGCGGGTCGATGTCTTGTGGCTTTGCCGAGTTGATGAGCGAGGCGAGAATGGCCCAGTCTGGGCGCCGCCTTCACTGCCGCCGAACAAATAGTTCTTCTTTTCCGGGCGTATCGGCTTGATGCTGCGCTCGACCGTATTGCTGTCTATTTCAATGCGTCCGTCATCGATGAAGCGCGTCAGGCCGTCCGAATGGTTGAGGGTGTAGCGGATGGCTTGCACAGACTGGACTTCTTCGAGACTTCCTGCGGTCGCGCTCCGTAAAGCGAATGACAGTCGCCAGTCGTTTACGGCCGTTAGTCCTGATGCTCATCCATCGCGCGTAGGATCAAACAGCCGTGTGATCGACGCAAATGACGCGGCCGTGCAGACGTTGGTCTTGAGCTCCGGATATATAAACAATGCAATGGTTCGGTCGAGAGCTGTTGGGCTCCCTCTGAAGCAAGCTCAAGAAATTCTAGGATGAGACCGCCTTTGGTCCTTGGCCAATCTCGAGATCAAAAGAGTAGTACGGCATTCGATAAACTCAGCCCCTCTTGGGAGGAGCTCCCACTGCGGTATTCGCGAGCTAGCCCGGTGCTTCATATCCAGATAGCCTGCGATCGGTTGATTGCGTCGAAAGGAAAAGTTCTGTTCGTACCATACTAAGGAGGTCTTAATGCGTTACTATATCTGAGCGGGAACGCACGAAAGCAATGCCCTAACTGTCGATGTGCGGAGAGTAAGCCGATCGCAACACGATCATAGGGTGCCGACGGATTTTCCTGGACCAGGGGACTCTGCCGTGGGCGCGCCTCGTTTCCTCATGGCTTCTGTTCAAGAGAGTCTGTGCTGAAACTTTCAGGAATGACCTACTTGCTTGACGCTAATTTTTGGTGCATCATATTTCGTAAATGGCGCTTGCCGGGTTCTCGCGCGATGGCGCGAGCTTTTCGGGTGGCAGCATCAGTGCGGGTGCGGCTCTCATCGGGTCGCTGTTCATCATTTTTCTGTCGAATGGCATGAACCTCGTCCAGATCACCGGCCCCGTGCAGATGATCGTGCTCGGAGCAGTCGTGATTGCCGGCGTGCTCAGATCGCCTGCGGGCACGGCGGAAACTAACGCGCGGATCGCGCGGCAACTGCTATTGAACTGGAGGTTGCAACGTACCATGACTTACGTGATCACGATCGACACTGGAGGAACATTCACGGATGCCGTCGTCCAAGACGAAGCTGGCCGGCTTACTATCGGAAAGGCATTGACAACACCCAAGCGCGCCTTTGAGGGTATGTATGGCGCAATTTCCGCGGCAGCGCGTCTGCTCGATGTGACTCCTGAACACGTGATCCAACGTGCGAGCCGCCTGATTTTCGGAACGACCCGGGCCACTAACGCCATTGTGACGCGCTCGACCGCAAAGACCGCTCTGTTCGTGACCGAGGGCTTCCCGGACATCCTTTATCTCCGGGAGGGCGGCAAAAAGGACGCCCACGACTTTCGCACGCCCTTCCCCGAGCCTTACGTGTCGCGGCGCCTGACTTTCGAGATTAAAGAGAGGATCAACGCCGAAGGTGGTGTTGAGACCCTTCTCGACGAGGCTAGTGTGATCGCTGCCGCGCGTGAATTGGCGCGCCTGAGTGTTCAGGCCGTTGGGGTTTGCCTATTGTGGTCCATCGTCAACCCGGCGCACGAAGTGCGGGTCGCGCAACTACTGAAGGAGCACGCTCCGCAAGTTGCGGTGACGCTATCGCACGAGATCCTGCCGATTCCGCGGGAATATCGCCGTGCCTCGGCGACCGTACTCGACGCATCCCTCAAGCCTGTAATGCAGAAATTTCTGGAAGACATGGCAGCCGACCTCGAGCAGCTTGGCTTCTCAGGCGACCTGCTCGTTTCAACGACGGTGGGCGGGTGCATGGAAGTCACGGCGGCAGCGCGTAGACCCGTTCACCTCGCCAAATCCGGACCAGCCATGGTGCCGCTAGCAGCCCGGGAATATGCCGGCCGGGTCACTGCAAATGGTGATGTCATCATTTGCGACACGGGCGGCACTACTTTCGACGTCGGCCTGATTCGTGATGGGGAGGTCGTGCGCACGCGTGAGACCTGGCTTGGGCCGCGCTACACTGGAGAATTGCTCGCGCTATCGTCCGTGGACATTCGCAGCGTTGGAGCTGGAGGCGGCTCGATCGCATGGGTTGACGATGGGGGGCTATTGCGCGTCGGTCCGCAGAGCGCCGGATCGGTGCCTGGGCCGGCCTGTTATCCAGGCGGCGGCACTCTACCGACTGTGACTGACGCCGCTGTGGTTGCCGGCTACATCGATCCGGATCTTTTCCTGGGCGGCCGCATCACCCTCGATGCCGCCGCAGCGCGGGCTGCCATGGCAACAGTTGCCGACCGGCTCTCGCTTTCTGTGGAGGAGACGGCGCTCGCTATCCTGACTATCGCCGACGAGACCATGATCTCCGCTATCCAGGATATCACGGTCTCCGAAGGCGTCGATCCGCGGCAGAGCGTCTTCGTGGCCGGCGGTGGGGCCGCAGGGCTCAACATCGCTTCGGTGGCCCGGGCTCTCGGCTGCAAGACGGTGCTTCTGCCTCAGACTGCGAGCGCCCTGAGTGCCTGCGGCATGCAGTTTTCCGACGTGGTTGCGGAAGAGGCCGCGAGCGGCATCACGAGTTCGGACGCCTTCGATCAGACCATCGTCCGAGACGCATTGTCGCGAGCATATGCGGCACTCGAGAAGTTGCGGGCGGGATTGAAGATTGCCCGAGAGGCGGCGTGCAGCTTCGAAATCGCGGTGGATGCCCGCTATCGAGCGCAAATCTGGGAGCTCGAGGTTCCTCTTTCGGGCTTTCCCATCGGGGGCGAACTCGACGCGGCCGAGCTCGCGCAACGCTTCCATAAGGCCCATGAGCGCACGTTCGGCGTAGACGATCCTAATGGCATCGCCGAATTCCTGACCTGGAAAATAAGATTGCGTGTCGCCCTGCCGCGTCCAGCTGCAAAGCCGATTGCGAGCGAGGAGCGCAGCGCGCTGCTGAAGCGGAAGCGCGCCTATTTCCCCGGACAGGGGCTCGTCGACACGCCCTTTTACAATGGCCCGGCCCTCAGGCTGGACGAGGAAGTCGCGGGTCCTGCCATCATCCTTGAGCCCACGACCACCATCGTTGTGCCACCAAATGCGTCCGCGTGTCTGTCCCCCACCGGCAGCTATCTGTTGAAGCTGGAAAGGTAAATATTATGACCCAGCAGCCCATCCTGAGCCCCGCCGGCGGTCAGCCAACCAAGTCGATCCCGGTCATCTTTTCTGACCCGGTCCTGGCGGCGGTGCTCGCCAATCGGTTCGAGGCGATCGTTCGCGAGATGACCAATACGGTCTTACGTTCGGCGCGCTCGGTGATCGTAAGCAACGGACGTGACTTCTCTTGCGCGATTGTCAGTGGCGATGGCGAACTCGTCGCCGTCGCCGACGGACTGCCCGTGCACACCTTCAATTCGCACATGCAGGCGACAAATATCGCGCTTTTTCATGAGGATTTGGCTGAGGGCGACGCCTTCATCGACAACGACCCCTACACGGGCAACACCCATCCCGCCGATCAAACGGTCATGGTGCCGGTCTTCGTTGAAGGCGAACATCTCTTCACGGCTTGCGTCAAGGCTCACCAGGCCGACATCGGCAACAGTCTGCCTACGACCTACCATCCGTTTGCCAGGGACGTATACGAGGAAGGCGCCATCATCTTCCCCTGCATGCGGCTGCAACGAAACGGACGCACCATCGAGGATGTTGTGCGCTTGGGCATGCGCCGCATTCGTGTTCCAGAGCAATGGCGCGGCGATCTCCTTGCGACACTCGGAGCTGCGCGCATCGCTGAGCGGCGGCTGAAGGAGCTCTGTCGCGAGCATGGGACGGGGAGGATCAAGACTTTCATCAAGGAATGGCTCGACTATTCTGAACGCCTCATGGCTTCCCGAATCGCTGCCCTGCCGAAGGGCCGCATGGACGTGAGTTCGCACCACGACCCGCTGCCGGGATTTCTGCCCGATGGCATCGCGGTCAAAGCCCTTATAGAGGTCGATCCGGGCGCGTGTGAAATCACGGTTGACCTCCGCCACAACGACGACTGCGTCAAGGCGGGCTTCAATCAGACCGAAGCGACGGCCCGCAGCAGCGTCATGGCAGCAATTTATCATAGCTTGGGCGTCGGTCTGCCGCGAAACTCTGGCGCTTTCCGCCGCATCAAGGTCTTGTTGCGCGAGAATTCGGTCGTAGGCATTCCGCGCTTTCCGGCGAGTTGCTCGATCGCCACGACGAACGTCGCGGACCGCCTCGTGAACCTCGTGCAATCTGCACTTGCGGGATTGGGCGATGGGATAGGATTGGCCGAGGGCGGCTTGTGCTTAGGCGTCAACTGCGCCGTCATTTCCGGCACTGACTTCCGAAACGGCGGGCGTCCCTACATCAGCCAGATGACATTGGCGTCGAACGGGGGCCCAGCATCACCGTACACTGATGGTTGGGGAACTTACGGCATCCCAGCATCGTCGGGACTGACCTATCGGGACAGCGTCGAGATCAACGAGATAAAATTTCCCATGATCGTAGATCATCTGCGGCTTGTGCCAGGAAGCGGTGGGGCTGGCACCCAGCGAGGCGGACTGGCCTTAGAGACGCGCTACCGCGTGCGGGAGGGGACCATGACGGTCGTCACCAACTCCGATGGCCAGGTTTTCGCGCCGAAGGGCGTCTTTGGAGGCCAATCGGGCGCGCTTGGCGCTTCTTATGTGATCCATCACGAGGGCCGGGACGAGAAAATCCCTGGCTTTGGTGTGCAGGTTATCAGCAAGGGGCAAGCCATCTACGGTACGACTAACGGCGGAGGTGGGTTCGGCGATCCCGCCAAGCGAGATCCGGCCCTCGTTCTGCGCGACCTATCGGAGATGCGTGAGACTGCCGCGCGCGCCCGCGATGTATATCGGGTCGTCCTCACCGGATGCGCTACGGCGGGAACGCTCGCTGTTGACGAGATAGGCACCGCTAAACTCCGCTCCAGGCAGAATGGTCTCTAACGATTCCGTATTTAGGGCAATCATATTCAAGGCTTCTTTTTTGGAGACGGCGTTGGAGTGTGATGGATCGTTTTGGTGTTGAGCGACGCGGCCCGGAGCGAACGGCGCCGCTGCCGGCCCGACCACGAAGGCTCAACCAGGCCGGACAACCGGATGTCTGTGGAAGGCGCGCTTTGCATCGAAATGGCCGTTCGCGTCGCGGCGGAAGCACGAAGATGCATATTGGTCGTTGACGGTCTGGGATATCCTGTCCGGTTCACGCTCACGTCGAAATGGCGATGCGCAGGCCGCCGCATCAATTGAAGGACTGCCCCGCCGATGTCATCATCGCCGACACAGCCTATGACGCCGATCATTTTGCGCAAAAACATCGCCCCCCAAAGGCGATCGCCGTCATCCCCAACTAACCGGAACCCTCGCTCAAATATACGCTGCACAAGCGTCCGCTGCCCAGCGCTATTTCGTGGAATGCTGCTCTCGACTAGCTGTCATTGCTGATCTTCTCTTCTTTTGACAACCGCTTCAGCGCCAGCGAGTGCGACTAAACGCGAAGGTACGAGTAGTGCAATAGGCGTGACGCCTCGCGCTGGGCATTGATGAATTCAACATGCAAGCTATATGGGGCAAATCATCGACCTAGCTTCTCGTGATTAGACCGCGATGTTGACACACCGGCGTTAGTGGAAGCTGGCGCGGCAACGCCGCGCTACGGCTTTATCAACACGTGAGCATAGCAGACAGCTCCCAACCCAACCATGTGAGCCAAGCCAATCTTCGCGCCCTTATGCTGCCGGGCGCCGGCCCCGCCACGCAGCTGCATCGCGATCTCGCCGATCTGCCCGATGCCGGTCGGACCGAGCGGATGCCCCATAGCGATCAAGCCGCCTGAAGGACTGACGGCTATCTGGCCACCAATATCGAAGGCATGGTCCTTGAGCAGATGGATCGCGTGGCCCGGCTGACAAATTCCCATGGCCTCGATGTATTCCAGCTCCTCGACCGTGAATGCATCGTGGAGTTCCAGCACGTCTAGGTCTTTTGGCGTTAGACCGGCCTGTTGTAGCGCATCGGCGATGGTGGCTTGCGTGATCACTGCGTCAACGGTTGCATGCGGCCCAGGGCGTTCGCTGGATGCCGCTGACGCCGAAACCCGGACGACGCGCCGTGCATCAATACTAAGGCGCTTGATGGCATCTTCAGAGGCGATGATCACCGCAGCAGCACCTTCGCCAACAGGGCAGCACTGCAACGTCGTGAGCGTGCCGGACACTCGCTTTCCGGACAAAATCTCCTCAAGCGAGCGTTCCTGCTGTCGATGAGCGTTGGCATTTAACGACCCATTGCGATGATTCTTGACCGCCACCAAGGCAATGTCCTCTGGCTCAACTCCGTGCTTCTGCGCATATTCGTTCGTCAAAAGCGCGAAATGAGTAAAAGGAACGATGAAATCGTCCGCTAGACTGTCGATGCCAGTTTTGGGTCGCTGCGCAGGAGGCGGTTTGTCTACGCCGGCGGCTAAGGACAGGTCGGAGATACCCGCCGCTACCTCGATGCAAGCGTGCCGAAAAGCAGCAGAACCTGAGGCAGAAGCATTTTCGATATGCACGAGCGGGCGCCCCGTGTCGCCGAGATGCTTCAACATCGGCCGGCCCGATGCCATCCCGAGACGACCGGTGCCAATATAGGATGACTCAACGTCCGACCAGGCGATACGGGCATCCGTGAGAGCCTGTCGTATTGCTCCGAGCCCGAGCGTCACGTATGGCGTGTCGCTGAGCGGTTGATACCGGTGCCAGCCGATTCCGACTACATAAACAGGACGTAAGTCCTTAAGGAATTTCGCCATCTAAGTCTGGCTCTTTGATCAGCGGGCTGAGGTGAAACGCAGGTCGAAAACGGTCTTGGGGCCACCACCGAGTGGGACCAGCTTACTCACCATTCGTTGGCCACCTATCAGGGGCCCCTCATCGACATCGACAAGGAACGCGCGTATCGTCGGACCATCGTCAAGCTTAATCGAACCGATCATGAAGGGTGCCTGAGGCAATCCCATATTGGACGCGTTCGCAGGCGGATTGTGAATGTGCACCTTCGCTGACGCGATCAATGTGCCGCAACCGCTCAGGGCTAATGGCCTCAAAGCATGGCTACTCGCTCCGCATACCTCACAACCGTAAGCCTGAAAGGGGAAAAACACGTAGCCGCAGTGGGCGCATTTGCCGCCCTTGAGGGAAGGATAGTCTGGTGCAGACGTGGTGCCTCGCGGGCCGTATAGATCCGGTTTGAAAATCTCCATCATGCTCTTCGGCCCTCCAGCAATTGCGATGGGGACTAGTCGCGCAGATCGCTGTCGACCTGACATCATCCGTTTACCTGACGAGTAGCTCCCTCCCAGTAGGGCGCCCTGAGTGCTTTCTTGTCGATCTTGCCCAGACCGGTCAGCGGCAGGGCCTCCACGATGTCGACTGATTTCGGAGCCTGCACCGGGCCCTTCAACTTTTTCGTAAAGGCGATTAGCTCCTCCGAGGACACCGTCTCGCCAAGGCGGAGAACAACGATTGCCTTGACCGCCTCGCCCCATTTCTCATCAGGTATTCCGATGACTGCTGCCGTTGCGACTGCCGGGTGCGTTGTCAGGGCATTCTCGACTTCTTTTGGATAGATGTTTACTCCGCCCGAGATGATCATATCCTTCTTGCGATCCACGATGAAAAAGTAACCCTGCTCATCCTGGTAGGCTAGATCACCTGTATGGAGCCAACCGCCACGCAGAGTTTCCTCAGTCAACTCGGGCTTCTTCCAGTAACCTGACATGACCAACGGTCCACGTACGCAGATTTCGCCGATTTGTCCTTTAACCACCGGTCGACAGTTATCATCCAGCAACTTGACCCGGATGCCAGGATAAGGTGTACCGACCGACTCTAGGCGCTTTTCTTCTCCCGTTAGATGATCTTCTTGGCTAAGGATCAGTACAGTTGAAGGCGCTTCGGTCTGCGCATAGCCTTGGATGAATACCGGACCGAAGACCCGGAGCGCTTCACGAAGTCTGACCGGCGAGATTGGGGCCGCTCCGTAGAGAATACGGCGCATGCTCTTCAGCTTGGCACTCGAGATGCCCGGATGGTCCAGCAAGGCATATATCATGGTGGGCACAGCCATCATCCTCGTGATGCTCTCCTGCTCGATGACGCGGATGACCTCGCTTGGATCGAATTTCTTCTGCAGAAAAGTGCAACCGCCCTTCAGAAGGGTGGGCAGAATGATCGACCCGCCCCCGTGCGACATGGGCGTTGCACAGAGATAATTGAGGTTCCTCTCCCAAGGCTGTCCCGCCATATAATTGAGCGCACAACTGGCGAGCGATCGGCTCGAGGCCATGACTCCTTTGGGTAAACCGGTTGTACCGCCGGTATAGGCCAGACGGATGATATCTTCCGGTGCCACATCGGTCATCAGCGGCAGTTTTGACTTGATCTGGTCGGTCCAAAATGGGCCGATTTCGTGGTTACCGGTCTGATGGGACTTAACTTCGATTTTGCCTCCGATAGTCTTCTTAATCTCGAGGCCGTTGCGGATATGCTCGTCATCGACAATAACGAGGGTCGCATCGGAATCTTTAACAGCGTAGATATGATCATTGATGCTTGAGGTGGCCTGAAGTGTAACGGACTTGCATCCGCCAATGTAACAGGCAGCCGTAACCGCAAAGATTTCGGTAGCATTGCTTGCGATCTGCGCGACGGCGTCGCCCTTTCGGATTCCGAGCGCTTGGAGCACGGCCACTGCTCTTCCGATCAAGACCTCTAGTTCACCATAGGTAACGGTCCGGCCCGCTTCCTTGAAGGCAATCCGGTCCTTGAATTTTTGAAGCGCAATAATGATGAGCTCGCCGATCGTCGGTGCTTGATAAAGCTGCTGGTCAATCATTCTTCACGTGACCTCCCCGGCTTTTTCGAGACTTAGCGAAGTTAATAGCTACACTGAGTTTCGCACATCTACGCGTCATGCATTTTGACCGGCCGCTCGAAAGCAGTACACCTTCCTTAAGCCTAAATGCTGACCAATGACGGGAATCTCTTGAGGGGGGAAGCCCAAGGTTAGCAAACGGGCCCCCTGCTCGGTTATTACAAAGGTGTCCTCGAACTCATATGTCGCTCCCGAAGCGATACCGGTGACGCGTGTTCGCAGCCACACTAACTCCAACGCGCGCCGCTCGGACCCGCCCCAATATTTGATGCATCAAATATAGACGAGACTGATGGAAATGGCAACATACTCAAATCGATTTTTTTTTAAAGCTGCATCCAACGCATAAACTGAGAGCTCTTCGCCTCGACGGGCACGCGCGATTGATCGAGCTGCTTGCTCTCCCAAACGTGTTCTCATTTTCGGCGATACGTATGAGCAACCTCCCCAGGATTCGCGTCAAGCGCAACGAACTCAGAACTGCTTACGATCGGTCGGGCGAGGACGATCCGATCAAGCCTGATTCATGCTGCCAGGCTGAAGGCTCAAGCACAGCTCGATTGGACCCGCCGGAATGCGATCGAAAGCTGAACTGCTCCATGTAGCGAATTGAGTCACACGCGGGAGCGGGGTAAACGAATCACTTAATGCCAGCGCTTCTGCTCGGCATCGTAGGTAACGGCAAGCGGTTCGCTCGCGGCTACCAACTCTCGTTTCAGAACTTTGTTGCTGGTCGTCGTCTGGGAAGCGCTTCAATGAAAGCAACGTAACGGGGCACTTTGAAAACGGCAAGACGAGCGCGTGCATGCTCTAGAATGCGCTCCGCGGGCGAATCCTTGGGCGAACGCCCTTCCTTAAGCTGCACGTATACCTTGACCTCCTCGCCGCGTTTGGCATCTCGAACGGGGACAGCAGCCACATCTTCGATCTCGGCAATCTCGCGGATGACGGCTTCGACCTCGCGCGCAGCAATGTTCTCCCCGGAGCGTCGAATCACATCCTTCGTGCGGCCCACCAGCCAGTAAAAGCCGAATTCGTCGCGGCGCATCATATCGCCGGTCTTAAACCACTCCCCTGAGAACGATTCAGCATTCGCCTCCGGTCGATTCCAATACCCCTTGAACATCCCACGACCGCTTGCCCACAGCTCGCCAACCTCACCGACCGGAGTGGGAGTACCGTCATCGCTAACCAGCCGCAGCGCCCGAAACGGCGCGCGCATTCCGATCGAACCACATTGGTCCACGTGGTCGAAATCGGCGGGGACGATAGTGCACCATCCGATTTCCATGGTCCCGTACATGTTCTGGCCACGGGCGCCAAACCTGCCACGGAAACGCTCTATCGAGCCGCGACTCCAACCGCTGCAGCATCGGATTAGCTTCACGCACGTCGACGCGTCATCGGCGGCGGGCTGTCGCGTTACAAACTCGAGAAACGCGCACCATTCGATATGGTACCTCTTCAGCCAACCGATAAATTGCGACGAGCTCATCTGTGGAGCCAAGTACAGCGTGCCGCCTTGTCGATACGACCTCAGAAGCTGCCCTTGCGTCTCCCCGTAGAAGAAAGGAGACCAAGACAGAAAACGGGTGCACGGCTGATACTGCGTCGCGCTCGAGCCGTAGGAGCCGACGCCCCAATAATCGTGCGTCAACATGCATCCCTTCGGGAAGCCTGTCGTCCCACAGGTGTATGCGACATTGAGCAAGTCATCGGGGCGTACATCCTTGTCCACCGGTGAGTCTTGGATACCCTTGAGCAGGTCATCGAGGGTCGTAGCTGCGAACTTCGCAGAAGTTCCAACAACAATCGTTTGCCCCTTCGCGAGGTTTCGCGGCCACGGGTCCATCGCGGAGAACACAGGCCATGCCGATTCATCAACAATCGCGAATTTAGCCTGCGTGTCGCTCAGAACATATTCGATCTCCCTGTGGGTGTAGCGCATGTTCACCGGAACGAGCACCGCACCTAGTTTTGCGAGGGCGAACCAAAGAAGTGGGAATTGAATGTGATTGGGAAGCATCACCCCAATGCGATCACCTTTGCGCACGCCGAAGGAACATAGTGCATGGGCGTATTTGTTGGACCAGCGATCCATCTCGGAGTACGTCGCCCGCTCGTTACGATCGAAGATGTCGATAGCGGTGACAGAGCCGTACGTTCGCGCTTGCGTCGAGACGAGCTGCCCCACTGTGAGAGTTTTACACGCTGCCTCCAACGCATCGATCCAGCACTGCGCATCGGCCACTCGTTGCTGTAGCAGATCTCGCGCCGGTTCTCGGGGGGCATCTATGGAACCTCTGGTAAGTGGGTAAAATCAACCGCGCACCAAGTATATCTCGGTGACAATCGGAGTTCGCCGGCTTATCCTTCTGAAGCGCAGTCCGTTTTCGGCAAGCCAGACGTAGGAATATTGAGCAGTCCTTTCACTTGATACCAATACCAATTTGACGAAATACAATACCGAACCGGAATTGGTTGCCACCCAGGCCAAGACAGCCGTGTAACTTGCTCATATGAGGCAAGTGTGGGGATACATTCGTCTCGACGGTTTTGAAGTCTTTCGTAAGCTGGCTTTCACGACCGCTTAATCAGCAACATTCGATGCACGGGCGGCTTCACTAGGCATTTTCGGCTGCCCCCGCCCGGCGGCCCTTGTGTCTTCTGAGTTCGCGGTGAGCTGTGGCCGGGCGCGGCATCAGGATCCAGTTTTCGTGTTGCTGCAGAGAAGAAAATATCACATTGACAGCCGCGCGAGCTACTCCAACGCACTCATCTGATCTGCAGACTACTGATGTCCACCAATGGAGTGGCGAGCCTTCGAGAGGTCTCCAGATAAATTCTGTCGACGCGGCTTCACCGGGTCGCTTCGCAAATTGTTCCGTCGCGATCGCCACTGCAGATTCTGTCCTAAGAAAGACTTTTGTCATCCTGGCGCTATACAGAATACGATGGGGGACGTAACCACCGGCACGGCAAAGCTTGAGAATTTCATCGAAGGCCAGGGTTGAAATGACGCTAAAATTGTACCAGCGGATACGGACTCAAGTCGCTAAGGTGCACTTTATCAACAGTTGCAAGTGGACGCTCAGCAGCGATGATGACGCCAAGAGGCTGCCCTACCCAAAGCCCCTGTTTTTTGAACGGGTAACGGAAAACACCGACGTCTATGCCACCAGCCGCTAACAGACGAAGTTGCTCCGCCGTGTTCGCCTCAATAAGATGTAATTCTAGCTGCTCTTGTTTTAGGCGGCTTACGATTGCCGACAGAACTCCTCGGGACGTTTCGGAGGGAAGTGCGATCTGAATGCGCCGTGATTGGCTCGGCGACAGCGACCGAGCTACCCGCAGCGCAGCATCGAATGCTTGCACAGCAGCGCGCGCCTGCGGTAAGAAAGCCTCACCCGCTGTGGTTAGTTCAACCTTCTTGTTAGTTCGGTCAAACAGCTTGACGCCCAGCGCTCCTTCCAAATCGGCAATCCGTTTCGAAAGAGGCGGCTGGCTCATATTTAAGTCGCGAGCGGCTCCCGCGAAGCTAAGTTCGGCAACGGCCACAAAATAACGGAAGTGTCTGACATCCATCTTTTGACTATAGAACTACAACAATCTGCCATCAAGTTGCCCGAGACTAACTGAGTCGGCCACCGTCTGCTCACGGCAAGTGCAGACCTCCGCCAAAGCCAGCAGAGCGCTGGCAAGAAATTCGGCGTGGCGAGATCAACATCCAGCGTCATCGATCCGATCGCCCGAGGTTGCGATAGCGCGCGACACGAAGCTGGCACGGACCGCCGCAGCGTCAAATCCAACAACGTGTGTGTCTTCTAACTTGAAAACGCTCTGAACTGAGTTGGCGCGAATAGCTAGACCCCTTGCCCATCACGAGGTCGGCAAGGATTCTGGCCGTGACGGCGCTCGCGGTAAGTCCTCCGTGGCCGTGCCCAGTGACCACTATATACGAGGCTGGTCAGGAACCTGCTCAACCACCGGCAGCGAGTCGGGTGTTGCAGCGCGTTCCCCACTCCAAATGCGGCAACCGGGTCGGGGACTAAGCATCGGCAGCAGTTTGGGTGCTCGATCCAGTGCAGATGAGAGTAACCGCGGTCTGGATCTTAAACCCGGCAAGCCAAAGTGGCTCAAGCCGGCTATCCGTGCTCCTCGTTCGCTCGGCGCGAGGACGACACCCAGGTTCGGCAGACTAAGTGGCCTGCTGATAAATTCAGGCTCGACATCCAGTTCAAGGTGGTAACCTCGCTCAGCGATAAGCGGGATTCTGTGACCGCACTGCGCGAGCATTTGGTTCGCGTGGGCGCCGGTCGCGATAATCACTGTCTCGGGCAAGTAGGTGTCGCGAGAACTCCTGACCGTCAGCTTGCCATTTGCCTTACATTCCAAATTGTGGACGCGTTCGCAGCGAAACAGACCACCACGCTGCATGAACACTTCAGCGAGCCTGAGCACGAATGCCGCCGGCTTTTTCGACGAAGGTAGCAGCTTTCGTTACCCCGCGAACAACCGGCTCCATCTGAACGATATCTGCCTCAGAAACCATCCGGACAGCCGCGCCGAAAGAGGTTCGAATCGCGTTCAAGCGAATTGCTGCTTGCGCTTCGCGCTCCGAGAAATGGAGAATGAGGTAGCCACGCCTTTTGGTTGGCGGGAGTTCAGACCCCAGTAGCAGCTCGTACGAGCGAAGTGCATCGCGGCCCAATTCATGAAGCAACCATGTATTTCGCTCCACCGTGTCGTATCGAGTAGCCCTGCCGTACTCGATAGCCCAAGGCAGGATTTGTGGAGCCGAAGCCCAATCGAGAGCCGCCGGTGAACTCGCTTTCAACAGCTGCGCCGGAACCCTCGTCCGGTGGTCAGGCCGAGAGCACACTAGATGTGCGCAACCAGCTCGCTGATAATACGTCCAGAAGCTGGCTCGTAGCGCCGGTTCGTACGCCCGACTACCGCTCCGCGCCAACATGATCCAAGTGCCGAAAAGTATGTCCACACTTACCTCCGTCTCCCGAGCCTCACACCTAACGTAAGCGAAATTGCCCGGCGGCGCACCTGTTTGAACGTACTTTGAGCGTATTCCTTCTTGCTATGACATGCTCAGCAGATTGTTGCTGCCCTGAACGACGCTGCCGCTGGTCGCAGAGCCTGCGTCCAACAGTTGTGGCTCGATTGCCTGTTGATCGTGAGAACCATCACCCCCTGATGCACCTCGGAAAGAAGATCCTCCGGATTGTGAGCAAACGTCTGATCTTCTGTCATGGCATTGACTCAAAGGTAAGCGGCAAAGAGATCCCATCTGGCGGAGTGGGTGAACGATCTGCTATCGGCTGCGGGGTCTGTGAGCCGATGTGAGCTTCTATGTCTGCGCCTAGTTCTGAAACTAGAACCTTCCATATGATCGAAGCGGTCGCCGAGCGTCTTGAGGGAGCGCCGCGGCAGCTTCGCCGACGCTGGTCGGACGAGTTCAAGGCGCAAGTTGCGGCAGAGGCGCTTGAGCCCGGCGCGAGCGTATCGGCGATTGCCCGCCGGATCGGCATTCACCCGTCGCAGCTGTTCGCCTGGCGCCGTGATGCGCGGGCCGAACGAACTTACCCCTCGCAGCTTTCGAGTTGCGAAGCCGCGATGGCGTGCATGTCAGTGATCGAGATTGCCATTGGCGAGTGGTCGTGCGCGCCGGCCGGCATCTCGACGAGGCGCATTTGCAGCGGGTGATCCGGGCGGTCCGATCGGCATGATCCCCTCTGGTGTGAAGGTGTTCCTCGCCAGCCATCCGGTCGACTTCCGCAAGGGTATCGATGGCCTTGTTACGCTGGTGCGCGATGCCGGCTCAGATCCGTTCGATGGGGCGCTTTACGCGTTCCGGGCCAAAAGAGCCGACAGAATCAAGATCGTGTGGCGGGATGGCTCCGGCGTGTGCCTCTATTTAAAGCGTCTCGAGCAGGCGAAGTTCTGCTGGCCGCGGATCGGGCATCATCGGGTGCAGCTGAATCCGGCGCAGTTGATGGCGCTCGTGGACGGGATGGATTGGAAGCGGGTCCGGACTATGGCGTTAAGCCGCCGGAGATTGTTGGGTAAAAGCACTGCGGCGAAGTGAATCAATGGCCTGAAAGGACGAGAGAACTGGAGCAAAATGTGCTCTGGTCGGGTCAATGTCGCCGCCCGATCTCCGCCTCCCGAATGACGTAGAGATGAAGGCCATGGTGCTTGCCATGGCCGGGAAGGCGGCCCGTGTCGATGCTCTGGAGAGCGAGGTCGACGATCTCAAAGCCCGCAACGCCGATGCCGATGCGCGCATCGAGCGGCTGAAACAGATCCTGAAGACCTTCGACCGCGCCCGGTTCGGCCGACGATCGGAGAAGCTCGGCTCGGCGAACGGCGACGATGAACAGCAGGCCTTTGTCTTCGAGGAGATCGAGTCCGGCATCGCTGCGATCAAGGCTCAGGTCAGCAAGGGGCATGCCCAAACGGATGGCAAGCGTGCACCGCGCCGGCGCAAGGGCTTTGCGCCCCATCTGGAACGGATCGAGATTGTCATTGAGCCGGAAGCGTTGGCTGAGCATGCCGGCAAGCAGAAGGTGCTGATCGGCGAGGACGTATCGGAGCGTCTGGATGTGGGGCCCGCCAAGTTCCGTGTGATCGTCACGCGCCGTCCCAAGTATGCCTTCACGCGGACGGCGTGATCCAGGCGCCGGCCCCAGCCCACATCATCGAGGTGGCATTCCGACCGAAGCCCTTCTGGCCCAGATCGCCGTCTCCAAGTACGCCGATGGCCAGCCGCTCTACCGGCAAGAGGCCATCTACGCGCGCGACCAAGTCGAACTTGATCGCCAGCTGATGGCGCAATGGATGGGCAAGCTCGGCTTCGAGCTTGAGATCGTGGCCGACTACATCTTCAGCGAGGTCAAGAAGGCGGATCGGATCTTTGCCGACGAAACCACCTTGCCGACCCTCGCTCCAGGCTCCGGATCGACGAAGACGGCCTACTTATGAGCCTATGCCCGAGATGACCGAACCTTTGGCCGCAGCGGTCCGCCGATGGTGGCGTATCGCTTCGAAGATAGCCGCGCCGGCGAATGCGCGGCCCGGCATCTCAATGGTTATCGCGGCATCCTGCAGGTTGATGGATACGCCGCCTATAACAAGTTGGCGCGCCCCGATCGCGGCAATGATGGCATCACGTTGGCCGGCTGCTGGTCACACAGCAGGCGCAAGTTCTACGAGCTGTTTGCAGGAAGCTCGAAAGTGGCAACGACGACGGTCGAACGGATGGCAAAGCTCTGGCAAGTCGAGAAGACCGTGCGAGGCCAAAGCCCCGGTGCACGCGTTGCTGCGCGCCAACAAGCCTCCGCAGCGGTCGTCGCAGATCTCTTCGATCTCTGGCAGCAGACCTTGCGGCGGATCTCCGGTAAATCAAAGCTGGCCGAGGCAATCCGCTACGCCGTCTCGCGCCGCCCCCTTTTCGAACGCTTCCTCACCGACGGCCGCATTGAGCTCGACTCCAACATCGTCGAGCGCGCCATCAGACCACAGACAATTACAAGAAAGAATAGCCTCTTCGCGGGCAGCGACGGCGGCGGACGAACCTGGGCGACCATCGCAACACTGCTGCAGACGGCGAAATGAACAACGTCGATCCGTTCGACTGGCTCAGCCTAACGCTGCAGCGTAACGCCAACTGCTGGTCGAGCAGCGAAATCGACGCGCTTATGCTATGGAACCACGCCGCCTGACGGCCGCAGCTTGCCCTTACGCCTGTACGCCAGGCGAGGCTGCTTCGCTAGGCGGCGAGCGGCGTCCAACGCAGCATCGTGCACGTTCGACTGCTCCACGATCTTATTGACGAAACCAGGTTGCTTAGCTTCGGCGGCATTCATGAGACGACCCTGCAACGCAAGTTCAACGCACGGCTGCCGATCCGTTCCCACATCAGCCAGGTGCCAAACACACTCGGGAGCCCCGCACTCACCTCCGTTGGCCCAATTTCACTTTTGGATGAGCAACGACGTAATCACAGAACTGCGCGATCTGGAAGCCGGACCCCGCTGCGATTCCATTTAAGGCCGCTACGAGCGGTTGCTGAATTGTCTTACGGCGTCGTAGCACGCGATAAGAAGTTCAAACCGACGTCCATCCTTCCGCCGTCAGGGAATTCCTCAATTTCCGAGAGGTCCTGGCCGGCGCAGAACGCCTTGTTTCCTGCGCCTGTGAGGATGACCGCCTCTACATTAGCGTCATGATCGGCGGCGAGCAGCAGCCGCCTGAGTTCCTCACGCGTTGCATTAGTCCATGAGTCATGGCTCTTCTGTCGGTTGATCGTCAGGACTAATACGCGCCCGTGCATCTCCGACAGCAGATCTTCGGGTCGGTGGGCAAACTTCTGGCCTGTCATTCTCACTCCTTAAACCAATCCGCGCCGGCTTCACGCCGGCTCTCTCCGCGTCTCATGCGCCTTCTAGGTCAATGACGGTCTCTCTTTTCTTGATCCGTTGCGATGGACCACGCTGCAGTTCGTCGACGAATTGGACCACGCGCGGCACCTATAGAAGGTCAGCCGCTCCTTCACTGCGGCATTGATCAGGCGCTCGATTTTCCAATCCGAGACGTTCTCGCCATGACGACGCAGCATCCCTTGAAGAACTTCGTGCATTTTCGGCGACTAGCGCGTCGCGCGGCTAATACCATTTTGGAGAGGATCAATACCGAACTGGAATTGTCGGGCGCCGGCGTTACGCGGTTGGTTTAGGTCTTTGGCTTCGGACGACCCAACAAAGCAGCGCCAACCAATCTAGCCTAATGCGTGCATCATAGTTGGACACCAGGGTAGACAGATCGGTGATAGTCGACGAGCACTGGCGCTCGGCAAGGAGATCGGGATGAATCTTTGGCCGGCTCTCGACAATCAGGTGAAATCAATTCGAAAGGCGTGCGCTGTTGCCTTGCGCCGCCGCCGCCTTCTGCGCCCATCGGTCGCTCGGCACTCGAAGGAGGGTTTGCGCAGCTACAGGCCAAGGCCCCCAAGCGCATTGGAAGGCTTTGCCGAGAAGATCGCGATTTCCGTTATGTGAGTCAGCACATAGAGGGTCTTAGCACACGAGCCTCTCCGCAGAGGCCTGCTACTCCTAGCTTGGCACAATATCCGTGCCTTAGTTAGCTTGGCAAGCAGAGGAGCCATCTCATCCCCATGAGGAGCACCATACTTAGGCCCAGAGCTTCTCGTAAGTGCCGTTCTCGATCAAAATACCGAGTTGCCTACTGAATGCGTCACGAAAAGCGACGTCGTCCTTGCGAAACATGGGGGCCGAGGCGGCCAATAGTGATTGTTTGTCAACCACTACTTCGACGCCCGCCTTCGCCGAGGCCCATTCGACTGCTGACGAACGCCCAGATCGCAAAGCGATATGCGTCTCACAAAATCCACAGACCTCGTAAGCCCGGCTAAGAAGCTGACAAGGCTTGGCCATCAGCGACGGAGCGATCAGTCTCTGATGGTGAAATGTCGCTCCGTTCGCAAATACGGCTTAGGCTGCGTTAACGCCTGCGACGGCCTTCACTTCGAGAAATTCCTCCAGACCGTATTTGCCCCATTCGCGGCCATTGCCAGACTGTTTGTAGCCGCCGAAAGGTGCGGTAAGATCGTTCGGCACCCCTTGCAGGTTAATGTTGCCCGCACGGATTCGCCGCGCCACATTGCACGCACGCTCGACCGTGCCAGCCGATACATAACCCGCGAGGCCATAAGGAGTGTCGTTAGCGATATTGATGGCGTCCACTTCATCTTTGGCACCAATGATTGTGAGTACGGGCCCAAAGACCTCCTCCCTCGCGATCGTCATGTCGTTGGTAACCTCGGCGAAGATGGTTGGACGGACAAAGAACCCCTTGTTGACGCCCTCGGGCAGGCCCGGACCGCCGGCAACTAGTGTCGCCCCTTCGTCGATGCCCTTCTGGATCAGGGCCTGGATTTTCTCCCACTGATTGCGGCTCACGACTGGCCCGATGGTGGTGCCCTCAGCCCGGGGATCGCCGACCTTAGTCTTGTCGGCGACAGCCTTCGCGATTGCAGCGACCTCCTTCATCTTCGACAGTGGCACGATCATTCGCGATGGCGCATTACAGGTCTGGCCTGAATTGCTGAACATATTCACTACACCACCGGCAACCGCCTTGTAGAGATCGGCGTCATCGAGGATGATGTTCGGTGATTTGCCACCGAGCTCCTGGCTAACGCGCTTCACTGTTGGTGCTGCACGCGTGGCGACATCGATACCCGCGCGCGTCGATCCAGTGAACGAAACCATGTCAATATCGGGGTGCTCGCTGATTGCGGCGCCAACCTCGGGTCCAAGGCCATTAATCAGGTTGAATACGCCTTTAGGCACGCCCGCCTCGTGCAGGATCTCCGTCAGGATCAGCGCACAGGTCGGCGTGAACTCTGACGGCTTCAGAATCATGGTGCAGCCGGCCGCAAGCGCCGGCGCGACCTTGCAGGTGATCTGGTTTATCGGCCAGTTCCATGGCGTGATCATGCCAACTACGCCGACCGGTTCGCGCAACACCGCGGTAGCGCCCATCGCCTCCTCGAAGTTGTAGTCCTTCAGCACGTTCAATGTGCTCACAAACTGGACGAGCCCGACACCGGCCTGCAGTTCCTCCGCAAACGGCAGCGGGGCGCCCATTTCGTCAGAAATCGCCGCACCAATCTCCTTCGCGCGACGCTTGTAACGCTCGATTATCTCTGCGAGCAGCGCGAGACGCTCGTTCTTCCCGGTCTGGGAATAGGCCTGGAAGGCGTGCTTCGCGGCGGCGACGGCCTTCTCGACATCGGCCTTAGAGCCGAGCGCAACGTCGTACATCGCCTCTTCGGTCGCTGGGTTGACAACAGGTCTGGAGCTTTTGAACACCGGATCGACCCACGACCCGTCGATGTAGAATTGCATGCGGTTGACCATCGAAGACCTCGTAGACCAAATGCTTCTGGTGGGGGAATTACTACACCAAATCTGGAATATGTTGCAACATATGGCGGCTATTTTTTTGGTTCGATAAACCAACCCTAGCTGACGACTACTTGGACCGTCGCGCATTCGCGAATCTACGCAGGAGTAGCTCGCTAACTTACAGACTTGATCGGCGGCGCAGAGCAAAGCGCTCCTTGCGCCATACAGCACAATGTGCAGTTCGCAAATTTCGTCAGCCGCCCAGATTGAACCGGCATAATGGCGATGCCTTCGGTTTCGTGCATAAAACCACTAGCGCAAACGCGGCGTCGCTATGAGGAAGTAAACTGTGAATGATAGATCTAGGACCGCGACGATAGAACAGTAGCCGAGGGCGGTTCCGCGATCTCACCCGATGAGGCCGTGTAGCCGCAACAGCGGCAGACCAGCAAGTGGGTTAGAATTCTAAAAGGCCCCCGGCGGGCATGCCGGAGGCCTTCTGGAGGTTAACCCTAGTTTTTCAGAGCCCTTCCTTTTCTCCTTCCACTAGTTAACAGAGACTCACCAAGTGCGCTGGGCCCGCAGCAGCAAGCTCAACGTGTTCTGGTCCTTCAGCTCGTAGGTGGCGCCGGGCTTGGCGATTCCTGCCTGCACCGGCAACACCACAGTGCTTCCCGCCGCGTACTTCTGGTCGAGCACGGTGTAAGTCAGATCGGCGGAGAAGGTCAGATTCTTGACCGGAGTCCAGCGCGTGATCGTACCAACAACCGCGTAGTTGAAGTCAGGGTTGCAGCCGCCAATTCCGCTAGAGAGCGCTAGGCTCGCGACGAAGGCACCGCACATATAGCCCTTGGCAGTGTTGTTGTACCGCACAGCACCCCATCCACCGTAGAGCGAGGTGCTCCAGTGGGGATCCCAGTTGTGGTTATAGGCACCGTTGAAGCCATAGGTCGTGGTCAGCTCCTGGCCAGCATCAGTCACAAATACGGAGTCGGAGACACCAGCCAAGCCGACGCTCTGGTAAGCACTCGCCAAGCCTGTGCCGCCGTACATCGCGAAAGCGGTCGAAGCATACGGCTGGAAGTTGTAACGGCTTGCACCTTTCGTATAAACGCCTTGGACGTTGATCGTGTCACCCGCACCAGTCGGGATGTTCTTGACCGACAAAGCCAGCTGGCCAGCCCAGCCCCACTTGTCTCCGGGATGACCCGTGAGCTCGGTGGCGCCGTAGTAAGCAGCGTGGTTGTCGTGCGCGGCCACCGATGCCTGGAAGAGTCCCCAAGCCTGGTCAACACGAAGCATTGCGACGAGGTCCGGAGCCCGCGAACCACCAATGTCATTGGCACCGTACGCGCCCGTGGCAAGCCCCGCTGCGGTCGCGCTGCTCACGTTCCAGATATTGGTCGTGCCGCGACTAACTTGATCCTCAGCCGAGAAAGATGCCGAGATGCCCTGACCGAAGTCCGCGGTATACGCGAACTGATTCACGGGCTCCCAACCGCCGCCACCCGGCAGACCGTCGAAGTTATTCCCCGGATAGTTGCTCCAGGGGGCGGAGAACTGGGACTGCGCTCTACCAAACGTGAAACCGGCGAATTGGATGAACGCGTACATGACGCTGAGCGAACCACCCGCAAGGAAGTCACCAGCGTAGGCGGTACCGCCAGCTCCGGTACCGCTATAGCTCCCGCCGGTCCAGGTGAAGTCCATTTGGGAGAAGGTGCGGACCACTCCGTATTCGGTCGCAGTGCGCGTGTCGAAGGTCAGATCCTGTCGAGAACGCCAAGTGTAATAGTTACTCAGGCGATTGTTAGCCCCGCCCACGCCATTCACTCGCCCTGACGCGTAAACCCCATTGGTGTTGAACGCCGTCTCAGCGCGCAGATACCCCCCGAGCCTAATGCACGTATCGGTCCCTGGAATATAGTAGAACCCAGCACCATAGAGTGAGCAGATCTTCACGTATTCGACCGCCTTGGCCTTAACAGGGAGATCGGCGGCCCGCGCTCCGCCCAGGGCGATTAGACCCGCGGCCGAACCGAGCAAAAGGCTCTTAGCCATGTTCATAAAAGTCCTCCAAATAGTGTCACCCTCAAAAGTGGCCAATCAACCCCAAACGAGACCTGCCACCTTCGCCCCCAATCATTCTCGACCTGCAGGGCCTTGCTGAAACGTCGACCGATCGCATTATGCAGTGACGTCGCGGTGCGGAGCATTCCGCCGCTCGCATGATGACCTTGACAGATTGCGTTCGTTGTCGGCGCGCAAACTTTGTACGGACCGAACCAACGCACACGCCCACTCCGTTAGCGTGTTCTAATCGCGTCACAACAGTACATTTCGCACTGCCGCAGCTCTTATCGTCCGGTTCGTACGCGGCATCCTCAATGTGACGAGGTGCAACCGACGACTCGCTGTCAATAACGCTGGACGCTTAGTTTCCAGGCTTTCTGACACCTGCTGATCAGACATCGCATGACTTGAAAGCTGGACTGAAAGAGCAAAGAGGACATTAACGGAAAGGCGGCTTAAGATTATGCGTCACCAGATCAACAGTACGAGGAAAAAAAAGGAGAGTTAACGCTCGGTACTTCCCGTCGGGTATTTCACCGCTTGGAGTGATGAACAACAACAGTCGTCGCCAGCTCGAAATTGAACCAGAATGACGACCATAGGCAATCCGGAACGACGCCTTGTTCATGTTGCACAAGTTTCTCTGGTAACTCTCGCGACCAATCATACGAATATATCCATTAGCCGATTGTCACGTTCGAGGCGACTTTTCACCACGTGAACGCCTATGACGACGAACAATGATCAGCCAGAGGCGGAGCAGCATGCAAGGGTGGCAAATACCCGATAATCCGACCGAGTGCGCTCATCCAAGATATATCGCACTATTTAAGAATCCATCGATCGACTGAACGAAACCACAGACCAACACACACTTAAGAATACTCATGAACCGAATGGTGCTCCCAAACTCATATCGACATATCTCCCATCGTGGACAGCGCACTATCTGCGGCGCCACTATGAGCGTTTTGATCCGGTCGTTAGTCAGGCGATACGCCACGCTCAACCGTTTCGCTGGGGTCTCGAATTCGGAACGCGGTTTCGGGCCGAGATAGAGCGCGAGCTGTTTGAAGAAGCCGCTAGGTTTGGCATCCGGTGCGGATTTACGATTCCAATACACGACAAGGGTGCAATTGCGGCCGTGACCTTTCCCACGGACCGGCGGCGAATTGAATTCGAGCAAGCGACAAGGACTCACGCCCCGATCTTGCGAGTCATCGCGATGTACTTCCACGCCCATGCCAAGCTAGCCGCACAGTCGGAGCGAATGGTTGGCGGCGTCTTGCTCTCTTCGCGCGAGCTGGAATGTCTTGAATGGTCTTCTCAAGGTAAGTCCTTCAGTGACATCGGGATAATTCTCGACATCGCCCGGAGAACCGTCGCCTTTCACCTGGATAATGCTCGGGCAAAACTTGGGGTTAGCTCAATTCGTCAAGCCGTCGCGTTGCTGTCTAAATCAAAAGTCCGAAAATAGTCGACCGGCCGTCCAGAAACACCTGTGCTTCTGCACAGGATGCGCTCGCGTGGTACGCGGATCGGGCAAGGGCGCTCAAAGCTTTGGGACGGTAGAGCCGTGCTGACGTACGCGAATGCGCAGGTCCTCGTGCCTCTGGATCCGGCACTGGTTTTGGGCGCACTCAAAAGCGATGACGCGGCCTACGTCGAATTGAGCCAGCGTGCAAAGCTGGAGGACAACAAACGGCCTTTCAGGCGCTTTGGCAAGCGGCAGAACCGCTATTTGCGGAAGGACATCCCCGCGCCGTACGTTTGCCCAGTCTGTGCCACGCCAGTCGCGAACACCACGGCGGGTAGCGCTGATGCGATTCGTGGTCATATCGCCAGGCATTTGGAGGAATTGGCAGATTACGCTGCCGCAAAAAAGGCTCTCGATGCGGCTAAGTCTTCCGTTAGCAAGGCGCAGACACGATTGGCTGCGGCCCTGCCAGGCATAATCGGGCTGTTGCACGAGGACGAGACCGCGCTCAGACCACACTCAGCGCCTATCAAGCGAACATCTCCGGCTGGCCAGGGCGCGCCGCACCGGCATCGGTTGATATTACCATAGAGATTGCCAAATTACTGGCCAGCCTCGATCAGGCGATCACGGACATCGAGTCCAGGCAGGGCGACCACACCTACGTCAGGGCCCGAACCAAGATCGATCGATTGATCGAGATTCAAGCCGAGAGCGAGCTTACTCTCGGTACACACAGCGAGTTGGTCAAGCTCTCCGATGCCTTGACGGCGCAGGCGGCGATAATTTCCGCGGAGATCCGGAGAACAGTACAGTCGCTGCTCGACCGCCTACGAGCCCCGACGAACGAAATCTACAAGGTGATCCAGGGCACGAATGCGGCACTGGTCCGGTTAGAGCTGCCGGCAGAAGACAACACCAACCAGCAGTGGTTCAATCTGCTGATCGACTTCGCCGAGAACCGCAACGGTGTGCAACCGGGCGGCTATCTGAGCGATTCCCAGATCCACTCGCTGCCACTCGCGCTGTGGTTAGCTGCGGTCAACCAGTTAAATGCGCGCGTGACGATTGTTGCACTGGACGACATCGTGACGTCCTACGATGCCGATCACCGACGCACGATCGCCGGATTGATTGCCGCCATGTTCAGCGATTGCCAGCTGCTGATCACGACTCATGACGAGCGGTTCTTCAGGTATCTGAAGGATCAGCTCGAAGCGAAGACTTGGCAGTTCACCCAAATCATCGGCCTCGACCCAGCGTACGGGCCCCGATTTGCCGATCACAAAGTCACTGATGAGATGATCGAGGCGCGATGGGCAGACGGCCAGGCTGCAGCCAATGAAATGCGCCAAGCCAAGGCGGAATGGCTGCTCAGCATCGGTCGTGACTTTGGAATCAACGTACGGATCCCGCCGCTGAAGCGGGCCTACTCTTAGGAGCGCAGCGAACTAGCTTCGGCGCTAGCAGGCTTCCTGAGGGAGGCAAAGCTCGCCCCGCCGCAAGTGAAGGGCGTCAATAACCGCTTCCTCGATAGCCTAGCGATGGGCGCGATCGAGAATTTCGGAAGCCATTTTCAAGACGGTCTCTACGGCAACGGCTCGATCGGCGACGAAAGGCCCGTTGGGAGGAATTCAAGGCCTTCCGCAACCAATTTGCCTGCAGCAAGTGCGGACGAAGAAAATTCCAACGCCCCTCGCGCTGAAAAAGCCCGTTTGCGCGCATGGTGGCTGCGAGGCGCAATTTGAGTTCGCTGCGGCGCCATCGCCGTGAGCGACGCGAGTTTTCATTTGTATCGAGGATGGCATGACTGCCAGCGGACCAGATTTCCGTCACACGTGGCTTTGGCGACAGGCATTCCAGGAGCCGCGCTCCGACAGCTCTATTGAAGACCAAGAATTTTTTAGGGTGCAGTATCTCTCAATTCGCGAGCGCGCTGCTCTGCTGGTTTCGCGTATCGCGACCGACCTGCCCTGCATGACAGTGCACGATGTGAGCCATCTGGACGCGTTGTGGGATACGGCGTCCGCCGTCGCCGAAGGCGCCGTCGACGTCAATCCTGCTGAAGGCTTCGTTCTCGGAGAGAGCATTCTTCTTCACGATGCAGCTATGAGCCTTGCTGCGTACCCCGGCGGGCTAGATGAGGTCCCGTCGACCATAGCATGGAAGGACACCGTTGCACGCCCCCCCTGGCATCAGAAGTGGAGGAAGCGCAAGATCCGACCTCGACAGCCGCCTGCCGAGATCGTACGACGCGTTGTGCCGGACGTGCTTCGTCAGCTTCACGCTGTACGAGCTGAAGTGTTAGCCGAGCAAGCATGGCGTGCGGCTGATGGATCTCAGATTTATCTCGTCGAGGACTCTGAGCTCCGTCGTTCCTACGGACCCACCATTGGTCAGATCGCCCACAGCCATTGGTGGTCAGTTCAGAGGCTGGAGCAGAAATTTTCAGGCGATCTCGGCGCATTGGCAAATCGGACGCTCAACTGTGTCGATCGGTAAAAGTTGGCCTGCCTCCTGCGCGTCGCAGATGCTCTGCATCTCGACAGCCGCCGCGCACCACGATTTCTTCGGCGGTCACAAACCCAAGTGGCGTGTCAGCACTCCATTGGGCATTCCAGGAGCCCATTGCACGCCCGCACCTCGAGCCCGATGCGGTGATGTTCACGACCGGTCAGCCGTTTGGACGCGATGACGCTGAAGCTTGGTGGCTCGCATGCGACACGCTCAACGCCGTTGATCGCGAACTGCGGGATGTCGAGCTCTTGCTGCAAGGCCGTGGCCGCCAAGTCCTGAGAGCGAAACGGGTGAAGGGCGCCGGATCCCCGGAAATGCTGGCACGCACGATCCAGACCCGCGGCTGGCGCCCGGTGGACGCCCGTTTGCAGGTCTCGGATGTTCCTCGCATTGTCGAAAACCTCGGCGGATCCAAGCTCTACGGGCATGACGTGACCGTGCCGCTTCGTGAGCTAATCCAGAACGCCGCCGACGCCGTGCAGGCCAGGCGGAAATTTCAGAATCGCCCGTCTGACTGGGGTCTCATCAGCGTCGGCCTGGTATCGGAGGCCGATCGGGTCTGGCTCATTGTCGAGGATAATGAGATCGGGATGTCCGAACAGGTGCTGACGGGTCCGCTTCTCGATTTCGGAACGACATTTTGGCGCTCGCTCTCGCCAGGCAGGAGTTTCCAGGACTGATGGCCGCAGGCATGCACGCCATCGGTCGGTTTGGGATCGGGTTCTTCTCCGTCTTCTTGCGCGGATCGGTTGTTCGCGTGTACTCGCGAAGGTGCGACAAGGGCCAGGAAACGGGAAGGCTGCTGGACTTTCGCGGTGGCACAACTTCTCGACCGATCTTGTCGTCGGCTTCGGGCAAGCCCGTTCCGGTCGATGGGGGAACGCGTGTCGAGGTCTTGCTCAAAAATCCGCCCTATGACGTCGGCGGCTTGCTGCGCGTCAACTCGTACAGCAAACAGACGGTGCCTTTGAATGCACTCGTCGGTGCGGTCGCCCCCAATCTGATATCGCGATCGCAACGATCGCTGAAGACAGAGTAAAACCTGTTGCTCGACCTGGTGACTGGTTGAAGATCAGCGATTTCGAGCTGGTGCGCCGTCTCAATCCCACCAGCGACCGCTCTGAAGATGAAACGCTGAAGGTCGGCCGGGCCCTGATGCAGCCCATATGTGGCTCCGACGGCCAGGTATTCGGCCGCGCTTTCATTGCACCCTCAAGGCACTCGTTCTCGCCTGATGGCGGGTGGGTCACCATTTCCGGGCTACGCGCTGCTCGTCTTCACGTTGAGGGTGTGCTGCTTGGCGAAGCCGTCACCGCAGCCCGGGATTCAGCTCAACCTATCGCCACACCACCGGCCCTTGCGCAGTGGGCAACTAAGCAGGCTGCATTGATCGCAACCTCAGTGAAGGATGAAGAACGCCAGGCCAGATCTGGCGAAGTCCTGCTCGAGTGCGGAGGCGACATCGGAGCTTGCAAACTGATCAAATGGGGCGCTGACTGGCTAGAAGCGAGCGAGCTGGAAGATCGCCTTCGGTCGTCGACAGAACTCGTCATAAGCTTCGATGGAGAGTTTGATTATGATGAAGATCAGGATGACGTCCATCCCAAGGAATTCCGCGAGGAATTCCAGCTATCTGAGGAGATCGCCTTGGTTCTCAGGCACGACGGCACGATCCTGAGGGTCGGCAGCAATACCTGGCCGCAATCGATCACCGGGAATCCAAAATGGAGCGACTCGAACGTGGCAGCTTACGTCAGGAACATCATACGCGAAGTTTGGGGCAACGACGTCTTCGAAGACGAAGAGGAACGAGTAGTTGGTAAAGTTGGTTTCTCCGAGATCTCGCGGCGACTTAGCATCTTCCGTCCGAACGACAAAGAACCATTCTGATTAGCTGATCAAAGGAGATACGCCCCCCATGCGGGGCCTGTGAGATGCCGAGGTCCGCCGCCTCTGATGTTTTATCGACGAGCGGCTTGGCCCGGCATTGGCGAGCCCTTCATGACCGAGTTCATGAAGTCATCCTCCCGGTGATCACGATATTAAAGCTATGCTCATCGCGCTTCGCCACGGCTCAACCAGTATGAAGTGGCTATTGCAGGCCTGCCAGCCGCATCTGGTGGCTACGTGGGCCGAATCACCGGCACCTGCCCGCCTGATGTTTGTCCGATACGCATCAACTATGATCATAGCCTCGCAGAAACCCGCAGCTTGAGGCCCCAGCGGATCTGTCTCGCTCGCTCTTGGCAGCTCTTCCGCGGCATCATTGAGACGCGCCCCTCTCGTTTGCTCCGGATTACAGAAAAGGAATAGGAGATCGTACGGAGCGTACGGACGCGGGCCGCTTTTGCTTGTTTGTTCGTTTTTCTCATCAGCAACCCTCCGTTCCCGCCGGAATTCGAGGTGTAACATCTAGGAAGCTCCCCGGAAAAACTCCGGGACTTGCCCGCAACAGACCGATCCGTACGGCAGCATCCCTCGACTTTCCCGCTCCAAACCGCAGCACGTTTGCGGCAATGCTGTGCTCAACTCGTCAGTTTGCACGCGCGGTGGTTGCGGATTGGCAATGTATTGGGAATTATTCCGCCCGCTGAGGAGATCACAATGGCGGGCGAGCTAACAATAGTCAGGGGAGCGCAAATATTGCGGCCGATCCCCACCCAAACGGAATCTACAGGGAGCTGTTTGAGGCTGCCGCGGATGTTCCGGTGCGGCTCTGGGGCAGTGATTTGGCGAAAATAACGAACCCGGCAGACCGGAAGAGTGATCCACCCAGCTTCTACGGGCGCATCCTAGTCTGGACTGAGATCGATCGGGAAGGCAAATGGCTCAATCAGGCCGAAGATCGCGAGGCGACGGCGAAGGAAAAGCACGAAATCCAGATTCTGGAGAGTCTGGATACGAACTTTCCGCTCCTTCAACTTCGTCTTTCTCGAGAATAAACACCTCTTGGTACTCGAATATCAAAATGAGCTGGGCGAGCATTTTGGCGCGGGCGGCCTTAGAGAATTGCTGCGCTCGCCCTACTTTCAAACTTCCATACTCCTCGGTCTGTTCTGTCTGGTGTTTTGGACGCGGGATGAAAAACAAGAACACAGTGTCAAGGCGGCGGAAATCGCTGTTGGGGTTCTTCCGAACCTTCTCGGGTTCACGGTTGGCGCCCTCGCAATCGTGCTTGCCTTCTCATCGGCCGATATCTTTCGGAATATTGAAGAGGGAGACCCCCGATCCTTCTACCTTACGCTGACCGCGAACCTCGTACATTTTATTTGCGTCCAGGTCCTAGCCTTGGTGTCAGCCATCATCGCGAGAGCCACCGGTTGGTAAATCATGGACTTTATAAGTCTTGTCCTTCTCATATACGCGGTGATCGTGACGTTTTCGGCTTCCTTACAGCTCTTTCAAACGGCACGAATCTACAACGCGAAGGTCAGTCTGCCGCTTCCCCCCGCTTCACGCAGCCGTCTTCCTTCCCCCCGCCCAGTGCGACGCAAACGTTGAGGCGCCTCTCCGCCAGAGTGCGGAAGAACCCAGGACAACCTCATCACAGTTCGTTGATAAAACGCGCGGTGCGGAGTCGAGGTCCTCCGGCCGCGCCAACCATACGCACTCCGTTATCGCTGTTGCTGACGACTAATGCTGACGCTCATCCAAGACGGCGCCGGATCAAGTGGGGTGCGATAGACCTCGGCGTTATCGGCACCAATGATCCGAACTGAACAGCCCTTAGACTTGAGTTCCGGGTAGACAATACAGAGCTCGGTCGCAAGCTGGATTGCCCGCTCGGAAGCAAGCTCAAGGTTTTCAAGGATGAGACCACCCTGTTCTTTGCACTTCGGGCCAATCACAAGATCGAAAGAGCAGTACGGCATCAAAAGTTTCCCTTGTTCAAGGCCTTGTTCCTCTTGAGACGAATTCCAAACCCGTCACGCGTACAGATCGCACTTCGCCGGAGCGCATCCAGTTCGCTGGTAAGTTACGCACCGACCCTACGCCGCTCGAATCCTGGTGAGGAAGCTGTCTAGCTCCCGCTTCAACTGAGAGCTTTCCCCATGCAGCAGTTCGGCAGACGCCAGCACCTGAATCGACGCGCCTCCGGTTATCTCAGCGCCTTTGGTAACTTCCCTAGCGATGGACGCCACTTCGGTGGTCCTGGTCGCTGCTCCAAGAACATTGCTTGCGATGGTTTTGCTGGCCGTTTGCTGCTCTCCGATCGAGTCAACTACAATCCTGGCGATCTCCGAGATGCGACCGACTATCGCAGCGACTTCGGTGACCGAGCTGGCGGACTCGACCGTTATTGCCCGGATGCTGCCGATCTGCTCGCCGATCTCAACGGTCGTATGCGCGGCTTGCCCGGCCAGAAATTTCACCTCCTGAGCGACAATCGCGAAACCTCTGCTGAGATCACCGGCGCGGGCGGCTTCAATCGTGGCGTTCAACGCGAGCAGATTGATTCGCCGCGCAATTGCGTCGATCAGCTCGATGACGCTGCCGATCCGCGCCGCCGCAGTTGTCAGACTGACCATGCGCTGATCGCTGACTTCCACCTTGCAAACCGACTCGCGGGCCATGTTGGATGCCTGTTCGACCTGGAGGCCGATATTTATGATCGTTTCGGCCATTTTACCTGTCGCGACCGCGATCTGGTGAACGTTGACGGATGCCTCCTGAGATGAGGAGGCGAGATCGAGTGAGAGTTGCTGGCTGTGATCAGCCGTGCAGGTCAGGCTGCGGGCGGACGCTTCAAGTTCTGAGGACGCGGACGAGACCCTGTCGATGACCTTGCCGACGGTCATTTCGAATTCACGAGCGAGGCGGGCTATATCGGTCCTACGCTGCTCCGCGGCAACACGATCGTCATCCGCCGTCGCATCGACGTCGGCCTGCGCCTTCTCACGAGACTTCAATTTGAACATCTCAACCGCTTGGGCGATTTCGCCGAGCTCGTCAGCGCGACCGAGGCCGGACAAAACCACATCGAAATGACCGTCACCGAGCCGTCGCATGGCCGCCGTCATCGAAGCGACCGTCCTGGCGGTACGCCGGCCGAAAAACAGCGCCAACATGCCTACAGAAATCGTTGCAAGTCCGATGAGCCATATCTGTTGCCGCCGAATCTCTTCAACCCGCGTTTCCGCAGCGCTTGATCGCTGATCAACCACAGCCGTAATATTCGTGAGCAACGGGCGAATGCGGTCATAGATATGTCCCAGATCCTCGACCTGGTCGCTTAGGGTCTGTTGTGTCACCATGTAGGACAGAAAACTGACTTTACATGCGCGGATCAGCTCCAAAATCTGGGAGTGCATCTCTGGATTGAGGCTCGCCTGAGAGAGCGCGGTTTCGAACTCCCCTTCCCGCTTGCCCAGTTGGTCGCCGTATTTGTCCTCGCCGCGCAGGATGAAGTCTTTCTCGTGCCGACGCATCATCAGCATCAGAATCGTAAGACGTGGCTGGTTCAGCTCTGCCAGACGTGGCTCGACCCCGTGGACAGACTTGCGGAGTCGACCCTGAAATCCGTCGTCTCGTTGAAGCCGAGGTTGCGTTGCGCCGAAACCACGTTCTGACTCTTGATTAACATGTCAGTCGGCTTGTGGAGGAAGTCACTCGCGATTTGTCATGACTCAAGGAAGCTTTGTGACAGCGATGCGACATGGGCTTTAAGCCGATTGCTATCGTTCGACTGACGTTGCAAAAAGTTCGTGTAGCTCAGCGCAGCGACACAAATTGCGCCGGTGACGAGGACGCCGGAAATCCCGAGAAGCGTCATCTGGACGCGCAATCCAATCCGGACTCATAAAAGCCGACTAATCTTGGTCTCAGCTCTGCTCATTGGCCCCCCTTGCAGATGTTTACGGTTCGGCGCGATCTTGACTGACTCACTTCGAGCTGAACAAAGCTCAGCTTCTTCGTTCGATCGATGACCGATGGCTAACTAATATGGATTGATTTCGAAATGCTGAACTCGCCTACATCGTACATTTCGTGCCGATGCTTCACTGAGGCGCGCGAAGACGTATGGAATGAGCTGTTGATTGCGATGACACGATGTGGAAGCCCAGGTTTGGTCGGATATATTCGACGAACTGATACACAGATATTCAAACACACCTATTCCGGTTTGTGCACCGATCGATTCCAGGAGAAAGAAACCTTAGGATATAGTGACGGCGCTTGCGACAGCGGGCCAGGCCATCAAACTAGCGAACTGTTTGCGCGGCATCGACAAGGCGGTGGATGCGGCAGAATTCAAGCTCAAGATCGCGGATCTAACCGTTGCGTTGCCCGATATCAAGATGGCCTTTTCGGAGGCTAGAGAAGAAATTGCAGCGAGGTACGCTCAAATTGCTGAACTGAAAGATCAGTTGAAACGAACCCGTGAATTGGTCGAATACAATGGATACAAGTGTGACAAAGGGCCGGACGGCGCGCCAAGAGGCGCTCCCTACTGTCAGGTGTGTCATCAGATCAGGCCTATTGATTCACATAGCCGACTTTCGCAATGTCCAGAATTGCCTCGCTTGCAATTCGAAATACACGAAGGTTGCTTTTTTTGCTTATTGAGGAGCAGATTATCAGCGAGCAAGCCTCATTGAGGGGGACGCCAGTCAGTCGGTACGAGTGGCTTCGCCACTCGGCAGACGCGCATGGCGCATGCGGGAGTACTGTCTTCGACCTCAGTGCGTGTCCGAATGATAATCGTCCCTAGAGACCCAGCACAACCTTGGCGAACATGTCGCGCTGGATCTCGTTGGAGCCGCCGCAGATCGGGACTTTTCGGTTGTGTGGCGCGACTGCCCAAGTCTATGACGAGATCAAGCGCCACCGCGCGCAATCGCCACGACCTGTTTAGCCTTAAAAGATGGCCCGGCCGAGCCCAGAATGCTCCCGGTCTCCGGCTCACTTGACTTTACCAACCCCGGACCTTGGCACGTAGCGAGCCCGAGGGGACCGGAATCACCAGGCAATCGTCTCGCCCCGGTGGTTCTGGAAAGTACCGGTGGTCGCCGGCGTTAGTTCAGCGATGCGTCGAATGAGAGCGCTCGCACTTTCTTCTGGTGATATGGAGCTGGGATGGGAAGCGGCAGCTGCACCGCCCATGTCGGTCCGCACATACCCGGGCGCCAGTATGCCCACTAGTATGCCATCTGTCGCCCAGTCACGCGAAAGCGCGTGCATGCCGTTGTTAAGGGCAGCTTTCGACGCGCAGTAGGCATATCTAATGGGGGCCAGACCGGACGATGTAGTGGTACTTGTGGATCCCAGACCGCTGCTGATCGCGACGAGCTTCTTCTCGCTTCCATGCTTCAGATTGTCGCGCAGCGCCAGGGCGATGAGGATCGGCGCGAGCGCGTTCACGCGCAGCGTAATCATCCAACCCTCAGCATCGATTCCATCGGCTGACTGGTTCTCCGGGCCGACGATCCCAGCATTGTTGATGATGATGTCGATTGGTTGATCGCCAAGCATGTCTTTGAGGGACGCGATGGATGCCTCCTCGGCAACGTCCAGCCGCATGATTTGCACGCGACCGCCGGAGGACGACACCAGCTCCTTAAGCGCTTCAGCCGTTTCGGGGGCGCGACAGCAGCCGATCACGTCCGCCTTGTTGGCTGCGTATTGCCGAGCGAGTTCAAGGCCGATTCCGCGATTTGCGCCAGTGATTAGAACTGCGGTCATACTAAGTTACCCCCTTATTTTACGTTGGGATGAAATGTGCGTCCAAGCGAATGCGCTAGCCATGTCGCTTCAGATGGGCACAGCGAGAGTTGAGATTGTGAAACCTAGCGTCAGGTGTTTCCTACCCCAGCCGAGTTTGCAATGAGCCAGCCGCAAAACCGCACATCATCTGTTCATCGAGTAGCCTTTAGATATCCTGCCCCTGCCGATCTGCGACGCCAACGCCTGCGTCAGGCACGAATTGTGTTGTCGCAGATGCGCCAAATCGAGAGTTCTGATGCTCCTTGATAATGCGGAACGTTTACGGCGTGAGGACTACATTGTCGATCAGCCGGGTAGACCCAATGTAAGCTGCGGCGCAAAGAGCCCCAGGACGATTCAAGGGACTCGCGGCCGGTTTTAGCGTATCAGCATCGACGAGCTCGAGGTACTGGACGCGATCGACTTCCTTTAGATGCCGCATGGCGCTTGATATGAGCTTGGCGACATCGCGCTCGCCAGCCCGAAATTCCGCGTCCGCCGTGAACAGACCGCGACTAATCGCGAGAGCACGCGGTCGCTCTTGCTTCCCGAGATACCGATTGCGACTGCTCATCGCGAGCCCGTCCGGTTCGCGGACCGTCGGAACGGTGACGATTTGGGCCGGAAAATTAAGATCAATCGCCATGCGACGCACGATCGCGCACTGCTGAAAATCCTTTTGCCCGAAAAACGCCACGTCCGGCTGCACCATATTGAACAGTTTGCACACGACCGTCGCGACCCCACGAAAATGTCCGGGCCTGAACGCTCCGCATAGTGGCTGCGCAAGTTCGCCTGGTTCGACCGAGGTCTCAAATTCGGCCGGATAGACCTCCCAAACATCCGGCGCAAACACAATCGCAACCGCGGCGTCGCGGCACAGTCTTCCGTCTCGCTCGAAGTCACGCGGATGGTTACCGAGATCTTCGTTCAGTCCAAACTGTTTGGGATTTACGAAGATGCTTAAAACTGTGGTGTAGCATTGCTTCCGGCTCGCCTCCACCAGAGCCAGATGGCCATGGTGTAGGTAACCCATGGTCGGGACAAAGCCGACACTCTTGTACCCCTTGCGAGCGCTTCTGATGGCGCGCCGTAGCTCAGGGAGCCTCGTGATTATTTGCATCTTTTCACATCACGTTGGATTGGAAGGCGCCCATTTTGCGATCTCATCGCCCAGACCTTCGGGTAGCTGATATGATTCTTGTGGTCCAGGAAATGACCCCGCGCGGACGTCCGCAGTCCAGCGCGATAACGCCTCCTGCAACAGCTGAAAACCTTCGGCATAGGCGCGAACGAATTTAGGCCGACGGTTTTCCGTCAGCCCGAGTACGTCATGGAATACGAGCACCTGGCCCGAACAGCTGGGACCCGCACCAATTCCAATCGTGGGTATCGCGAGGGACTCGCTCGCTCGCGCAGGAGGTTCCCCCGGAATACCCTCCAGAACCAAGGCGAAGCAACCGGCCTCTTGCAGAGGGTGGGCGTCGTCGAGCAGACGTAAAGCATCCTCGGCGCTGCGGCCCTGCACCTTGAAACCACCCATAAAGTTGACGCTCTGCGGAGTGAGACCGAGGTGACCCATCACAGGAATTTCGCAATCAACCAAAGCGCGAACCGTTTCGACACGCTTTGTTCCACCCTCGAGCTTAACGGCATCGGCGTCCCGTTGCAGAAAGCCACCGGCGTTGCGTATCGTTTCCTCTGGACTGAGGTGAAAGCTGAGAAACGGCATATCGGCCACGAGAAGGCATGCGATCTTGGGCGCGCAACCGCTTCAAGGTGATGATTCATCATGGCCATGCTGACCGGCAGCGTATTTTCGAACCCAAGGCACACGTTTCCCACGCTGTCACCGAAAGGATGATATCGACGAAGGGATCGGCGATGCGTGTCGGAATCGCATCGTAAGCGGTGGTCATTGCGATACGACGAGCTTCCTGCTTGCATCGCTGCAACGAAATTCATTGCTTGAGGCAGTTTGCTGTGACCATACAGCCCTGACCAGCGCACGTAGTAAGGCGCCATTTTCACCTTTCGACCGACGCTAAGCCGAGGGAGGCCCGTGAGCCGTAGGCGATTTTCCGCTATACGCCGCCGTATTGATCCATGACATCGAGGCCGTCCCAACTTGAAGCCAGAGACGCCATGATCAGCAACGCAGCCAGTCCAAACGGAACGAGATTTTTCGCATCGCTCCCGGAATAAGCAGGCGTTGCAAGATATGGAAACGCAATGTCGAAGAGCTGGCGACGGCGATAGCAATCGTAATCGCAATATCCTCTCCGTGTCACCACGTCTCGCAGATTAGCCCGGACCCAGGGACCGAGAACATTCGGCGCAGGTTCGACCACGGCACGAGGTCCTGTGATTCACGAGAATGAACTTCATGCCGTACCTCCGTTAGCCCGCCCCACTTCTTTCAACGATCCAAGCATTCGAGGTGATGCTGATCCTGAGGTAGCCGCAGACCATCTGCTGTAGCCCTATTTCGGTCGATCTTCTGCGGCGCCGCACTCTGCGCACCTTCTCGCGCGCGGCCAGCATTTTGCGGCCTTCATAATGCACCCAAGCCAGATCGACAGTGTTTATGAGAGCTCTTCAAACGGATCGCCGCTCAAAGTCAATTCGGCATTCAGCGACATCCATCGGGCCGCCCGCAATCATGCGAAGCCATCTATGGTCGGCTTCCCGACGCATCCGGAAGCGGCCAACGCAAGCCTTAGAGCAAAGAGCCGTTCGCCATGAGTAGTGGCGGATTAATCCGAACTTTCCACCGCACATTGCGCAGCACCTGGCCGAACTGTGGGAGACACCCATTGAACTGTTGCGCATTCTCGGCTCCTGTCGAGGTTACGTGGATGCCCCCTTGCATTTCTCTTGCTGTGCGCTTTGCGGGCCTGGCGATCATCGCCAGCCCGGCGTCCATCAAGCACTCTCCTTAGCCCATTTTGACATTTGATGCAACATATTTTTAAGCGGCGCGGATAGGGTGGCGAGACCTGACGTTTAACTACCCACCTTGGCCACAGGCGAATTCATGGACAGCGGCAAGCATCGAGCGTCCGACTGCCGTGGCGGGAGGATGCATATTGAGGCGCGCCGGGCAGCATCGCACGCTTCATCCAAGACGATCGCAGTTCAGTGCGTCGGCAGCATCCCTGATGCCCGCATAGATTTCGTCAAGGTCTGCCGCTGCGATGCAATAGGGCGGCATCACATAGATCGTATTGCCAAGCGGCCTTAGCAGCAGGTTCTTATTCTTGAAGAAAGTCTGAAGCTGCGGGCCGATCCCGGCGAGATAGCCTGTATCGCTCGTGTTCAGGTCGAGTGCTGTGACGGTGCCGGTTCGACGGACGTTTTCGAAGCGGGGGTCGACACGGAACGGCTCGATAGCCTGCCCCTGCATAGCCGCGACCGACGCCACGCGTTGGCGAACCTTCTCATCCTGCCACAAATCGAGATTGGCTTTTGCAGCAGAGCAAGCCATGGGTTCGATCTTTCGAATAGTGCGCCTCGAAGATATCAGTTCGGCAGAGTGTTGCTGCGAGTGGAAGCGCGCCTCCCGTGAGCCCCTTTGAATAGCAGCAATATCTGGCGTGATGCCAGCCTGTTCGCAGGCGAATAACGTTCCGGTACGACCCCAGCCTGTCATGATCTCGTCGGCGATCAGCAGGACATCTGACGCTTCGTAAATGGACTTCATCTCTTTGAGTACCCAGGGCGGATACATCAGCATACCGCCTGCACCCAGCATGAGCGGCTCGACGATGAACGCGGCGGGCATTTCGTTTCGACATGCGCACTCGAGCGCATCCAGCGCCGCCTGCTCTCGACCTGCTGCAGGAAACGGAATTGTGGTAACATCAAATAATAGCGGGCCATACGCGGCGTTGAAAATTCCTCTGGCTCCCACTAACATCGCGCCGACTGTGTCGCCATGGTAAGAGTGCTGCATCACGACGATACGTATTCGCTGCTCGCCGCTATTGTGCCAGTACCCCAGCGCCATTTTTAACGCGACTTCTACGCTTGCCGAGCCACTGTCGGAGAAGAAGACATGGTCGAGACTGCGCGGCACGACTTTCAAGAGTTCCGCGGCAACCTCCTCAGCCGGATTGTGAGTGTAACCAGCGAAGATAATCTGATTAAGCTCGCCTGCCTGCTTCTGAATTGCTCTTACAGTTTGTGCATGGCAGTGGCCATGGGTCACGACCCACCAAGATGAAATTGCATCTATGATACGACGATCATCTGCGGTGTAGAGATAAGCGCCCTCGCCACGCACGACCTTTGTCATCTCGTGACGGAGGGCGTGTTGCGTGAAAGGATGCCAAATCGGCGACTTCATCCTAGGCATCATGGATTAAAGAAAAGAGTGTCAACGAGCGAGCTCTTGAACACGACCTGAAGCGTTGCCGGCCTGGAGAGGTGCAATCCAAGGCAATCGCCCTAACCAGCGTACGCGTCCCATCTCGCAAATCGCGATCTCGGTTTCAGGATTTCTTTTTCCGATGAATGCCACCCCAAGAATGCGAAGCTGGCGCCTTCGCAAGGCCTCTATGGAAAGCAGCGAGTGATTAATGGTGCCGAGTTCCGTGCTCGCGCAAAGGACGAACGGAAGAGCCCACCGCTCAAAAACGTCAATGTAGAGGGTGCCCAGTGTCAGCGGCACCATCAGGCCGCCGGCCCCCTCGATCACCAGCGTTTGCTCGCCAACATCCGGCACACGGAGCGATTCTGCGTCAATTCGCACTCCATCGATTTCCGCGGAATGATGCGGCGAGGCAGGTGTTCGAAGACGATAGGACTCGGGTATGATGCGATTGGCCGAGAGGCCGCCTAGCCGGACGACGGCCTCGGCATTGGTTTCTCCGTCAAGGCCGGCCTGAATCGGTTTCCAGTAGTATGCACCGAGGAGATAGGCTAGGCTGGCGGAAAACACCGTCTTGCCGATGCCGGTGTCCGTGCCGGTCGCCACGATTGCGCGCGTCATCGCCAGCCCCTCGTCTCCTCAGCGAGGCACGCAGCATTGCCCGCACCTCATCTTCTCCACATTGAGTGTCAGTGAGATGCGTAAGCGCGCAGTGCCCGCCGGCACGGTCGGCGGGCGGATTCCGCGGACATCGAACCCGTACCCTTGCAGCGCAGAGGCAAGCCGCATCGCATTGCCATTGTCGCCTACAAGATAGGGCACGATTTGCGACTGCGAACTGCTCCGAAGCCCGCGCATACGGATTTCACGGTGCGCAAACGCAACCAGATTGGACGTTGCTGTCGCTCAGGCTCCTGCCGCAGGATCAGGAGCGCTTCCCGTACGGCAATGGCCATCAATGGCGACGGCGCGGTGGCAAAAATAAATGGACGACACCGATTGACGAGGAAGTCGCGCAGTGCTCGTGGCGCGGTCAAGAGCGCACCGACCGCCCCCAACGCTTTACCGCAGGTATGAATCACTAGGACGTTCTCGCGTCTCTCATAAGGAGCCGTCAGACCTCGTCCGTGCTCGCCGTACACGCTGGCATGCGCTTCGTCGATCATCAGAAACGCGTTGAGTCGATCGGAAATCTCTACCAGGTCCTCCAGCGGCGCAAAATCGCCATCCATGCTGTAGAGACTTTCGACGACGATCCAAGCACGCCCGACGCCACCTTTCGCGCGCCACTCCCTAATCGTGCTCTTGACTGACTGCGGATTGTTGTGCTCACTAATCCGAAAGTCGGCCCTGCCCGCTCGTGCCCCTTCATGAACGCTCGCGTGCACCAGCGAATCGAGAACGAGCAAATCGCCACGCTGCGGCAGCGTTGTCAGGACGGAAAAATTCGCGAGATAGCCGCTGCCGAAGAACAGCGCCGTTTCTGCTCCAAAGAATTGAGCAGCTTCCGCTTCGAGCGCTTCGTGTTCCTCGCAATTCCCGCGGAGAAGGCGCGAACCGCCGGCACCAATCGGCGTGCCTGCGTCAAGCGCTCCTGAAATCGCCCTCTTCATGCGCTGTGCGCTTGGCAGCGCCAGATAGTCGTTCGATGTAAAATCGGTTCCCGCGCGCGGCTTGAGGCCGCGGAACCGCGGCCTTGGTCGAGTTCATCAATGGCCATTAGGATCAACCATTGCGGTTCGGTTACTCGCAATATCTCAGCCCAATTCTTGTGTATCTCCTCAATTCGAGAATGGATCTCGATGATGTTCCAGATAAATTCGTTGGCGGTTCTATCGAGTTGCTCTTTTTCAGCCATGCTATCTTTTCGCAAATATCAGCCTTATGCAATGAGCTTCCGTCCGGCGCCTTGAACGAAAAGAATTCCAATCTCGTAAATGGGTGCCGGCAAGCCTATAGGCGCGCAGCAGCGTCCTGTCGTCGACCGTGAGCCCGATCTTGGTGAGCACTGGACGGATATCGTTCGGATCCTAATGACTCGGGATTAGACTTTGCGCGGATCTTCTGCTTCAGCCGCTTGAGTGTTCCGGAAAACGTTAACAATATCCGCTCGCCGGTTTTCAACTCGCCTCGGACGAAGATCAGTGATCCGCCAGCGCGGGTCACCTCGCCTGTGGCTTCGATCAGCTCACCTTCGCGCGCGGTGCTGAGAAAGTCGCTGGACAGCGAGACGGTTACCCCGGGGCTATCCAGAATGAGACCTGCAATGGCGAACACGCAATAGTCCACAAAGACCAAGAAGCAGCCGCCATGGACAATTCCAGCTCCGTTGAGGTGCTTTTTCTGGACGCGAAAGGCACAACGTACCTTTCGCTCTGCCTCCACGCGGTGCCAGAATGGTCCCGTATGGTTCAGGAACGGGTCGAACGTCCATGTCCGCCAGCCCTTGAATTCGCCTTCGGTGGCTTCGTGCAGGTCAGGGCGCGAGAGCAGGGTTGAACTGCTGAAATCCTCCAAGTCGCTCATCTGAGCTCCCAATGTAACCCAACGCTGGATCGGGGTAACATACTGGCGCGATGCACTTGCGAACAGCCGCGCGTTCCATGCCACGGCGCGTCAAAATGAATGCCTTGCTTACGTCCGTCCTTCAAGCTCTTGAGCTCTTTGACGGCGCGCTCGCGTTGCCTCTTCATCTACTCGCAGATCATCATCAGTCAGAACGACGCCGTAGTCTTCCTCCGCCTTTGCCGGGCTGACCATCCCATCGATGACATCGTTCAGAACCTCTTCCGGAAGCCGCTCGAATGGTGATCCAAAACCGCCACCGCCGGCGGCCTTGATCGTGAGTGTCAGCGGTGGCAGCCGTTCAACGCCGAAGCGGGGTGGAGCATACGTCGAGCCATCGTCGAATTTGATTGAACAGCTCCCGGTGCCCGCTGCATGTCCGCCCAATACGCCGAATGACGTCGGGTTGCAGTTACCTTCGCCGCGGAATGAATATTCAGCGGCGCGCTTCACGCGGACTATCGCTTCGGCGCCGGTGCCGCCCCGGTAGCGGCCAGGCCCCCCACCATCTGTGACGAACTCCTGACGCTCAACAAGGAATGGGTAGCTGGTTTCAAAGTCCTCGACCTCTGGCAAAGCAAGGCCGCCGAGTGTGGTTATCTGTCCTAATATATTGAAGCCGTCTCGACCTTTGACGGCGCCGGTCCCGGGTTGGGCTAACCACTGATATGCAACGTAGTATCGTCCGTTATCGTCCGTCCCGGAGGTGTTGCAGTGGGAAATTCGGCTCCAGCCTGCACAGCTCAGCTCGAGAGCCGGCGGGCTCAGCGCCTTCCAGATGGCATGTATGATTTGGTGCGCCGGATATGTAGTCGCCGCGGTAACAGGCGCTGGTGGCTTTGCGTTGACCAGAGAGCCCTCAGGGGCTTCGATGCGAACACGGCGAAAGACGCCATCGTTGCGAGGGATGTGTGCGCCCAGAAACGAGATCAGTCCAAAGAGCACTGCCGATCGCGTATTCGCAAGCGAACTGTTCTTGAAGCCGCGCATCTGTGGACTGGTGCCCGCGAAATCGACGAGAAGTCCATCCGCCCTGACAGTGACTGCAGTTTTGATGCGCGCGTCGACGGCTTCGAAGCAATCATGATCGAAGAAGTCGTCGCCAGTGTAGATACCAGGCGACAATTGGTGGATCGCCGCGAGAAAGCTTTCCTCTGCCCAATCGAGGAGGGACGTGAACAACTGGTGCAGGCCTTCGGCGCCCATCGGGATTGCCATGTCTTGAAGACGCTTACCGCCGATCTCCGTTGACCCCAGCATCGCGCGGAGGTCGCCATCGAGCAGGTCGGGAGTTCTCGAGTTCAAGAGGATCAACCGCCAGATATCATCCTGGATCTCCCTTTGGGAAACCAGCTTGACGACGGGAATACGGAGGCCCTCGTGAAAGATCTCTTCCGCTTTGGGATTGTACGTTCCGGCCGCGCCGCCTCCTATGTCCGACTGATGTGCGCGGTTGCAGGTGAATGCAATCAGCTCTCCCTTCAGGAACACCGGCCGCATCATTGTGAAGTCGGGTAGATGGTTGCCGCCCGCGACATAAGGATCGTTCGCCAGGAAGCAATCGCCCGGATTGATACGGCCCGCAAATGTTTCGAGCAGCCGCGCCAGTGCTATGCCACCACCACCGGTATGAATGGGAATACCGTCAGCCTGGGACACGACCTGCCCGGAATTGCTTCCGATGAAGCAGGAGAAGTCGTGCGACTGGCTGAAGATGGGGCTCCGCGCCGTCCGCGCCATGACCCATCCCATGGTGCGGCAGATATGATCCAGCTGCTTCTGGCCCAGCGCCAAGCTGATTGCATCTATTCTCATACCGCGCCTCCTTGAGCAGGAGCCCCCAAGCGGACAAGAAAGTTATTCGACCCGTCGACTTTCAACTTGTCACCCTTACCGATGAATACAGTTGTGGTCATATCGTTGATGATTGCCGGTCCAACAAGTCGTGCACCAGGAGTAAGATCGGAGCCTTCATAGACACTCACGTCGACAGGTCCAATCTCGCGATTGACAACAACCCGACGGTGGCTTGAGGCGGATGCGATGTATTCGGGTGCCGAAACCTTATGGATGGAAACGCCGGGAAATCGGCGAGAGCCGCTCACACGCAACGCGCGTGTCATAAAGGGCGAATGCTTGTGAACATGGCCATAAAGCAGACTATAGCGCTCCTCGTAGTCCGCAATGATCTCTTCGATATTGTTGTTTGTCCATTCGATGGACAGCTGAGATTGCTGGTCCAAATAGTTTAGATCAATGTGGCGGCTGAACACGGGATGGCTCCCAGTCTCGCCGTATGCCATAAGCCGCGCGCGCAGCCCCACCTCAAGCTCGTGCGCGACACGCTCAAACTCCTCGAGCGCGCTTTTATTGAAGCCGCGCCGGATCGTCCGGACCTCATCCAGGCGAACGTCAGAATTGAGCATACCGAACGCACAGAAGACGCCGGCAAGACGGGGTATGTAGACTGTCGAACAGCCGAGGCTTCGGGCCACCGAACTTGCGTGCAGGGCGCCGGCACCGCCAACAGCAACAAGGGTAAAGTTGCGAAGGTCAAAGCCGCGTTCCGCACTCACATGCTCAACGGCGTGGCGCAAATTCTGGTCCATCAATTCGACGATGCCCAGTGCGGCCACTTCCGGCGCAAGTCCGACAGTATCGCCATAGACGCGCTTGAGCGCCTGCCGCGCCGCCTCATCATTAAGGTTGAGCGTACCGCCAGCAAATGGCCCCGGCGCAAGACGGCCCAGGACGAGGTGGGCATCCGTATTTGTTGGATGCTGTCCGCCGCGTCGATAGCACACAGGCCCTGGCATGGATCCAGCGCCGTCAGGCCCGAGCGTCACCATTCCGCCGGCATCCAACCGCGCGATACTGCCACCGCCGGCGCTCACGGAGTGAATGTCGACGCTTGGCACAAGAGCAACGTAACCGGCGATGTCGATGCGGTCCGTCGAATGGACGCGCCCACCCTCCATCAATGCGAGATCGCAGCTCGTTCCACCCATCTCCAGGGAGATCAGGTTGTCGATGCCCATTGTCGAGGCAACATATTTCAGGGCACCAACCTGCGCTGCAGGTCCTGAAAGAAGAAGGCAGGCAGGGTTGCGGGCGATTTCCTCGACTGACGCAATACCACCGTTACTTTGAATGAGGAGCAGAGGGGCAAAGAGTCCGTTCTGCCGCAGAATATCTTCCAAAGACCTCAAGTAAGGAACGACGCGCCTCGAGACATAAGCCGCAAGGACCGTCGAGGAGGTGCGACCGTATTCGCCAGCGTAGGGCGAGATTTCATGCGAACAAAAAATCGCATCAGGGTCCCAATCCGCCAGGAGAATTTCCATTGCTCGACGCTCGTGAGCGCCGTTGACGTAACTATGTAGAAAAGAAACGGCCACGCACTCGACTCCCGCAGCCTTCAATGCCGCAGCTCCGGCCTTTACGTCGCCTTCATCCAGAGCCGCGACCTCCAGCCCGTCTTTGTCAAATCGGCCGCCGATCGGCAGCCGCCAGCGGCGCGGCACGAGGACTTGTGGGAAAGGCGGACGATGGTTCCAGGGCTCCTCTCTGATGCCCCGGCGAATCTCAAGCGTATCCCGAAAGCCCTTGGTAGTGAGAAGCCCGACCCGTGCGCCCTTCCCTTCGAGTACGGTGTTCGTCGCAATGGTCGAACCATGCACGAGCATCGAGCAACCACCCAGCAGCTCCTGGGTTGGAACATCGAGCCGCCGCGCGAGCGCATTCAGCGCCGTCATGACGCCGGCTGACGGATCGTCCGGTCTGGAAGGCGATTTGAGGGCCTCGACCTGGCCGTTCGCATCTATTGCTACGACATCCGTAAAGGTGCCGCCGATGTCGATTCCGATCCGCCAAGGGGCAACAAGCATTCGTCACTCCGGTTTGGTGCCATGTGTCGTAACGTCATTACGGGAAGAGGCCTCGGGTGTGCTTGGCGGATTGTACCACGCTTACGCCGATCGCCATGGCCGCTATCCGATGAGAAATATGATCGCGCTTTGCCCGAGCTATGACTTGCTGGAACGAGCGCTCGAGAATGCGATAGAGTCGATCGAATACTTCCGCCTCCTCCCAGAACAACCGCTGCAGATCCTGCACCCATTCAAAGTAGCTGACGACGACGCCTCCTGCATTGCACAGGATGTCGGGCAGCACAAAAATCTCATCGCCCCGCTCTTGCAGGATTAAGTCAGCTTCTGGCGTCGTTGGGCCATTGGCACCCTCGGCGAGAATGCGACATTTAAGCTTGGAGGCATTTCGGCCCGTAATGACCTGCTCGATCGCAGCTGGTACCAGGACATCGCACTGTCGGACCAACAGCTGCGAAGGTTCAATGAGGCTTTCGGCAGAGAAGCCGGCAAGTTGGCCGCGCTTGGCAGCGTATCGTTGCAGCTCTGCCATATTGATGCCGGCAGGATCATAGTATGCGGCGGTGTGATCGCTGACGCCGATAATCTTGACGCCTCTTTCCGCAAGTGAATGCGCTGTTACCGCCCCAACATTGCCGAATCCCTGGACGATCGCGGTGGCGCCGGTTGCGGGAATGCCAAGGTGCTCAAGCGCGCGGCCGACAAGATAAGCGACCCCGCGGCCGGTCGCCTCGCGACGGCCGAGTGTTCCTCCCGCCGATACTGGCTTGCCGGTGACGATCTCGTTGATTGTCTGCCCCTGGTACATGGAATAAGTGTCCATAAACCAGGCCATGACCTGTTCGTTGGTACCCATATCAGGTGCCATCACGTCGGTGTGCGGGCCGACGAAAGGAATCATCTCTTGCATGTAGCGTCGGGAAAGCGCCTCGAGTTCGCGTGGCGACAATGCGTAAGGATCCACGGTAACACCTCCCTTTGCTCCTCCATAGGGAAGTCCCGCCAGAGCACATTTCCAGCTCATCCAAACGGCCAGGGCGGCAACCTCACCTACGCCCACTGAGGATGCGAAGCGGGTTCCGCCTTTTGTTGGACCGAGAGTAAGGTGATGTTGCACGCGGTAGCCCTGAAAGACTTCTGTTCGACCATCGTCCCTATGAATTGGGCAGGACACGGCGATTGTCCGTTTGGGATAAAGCAATCGGTCCCGATCTACCTCCAGGATTTGCAGATGATCGGCGGCCCTCTTGAATTGTTGCCTGGCCATTTCAAAAACTGGGCCGCTATAGATTGAATCGCTCATCGTCGGTTACCAACACATCTGAGGCTGGAGCCGATTGAAGGCTCAGCTTGGGATAGGAAAAACGGCCGCCCCACGCAGGGGCGGCCAGTAGCGTCCGTCGCGGGAGGAAGATGACGACGAACGACTTGAACATGAAGCGACTTGGGCCTGGTCGCGGCCGCGACCTTTAGAGGCCGTGCCGAATCGTGACGGTCTTCAGGACGCCAAAGCCGTACAGCGCCTCAAATCCCTTTTCTCGGCCAAAGCCCGATCCTTTCACGCCACCGAACGGCAGCTCAACGCCGCCCGCAGACCCGTAATTGTTCACGAACAGCTGGCCTGCTTCGATACTGCGAGAGAGGCGCATCGATCGACCAAGGTCCGACGTCCATACGCCGGCAGACAGCCCATATGGCGTGTCGTTTGCAATCTCTACCGCATGCCGCTCGTCGCGAAAGCGCAGCGCGACAAGGACCGGTCCAAAGATTTCTTCCTGTGCCAAGGTGTGACTTGATGGGACGTCACCAATCACTGTCGGTTTGACGTAATAGCCACCCGCAGGCAGGTTGGTTCCAAACGAGCCTTCCGCCAGGATCTGCAACCCGTCTCGCCTCGCAATCTCCAGATAGCTTTCGATGCGGGTTCGCTGCGCGGCGTTGACAACTGGTCCGAGATCGAGATCCTGGCTCGCGGAGCCGACCCGCAGCGCCCTGAACCGGTCGGCAAGTTGGGTTGTGAAGCGATCGTAGATGTCGTCTTGGATTAAAACCCGCGAACCGGCGCTGCAGGTCTGACCGGCATTGTGCACGATGCTTTTAACAATTGTGGCGCCCGCTTCGTCCAAGGAAGCATCCGAGAAAACCACTTGCGGTGATTTTCCGCCCAGCTCGAGAGTAACTGGAATTGTATTTTTGGCTGCCGCAGCCTGGATCAATCGGCCGACCTCGCGGGATCCGGTGAAGCTGATATGGCCGATTCCCGAATGTGCCGATAGCGCTGCGCCGGCTTCTTCGCCGAGCCCGGTGACGACGTTGAAAACGCCTGGCGGAAAGCCTGCCTCTTCGGCAAGTTTCGCCAGCGCGAGCGCCGTCAGTGAGGTGTCCTCGGCGGGCTTGAGAACGATGGCGTTACCCATAGCGAGCGATGGTGCGACCGAGCGGCCCGTCATCTGCAGTGGATAGTTCCAGGGCACGATGTGCGCGGTTACGCCGTGCGGCTCGTAAAGCGTCATCACGGTGAAACCGCTCTGGAAGGGAATGGTCTCACCATGTACTTTGTCGGCGGCTGCACCATAGTATTCGAAATATCGCGCACACACGGCGGCATCTGCGAGCGCGACGGTCATTGGTTTTCCGACGTCATCGCTTTCGATCGCGGCAAGTTTCTCGCCATCGCGACGAATGAGCTCAGCCATCTTGAGCAGCAGACGACCTCGCGAGACGGCGTCCATTTTTCCCCATGGCCCTTTACGGGCGGCATGGCCGGCCAAAACTGCAGCGTCAATTTCGGCCGCTCCGCCCCGGGGTATCGCGGCCATCTTCGTGCCGTCAGAAGGGTTAATTACGTCCAGAGTCTTAGCCGAGCCAACCCAGCGACCGCCGATGTAGTTTTCGTAGGTGTCCATTATACTCTCAGTTCTTAGAGGCGAAGCGCCAACCTTCAGACGCGCCGACGAATTAAGGAAGCTCGCAGGATCGATGAATGATGAGCGCTCGGCGTGACTTACTTGTGTTCGCCAGCGCAGGAACTGCATCTCCGATCTGAACTAGGAAACTTCAAACCGGCGCGAGCGCACGATCAAGTGTGCCGTCGAAAATTGACAGTGGCGGGTGAGCCGACGGGTCCGTCATGACTTCGATGAGCCATGGTCGTTGGTCCGCAAGTGCAAGGTCGAGCGTCTTCCCCAGATCGCCGGGCGCTCTGACCACCGCACCAGCGCAACCACACGCCCGAGCGATCGCTGCATGGTCGACCGGTGAGAAATGGCAGGCCGACGTATACGTGCCGAACTTCACCGTTTCTCCATCCTTCTGGAATCCGAGGACGCCATTGTTGAGCACGATAACGACAACGGGTACATCGCTGCGAACCATCGTTTCAAGCTCCGCCCAGCTGTGCGCAAAGCCACCGTCTCCGACCAAAGCTACGACAGGACTGGACGGGCGTGCCACCTTGGCGCCAATGGCAAGCGGAAGCCCCCAGCCAAGTCCAGCCAAACCGCGCGGTGTGAGGAAGCGCTGACCAGTTCTTCGGCCGCGGAGCTGGCCCAGGACCCACATCGATGAGTAGCTGGCGTCGGCAACCACGATTGTATCGGGCGTCAGACGCGCCTGCAGCTCGTGCATGACACGCTCCGGGCGGATCGGAGACTCATTGCTGCCTGAGAAGACGATTCGATCCTTTTCGAAGCTCTTCCAAGCCGCCGCGATACGTCCCTCCACCCCTTTGCGCACGTCTCGACGCAAGGACAAATCGAGCTGTTGAAGTGCGCCACAAAGAGCTTCCAATGTTGCAGCGGCATCGCCGAACAAGCGCGTTGCCTCATAGTTGCGGCCAATTTCCTGGGGATCGACGTCGATATGGATGACCCGAGCATTCGCAGGGATTTGTCGCCAATTGTCGGTCCCGTTTTGGTTGGTGCGCGTCGCGACCAGAACAACGACATCCGCCTCTTTGAGAATCGGCAGCGTATGCCGGCCCAGCGATCGAGGACCAACGATTGCGCCGAGAACCCCACCTGAGAGTGGATGCGTTTCGTCGACGGCGCCTTTGCCCATATTTGTGGTAAAGACGGGTAGGTGCGCAAGATCTTGCAATTTGGCAAGCGCGGCGGCTGCAGCGGCAGATGTAGCACCGCCGCCTGCTAGAACAACGGGAGCCTTTGCCGCAGCAATTGCAATCGCCGCAGCGCGGATCTCCGCCTCGCTCGGCCTGGGGCGATCAATTGGCCATTCACCAAAGTTCGACTGGCGTTCACGACTTGGCGCGATCGCTTTCTCGCGCAAAAGATCGGCCGGCAACAACAAGACGGCAGGACCGGGCCGCCCGCTACCAGCCGCGACGAAGGCTGCGTCAACATAGTCGTCAACCCGGTCGGCAGTGATGACCCGCCGCACCCATTTGGCGCATGAGGAAAAAAGTGCGAAATGATCGAGCTCCTGGAACGCATTGCGGTCAAGCTGGTTACGCTCCACCTCCTGGACCAAGGCAACAATCGGGACGCTCGCTTTAAGCGCTTCAGCGAGAGGGGGAACGAGCAAGGTTGCCGCGGGCCCATTCTGGGCTGCGACCACAGCGATCCGACCGGACACACGCGCATAGCCGTCCGCCATTGCGCCTCCCATGTTCTCCTGTCGGTATGCGAGCTGCCGAATGCCGATCGCTTCGCAAGCCAAGATCACCGCCGTCGGCAGGCTCTGGCCGAAAATCACCTTGACGCCATGACGCTGCAAAGCGAGGGCGCTACGTTGCGCAACTGTTACTTCGGTCACTTTTGCACCTCAATGACGTCCAACTTGCCTTGATCACTGTCGAGAAATCCCGCGAACACATCGACGATGACATCGGCATCGGCGCGAGTCATCGGAGTCGAGAGCGCAGCGGCGGCGCCATAAGGTAGGATGATGCCGTTTGCCGCGAAAAAGCGCGTGAGCTCCTTCATGACTGAAGCTCCGCGGGGCGTGAGATAGGCTTCGCGATAGTCATTTGGGATCCGCTTCGAAGGATGGATGCGGAAAAGCGAGGCCGCGCCCGTCACGCATAGCGAGACACCCCTCTTTTTGATGGCCTGAGCAATCCCGTCTCGGACAATATTGCCAAGCGCCTCAAGATGAGCGAAGGCCGGATGGTCCAGGTGTCGCATCGAAACGAGCCCCGCTGTCATCGACAAAGGGTTGGCCGAAAATGTACCGCCCTGCGGCAGCAAAGGTGGGCCCGCCGAGGCATCGAACACTTCCATGACGTCTTCGCGGCCGCCAATAGCCCCAATCGGCAAACCGCCGCCGATGATCTTGCCCATTGTAACAAGGTCCGGAACAAGGCCGTAGCGAGCGGCGGAGCCGTGAAAACCTTGCCTCAGATTGAGAACCTCATCAGCAACAATCAGAATGCCATTGCTACGAGCCGATTCCTGAACCGCAGCAATGAATTCAGGTTTTGGCGGCGTCAGACCCCCGCGACTTGGCATTGGATCCAGAACGACGGCAGCAAGATCGCCAGCGTGTAATGCCAATAATCGGCGGGCGCCCTCAACATCATTGAAGCGCAGCACGAGCACTTCATCGAGTACGCTTTCGGGCATCCCGCGATAAGTCGCCGTGGACTTGGGCGCAGCGTCATCACCCCAATTGTCCGGCCTCGCCGCCTGGCTCACCTCGACCCAATCGTAGGCGCCATGATAGGCACCTTCGATCTTGGCAATTTTCGATCGTCCGGTGAAGGCCCGCGCCGCTTTGATTGCGAACAACACGGCCTCTGTTCCTGTATTGACGAAGCGAACACGGTCAACCTGGGGAATGCGCTCGCAAAGCAGCTCCGCAAGCTCGATCTCGCCCTCTGTCGGATTTGCGAAGCAGCTGCCGCGCTGGAGTTGGTTACTCAAGGCCTCCACAACTGGAGCGAAGGCATGACCATGGATTAATGTCGTGAAGTTGCAATTGAGGTCGAGGAAGCGCCGACCGTCGACGTCGAACACGTAGCTACCAGATCCGCGCTCAATATACAGCGGCGCCGGATCCCGCTCGATCGTTACGCGCGAGGTACCGTCGGGAAAGACCAACCGCGCCCGCGCGAAGCTGTCCTTGGATCTCTGCCCAACTTGAGTGGATCCCGTCGTCGCATCGGACAATTTCGCCCTCACGACACCCTCATTTGATTCAGTTGTCATTTAGCAAAAGTACCCCAACTTGATATTTGATGCAACAAAAAACCGAAGCACAACCGGGAAGAAATGCTGGGCGCTCACCTCTAAGCAACCTTACTGATTATCTCAGTTTGTTGCATCATATTTGTTACACGGATAACGGCTGCACGCGGCGCCCACCAGCCTCATTTTCGAAACCAAGAGGAAATCGGGATCAAGAGACTGACCAGTTGCGCTCCCGCTCGCGGCTCAGGGTCGCGCGCACAAGGGGGCGCAGCGGAGTACCATCGTTCAGACAGAAGGTGCCTATTCCGACGCGGCAAGGGGTCCGTTGAGGTTCGTCATCCGCGGTCTGCTTCTTATTAGACAGAGCTTCTCGACCGCCCATAGGGGGCCGCCAGGCCAAGCGGGAACATAGACCCGAAGACAGCTGGTCGCCCTTGCCAATAGATGCACCAAGCGACATTCGTTAGCTTTCGACATCGCATCGGAGCATAAGCACTGCGGCTTAGTTGGGGACGATGAGATGGCCCCCGGTGAACTTGGCGTCGCTAAGGTAACATCAACGCCAAGGTGTACAGGCCTAGAAAGCTCGCCTACAGTCAGAGCACGCGTACGCGATTTCGCTCTAGCAATAGGGGAAACAGCGAATTTGGGCCGTAGTGTGGATAGAAAGCAGCCGGCCGAGAATTCTGGGGTTGGATCGCCACGGCTGCTGTGCGGCATCGGCCCAAATCTTAGGAGCTGCGTGCTTCGCCTTGCCTAGATAAAACGAGCTTGCTCAAACGGCGGTACCCATCGCGTAAGTCGTTTTCGATGGCAGTGCGCACGGCCGAGCTGTCCCGGCGCTTCAGTCCGGCAATAGCCCGTTGGTGGTTCGTTACTCCCCGGCGATGAATTGCGAAATCGGGATACAGATCGTTCATCGACGGCCCGATGCGTAACCACTGCGATTCGATCAGTGCCACCAGGCGAGGCATTTTGGACACCCCGTAGAGACGGAAGTGGAAGGCCTTGTTGAAGCGGAGCACATCAGCGTATTGCGCTTTGTCCATCGCCTTGTTAATGCGACCCTGCGTCTCTTCAAGAAAAGAGATGTCGCTGTCTTTAATATGGGCGGTGGCTTCGAAGGCGGCCAAGCCTTCGAGTGCTAGCCGGATCTTCGTAACTTCTTCCAGCGTAGCAATCGTGAGTTCCGGCACGATTACCGTCTTCGGACCCAGGTTGACCAGGGCACCTTCGCCGATCAGACGCACAATGGCGTCTCTGACCGGAGTGGTACTTACATTGAGCGCCCGCGCCACTGAACGCACGGTCAGCTTGTTCCCCTGGACAAACTGACCGCTGATGATGGATTCTTTCAGTGAGGTGTAGGCCAGTTCGCCCAGACTAGCTTGCCGGTCGATGGGTACGAGAGGAGCTGCAATGTCCGTATCGTTCAGCATCAAATCATCTGTCAGGTCAGAGTGATATGTTATATCAAACGCCACGGCACAAAACTAGTCCCATTTTGCGAAAGCTGGGGATTCCTCGCCGCGGCGTGGGCGCCCTTCGGGCTCCGATTTGCCGGACTTGGGCGCTTAAATCAGCTAATGGCTGTCGATCGGCCCGGCCTGCCGCAGACGAACATGAATCCTAGGTCGCGCGGGTTGCTTCGCGGTGCTGACTGGGCGAGCCGTCAGGTATAAAGGACGATCGACAATGGAGACTTGGCGATAAGGGAGCATGCACTGCAATTGTCGAGCAACACGAGCAGGCAATTTGCTTGAGCCGGCCCCGATCTTGAACGCGAAGAGCTCCGCGCGTTTTGGCGATTAGCCCTTCCCGCTCGAATCGAATTAGCGATTCGGTGACGCTTGCTCGGCGCAACCCCAGCATGGTGGCGATGTACTCATGACTAACGGGTATTTCCATTCCGCCAACAGATTCTGAGGCGTGGCAAAGCCATCCAGCTACGCGCTGGGCGAGGCGGTGACTGAGAGCACAAAGCGCAACTTGCGAAGTATGAACTAGCAAGGCCTGAACTCCACAAAGGAGATGTCTTCTAATGTCAGGCTGAGCGTCCATGACGGACAGTAAATCGTTCACTCGCATGCAGAGCGTCATCCCGGGAGTGACTGCGATCGACTGGTGACTCGCTACATCCACCCCCAACAAGCCAGAAATTCCTAATATTCCTCGGCTATCCATGAGCGCAATTTCGACTGAATTTGCGCTCGAATTTCGGCGCAAAGATACCAAACCTGTCTCGATAAAGCCAATGTTCTCAATTGGCCTAGACTGCTCCTCGATGATGCTATTCCGCTTGAAGAATACGGGACGCAGGTGCGAGCGCACGCGCTCAAAGTCTGCCGGAGGCAAAGCATTGAGAAGGGAGTTTCTTACATTGAGGCGTTGCACGAGCATGATGATTCCGCGCTCATGAATTCGCAGATGAGATCAATCATTACAACAAAATGACATTTGATGCAACAAACATTATCAAGGTTGCTTGCTTTTGAAGTAACCTACCCCCAGCCGGTATGTGGCTCGGGATAGATAAATCTCGCGCGAACAGGGTGTCGCACAGAAAATGGTCAGCTCGATCTCCAAGCTGCGTACTCACGCTAGCGGCGGAGGTACGCGAACTGCGGCAGAGACTTGAGGATATTTCTCTTCGGCCACCGGATGGTCTGGCGTGTCGTCCTTCCACCGTACTGAGCCGAACGGCCGCTCGAGCATGCGGCGGACCCGCACCGGCTCGGGGCCAATGTGAAAGGCCATCGCCTGCTGTTCTATTGCGTGCTCCGAGCGTGTCGAGCGGTTGCGCTGGCGCAAGTAGTCGAACCAGGTTGGGCAATGATACCGTTCCGTCCACAATTCTGGATCGGCAATATCCCGTGCGATGGACCAACCGTAGGCCCCGTTGCGCTGTCGCATCATTTGCACATCTTGCATGATGTTATGAAAAGGCCGTGCTTTTTCCTGCGATACTCGATACTCGATCTCGACTACCAGGGGCCCGCTGCGCCCGGTCAGGGCCAGCCGCACCTCGGGATCATCAAGCGCCACCGGCTCCTCTCCCCGCGCGCCAATGCGAGGCATAGGCAGCCAGAAGCCAATGATCGGAGAGGCCAGCATCAAAGCGGCGGAGACCAGAAGCGCCATTTCGACACCGACGGCATTGGTTAGATCGCCCCAGCCCCAGCTGCCAAGCGCAATCGCGCCTGATCCCGCCGCTTGGTAGGCAGCAAGCGAGCGTCCCGCCACCCAACGCGGCGTCGATAGTTGCACGCCGATGTTGTTTAGGGTCGCCACTATCATCCAGCAGGCGCCCGCTACGACCAGAGCGGTCGCGCTCAATACTGGCTGGTGACTCATGGCGACCGCAGCGATTGCCCCACCCATTGAAAGAGAACAGGCGCGGATTGCGGCCTCGCCACTCATACGCTTTCGCATCTCGGTGACGTTGAGCGCGCCGATAACAGCTCCTAGACCAAAGGCCCCTAGCATCACGCCGTAGGTCTGTGGTCCGCCATGTAAGAGATCGCGCGCAACCAGCGGCATCAGCGCGATGATCGCGCCGCCAATAGCGCCGATCACCATAGCGCGGGTCAGCACGACTTTGATTGCTGGTGAATTGCTGATGTAGCGCACACCCGAAACGATCGCGCGGTTAAGCCTTTCAGGCGGCAGGCGCGAGGGTTCGGCGATCCGCCTCCACAGGAACAACGCTACTAGCAAAGGTAGATAAAGCAGCGCATTTAGAGCGAATGCAGCCACTGCGCCGGCATATGCGACGACGACACCTCCGAGAGCTGGGCCCACGCTGCGCGCGATGTTGTAGCTGATCCCATTGAGCGCGACTGCCGCAGGAACCATCTCTGAGGGCACCTGCTCGTTTACAGAGGATTGCCAGGCCGGTCCCAGCAGCGCCATGCCGCTGCCGACGACAAAGCAGAGCGCCAGCAGGATATTCGGCGTGATCAGGCCGATCCAGGCGAGCGTCGTCAGTGCGCCTGCACCGATCAGGGAGATAAAGAGTGACACCAGTGCTACGATACGCCGGTCATACATGTCGGCAATCGCGCCTGCCGGCATCGCGATCAACATTACGGGCAGCATGAGCGCGGTCTGCACGAGCGCGACCTTGTCGGCCGAGGCAGTCATCTGTGTCATTGTCCAGGCCGCCGCGACGCCCTGGATTAGAATGCCGAGATTGGAGAGTACGCTTGCGAGCCAGACGCGCCGGAAAGTGACATGGCGCAGAGGTGCGCTGATCCCGTCTGGGCGGAACGTCGGCGGTTTAGGTGAATGAGTCATCCGCGCTTGTGCCCGGTCGCCGTGGACTTGATCTGGGACTTAGATCTCGACAAGAGAATTTTCGGAATGACCTGGCCGTTCAGAAAATAACGTCCCTGCTCCTTGCCTTGCGCAGTTTGCCTACATCTGAAACCCAGCGCGATGAATCTACTTACCAATACCGACGTTCCGGGGCCGACATTGCAAACCGCTAGCACATTGCAAAGGTCCTGATGACTCTCGTGTTGTCCTGTGTCGACTGGAAAGCAGCATACCCTGTAGCTCCCTGTAGAAGCTGAGCAACCGCGAAACTTAGGCCACCTAGGTTCTCCTGAGGTCGGCAAACGTGAGCTCTTTCCTGAGATTTAAAGTTGGCTCTCGAGCCCGGCCGACTACAAGTAGATATTGAAGGTCAAAGCGGCCGTACCGAGTTCAAAAAACAGCCTGACGTGCACAACGCATGGCCTGAGCATGAGGCCAACCGAGTTCTCGGCTTAAAGTTGATGACCGCTTCGGGGGCGTTCAGGGACTCACTGACCGCGGAACAAACGGAAGACGCGCTGGCACTTTTGTCTCGGCATGAGCTCGGATAACCTTAATCGACTTGCATCTGGTAGCGTCTCCTTAATGGTTGAGGACTGATTGCAGGAAGGAGCGCGTGCGCTCGGATTCGGGATTTGTGAAGATTTTTTCGGGCGGGCCCTGCTCGATAATGCGGCCC
>NZ_JACIHF010000012.1:0-273507 GCF_014198295.1 Bradyrhizobium sp. CIR18 | reverse complement strand
GCCAGCCAACCGATCCAGCGCCGCATTGGCGCCGGCGCCCTTCGGCATCAGCGCTTCCACAAAGCTCGGCTGTCCTGTCCGCTTCACCGCCATCGATACCTCCAAGGCTTTGCCCTAGGGAATCACAACTGGCGGATTACGCAACAGGCCCCCTGTGGGAGAGGGTGGCTCGTCGCGTAGCGACGAGACAAGTGAGGGGTTGCCTCAGCGAACCCCTCTCTCTGAATCTCGAGAACGCCGAAATATACCCCTCATCCGGCGCTTCGCGCCACCTTCTCCCACAAGGGGAGAAGGAAGAAAACAGCGGTATCAAGGGCGGCAAAAAATTCCGACCTCGCTCCGCGAGCCCGGAATCACCAGCAGGCGCTTACGCCGCTTCCTTCACATCACCGTTCACCAGCTTGCGCGCGGCGCGTTCGGCTTCGCGGGCGTTGCGGAAGAGCTGGCCTTCGAGACGGTTGAATCGGTGGGACGAGGCAAAGAAGCAATAGCCTCCCGAAGAACGAACGACGATACCTGCGGTCTGCGAATTGACTTCGATGATGTAGCTGTCCGGCATGGTCCGTGGATTCCTCAGTGCGGGCAAATAACGGCACTCATGCCCAAAGGTTCCCAGGCATTTTGAGGCCGTTTCCACCCCGAATCGACACGCAATTGAGTACGCCGAGACCTCATCCGTTTTATGACTGGTTCTTGGCGAAGCAGCGACGAACGTGACTCACTGGTGCCGCGTTTGACGGCGCTTGCCACGCATTTTGTGAGATGAGGCAGAGCGTCGCGCGCGATTACGTCGCGATGACAGTGTCGGTCGAGCGAACGGCCTGCGGGCGACCATGTTCGTCGATCGAGACGTAGGTGAAGTTGCCGTCGGTGACGAGGAACGGATGCTCCTCCCCGCGGCGCAGCGCCCACGCTTCCAGATGCACGGTGAGCGAGGTGCGGCCTACGCGCACGAGATTGGCGTAGACCGACACGAGATCGCCGACATAGACCGCCTTGCGAAAGTTCATCGCCTCGATCGCAACCGTCACGGTCCGCGATTTCGCGACCTTCGAGGCAAACACGCCGCCGCCGACGTCCATCTGGCTCAGCAGCCAGCCGCCGAAGATGTCGCCATTCGCGTTGGTATCGGCGGGCATCGCCAGCGTGCGGATGCAGAGATCGCCGTTAGGCCCGGGGGCGGAGCTGATAGGGGCGTGGACATGCGTATCGGTCATATGGTTGGTCTCCCGCGGCTCTGGGCTCTGGATACAAAGCCGCGGCGCCTTGCGCAACATCGACACGAGGCAAGCTTGCGCTATCCAATCGGCCGCGGCGACCCGACGAGGATTCCGGTATCGTTCAGTTTGCGTTGCCACTCCGCATCGTCGGCCCGCGGCGCGCGTCCGGTCGTCGCCGTTACCAACCGTTCCAGCCTGCTCCATAGCCGGAGACGGTCGCACGGATAATTGGCCCATCCATTGATGACACAATATCGGATGGTGTGGTCACGGTGATGACACCAATGATGCTCGGGTGAGCAGACCAGATGCAGCCGTTGCGCCATTCGCAGGAGCAGCGGGCGGACCGGTCGGTGCGCGAGATTGTGAAAGCTCATGCCAAACAGCATGCAGGTCGCGATCACGAACCAGACGATCATCAGCGCATAGGTGAGCGCGGAAACCGGAAACAACGCCGTGACGGTGGCCGCGACTCCGACCACCGCCGCGCTCGGCGCCGCACCGAGAGACGCCTGGTCGAGGAATCCGTAGAGCAAAACGTGGCCGGGGTGGGTGTGATGCTCCCGCGTGATCGCGATGCCGCGGCCGAGCATCCCCTCGTCGAGCCAGGTGTCGACCACCCAATGCACCAGCCCTGAAAACAGGTCAGCGAGGAAATATCCGGCCAGGAGCGCCACGATCAACCACGGCCAGCGCAATCCCGCCGCGGGATAACGCCCGACGAGATAGCCTGCGCAACAAAGGATCACGACCACATCGGCCCCGCAGCACAGCCGCGTGATGATGATCTCGCGGAGGGTCGCGTGCTTGAAGAACGGGATCGTCGGCACCGGCGATACTCCCCACGGGCTCTACCACCCATGATAGCATCTTTTTACCGACGGCTCCCTATTGCAAACTGTCCCAGCCCGCATCCGGCGCGAAACGTCCGCCGAACCGCTCGGCGAGCCCACGCAACGTGGACACGACATTCTCCACGCCGCGCGTGCGCGCATAGTTCAGCGGGCCGCCGCGGAACGGTGCATAGCCGGTACCGAAGATCATGGCGCCGTCGACCGCATCGGCATCGTCGACGATGCCCTCGCGAAGGGCAGCAACGCAGACATTGGACATCGGCAGCATCAGGCGGTCGATCATCTGGTCGGTGACGCGGGGACCGGTCTCGGGGAGCGGTGCCTTCTCGGCCTTGCCGTCCTTCCAGGTGTAGAAGCCCTTGCCGGTCTTGCGGCCGAGCTCGCCCTTGGCGACCTTGTCGCGCAGCCAGGCCGGCGTCGGCGGCAGGAGATCGCCGAACTTGGTGCGCAGCATGTCGCCGACGTCGAGGCAGATGTCGAGCCCGACCTGATCGGCCAGCTCGATCGGGCCCATCGGCATGCCGAACTGCTCGGCCGCGGCGTCGATCAGACGCTGGTCGATCTTCTCGTCCAGCATCACCATGGCTTCGAGCATGTAGGGCGTCAGCGCGCGGTTGACGAGAAAGCCCGGCGAGCTCTTCACAGGCAATGGCAAGCGATCGATCGCACCGACGAAAGCGAGCGCGTCTTTCAGCACCCGCGGGTCGTTGCCGTCATGGCTGACGACTTCGACCAGCTGCAGTCGCGACACCGGATTGAAGAAATGCAGGCCGACCAACCGCTCCGGCCGCGCCAACGTGGTGCGCAGATCCTGAAGCGGAATGCTCGAGGTGTTGGTGGCGAGAATCGCGCCCGGCTTGATGCGCGGCTCGAGCCCGGCATAGACCTTCTGCTTGAGCTCGAGCTTTTCCGGCACAGCCTCGATGATCAGATCGGCGTTGCGGACGCCCTCGCCGTCCATGTCAGGGATGAGACGATCGAGCGCGTCGCGCACCTCGGTCGGCTTGCGGATGATCTTGCCGTAGAGTTCGGCGGCGCGCTTCACCGCGCCCGCAATCGGCGCCGCCTTCATGTCGGCGAGCGAGACGCGCAGTCCCTGCCCGGCTACCCAAGCCGCGATGTCGCCGCCCATGGCGCCGGCGCCGATGACGTGGACGTGCTTGATGAAGTTGCCGCTGCCGGCCGCCTTCTTCATCTGCTCGCGCAGGAAGAAGACGCGGATCAGGTTCTGGGCGGTCGGCGTCACCATCAGCTTGGCGAACGAAGCCTGCTCCGCCTTCAGCATCGCGGCCTTGTTGCCGCCATGGGTCTCCCAGAGATCGATCAGCGCGTAAGGCGCCGGATAGTGCTCGCGGGACGCGGCCTTCGCCGCCTCCGAGCGCGTGCGCCTGGCCAGGAGACCGCGCACGAAGCCAAAATTGGCTGCACGCCCGAGCAGGCCGGGCTTGGCCCGCTTCAGGCGGCCGAACAGCGCGTCCTTCACCGCGCCCCGGACATGGCGCTCTTGAGTCACGGTATCGACGAGGCCGAGCGATCTGGCGCGGCGTGCGTCGATGGTGCGGCCGGTCAGCATCAGCGCCATCGACTGGGTGGGATTGACCAGCGCGGTGAACCGCGCGGTGCCGCCGAGGCCGGGATGCAGGCCCAGCATCACCTCCGGAAAGCCGAAGCGTGCGCCGTCGATGGCGATGCGCGACTGGCAGGCCAGCGCAACCTCGAGCCCGCCGCCGAGGCAGAAGCCGTGGATGACCGCGACCGTTGGTAGCTTCAAGGCTTCCAGATGATCGACCACCGCGTGCGCGGCGCGGATTCGCGTCTCCACCATCTCGGGATCATCAGCGCCGCGGAATTCGTTGACGTCGGCGCCGGCGATAAAGCCGGACGGTTTTGCCGAGCGGATCACTAGGCCGGCCGGGCGTTCGGTCTCGATCGCCGCGAGCACGGCGTCGAACTCCTCCATCACCTCCGAGGACAGCGTATTGGCGCTTGCATCAGCGCGGTCGAACAGCAGCCAGGCGACGCCGTCTTCATCGCGCGTCAGCTTGAAGTGCCTGTACGGACTGTCCGTCGCGGGCTTGGGCCCGAGTTCGAGCACGCGGTCGCCGAGCGCGGTCATGATCTTGGAATCCATGGTCACACCGCCTCGATCAGCATGGCGCCGCCGAGCCCGCCGCCGATGCATTCGGTCGCAATTCCGCGCCGCGTGCCGAGCCGCTTCATCGCGTTGACCAGATGCAGCACGATGCGGTTGCCGGAGGTGCCGACGGGATGGCCGAGCGAGATGGCGCCGCCATCGACGTTGAGCTTGTCACGGTCGATCTCACCGGCCGCGCCGTCGAGCCTGAGAATCTCGCGGCAGAACTTGTCGTCATTCCAGGCAGCCAAGCAGCCGAGCACCTGGGTCGCGAAGGCTTCGTTGAGCTCCCAGGTCTCGACGTCCTTGATGGCGAGGCCGTTGCGTTGGAGCAGCGGCGTCGCTGACATCACGGGACCGAGGCCCATGATGCTGGGATCGAGCGCGGCCCAGTGGCTGTCGACGATCGCGGCTTTCGGCGTGAGCCTGTGCTTTGCGACCGCGGCGTCGGAGGCGAGGATCACCCAGGAGGCGCCGTCGGTGATCTGCGAGGAATTGCCGGCGGTGACCTGGCCCCAGGGGCGCTCAAATACCGGCCGGAGCTTTGCCAGCGTCTCCGCCGTGGAGTCCGGCCGCACGCCGTCGTCATGGTCGAAGAACTTGCCGTCGCGGGAGAACGCGGTCTCAACCTCACCCTTGAGAAAGCCCGCACTTTGCGCCTGGGCGAGCCGGCGGTGGCTCTCGGCGGCATAGGCATCGGATTGCGCGCGCGTAATGCCGAAGAGATGGCCGACGACCTCGGCGGTCTGGCCCATGTTCAGATCGGTGACGGGATCGGTCAGCCCGCGCTCGAGCCCGATGATCGGCTTCAGATCGCGCGGGCGCAACTTGAAGGCAGCCGCGAGCTTGGCGGCGACGCCCTTGGCGGTGGCAAGGCCGGCGAACCAGCGCACGCCGGAGTTAGGCCAAACCAGCGGCGCGTGGCTCAGTGCCTCGGTACCTCCCGCCAAAATCATGTCGGCATGACCTTCGCGGATATAGCGGTAGGCGGTGTCGATCGACTGCATGCCGGAGCCGCAATTGATCTGCACGGTGAAGGCGACCATGTCCTCGCCCATGCCGAGCCGGAGCGCGGCAACGCGGGCCGGGTTCATCTCGTCCGCAATCACGTTGACGCAGCCGAGGATGACCTGGTCGAAGCTATCGGGCGAAAACGGCTGGCGCGCCAAGAGCGGCCGTCCGCATTGCACGGCGAGATCGACCGGCGTGAAGGGCCCCGGCCCCGAGCGCGCCTTTAGAAACGGCGTTCGGCTGCCGTCGACGATGAAAACCGGTCGTGCCATCAGCTCGCCGCCCTCTGTTCACCGAGTTCCTGGAAGAACTGATGCACATTGACGGTTTTCTTGTAAATCGGCGACAGCGCCTCCGGCGCAAAATCGTCGACCTCGATTACTTTTGTGACGGCTTCATGAGCCGCGGCCAGTTGCTCGCCCTCGGCCTGCGTGATCACGCCCTTGGCGACGGCATCCTTCCAGTCGCGGATATGCGCGGCGCGCATGCGCTTGGCGATGGCATCGGTACTTGCGACCAGCAGGAACGCGCGCTCCAGCCGGGCAAAGCCGCCGTCGTCATCGACATTGGCGAGATCCGGCGTGAGGCGCTCGCGCGCCGCCGACGGCTCCAGCACGATGGCCGCGCATTGGTGCACGACGCGGTCGGAGGGGCCGAGCACGCGGGCGCCGAACGGCTGGACGACGAGCTTGAGGAAGCCGGCAACAAAGCGGTTGGGCAGATTGGCGAGGATTTCGGCCAGCCGGTTCTCGATCGTCTTGAAACCGGTCGCCATGCACCATTCCAGCGCGGCAAAGTCCTCCTTCTGACGCCCCTCGTCCTGCCAGCGTTTTAGCGCGGCCGACAGCAGATAAAGCTCGGAGAGAATGTCGCCGAAACGCGCCGACAGCATCTCCTTGCGCTTGAGCGCGCCGCCCAGCGTCAGCAGTGCCATGTCGGCGCAGAGCGCGAACGCAGCGGAGTAGCGCGACAGCTGGCGATAGAATGGCGTGGCGTCGCCCGCATCGGGCGCCATCGCAAAGGCGCCGAAGGTCCAGTTCCGGCCGAAGGCACGGAACAAGGTGCGGAGGCTATGGCCGACATGTTTCCAGAACGCCTTGTCGAACGCGGTCAGCCCGCGCTCGCGATCGGTATCGGCCAGCGCATTCATCTCGTCGAGCAGGTAGGGATGCGCGCGGATGGCGCCCTGCCCGAACACGATGAGATTGCGGGTCAGGATGTTGGCGCCCTCGACCGTGATCCCGACCGGCACGGCGCGGTGCAGATTGCCGAGATAGTTCTGCGGACCGTCGATCACGGCCTTGCCGCCATGGATGTCCATGGCGTCGTCGATCGCGGTGCGCATTCGCTCGGTGGCGTGCAACTTCATGATGCCGGAGATGACGGCGGGATGAACGCCGGCATTCAGTGCCGCGCAGGTCAGCCGCCGGGCCGCATCCAGCTGGTAGGCGGTCGCGACGATGCGCGCGAGCGGCTCCTCGACACCCTCGAATTTCGAGATGGAGATGCCGAACTGCTCGCGGATGCGGGCATAGGCGCCGGTGGTGCGTGCAGCATAGGCGGCCCCCGCAGCAGAGAGTGACGGCAGCGAGATGCCGCGGCCGGCGGCAAGCGCGGTCATCAGCATCTTCCAGCCTTGCCCCAGCCGCTCCTTGCCGCCAATGACGTAGTCGAGCGGGATGAAGACGTCGCGGCCCCGGTTCGGGCCGTTCTGAAACACCTGCATCGATGGCAGATGGCGATGGCCGATCTCGACGCCGGGCAGATGGGTCGGGATCAGTGCCACGGTAATGCCGAGCTCCTCCCGGTCGCCCACGAGGTGGTCGGGATCATAGGCCTTGAAGGCGAGGCCGAGCAGCGTCGCGACAGGGCCGAGCGTGATGTAGCGCTTGTGCCAGTTGAGCCTGAGGCCGACGAGCTCGCGGTCCTCGAAGGTGCCCTTGCAGATGATGCCGGTGTCGACCATCGAAGCTGCGTCGGAGCCGGCTTCCGGGCTGGTGAGGCCGAAGCAGGGAATATCGCGTCCATCGGCGAGGCGCGGCAGCCAGCGCGCCTGCTGTTCCGGAGTGCCGAAGCGCATCAGGAGTTCGCCCGGCCCGAGCGAGTTCGGCACCATGACTGTGACGGCAGCAGCGATCGAGCGGGTCGAGATCTTGCGCACCACTTCCGAATGGGCATAGGGCGAGAAGCCGAGGCCGCCAAACTCCTTCGGAATGATCATGCCGAAGAATTTTTCGTGCTTGACGAAGTGCCAGACATCCGGCGGCAGGTCGCGCCATTCCCAGAAGATCTTCCACTCATCGAGCATGGCGCAGAGCTCGTCGACGGGTCCGTTGAGGAACGCCCGCTCCTCCTCGGTCAGCCTGGCCTGCGGGACCTTCAGCAGCTTCGACCAATCCGGGTTGCCGGTGAAGAGATCGGCATCCCACCAGACATCGCCCGCCTCCAGCGCCTCGCGTTCGGTATCGGACATCGCCGGCAGCACGCCGCGGGCCCAGGAGAAGATCGGCTTTGTGATTCTGTCGCGGCGGAAGCTCATGGCTGACCTCATGCATCGGCGCGGTGTCGGGCATTTTAGCGGAAAGCGGCCGGCGGCGGTGAAGACTTCGCCTGCGACATTGACGCGGCCAAGCGCCCCCGGACCATAACGGCCAGGGTGCGACGGCGGTTCCGGGAGGGGAAAAATGGCGATGGATCGTAGCCCGGATGGAGCGAAGCGCAATCCGGGGAGGCCTATCCGCGCGGGGAGAATCCCGGATTACGCTGCGCTCCATCCGGGCTACGGGCGCGACCGATCAATCCGGCCGCACCATCTCGAACATGTTTTCCGGCTTGATCTCGAAATAATCGCCGCGGCGGCCGGCACGGACGATCGGGCGGGCGGCGGCGGTCTGGTAGACGCCGTCCTTGATCATGGCCCTGTCGATATGGACGGCGACGACCTCGCCCAGCGTCAGCCAGGCGTCGGCCTCCTTGCCGTCGGCGCCCTTGAGGCGGACGATGTCGGACACCTTGCACTCGAAGGCGACGGGGCTCTCAGCCACGCGTGGCACGTTGACGAGCTTGCCAGGCACGGCGGTGAGGCCCGCGATCTCGAACTCGTCGACCTCAGGGGCGACATGCGCGGCGGTCGCGTTCATGTGTTTGGCGAGGTCCATGGTGGCGAGATTCCAGACGAACTCGCCGGTCTGCTGGATGTTCTCGACCGTGTCCTTCCAGTTGGTGGAGGAGAAGCCGATGATCGGCGGCACGTAACAGAACGCATTGAAGAAGCTGTAGGGCGCGAGATTCACGTGGCCCTTGGTGTCGCGCGAGGAGATCCAGCCGATCGGCCGCGGCGCGATGATGGCGTTGAAGGGATCATGCTTGAGGCCGTGGCCCTTGGAGGGCTCGTAGAAGTACAGGTCTTTGTCGGTCACGCGCTTGCTTCTCCGTTTTCCGTCATTCCGGGGCGGTCCGGACGGGACCGCGCAAGCGCGGCCCGGAGGACCGAACCCGGAATCTCGAGATTCTCAGGTGCGCAATTGCGCACATAGTTCGCCTCTTCGAGGCGCCCCGGAATGAGAGAGGCAGCTTATAGGAGGAAACCCGCCGCCCCGTCAGTGGCGCGGAGACAGACCCGCGATGACGAAATCGATCATCTGGTCGATGGTCGGGCCCGGCTTGGTGGCGCACTGGGCGATCATCTGCGGGTGGAAGAAGCGTATCATCGCGGTGCAGGCGCACAGCGAGGCCAGCTGCAGGTCCGGCGCCTCGAACTCGCCGGAGGCAACGCCTTGCGCGATCATCTGGCCGATCACCCCGGCAATGCACTCCATATGGGCGACGCAGACGTCCCAGTCCTCCTCCATCGCGATCGCGACCATCTCGTGCAGCTTGTTGTCGCCGACATAGCGCTCGGTGTTCATGCGATGGATGGTGGTGAGCAGTTCCCGGAAACGCTCCTTGACCGGACCGGGCCTCGCCACGATCCGCTGCGCTTCGAACTCGACCTCGCCCATCAGGCCCTGCGCCACCGCCTGATGGATCGCCTTCTTCGATTCGAAGAAACGATAGACATTGGCGGGGCTCATCCTGAGCTCCTTGGCGATGTCCCCGACCGTCGTCTTCTGGTAGCCGATCTGGCGGAACAGCCGCTCGGCCACCTCGAGGATACGATCCCGGGTGTCGACTTCGATATGTTCCGAAATAAGGGCCATCAGTCAGGACTCGTTGGTCAGCAGTCTTCTCATCTATTCAGCCGCTTCGGCAAGCGGAATTGCGCGCTGGTCATCGCTCCCATGCTGCGGCGCGGCAGGTTGCTCGGGGGTACCCGCCTCGTCCAGGCTCTTCCTGAACCACAGCGCGTAGAGGCCCGGCAGGTACAGCAGCGTCAGGAAGGTCGCGACGAACAGACCGCCCATGATCGTGATCGCCATCGGGCCCCAGAAGGCCGAGCGCGACAGCGGGATCATGGCGAGGATGGCTGCCAGCGCTGTCAGCACCACCGGACGGGCGCGGCGGACGGTTGCCTCCACGATCGCCTCGCGCCGGGTCAGGCCATGCGAGACGTCGGTCTCGATCTGGTCGACCAGGATGACCGTGTTGCGCATGATCATGCCGGCGAGCGCGATCAGGCCGAGCAGCGCCACGAAGCCGAACGGGGCGTTGGCGACGTTGAGCCCGAAGGAGGCGCCGACGATGCCGAGCGGCGCGGTCAGGAACACCAGGATCAGGCGCGAGAAGCTCTGCAGCTGGATCATCAGCAGCGTCAGCATCACCATGACCATCAGCGGGAAGAGGACGAAGATCGAGGCGTTGCCCTTGGCGGATTCCTCGAACGCGCCGCCCGGCTCGATGCGGTAGGCCGGCTCGAGGTGGTCCTTGATCGCCTTCAGCTTCGGCGTGATCTGGCCCGTGACGTCGGGCGCCTGCACGCCGTCGACGACGTCGGAGCGCACGGTGATGGCCATGTCGCGGTTGCGCCGCCACATGATCGGCTCCTCATGGGCATACTCGATCTTGGCAATCTGCTGCAGCGGCACGGCAACGCCGTTGCGCGAGGTGATGGTGAGATCACCGACGCCGCCGAGGTCGAGGCGCTCGGACGGAATCGCACGGGCGACCACGCCGACCTTCTCGATGCCGTCGCGCACGGTCGTGACCTGCGAGCCCGAGATCAGCATCGCGAGCGCCTGGGACACGTCCTGCGGGGTAAGGCCCATGGCGCGGGCGCGGTCCTGGTCGACGACGAGCTTGAGGTAGGGCGACTGCTCGTTCCAGTCGAGCTGGACGTCCTTGACGCTCTTGTTCTGCCGCATGACGTCGCGGACCTGGTAGGCGATCTCGCGCACCTTGTTGGCGTCGGGGCCGATCACGCGGAACTGCACGGGGAAGCCGACCGGCGGGCCGAAGTTGAAGCGGTCGACGCGGACGCGCGCCTCGGACAGCATGCCGTCCGCAACCGCGTTCTCGATCTTGGCCTTGACGCGCTCGCGCCCCTCGACGCCCTTGGCAACGATGACGATCTCGGCAAAGGCCTCGTTGGGCAGCTGCGGATTGAGGCCGAGCCAGAAGCGGGGCGAGCCCTGGCCGACATAGGACGTATAGGTCTCGATATCCTTGTCGTCCTTGAGCAGCGTCTCGGCCTTCTTCACCGCCTTTTCGGTGACGTTGAAGGCGGTACCCTCAGGCAGGCGCAGCTGGAAGAACAACTCGGGCCGCTCCGACAGCGGGAAGAACTGCTGCTGGACATGGCCGAAGCCGACGACCGAGGCGATGAAGACGCCGACAGTCGCGACCACCACGGTGATGCGGTGATTGACGCACCATTGCACGATGGCGCGCAGGCCCCGGTACATGCGGGTCTCGTAGACCGCGTGCGGATCGTGGTTGTGGTGCGCCTTCATCTCCGGCAGCAGCTTGACGCCGATATAGGGCGTGAAGATCACCGCCACGAACCAGGAGGCGACCAGCGCGATCGCCACGATCCAGAAGATGCTGCCGGCATATTCGCCGACGGCGGAATTGGCAAAGCCGATGGGGAGGAAGCCAGCGGCCGTGACCAGCGTTCCCGTGAGCATCGGAAACGCGGTAGATTCCCAGGCAAAAGACGCCGCGCGCATGCGGTCCCAGCCCTGCTCCATCTTCACCACCATCATCTCGACCGCGATGATGGCGTCGTCGACGAGCAGGCCGAGCGCGATGATCAGCGCACCCAGCGTGATGCGGTGCAGGTCGAGCGACATCATGTTCATGACGACGAAGACGATGCCGAGCACCAGCGGCACCGACAGCGCGACCACGATGCCGGTGCGCCAGCCGAGCGCCAGGAACGAGACGAACAGCACGATGACGAGGGCTTCCATGAAGGAGTGCACGAACTCGCCGACGGCGTGCTCGACCACCTTGGGCTGGTCGGCAATCAGCTTGACGTCGACGCCCTGCGGCACCGCCTTCATGAACTCGGCCGTCGCCTTCTCGACCTCCTTGCCGAGCTCGAGGATGTTGGCACCCTTGGCGGTGACGACACCGATGCCGATCGCGGCCTTGCCTTCCTGACGCACGACGAAGCTGGGCGGATCGACATAGCCATGGGTGACGGTGGCGATGTCACCGAGGCGGAACACGCGGCCGTTGCTCTCGACCGGCGTCTCCGCGACGGCCTTGGCGCCGTCGAGCGCACCGGTGACGCGCAGCGGCACGCGCTGCGAGGAGGTTTCCACCGTGCCGGCCGGCGTCACGTTGTTCTGCTTGGCGAGCGAATCGAACAGCGCCTGCGGGGTGATGCCGAGGGTGGCGAGCTTGGCGTGGGAGAACTCGACGAAGATGCGCTCATCCTGGTTGCCGTAGACGTCGACCTTGGTCACGCCGGGCACCTTGAGGAGGCGCTGGCGGAATCCCTCCGAAACCTTCTTGAGCTGGGCATAGTCGGCGCCGTCGCCGGTCATCATGTAGAGGATGGAATCGACGTCCGAGAACTCGTCATTGACGACGGGTCCGAGGATGCCGGAGGGCAGCTGGCCCTGCACGTCGACCAGCTTCTTGCGCAGAAGATAGAACAGGTAAGGCACGTCCTTCGGCGGCGTGGAGTCGCGGAAGGTGACCTGGAGCGCGGTGAAGGCGGGCTTGGAATAAGTCTGCACCTTCTCGAAATAGGGCAGCTCCTGGATCTTCTTCTCGATGGGATCGGCGACCTGGGTCTGCATCTCCTGCGCGGTCGCGCCGGGCCAGATCACGGAGACGTTGACCACCTTCACCGTGAAGAACGGATCCTCGGCGCGGCCGAGCTTCTCATAGGAGAAGAAGCCGGCGACGCCGAGCACGATCATCAGGAAGAGAACCAGCGTCGGATGGCTGACGGCCCAGGCCGAAAGGTTGAAGCGCTTCATCGCTCTCTCCGAAAAGACGATCCAATTGCCAAAAACGACAGCCACTCTGTTCAGGCCGTCGTCGCGAGGCAGCGAAGCAATCCAGGGGGCTGGGCAGATTCTGGATCGCTTCGCCGCTTCAGCCTCCGCTTAGGGACAAAGGCCGAAACTCACCTCACACGACGTAACTCGACTTCTTCTGTCATTCCGGGGCGCCCGCAGGGCGAACCCGGAACAGGAACTAGAAAGACAGCGACGACACGACCCGCACCCGCTGGGCCGGATCGAGCTTCTGCACACCGAGCGCGACGATCTTGGCGCCCTCTTCCACACCGCCGGTGATGACGACGTCGTTGCTCTCGTAGGACTTCACTGCCACCGGCTTCAGTGTGAGCGCACCGTTGTCGTCGACGACGTAGAAGGACGGCTTGCCGCCTTCGTTGAACAGCGCCGACAGCGGCAGCCGCGCAACGCGCTCGGTCGCGGCGTCCGACAGCGTCAGCGTCGCGGTCATGCCGAGCGCGACCTTGTCGTCGGCCTCCGGCAGCGAGAACTTTGCAAGATAAGTACGCGTGGCCGGATCGGCCGTCGGCGCGATCTCGCGCAGCTTGGCTGTATACTTCTTGTCCGGCTCCGACCAAAGGGTGACGCTGGCGACGCCCGACTTGGCGCGTCCGACCAGCGTCTCAGGGATCGCGACGACCGCTTCCTTTTCGGCAAAGCGGGCGACACGGATCGAAGCCTGGCCCGCGGAGACCACCTGGCCGGGCTCGATCAGCGTTGCAGTGACGACGCCTCGGGCGTCGGCAACGAGCGTCGCGTAGGAAAGGGAATTCTTGGTCAGCTCGACCGAGCGGACCGCACGATCGAGGCGCGCACGGGCCTCATCGGCAGATGCCCGGCTCGAATCCAGCTGCGCGTCGGTGGTCCAGCCCTTGGCCTTCAGATCCTTGGCGCGCTGCTCGGCAGCGGCGGCCTGGGCCAGCACGCCGGTCGCGGCGGTCTGCTCGGCGACGGATTGCTCGGCCTGGAGCTTCAGGTCGACCTCATCGAGAGTGGCGAGCGGCTGGCCGATTTCGACGGTCTGGCCGACTTCCACGAGCCGCTTGGCGACCTTGCCGGCGACGCGGAAGCCGAGGTCGCTCTCGATCCGGGGCCGGATGGTGCCGACGAAGCTGCGCTCCGGCGTCTCGGCATCATAATGGGCGGTTGCGACCAGAACCGGCCGCGGCGGCTCGGCTTTCTCGGCGACGGTGTCATTGCACCCGGCAAGGCTAGCCGCCATCAGGGCCAACGACACACCTGCCAACAGCCTGGAATAGCTCGACAAAACCGACCGGACGAACATCGAAGGACACTCCTGCATCTCGAATGAGAGGAATGTCGACTAATCACTGATAAAAGTCAATAATCGTCAGTCATCAGGAATGCGTGATCGTTAAGAGGTAGTAGCGAGGCGGAGATTGTTGTCAGGAAGGTCCCATCGTAGGGCTAGACAGAGGCGATGAGCCTGGATGGAGCGCAGCAGGCCTCAGCTCAGACGGCGTAGGGTGGGCAAAGGCGCGCTAGCGCCGTGCCCACGATCTCTCAGTTGAGGATCACAATAACGGTTAGGTGGGCACGCTTTCGCTTTGCCCACCCTACGAGACTGGTCGCTCGGCTTACCGCCCCTGCCCGGCGAACTCGTGCTTGCTGTCGTGGCCGCCGACGAACACCAGGATGCCGGCGATCAGGGGCAACACGGCGAGCACGAGCAGGCCGGTTGAGGTCTGGCCGGTGGCTTCCTTAACCCAGCCGATCAAATAGGGCCCGCCGAAGCCAGCGAGATTGCCGATCGAGTTGATCAGGGCGATGGCGCCGGCGGCCGCGGTGCCGGAGAGCCAGGCGGTCGGCAGCGTCCAGAACACACCGAAGCAGCAGAACACGCCGATCGCGGCCACCGTCAGCACCACCATCGTCATGGTGGGATCGGTGAGGTAGCTGGAGACGGCGAGCGCGACGGCAGTGAGCAGCAACGGCGCGCCGACATGCTTCACGCGCTCACGCGTGGCATCCGAATGCCGCGCCCACAGGATCATGGCGATGGTGCCGAACAGATACGGGATCGCGGTGACGAAGCCGGTCTGCGCGTTGGTCAGCCCGAACGCCTTGACGATCTGCGGCAGCCAGAACTGCATGCCATAGAGCGCGCCGACGAAGCCGAAATAGATCAGGCTGAGCGCGATCACCTTGGGCGAGGCCAGCGCCTCGCCGAGCGAGAAATGCTTCACCGCCTGCTTGGCGGCGATTTCCGAATCGAGCTTCGCCTTCAGCCACGCCTTCTGCTCGGTCGACAGCCAATCCGCCTTCTCCGGCTTGTCGGTGAGATAGAACCAGGTGACGATGCCGAGCAGCACCGAGGGGATGCCCTCGATGATGAAGAGCCACTGCCAGCCCTTGAGGCCCATCACACCGTCGAGCCCGAGCAACAGGCCCGAAATCGGCGCGCCGATCACGGTCGACACCGGCACCGCGATGGCGAAGGCCGCAAGGAAACGGGCGCGATATTCGGCCGGATACCAATAGGTGAGATACAGGATGATGCCGGGGAAGAAGCCGGCCTCGGCGACGCCGAGCAGGAAGCGCAGGACATAGAAGCTCGTGACGCCGCTGACGAGCGCCATCAGAGCGGAGATGATGCCCCAGGTCACCATGATGCGGGCGATCCAGCGGCTGGCGCCGAACTTCTCCAGCGCGAGATTGCTCGGGACCTCGAAGATGAAATAGCCGAAGAAGAAGATGCCGGCACCCCAGGAAAAGATCAGCGGCGTGAACTTCAGCTCCGCATTCATGGTCAGCGCAGCGAAGCCGAGATTGACGCGGTCGAGATAGGAGAAGAAGTAGGCCAGCACCAGGAACGGAATCAGGCGCCAGGAGATAGCGCGGATCGTCGAGGTCTCGATTTCCGACTTGTTAAAGTTCTTGGCCGCGTCGGCGGAACCGGCATAGGTCGTGGTCTGGCTCATGGCTTTCCCCAGGGTTGTTGCTTTTATGGGCTGATTGCGGTTTTCAGCATCGCGGGCGAAGAGTCAATGGAGCGAGCAATGCACGGGACGCAGCCGGATAAACCTGTTGCGCTGTTACGGACATCGCTGATCCGCGCCGCCCTCGCGCTCGCGGTGATCGTCTGCGGGCTGTCGCTGCGCTGGTACGGCTTTCCGCTCGGCCTGCCCGCCTTCGTCGTGAAGTATGGCGGCTCGCTGTTGTGGGCGACGATGGTGTTTCTGCTGGTCGGGGTTTTGCTGCCCCGGCTCACCCGGACTCAGATTGCGGCGATCGCCCTGGTCATCGCGGTGGTGGTCGAATTTTCCCGACTGGTGCATACGCCATGGCTCGATGCATTCCGGCTGACCACGGCCGGCGCACTGCTGCTCGGGCGCATCTTCTCGCTGTGGAATCTGGTGGCGTACGCGGCGGGGATTGCGTTCGGCGTCTGGATCGATCGGCTCGCCACGACGCACGCTCTCGTAGGGTGGGCAAAGGCGCCCTAGCGCCGTGCCCACGTCTTCTCATCAAATAGGCAGAGGTGGGCACGCTACGCTTTGCCCACCCTACGAGACCGACGCCGTGGCAATCAGCCTTCACTCCGCCAATTGAAACCGCTCGAAGCGATCAAGCTCCTCCTCGATCACGCGCTTGAGCTCCTTGCGCCCCACCGTCTTCTTGCCCTGCCCGACCCAGGTCCATTTCTGCATCAGCAGCTTCTTCGCCTGCCGGTCGGTCTTCAGATCAAGTGCGGCGATGATCTCGTCGCCGACCAGTACGGGTAGCGCAAAATAGCCGAGCTTGCGTTTGGCCTTCGGCACATAGGCCTCGAACAGGTGGTTGTAGCCGAAGATGAGACTGGTGCGCTTGCGCTGGATGATCAGGGGATCAAACGGCGAGAGGATGTGGACGAGATCAGGCGAGACCGCCTCGCCGTTCATCTCGAGCGCGGCGGGCGCTGCCCAATGCTCCTGATTGCCGGCGCCGTCGATCGCAACAGGCACGAGCTCGCCGCGGCGGACGCGGGAGGCGATCAGGCCGGCCACCGCCTTCTTGCGCGGCGCGTCGAGGTGGCAGATCGAATCCAGGCTCACCACGCCCTGCGACCGCAGCGCGCGATCGAGCAGATAGGTCGTAATCTCCCTGGCTGAGGCTGGCCTCGGCAGCGTGTCCCAGCCGAAATGCCGCGTCATCAGCTCATAGGTCTTGAGCATGCCCTGCCGCTCGCTGATGGTCACGGCGCCGGTATAGAAGGCGAGCTGCAAGGCCCGCTTCGAGGGCTTGCGGCTCTGCCACAGATGCTCCTTCTCGGTGAGCACGTCGTCCTCGATATCGCGGATCGTCAGCGGCCCGGCGCGCACCAGCCGCATCACCTTGCGCGTGTCGGCGGGCTTCACCGAGGCGAACCATTTGTGCCCTTCGCGGCGATGCTCACGCATCGCCGGCAGGAAGAAGCGGAAGTCGCCGGCGGGTACGTAGGAAAGCGCGTGCGTCCAATACTCGAACACGCTTCTGTCGACGCTCTGGGCGTGGCGCAGATCGGCGCGGCGATAGGACGGGATACGGCTGAACAGGATGTGGTGATGGCAGCGCTCGATCACGTTGATGGTGTCGATCTGCACATAGCCGAGATGAGCGACCGCGTCCGCGACGGCCTGCGCTCCCTCGCCGAACGGGGCGCGCTCATCCAGCCGCTGGGCATGCAGCCAGATCTGCCGGGCCTGTGTCGTGGTGAGGTGGAGCGGTTTGGGCGCGCGTGACATTGCGGGGAGGAATGTAGCGGGATTCGCGCCAAGAAAAAGAAGAAGAAAAAGAAGACCTCGAGGCAGCAGTCAAAAAAACCGCGCTGCCATCTGCTGACAGCGCGGCCGGATGCGGGGCGCCTCGCGCCTACTTCATCGTCATCGCCTTCTGCGACTTCATGTAGTGCATGCAGGCGCTCTTCATCTTGCCGTTGCTCATGTCCGTGTTGGCCATGGCCATTTCCTTGTTCGCCGCCATCTTGGCCGGCGTGTCGGGCGTACCGCCCATCATGGCTGCGGACTTCATCATGTTGTCCTTGGTGCACGCCATCATCGCGGCGGACGCGGGGGACAGCGAAAGGGTGAACGCGACAAAGGCCGCAAACGTGAGCAAGATCTTCATCGAAAAGTCTCCTCCGTAAAACAAAACCGGCGTCATGCCGGCCTTCGCAATTACGCATTCTCTCGCGCTGACGTTTCGCGGAGAAGACAATTTTCTTGCTGCGGTGCGAAGGCGGAGGGCCTAGCGGCCATCCTTCGGGATCTTGGGCCGGTCCCCGAGGCTGCCGGTGGCGACCTCCGGCTCGCACAGGGCCTTGCCGCGCCCCTCCGCCTGGCAGCGATAGACGCTGCCGGTGAGGCGGTCGACCAGCCACACGTTCTCCTCGGTCGGCGCTTCGAGCCCGACATAGCGGGAGGTCAGCCCCGTGATCAGGGTCGACAGCAGGATCGCCACCGCGATCATGGCCGCACCGATATAGATGGGCATTGAGCTCAGGGACACTGTTCGATCCGGCGGGCCGCTGCGATTGAAGTAGTCACGCTGATAGTCACTTGGCCTCGGCACTGGACGGAACTCGGCTCCTTCATTCGGCAATTGGCGGGGGCAAATCCTGCTAGGCGCGCATCTGGCCGATTTCTTGTTCGCGGCCGGGCCGTGCGGCGACGGCTTTGCGACGATCGGTGTGCAAAGGTTACCCCCACGCCTGCCGGCCCTCGCCGGCGCCGGAACCTTTGGCCAGCACCTCCCCACCGGCATGGAAGGAATGAGCCTGCTCGCAGCGTGATTTCAATCACACGGGGGATTGCCGCCGTTTGAACCCACGCGGCGGAGGATGCGACCACTGCTATTGGGACCATCGGCCCCACCCGCGGAGCAGCCGCGAAACGCGCCGGTTCACCGCCCGGGACGCGGAGAAACACCCGAAAATGAGCCTGAGAGCGTTGTCGCCACAGTGACCAAGATCACATCAGGGCTTTTGAACCCGCCCTATGCTCGCAGCATCAAATCGCTATCAGGCGTAACAACGAGGATACGACAATGACCCGTTTTGATAAGTTCTTTGGACTGAAGGCGATAACTCTCTCCGCCGCGCTGTCGATGACGGCGGGCCTGGCTTTGGCCGGTGACAACAATGTCTCCACAGGCCAGATCCTGGATGCACTGAAGCCGAAGCCGGCGACCCGCGGCCTGTCCGCCGGTCCGCAGACCGATCCGGCGGTGCAGGCCAAGGAATCGACATTCCTGAATACGGTACGCAACCGCTCGACCCGGTCGCTCTCGACGGGCGAGCGCGAGCAGATCGCCGAACTCGCCGCGACCAAGCCGAAGATCGACCTGGAGATTCAGTTCGACTACAACTCGGCCGATATCGCCAAGACCTCGATGACCTCGGTGCAGGCGCTCGGCAAAGCCCTGTCCGATCCGGCGCTCAAGGGCTCGACCTTCGTGGTCGCCGGCCACACCGATGCGACCGGCGGCGAAGAGTACAATCAAGGGCTCTCCGAACGGCGCGCCGACACCATCAAGAAGTACCTGGTGCAGAACTACGGCCTCAACGCCACCGATCTGGTCACCGTCGGCTACGGCGAGACCAAGCTGAAGGATACTGCCAACGGTGCCGACCCGGTCAACCGCCGGGTCCAGGTCGTGAACATGGACACCAAGACCGCATCGAAGTGATCTCTAACTGATCCATACGCCGCCTGCCGCCCCGGCAGGCGGCGATGTCATATCCAGCTCTGGAACAGCATCAGCCGGCCGAAGCTCCGCATCGACGTGCCGATGAAGGCCGCAGAGATCGGCAGCATGACCGCAAAGCCGATCGCGGCGACACCGACATAGGCCCACAGCAGCCAGCGCGGCAGGCCGTCCCGGCGCAGCACATAGACCAGCGCGAGCGACGCCGCGGTGGCGGCCGGCATATAGTAGTAGATGAACCCGAGCGTACGCGGCAGCAATGCCCATGCAAGCCAGGGACCGAAATAGAACGCCGCGATCAGGAACGCATCCCACCGGCGCAGCACGATGAAATCGCGCAGCACGAGCGCGAGTGCGAGCAGAGCCGGCCACAACACCAGCGGATTGCCGAGCAAGACGATTGCGGAGACGTTGTCCTCCCCCGTCTTGTCGAACAGGAACCACACCGGGCGCGCGAGCAGCGGCCAGGATGGCCATGCGCTCATATAGGTGTGTCCGGCGATCGCGGTCGTGGTGTTGTCGGCGAAAATCCGGCGCTGCGCCTCGATCAGATCCGGCAACGACACGCCGTAGAGCGGAACGAAAGCCGCCAGATAGGCCACGCCTGGCAAGACGGCGAAGCAGAGCGCGACGTGGTGCAGCCTCAAGCCGGGCCAGAGGTCCGGCCGATACCAGTCGTCCGGCTTCGCGTCGGCGAACAGCGTGCGCCAACCCTGCATCAGGCGGATCACCGCGACGATGAGGATGCAGATGCCGAGCGGAAACAGGCCGCTCCATTTGCAGGCTGCGGCAAGACCGAACAGAGCGCCCGCGAATGCGAACAGTGCATGCGGTCGCTCCCTGCGAAAGCCATGCATGAAGGCGGCGGTCGCGAGCAGACCGAAGCCGAGCGCAAAGATGTCGAGCATGGCGATGCGCGCCTGCACGTAGAGCATCTGATTGAAGGCCGCGATCAGCGCGGCGGCGATCGCCGGCCCTTGCGCTGCGAACAGCGCGAGGCCGCACAGATAAATCGCGACGATGGCGAGTGCGCCGAACAATGTCGCAGGATAGCGCCAGCCGAGCGCGTTGTCGCCGAAGGCCGCGATCGAGGCCGCGATCAGCTCCTTGGCCAGCGGCGGATGCATCGGATTGAGCATCGGCTGCGACATCGCCGGTGCCAGCATCTGCCGCGCCGCCGGCACGTAGTGCACCTCATCGAAGACGAACTTCTCCGGCGTCGTCAGTCCGATCAGCAGCGCGAGATGGGCAGCTAGGAAAATAGCGACAGCAATCACTGCGCTTCGCGACAATCTCGGAACTGCAGACCGTTCAAGCAGCTGCTGTGGGGATGCTTTGCGTGGCAAATTTGCGTCACCGCGGACAAAAATAAGGATCGCGGTTTTCATTGAACGCATTCCGCCGCGGCTGTCACTAAGCATAACGCACGTCCCGCGCCGCTTGTGATAATTTCGCCACATCAGAAGCGCGCGCGATCCGGTACGATCAGGGGCACATCGATCGGTTGTGAAATGAATTTGCGTTTCTGGCTTTTTCCCGCCCTGTTGTCGGCCGCATTGTGCGCGGCGCCCGCTGCGCTGGCGCAGACGCGCGTCGGCGAAGCCGTCGTGATCCAGAACGAAGTGGTCCGCGTGGCCGCGGCCACCACGCCGATCTCTGTCGGCGACAGCATGCTGCGCGACGAGACCGTGCGCACCGGGGCCGACAGTGCCGCGCGCTTCGTGATGGCCGACAGCACCAATTTGTCGCTCGGCCCCAGCGCCACGCTCAAGCTCGACCGCACCGTCTTCAACGACGAGCACAGCTATCGCGACGTCGCGATCCGCATGACAACAGGCGCATTCCGTTTCGTCACCGGACATTCCGAGAAGACCGCCTACAAGATCACGACGCCGCTTGCGACCATCGGCGTGCGGGGCACCACGCTCGACATCCTCTCGCAGCGGGGACGCTCTGTCGTCGTGCTTCAGGACGGCGCGGCCAGCGTCTGCACGACGAGCTCACAATGCGTGCAGCTCACCCAGCCGGGCGACACCGCAATCATCACATCGACCGGCGGCAAGGTCAGCATCACCAGGACCAACACGCCGCCCTGGACCTTCGCCGCCAACTGCGCCGCAAGTGCCGGGCTATGCGCGGTGAACCAGTATGCCGGCGCCTCGCCGACCATCACGCCCTCCGTCCAGGACGACGGCATGCTGTGCGGGCGCTGACGATGGCGGAATTCAACTTTCGGCTCTTCGCCCTCACCGGCCTGCTGACCGCGGCCGCTGCACTGGCATTTGTCGCGCTCGACATTCGTCCCGCCGTAGCTCAAGCGACCTGCGAAATCGGATGCGGCGAGCCGACGCCCTACCCGACCTATTCACCGTCTCCGACGCCGACATATTCGCCCTCACCCTCACCCTCCCCTTCGCCGAGCCCCTATCCTTCGCCGTCGCCGAGTCCATATCCGTCGCCGAGCCCGACACCGACCGGCGCCGATTCCAGCGGCAATTCGATCGGCGGCCTCGCGGGCCAGCGCTTCAACCAGATGATCACCAACCGGGTGCTCGGCACGGTCCTGCTCGGCGTCAACGAGCAGATCAATTGCAGCGACTGCATCAGCGCGTTCGGCTCGGCCGGCTCGTTCTCGGCCGGCATCCACGGCCGCAAGGAGCTCACCAACAATCTGTCGCTGCTCGCCGGCATCGCCTACACGCACTACAACGAGGGCGGCTACAAGATCACGAGCGCGCCGATCGGCGCCTTTGCGCTCCGCTACGACTTCACCGACTGGGGATCGTCACGTCCGTTCTTCGACGTCGGAACGATCCTGACGCCCTGGGAGAAGGCGCGCTACACTCGCAGCTACAACACCAGCCTCGGCCCGGTGAGCGTGACGAGTTCGACCAACGCTTCGAACTACGCGGTCTACGGCCGCGCCGGCTGGATAAGCCGCCTCTCGCCGCGCGACGAGGTCGCGGCTTCGATCGAAGTCTGGCAGCTCTGGCAGCGCGTGTCCGGCTATAGCGACAATGCCGTGGCCTTCAACCCGTTCGACGCCACCATCGCGACCGGCACCGACCGCACCAGCCTGGTCAAGATCGGCGGCCAGTGGACGCATCTGTTCGGCAGCAACGTCGAGACCAACATCAATGGCGGCTGGGTGCAGTCGTTTGCGAGCCACAGCGGAATCGTCGCCACCGTGACCGGCGACGGCGTGGTGGTGCCGACCATGGGCAACCAGGGCTGGTTCGAATATGGCGGCCGGCTCGGCTTCCGCGTGCAGAAGGGCTGGGTCGTGGATCTCTTCGCCAACGGCACTCTGGGTCCGCAGCCGGTCGGCAACACCATCCACGGCGGCGTGGGGCTGCGGATCAATTACTGAGGCAGCTTCGTAGGGTGGGCGAAGCGAAGCATGCCCACCACTTCTCTCCACCGGAGACGGATCGTGGGCACGGCGCAAGAGCGCCTTTGCCCACCCTACGGCACCTGTGTCGTCGTCACGCCGCCGACTTGCCCTCGAACGCGCGGCGCAGCGCGTCGACGTCCAGCTTCACCATCTTCATCATTGCCTGCATCGCGCGCGCGGCCGCTGCCCTGTCCGGGCTCGACAGGAATTCGAACATCACCTTCGGCACGACCTGCCAGGCCACGCCCCAGCGATCCCGGAGCCAGCCGCATTGCTCTTCCTTGCCGCCATCGGCGAGGAACGCATTCCAGACGCTGTCGACCTGGGCCTGGTCGTCGCAATGGATCATCAGCGAAATGGCGTGGGTATATTCCATCTTCATCCCGCCATTGAGCGCGACCAGCGGCTGACCGGCGACCGTGAACTCGACGACAAGCACGGAGCCTTCCTTGCCGGAGGGGCCGTCCGAAACATTGCGCTGAACGTGCGTGATCGCCGAATTCGGCACGAGCGAGACGTAGAGCTTTGCGGCTTCCTCTGCATCGCCGTTGAACCACATGCAGGGTACGACCTTGGACATCGTGAATGCTCCTCGTTGGTTTAGCGTTCGACGGACTGCGATCAGGCATTCGCCATGGCGGGCTGCGGAGGGACAGCCGCCATGTCCAGCCAGTTCACACCCCACATGTGGCCATCCGGATCCTCGAAGCTGCGGCCGTACATGAAGCTGTATTCGTCCTTCGGGCTGGGATCGGCCACCCCGCCCGCCGCCTCTGCCTTGCCGACAATCGCGTCGACCTCGTCGCGGGTGTCGGCGGACAGGCAGAACAGCGCCTGGTTCGAGGTCTTGGCATCTGCGATCGGCTTCGGCGTGAACTGGCGGAATTTGTCGTGGGTCGCCAGCATCACGTAGATGGCCTCGGAAAAGACCATGCAGCTCGCCGTGTCATCGCTGAATCGCGGGTTCCGGGTCGCGCCGACCGCCTCATAGAAGGCGGTCGCACGTTTGAGGTCGGTCACGGGAAGATTGAGGAAGATCATCCTGGGCATCGGAAGCTCCTTGGGCGGGTTCTGCCCAAGGACGGACTGCAGGGGGCCTACCCGACACGGCTTCCGAATATTTTTTCACCCCCCGGAGACGATCGCGCCTCCCACGGCAGGGCGGTCTTACTTCTTCTCGTTCGGATCCCGGTGGATGGGGTCGACCCACAGCACGGTCTCGGGCTTCTCGACCGGCTCGATGTCGAGGTTGATCGCCACTGCCTCGCCGTCACTGCGCACCAGCACGCATTCCAGCACCTCGTCCGGGCTGGCGTTGATCTCCTGATGCGGCACGTAAGGCGGCACGAAGATGAAATCGCCGGGGCCGGCCTCGGCGGTGAATTGCAGGCTCTCGCCCCAGCGCATCCGCGCCTTGCCCTTCACGACATAGATGACGCTTTCGAGATGGCCGTGGTGGTGTGCACCGGTCTTGGCATCCGGCTTGATGCTGACGGTGCCGGCCCACAATTTCTGGGCGCCGACGCGCGCGAAATTGATCGCGGCCGCGCGGTCCATACCTGCCGTCGACGGCACGTTGGTATCGAGCTGGTTGCCGGGAATGACGCGCACGCCGTCATGTTTCCAGCGATCGTCGTGATCGTGGTCATGGTGGGAATGCGAATGGTCATGGCCGGTCATGGGACTTGCTTTCTGTTGGTTCCGTGCGCGGCAACCTAACCCGAAGCCGCACTCGCGAGCCATGCCAAAATCGGAACCCTCGTAGCTGCGGGACGTTGTCTTTGCGAGCAAAATGGATGGAGAGTTTCATGGGTAGCACGACCGACAAGATCAAGGGTAGCGCCAACGAAGCGATCGGCAAGGCCAAGCAGGGCATCGGCGAAGCCACCGGTTCCGAACGCATGAAGGGCGAAGGCGTGGTCCAGGAAGTGAAGGGCAAGGGCCAACAGGCCATGGGCGATGCCAAGGACGCCGCAAAGGATGCGATCGATCGCGCGGCGGCCGGGGCAAAGCGCGCGACGGAATAGCGCGCGCAGGACTGAACGCGAAAAGACCGGCCGAAAGGCCGGTCTTTTTGTTCGTGTCGATTATCTCCGTCATGGCCGGGCTTGACCCGGCCATCCACGTCTTAGCAGCACGAAGAAAGAACGTGGATGCCCGCGACAAGCACGGCCATGACGACGTGGAGACGTCAGTTATTTCACCGCCAGCAATTCGACGTCGAACATCAGCGTCGCATTCGGCGGGATCACGCCGCCGGCGCCGCGGGCGCCGTAGCCGAGCTGCGGCGGGATGATCAGCGTGCGCTTGCCGCCGACCTTCATCGAGGCCACGCCCTCGTCCCAGCCGGCGATGACACGGCCCTTGCCGATCGGGAATTCGAACGGCTCCTTGCGATCGACGGAGCTATCGAATTTCTTGCCCTTCTGACCGTTCTCATAGAGCCAGCCGGTATAGTGCATCACGCAGATCTGGCCGGGCTGCGGCGAGGCACCGGTGCCGACGGTGGAATCGATGATCTGCAAGCCTGAAGCTGTGGTCATGGTCTTTCCTGCGGTCTGGGCCGAGGCCGTGGTGGAAACGAAATGCGACACGCCCGCGATCACCGTGATCGCGAGTGCCGACATCAGGGTGAGGAGCGCGCGCTGGAAACGCTGCATAAGGCACCTTCCGTTTGAGGCGGAAGGTGTCTAGCGCAACGCGGGTGCGGTTTCCACCCCTCACACCTCGATATTTTCCAGCCGAACCGGGAGCTTGCGGATGCGCTGGCCGGTGGCATGGTGGATCGCGTTGCAGATCGCGGCATTGGTGCCGACATTGGCGAGCTCGCCGAGGCCCTTCACGCCGACCGGATTGATGCGGTCATCCTGCTCGGAGAGCAAAATGACCTCGACGCCGGCGACGTCCGCATTCACGGGCACGAGGTAGTCGGCAAGATTGTCGTTGACGTAGCGCGCATTGCGCTCGTCGATTTCGGTGGCCTCGAGCAGTGCCGAGGACATGCCCCAGATCAGTCCGCCCATCAGCTGGCTGCGCGCTGTGCGCGGATTCATGATCCTGCCAGCCGCAAACGCACCGACGAGGCGAGGACAGCGGATTTCGTGGGTGAAGCGATTGACACGGACCTCGACGAACTCGGCGCCGAACGCATAGGCGATCTGGTCTTTCATGGCGTGACCACCAACGAGCCGCACCTGCCCGTTGTGCATGGCGCGGAAGGAATCCAGCGGCGCGCCTTCCGGCTTCCACTCGCCATATTCCTCGACGACGCCGACACCGAGCGCATCGAAGGCCTTCTCGATGTCCAGCGGACGATCGCCCTTCGCCGCTTGCGTGGCCGGCGTCTGGCCAAGACCCACGGTCTCCTTGGCCCGGTCGGTCAGGCTTTGAGCCGGCATCGCGGCCTTGAACAGGCGCTGGCGAATCTGATCGCACACCATCATCACCGCCGAGCAGGTGCTCGCGGTCGAGTTCGAGCCGCCGGCAACCGGCGCCGGCGGCAGATCGCTGTCGCCCATGAAGACCGCGACCTTCTCGAGGGGCACGCCGAGGCGCTCGGCCGCGGTCTGGGCGATGACCGTATAGGCGCCGGTGCCGATCTCGTGGCCGGCGATCTCGACCCGGGTCCGGCCGTCGCGCTGAAGGCGCACGCGCGCGGCCGACGGTCCCATCTGCGTCGGATAGCAGGTTGCGGCACAGCCATAGCCGATCAGCCAGTCGCCTTCCGACATCGATTTCGGCTGCGGCGAGCGCTGCGCCCAGCCGAAGGCCTTGGCGGCCTCGTCGAAGCACGCCATCAACGAGCGCGAGGTGTAGGGCTTGCCACCGATCGGCTCGTTGGTGGTGTCGTTGATGCGCCGAAGCTCGACCGGATCCATGTTCAGCTTGACCGCGAGCTCGTCCATCGCGCTCTCCAGCGCAAACAGATACGGCACCTCCGGCGGCGAGCGCATGAAGCCCGGCGTGTTGCGGTCGGCACGCACGATCGACACCAGGCTGTCGACGTTCGGGCAGGCATAGAGCCGCGTCGTCGTCTTGGTGCCGCCGACGCAATAGGCGTCGGCGCGCGAGGAGACCTCGGCGCCCTCATGCCTCAAAGCCAGCAGCTTGCCATCCCGGTTTGCGCCAAGCTTGATCTCCTGGCGCGTCTCGGCACGGTGGGTCGTAATGGTGAAACCCTGATCGCGGGTCGGGACCAGCTTGATCGGGCGGCCCAGGCGCTTGGCGATGCCGGCGATGATGGCGGTCCGCGGCGTCATCGAACCGCGCGAACCAAAGCCGCCGCCGACATAGTGATTGACCACGCGCACCTTGTCGGCGTCGATGCCGAGCTGCTCGGCGACGCCGTTCTTCAAGCCATAGACGAATTGGCTGCCTTCGTAGATGACGAGATTGTCGCCCATCCAGGCGCAGCTCGTCGAAAACAGCTCCATCGGATTGTGGTGCTGCGTCGGCGTGTCGTAGGCGGCGGTCAGCTTGACCTCGGCCGCATCGAATGCCTTGGCGAAATCGCCGACCGCGGGGTCTTCCTTGAACTGCGCGTTCTGGCCCTTGGCGGCGGCCGTGGTCGTTCCCGGCGAGTCGAAGCTCGCGCTGGGCGCGGTGGCGGTGTAGCTGACCTTGACACGATTGGCGGCTTCGCGCGCGGCCTCGTAACTCTCCGCGACAATGACAGCGATGATCTGGCCGTCATGGGCGATGTCGGCCGACTTCAGCGGCTGGATCGTGGTCCCGGCATAGCCGCCATTGCTGAACAGCTTCGACTCCTTCAGCTTCGGGGCGTTCTCGTGCGTGACGATCTCGATCACGCCGCGGACGCCCTTGGCGTCATCGAGATCGAAATGGTCGATGCGCCCCTTGGCAATCGCACTGGTGACCAGGAATGCATAGGCCGGATTGTCCAGCGGCATGTCGGAGGCGTAGGTCGCCCGTCCCGTCACCTTTGCAGCCGCATCATAGCGCGGCACGGGCTGGCCCATATTCGCCCTGGGCGAGGGAGCTGCAGCGGTCATGATCAGATCTCCATCGTTACGGCCTGCTGGAGCGCGCGCACCACCACGCGCTTGCCGAGCGCGATCTTGAAGCTGTTGTGCCGGCGGCCGCGGGCGTCTGCAAAAGCGGCATCAGCGACGCGTTGCGCCAGAGCTTCGTCGAACTTTTGTCCCTTCAGCAGCGCCTCCGCCTCGCGCGCCCGCCAGGGCATGGTGGCGACGCCGCCGAGCCCGACGCGCACATCCCGGATCGTGCCGTCCTGCACGTCGAGCGCGATCGCAGCCGAGGACAGTGCGAACTCATAGGATTGCCGGTCGCGCGCCTTGAGATACACCGAGCGCGGCCAGCGTCCCTGGATCGAGAAGGCCGAAATCAGCTCGCCGGGCTGAAGCGTGGTCTCGATATCCGGGGAGTTCCCCGGCGCCTTGTGCAGCTCCGCGAACGGTATGCTGCGCGTGCCGGCCCTGCCCGTGATCTCGACCACGGCATCGAGGGCGATCAACGCCTGCGCGAAATCGCCGGGATAGCTCGCAATGCACTGATCGGACGTGCCGAGCACGGCATGCATGCGGTTGACGCCGTCCATGGCGGCGCAGCCGGAGCCGGGATTGCGCTTGTTGCAATTCTCGTAGGAGACGTCGCGAAAATAACTGCAACGCGTCCGCTGCATCACGTTGCCGCCGAGCGTTGCCATGTTGCGGAGCTGGGCGCTGGCGGCGAGCTTCAGGGAATTGGCGATCACCGGATAATTGCGCTGGATCTCGGCATGGCCCGCCACGTCGGACATCTTTGCGAGCGCACCGAGACGTAATCCGTCGTCCCGAGGCTCGATTGCCGACCAAGCCTGCGCGAGCGGATTGATATCGACGATCGCGGCGGGCCGCATCACGTCCAGCTTCATCAGATCGATCAGCGTGGTGCCGCCCGCAAGCGGCTGGGCTATCGCCTGCGACAACGGATGGTTGGCTGCTGCGGCGGCGCTCAGCGCCTGCACGGCCATGTCAGGGTCTGTTGCCCGCTGATACGAGAAGGGTCGCATGCGCCTAGCCTTTCATGATCTCGGGCGCGGCCTGCTTCACCGCCGCGACGATGTTGGGATAGGCCGCGCAACGGCAGATGTTGCCGCTCATGTATTCCCGGATATCGGCCTCGTTCCCGGCATGTCCCTCCTTGACGCAGGCTACGGCGGACATGATCTGGCCGGGCGTGCAATAGCCGCACTGGAACGCATCGTTGTCGACGAAGGCCTGCTGCATCGGGTGCAGGCGATCGTCGGTCGCCAGCCCCTCGATCGTCGTGATCTCCTGCCCTTCCGCCGCGAGCGCCAGCGTCAGGCATGACACCACCCGCCGATCGTCGATCAGCACCGTGCAGGCGCCGCACTGGCCGTGGTCGCAGCCTTTCTTGCTGCCGGTGAGCTTGAGGTGATCGCGCAGCGCATCGAGCACCGTGGTGCGCGCGTCGATGCGCAGGCGCTTGTCCTTGCCGTTGACGTGCAGCGTGACCTCGACAGGAAGTGAGGGGTCCTGTGCAGCTGGGGCTTTGGCTTCCTCTGTGGCCGCGCGCGCTGTGATCGGGACGAGCGCACTGCCAGCCGCGCCGGCCATGAAGGCGCGCCGATCGAATGCTGATCGTTTGGAACTTGATGTGTCGGACATCGAGGCCTCCGCCGCTTATCTGCAAAGCAGCGCACGCCCTGCACCGCTCATCGCCCCTTAACCGGAAGCGATGAACTCTGTTCCGAACGAGAAAGGGCGACGCAGCAAATGCCGCGCCGCCCTTCGTCAACTTTTCCTGATCTTGCGCGCGGAACCCCGCGCGGCAGCGCTCAATAGCCGAGCGCGCAGCCGTCCTTGCGCGGATCGGAGCCGCCGGTGAGCGTGCCCTTGTCCCAGTCGATCCAGATCGCCTGCGCGCCGCCGAGCGGGCCGACCACGCTGGTGGTCTTGTGGCCGAGCTTCTTCAGGCCCTCGACGATCGCAGCCGGCACGCTGTCCTCGAGCTGATACTGGCCCTCGTAGTGCAGGCCGCGCGGCATGTCGATCGCCTCCTGCACGTCGCAGCCATAGTCGAGGATGTTGGTCACGACGCGGGTCTGGCCGACCGGCTGGTACTGCCCGCCCATCACCGCGAACGGCATCACGGAGCGGCCGCCCCTGGTGAGCAGGCTCGGCATGATCGTGTGCAGCGGCCGCTTGCCGCCGGCGATGCAGTTGGGATGGCCCGGCTGGATGCGGAAGCCGCCGGCGCGGTTCTGGAACAGGACGCCGGTCTTGTTCGAGACGATCGCCGAGCCGAAAGAATGCGCAATCGAATTGATGAACGAGCAGACGTTGCGATCCTTGTCCACGACGGTGATGTAGATCGTCGACGGATTCATCGGCGGTGCGACGTTCGGCAGGTCGAGCATGCCGTCCATGCGGATCTTGGCGATGTGCTCGTCGCAGAATTCCTTGGCGAGGATCCTGGCGACCTCGACCTGCATGTGGTCGGGATCGGCGACGTGCAGCTCGCGGTGCATGTAGGCGATGCGCGCGGCTTCCGCTTCGAGATGGAAACGCTCGATGCTGAGCGGCGCGTATTTCGTCAGGTCGAACCGCGACAGGATATTCAGCATCAGCAGCATGGTGAGGCCGGGTCCGTTCGGCGGGCACTGCCAGACGTCGTAGCCCTTGTACATGGTGCCGATCGGCGTCGTCGTCTCGGTGGTGTGCGCGGCGAAATCGTCGAGCGTGTGCAGGCCGCCGATGCCCCTGAGGGTCTCGACCATGTCTTCGGCAATCGAGCCCTTGTAGAAGGCGTCGCGGCCGTCCTTGGCGATCGCGCGCAGCGTCTTGCCGAGCTCGGCCTGGCGGATGACGTCGCCGGCCACCGGCGGCTTGCCGCCCGGCAACAGGTAACGCACGGTGTTGGTACCGCCCTTCAGCTTTTCGAACTGGTTCTTCCAGTCGAAGGCGATGCGGGGGGCGACGACGTAGCCTTCCTCGGCCGCCTTGATCGCGGGCTGGAGCAGCCGGTCGAAGCCGAACTTGCCATGGTCGCGCAGGACGGTCGCGAACGCATCGACCACGCCGGGAATCGAGACCGCATGCGCCGAGGTCAGCGGCACCGAGTTGATCTTGCGCTCCAGGTACCAGTCGGCGTTGGCCGCCTTCGGGGCACGGCCGGAGCCGTTATAGGCGATGATCTTGCCCTCGCCGCGCGGCTGGATCAGCGCAAAGCAGTCGCCGCCGATGCCGGTCGATTGCGGCTCGATCACGCCAAGCAGGGCCGAGCCCGCAACGGCCGCATCCACCGCGGTGCCCCCTTCGCGCAACACCTCGATCGCGGCGAGCGAGGCCTGCGGATGCGAGGTCGCCACCATCGCGTTGGTAGCGTGGACCGTGGACCTGCCTGGGAAATGAAAGTTTCTCATCGAATTCTTGCTCTCTTGGGCCCGTGGCGCGGATGGCGCGCCATCTCGGAAAAACCGGGGTTACATGACACATTCCGGCAGCCTTCGGCAATGCTGGCATACCAGGGAAATGGCTGCCATCCGCTGGGCGAATAGACCTTTCGAAGCCGGCGGCCATGCGGGTTTTCCGGGCCGCACGCGCCTGCTAAACGAACCGCCATGTCTGATCCGGATTCGATCAAGGTCGCCGCCTTCTACCAATTCGCCGCCCTCCCGGATTACCGCGAGCTGCGCGAGCCGCTGCGCGCGTTCTGCGCCGGTATTGAGCTGAAGGGCAGCGTGCTGCTGGCGCAGGAGGGCATCAACGGCACGCTCGCCGGTGCGCCGGCGGCGATCGACGCCCTTACCCATGAGCTGGCGAACGGCGACATGTTCGGCGGCAGGCTGAACAATCTCGAATTGAAATTCTCGGCCGCCGAAGCGATGCCGTTCGGGCGGCTCAAGGTGCGGCTGAAGAAGGAGATCGTCACGCTTGGCGATACGGCTGCCGATCCGACCCGCCAGGTCGGCACCTATGTCGATGCGAGCGAATGGAACGCGCTGATCTCCGCGCCCGACATGCTGCTGCTCGACACCCGCAACGCCTTCGAGGTGGCGATGGGAACGTTCGAAGGCGCCGTCGATCCCGGCATCAGGAGCTTTGGCCAGTTCAAGGATTTTGCCGCCGTCGAGCTTGATCCGGCAAAGCACCGCAGGATCGCGATGTTCTGCACCGGCGGCATCCGCTGCGAGAAGGCGAGCGCGCACCTGCTCGCGCGCGGCTTTACCGAGGTCTATCACCTCAAGGGCGGCATTCTCAAATATCTGGAAGAGGTGCCGGAGGCGCAGAGCCGCTGGCGTGGGGAGTGCTTCGTGTTCGACGAGCGCGTCGCGCTCGGCCATGGTCTGCAAGAATCTCGCTTGCAAGAATCCGGTTTGCGCGAACGAAACAAGGATGCGACGCGTGACGAATGAGATCAAGACGCTGAGCGAGCGCATCGACACGCTTGAAACGCGCCTCGCCTACCAGGACGACACGATCGAGACGTTGAACCAGACCATCACCGCGCAGTGGAAGCAGATCGATCTGCTGACCCGGAAGATCGCAGAGCTCGGCGAGCGGCTGCAGGAGGCCGAGGCCAATGCGCCTGGGCCCACCAACGAGCCTCCGCCGCATTATTGAGCCATCTTACTGGCCGGAGGCCTTGGGCAGCAGGTTCATGAGCTCGCCGGACATCACCAGGCGATCGCGGCCTGCATCCTTGGCGGCGTAGAGCGCCCGGTCGGCGGCCTCAACCAGCGAGGCCACGCCCGCCGTGCGCTCCAGCGCCGGCCGACAGGTCGCACCGCCGACCGAGGCGGTGACACATCCGGACTCCGGATTGGTCGCATGGACGAGGCCGGCCTCGTGGATGGCGCTGCGGATCCGTTCGCCGAAAAGGGCGCAGCCGGCGGCATCGGTGTTGGGCAGCAGCATGGCGAATTCCTCGCCGCCATAGCGCGCCGCCAGATCGCCGGCGCGTTGGGTCTCGGCCGCGATGATCTTTGCGACCAGACGCAGGCAGGCATCGCCCGCGGGATGGCCGTATTCGTCGTTATAGGCCTTGAAGTGATCCACATCGATCATCAGCAAAGCAAGGCTCGAGCGGTCGCGATAGGCGCGCGCCCATTCCTCTTTCAGCCGCTCGTCGAAGCGGCGGCGATTGGCAAGGCCGGTGAGGCTGTCCTCGATCGCGAGCGTCTCGAGCCTGGTTTCCAGCTTCTTGTGCTCGGTGATGTCGCGGGAGATCGCGACCACGCCGTCGACGCGGCCATTGTCCTTGCGCGTCACCCGCATGGTCGATTCCAGCCAGACTTCACCGTTCTGCCGGTGCGAGTTGCGGTAGGTGAGACGCGCCTCCTCCCGCTCGCCACGCTTCATGGCGTCGACGATCGCCTGGACCTCCGGCAGATCCTCCGGATTGATGCCCGCCAGCGCCGGCGTGCCGATCAATTGATTGGCGCGCCAGCCGACGACGCGCGCAGACGAGGGCGAGACATAACGCAGCCGCTCGTCGAGCCCGATGCGGGTCACCATGTCGCTGGAGCCTTCGGCGAGCAGGCGGAAATGCGCCTCTTTCTCGACCAGGGCCGCGGCCATGCGCTGGCCCCGCTGCAACTGTCGCACCAGCACGGCGCCGATGACCGCAATCAGCATCACCAGCGCGGTGACGTAGAGCATGCGGGAGATTGCCGCGGCGCGCCAGGGCGCGAGCAGCTCGTCCTTGTCGACTGTGGCAAGCAGAAGGAGCGGGAAACGGCCGCTGCGCTTGAAGAAGCTGACGCGCTCGGCGCCGTCCAGGGGAGACTTGAAATAGTAGGCCCCACTCGGCCGTTGCAGGCTCGCGTCGCGGAATAACGGCTTGTCGGAAACGCTGCGTCCGACAAATGTCTCGTTGCTGGGGTTGCGCGCGATGATCAGGCCATCGCCATGCGTGAGCGACACCGAGCTGTTGCGGCCGATCTCGAACTGCTCGTAGAAATGCGAAAGATATTTTGAGCTGATGGTCGCGAGCACCACCCCGCCGAAGCTGCCGTCGGGCTTGTTGAAGCGGCGCGACAGGGTGACGACCCATTCGCCGTCCAGGAGGCTCTTTACGGGACGGCCGACATAGGGCTCTCGTTTCGGGGAGAGCTGATGATAGCGGAAAAACGCATCGTCGCTGAGCGTTGAGCCGATCGTGCCGGGCGCGGTCAGCCAGTTGCCCTGGTCGTCGATGATGGCGAGGCTGTGAACGCGCTCGATGGCCTTTTTGCGTACTTCCAGCAGGGTGCGCAGTTTGGCGATCGTGGCCGGTGCAGTGCCGTCCATCTCGAGCCGGCTGACGACGCCGACGACGCCGGAATCCAGCAGATCGAGGCTGTCCTCGGCGTGCTGGGTCAGCGAACGGGCGACGTTCGCCATCTCGGTCTCGGCACCCCTGAGCACCGCGTCGCGCGCAGCCCATTCGCGCCAGCCACTGACGCCGAGGATGGTCGCGCAGGTCAGCACGACGAACGCCGCCGCGCGCAGCGGCAGGCGGCTCCATCCGGCTCTTTGGGTCGCAAGGCTCATGCGGCAGAATTCTCCGATCGTCGGAAACTCTGCTGCTTCTATTATTGAACTCTGAAATCACTACTGGAATACGCGGCCATCTCCCCGGTTTCCAGTAGTCCTACGGACACCGCGATCAGCACATCGCTAACAAGGTATTAGCAAGCCGATCGGAATCCCGGCGTCGCCTTCCGCTAGCTGAAGATCGCCTTGACCTTGTCCCAGAGCGAGGGAGCGTCAGCTTCCGCATCGGCCTTCGAGGGCGTCGGCTGGGCGGCGCTGACGGGATCAGATGCCGGGAAGGTATCTTTCAGCCCGGCATCGAGCTTGGCGTTGCGGTCGGCGGCGAGCGCTTCACGCAGATCGTCGGCGTGCTTGTCGTGCGGGGCGGGATTGAATCTCTCAGCCATGATCTCCTCCATCGGCTGGATCAACGCGGCCCTGTTGCGCTGGTTCCCCTGTTCCGCTGAGGGCCGGAGCGGTGTATCAGAGGCCATAACCTTGCTCAGGACCATTCGTGCCCCAATCTGCGACGAAACCTTTCATCGACGTGCTCTCCGGCCAGCGCCAGAGCATCCCGCCCATGTGGATGATGCGGCAGGCCGGCCGCTATCTACCGGAATATCGCGAGGTCCGCGCCAAGGCCGGCGGCTTCCTCGATCTCTGCTTCAACCCGGAGCTGGCGGCCGAGGTGACCCTGCAACCGATCCGCAGGTTCGGCTTCGATGCGGCGATCATCTTCTCGGACATTCTCGTGATCCCCTACGCGCTCGGACGCTCGGTGCGGTTCGAGGTCGGCGAGGGCCCGCGGCTGGATCCGCTGGATGATCCGGCGAAGGTCGCAACGCTTGCCGCGCGCGCCGACTTCGGCAAGCTCGAGCCGGTGTTCGACGCGCTCAGGATCGTGCGCGGCACGCTCGATCAAAAGGTCGCGCTGATCGGCTTCTGCGGCGCGCCGTGGACGGTCGCGACCTACATGGTCGCGGGCCAGGGCACGCCCGACCAGGCGCCGGCGCGGATGATGGCCTACCGGCATCCGGAGGCGTTCGCTGAAATCATCGACGTGCTGGTCGAGAACTCGATTCAATATCTGCTGTTGCAGCTCGCCGCCGGCGCCAATGCCTTGCAGATCTTCGACACCTGGGCCGGCGTGCTGCCGCCGGCCGAGTTCGCGCGCTGGTCGGTCGAGCCGACGCGCCGCATCGTGGAGGGCGTGCGGGCCAAGGTGCCGGATGCGAAGATCATCGGCTTCCCCCGCGGCGCCGGTGCGCAATTGCCGGGCTATGTCGAGGCGACCGGCGTCAATGCGGTCAGCATCGACTGGACCGCGGAGCCCGGCTTCATTCGCGAACGCGTGCAAAGCAAGGTCGCCGTGCAGGGCAATCTCGATCCGCTGGTGCTGATCACGGGCGGCGCCGCGCTCGACCGCGCGGTCGACAACACGCTGGCGAATTTTGCCCAAGGGCGGCTGATCTTCAATCTCGGCCACGGCATCCAGCCGGAAACGCCGATCGCCCATGTCGAGCAGATGATCAAGCGCGTGCGGGGCTAGTTCGCCCGCCCCCAACGGGGCGGAAACAAAAAACGCGAAAACAACCCCATGCACAGTAGACAAGTCATTGAAAAAGCTGGGCCGGCAAGATCCGACTCACCAGCCGCGTTTGACACGTCGGGCAAAACAGGCGCACGCCCGCATGATCTCGTGATCGCGGCCGCCTAGCGCGGCCGGCTGCGCTCGATGATCTCGGCCGCGCCCTTCGTCAGCAGATCCAGACCCACGGCACGGCCGAGCTCGCGCGGGCGATTGGCGGGGCCTGCGCGCGAGGCTTCGATGATGGTATTGCCGGAGAGGTCGAGCACGGATGCGGTGAGCGACATCTGATCGCCCGCGATGGTCGAGAAGCCCGCCACCGGCGAATTGCAGTGGCCGTTCAGCACCCAGAGCACCTCGCGCTCGGCGTCCGCGCTGGCATGCGCGGCGGGATCGTCGATCGACGACAGGATCTGCCGCGTTTGCCAGTCCTGCGCGGCGCATTCGACCGCGACGATGCCCTGCCCCGCCGCCGGCAGCATCTCGGCCGCGGTGAATTCGTACGCGATGCGGCCGGCGAGGCCGACGCGGTCGAGGCCCGAACGCGCCATGATCAGCGCATCGGCCGGTCCCACCGTGCCGCCATCCGGCAGGCGCTGCTTCTCGCCATTGTCGAGCTTTCGCACGCGCGTGTCGGCGGCGCCGCGGAAGTGGATCACGTCTACATCCGGAAACAGGCGTCGCGCGTAAGCGGCGCGACGGACCGCATTGGTGCCGATTTTGAAACCCTTGCCGCGGGACTGGCGCAGCGCCTCCAGCGTCACGCCGTCGCGCAGCACCAGCGCGTCGCTCGGCGGATCGCGGGACAGCGTGGCGCCGATGACGAGGCCGGGCGTGTCCTCATTGCCCGGCATGTCCTTCAGCGAGTGCATCGCCGCCTGCAATTCGCCCGACAGCACGGCGGCGCGGATCTGCGCCACAAAGGCGCCGCCCTTGCCGCCATGCGGCAGGAGCTTGCTGGTCTGATCGAGATCGCCCGTGGTGTCGAACTTGACGATCTCGACGTCGAGACCGGGCACGGCGGCGGTCAGGCGGCGCGCGATCTCTTCCGTCTGTGCCAGCGCCATTGTGCTCTTGCGTGTGCCGATCCGAAATCGAGTAGCCAAGTCCAAACCCTCTCAAGACGCGAATTTACCGCGCATCCTCCAATATCATGTCGGAGGCCTTTTCGGCGATCATGATGATCGGCGCGTTGGTGTTCCCCGATACGAGGTCCGGCATGACCGAGCCGTCGACGACGCGAAGGCCTTCGAGCCCCCTCACCTTCAGCCGCTGGTCGACCACCGCGAGCGCATCATTGCCCATACGACAGGTCGAGGTCGGATGGTAGATGGTGCTGCCGCGCTCGCGGCAATATTCCAGCAGCTCGGCGTCCGTGGATACCTTCGCCCCGGGATCGTATTCATTGACCACGAATGGCCTCAGCGCCGGCGCGCTCAAGATCTTGCGCAGGATCTTCAGTCCTTCGACGTTGGTGGTGCGGTCGGTCTCGGTCGACATGTAGTTGATGCGGATCTCCGGCGGCACCGTCGGATCGGCGCTTCGGATGCGCAAGGTCCCGCGGCTTTCAGGACGGAGCTGGCACACAGAGGCGGTGAAGCCGGAGAAATCGTGCAGCTTCTCGCCCATCTTGTCGGTCGAGAACGGCAGGAAGTGCACCTGGATGTCGGGCGAAGCCAGTCGCGGGCTGGTCTTGAAGAACGCGCCCGCCGTGCCGGCCGCAATGGTCAGCCATCCCTTGCGAAACAGCGCATAGCGCGCGCCGGCCATGGTGCGGCGGAGCGGATGATTGACGGTGTCGTTGAGCGTGATCTGCTGCGAGCAGCGCATCACGATGCGGACCTGCATGTGGTCCTGGAGGTCGTGACCGACGCCCGACGCGTCCAGCACGACATCGATGCCGTGCTTGCGCAGGAGATCGCCAGGGCCGACGCCGGAGAGCTGCAGCAGTTGCGGCGAGTTGTAGGCGCCGCTCGACAGCACGATCTCTCTTCGCGCGCGGGCCCGGCGCACAGCTGCGCCTTGCCGATATTCGACGCCGACGGCGCGGCGGCCCTCGAACAGCACGCGCTGGCCGAGCGCGCCAGTTTCCACCTTGAGATTGCCGCGGGTCCTTGCCGGGCCGAGATAGGCCACCGAAGTCGAGGCGCGCCGGCCGTTGCGCGTCGTGGTCTGGAACAGGCCGACGCCTTCCTGCGTGGCGCCGTTGAAATCGGGGTTGTAGGGCAGTCCGGTCTCGACCGCCGCGTCGATGAAGGCCTTTGACAGTGGATCGGTCACGACCATGTTGGAAACCGGCAGCGGACCGCCGCTGCCATGATACTGGTCGGCCCCCCGCGACTGGTTCTCGGCCTTCTTGAAATAGGGCAGCACGTCGTCATAGCCCCAGCCGGTGTTGCCGAGCTGGCGCCAGCGGTCATAATCCTCGTGCTGACCGCGGACGTAGAGCAGGCCGTTGATCGAGCTCGATCCGCCCAGCGTCTTGCCGCGCGGCTGGAACACCTGGCGTCCCTTCAGCTCGGGCTCCGGCTCGGTCTGGTACATCCAGTTGACAGACTTCTCCTTGAACAGCTTGCCGTAGCCGAGCGGCACGTGGATCCAGATGTTGGAATCCTTCGGGCCGGCCTCGAGCAGCAGCACGCTGTGCTTGCCGTTCGCCGAGAGCCTGTTGGCGAGCACGCAGCCGGCCGAGCCGGCGCCGACGATGATGTAGTCGAATTCGGGATCGGACGGCGCGAGGGAGGAGTTTATGGTCATGTCTTGTCAGTCTTCTTGTTGGTTGGGGCGTTTCCGTCTGCGTGGCTTAGCACAATCATTCCCGCAGGCGCAGCGCCTCGACCAGCGACTTGAACGCACGGGCATATTCCGCGCCTGCCCTTGCGATATCAGCGCGTCCGGCGCAGGCGACCGCGGCCTCCGTCACCGCGCCGAGCAATAGCCGCGCCAGCGGCTCGACCGGCTGCTTTGCGATCAGGCCAGCCTCCATCGCCACCGAGAGCGCACGTGGCAGCTTGCCGCCAAAATGCTGCGCGTCGATCTCGCGCCAGCGCTCCCAGCCGAGCACGGCCGGGCCGTCGCGCAGGATGATCTGGCCTGTCGGGCCCTTGGCGGTCGCCGCGAAATAATGCTGCGTGCCGGCGACCATCGCGGCGAGCACGTCCTTCTCGGCGCGAGCCGTGCCGTCGATCTCGACGACGAGGTCGCGCGAGACCTGGTCGAACACGGCTTCGAACACCGCCTCCTTGGTCTTGAAGTGATGATAGACCGCGCCCTTGGCGACGTGGGCTGCTTCCGCGATCTCGTCCATGGTGGTAGCGGCAAAGCCTTGCGTCCCGAACAGGCGGCGCGCCGCCGACAGGATCGCTTCCGATGTCGCCGCCCGCCGCTCCGCCTGTTTCGCCATGAGTCTCGTCTAATCGAATTCGGCAGGGGCGGCCAGTTGACTTTTTGACCCTCGGTCGGTATTTTACCGACTGTCAGTCGGTTTTAATCGCGAGGTTTGCCATGCCGAGCCGTGATGTCGTCGAAGCTTTTGCGCAGCGGCTGGAGGCCGGGGATTTCATCGGCGCGATCGAGCAGTTCTGCACGCCCGACGCCGCGACCTATGAGAACAACGGCGCCCCGACGATCGGCCGTGACAAGCTCGTCGCCAAGGAGCGTGCCGTGCTGGCGGCCTCGAAAGAGGTCAGGGCCGTCCGCATCGGACCGAGCCTGATCGACGGCGACCACGTGGCGACGCGCTGGACGTTCAGCTTCACCAACGCAGAGGGTGTCTCACGAACGCTGCACGAGATCGCGTGGCAGACCTGGCGCGGCGACAAGCTGGTCGAGGAGCGGTTCTACTACGATCCGAAGCAGCTGGGGCGGTGACGACGTCTCTCCACACAGGTGTCATCGCCCGGCTTGACCGGGCGATCGAGTATTCCAGAGAGGGTTGTGATTCCTCGATAGGCCGCGGCGTACTGGATGCCCCGGTCAAGCCCGGTCAAGCCGGGGCATGACGGCGAGCTAGTGGGGAGCGCCCTGCTCTCGTTACAGCCGTAATCCGAAGTCTGCATTTGTATCGATTTGTTATCGATATCACGTCACGAACACGCGGAAGTGGTCGCGGCGAGCGCCGCAGTCAGGGATAATTCATAGTTCGTCAAAGGTTTGCGGCGAATTTCCCTGAAGGAGCCGACCAACGGCCCGTCCTGCTAGGCTCTGAAATGCGGACTCAAACGACCAGCTATGTCGCGCGGCTGTTCGCGGGCGATTTGTCGGCCTTTGGCGGTCCTGCAACCGACGAAGCCGTGGCCGGCCATATCCGCGCCGAGCAGATGTCGCTGGTGCTCGGCTATTCGGTCGGCATCATGCTCGCCAATGCCTGCAACGCCATCGTGCTCGCCATCGCATTGTGGCAGTCGCCGGACAGGATATCCGCCCTGATCTGGGCCGCCGCCGTCGCCAGCGCCGCGATCGCATTCGGCCTGCAATCCCGCGCGGCGCGCCGCATCACCAAGCCGCAATTCGTCTCGCGCCGCGCCATGCACCGGCTGGTGCGAAACGCCTTCGTCCTCGGCACCGCCTGGGGCATCGTCCCGGTCGCCTTCTTCGACAGTGCTTCGACCGGCGGCCAGCTCGTCATCACCTGCCTGTGCTCGGGCATGCTGGCCGGCGGTGCGCTCGCCTTCGCCACCATCCCGATCGCAGCGATCGCCTTCACCGCCCCGATCTTCGTCGGGATCGCGATCTGCCTCGGCAGGAACGGCGATCTGGCCTTTCTGCTGATCGCCTTCCTCGTCGTGGTCTATGGCAGCGTGCTGATCCGCGGCGTGTTCGTCAATTCCTTCTCGTTCGCGCGGCGCGTGATGCGGCAGATCGAGGCGGAGCGCACGGTGCGGCTGGACCCTCTGACCCACCTGCCCAACCGCGTCGCCTTCAACGAGACGCTCGAGGCCGCGCTCAAGCGACTGGCATTGTCCGGCGAGGAGTTTGCGGTGCTGCTGCTCGATCTCGATCGCTTCAAGGAGGTCAACGACAAGTTCGGCCATCCCGCCGGCGACGAATTCCTGGTCCAGGTCGCAAGCCGCCTGCGACGCTGCACGCGCGCCGCCGAGCATGTCGCGCGCATCGGCGGCGACGAGTTCGCGCTGGTGATGGCCAATCTGGCGCGTCCCGAGGATGCCCTCGAAATCGCCGAACGCTTCGTCGCGGCCTTCACTGAGCCGTTCCGCATCGAGGGCCGCCAGATCGGGGGCGCGACCAGCGTCGGCATCGTGCTGGCGCCGCGCGACGGCACCACACCGCTTGACGTCATGAAGAATGCCGATGCCGCGCTCTACCGCGCCAAGAAGGCGGGACCTGGCACGATCCGCTTCTTTGAGGCCAGCGACGACAGGGTGTCACGCGATCGCAAGGCGCTGCAATCCGACCTCGAGGGCGCGATCGCGCGAGACGAGCTGTTCCTCGTGTTCCAGCCGTTCCTCGATCTCGACCAAAGCCGGATCACCGGTTTCGAGGCGCTGCTGCGCTGGCAACATCCTGAGCGCGGACTGGTGCCGCCGAGCGAATTCATCCCGATTGCGGAAGAGACCGGACTAATCCACGAGATCGGCGAATGGGTCGTCCGCCGCGCCTGCGCGACGGTTGCCGAGTGGCCGGACGAGATCAGGGTCGCCGTCAACTTCTCGGCCGCGCAGTTTCATAACGCCGGCATCCTCCAGATCATCGTGCAGGCGCTGGCGGACGCGAAGATCGCGCCGCACCGGCTCGAGATCGAGATCACGGAATCGATGCTGCTGTCGAAATACGGCTCGGCCGAGCCGGTTCTGAACGCGCTGCTGCAGCTCGGCGTCACGGTCGCGCTGGACGATTTCGGGACGGGCTTCTCGTCCCTCACCTATTTGCGCAAGCTGCCGTTCAGCCGCATCAAGATCGACCAGTCCTTCATCCGCGACATGCTGGTGCAGCCGGACTGTGCCGCCATCGTCAAGTCGGTGATCTCGCTCGCGCGCGACCTGCGCATCGCCGTCGTCGCAGAAGGCGTCGAGACCGCCGACCAGCTCGACTATCTCAGGCAGATCAGTTGCGACGAGGTCCAGGGCTATCTGATCAGCCGGCCGGTGTCGGTGGATGGCGTGCTGGCGCTGCTGGACAGGAAGAAGCTTCGGGCGACGTTTGCGGCGTAGGTCACTTGCGGCTGACGCTTCGTAGCCCGGATGGAGCGAAGCGCAATCCGGGACGAGTGCGCGCCGGAGCAAGACCGCCCCGGATTTCGCTCCGCTCCATCCGGGCTACAATCCTTCAGACCCTGCCGGGTCACGAGAGGCTGCCTCAGATCGCATCCGCCCGCAGCAGCGTGTCCACCGTGATGGTGCCCCGCGCGCGGGAGACGCAGGCGCAGATCTTCTGGTTGCTTTGCTTCTGATGGTCGCTGAAGAAGACGTCGCGATGGTCGATCTCGCCGTCGACCTCGACCACGTCGATGGCGCACAGGCCGCATTCGCCGCGCTTGCAGTCGTACATCACGTCGTGACCGCTGGCGTTGAGCACGTCCAGCATCGAGCGCTCGCGCGGGATTTCGAGCTCGACATCGGAGCCCTTCAGGCGCACGCGAAACGTCTCGGTCGGCAGCGTGCCGCTGGAGCCGAAGGTCTCGTAGCGGAGATCGGGCAGCGGATGGCCCGCGCCGATCCAGGCGTGGCGTGCGGCATCGAGCATGCGCATCGGGCCGCAGAACAGCGACAGCGTGCCTTGCGGCAATGACGCGAACACCGCATCGAGGTCGAGCCGTTTGCCTTCATCGCTGGCATGAACGACCAGGCGATCGCCGAGAATTCCGGCGAGATCGTCGAGATAGGCAGCCTCGCCGCGCGAGCGCACCGCATAATGCAGCGTGACGTCAGCCCCGCGCCGCGCCAGCGCCTGCGCGGCGCCGAGGATCGGCGTGATGCCGATGCCGCCGGCGATCAGGCAATAATTTTCACGGGACCAGTCCACCGCAAGCAGCGAAGCGGGCTGCGTGATGTCGAGCCGCGCGCCCGGCGCGAGCTGCCACATGTAGCGCGAGCCGCCGCGGGAATCATCGGCACGGCGCACCGCGATCTTGAAGCCGGTCGAGATGGCTTCGCCGACCAGCGAATAGGACCGCGTCTCCGGCAGGCCGTCGATGGTCACGCTGACATTGATGTGGCTGCCGACCGGATAGGCGGCGGCGTCGAACTGATCCGGCCGGATCAGGAATTCGCGGATGCCGGGGGCAAGATCGCGCGTCGAAACGAGCGTTGCCGGAATCCAGGTTTCGATGAAGCGCATGATGACTGCCCTCAATCGGTTGTGGTCTTGATCAGTGCGAGCGCCGGCAAGAGGTCGAGATGGGTGCGGTTGCGCAGCGCGAGGCGCAGATTGCGCACCGCCAGCCGCGCATGCTCGCGCATGACGGCTTCGGCACGCGCGCCTTCGCGGTTCTCGATGGCGTCGATCACGACACGGTGGTGCTCCTGCCCGATGATCAGGATCTGCTGCGCCTCGGGCAGCGCCGATTGCGCCATCACGAAGCCGCTCGGGGATGCGAACGGCAGCGCCGAGGCGCGGTCGATCTGGCGGATCAAGGGTGGGCTGCGCGACAATTCCGTGAGCAGGGCGTGAAAGCGCGCGTTCAGCGTGACATAGGAGGAAAACGCTTCGATCGAGATCGGCACCTGCCGCAGCAGTTCGTCGATCGCGGCAAGGCACTCCTTGAGCGGCTCCAGCTCGCGCGCGGAGACGCCGCGCTCGGCGGCGAAGCGCGCAGCGAGCCCTTCCAGCGTGCCGCGCAGCTCGATGGAATCGGAGATGTCGCGCTCCGAAAACGCCTTCACCATGAAGCCGCCGGACGGGATCGCCTCCAGCAGGCCTTCCTCCTCCAGTCGCACCAGCGCCATGCGCACGGGGGTGCGCGAGGCTCCGGTGGTCTCCACCGCCTGGAGCTCGGAGATGCGCTCGCCCGGACGTAGGGAGCCGGACAGGATCTGGTCGCGCAGCGCAAGCTGCGCCTTCACAGTCTGCGAGACGGAGCGGTCGACCTCACGTTCGGCCATGATCTACTCCGCCGCCTGAAGGTGCTGCGGCCCGTTTTCCTTGGCCACCATCCTGTCGATCAGCTTGCGCGTCCACATCGCGCCGGCGTCGATGTTGAGGTTATAGAAGATGCGATCGGGGTTCTCGTCCATGGCGCGCTGCTGCGCCTCGAGGATCAGCTCGTCCTCGTGGAAGATGCCGGAAACGCCCTCGCGGATCTCGGAGGTGATGCGCTGCTCACCGATCTGATAGTTGCGCACGAAGGCCCAGAAATAGTGGCAGGTCTTCTCGGTCTCCGGCGTGATGGTGTTGAGCACGAAGCCGTTGACGCCCTGCGAGCGGTCGCCTTCCGGCGCGCCGGTGCCTGTGGGCGCCACGCCGACGTCGATCGCGATGGTGCAGGGAGCCTCGAAACGGATGATCTGCCAGCGATCGACGGGGCCGGACTTGCCGAGTTGTTTCGCCCAGAACGGCGGCGGCTCGATGTTCCGCATCCAGCGCGTCACCGTGACCGTCTTCTCACCATGGGTGACGTCGAACGGCGCCTCCGCCACCGCCTCGTTGCCGATGGAGGAGCCGTGCACGAAGGTCTCGTGGGTGAGATCCATGAGATTGTCGAGCACGAGGCGATAGTCGCATTTGACGTGGATGGTCTTGCCGTCGCCGGCCCAGGCCGGATCGTGATTCCAGTGCATGTCGGGGACGAGCGCGGGATCGGCCAGCGCGGGATCGCCCATCCAGAGCCAGATGTAGCGGTGGCGCTCGACCACGGGATAGGCGCGGACGCAGGCCGACGGATTGATGGTCTCCTGCGAGGGCATGAAGGTGCAGCGTCCCTGTGCATTGTATTTGAGGCCGTGGTAGCCGCAGACGACGGTGTCGCCTTCGAGCCGGCCCTTGGACAGCGGCACCAAGCGGTGCCAGCAGGCATCCTCAAGCGCCGCGACCGAGCCGTCGGCCTTCCGGTACATCACGACATGCTTGCCGCAGATCGTCCGCGGCAGCAGCGCAGCTTTCACGTCCGCGTCCCAGGCCGCGGCGTACCAGGCGTTCATCGGGAAGGGCCTTGTCATTGTCTCACTCCCACGGCTTGTGAATACGTTATGTATACAATAGCGGAGGCAAAGAAAGGTTCAAGAGGCAATTTTGCCGTACTAGAGTACCTTTATGTGTTTTGATGTATACACACAAGGTGGCGGTCATTCCCCGCGAAAGCGGGGAATCCAGTACTCCGCAGCGGGCATGAGACTCACACCACACAACTGGAGCCGCGGGCGTACTGGATCACCCGCTTTCGCGGGTGATGACAGCGGTGGATGCGGCAAGCGGTCCGCTTCGGAGCGGCAGAGGTATCCCCGCGGGCAGCAGCGAGAGCCGTAAGCGTCGGACCCTTAAGCGCCGAACACCTTCGCCAGTCCTGCCTTGGCCTCTTCCTGAATCCGCGTCAGGTGCTCGGTGCTGCGGAAACTCTCGGCGTAGATCTTGTAGACATCCTCGGTCCCTGACGGCCGCGCGGCGAACCAGCCGTAGTCAGTCTCGACCTTGATGCCGCCAAACGACTGGCCGTTGCCGGGCGCCTTGCTCAGCGTTGAGCGGACGGGGTCGCCGGCGAGATCCTTCAGGCCGAGCTGCTCGGGCGTGACGGATTTGAGGATGTTCTTTTGCGGCCCGGTCGCGGCGACGTCGATGCGCGCGTAATGCGGCACGCCGAACTCGGCGGTCAGATCATTGAAGAGCTGGCTGGGATCGCGGCCGGTCTTGGCCATGATCTCCGCTGCGAGCAAGCCAAGGATGACGCCGTCCTTGTCGGTGGTCCAAACCCCGCCGTCGCGGCGCAGGAACGAGGCGCCCGCACTTTCCTCGCCGCCGAAACCGAAGCCGCCGGTGAGGAGGCCGTCGACGAACCATTTGAAGCCGACCGGCGTCTCGACCAGCTTGCGGCCGAGTTTTTTCGCGACGCGGTCGATGATCGAGCTCGACACCACGGTCTTGCCGATCGCGGCATCCCGGCTCCAGTTCGGGCGGTGCGCGAACAGATAGGAGATCGCGGTCGCCAGATAATGGTTCGGATTCATCAGGCCGCCGGTGCGCGTCACGATGCCGTGGCGATCGGCGTCGGTGTCGTTGGCAAAGGCGACGTCGAAGCGGTCGCGCATCCCGATCAGGCTCGCCATCGCATAAGGCGATGAGCAGTCCATGCGGATCTTGCCATCCCAGTCCACCGTCATGAAACGGAAGGTCGGGTCGATCGCCTCGTTCACCACGGTGGCCTTCAGGCCGTAACGCTCGATGATCGGATGCCAGTAATGCACGGCGGCGCCGCCGAGCGGATCGATGCCGATCTTGATGGCGGCGGATTTGACGAGGTCGAGATCGACGACATTGCCGAGATCGGCGACGTAGGGCGTGACGAAGTCATAGGCATGGACGTTCGAAGTCTTCAGCGCCTTGGCATAGTCGATGCGCTTCACGCCCTTGAGGCCGTCGGCGAGATAGGCATTGGCGCGCTTCTCGACGACACCAGTCACATCGATGTCGGCCGGGCCGCCATGCGGCGGATTGTATTTGTAGCCGCCATCCTCCGGCGGATTGTGCGAGGGCGTGATGACGACGCCGTCGGCAAGGCCGCTGGTACGGCCCTTGTTGTAGGTGAGGATCGCGTGAGAGATGACCGGCGTCGGCGTGTAGCCGCCGTCCTTGTCGATCATGATGTCGACGCCGTTGGCGGCGAACACCTCGACGGCGCTGACCAGTGCCGGCTCGGCCAGCGCGTGGGTGTCGATGCCGATGAACAGCGGTCCGGTCAGGCCCTTTTCCCGCCTGTAGTCGCAAATGGCCTGCGTGGTCGCGAGGATGTGGCCTTCGTTGAAAGTGTTCTTGAACGAGGTGCCGCGATGGCCGGAGGTGCCGAACGCCACGCGCTGCGCGGGATTTGTGACATCGGGCTTGCCGGCAAAATAGGCCGTCACCAGCCGCGGAATATTGGTGAGCGCGTCCGGCGAAGCCTGCTTGCCCGCCGCGGGATGAACATCAGCCACTGAACTATCCTCGTCGTTGTCAAATTGAGGCCCTGCCGCACCATAGCATTGGGCTTGCACACGCCAACTCAAAAGCCATCGGCCGACGCCGGCAACAAATGGCCGCATTTGGGTCCATGAATGGGGACATGACCATTCTCGCAACGGCCCTGCTGCTCGCCAGTTCCTTGGTGCTATCGTCTCCCGGATACGTCGAGCAAACCGGCGTCGAACGCAACCCGATGCTGCGCAACGCAGCCGTGGATCATGACCTCGCCAAGGTGAGGCGCCGGTTCGAGCGGGAGCTCCGTAGCGACACCACGGACACCTCTGGCGCATCCACCGGGCGCTAGCGCCGCGCGTCGTGCACGTAGGCACCGCAATGCAAATTGCGGGATCGTGCTATGGTCGAGGCCTTCCGGCTGTTCGAATCGCCTCATGGCTGTCCTGCGCAAGCTGCTCCCTCTGCTGATCGCCTGGCTGATCCCGGCGGACGGGCCGTCGTCTGCGGTGGCCGCGGAGTTCTACACCGAGGATCTCCGCATCCCCATGGCGGAGGCCGGGCCGCAGGGGCTCGAGGCCTTCCTGGTCCGCCCGGCCGGGACGAAGCGCTATCCGCTGGCGCTGCTCAGCCACGGCTCGCCGCGCAGCTTCGACGACCGCGCGACGATGTCCGCGCACAAATATTACGGCATTGCGCTGGAATATGCCCGGCGCGGCTTTGCCGCGCTGATCGTGATGCGGCGCGGCTACGGCAGCTCGCCCGGCGGACGCGTCGACAGCGTCGGCGGCTGCGCGAAAGCCGCTTATCTGCCCGCAGTCGCGGTCGCGGTTGCCGACTTACGGGCCGCGATCGATGCGATGGCGCGCCGCCCTGACGTCACAACAACGGGCATGATCGCGGCCGGCCATTCCGCCGGCGGGCTCGCCACGATCGCGCTCACTGCGCAGGCGCCGTCCGGTCTCGTCGCCGCGATCAACTTCGCCGGTGGCCGCGGCTCGCGAGACGACGACGACGTCTGCAATGCCGATGGGCTGGTGCAGGCCTTCGCCACCTTCGGCAAGACCTCGCGCGTACCGACGCTGTGGGTCTATGCGACCAACGATTCCTATTTCGGCCCCGACCTCGCGCGCCGCCTCCATGACGGATTTCGCACCAGTGGCGGCAATGCAAAATTCATCGCGGCGCCGCCGTTCGGTGACGACGGCCACTACCTCTATGCGGTGGCGAGCCGTGCGCAATGGACGCCCTATGTCGACGCTTTCCTGCGCGAGCGCGGCCTCGTCAGCCGCGACATCCTGAGCCCGCCCGATCCGCTACCGCCGCCGCGCCAGCTCAATGAGGCCGCGCGGGCCGAGTTCGCGCGCTATCTCGCCAGCATGCTGCCGCACAAGGCGTTCGCGGTGTCGCCGAATGGCGGCTACGGCTGGCGCTCGGGGCACATCACGGCCGACGACGCCCGGCGCGAGTCGCTGGCGGCCTGCATGAAATGGTCGCCGACCTGCACGCTCTATGCGATCGACGACCGGCTGGCTGAACCTGCGCAAGCGACGTCCACCGATCAGAGCGCCCGCGCGCGCTAGTTGCCGCAGCGGAGGCCGGTTTATTAACTCCGGAGCTCTATGACGGACCGATGCTGTGGGATCGGGCAGGCTTCAATCTCGGCGTGACGTGGAGACACGTGGCGGTCGTCCTGCTGTTGTCGGCCCCGATCTGTGCGCGCGCTGGAGACGGCACGGAGCTCGGCGCCGGCGAAACGCCGTCATCCCGGGCCATGATCCGGAAGATCATCGAACGAGAAACCGCAAACACCAATTTACCGGCCGATGTCGCCGAAGCGGTCGTGTTCGTCGAAAGCGGCTACAATTCGGCCGTCATCGGCAGCGTCGGCGAGATCGGCCTGATGCAGGTGCGGCCCGAGACGGCGGCGATGCTGGGCTTCCGGGGCAGCGATGCGGAACTCGCCGAACCCGACATCAACATCCATTACGGGGTGCTTTATCTCAGCCGGGCCTGGCGCCTCGCCGGCGGGGATCTCTGCCGGGCCCTCATGAAGTATCGGGCAGGCCATGGCGAAGAAGATATGACCGCGCGGTCGCAGGTCTATTGCAATCGGGCCCGCAACCGTCTTGCCGCCATGAATTCGAAGGCTCTTGAGACCGAGGTTGCGGCCGCTCCGGATCCGGCGCCCCGGCCCACTCCCGCAGCACCTACGGCAGCTCCGGCAAATCCGGCGAGCCGCCCGAAGATGGCTGCGCAACCCAAAGCCGTCTATGCCCGCTATCGTCAAGGCACCGCGGCCGCCAGCCGCGCCTATTGGGCCGTGCACGAGGCCAGAGTCAACCAGATCAAGGCTCGCGTCGCAGCGCGATGGAAGCGCGTCGCATCGCGCTGACGACAAGTGCCCTATAGCCGCTCGCTGAGCGCGAGCTTGTAGCCGACGCCGGTGACGGTCGCGATCACGGGCGTACCGCTGCCGACGAGCTTGCGGCGCAGCCGCGCCACCAGCGCATCGACCGTGCGGATGTCGACCTCGGCCTGGCGGTTGCTGACGACCTCGATCAGATAGTCGCGGCTGAGCGGCCGTCCGTCGGCACCGACCAGCGCCGCGAGCAGGTCGAATTCGGCGCGCGTCAGCGCCACCGGCTTGCCGTCGCTGCCGAGCAATTCACGCCGGGTGAGGTCGATGATCCAGTCGCCGAACGCGATCGAATTGTGGTTGCGCGCCGCCTTGCGATCGAGCGAGCGTCGCCGCAGCACGCTGCGTGCGCGCGCCAGCAGGTCGCGCAGATTGATCGGCTTGGTGACGTAGTGGTCGCCGGCGATCTCGAGGCCGAGGATGCGATCGACGTCGGTGTCGCGGCGCGTCACGAAGATGATGCCCGCGTTGCTGGTCGCCTGGATCTCCTTGGCGAGTTCGAAGCCGTCGCCATCGGGCAGTTGCACGTCGAGGAAGATGAGATCGGTTCGAGCGCGCAACGCCTGGCGGCACTCCGCACAGGAACTGGCGCCGACCACGTCGAAATTGTTCTCGCTGAAATAGCCGACCAGCATGGTCCGCGTCACCGGATCGTCCTCGACGACGATCAGCCGCTCGCGGCCGGCGGGACGCAACTCCTTGAGTGCGGGATCAACCACTGTCTTGGATGTCCTGTGTGCCTGGGACCCGACCTGGAAATTCAAGTCACCGCGCAATGCGCTGTCATGTGAACGGACATTCACGACTTGTTCGAGCCCCCGAAATTGCCTGCTGGAATATTAGGCGCGTTGCGACGCGCAAACAATATTGCTCATGGTCTCCAGGGATTAAGTATGAATTGGCCCACAATTCTCATTCCGCGCATCGTACGCAGGATGCCTTGAGGGCCTTACGCCGGCCCCGGGGCCGTCGATCCCACACATTCAGCTTTGGACTCAACCGGCGGTTAACGTAAAGACAGCCTTCGGCTTCGGAAAGCCCACCTGCACCTCTATTGTCCCGCCTGCACAATACGAAACCACGGAGCAGGCGTGATGCAGGGGCAGGCCCGGTTGGCTGCCGGTCGAATCGAGCAAGGCATAGCGCCTTTCGGCCGTTCGCACACGCTCGATGTCCTGCGCGGCCTGGCCATCGCCGGCGTGATGGCCATCCACGTCTCGCAGTCGTTTCCATCAAATATCCACGCCGTCGATTACGCCTTCATGTGCGGCTGGACCGGCGTCAACGTGTTCTACTTCGTCAGCGCCATGACGATGTGCCTGATGTGGACGCGGCGTGTCGAAACCGGTCCGACGCGGAAGTTCTACATCCGCCGCTTCCTGCGCATCGCGCCGCTGTTCTGGCTCGCGATCCCGATCTACCTCGTCATCAACGGCACCGGCCCGAGCGCCAATGCGCCTGGCGGCATCGGGCCAGCTCAAGTGATCCTCACAGCGACGTTCCTGCACGGCTTCTGGCCGGACAGCGTCAACAGCGTCGTGCCCGGCGACTGGTCGATCGCGGCCGAGATGACCTTCTATCTCGTCTTCCCGCTTCTGATCACCGCGTTCGGCTCGCGCCGCCATCTCTATCTCGCGCTGGCGATCGTGCTGCATCTCGTCAATGTCTGCCTGTTCAAGCCGTGGGCTTTCGCGCTGTTCTCCGCCTATTACGGTCCCGGTCACGAAGCGTTCGTCTGGACCACGCTGCACATCAGCTTCCTGAACCAGCTGCCGGTCTTCCTTGTGGGATGCGCGCTGTTCTTCGCGCTGCGCGACGGATTTGCCAAGTCGGACGCCGCGATCTACGCGGTCTTCATTGCGGTGTCCTTTGTTGCCAACCGCATAACCGGCTCGCATGAGTTCAACTATCTCATGATCAACCTCGTGCTCGGCGCGCTGGTTGCCGGTTGCATCAAGCTTGCCATCCGCTTCCAGCCGCTCGAGGCGCTCGGCCGCAATTCCTATTCGATGTACCTGTCGCACTTCGCGGTGATCTACGGCCTGCGTCAGCTCTGGCCGCTCGCCGATGGACTGGTCTCGCTGCTCATCGCCTATGTCGTCACCGCCGCGCTGAGCTATCTCGTCGCGCGCGCGACCTGGCATCTGGTCGAACGGCGCGCGCAGGATCTCGCGCACCGCCTGACCTCGGCGGGATCGGACCGATCAATCCTCCCGCCGACCATCGCCGCCACCGCGGCCAGCATCCCCTAAGTCCCCCGCTGCATGCTCCGGGCCTGATGCGGCTTGCCTCGCTGCCGCCTCCGAATCTACTGTGGAGACTGTTCACGCTGGAGAAGGCGCCATGGAGGTCATACTGCTCGGCACCGGCGGCCCGCGCCCGGACCCGCGCCGCATGGCGACGACCACCCTGATCAGGCTCGGCGACGAGAACATCCTGTTCGACGCCGGCCGCGGCGTCGTGGTGCAGCTCAGCAAGGCCGGCGTTCCGCTCGGCTCCATCAACACGGTCTTCCTCACCCATCACCATTTCGACCACATCGGCGATCTCTACGATGTGATGCTGAATTCATGGATGCATGGTCGCAAGGACGATCTGCGCATCTATGGACCGCCGGATACCGAGCGGCTCGTCGACACGCTGGTCACGCAGGTCTACGACAAGGACATCGCCTGGCGCGATCAGGGCGAGCCGACCTTCGGCGGCTGGAAACCGGTCGTGGCGACGGACATCATTCCCGGACCCGTGCTCGACACCGCCCGCTGGAAGATCAGCGCCGAGCTCGTCTCGCACGGCGACGGCCTCGACATGTCGCCGGCGTTCCTGGCGCGATGGATGTGTCTCGGCTACCGCTTCGAGGCGGAGGGGAAGGTCATCGCGATCTCCGGCGACACGGTCCCCTGCCCCGGTCTCGAGCGGCTGGCCGAGGGCGCCGATTTGCTTGTCCAGTGCTGTTTTCTCGCAACGCCGGAGATCAACAACGAGCACCTCCGCCGCCTTGCGAAATTCACGATCGCCTGCGGCGACACCGTCGGCAAGGTTGCGGCCAAGGCCGGCGTCAAAAAGCTCGCGCTGACTCATCACCGGCCGCGCGCCGACGATGCCATGCTGAAAGCGCTGCTTGCGGATGTCAGGCAGGATTATGCGGGGCCGGTCGTGCTCGGCGAGGATCTCACGCGCATCGAGGTCTGAGGGCCGACGCTCGGCTCGCCCTTCGGCTTCAGGACGATCCGACCTCGATCCGGAACGACAAGCGCTCTTCCGCTCCCGGCGCGATATGCATCAGCCCCGGCTTGTCCGCGAATTCGCCGTCAAAGCCGGCGGGACTGGCATAGCCGCGCCAGGGCTCGATGCAGAGGAACGGCGCGCCCGACGGTTTCGACCAGACGCCGAGCTCGCGAAAGCCGCGCCAGGACATTTTGAGCCAGGGGCCGCTGGACGCGGTGTAGCGGACCGCGTCGCTTTCGATTCGGTCGAAGATGACGGCGTCATCGACGAACAGGGATTCCGACAGGGGGAGCGCGGCACCTTTGACTGGGCTCGGCTCCGTTGCCGCGCGCAGCAGCCCGCCATCAAGACGGCGGACGGGAGAGGATTCCACCTTCGCAAAGGTCAGCGCGTAGTCCGCTTTCGCGCTTTCGGGCTGGAGCGGCCAGTTGAAGGCGGGATGACCGCCGATCGAAGCCGGCAAAGTCTCCTTGCCGGTGTTGGCGATCGTGAGCGTCAGGTCGAGGCCGGCCTCATCGAGGACATACGCGGCCGTCAGACGGAACGCGAACGGATAGAGCGCGCGGGTCGTCTCGCTGTCTTCGAGCACCAGCGTGCAGCGGCTCTCGCCGCGCTCCGCCCATGCAAAGCGGCTGTCCCGCGCAAAGCCGTGCTGGGTCATCCGGTATGTCTTGCCCCGGTGCCGCAATTCGTCCCCGGCGAGGCGCCCCACGATCGGAAACAGCAGCGGCGCATGGCGCGGCCATTCCGGCCCGGCCTGCCAGACGAATTCGGTGACATTGTCCTTCAACGAGCACAGCTCGGCGCCGTGCGCCTTGATGGTCGCGGTGAGCCCCCCGCTGCGGAGGGAGTGGGTGTCGTCACTCATGGCGGACATCTACACCGCGACCTCACACGCAGCAAGGCAACGTCAGCCATGCAGGCGGAACGTCTCCACCGTGCAGGGCTGCGTCATATTTCTGTACCTAACGGTTGCTCCTTTGCGGTTCGTCCCCCCGCTTGCTTGCTGCAGGGCGGCCCGGACTCCGATCAACCATTATGGTAGCCAATTGAAATTCTTCATCAACGGTCGTTTTCTGTCGCAAAAGCTCACCGGCGTTCAGCGTTATGCCGCCGAGATCGTCAAGGCGATCGACGTGCTTTTGGCGTCGGAGCAAACTCCCGCCTCGCTGCGGAACGCAGACTGGCAGTTGCTGACGCCCGTGGATGCAAGCGAGCAGCTCCAGCTGGAGCGAATCAAGATTCGCGCCGTCGGCCGCTTGCGCGGGCACGCCTGGGATCAAATCGACCTGGCACGCGCCGCTGCAGGAGGCCGCTTGATCAGTCTCGCCAATTCCGGCCCCGTGTTCCATCGCGACCACATTGTGGTGATCCACGACGCACAGGTCTTTCGCAGGCCCGACTTCTTCAACTGGCGCTATCTGGCAGTTCACCGAACCATGGGCCGGCTGCTCGCCCGGCACGCAAGCATCGCAACCGTATCGGCCTTTTCGCGCAAAGAGCTTGCCGAGGTGCTGAATCTGTCAGCAACGGCGATCCCGGTTTTCCCCAATAGCGCCGAACACTTCGCCAGGACGAAGCCGGATCCCGACATCATTGCCCGGCTCGGCGTTCAGCCGCGAAAGTTCTTCCTCTTCGTGGGCTCGAAGACCAAGAACAAGAATCTCTCCATCGCGATCCGCGCTGTCCAGCTGCTCGATCGAGCCGACGTTCCCCTGGTCATCGTCGGAGGGGATAACAGCAAGGTCTTTCAAGACAATTCGGGCGACGGGGTTTCCGGCCTGCTGCTCGCCGGGCGTCTGACGGACGGCGAGATCGCCGCTCTCTACGCGCATGCATCGGCATTCGTGTTTCCCTCGCTGTACGAGGGCTTCGGCGTGCCGCCACTCGAAGCCATGATCTTCGGTTGCCCAGTCATTGCCTCGACGGCCGATGCGGTCGTGGAGACGTGTGCCGACGCCGCTGCGTATTTTGACGCCAATGATGCCGAATCGTTGAAGCAGCTGATGCTCGAAAGATTGGCAATCGGCGCCATCTCCGATCAGGAACGGCGGCGGCAGCAAGAACGCGTTGCGTTCTTTTCGTGGCAAAAGTCGGCGAAGTCGTTGCTCGATCATCTCGCACCATCGGCAAACGTTGCCAGCGCTGCTTGAAGTTCGATGCACTTCGCTTATCCCGCGCATCGGTTTTCGCACAAACGATTTGCAACTGGCTGCAACTCGCGCACCTGCGCATGGTTCCACGAAAAGTTTTCGTTCTTCCCATGTCAATCATGCGCACAAAGAGCTTGGCGCAACATCACCACATCGCTGCCCCAATATCGCTACGTATTCGAGGAACTGTCTCTCGCACTAGCGAACACTAGCGAACTCAGAACAGGGATACAGGATGTCCGGCTCTCCAACGCGGCCCTACGGAAGGCAAACGATGAAAGTGCTGCACATCGCCGAGACGATCCGGGGCGGGATTGCCAGCTACCTGAACGAGTTGCACCCACAGCAACAGGCGAGCTTCGGCACCGGGAACGTGCACTACGTCGTGCCGTCGGATCATCGCCGCGATCTTCCGGCGATCGATGACAACCAGATCACGACGTTCGAACGATCCGGCCGCGGCATCGCCGGGCTATTCCAGATGCTGCGCGCAAGCATGCAAGCGCTGGATGCCTTTCGCCCTGATGTCGTCCACCTGCATTCCTCGTTTGCGGGCCTGGTGCTGCGCCCGGCGCTGGCGGCCCGCTCCGACGGTCCGCGCGTCGTCTATTGCCCGCACGGCTGGGCGTTTTCACGCGAGACCGGCCGCCTCAGTCATCTCGTGACGAAAGCGGCGGAGAACCTCCTTGCCCGCACGTCGGACCGAATCATCTGCATCTCGAGCGACGAGTTCAACGAGGCCGTCCGCGCCGGAATTCCCGCCGAGCGCCTCACCCTCGTCCATAACGGCATCTCGAAGAGCCGCACGCCGCAGCCTGTCGCGGCCGACTGGACGTCTGAAAAGGTCAAGGTCCTGTTCATCGGACGGCTGGACCGCCAGAAGGGCTTTGATCTCCTGATCGAAGCGGCACGCTCGCTCGAGGACGTGCTGGAGATCCGCATGATCGGCGCCTCCGTCGTCAACAAGTACGAAGGCCCGAGCGTCCCGTCCAACGTGTCCCTGCTGGGCTGGCTCGATCGCCCGACCATTGAGACCCAACTCGAGGCCGCCGACCTCGTCGTGATCCCGTCGCGATGGGAAGCCTTCGGCCTCGTTGCCCTGGAAGCGATGCGCGCGGCCAAACCCATCCTGGCGTTCCGCAGCGGAGCATTGCCCGAGATCGTCGTCGATGGCGTGACCGGCGTGCTTTGCGAGCCCGTCGCGGTCCAGCCACTCGTCGACGGTTTCCGGCGAGCACTCGATCTCGACCTCAAGGTGCTGGGACAGCGCGGTTACGACCGGTTCAAGCAGTTTTATGACGTTCAGAAGACGCATGGGCAATTGCAGCAGGTCTATGCCGAGCTGCTCCATGACGACCGGACACCGATCGACGCGAAGGCGGGGCTGCAGTCGGACCTCTCCAAGAATTTCTGATGGCTCGACGTTCTCACTTGCCCTCGCAGATGCAGGAGATCGCGATGGCGATGTCATGGACCGGACTGGGTGTCACCGCGAACGCAGCACGCGCGAGCATGAACTAGCCGATGATATTCTCACGCACCTTGGTTCGCGGCAGCTTCCGCCTCGCGGGCATCATGGCATCGATTTTTCTGCCGGTCTCCGTCTGCGCACAGCAGGCGCAACCGCTCGATGCCCGATTCCTGCTGGGCGTCGGCACCCATCAGGGGCTGGGTGGCCCGGTGAGCGCGCGCGGATACGTTCCTTCGGAAAACGTCGCGCAGATCAAGCAGCTCGGCCTCAACGCCTTCCGCGATGACTTTCCCTGGTCCGATTTCGAGGTCGGGGGACGCCGGATGGGCTTCACGCCCAGGCTCGGCCGGCTCGAAGCGCAAGTCAAATCCGGCGTCGCGCGCCCCCTCCTGATCCTCGCCTTCGGCCATCATCTGGTTCCGAATTCCTCACCGCCGACCACCGATGAGGCCCGGCAGCGGTTCGCCGATTATGCCGCGGCGGCGGCGCAATCGGTCGTGGCGCAGCATCCGGTCTTCGAACTCTGGAACGAATGGAATCTGGCGGCGAAGAAGGATCCGGCATTCTCACCGGAGAACTATCTGGCGCTCGCGCAAGTCGCACGGCCGGCGGTCAAGCGCGTTGCACCGCATGCGCCTTTCCTGGTCGGAGCTCTCGGCGACGATCCGGGCTGGACATGGACGGAGAAGATGCTGCGAACCGGCATTCTTCAGCATGCGGACGGTGCTTCGATCCATCTCTACAATTTCTGCATGGGCCCGAGCAAACGCACGTCGGCCGAGATCATCGACCGGCTCACGGCGTTTCACCGTCTCGTCGGCCAGGCCAGCGGAAATCCTGACTTCCCGATCTACGTCACCGAGACGGGCTGGACCACGGCCACCAACAAGTGCGGCGTCAGCGAGCAGGCCCAGGCCGACAATACGGCTCAGCTCATCCTGTGGGCGTCGACCGCGACACGCTGGCTCAAGGGCATGTGGCTCTACGAGCTCAAGGACAGCGGAAAGAACCCGTCAGAGCTGGAAGATAATTTCGGGCTCTATCGTTTCGATAATTCGCCAAAGCCGGTTGCCTGCGCGGCCCAGGGGGCCTGGGCCTTCATTCGCCCCAGCCTGAGTGCCGAGCGACGCGAGCTCGCCAGCGGCGTCGTGTCGATCAATGCATCGACGGCTTCGGGCGGCAGAGTTGCAGTCTGGTCCGAGGCCCCGGACCGACGTTACGAGATCCGGCTCAAGGGCGATCAACAAGGCGCAAGCTTTGCGATGCCGTGCGACCAGGCGGCAAGGCCTGCGTCCGGGGTCTGGATCCCCGTTTCGAGCACACCGGTTTTGATTGCAGCCAATGACAGTGCCGTTCCCGTCCTGGAGATAAGGCCGGCGCGGTAGACGCGATTTTGCAGATATGAGGTTGATGCGATGAAAGTTCTTTTGACGTCCACGCTTTATCCGACGCCTCAGGCCCCAAAGATCGTCGGCGGCGCGGAGATTTTCGCCCGTCGTTTCGCCGAAGGTCTTGTGCAGCGCGGTGATGAGGTGGAAGTGATCCGGGCCGCATCCACGCCTCATCAGGCTCCGGAAACCTGCGACGGCATCAACGTCTACTCCGCGCCGGTGCGGAACGTGTATCTGCCCTTCACGGAGCAGAAGAACGTCGCATTGCGTAGCATCTGGCACGCGGTCGACGACTGGCAGATGCAGGCCCCCCTGATCGCGGAGCGCATCCGGGCCTTCAAGCCGGACGTGCTGCACTCCAACAATCTGTCCGGCCTCACCACCGCGATCTGGCGCGTTGCCGCGCAGCTCGGCGTTCCCGTGCTCCATACGCTTCACGACTATTATCTGACTTGCCCGCGCTGCTCCCGCTTCAACAATGGGCGATCCTGCGAGCACACCTGCACGAGCTGCGGAATTCTGAGCTTTCATCGCAAGCGCGCCACGCATTGGCTCAGCGCCGTGGTCGGCGTGAGCGAGCGCGTCCTGTCCATTCACACCGACATGGGCATGTTCTCGGAGACGCCAATCCGCACCGTGATCCGCAACGCCTCGACCGAGCCGCCGCGCGAGCCCTACCCTCGGCCGGTCTGCACCACGGAAGTGACGTTCGGGTTCATCGGCCGCCTCACGGAGGAAAAGGGCATCGACAATTTGATGCAGGCCCTTGCTCAGCTGCCCCGTGATCGGATTCGAATGATGATCGCCGGACGGGTCAGCGAGGAGGAGCAACGGCGCCTCAGGGCGCTCGCGCCCGATGCGCGAATCGAGTTCATGGGCTTCGTGGTGCCGGACGATTTCTACAAGCAGGTCGACGTCGTGATCGCGCCCTCCATCTGGCACGACCCCGGTCCGCTCGTCGTCGCAGATGCCAAGGCTGCGGGCAGGCCGCTGCTCGGCACGCGCTTTGGCGGCATGCCCGAGGTCATCGAGCACGGCGTGACCGGCTGGCTGACCGAAGCCGATCCGCAATCCCTGGCCAGGAGCATGCTCGCGGTCGCAGCCGATCCGCACAAGATCGACGAGATCAGCCGGCGCCTGATCGCGGATACCAACAAATGGATATTCTCCGACGTGCTGTCTTCATACAAGAACCTGTATGAACAATTGCGCGAGCAGCGGATGTCGCACGTGCGCGCAGCAACGGCCGAAGCGTCGCAGGGGCCGTCGATCGTCGGCAAGGAGCGCCTCATTCCGCGATGACACGCCTCCTCGCGATGGCGGGCTACGTCTATCAGAGCGCCGCGGCGATCATCCTGATCTTCGCGATCAGCCATCTGTTGCCCGCCGCCGACTACACCAACTTTTCCCTCGCGCTGGCCTCGAGCCAATTGCTCTGCGTCCTGATGTTCGAGTGGCTGCAGCTGGCCGGACTGCGGTTTCTGGCGGCAGCCAAGGAAAACGAGGCGGCGCGGCTGAGGTGGTCGCTGTTTGCCGCCGGCCTGTCGAGCGCAGCCGCGCTCGTCGTGGTCGGGAGCTGCGCGTCTGTGGCCAGCGTGCTCCCGACCGGGATCGTGGCGTTGGGTCTCAGCATATCCGTGCTCCAGGGCTTGACGGATCTTTACTTCCTGTCGGTGCGCCTGTCCGACCGGCTGGGCATCGCATCCTTTCTGCTCGCGCTGCGTGCCACCGCCCTTCTGATTGGAGCCGCCGCGGGCGCGATGATCTCGGGGACGGCCGAAGCGGCGCTGCTCGGCATTGCCTCGGGTCACGCCCTCGGCCTACTCGCCGGCTTTGTCGCCTATCGCACGCCGATGGAGCGCGTCTCGCCGCAGACGATGCTGGCCGACTGGAAGGAGTTCTCCCGCTACGGCATGCTCGCGGCAGGCGCGTCCGTCATCCATCTGTCGGTGCCGGTGCTGCTCCGTGTCATCGTCGTCGGCCAGCTGGGTGCGACCGGGGCCGGGGCTGGATTTTCGATTGCGCTCGACCTCCTGCAACGTCCCTTCTGGGTGCTCAATGCGGCGATCCACACCGTGAGCTATCCGGAAGTGGTCAACGACTTCGAGCACGGAGGCAGCGCAAAATCGGTGCAGTCGGCGCGGCGGATGTTCGAATTCATGATCTGCACGACCCTCGTGCTGCTCGGTGGTCTGATTGGATTCATTCCAGATGCCGCCCGTATCCTGGTGCCGCAGGCCAGCCTGAATGGCTTTCTGGAGACGGCACCAACGGTCGCCGCCTTCTATTTCCTGCACACCCATCTGCAGGCGACGATCGCGGTCGTTCCCCACCTCGAGAAGCTGGCGACCAGGCTCGTCGTCGTTGCGGCCTGCCAGCTCGCCATCGTTGTGTCCCTCTCCCTGGTCGCGGTATCGGCCGGCCTGTCGCCGCGGGGGGCGGTCGGCTGCGCTGCGGTCGCCACGCTCGCGACGATCCTGGTCGCACTCGGTCCCACGCTGCGGTTCGAGGCGTTCCCGCGCTGGCCGTTGGTCCTGCAGGCGGTCGTGGCCGCAATCCTGATCGGATCGCTCGGTTCGATACCGACGGAGCCCGCGGCATGGCTGGCCGGCAAGATCGCGATCGCCGCGATGGCAACGGCGGTCATCGGATGGCGCGGAGACTTTCTGATGCTGGCTCGCCGCAGCTGATTGGCTGCATCAGCGGTGTGCGAAGCGGATCTGGTTCCGATACGGAACCGGGTCTTCATCAACGGTTTCCGCGGCGAACGCTGCACCATCCCTGAGCAACCACAACCATTACGAGTAAATCAATTGGTTTAACCGCCCATGGAAGCGGCATCTGCGAACTTCCCGTGCAGGAAGGCGCGAGTAGCGCGAAGGAATGAGACGAAGATGCTTTGATCCACGGCCAGCGAGAAAATGTCTTGCTGCTCCTTGCCGACCTCGCGCGCCGCGCGCGCCAACCGCTCTTTCGAAATCTGTCATATAAAATCTAATTCGCGCGGTCTGCGCATACATTCAGCAGTGCAAATCACGAAAATCTTGAAAGCGCCTTCCTCACGCCATGCTGCCCGGGCATCGCATGAATATTCTGCTGCAACACAGAGCAAGTCTGTTCCTGCACAAGGAACCTCGTTTCGCTCGCGATTTGTAGCTTCCATTTTTATCTGAAATTCACACTCGACAGAGAAGCTTGAACGCAATCCCTGCGAGCAATTTCGTTCGCGCTGAAACTCGAGTGTGAAATGTCCGATCAAACCATCCTATCCGCCAGCGGCTTCATCGACTCTATCGGCGTCAACACGCACGCCGGCTTCGGCTGGACCGGCTACAACAATCTCGCGCTGATGGTCGATGACCTCGAGTATCTCGGCGTCACCCATCTCCGCGACGCCATGGGGACCAGCCCGGCCGCGCAACCCGTCGTCGACGGTCTGGCCGCTGCCGGCTACAAGTTCGACTTCCTGGTGTCATCCGCGCTGCCCCAGACCGGCACAACCGGGCTGCAGAACTACATCGCCTCGCTCCAGAAGTTCGTGACGAGCCACCCGGGCAGCATTAGCGCCATCGAAGGGCTCAACGAGGCCAATCACCAGCCCTTCAGCTACAACGGCAGCTCGAGCCTTACCGCCGCAGCTCAGTTCCAGAGCGCGCTCTATCAGGCCGTGAACGCCAACGCCGCGCTCGGCAGCATCCCCGTCTACAATCTGTCACTGGCCTACAATGATCCGCAAGGCTACAGCCAGCTCGGCGACATGTCGGGCTCGGTCGACTACGCCAACGCCCACGCCTATGTCAGCACCAGCCTGACGACCGGCAGCTCGATTTCGGCAACGCTGAGCGCCGTCATGGCCGCGGCACCGGGCAAGCCTGTCGTCATCACCGAGACCGGGTACACCACGCAAGCCAACACCCAATATCTCGGCGTCAACGAGACGGTGCAGGCCAAATCGATCCTGAACACCCTGGTCGATGCCTACAAGGCCGGCGTGAGCGCGACTTATCTCTACGAGCTGTTCGACCGCGATTCTTCCGCCGGCAATACCAATCCCGAGGCCAATTTCGGACTGTTCAATTCCGACGGGACGCCGAAGCTCGCCGCCACCGCCATTCACAACCTGACGACCATTCTGGCCGACGACGGCAAGGGCGGCCTGCAGCCGACTGATCCGTTGAACTACACGTTGAGCAACATGCCAGCCACAGGCAACAGCATGGTGCTCGGCAAGAGCAACGGCGCTTACGAGCTCGTCGTTTGGGCGGAGCCGAAGCTCTGGAAGGACTCGAACGACACCGAGATTTCCAATCCGACCGAGACCGTCACGGTGAACCTCGGCGGCGTGCATCATTCGGTGAAGGTGTACGACACCCTGACAGGGACCACGGCGATCGCCAGCTACACCGACGTCAGCACGATCACGATCCCGGTCAGCGATCACCCGCTGATCATCGAGATCGACGCGCCTCCGACCACCACGACTCCGCCGGACACAAGGACCACTGTCAGCGGCACCGCCGCCGAGATCGTGCCGCAACTGTCCGACCTCAGCGACTCCACGGCGCTGCAGACCATCACGCTGACCGATTCGCACGTCCTGCCGGTCGCCTCGAAGGCGACCATGGACTACATGATCGCCCACTACGGCAGCGCCCTCTCCAAGATCCAGGGCGGTTACTCGTTCTCGGTGACGAACTCGGCTGCGACCTGGAGCAGCACGAAGACCTATAATTCCAGCGGAACGCTTGTGTCGAAGTCGGACACCGGCCTGAATGCAAGCGGACAGCCGACCTCGACCACCGTCGCCTACACCGACGGTTCCAAGGACCTGATCAGCTACACCGGCGGCGTGAAGACGAAGTTCGTTCATGTCGGCACCGACGCAACCAGGACGACCGACACCTACAACACGGCCGGAACCCTTCTGAGCGAAGTGGTCCAGAAGTCGGACGGCTATTACTCCACCACGCTCTACACGAGCGGCGTGAAGACGGCCGCCTACGTCAAGAATGCCGACGGCTCGCAGGACAATTACACCTACGGCATCACGGGCAAGAGCTTCACGACCCAGGTCCAGCATCTCGATGCCTCCGGAAAGGTCACCTCGGTGACCCGCAGCCATGCCGACGGCTCGCTGGACTCGACGCAGGTCTACAACGCCGACGGCAGCAGCGTGATCACCACCTACAGCGCCACCGGCGTCAAGCTGGTCGAGACCGCCTATCATGCCGATCACAGCAAGGATGTCTGGACCTACAACATCACAGGCCAGAACTACACGACCGAGCACGACGTCTACAATTCGACCGGCTTCCTCACCAGCTTGACGCGGCTGCACAGCGACGGCAGCCTCGCCTTCAAGCTTACTCAGACGACCGACGGCACCAAGACGACCGATTGGTACAATGCCGCCGGCAGCCTCACCAGCGAGGTGGTCCAGAAGGCCGACGGCTTCTCCTCAACCACGCTCTACAGCAACGGGGTCAAGACCAACGCCTATGTGAAGAATGCCGACGGCAGCCAGGATAATTATGCCTACGGCATCACCGGCCAGAGCTACACCACGCTGATCCAGCACGTTGATCCCACGGGCAAGGTCACCGCCGTGACCCGCAAGCATGCCGACGGCACGCTCGACTATACCCAGGTGATCAACAGCGACGGCAGCAGCGTCGTCACCAATTATGATGCCGCGGGAACACGAACCAAGGAAACCGACTATCACGCCGACGGCAGCAAGGACGTTTTCCTCTTCAACATCACCGGCCAGACCTACACGACCGAACACGACATCTACGACGCGACCGGCTTCCTCACCACGCTGATTCGCAAGCATGCCGACGGCAGCATGGCGTTCAAGCTGGTGCAGAGCGCCGATGGGGCCAAGACCACGGACTGGTACGACGCCAGCGGCGTGCTGACCAGCGAGGTGGTCCAGAAGCCGAGCGGTTACAGCTCGACCACGGTGTATACCAATGGCGTGAAGACCGCGGCGTACATCACGAACGCGGACATGAGTCACGACAACTACAGCTACAACATCACCGGGCAGAGCTATACCACGCAGTACCAGCACCTCGATCCATCCGGCCAGACCACCGAGGTGACCCGCTGGCATGCCGACAACTCGCTCGACTACACCCAGATCGTCAACAGCGACGGCAGCAGCGTGGTGACCAACTACGATGCATCAGGTGTCAAGAAGACGGAAACCGATTACCACGCCGACGGGTCGAAGGACGTCTTCCAGTTCAACGTCGTCGGCCAGAACTACACGAACGAGCACGACAGCTACGATTCGACCGGCTTCCTCACCAACATCGTGCGCACCCATGCCGACGACAGCCTGGCCTTCACGCTGGTGCAGAGCGCCGACGGCACCAAGACCTCCGACTGGTACGATGCCAACGGCGTCATCACCAGCGAAGTGACGACCAAGAGCGATGGTTACAGCTCCACGACCGTCTATACCGGCGGCGTGAAGAGCGCTGCCTACATCAAGAATGCCGACGGCACATCCGACAACTGGAATTACAACATCACCGGGCAGTCCTACACGACCCAGCATCAGCACCTCGATGCCTCGGGCAAGTTGGTCGAGCTCACCCGGACCCACGCCGACGGCACCCTGGACTATACCCAGGTCATCCATGACGACGGCAGCAAGCTGACCGACATTTACAACAGCTCCGGGACCAAGACCCAGGAGATCGCCAACAACGTGGACGGCTCGAAGGACGTCTTCCTGTTCAACTTCAACGGACAGACCGGTACGACGCAGCACGAGAACTACAACTCCGCCAGCGCGCTGCAATTCTTCGATCAAACCAAGGCCGACGGCACCCACAATGTCACAGCCGTCGCCGGCGGCGTGACGATCCAGGGCGGGGCCGGCAATGACGTGTTCTCGGCCGCGCCAAACTCGACCACGGTTGCCTACGATCATGGCCAGGACCAGATCCTCAACTTCCAGGCCGGTGACGGCACAACCCACGACGTGGTCCAGATCTCGAAGCTCCTGGCCGCTGACTACAGTCACCTGCAGATCACGCAATCCGGGACGAATGCGCTCATCACGTTCTCGGCCAATGATTCGATCCTGCTGAAGAACGTGTATGTCAGCAGCCTGACGAGCCACGATTTCTTGTTCGTCTGAGCAAGGCGAGCTGACGACAAGTCCGCATCAACGTTGACACGGGCCGGGACCAGCCAAGGTCCCGGCCCGCTCGTTAGGCGTCTGCCTCATCAAGAGGCAGAGTTGAGGCGATGAAGACGTTCACCTCCCCGGCAAGATGGTTTCGAGGAACTCGAGGCCGACCGATCCGCGATCACGCCACCTCCCCCCGCTCCATCCAGCGAACTTGCGTCACAATTGGTCTCTAGAAGCGAGACGAACCGCGCAAGGACTCCGAGGCCCGATGGAAGCCAGTGAAGCAAGACGTTTTGTCGTTCTCGACTTCTACCGCTTCGTCGCTGCGCTCGGGGTCTTCATCTTCCACCTGAAGCTGATCGACACGGGCATTTCGCCGGCCTGGAACGGGTCCTACGGCCTGTTCGTGGACATGTTCTTCATCCTGTCCGGCTTCGTGATCTCCTATTCCTACCCGTCCGACGCCCGTGGCGTGGCGGCCTATTCCCGGTTCATGATCCGTCGCATCGCGCGGATCTATCCGCTACATCTGTTGAGCTTGCTCATCTTCGTGGTGCTCATCGGCGTCGGCCTGGAGCGCACGGCCCGCTCGACCTCGCTGGACTTCCTGTACAATCTTCTGCTGCTCCAGGCCTGGGGCGTCACCGACCATCTCAGCTTCAACTCGCCGTCCTGGTCGATCAGCGCGGAGTTCTTCTGCTATCTGATCTTTCCGCTGCTGATGCTGCTTGCACGCAAGGTGCAACCGTTCGTGCTCGGCGCGATCGTCGCCGCGCTCTATCTGGTGCTTGCCCACGGCCATTTGCCGATCTGGCAGGAACGGTCGCAGATGTATGGCGCCAATTTCGACTACGGGATGCTCCGCGCGCTGCCGAGCTTTTTGAACGGTATCCTGCTCGCCATTCTATTCCGGATGTCGCATCCCTACCGGCACAAGCGGATGATCTTCGCCGGCATCGGCATGTTCGGCCTCTCCGTGCTCGTCCTCAACGTCTTCGCCAAGCCGGACCTCGCCATCCTGCTGTTCTCATGCGCCATCCTGCTCACAGCGGTCGGCGAGAGCGCCTTCAAGGAGTTTCCGGGCGCCCGCCTGCTCGGACGGCTCGGCAACACCTCATATGCGATCTACATGCTGCACGATGCCATTCTCATTGCCGTGTTCAAGCCGCTGTGGATTTGGCTCGGACTGCGTCCTGATCAGTTCGGCCTGTTCGCTCTGGCGTGCTGCGCGGTCCTGACCATCGCCGCGGACCGCACCTACGCCTATTTCGAAAATCCGGCGCGGCGCTTCATCAACCGCTGGGCCGACATTGGTGCCACGTCCTCGCGCAAGCCGGCCGCAGCCGACACCTCCGTGCGCTTTGACAACACCGAGCGGGCGGTCAACTGACGCCTGCCGGCGACGTGAGGGCGTTCAGGCGACCTTGCCGCCGGCCTGCTGCACCGTCCGCATCGCGCTGTCGCCCAGCAACGGTGCGATGTTGGCGCGGGACAGCTCCATGACATCCGGCAGCATCTGTCGTACCTTCTCACCGACGGCTTCGTGGGCGCCAAGGAACTGCAGCACAAACTTCTCAAAGCTGTCGTCGACCAGGAACTGGGCCGGCGACAGCAACAACGATTCGCTGACGCCAAAGTGCGCGAACAGACCCTGGAACTTGTCCTGATAGGTAATCGCCGCGACGGGCGTTCCCTGCCCCAGCGCCGCAATCGCGAGATGCATGCGGCCGGTAATCACACCGTCGACCAGACCGACAACGGCCTTGATCTCGCCCGCCGACAGCGCCTGATCGACATGATGCACGTGATCGCCGAGCGTGGGCTTCAGGCGGTCAGCCAGCGGCCGAAGGCAATTGTCGTCGGCGATCTCGGGGCGGTAGTCATGAGCGAGCAACAACCAGCTCGCATTGTGCTCGCGAGACAGCCGCTTCATGGCGCCCGCCGCGAGCTCTATCATTTGCCGCAGCTTGGCCGGCTCCGGCTTCCTGAACAACATCGGATGAATGTTGAAGACAAAGACCTTGCGACCCTGCTCGCGTTGTTGCGCGATCGTCGCCGCGATCTGCCTCACCGCCGCCGTATCCGCCCGCGGCGTCAGCATGAACGCCGCGTCGGCGACCAAATGGGCACGTTTCCGCGCGAAATCGTCGAAACGCTGAAGAGATATTGTATCGCGCAGATTCAGCACCACGCCCGGGTCCAGCAGCCGGAACACCTCGCGTAACGCCTTCGCCGGGCGGGAGTTGAAACTGAAGCCGAGCACGCTGACCTTGGCGCCGAACGCAGCCATCAGATCGGCCACGAGCAGCATGCGCGCGGCATCCACCGGCGAATAGTAGCCATCGAGCACGTCGGCGCCCAGAACCAGCCCGAAATCCGGCCTGGTGAGCGACAGCTCCTGCGCGACCGTCTCGTATGAGAACGGCTGTCGCCAGAGTTCGAGGGGCTTGAAACCCATCGCGCGCACGTCCGCGCTGGCCGTTGGCGTCGCGGTGACAATGTAGACCTCGAGGTTCGGATAGGTCTTCTTCACCTCCCCAGTGGCCGCTTCGATCATCGCCTCATCGCCGCGCGATTGACGAACGCTCCAGGGATCGGAGGGGAGCACGACGAGCCGGCGCGGAGTGTTGCGCGGCGCGGCGTTGACGCCGACGTCCCTCCGGGCGATCTGCCATCTGCGCAGCTCGAGCAGGTCGAGCGCCAACGGCGTATTCTTCGCGCTGTTGAGCCAGCCTCGGAGTTGCCTGCGTACGGGCACCGGGATCAGTTGCTTCACGACATCCTCCTCGTCTTCATCAAGCGGTCGCACCGCGCTTCACGACGAAATCAATCAGGGAAAGGAGCTGCTTCCGCCAGAACAGCAGAATGCCCGTCAGATAAGTCGCGCCAAAACAGGACGACAGCAGTCCAATCCGCAAATAGGGATTCATGCCCGGCGTCGCCTCCCGGCACAGCACGACTGCGCCGTAGGCCAGAGCGATGGCGCAAAGGCATCCCGCAATGGGGCGCAGAAACTGGCTCCAGCTCAAGCCGAGCAGCCGGAGCGCCAGCGCAAACGTGACGGGGGTCACCGCGAGCTGCGAGAACGCGAAGATCGTGGCCAGTTGACCAATGTCGCGCGAGGGAAGCAGGAACATTGCCGGCACGACCGTACAGAATTTGAGGATGTTGAGCAGAAAGACGTAGTTCGGCTTGCCCAGAGCACCAAAATAGGCGCTGTTGACGAACTGCACCGTCTGGACCGCACCAATCAGCATCAGCGGCCGCATCACCGCCTCGCTGCCACCCCACTTCGCGCCGAACAGCAGCAGCGAGAACTCCGGCGCGATCGCCGCGAGGAGCACGAAGACCGGAGATCCGATCAGTGCGCCGAGACTGACGCTGCGCAGATATGCACCTGCGATGCGGTCCCGCTCGTGCGCGATTTTGGACAAGGCGCTCAGCGCCACGTCCATGACCGCCTGCGTGAGCAACTGCATCAGGATGATGTAGACCCTCGCCCCGACCGTATAGATGCCAAGCGCGGCGACGCCATAGAGCGACAGGATGATCATGTCGATCGTCCGAACGATGGCGAAGTCCAGCAGCCTGTTCAGCATGACGTGGATGCTGTAGCCGGAGAGCTCGCGAAAGCTCTTCAGATCGTAGCCGCGCATCGGCAACCATCGCGGCTGGCTCCAGAGCCACAAGCCGCTGATCGCACTCTGAACGACCACCTGGATCACGAGGCTGAGGGCGCCGAACCCTGCATAGGCACAGGCGATCCCCACGACGCCGGAGATGGCTGTCGCCACCATGGTCCTGACCGCGAGCACCCGAAAATCCATCTGGCGCTTGTAGAGCGCCTCCTGGAACAGCGTCGCGGTGCCGATCGGAAGCGAGAGACTGGCGGCCGTCAGCAGCGGCGCCAGCCCCTTCACGTCGAACCAATGCTCGATATGTGTCGCGAGCAATGCGATCAGAACGGCCAGGAGCGCTGAGGCTGCAAACGAGCAGAAGAACGGCAGCGTCACATCGGCAGGCTCGAGCGTCCGCCGCTGGATCAACGCATCACCGAAGCCGAATTCCGCGATGGAGCTCAAAAGCAGCAGGATAAAGGCGACCAGCGCCGCAAGACCGAAATCGGCGGGATCGAGCAGCCGTGCCAGCACCAGGAACAGCACGAACGACAATGCGCGGCCGCCCCAATTCTGCGCGAGCGACCAGAACAGCGCCACCACGACCTGATGTTGCCTGCCTCGAGTGACGTTCATCAACAATTCGACCCAATTCCGATCCAGACGACGCGGCAATGATGATGACACGCCACCGCTTGTCGCCGCTCTCAACGGCGACTGATTGCTCGCTACAATACGACGGAGTGATGGCAATCAGATGAGCGCCATCACGATTCCGATTTAGAGTGGAAGTGAGTTCAAATCGTGGACTACACTCCAATCGCTCTCTGCGATGTGATGCAAAATGGATGCCTTGATGAATTCGCCGGCCCCGCGTTCTTTTCCCAATTCCAGGCGCTTGCGTGTGGCGATCTACGCCCCGCATTTTGCGGAATATTCCTACCGGCTCGCTTCGGGATTGGCTCACCATTGCGACGTCAGGCTCGTGCTCAACCGCAAGGACGCCAACCAGCAATGGGAACTTGCCGACATCGCCGTGGCGGCTCCCTTCGAAACCCGGATTCGCGATTTGAGCCTGCGCCGCGGCGGCGTGATCGGTATCCCGGCTTCTTTTCTCGACATAATTTCGTTTCGTCCGGACGTCGTTCATTGTCACGAAGTTCCGGAGATCTATACGTCCAAGCTGATCCAGTTCCTTCGTCCGCTCGGCATTCCCCTGGTGCTGACCGTTCACGATGCTATCCCGCATTCGGAAGGCGGCTCCGGCACCTCGCCACGTGAAGACGGTTGGCGCGGGCACATGCGCGCCGCCGCGTCGATCGTCACGACGCATGGCGAGAGCTGTATTGCCGATTTTCGTCGCGCCTCGCCCGACTTCAAGGGCGGAACGGTCTCCAGCATGCACGGCGTGCTCATGGTTCCACCGGCCCGAGATGCGGTCACCGCGCCCGAAGCCGCACGCATCCTGTTTTTTGGACGAATGTGGGCCTATAAGGGCCTCGACGTCTTCATCGACGCGATCGACATGTTGGCCCGGCGCGGTGTGGCGCATGAGGCGATCGTCGCCGGGCGCGGTCCCGAGATGACACGGCTCGGCGCGCGGATGGAAGCGATGCCGACGGTCAAGACCATCAACGCTTACATTTCGCCTGCGGACACCGGACAGCTGTTTCAATCCGCCACCGTGGTCGCCTTGCCCTACAAGGATGCAACACAGAGCGGCGTGCTTGCCTCTGCTTACGGCAATGCTCGTCCCGTCGTTGCCAGCGCCACCGGCGGCATTCCCGATGTCGTCACCGACGGAGTTAACGGGCTGCTGGTTCCTCCAGGGGATGCCACTGCACTGGCCGATGCACTCGAACGCGTGCTGACCTCCAAGCCACTCGCCGCGACATTGACCGATGGCGCACGGCAGACCGCGGCCGGCATTTTGAACTGGGACCACATCGCCGAACAGCTGCTGGGGTCCTATCACAAGCTCGTCGGCCGTACCGTGAGCTGACCGCGACGGGCACGCGGCCGCTCAAACCGATTGCCCGACCTTCAGCGGTCGAAAGAACGTGCCGCGGATCGCGCCGTCCAGCAGGCGCCTGAGCCTGACCTCGATCAGCTCATAACTGATCGCGCTTGCGACCAATGACATCACCAGCCCGAGCACGATGAAGGCGGCCCACAGCAGCCAGCGATCGACGCCGGCGGCGACCAGCTTCAGGCCGATCACCTGCAACGGAAAGAGCACAAAGGGATGCACGAGATAGAGGCTGTAGCTGATTTTGCCGACATATTGCAGGGCCGGGGCACTCAGAGCCCTGCCAAGGCCCGATTCCGGGGCAAGCACCATGCCGAACAGCAGGAATCCGGGAAGGAGCCCCACGAACGGGTGAAACAGCACGAGGCTCGCATACAGCGCGGCTCCGCAGGCGAGGCCCGCGAGCAGGCCGACCCGTCCGGGAATGGAGATGCGAAACCCGGTGGCGCTGAACAGCATGCCGATGCAGAAGAACGCCGTGATCGGCCAGTGCATCAGGCAGGCCAGACCCAGCAGGATCAGGGGCGCCGCCAGCAGCTTGCCCCCGCCGCGCCACATCGAGAATGTCAGCGCAAACCAGATGTAGAACGCCCACTCATAGGTCAGTGTCCAGGCATTCTGCTGGGCAATGGGCAAGCCAAGCGCGTCCTGCACGAAGAACAGATTGGCCGCGAAAACCCCGAGATAGCTCGTCAGATCGATCCCACGGAAGAACTTGTAGCCGACGATCGGACCTATCGCGAACAGCGCAAGATGCAGCACGACGAACACCGGCATGATGCGCAGGACGCGATCGAAGAAGAACCGCGGCAGCGAGCCGTGCCGCACCAGGCTCGCCGGAATCAGGAAGCCGCTGATCATGAAAAACAGCTCGACGCCATGCCCGCCGACATTGATCACCGATTGCAGCCAGAGCCAGAGCGGCGGCAGGAAGCCGGGATCCGGGATGTCGTACATGCCTCCCTTTGGCATGTCGTAGAAATGATCCATCAGCACGCTCAGCGCCGCAATTCCCCGAAGCCCCTGGACCGAGGGAACGAACGATCCGTCGTAGGCGGCGCCCGGCTGGTGCAGCGCGCCACTCACTCTGCGGCACCCTGAGTACTGAGGGCGGGCTCGAGAACGACCTTCTTTCTCCGTGCCGAACGGAACCTTTGTCCGAAGGCGATGCTGGGCTTCTCGACGAATGTAAACGTCATCCAGCTGACAAGGATCGACAACGCCAGGATCAGGGTCATGAAGATCGACCATCCGAGCGGCCCGTCGCCGAACCAGACGAGGCGATGGATGAAGACGAGCACGAACGGCGACATCAGGTAGACCGAATAGCTGATCACGCCGACGAACGCCATCGGGCGCCACGCCATTCTCTCACCGAACACGGCAAAGCCGATGAAGACGAGCGCCGCGCAGACATAGGCCGATGCGATCGAATAGCTGTAGAAGAAGTTCTCGTGGTACACGCCTCCGAATCGCCGGTCGGCCAGGGTGATGGCGAAGATCGCATACAGGAGCGTGCAGACCGCCACGTGGGACCATCGCAGCTTTCCGCCGATGACGGTGTCGCGGATGATCTTGCCCAGGAACATCGCCGACAGATTCAGCCCGACCTCCATCACCGAGGAAACCGCCCTGTTCTCCACCAGGAGCGCGGCGGTGGTTCCGACCAGCGCGGCCGCAACGACGATCGTCACCGCCGTGAAGCGCCGGTTCAGCAGCCCCATCGCAAACAGAATGGTGCATCCGACATAGAACAACAGCTCGATCGCCAGCGTCCAATAGAACACCCAGAGATTCGGGACGTTCACGAAGGTCTGCAACATCGTCACGTTCGCGGCGATCTGTCCGAGCGGATAGATCTTCGAATCCAGCAGCTGCATCGTCACGAGCCCGACCACGAGCGAGGTCCAGTAGGCCGGGTAGAGCCGGAAGAAGCGGCTGATCGAAAAATCCCGCACGGGCGTGGCGCTGTCCGGGAAGCTGAACGGAATGACGAAGCCGCTGACGAAGAAGAACAGCACCACGCCGAACCGGCCAAAGTTCATGTAGTAGCCGAACAAATCGTGGATGGGCCAGTAATAGGCGCCCGTCGGGTGCTTCTCGACGATCACCTCGAACACATGCTGGACCAGAACCGACAACACGGCAATGCCGCGTAGCGTGTCGATGAATGCGAGCCGTTTATGCATTATTCGTTCTCACCTGCTTCCGCTCGCCGCCGGCACGTCCGGGCGGAAGCCTTCCAATGACGGCATCGGCGGCCGCATGACAATCGGCACGGCGTCGCCCGCCCGTGCGGAGGCCGCGCGGCGCGAAAACACATCGCTGAAGCTCAAGGCGATGATCAGGAGGCCGGACGCCGGGCCGTAGTTCAACACCGTGATCGTGAACAGGTTGACGACGAAGATCAGCGTCAGCTTGTACACGTCGGTCGCTCCGAATGTCGCCCTGAACACCATCACCATGAACGCGACGAACGGCAGACCGAACATCAGGTAGGTCCCGATGTAGAAATTGTCGACGGGCACCCAGAAGTGCGCGAGCGGCGAGAACAGCTTCTGCGGATAGTTGAAGCAGCCCGCGCCGCAGCCCGTCACCAGACCGATCGGCATGAGCTGGTTCATGTAGACGAACGGCAACTGCCAGCTGTTGTTGATGCGATCGACGATGCTGAACAGGGTCGAGTGCGGGACGGCGGCGGTGCCGGAAGCGATCACGATCATGAAGAACGGAACGAAGATCGCGGCAAAGGACCATTGCGCGATGCCCCTGATTGCGGGAAAGCGCGACTTCTCCGGCAGCATACGCACGAACACGAGCAGGAGCAGATAGAGCACGAGGACGATCATCGTCGTCTTGCTCGTGGTCAGCTTGATGACATAGACCGCGAGCGAGCCGAACAGAAGGCACCACGTCGTGCTCTTGCGAATCGAGGTGATCGCAAACGACACGAGAATGAAGAAGGCGGCCATGGTGTTGTCGGCCGCAAAACCCATGAGGCGCTGGTCGTCGCCGCCATAGGCCCACCACAGCCGGCCCGCCTCTCGAACTGCGCCGAAGGACTCGTATTTATACCCGACCCAGGGCATGAGATAGAATTTGGTCAGCAGCACCCCGATGACCGAGAGGTAGAAGGTCACGGCGATGACCGACAGCAGCTTCTTGTACGAGCCGAGACTCGAATCACAGAAGCAGAAGCCGACGAACACCGGCAGCATCATCTTGAAGGACGAGATCGCTGCGTTTGCCGTTCCCATCATGAAATAGCCAAGCACAAGCGACAGCATGATCTGGACCAACACCAACAGGGCCAGGGTGCTGCGATTGCGCAAGATGCAATGCACGATGAACTGGATCAGACATGCAAGCGCGACCGCATCGGGCAGATACCAGAGCGCATCCATGTGATAGATGCTGGTATAATAGCGGATTACGCCGCCAAAGGCGTCGCGGACCAGATAGACCCCGAGCGCGATCGCCTCGATGCTGAGGCTGATCAGGATCAGACGTGGCCGTTGCATTGCGAGGATGCTCATGCCCGACTCAGTTCGTCAGCCGCGCCGACGGCGCGGGGGATGGCGCGAAATCCCGACGGCTTCCCAGCACATTTCGCATGAACTTGCCGCCGGGAATTTCGATGTAGAGATAAGTGAAGTGCGAGACCGCTAGCACGGCGGCCAGCGAGACGACGAGATTCAGCGTCGCCGGCAGGCCTGCCCAGACCGAATCCAGGGCGGCGATCCGCCCCGCCCCCACTGCCCGCACGAAATATTCAGCGAGCAGCACCACGAGCGCGTGCACCATGTAGATGGAGTAGGAACGTTTCCCGAGCCAGACCAGCGGCCCCGCCACCAGCATCCGCGGCGCCAGCAGCGCATCTGGAAAGGCCAGCAAGCTGCCGAGGAAGATCGCGAACGTCACCGGCGCGAGGAAGGTTGCCGCGGGATTGGCCTCCGCCAGGGACACCAGAATGATGCTGGCGATCATGGCGGCGAACTGCAGCACGCCCTGCACGGCAGGGCCCGGCTTGGCCGGCAGGCGATCGACGATCCTGACCGTCAGCACGCCGAGAAAGAAGCTCACGAAGCAGCGCAGGATGCCGAAGTCGGTCTGAAGTCCGAGGCTCCTCTTGTCGAGCACGAAAATGATGACGACCAGACTTCCCACCGCGAGCAGCCCGCAGAGAACGTAGAACCACAACAGGGAACGCATGCGCTGGGCCAGCAGCACGATCAGGCCAAATACCAGATATGTGTAGAACTCGACGCTGATGCTCCAGCTCGGCGCATTCCAGCTGAGATAGTCGATAAATCCCATCGAATGCAGCAGCAGGACGTTGAGACCGAAGGAATAGGCATTGTTCACTTCGAACGCCGCCGGCGCGGCCACCACGACACCGGCCATGACCAGACCGATCCGCAGGAGGCGAAACAGAAGATTTGCCATCAGCATGACGATGTGCAGCGGATAGACCCGCGCCAGGCGCCGCACCATGAACTCGCGCAGCGAGAAGCGCCCGAACTCGCTCTCGACGTAGCTGAGCGACATGACGATCCCGCTGAGAACGAAGAACAAGTCGACCAGCAGCCAGGAGCTTCTGAAGAACGAGCAATTGATCCACGCATTGTGCGGGAACGCCGCGAGGAAGGTCGGCATCAGCAGGAGATGGTGAATCACCACCGACGTCGCGGCGATCCCCCGAATGCTATCGAGCGGCAGGACATGCGCCTTCTCACGATGAACCATCTCCGTCACATCAACATTCCGTAGCTATTGCACCGCAGCAGTGTGTATCAGGTCTTGCGCGTGTTCAATCTCTGCGATCGCGGACTCGCATTCGACGCATGAGGGTCGACGATAATTTCAACGCTCGCAGATCATTCGGACATGCGAGCGCCAAGATCACGCCACTTTTTGCCTGGGATCGACATGCGTCGGCGCGCAAATCAATTCGGCCGTGATGATTGCGAGTATTTGCGCGCAAAGTGTGCGCGAAATTCGGCGCTGTTGCGATCAAGCCGACCACGAAGACGTCGATCTCTTCGCATGCAGGATGCCGCACATATCGCACTGATAATTTTTCGCAAGCGGGGAACAATGAGTCGCGTGACGACTTGTGTCGGTTTTGCGACGCATGCTCGCGACACTTCGACGCTCAACGCCTCTTATGTTTTCAGTTTGCAATATTCCTAGGCGCCAGCGTGCCGATCTCGCAGGCATTGCATATCTTCATTTTGCAACCGACCGGGAAACAGACAATGCACGCGTTGTCTCGCCGAGAGCACGCAGCTTTTGCATCGCACAAAAATTGACACAGTTGCATGCCAAGTTTCGCGTGTTCTCCTATTGCAACAGGGAGCAAGGGACACGGATGGGTTGCGGATTAACACGTCGTCTTGCGAGATCGCGATGGCTACCGATCATCTTGGCAGGTTCTGTCTTGATGGTGTCGAGCATCGATGCTTGCCGCGCCCAGTGCGTCGAATTTACGGATCGTGCCTCGCAGCTCCAACTCGACACGTTCGTAAAATCGCCCTCCTCGCTTCTGGAGCAGCTGCGCAATGACAAGGAGAAGCTGAGATATCGGCTCGCCACATTTATCGCCACGAACCCGTCGGTGTTGCCGTCCGTGCAGACCCTCATCTCGGCGTCGACTTCAACCGACCGTTCAGCCATTGGCGCCGCGTTGAGGATCGCCGAAGGGCGGTGCACGTCGACGAAGCCAGACGCTGCGCGCAAGATCAGGGATTTCACGCAGCGGATCGGCGATCTCAACGTGCAAGCAGGTTATTCCGCCGCCGGAGAGGACGCCTCCGGCGCCCAGGCCCAATCGCAAGACAAGGGCCGTGCGCAACCGCCCCGAGGCGGGGCACTGCTCGACGGCGAGTGGAAAACCAAGCTGGCCAACCCGTTCAAACCTGTCCCCCTTCCGAATTGATCAGCGATCGTCAAAAGGCAGCGAATTAACAGATGTATCAGCCTAGAGAACATTTCCCGTCGGGCCACAGATTCGGCATCGAATTCGGCGGAGCGGTCCTGAGCTTCGAACGCGTGGCCGATGTCCTGCGCCGGCAATGGCCGATCATCGCGGTGTGCACCGGCGCTTCGCTGGCGCTGGTGATCGTCTATCTGATCATGGCGCAACCCATGTACACGGCGAATGCCCGCATCATGATGGATACCCGTCAGGCGCAGGTGCTGGACAAGGACAGCAACGCCAACAGCGCCCTCATCGATACCGGATACGTCGATAGCCAGGTCGAGGTCATCAACTCGGACGACCTGATCCTCTCGGTGGTCCGCCGCCTGAAGCTGACGGACGATCCGGAGTTCAATGGCTCCAATCCGGGTTTACTTTCCATCGTCCTCGGCAAGTTCATGGCGTTGTTCAGCTCCGGAGAACCGGCGTCGCAGGAACGACTCGAGCACGCCGTGGTCGAGCAGGTTCAGAAGAACCTGAGGACGGAACGCGTCCTGACGACCTATGTCTTGTCGCTGAACTATCGCTCGCGAAGCCCTGACAAGGCCGCCAAGATCGTCAACGCCATCGCCAGCGCCTACCTTGTCGGCGCCCTGGAAGCCAAATATCAGTCCACCAAGCGGGCGACCGAATGGCTTCAGCAGCGCAGCATCGAGCTGAGCGAGCAGGCAACGGCCAGCGACCGCGCCGTGCAGACCTTCAAGGCCGAAAACAACATCGTCGGAACCAGCCGCGGCCTGATGTCCGAACAGCAATTGTCGGACCTCAACACCCAGCTGGTTCAAGCGCGGGCGTCGACGGCCGAAGCCAAGGCCCGGCTCGACCGGATCACCGCAATTTCGGACCAGGACGTCGCACAATCGACGGTGACCGATGCTCTCAACAACTCGGTCATCACCCGCCTGCGCGCGCAATATCTGGACCTCCAGGCCCAGTATGCCGACTGGTCGAGGCGCTATGGCAAGCAACATCTTGCTGCGGTCAATCTGGCCAACAAGATGGAGGAGCTGCGCAAGAACATCGCCGATGAGTTGCATCGGATCGGCGACGCCTATCGCAGCGACTATGAAATCGCAAAGAGCCGGGAAGCCTCGCTCGAGAAGAACGTAAAGGAACTCGTCGCCCAGGCCGGCGATACCGGCCAGGCTGCAGTCAAGCTGCGCGATCTCGAAAGCGCCGCCGACACCTACCGCAACCTCTACAACAACTTCCTCGAGAAGCTGCAGAGCGCGACGCAAAATCAGAGCTTTCCGCTCAGCGAGGCGCGCCTCATCAGCACCGCCACCAAGCCGGATCGCAAGAGCTCGCCGCGCACGGTCCTGGCGCTGGTGGGAGGCCTGGTGGGCGGCCTGTGCCTCGGCTTCGGCGCCGCCTTCGCCCGTGAACTGCTCAGCGACGTGTTGCGGACCCCTGGCGAGGTCGAGGACGAGCTCGGCGTGAAGTGCCTCGGGGTCCTGCCGGACATTCGTCCGCCGACGAAGACCGGCGCGTTGCTTTCGACGTCCGCGAAGACAGGTCCACCCGATCTGTCCCGCTACGTCGTCGATCATCCATTCTCGCGCTTTGCCGAGACGTTGCGCAACATCAAGGTATCGATCGACGTTGCGCGCCTGACCCGCGAGATCAAGGTGATTGGCATCGTGTCGTCCCTTCCCAAGGAAGGAAAGACGACGGTGGCGGCCAACTTCGCCCAGTTGATCGCCCTCACCGGACATCGCACGGTGCTGATCGACGGCGATCTGCACACGCGCTCGCTCACGCGAGAGCTCGCGCCGAACGCCAAGAGCGGACTGGTAGAGGCGCTCAGCGATCCGGCCAGCCTCGGCTACCATGTGCAGCGGAGCAAGGAGACAGGGCTGGATTTCCTGCCGTCCGTCGTGGCCTCCCGCATGGTCAATTCGGCCGATGTCATTGGATCGAAGGCGATGGCCGATCTGCTCAAGGTGCTGAAGGAGCACTATGAGTACATCGTGGTCGATCTTGCCCCGGTGATGCCGGTGGCGGATTCAAAGGCCGTCAGCTTCCTGATCGATGCCATGGTCTATGTGATCGAGTGGGGGCAGACGACACGAAGCGCCCTTCAGGAGTCGGTTTCCGGGTCGGAAGTCCTGCAGAAGAAATTGCTCGGCGCCGTGCTCAACCGCGCCAATCCGAAGATGCTCAAGCGCATCGAGGCGTACAAGGGCAAGCACCACAACAGCTATTACGTCGAGCATGCCTAAAAGGCAGAGGCGCGGCGCCGCGCCCAGCCGAATTGTAAAGACGTCGGGCCCGCTGCCATTTGGCAGCGGGCCTTTTTTCGCGTCTTGCGCAACTGTCGCCTGAAGAGGAACGAGTGCGCCTTCGCACCACAAGACGGAAGATTGCGCCGAGCCCACCTCAGACTGGCGAGGCCTCCGTATTCGTCCGGAATCCACAACTTGCAGTTATTGCTCTAGCCAAAAGCAAGGATTGACGAAGGCGGCGATGGCGAGGACAGTGCGCCAATTGGCAATCATTCATCGGTAATACGAGACAATCCGGTCCTCGATGCTTCAAACTGCTGAAACTTTGGGCATCTTTCTTTCTGGGTTCCCTGAGGCTAACCTCGGCTGATATTTGTCGTTCATTTCCGGCGGGCTCGGAATGCTGATCGTCCTGACGATTTTGACTATTTGGGTTCTGCTCAACATCCTGTTCGTGTTGATCGTGGTTCCCCCCCGTAAACCGCGTCCCCAGCCGATGGCGACGACACTCTCACCCGCGCCGATCGACCCGAGCCAAAGGGAAATCGAGCAGGACGAACCCTTCTCGATCCGCCATGTCATCGTTTCCGTCGCGATGGGAGCTTTCTTCGTGCTGGTGCCGCCGTTGCTTGCCTTGCGCGACGCGATCATGCGGCTCTTCAGCAGGTCGTCGAGAGACGGAACCTGATCCCTCAAGGATCCGGTTCCGGACAGTGAAGAAATTGAACGACTAATATGCTTCCTGGAACATCACTGCGGACGCCGTCCGGGCCATAATCTTCAGGTCGAGCCAGATACTCCAGTTGCTGACGTACCAGACGTCATATTCGACCCGCTTCTCCATCAGATCGATCGTCGGCGTTTCCCCCCTGAACCCGTTCACCTGGGCCCAGCCGGTCAGGCCCGGCTTCATGTGATGCCGGTAGACGTACTTGCTGATGATCTCGTCATAGTAATTGTCATGGGCCAGCGCGTGGGGGCGCGGCCCAACCAGCGACATATCCCCGCGCAGCACGTTCCAGAGCTGCGGCAGTTCGTCGATGCTCGTCATACGAAGGAAGCGCCCGATCTTGGTGACCCGAGCATCCCTCTTGGTCGCCTGGGCAATCGTTTCGCCGTTCTCGCAGACTGTCATGCTCCGGAACTTCCAGATCTCGAACGGCCTGCCATTGAAGCCGCGGCGCGACTGGCGGAATATGACGGCTCCCGGGGAATCCAGCTTGATCAGCACGGCAACGGTGAGCAGCAGCGGCGTCAAGACTACGAGCGCGAACAGGGCCACGCCGACGTCGAGACAGCGCTTTTGCAGCCGCTCGAGAATGGTGAGAGGCGGCCGCTGGATTTCAACCGCTACGGTTCCACTGACCGGCAGGAAAGGACGAGCGACCAGATCGGCGACCGGATCGTCCGGCAGCAGGCGTATCGGCTGCGGGACCGCGCGCAGATATGGCCCGAGCTTGCGGAGCATCGGTAATTCGTTCCAGTCGATCGCAAGCAGATATTCATCGACGTCGGCCGAGCGCGACTGACGGATCACGTCGCGAATCTGCCGCTCCCAATGGCCGTCATCCCGGTCGTCGCCAAGCACGAAATGGCGCATGACGTCGAAGCCATTTCTCCGCAGGTCCTTGAAGCGGCTGGAGGTGAAGTCGAGCGGCTTGAGGCTAAGCAGGATCACCTTGCGATCGACCAATCGGCTTCGCGCAAAGCTCGTGCCAAACACCGCCTGCCAGACGAAGCGGAGGCTGACCAAACCAAGTCCGCCGATCACGGCAAATACGATGACGGTGCCGCGGGAGAGGTTGTCGGTTGATTTCAGCAGGAAGGCCGCAACGGCAAGGATCGTCAGCGACGTCAGCCAGATAAGCACCGCCTTTCGAAGCTGCCAGACGATGTTGAGCAAGCGGTGGGTGGCGTAGACATCCCGGAAATAGGCGACCGCGACGAACACCACGCCGACAAACAACCCCGCTCCCACCGAAGCGCCGTCGGCGGGTGAAGCGACGGCCGCGCCGTACAGCGAAGCCCCGGCGGCATAGCTCAACAAGATCAGCAAAAAGTCAGCCGCCATGACGACGATCTGAAATGGCCTCTGAAGAGCGCTGCCGCGCATCGACGACAGCGTGTGAGTGTTTTCAGAACCATAAGTTGCAACAGCCATTCGTACCTCTGTGTATCGAGAGAGTGTCTGACGCTCATCGTGATGCTGAAGACTCGTCACTTCCCCGCACGGAAAGTGTTGAGTGATCGCAGCGACATTGTGGCGCTGCACGCAAAACTTTTGCGGCGCACGGATCATGCGTCGTGTTGAAATGCGCAGCGAAATTCGACGCGCTGAAAATGTCGTCACAGTGATGACATATGAGCGAACGCGTTGCCCTATTTTGAATCAAGTTCCACGTCCACCGCGATGCTTTGCCGTCGTGTGAGCGACTCCTCGCTCATCTTTCAGGCGATAGAATCCCTCGGCGAAGCACAATGAGTCATTTGCGAGAATTTCGATGATTTTCTATCTGGGCGTGCGATGCAAAATTGCGCCAAGGCATGCATCTTTGCTGCACTCTCGCCTTGAGCGATGCAATCCTGCGGACCGACCATTCACACCGCCGGTCGCATACCCAGGTGGGCAAAAAATGCCGCGCCCTTCTTTTGGCGTGATCGAGCCGGAGAACAAGGACGCTCCCTCGCCAATTTCACGTCGTTCGTGTTGGATGGAAGCTCTCCGGTGCCGGCGACTTGGGGAAATTTTTTCGACCACCCGATCGATTGAGCGCCATGATATCTCTCGCCCGACCACGCCCGCCTATGCCCAAACCGCAATTGCCGGAGGGAGTCCGCATCTATGCGATCTCGGACATTCATGGATGCGCACATCTGCTCCAGCCGATGTTGCGGGTGATCGACGCCGACATCGCCTGCAGCCGGCCGCGCTACGCGATCGAGGTCTTCATGGGCGATTACATCGATCGCGGCCCGGATACGCGCTCCACCCTCGACGTCCTCGTCGAACGGAGCCGCCGGGGCAACGCGGTCTTCCTCAAAGGGAATCACGAGGCATTTCTGGTGAGGGTGTTCGAAGACCCTTCACTGTTCGAGGATTGGATTGCCGTCGGCGGGACCCAGACGCTGATGTCCTACGGGCTCGCGCCGCCGGACCTGAAGCGCGACGAGCCGGCATCGATCATGCGCGATCTGATTCGGGCGATGCCCACCGAGCATCTGGAATTCCTGGACAATCTGCGGCTGAGCTTCAGTTGCGGAGACTTCTTCTTCGTTCACGCCGGCGTTCGCCCCGGCGTTCCATTGGCCGAGCAGACGGAGCGCGATCTACTCTGGATTCGCGAAGAATTCCTGCGCAGCGAGGAGCAGTTCGGCAAGTACATCGTGCATGGCCATACGCCGGTCCGCAGCGCCGAATTCATGGCGAACCGCGTCAACATCGACACCGGCGCCTATGCGACCGGCAACCTCACCCTGATGAGCATCCAGGGCAGCCGCATGCTCGCGGTATGACGCGGAGCCTTGGTTCGCGACGGCTTGCCCATCGGACCATGGCATCGACCTCGACGGGATCTAGTTGAGCAAGCGGGGCTTTTCCAGTCGCGCGCGTGTTTCAGCCATCCAATCGTTCCAGGCTCGCTCGTGCTTGACGTAAAGCTCCAGCCAGCGCTCCCCATGTCTGTCCTGTCGGACACGGCGTGCCTCGACAAGCAAATCGGCGCCGGGGCGGGAGCTCGGATTATCCAGCGCTTCGAACTCGACCGTCTCCGAGATCGTCAGCCCGACAAGCACGCGTTGTCCGGCGCCATCGACGATGTAACGCCGCGGCGCATCCTTCTTGGGTTCGCTCATCTCGTCATGCCCCATCGTACCAGTGAGATCCCGCCAGCGAATCGGACGTTGCCTAAAAGGCTCGTCGAGCGTGGCCGAACGTCGAGGTGGGAGTCGGTCCGGTCATTCGGCGCGAGGCGCCGCGGGACGGGTTCGCAGGGCTTCGTTGCACGCGCCAAGCGCGTAGCGCGTATCCCAAGGTGAGGCCAGCGCCGAAAATGAAAGCGGAGAGGAATGTAGAAGTCATGGGAGTCGCCCTAGATAGTCCGGGACTCATCAAGAGCGAGCAGTGTGTCGACATCATGGTTCTTGCCGACCTCGGGCGCCGAAAGATTGTTCATGCCTGACCTCTTACGTGCATGCAGCACAACTCCCGCGCATTGACCGCTGCGATCAAGATCACTCATTAGAGTCACTCTATATAAAGAGATGTCCTCGCGATCCCAATCTGTCCAAGGGCTGCTGCCGTCGAACGGACCTGGCACGCCCTCCCACGAACAGGAAATTTCGGGCCAACCGGCCAATCCATGCCCTTGCAACCAGTCGGGACCCGTCGCATTATTTCGCATCTCATATTACGAGGGATTCAATCCAATGAACGTCCGCGCCCTTATTCCATCCATTGCCCTGTCCGCTCTCGGTCTCGCTTTGACAGCATCCGTAGCACCGGCCGCCGAGCTGGCGGTTGCTCCTGCACATCAGCGCGCGGCCTACGCGCAAACCGGGGTCGTGCTGTGGGATGACGTTTATCCGCCCGCGATCTACGGCCCGCAACTTCGCTCCGTCGAAGAAGTCGCAGCCATGAAGGCGCAGGCGCGTCCGGTGTCCCAGCGCTGGTGGGGCTATTGGTACGTTCGGTGAGCGCGGGAGCGCTTAGCTAAGAGCGCCCTGAGAGGCCAGCCACCTTCGACCCAGCGACCTTCGACCACAGACCGCCGATCCACCGGATAGCTGGTGGTGGCGGTTTTTGCGTGGGCTCGCGCGTCGATTGCCGGACGGCGGCTCCGGAGACAGGCCGGCAGGCGGCCAACGCCTTCTCCGAAGCCGGTTCCCTCTCAGCTCAACAGGAAGTTGCCGTTGTGCAGCGTGCCGCTCGCATTCTGCAGGCTCACATCCATATCACTCGTTCCGTCGCCATCGATATCGATCTGAAGATAGTCGTTACCCGGCCCGAAGTTCTGCAGATGAGCCGAAGCCTGGTTGGCGCCGAGCAACGCCGCATTCTCCACGTACTCGATGTGACCGCCGGCGACGCTGATGCCTGAGAACGTAAAGCTGTCATTGTCGGCATCGAAACTGTGAATGGTATCCGCGGCACCGGCGGCGGAATCCGCGGTGCTGACGAAGCGGAAGTTGTCATGGCCCGCACTGGCGAAGATCTCATCCGCACCCGCGCCGGCAGTGATCGTGGTGTTACCCGACGCATTGCCGATCGTGATCCTGTCGAAATTCGCGGCGGCATTGACGGTTTCGACATTGGTCACCGTGATGTCATAGACGTTCGCGTTGAAGTTCAGAGTGTCGTTGCCGCCGCCGAGATCGATCGCGTTCGCCGGGCTGCCCTGCAACGTCAGAATGTCGTCCGACGAGCTCCCGTTGAGCAGATTCACGTTCCACAGATTGTCGAACGAATTGCTGCCTGCGGCGAGATTCAGGACGTTGGCCGTCCCTTCACCGAGATTGACCGACACTCCGGACACGGTGTTCAGAAGCGTGACCATATCGTCCGACGGGTTGAGATTTCCGGTAAAATCACTGCCGTTGAGGTTTTCGACACCATTGATGCTGACCGAATTCACCCCATTGGCGAGCGACACCAGATCGTTTCCACCGCCCATGTCGATGACGATGCCGTCGACTGTATTCGTCAAGCTGACTGAATTATCGCCTGAATTACCGTTGATGTGCTCGACGCCGAGCGCGGCGAATGCCGCGAAGTTTCCGTTGAGAACGATCGTATCCTCGCCATCGCCGAGGTCGACCGCGACGCCGTTGGCCGCGGCGATCGCACCGGTCACGGTCAAGGTGTCGTCGCTCGCGGTTCCGTGCACGTGGTTGACGTCGTAGATGTTCACGAACGAGTTCGCGCCGGCGGCAAGATTCATCGTATTGTCGCCGTTGCCGAGGCTAATGTTCAGGCCCGTGACAATCGTCGACAGGGTGAGCACGTCGTTGACGCCGGGCGCCACACCGAAATCGGACCCGCCGACTCCCTCGACACCGATCAGGCTGAGCGTGTTGGCGCCGCCCGCGAGATTGAGCTGATCATTGCCGCCGCCGAGATCGACGACCAGTCCGTTGGCGGTCGTCGTGAGGTTGACGAATTCGTCATTGCCGCTGCCGACAAGGTTTTCGACACCTGAGAGATTGAGCGTGTAGCCGTTACCGAAGGTGCCGTTGAGCAGGACGGTATCGCCCGTCCCGACTCCCAGATTGATCCCGTGTCCGAAGATATTGGCTCCGACGCGAAGATAATCATCTCCAGCCGTTCCGATCACGGGTGCCGTGTTAGAGAACTGTTGCGTCGAGAGGTCGATCGGACTGCCCGAAGCTCCCGACGACAACAGCACGATGGCGTCGCTGAACTGCAGCGCTTCGACATTGGTCAGACTGTCGGTGCCGTCGCGATTCACGACATTGTCTTGAACCTGGATGGTTCCCGCCGTCGTGACGGTGTATTGCGATTGCGTACCCGAGAAGATCACCATGTCGGAGCCGGCGCCGCCGTCGATCGTATCGTTGCCGCCCTGGCCGGTGATGCCGTCATTGCCGCCGCCTGCGTTGATCGTGTCGCCACTGCCGCCGCCGAAGAAGAACTCGTTATTCGAGCCGCCGACGAGCGTGTCAACCTGGTTCGAACCCTGGACGCTGTTGACGCCTCCCGTGATGAAGTCTGCGCCGGCAGCACCGCTCACAAGTCCCGTCGAAAGATCGACGGAAACTCCGCCCCCGCTCGCCTGAGAATACGAGACCCGCGTATTGCCGTTGCCGGTGATGGTATCGTTACCGAGCAGGCCTTCGAACAGGTTGAAGGTGCCGAACGATCCGGCCGAAGTCACGCCGGTGAAGCCCGCGGCATTGTAGGTGTCGTTCTGGTTGCTGCCGGTCGCACTGTTGACGCCCACATAGGTATCGGTGCCGACAGAACTGCCGCCGGTCGCAGTCCCCGCCTGCAGGTTGATCGTCACAGCATCGGTCGCGCTGGAATAGATGATGCGGGTGTTGCCGTTGCCGGTGATCCCATCGTTGCCGGCCAGGCCCTCGAACTGGTTGAAGTTGCCGTTGTTGCCGACATTGTTGGTTGCGCCGTTCTGGAAACCGACTGCGCCGAAATTCGTGGCCGTGAAGACATCGTTGAACGTGGTGCCCTGGGCACCCTCGATTCGGCGGAACGTATCATTGCCAATCGAACCGTCACCGGTCGCGGTGCCTGCCGTGAAGTTGATGGTGACCGGGCCGGTGGAGAAGTAGATGTTGTTGTAGCTGATGACATCGAAGCCACCTCGGCCGTCGATGAAGTCGTCACCGGCAAGTCCGGTGAAGGTCTCCGTGGCCGTGGTGATATCGCTGCCGCTGATGGTGTCGTTGAACATCGAGGCCATCACGGCGTTGACGCCGCTGAACGTATCGTTGCCCGTGGATAAGTCACCGCTTGCAGTACCTGCCAGCAGATCGACCGTCACCGCGCCGGTGGCGTTGGTGAATGCAACGCGCGTGTTGCCGTTACCGGTGATGCTGTCGTTACCTCCCATGCCGATGAATTCGTTGAAGGTGAGGTTGGAACCGGCATTTTGACTGCCCCCGCTGAAGCCAACGGCGTTGAAGACGTCCGCAGCGTTCGAGCCGCGCACGGACTCAACCGATCGCAGCGTGTCGGTGCCGACCGTCGCAGCGTCGCCTGTCACGGTTCCCGAGGCCAGTTGAACGTTGATCCCGCCCATTGCGGCCGGGTCGAGCGCGTAGTCCGCCCGATCGAAGCCAGCCCGGCCGTCGATGAAGTCATCGCCGGCGCGGCCTTCGAAGATTTCCACGGTTCCGGCGCCGTTGGTGCTGCCGAGCAGTTGGTCGCCAAACCCAGAGCCGACAACTCCCCCGAAGCCCGAGCCCACCAGGGTATCGGTACCGACCGAAGCATCTCCCGTCGCCGAATGGGCCGCCAAATCGACGGTCACGCCGCCCGTTGCGTTGGCATACGAGATGCGCGTCAGGAGCGCACCCAGGCTGTTCATTGCGCCCGTGATGCTGTCGTTCCCGCCGCGGCCTTCGAACTCGTTGAAGCCCACATTGGTCCCGGCAATACCGGTATCGCCCGCAAAACCGGTCGCGTTGAACGTGTCGGCATAGTCGCTGCCCACGATCCCCTCAACGTTCACCAGCGTGTCAATGCCGACCCCTGGACCTGTCACGGACCCTGCCGCGAGATTTGCGGTAACGCCTCCCGTTGCAGCGACATAGTCGGCGCGGTCGAAGCCGAGGCCGCCATCGAGCAGATCATTGCCATCGAGGCCCTTGAGGCGATCGTTGCCGCCGAGGCCGCTCAGGCTGTCGGCATAGGCGGTGCCGACCAGCGTATTTGCGCCAGCGTCGCCGACGAGATTCACGCCTTGCCCCAGGATGAAGTCGGCAGCCGTGAGGTTCGACAGCGTCACGTTCAGCAGCGTGAGGGTGTCGCCATTGCCGAAGTTGATGACCGTGTTCGGCCCCTGTTGGGTGGCAAGCGCCTGAACGTCGGCAAGGGTCGAGACACCAGGGATCCCCGTGAGGTCGATCTTGTCGGCGTCCGTCTGCAGGAAGTCGCCGATGGTGTCGGCGCCGCCGCCGGCAGCGTAGACAAAGGTGTCTGCACCGATGCCGCCGTTCATGCCGTCGTTGCCGGCACCACCGCTGAGCAGATCGTTGCCGCCGTTGCCGAACAGCTGGTCGTTGCCGCCAGAACCGGTGATCGTGTCGTTGAAGTTCGAGCCCGCAACGCTGGTCACCCCTCCAATGATGGTGTCATGACCTACCGAACTATCGCCGTCCACAGTACCGCTTGCGAGGTTGACGGTCACGCCGCCGGTCGCGTTGGCGAACAGCAGCTGCGTGCTGCCGTTGCCGGTGATGAGGTCGTTGCCGGCGAGGCCCTGGAAGGAATTGAAGCCGATGAAGCCGGTCGCGTCGTAAGTGTCGGCGAAATTGCTGCCATAGACGCTGTTGACGCCCGTGAAGGTGTCATGCCCGACCGACACGTCGCCCGCGACCGAGCCAGCGTTCAGGCCGACGGTGACGCCGCCGGTGGCATTCGTGTAGAGCAGTCGCGTGCTGCCGTTGCCGGTGACCTGGTCGTCACCGCCGAGGCCCTCGAACTGGTTGAAGGTGCCGTTGTTGCCGATATTGAGCGCACCGGCCTGGCCGTAGCCCGTCGCCACATAGGCGTCGGCGTAGCCCGTGCCCTGAATGCCCTCGATCGAACGCAGCGTATCGGTGCCGATCGACGCGTCGCCGGTCGCCGTGCCTGCCGCCATGTCGACGGTGACACCGCCTGTGACCGTGCTGAGGCTGTTGTAGATGGCAACGTCGAAGCCAGCGCGGCCGTCGATATAGTCGTCGCCGCCAAGGCCCGTGAAGTTGTTGTTGAAGCTGCTGCCGAGCAGCGTATCGGAGAAGGTCGAGCCCTGCACCGCATTGACGCCGGTGAAGCTGTCGGTGCCCTCGGTCGCACCCGTGGCGCTGCCGGCAACCGTAACCGAATTCGTGGTCCCGACTGTGCTGGTCTCGAGGTCGACGCTGACGCTGGAGGCCGCGATCTGGTAGTTCAGGCGGGTGGAGCCGTTGCCGATGATGGTGTCGTTGCCGCCAGCGCCGGCGAAATCGTTGAAGGCGCCGGAGGAGCCGACATTGGTCGCCCCGGCCTGACCGAATCCGGTCGCATCGAACGTGTCGTCGAAATTGGTGCCGCGGGCGGCCTCGACGTTGCGGATCGTATCGGTGCCGACCGTCGCATCGCCGTTCACGGTGCCTGCGGCGAGGTGAACATAGATGCCCGACGTGGTCGTCGTATCCGAATTGTAGGTGACCTGATCGTAGCCGCCGCGGCCATCGATATAGTCGTCACCGCCGCGACCTTCATAAGTCTCGTAGGTGAAGGCCGCATTGTCGCTGCCGTAGAACGTGTCGTTGGAGGCCGAGCCCCAGATCGTCGAGACGTTGGAGAAGGTGTCGTGGCCCACCGAAGCATCGCCATCGGCGGTCCCTGCCCCGATGTCGACCGTGACCGCGCTGGATGCGCTCAGATAGGACAGTCGCGTCACCGCCTGCCCCAGGGCGTTGAGATCGCCGACGACGCTATCGTCGCCGCCGCGCCCTTCGAACTCGCTCTGGCCGGCGGCTACGCCGGGCAGACCGGTCGAGCCGGTAAACCCGGCCGCGTTGAACGTGTCGGCATAGTTGCTGCCAAGGATGCCCTCGACATTCGCCAGCATGTCTGTTCCGACGCCGGGTCCCGAGACGGTGCCGGCCGCAAGATTGGCGGTGATGCCTCCCGTTGCATCACCGTAATCGGCGCGGTCAAAGCCTACGCCGCCGTCGAGCTGGTCGTTGCCGCCGAGCCCTTGCAGGACGTCGTTGCCGCCGAGGCCGCTCAAATTGTCGGCATAGACCGTGCCGACCAGCGTGTTCGGATTGGCATCGCCGATCAGGTGAACGCCTGGCGCGAAGATGAAATCCGCCGCAGTCAGGTTCGCCAAAATCACGTTCTGCAGCGTCAGGCTGTCGCCATTGCCGAAATTGATGAACGTGTTCGGTCCCTGCTGCGAGGCGATCGCCTGCACGTCAGCGAGGTTGTAGATGCCTGCGCCCGAAAGGTCGATCTTGTCGGCTTGCGCATGCGAGAAGTCGCCGATGAAATCGGCGCCGCCGCCGCTCACATAAACAAACGTGTCAGCGCCGCCGTTGCCGACCAGATTGTCGGCGCCGCTGCTGCCCTTCAGCGTATCGTTGAAGTTCGATCCGGACACGCCGATCACGCCGCCGGTGATGGTGTCATGCCCGACCGAAGCATCCCCATTGACGGTGCCGCTGGCGAGATCGACAACAACGCCGCCGGTGGCGTTGGCGAACAGCAGCTGCGTGCTGCCGTTGCCGGTGATGAGGTCGTTGCCGGCAAGACCCTGGAAGGAATTGAAGCCGATGAAGCCCGTCGCGTCGTAAGTATCGGCGAAATTGCTGCCATAGACGCTGTTGACGCCCGTGAAGGTGTCATGCCCGACCGACACGTCGCCCGTGACCGAGCCGGCGTTCAGGCCGACGGTGACGCCGCCCGTGGCATTCGTGTAGAGCAGTCGTGTGCCGCCGTTGCCGGTGATCTGGTCATCACCGCCGAGGCCCTCGAACTGGTTGAAGCCGCCATTGTTGCCGACATTGAGCGCACCGGCCTGGCCATAGCCGGTCGCCACATAGGTGTCGGCGTAGCCCGTGCCCTGAATGCCCTCGATCGAACGCAGCGTATCGGTTCCAATCGACGCATCGCCGGTCGCTGTGCCCGCCGCCATGTCGACGGTGACACCGCCTGTGACCGTGCTGAGGCTGTTGTAGATGGCAACGTCGAAGCCAGCGCGGCCGTCGATATAGTCGTCGCCGCCAAGACCGGTGAAGTTGTTGTTGAAGCTGCTGCCGAGCAGCGTGTCGGTGAAGGTCGAGCCCTGCACCGCATTGACGCCGGTGAAGCTGTCGGTGCCCTCGGTCGCACCCGTGGCGCTGCCGGCAACCGTAACCGCATTCGTGGTCCCGACGACGCTGGTCTCGAGGTCGACGCTGACGCTGGAGGCCGCGATCTGGTAGTTCAGGCGGGTGGAACCGTTGCCGATGATGGTGTCGTTGCCGCCAGCGCCGGCGAAGTCGTTGAAGGCGCCGGAGGAGCCGACATTGGTCGCCCCGGCCTGACCGAACCCGGTCGCATCGAACGTGTCGTCGAAATTGGTGCCGCGCGCGGCTTCGACGTTGCGGATCGTATCGGTGCCGACCGTCGCATCGCCGTTCACGGTGCCCGCGGCGAGGTGAACATAGATGCCCGAGCTGGTCGTCGTATCCGAATTGTAGGTGACCTGATCGTAGCCGCCACGGCCGTCGATATAGTCGTCGCCGCCGCGACCTTCATAGGTCTCGTAGGTAAAGGCCGCATTGTCGCTGCCGTAGAACGTGTCGTTGGAGGCCGAGCCCCAGATCGTCGAGACGTTGGAGAAGGTGTCGTGGCCCACCGAAGCATCGCCATCGGCGGTCCCTGCCCCGATGTCGACCGTGACCGCGCTGGATGCGCTCAGATAGGACAGTCGCGTCACCGCCTGCCCCAGGGCGTTGAGATCGCCGACGACGCTATCGTCGCCGCCGCGCCCTTCAAACTCGCTCTGTCCGGCGGCTACGCCGGGCAGACCGGTCGAGCCGGTAAACCCGGCCGCGTTGAACGTGTCGGCATAGTTGCTGCCGACCACGCCTTCGATGTTGACCAGCGTGTCCGTCCCGACGCCGGGTCCCGAGACGGTGCCGGCCGCGAGGTTGGCGGCGATGCCGCCGGTCGCATCGGTATAGATGGCGCGGTCGAAGCCGGAGCCGCCGTCCAGGAGATCGCTGCCGCCGAGGCCCTGGAGGCGGTCGTTGCCACCGAGACCGCTGATGGATTCGGCATTGGCGGTGCCGACGAGGTCGTTCGCGTTCTCGTCGCCGACGATCGGCGCGGCCGGCGTGCCGAACAGGAAATCGCTCGCCGTCAAGCTGTTCAGATCGACGTTCTGAAGCGTGAGGCCGTCACCCGAGCTGAAGGTGATGACCGTGTTGGGGCCGCTCTGCACCGCGTGCGCTTGCAGGTCGGAGAGACTGAAGATGCCGTAGACCCCGGTCAGATCGAGCTTGTCCTGGCCATGGACGAAGTCCTGGACGAAGTCGAAGCCGCCGCCGCTCGAATAGACGAAAGTGTCCACACCGGCGCCGCCACTGAGGAAGTCGTTGCCGGATCGACCATCCAGGGTGTCGTTGCCGTTGCTGCCGGAGAGGCCATCGTTGCTGGCGCTGCCGACGATGGCGTCGTTGAAGTTGGACCCCAGAACGTTGAACACGCCACCGGTGATGATGTCGTGGCCGACCGAGCCGTCGCCATCGGCCGTGCCCGCGGTGAGGTTGATGCTCACACCGCCGGTCGCGTTGCCATACTGGATCTGCGTATTGCCATTGCCGGAGATGGTGTCGTTTCCGGCATTGCCCTGGAATGTATTGAAGTTCGCGTTGGCGCCGGTGAAACCCGTTGCGTCGTAAACGTCATCAAGACTGCTGCCCACGGCGCTGTTGACGCCGGTGAACGTGTCGTGACCGGTCGAGCCGTCACCGGTGGCGGTGCCACCCGCGAGATTGACGGTCACCCCGCCGGTCGCGTTGGCAAAAATAAGACGCGTGTTGCCGTTACCGGTGATGACGTCGTCACCACTCAGCCCTTCGAACTGGTTGAAGGTCCCGTTGTTGCCGATATTGGCCCCACTCGCGCCGTAACCGGTCGCATCGTAGGTGTCGTCAAAGTTGGTGCCCTGAATGCCCTCGATCGATCGAAGTGTATCGATGCCGTTCGATGCATCGCCGGTGACGATGCCGGCCGCCATGTCGACGGTGATGCTTCCCGTGATGAAGAAGATGTTGTTGTAGGACGAGACGTCGAAGCCGCCGCGACCGTCGATATAATCGTTGCCGGCAAGGCCAGTGAATGTGTCGTTGGTCGCCCCGCCCAGCAGCGTGTCGTCGAACATCGATGCCTGAACGGCGTTGACGCCGCTGAATTGGTCGGTTCCGACGGATGAATCGCCGGTGGCAAAGCCAGTGACGAAGTCGACCTGGACGCCAGCCGTCGCGTTGTTGAAACCGAGCCGCGTGAAGCCGTTGCCGGTGACGATATCGTCACCGCCATTGCCGGTGAACTCATTGAACGTCCCGTTCGAGCCGGCATTGACGCTGCCCGAGCCGAAACCGACGGCATTGTAGGTATCGGCGAAGTTGGTGCCGCGGATCGCCTCGATCCCGCGCAGCGTATCGGTTCCGATGGTCGAATCGCCGGTCACGGATCCGGCGGCGAGATTGACCGTAATTCCCGTCGTGGTGTTCGGATCGACATTGTAGTCGACGCGATCATAGCCACCACGGCCGTCGATGTAGTCGTTGCCCGCAAAGCCCGAATACACCTCCGCGGTGAACATCGGATTGTTGCTGCCCAAAATGGTGTCGTTATACGCAGAGCCCCAGACGCCGTTGAAGCCGGACCCGACGAGCGTGTCGTGACCGACCGATGCATCACCCTGTGCATAGCCGGCGGCAATATCCACCGTCACCGCGCCGGTGGCGCTGACATAGGACACGCGCGTCAGCTCGGCACCCTGGCTGTTGGTGTTGCTGATGATGGTGTCGTCGCCGCCTTTGCCTTCGAACTCGTTGTAGCCGACGGGGCTACCCGGGACATGGGCGTCGCCGGTGAAGCCCGCCGCGTTGAACGTATCGGCAAAGTCGCTGCCGATGGCAGCTTCGATGTTGACGAGGGTATCTGTTCCCACGCCCGCGCCGGACGCCGTTCCGGCCGCGAGGTTGATCGTGACGCCGCCGGTTGCGTCGGTATAGACGGCGCGATCGAAGCCCGGGCCACCGTCGAGGATGTCGTCACCCGAGCCGCCGCCGAGATAGTCCTTGCCAGCTCCCCCGAAGAGGATGTCGTTTCCGTCACCAGCGCTGATGCGATCGTTGCCGTCCTGGCCGTCAATCAGATCGTTGCCACCTCCGCCCGAAAGCACGTCATCGCCGAGCGAGCCGAACAGGGCATTCCCGACCGGGGTCAGCACGGCATTCGAAACCTCCGTGTCCAGATTTTCGACAAAGCGGTCTGTGAGCTGATCAATCGATTGTTGATCCGAAAAATCGGTCGCAGCCAGTTGGTCGGCGGCCGCGCCTTGAGCGACCTGACCGGCCTGCGCCAGTTCCGTGACGTTCGTGGCCGACTGAATGCTGTCGTTCGCGGCAGCAACGACCTCGATAACCGTCGCGGCGGCCGCCGCGTCGACGCCGGTGGACGTGACGACGCTCTGAACCGTTTCCGAAGACGCCAGATCGAAGACGGGCGCGCCGGGCCCGCTCAGGGAGGCCGTAATGGCGCCTGCAATGGCTGTAATGACCGCGCCCGTCTCCACGCCGACGGCCGACACCTGGGCGACCGTGCTTTGGACCTGGATAGCCGCCGCAAGCACCGCCGTTGCCGTCGGATCGCCATTCACCGCAGCGGGCACGGGATCGTACGACAGCAGGTCAATGGGGTTGGCGGGATCAGTGGCGAGATCGACGTTGAACGCGGCCGCAATGGCGTTGATGGCTTGGTCCACCGTCAGCGGGTGCTCGTCGTTTGCCGTGCTATCGACCAACGCAACGATCAATGTCGTCAGCGGAGTGATGACGGTGGATCCCTCCGGCGCCCTCAGCACACCGGCGACCTGCAGCCCCGTCGAGATATCGACGCCGCCGATACTCACGAGCGGACCGGAGCCGCCCGCCAACGTAAAGCTGCCGTCAGCCCGCGTCGTCGTGTACGCCTCGCCTGCGTCAAGTATTCCGTTGTTGTTGGCGTCAGCAAATACCGTCGCCCCGCCGATATAGCCGTCGATATCCAGCGCGTTGATCTCGTTGGCACCGGACGTCACGGTCAGCGCAAGCTCGGCTGAGCTCACCGCCTGATGAATGCCGTCGTCGGAGATGGCGGTGACCTGCAGCGTGAACGGATCGGTGCTGCCAACGGCGTGGTTCGGAATCAGGACGACGTTCTGAATGGAGTCGCCCGTCACGAGCCAGACGCCGTCCCCGATCGCTGCGCCGTTCTGGACCGTAAAGCTCGACGGCACGCCCTCGATCTTCACCGACAAGGTGCTGCTCTGGTCGACCTTATCGGCGGCAATGTGAAGCGTGATGTTTCCGTCGGCGGCGCCCGATGAGTCCTGAACGCTCAGATTCGGCGCGTCCTCCGCGCCATGGATATCGAAGCTGATGTTCTTTGTCGTGCCGTCGACCGACGTGACCGTGAAAGTCTCCGTCCTGGTGTCGTTGGCGCCGAGATACTGAATGGCGGCGTTGTCGACCGAATAGGTGTAGTGGCCGTCGGCCAGCAGCGTCACCGTGCCGAGGTTGCTTGGTGCCGTGATCTCGCCAGCCTGGAACGCGGCCTGATTCTGGTCGGCGTCGACGATGGACAGCTGCCCGGACGCGGTCAGCTGGCCGTCCTCGGTGACGTCGTGATCGCCAACATTGCCGATGGTCGCGCCGTCGTCCTCGCCGTGGATTGTGAACGTGACATCCTTGGTGGTGCCGTCCTGAGAGATGACCCTGAACGTATCGATCTTGGTTTCGCCGGCTCCGAGATATTGCGCGGCGTTGTTGGCGACGGTGTAGGTGTAGCTGCCGTTGGCCGAGAGGTTCAGCGTGCCGAGATTGCCCGGCCCTGTGAGCACGCCGGCCTGGAACGAGGACTGGCCCGCGTCCGGGTCGCTGACCGAGATGCTGCCCACGGCGGTCAGATTCCCGGCGTTGTTCGCCGCAAGGTCTTCCGTCACATTGGCAATGGTGGGATCGCCGATCGTCGCCGCGTGATTGCCGCCGGCCGGGCCGTGAACGGTGAAGCTGACCTGCTTGGTGGTGCCATCGACAGCGGTCACGGTGAAGGTGTCGACCTTGACGGTACCGGCCGCCAGATTATGCGCAGCGCTTTCGGCCACGACGTAGACATAGCTGCCGTCGCCCGACAGCAGCAGGAAGCCGAGATTGCCGGCAGCGGAGCCAACGGCCGGCTTGAACGCCGCTTCGCCCTGATCAACGTCCGTGATTCCGATGCTGCCGGATGCGGTGAGCACGAGTGCGGACGGATTGTCGTAGACATCGTGAATCGTGGGTGTGCCGATCACCGCCGCGTCATTGACGCCCTTGATGACGAACGAGATTTGCTTGGCCGTGCCGTCGAACGACTTGACGGTGAAGGTTTCGACCTTGGTGTCGCCCGCACCGAGATATTGCACGGCGCTGTTGGCGACCGAATAGCTGTAGGTGCCGTTGGCATTCAGCGTCAACGCGCCCAGATTGCCCTGCCCAGTGATCACGCCGGCCTGGAACGTGGACTGGTTCTGGTCGGCATCCGAGATCGAGATCGTGCCTGACACCGACAGCGTCGGCGTGCTCGCGTCCTCGGTGACGGTGGTGAAGGCGGGCGCGCCGATCACGGCGGCATCGTTGGTGCCGTGAACCGTGAAGGAGACCTGCTTAGCCGTGCCGTCCAGCGCGCTGATCGTGAACGTCTCGACCCTGGTCTCGCCGGCGCCGAGATATTGAACGGCGCTGTTTGCGATCGAATAGGTGTAGCCGCCGTCGGCTTTCAGGGACAGGGTGCCGAAATTGCCCACCGCGGATACCACGGTGGTCTTGAACGCCGATTCGCCTTGATCGACGTCGGAGATCGCGATCGTCCCGCTGAGCTTCAGGGTCGGATTGCGGGAATCCTCGGTGACATCGGCAGCCGAAGGCGTGCCGATGATTGCGGCATCGTTGGCGCCCTGGATCGTGACGGTCGCCGTCGCTGTCGATGTCAGGCCGGCGCTGTTGGTTACGGTGTAGGTGAAGCTCTCGCTCGCGGACTGGCCGGCGCGCAGCGACTGGAACGCCGAACCCGGCGTGTAAGCGATGCTGTGGCCGTCGGCGGCGATGCTGACCGTCCCCAAAATTCCCTGCGTGTTGACGGAGGTGACGCGCAGCGTCCCGCCCGCGGGGTTGGTGTCATTGGCGAGCACGTTGATCGCGGTGGCGCCCGCATCCTCGCCGATCGTGACCGCATCAGCATTGGCGACCGGTTTCTGCACGAGCGAAACCTGGAAGACGGCGTCGTTGTAGTCGGCGTCGCCCGGCGCGGTGTAGGTGCCGTTGGACCTGCGCGTCGCGGCGGAGTCCTCCCAGGCGATGGTGCCGGTTGCGCCGTCGGCGGTGTCGCCGGCGAGCTTGGCTGCCGTCTGCTGGCTGCCCATGACCGATGAGGCATAATCGATGCCGCCTGCGTTCTTGGAGGTCTCGGTGAACAACGCATTGGCGCCGGCGCCCCTGAGCAGGTCGGGCTTGCCGGCAACGTAAATGACGTTGCCGTTGGCATCGACATCGGCGACCGCCCAGGTGCCGTCCGAGAGCTTGATGACCTTGATGGCGCCGGAGAGATCGTCGGCATCGTTGCGGCCCGGCGCCGCACCGTCCGGAATGAGGAAGAACTGGATCTTGCCAAGATCGGCGGTGTTCACCGCGAAGTCGACATAGGAGACACCGGCGGTGAGGGCGCCAGCCCCTTGCGAATCCGCATTTGCGAACAGAATTCCGCCGAGCCCTGTTGAGCTGTTGTACCAACCAAAGGTGTTGCGATAGGCCGCGGACTCCGAGACAAAACTGGCGCGCAAAATCGTCTGGTCGCTCATGGCGAGCCCCCTTTAACGTTCTGATGCTCAAAAGTTCGCCGTCAGCCCAACGGCGCGAGTTGGAAATGAAATGGTCTTGTTATGATTGTATCGGGTATCGATTCGACGAGGCGCCGTTGCCCGACGTCGAACGGCGAAGTCCTGTCACGGAGCGACGAAGGACTTCTGATAATTGCAAATTGTTTTCATTGTTGCGTGACTGCGTCAAGACAGCACAGCTGCTAACCTTAAGCGCAGTGTGAATCGAACTGCGCAGCCGAGAAAGCGCGCGTTCCAGGTTTGCGATTGCGCCCGATTTCGGCAAACCAGGGGATCGAAGCTTTGCCGAATTGCAGCGCAATACGGGATGGAATGAAGCGATCGCCTTGCCTCCCCGGCTGGCCTTGACCAGATCGCTTAAGCTGCCGAGAAAATGGATTGCGACCGTTGATAGCGCAGTTGAACAATTCGCGCCGCGCCGGGCAACACATACTGCGACACTCTGACGCGCACTGATATCCCCACAGATCGATATCGGGATCCGAAAGCCGTCGTCGAGATCCGACTGACTCAAGCAAAGCAATGTCATCTCAATTCCTGGTGCGGCAAATATTTCTCTTCCATGGAATAGCGCCGGCACATCTGGACGCATGACCCGAATGGGTCATTCCGGTCCAGGCCCCGCCGCCTTCCGCCAGACTTTCGTCAAGTGCGATTTTTCAGGAAAAACAGGCAAGGGGGGCTTGCTTCGAGCCGCCTCCTCACGAAGCATCGCCGGTCAGGGAAACGCATTCCAGGCCCCAAATGTCGGGGACTTGCATGCATGCAGCAAGGATGCATGCGGGCTCGAAACGAAATGCGTGGGGTTAGGCGGAGGGGGCCGCGCTTGAAAGTCGACAAAATCGACGATGCGGAGCTGTCGAAGGTCCTCAATCGACTTGGCGAAGCCGCCGTGAATCCGGAAGCATGGCGCGACATCATGGATGACATCTGCAAGGCGGTGGGCGCGTCGGCGGCCCTACTCCTTCAAAGCGATATCCGGACCCCGGACGTTCCGCGCACGGCGTCGATTGCGGACGCTACCGAGCTCTACTTCAGGAATAACTGGCACCTGAGGGACCCGCGCGCCAAGGCTTTTCCGCGCATGATGGCGGGCGAGGTCGTGACCGACCTCGATGTGATGACGCTGGAGCAGATTCGCGCCGATCCCATGTACAACGAGTTGCTGTTTCCATCCGGATTCCGCTGGTTTGCCGGCATCGGCTTCTGGGCTGACAGCGCAGCGTGGGCATTGACGATCCAGCGAACCGGCCGCGAAGGCGCATTCGAGGCCGCCGACAAGCAACTGCTTGCCCAATTGGCGCCGCGCCTGACCGAGACCGCCACGCTCGCGACGGTCGTCGGCAGGACTGCACTCACCGCGATGACCGATGTTCTGGACCGGGTCCGACAGCCCGCGTTGATCCTCAATCGGGAAGGAATGGTCCTGCGCACCAACGCGGCAGCCGAAACGGATTCGACAACGAGATCCGCATCAGGGAGCGGCGCCTCATCCTTCGCGACAAGCATGCGATGACCAGGCTCGATCAGCTGATCAGCGCGGTGCGCTCCACGCCGGACGCCTCCGCCATCCCCGCCTCTCCGATCCTGATCCGCCGGACGACAAAGCCACCGGTCGTCTTGCGTATCCTGCCGGTGGACGGGGCGGCGCGCTCGGTCTTCCTCGGAGCCCGCGCCATGCTGATCCTGTCCAACCTCATCCCACGTCCGGCGCCGGACCCGGCGCTGATCGGCCAGGCCTTCGATCTCACCCCGGCGGAATCCCGCCTGGCCGCCCTGCTTGCAACCGGCGCATCGCTCGCCAGCGCTTCCGAGCACCTGCGCATCTCGCGCGAAACCGCCCGCAACCACCTCAAGTCGATCTTCTCGAAGACGGGCACGCACCGCCAGTCGGAGCTGGTCACGCTTGTTTCTCAACTCGCTTGATTTGCATCGTCCAGCTCGGGACCGTGACCGAGGTCCTGAACCGCGCGTGGTATCAGCCATCATCCGCGGCAAACACGAACGCGCCAATTCCCTGCGAACAGGGAAGTTTACAGGGAAAAGCGCCCACCGCAGGCCCCGCCCTTGGCAACGAGAATTGGCGAGAAGTACCTTAAATTGCTAGAAATCCCGAGCGTCCCGGCTCTCATCGGAGCAGGGAATTTTCGCTGGCGAACAGGGACTCGCATGGCCGTGAGCAGGGAAATATATCCGGCGGGCTTCAGTGGCGCGCCTCCCCTTGCGCCGCGCGAGCGGGATGACAATCGGGAGCTGCCTGAATGGGCGAATTGGCCGATCGGCCCAAGGTGAAGAACCGATCTCATTCAGCTATTGATCGCAAGGAGGCATTTGCCTGAAAAATTTCGCGCCTTGGCGTGATCCCGGACCTGGCATAGCATTAGGGAGTTTCATGCCTCCGGGGAGGCGGCTTTTGTGATGCGCCTGCAAACGCTCTCGTTTCGTGATTGGCTGGAGCACGCATTTGGACGCGAGGTTCGCTTTCAGCAAGCACCTTGGTACTTCGATCCTGAGCATGATTGGTGGGACCCGCCACCAGCAGAAGCTGTATCTTATCTCACTCGGCTGTTTGAAGACCCGCAGACCGCGCTAGAGGGATTTGCTGACAGCCAAATCGCACAAGGCTTAACCTACCTTGTCAATACCAGCGCAAGCGGCGATAACAGATGGCTTTGTTCAACTGATGTGCCCATCAAAGATCGTATCCGCTGCGTCAAGTCCATCGCAGAACTCTTTGCCAAGTTGTTCGAATCGCGGTGCACCCCCAGTTTGTCCCACCTGAGCGAAGCCGATGCCGGGACGCTAAACTGTGTCTGTTATATGTGGTGGGATGCCTTTCCGTGCTTGGCTCTTGCCGACGATCCGCACCTGCCAACTCTCCACGATTGCGCGCTCCGCACGATGGAGCGCATCCTTCACCTAAACTCGATTGCCTGTCAGGAGAGCGCTCTGCACGGGCTCGGACACTGGCAACGCGGCTACAGTGACAAGGTGACCCCAATCATCGATCGCTTTTGCACGATGCATGCCAAAGCTGACTTTCGGCTCCTGGCCTATGCTCAATCTGCCCGCTGCGGGTGCGTGCTGTGACCATGGGGACATGGCTCGATCCATGAGCAGCACGGCGGAACGCAAGATGGCGACCAAACCGTACGAGTCCCGTTGCTGAAACATTCCGCCTCACGCCGCGAAAGAAACGCGATCCTTCACCTCCCGGTGATCTCTCTGAGCGGCTCGAGGTCTGCCGGAACTTTTCCGTGCCGATGTGTCAAACGCCATATTCCGCCGATGCAATGGGCGCTGTTGCATTCCTGGCCACCGTCGCTGCAGGCTTCGGCGACGCCGCGACGACATTCGCCTTCGGCTGTAATAATCCGTCTGCGAGGCCAAACATCTGGTACACCCGGTGGGATTGCCTATCCGCGAACCAGCAATTGATGACGGGATTCCGGCCGCTGGCCCATCCGAGCTCGCGCAGTCCTCGGCGGAACGCCTCCAAGGGGCGCCAGTCAACGGTGCCCCAGGCGTCCGGCTGGACGTGCACGCCCGCAGCCAGAGCAACAGACGGCTGCAGCCTGGGCGTGATCTTGATCAAGTTCAGAAGCGTCGCTGCCACGATCATCATGAGGATCCCGCCAACGCTGAGCGTGATCTGCATCGCAAGCCCTTCCGATATGTCGAGCAGCGCCAGGAGGCTAGCGAGCGTCAGCAGGACGCCGAGGCAGAAGATTGGCAACGAGTGCTTGCCACAGAGGATGGCGCCGCGCATCACCGCACTCGTCAAGGCTTGCCGATTGGGCGGCACGAACCATACCGCCACAACCGCTAGAGCCAAGAAATGCAATAGACGCAACGGATCGAGATTGGACTTGTCTGGCGGGTAAGCCAATTTGGTCAGCCCCTGGGGGATCAACGCTTCCAAAGGCTTGACTCTCCAGCTCAATGCGATGACGAGGCTGAAGATCAGATAGAGAGCGGCAGGTACGAGCACCGTGCGAGACGTTAGCCAGGGGCGCACTCGTTCGCCCTCGATTATCATCCAGGCACCAAGAACCGCCAATAGCTGCCAGGCCAGTGGATTGAAAGCCCAATGGCCGCTCGGCCACGCCGGCATGGACCAGCCGAACATTTGCACCAGCGCATAAAGCGCCAGCGAGGCGCCAAGCGTCACGTTCGGCATTCGGAACAGCAACCACAGCAACGGCGCGAAAAAGAGGTGGAGAAGCACGAAGATCGGCAATACGTCGGTATTGACCGGACGGTATTGCAGGATCGCTGCGTGGGCGAGCGCCGAGCCCGGCTGGTCCAACAGAATCCGCGTATTGCTCTCATCAGCAAGACGGTTCCCGCCTGCGAGGTGAACCAAGATGGCGCAGGCGAGCGTCAGCAGCAGAAATGCGACATAGATGTCCCAACTTCGCCGCAGGGTCCGGCGGATCACACTGGTCCACCCCTCGCAACTCCGTACTTTGCCGTAGGCCAGCGCGCAGGTGACTCCCGAGACGAACATGAACACTTCCGCGGCATCGCTGAAGCCGTAGTTCCGTAGCGTCAGCCAACTTCCAATGTTATTGGGGACATGATCAAGAAAGATGCACCAGAGCGCGATGCCGCGGCAGGCATCAATGCGAAGGTCGCGGCTGTTGACTTTGAGCTCCGGCAGAGCGCCCGCAAATTGCTTCGGGGATGCGGTCCGATCCTGCATTGGCTTGCCTCGTCCAGGGTACGCGCAGGCTTCGAGAGGAACGATCAAGAGGAACTGAATGTAACAAAAAGCACGCTGCGGATTCTGACAGCGCCGCAGTCCAGAATTGCTTCACACCGACCCGGCCACGACAGCAATTGCGACAATGATGATATGGCCGGGGTGCGCACAACCCTCTGGTAGAGTGGCTGACTGCCGTCATCATCGTGCAAGCGCCGCAGCCTGTAAATCGGCCGGAGGTCGGTACAGAGAGGTGCCTAGGTCCTATGACCAAGGTATCGTCCGTCCTGTGGGGCCCGCGAGCTGCGCGCTTCACGTAGTCCTCTTACCTGCTTACCTGCCGGCGAACCGCCGGCCGGAGCCGAGATGGAAGATGGACGATCTCGAAGGTGGGTGTATGATTTTCTATTGATCTCCGCGCGGCCAGAAGACGGAGAGCTTTTTTATGAAGGTGCTTGTTGTTGACGATCACACATTGATTCGGGCCGCGCTGCACGCCGTCCTGAAGCAACTAAAGCCAGAAGCCGTCATATTCGAAGCTTCGAGCGGCCGGGAGGCCATGCACATCGTCGAGGAGCATCCCGACATCAGCCTCATTTTGCTTGATATCAATTTGCCTGATCGCGACGGCTTCTCCGTCCTTTGCGAACTGCGCGATCGCTATGCGAGGACTGCTGTCGTCATTCTCTCGTCCTCCGATGATCAAGACACAGTCAGGCGCGCCTTCAAATTCGGCGCGCTGGGTTTCATTCCGAAAACCACGGAACGCGAGGTGATGCTCAAGGCTATTGAATTGGTGTTCTCCGGCGGAGTTTACATCCCGTTGGAGATACTGGAGAAGACGGCGGGCCCACGGCATGCAAACAAGCCAGTGACGCCCGACTCGCTCAAGGGGGTCGGGTTGACCGATCGGCAGATTGAAGTACTTGCGCTCCTGATGAAGGGGAAGAGCAACAAGGTCATTGCCACGATGCTCAATATGGCAGTGCCTACGGTGAAGAATCACATCACGGTCGTTCTCAAGGCCCTCGGCGTAGCGACGCGTACCGAGGCCATCATAAAGGTCGGAAAAATGGGCTGGGAGTGGCCGCCGAAATCTGGATCATGAAACTGCCCCGGCGTCTCTCCCACCATCGTGATCCCTAAACAGCTTGTGCATGACCGCGCGGAGCTGCATTGGGTCGACCGGCTTATGCAGCAAAACGTATCCTCTATCCTTGGCGTCCCGCAGTGGTTCAGCTGCCGTGTCGCCGCTGATGAGAATGGCAGGAATCGTCGAGCCAAACGCCGCATTGATTTGTTCAATTGCCCTGATTCCGGTCTTCCCGCGTGCGAGATGATAGTCCGAGATGATGAGGTCGGGGCGTTGTTCGCGCTCAGCAAGTCGAACCAGTGCGGCTTCGTCGGATCCGGCGGCAAGAACCGAACATCCCCATTTGCTGAGCAATCCGCCCGTTCCCTCCTGCACGATGGGAGTATCGGCAATAACAAGAATTGCCTTGCCGTCGACTGCAAAAGCACCGGGGTGTGGTAAGTCGGCGGGCGCTGCAGCTCTGACGCATTCGTCGACCTTCGGAACCAGGATCGTGAATCGCGAACCGCGACCCACAGTCGAAGCGAGCTCAATTGGATGGTTGAGAAGCAAGCGAAGCCTGTCGACAATGGCAAGGCCGAGCCCCAGGCCGCCGGACCGGTTCTGCTCCGGAGCAGGAACTTGAAAAAACTCGCCAAAGATATTCTGCTTTTGATCCTCGGGAATGCCGGGACCGGTATCGTATACTTCGATGCGCAGCATTTCACCGCGCCGACGGCATCCGACCAGGATCCCGCCCTGCAACGTATAGCGTACAGCATTGGACACCAGATTCAGGAGTATGCGTTCGAGCAGCATGGCGTCGCTCCGCACCCAGGCGTCACTTGGCCTGACGCGTAAGCGCAAGCCTTTTTCACGCGTCGCCTGATCAAACGCCGTCTCACTTTTCTGCAACAGGCGCCCGATCGGGAATTCGGTAATGTAAGGGTTAAGCATCCCGGCATCGATTCTCGAAATGTCCAGCAGCGAATTGAACATTTCGTCCATTTCCTTGCGCGTTGCGTCGACCCGCTCGATCGTCCTCGCCCGCTCCCCCGGTTCGAGCGGCGTGCGCAGCTGGGCCACAAACAGCCCTAATGCATGTAACGGTTGCCGCAAATCATGGCTTGCCATGGCAAAAAAGCGTGATTTTGCGGCACTGGCGAGCTCCAGCTCTTGCGTTCGCTCTGCGACCTTCTGCTCGAGTTCGACGCGCGCGCGGCGCAGATGCTCCTCCGCTTTCTTGCGTACCTCGACATCGGCGCTCAGCAACAAGCTTGGAACGGTAATGCTGATCAAGAACATCAACACCAGCAGGAACGATGCGTTAAGGTCCGTGGTTGTGAACGGGCCGCCGCCCCTGAGCGTGCCCCAGATCGTGATGCCCGCAAGCATCAGGGCGACCGTCGCGGTATCGCGTGGACCGCGGCGCAGCGCCGCCCACAACATTGGCAAGATCGCCAAAAAACCCAGTGGATCTCGTCCGGGCGTTTGCTCGATCAAAGGGCTGAAAGCAATGAGTCCAACGACCGCCGCTGTCGTGAGGACGCCGACCGTCTCCTGAAGCGCATGGCGTTCGAAGTCATGATAGCGGCTTGATGCCCAAAGCACGATAACGGGAGTAATGACCAGTGCGCCTGTCACATCTCCCAGCCACCAGGTGATCCACGCGTCGGCGAAACTCTTCTGTTCGATGTACCCGAAGATTGTCAGACTGGTCAGGCCAATGCTGGCGCTGATCGGCGTCGCGATGACGACGCAGATCACCGCAAACTTTGCGACAGAATCGGGGGTTGAAAACGTATTACATCCGCTCGACCACCGATTAATGAGATAAGCGCCGACAACCGCTTCGAGAGCATTACCGGCCGCAATCGCGATTGCGGTAGCAACCGAGCCCGCCGTCGTCGCATTTGCGATCAACGCTCCCGCAAAAATTGCTGGCCAGGTCCGATATCCCCCCAACAGCACCGCCGCCAGCGCGACACCTGTCGGCGGCCAAATTGGCGTTGAACTGGGATGAACGGAGGCGAGAGCAAGGCCACCTTTGGCCAAGACGAGATAGATGGCGCCGATTGCGACCAGACTACCGACATAGCTGACACCTCGGCTAGAATTTGTCTCGGGAGCTAATGATCGAGGATTGGACATCGTCCACGTCCTGGACTAGGCAAATGCTTCGTCGATCGAAACTGACTTTTGATCTCTGGATCTAACATCGCTAGATGGATACGGGCAGATGCACTCAGGTCCAATTGATCACAGCAGTCCGCTGGCGGACTAAGAGACGGCACGTGCGATCGAGCTGGCCGACTTGCTGTTCAATCCCCGCGGATTGCGTCAGAACCAGTGGGACGAACAGGGCACCGTTGCACCCCGAGGAATTCGCGCCATCTCGTGTTCACCCCGAGCTTTGGGGGATGCATCGTACGACGAAGATAGGCGCTCCGAAAGTCGGATTTGGACCTGGACCAGGACGCCGTGTGCGACAAAGGCCTATCTCTCGTTGGAGTCTCGGGACTGAACCACTTGCACGATAGCTTGCTGCGACCTGACGAGAGAAGCGGAAGCCTCGCTCAAAAAAAAATTAGAAGCATCCATGACCGATGAGGCGACGAGTCCGTTGCGTCGGCCGTGGCGTTTGCGCTGGGCGACGCAATTCTCCCTTGATCGAACCACCGTAAAGAAGCCTATGATCGAGTGCCATCGTTCGACGACTTGCACGGCGGTCATCTTATTTGAGGCGCCGCCTCGTTTGTTCGCTATCGCTGACAAAACGGCGCACGCACTTCACCGCATTCAAGCATCTTTGAAGAAGCAGCACTGGCGTGCTCGCGCCGCCAGCGGGCGGCAACTAATCACTTGCGTGGGCATCCGAAGACGAATGCGCCGTACACGGCCTTCGTCCGGATTGATCAAAGCGAATTGGCGGGCATGCCGACATTCGCCCGTATCCCGGCATGCCGGTGGCTGGAAGCCGCATCATCAACTGAGGCTAGAGCCGTACGGTTCGAGCGCCTGCCGAACGCCGCACACACCAAACAAATACCGCATCATCGCTCCGTGGACCGCCTCGACCGCGCTCCACAATGTGGCAGGTGCTACAGCCCAAAGCCTCGGCCGATCTCCCGCATCAGCCTGAGCGCGGCGTCAGTATGGCGGCCATAGAACAGCGCGCGATCAAGCTGCGAAAAGATGCCCATTCCAAATAGCGCGATAGCGACGCCTCTAAGCATGATTGTAGACCGGGTTTGAACGATGCTGCGAAAGTCCAAAACGGCCCCAGCCGCAGGATGGGGTCAACAGCCGGGGCCGGCATTCCCATTCCAATGTGCCGCAATCGGCGGTAATCGGCACGCACCCAGCTAGCCACAGGAAAGCTAACGAACCATTTCGCGTGTCCGAATTCGGTGCGATGCGCTTTGCTGTTGCGCAAACCACGGCCCAACGCAAAGCGAGCGCCGCCCGCAATTATACGGAGGCCGAACCAGAATTGCCGTTGCGTGGCGTCCATCTTCAGCTGCTTCTTCAGGTTGATTTTATGGCGATCCAATTTTGGCCCGAGGACCCACGAGCCTCAAAGCCAAGGCGCATCGCTTCCAACGCCTCGGCCTGTTTTCCCTGGGCATTGAGCTGCCAGGCTGTGGCGGCCTGCCGCTGAATGCCGACGATCTCCGCCCAATAGGCATCCTTGTCCCGCTGCAGCTTGTCCCGCAGTTCTGCCAGTTTGGCGATGTCCGCCGTTGCCGCGGCTGCATTGCCAGAGCGCGCGGCGCCAAGAGCGCGGGCGAAACAGGTGATCGCATCGACATAGGCAAACCGGCTCGGCTCGGCCTTCAGCGCGGCCGCGCCCTGCCAATCGCCGCGCTCGACCATGTAACGCGCCTGGCTGGCCGCTATCGCATAGGGACCGGCGCGGACGGCGGGCGCATAGCCCGTCGTCGCAACCATGTCCGCGATGACGTCGCGGGCTCGGCTGTCCTGCGCGAGCTGGAGCAAGGCGTAGACCATATAATCGTCGGCATGCAGGCGCTTGCTGGGGTCCTTGCCGTCCTTGGCAGCCTTGGCGGAACGGCTTGGCCTCGATGGATTCGTTCCAGTAGCCGACGCGCGTGAAAATGTGCGAGGCCATATGCAAAGCGTGCGGCGCTCCCTGCCTGCATCGATGAAAGAAGAGAGCTTCCTGAAGGTCAGCTCCTCGCGTCGTCTGGCAAAAATCCAGCAGCTCGGCGATTCCGGCGCTGATGTTCTCCCCTGAGCGTTGACCGTTAGATGTGGAGGAGAAAATCCTGACTGGTCAGTATATTCGCGGTTACATTGGTCAAGACAATTTCCATATCCGCCGACCCTTGATTCTGCGCTGTGGTCGAGTTGTTGACGTAGACAATCGTATTCGCGCCGCTCTGAATCCACCCGATACTGTGCGCGGCGACTTGGGCGCTTCCGCTGAGCAAGCCTTGGACACTCGTCACCCCCGCGATCGCCCCGGTGTCGATGACGTCTGTACCATGAACGAAATCACTGATCGTGTCGTGGCTTGCAACCGTGGAATCGGAAACCGCAGCGAAGACGAATTGGTCGCTTCCCGCTCCTCCTATTAACGTGTCGGCACCTCCTCGGCCCTGGATCACGTCATTTCCGGCTTGCCCATCCAGCGTGTCGCTGCCGACATCGCCAAAAATGAAGTCAGCAAAGGATGACCCACGGACGGCATTCACGCCGGTGAAGGTATCTGTCCCGGTGCCGGCGAGGTCACCGGAGGCCGTCCCATGGGAGTTGCCGGCGGCGAGATCGACAGTCACCCCATCCAGAGCATTGTAGAATGCAATGCGAGTATTGCCGTTGCCGGTAATGGTGTCATTGCCGTCCATTCCCTCGAACTCGTTGAGGGTACCGAAATCGCCGGCATTTGCACCGGAGGTGCCAAAGCTGGTTGCGATGAAAATATCGTCGAAGCTAGTCCCGCGAATCGCCTCAATTGATCGAAGAGTGTCTGTTCCGATCGAAGCGTCGCCGGCCACCACGCCTGACGCCATATCGACTTGAATACCTGAAACCGAACCGTCGTTGTTGTAGAACGCCCTGTCGAAGCCAGTTTTGCCGTCGATGAAGTCATTGCCGCCGCGACCGGCAAAATCTTCAGCTGTACCGTTGGGATTGTTGGAGCCGGTGATGGTATCGGCGAATGACGACCCTGACACCGAGCTAACGCCCGAAAAGGTATCGGTGCCTACCGACGCATCGCCGGTTACGGTACCCGACGCGCCGCTGGTGGTGCTGGTCCAGCTATTGAGACCGAAAGTGATCGTCACGGGACCGGTTGCATTGGTGTAGATCAGACGCGTGTTGCCGCTGCCGGTAATGGCATCGTCACCACCAAGTCCCTCGAACTGGTTGAAGCTGCCGTTGTTGCCGACGTTAAGAGCGCCTGCAAGGCCGTATCCCGTTGCCACATAGGTGTCGGCAAGGACGGTTCCCTGGATGGCTTCGATCGAACGCAGCGTGTCCGTACCGATCGAGGAGTCGCCCGTGGCGGTGCCGGACGCCATGTCAATGGTGACACTGCCGGTCGAAAGATAGATGTTGTTGTAGCTTGCGGTATCTAAGCCGCCGCGACCGTCAATCGTGTCGTTGCCGCCAAGCCCGGTAAATATCTCGTTGATGCCGCTTCCCGACAAGGAATCGGCGAACATCGTGCCCATGACGGCATTTACGCCCGTGAACGTATCGCTTCCGACCGAGACGTCCCCGGTCGCCGTGCCGGCTGCTATGTCCACCACGACGCCTGCGGTCGCATTGTTGAATCCGAGGCGCGTATTGCCGTTGCCGGTGATGATGTCGTTGCCGCCTTCGCCGGTGAACTCGTTGAAGGTCCCGAGCGAGCCGGAGTTCGTGCTGGCGCTGCTAAATCCGACGGCGTTGTAGGTATCGGCAAATTTGGTGCCACGGACCGCTTCGATCGACACAAGTGTATCAGAACCAACCGTGGCATCCCCCGTCAGGGTGCCAGCCGCGAGACTGATCGTAATACCCGACGTGGTGGTCGGATCGTTATTATAGTCGACGCGGTCGAAGCCACTGCGGCCATCGATCACGTCGTTGCCAGCGAACCCCGCAAACACCTCGACCGTGCCGAATCCATTGTTGCTTCCGAACAGAGTATCGGCGAACGAAGAGCCCCAGACGACAAGAATCCCGGAGCCAACAAACGTGTCGTGACCAACGGATCCATCTCCATCCGCTGCCCCGGCTGCGATGTCGACAGTCACACCGGCGGTGGCGCTCACATAGGAGACCCGCGTCAGAGCCGCGCCTAAAGGATTCACGTCACTCAGAATGGTGTCGTTGCCACCGCGGCCCTCGAACTCGTTGAACCCGATCGGCGTACCGGGCGTACCGGTGCCCCCAGCGAAACCGGTCGCATTGAAGGTGTCCGCAAAATCACTGCCAACCACGGCTTCGATCGCAACGAGCGTATCGGTACCCACTCCCGGTCCGGATACCGTTCCCGCCGCAAGGTTCACGGAGATCCCGCCCGTGGCATCGGTATAGACAGCGCGGTCAAAATCGGCCCCGCCATCGAGCAGATCGTTGCCGCCGAATCCCTGAAGCCGATCATTTCCGGCGAGGCCGGAAATTGCATCCGCTTGACTCGTTCCGAGCAGCACATCCGAGCCCGAGGTGCCGTTGGTGGCGTTGGGAAAGATGAAGTCGCTCTGCTGGAGGCTTGTTACACCTATCAGCGTCAGAGTATTCCCGCTTCCGACATCGATGATGGTGTTGCCGCCGCTCACCGTTGCCTTCGATTGAACATCTGCGAGCGTGAAGAAGCCTGACAACCCTGTCGGATCGATCGTGTCACCTTGGGTACGGTTAAAGTCCGTGATGGTGTCTGCTCCGTCACCATCGGCGTAGACAAAGGTGTCGGCGCCGTTCCCGCCGGTCAAGGTATCGGCGCCACCGCGGCCGTCGATCCGATCATTGCCGTCCCTGCCGTCGAGGGCATTGGAATTGGCATCGCCGAGAATGACGTCAGCGAAAGCTGAACCGCGGGCGGCATTCACGCCGGTGAATGTGTCTGTCCCGACACCTGCGAGGTCACCGGAGGCGGTCCCGTGGGAGTTGCCGGCGGCGAGGTCGACGGTCACCTCATCGAGAGCATTGTAGTATGCGATGCGGGTATTGCCGTTGCCGGTGATCGTGTCATTGCCGGCCATTCCCTCAAACTCGTTGAGGGTACCGAAATCGCCGACATTTGCGCCGGAGACGCCGAAATTGGTCGCGACATAAGTGTCGGCGAAGCCGGTTCCGCGGATCGCTTCGATGGATCGGAGGGTGTCCGTTCCGACAGCAGCGTCGCCGGTTACCACGCCCGAAGCCATATCGATTTGAATACCCGACGCCGAACCATCATTGTTGTAGAACGCCCTGTCGAAACCCGTTTTACCGTCGATGAAGTCATTGCCGCCGCGACCGGCAAATTCCTCCGAGGTGTTGTTTGGATTGTTCGAGCCGGTGATGGTGTCGGCAAATGACGACCCCGACACCGAGCCGACACCGGAGAAGGTGTCGGTGCCCACGGACCCATCACCGGTTAGGGTACCCGACGCGCCGCTGGTGGTGCTGGTCCAACCGTTGAGATCGAAAGTGATCGTCACGGGGCCGGTTGCATTGGCGTAGATCAGCCGGGTGTTGCCGTTGCCGGCGATGACGTCGTTACCGCCCATTCCCTCGAATTGATTGAAGCTGCCATTGTTGCCGACATTGGCATAGGGAAGGCCGGTCGCGGGATCGATAGCGCCGGTGACGCCGAAATTAGTCGCGTCATAAGTGTCGGTAAAATTAGTGCCCTGAATGCCTTCGATTGAACGCAAGATGTCGGTGCCACTCGAGGCATCTCCGGTCACCGTTCCAGCTGCAAGGTGAACGCTGATCCCCCCCGTCGTGAAGGTCAGGTTGGCATATTGCGCCGTGTCGAAGCCGCCTTTTCCGTCGATGAAATCATCGCCGGCAAGGCCCATGAAGTTCTCATTGGCGCCGCTTCCAGAAAAGGTGTCGGCAAACATCGAGCCCATGACGGCGTTGACGCCGGTGAATGTATCGGTACCTACGGAGGCATCGCCGGTCGCAGTGCCCGCGAGGAAATCGACAGTCACGCCGGCGGTTGATTGCGTATATTGGAGTCGCGTGTTGCCGTTGCCGATGATGCCATCGTTGCCGCCCATGCCTTCGAAATTGTTGAAGGTGCCGCTCGATCCAGCGTTGGTGCTGGTGCCGCTGAAACCAGTGGCATCGTAAGTATCGGCGAAGTTGGTGCCGCGGACGGCTTCCACTGAACGCAGCGTATCGGTCCCGATTGTCGCATCACCGATGACCGTTCCGGCCGCAAGATTGACGGTTAAGCCCGTGGTGGTGGCGGCGTCGTTGTTGTAGACGGCAAAATCGTAGCCGCCGCGGCCATCGATCAGATCGTTGCCGGCACGAGCGTCATATTGCTCGAACGTGCCGTTCGGATTGTCGCTGCCCCGCAGCGTGTCTCCAAATGCTGACCCAATGACCGCATTGACATTGGTGAAGATGTCGTTGCCGACTGATGCATCGCCGTTCGCCGTTCCCGCGGCGAAATCAACGACCACTGCCGCTGTCGCACTGACATAGGAAATGCGGGTCAGAATCTCTCCGGAAGGATTGACCGTGCCGGCGATGATGTCATCTCCCCCCATGCCTTCGAAGCTGTTGAAGCCAATTGGCGTGCCAGGCACCCCGGAATTGCCGCTGAAACCGACCGCCGAGTAGTGATCGGCAAAGTTGCTGCCCTGGATGGCTTCGATACCGATCAGAGTGTCGGTGCCGACACCCGGCCCCGTCACGGTTCCTGCCGTCAGATCGGCGGTGATGCCCCCGGTCGCGTCGAGATAGACCGCTCGATCAACGCCCGACAAACCATTGAATGTGTCATTACCGCCGAAGCCTTGGAATGCATCGTTCCCGGCGGTCCCTGTCAGGGTGTTGTCGCCAGCATCGCCGAGAATGGCGCCGAGCACGCCGACAGAATAGACCACCGCGCCACTGGTTGCGGTGTTGCCGGCCGCATCGCTGACCCGTGCGGTCAGCGAGTTGCCGCCCTGGTTTAGCGTGACCGTCGTGCTCCAGCTGCCGTTGGCCTGCACGATCGCGGTACCGATCGTCGTGCTGCCATCCAGGATGGTGACGGTGGCGCCGGCATCGGCGATGCCCACCGTGCCGGTGATGGTCTGGCTGGCCTGGTTGACCGGTCCGCCCGCGCTGGTGATCGCGACCGCGGGTGCCGTCGTGTCCAGCGTGAAGCTCAGCGAGGCCGAGCCGGTGTTGCCAAAGATGTCGGTTTGGCTCGCGACGATGGTGTGTGATCCGTCGGCCAGCCCGCTCGGCGTAAACGACCAGGCTCCTTGCGCATCGGTGGTGGTCGTCGCCGCGATCGGGCTGCCGTCGATGGTGAAGTGCACCACCGTGTTGGCGAGGCCGGTGCCGCTCAGGGCCGGATCGGCGGTGACATGGTCGGTGGCCGACGTGCCGGTGTCGGCGACCAGGGTCTCGGTTACCGTCGGGCCGGTGGTGCTGAGCGTGTAGACCACGGCGCCGCTGGTCGCGGTGTTACCGGCCGCGTCGCTGACCCGTGCGGTCAGCGAGTTCGGGCCATTGTTCAGCGTGACCGTTGTGCTCCAGCCGCCGTTGCCCTGCACGATGGCGGTGCCGATCGTGGTGGAGCCGTCCAGGATGGTGACGGTGGCGCCGGCATCGGCGACGCCCACCGTGCCGGTGACGGTCTGGCTGGCTTGGTTGACCGGTCCGCCGGTGCTGGTAATCGCAACCGTCGGTGCCGTGGTGTCGAGCGTGAAGCTCAGCGAGGCCGAGCCGGTGTTGCCAAAAGTGTCGGTTTGGCTCGCCACGATGGTGTGTAATCCGTCGGCCAGCCCGGTCGGTGTAAACGACCAGGCCCCTTGCGCATCGGCGGTCGCCGTCGCCGCGATCGAGCTGCCGTCGATGGTGAAGTGCACCACGGTGTTGGCAAGGCCGGTGCCGTTCACGGCCGGGTTGGCGGTGACGTGGTCGGTGACGGAGGTGCCGGTATCGGCGACCAGGGCCTCAGTCACGGTCGGGCCGGTGGTGCTGAGGGTGTAGACCACTGCGACGCTGGTCGCGGTGTTGCCGGCCGCATCGCTCACCCGTGCGGTCAGCGAGTTCGGGCCGTTGTTGAGCGTGACCGTGGCGCTCCAGGCCCCATTGCCCTGCACGATGGCGGTGCCGATCGTGGTGCTGCCGTCCAGGATGGTGACGGTGGCGCCGGCATCGGCGACGCCGACCGTGCCGATGATAATCTGGCTCGCCTGGTTGGTCGGTCCGCCCGCGCTGGTGATCGCAACCGCGGGTGCCGTGGTGTCCAGCGTGAAGCTCAGTGCTGCGCTCGTCGAACTGTTGCCGGCGACATCGCTGAACTGGGCCGTGATCTGTTTGGTGCCATCGGCTCCGAGATCGCCGGCAGTCACCGTCAGATTAACGTTGCCTGCCGTCACGTCGGCGGCCGTGATCACATGCGTGACCGGGTGCGCCAGCGGCGAGCCGCCCAGCAACAGCCGCACCGTATCGCCAATGGCATCGGTCGGGTTCAGCGCCACCGTGAAGCTCGGCGGGGTCGCCGAGGTGATGTTGTCCGTGCTCGAGGTACCAGTATCCGAACCCGCCGTCAGATCTGGCGTGCCACCGGTCGGTGCCGTCGTGTCGAGGGTGAAGCTCAGCGACGCCGAGCCGATGTTGCCAAAGGTATCGGTTTGGCTTGCGACAATGGTGTGTAGTCCGTCGGCCAGCCCGGTCGGTGTAAACGACCACGCCCCTTGCGCATCGGTGGTCACCGTCGCTGCGATCGGGCTGCCGTCGACGGTGAAGTGCACCACGGTGTTGGCAAGGCCGGTGCCGTTCAGCGCTGGGTTGGCGGTGACATGGTCGGTGGCAGAGGTGCCGGTGTCGGAGACCAGGGCCTCGGTCACGGTCGGACCGGTGGTGCTGAGCGTATAGACCACCGCGCCGCTGGTCGCGGTGTTGCCGGCGGCATCGCTCACCCGTGCGGTCAGCGAGTTCAAGCCGTTGTTGAGCGTGACCGTGGCGCTCCAGGTCCCGTTGGCCTGCACGATCGCGGTACCGATCGTCGTGCTGCCGTCCAGGATGGTGACGGTGGCGCCGGCATCGGCGACGCCCACCGTGCCGGTGATGGTCTGGCTCGCCTGGTTGACCGGTCCGCCCGCGCTGGTGATCGCGACCGCGGGTGCCGTCGTGTCCAGCGTGAAGCTCAGCGAGGCCGAGCCGGTGTTGCCAAAGATGTCGGTTTGGCTCGCGACGATGGTGTGTGATCCGTCGGCCAGCCCGCTCGGCGTAAACGACCAGGCTCCTTGCGCATCGGTGGTGGTCGTCGCCGCGATCGGGCTGCCGTCGATGGTGAAGTGCACCACCGTGTTGGCGAGGCCGGTGCCGCTCAGGGCCGGATCGGCGGTGACATGGTCGGTGGCCGACGTGCCGGTGTCGGCGACCAGGGTCTCGGTTACCGTCGGGCCGGTGGTGCTGAGCGTGTAGACCACGGCGCCGCTGGTCGCGGTGTTACCGGCCGCGTCGCTGACCCGTGCGGTCAGCGAGTTCGGGCCATTGTTCAGCGTGACCGTTGTGCTCCAGCCGCCGTTGCCCTGCACGATGGCGGTGCCGATCGTGGTGGAGCCGTCCAGGATGGTGACGGTGGCGCCGGCATCGGCGACGCCCACCGTGCCGGTGACGGTCTGGCTGGCTTGGTTGACCGGTCCGCCGGTGCTGGTAATCGCAACCGTCGGTGCCGTGGTGTCGAGCGTGAAGCTCAGCGAGGCCGAGCCGGTGTTGCCAAAAGTGTCGGTTTGGCTCGCCACGATGGTGTGCGGTCCGTCGGCCAGCCCGGTCGGTGTAAACGACCAGGCCCCTTGCGCATCGGCGGTCGCCGTCGCCACGATCGTGCTGCCGTCGATGGTGAAGTGCACCACGGTGTTGGCATGGCCGGTGCCGTTCAGCGCCGGGTTAGTGGTGAGGTGATCGGTGGCGGAGATGCCGGTGTCGGCAATCAGGGCCTCGGTCACGGTCGGGCCGGTGGTGCTGAGAGTGTAGACCACCGCGCCGCTGGTCGCGGTGTTGCCGGCCGCATCGCTCACCCGTGCGGTCAGCGAGTTCGGGCCGTTGTTGAGCGCGACCGTGGCGCTCCAGGTCCCGTTGGCCTGCACGATGGCGGTGCCGATCGTCGTGGCGCCATCCAGGATGGTGACGGAGGCGCCGGCATCGGCGACGCCGACCGTGCCGGTGATAATCTGGCTCGCCTGGTTGACGGGTCCGCCCGCGCTGGTGACCGCGACGGTCGGCGCCGTCGTGTCCAGCGTGAAGCTCAGCGCGGCCGAGCCGGTGTTGCCAAAAGTGTCAGTCTGGCTTGCGACGATGGTGTGTAATCCGTCGGCCAGCCCGGTCGGCGTAAACGACCAGGCGCCTTGCGCATCGGTGGTTGCCGTAGAGGCGATGAGAACACCATCAATCGTCAGATGCACGACGGTGTTGGCCAAGCCGGTGCCGCTCAGCGCCGGGTTGGCGGTGACGTGATCGGTGGCCGACGTGCCGGTGTCGGCAATCAGGGCCTCGGTCACGGTCGGACCTGTGGTACTGAGCGTGTAGACCACGGCGCCGCTGGTCGCGAAGTTGCCGGCCGCATCGCTCACCCGGGCGGTCAGGGAGTTGCCGCCCTGGTTCAGCGTGACCGTGGTGCTCCAGGTCCCGTTGGCCTGCACGATGGCGGTACCAATCGCAGTGGTGCCGTCCAGGATGGTGACGGTGGTGCCGGCATCGGCGATGCCCACCGTACCGGTGACGGTCTGGCTGGCCTGGTTGACCGGCCCGCCCGCGCTGGTGATCGCGACGGTCGGCGCCGTCGTGTCGAGCGTGAAAACAACGGGCACGCTCGTTGTGACGTTGGCGCTAGGGTCCAAAGCCACGATGCTGTGGTCGCCATCACCTGCCAGGGTGACCGCCAGGCTCCAAACGCCGCCGGAGCCAACGGTAACCGTTCCAATCTGCCTCGTAACACCATTGTATGTGTCGTACAGCGTCACCGTGCTTCCAACGAAGGAAGGATCAACTGTTCCGCTGATTGTTTGATTTCCTTGGTTGGTTGGGCCGCCTGCGCTGCTGATAAGGACAGGTTCGAATGAAGCCACAACAACAGCTTGCGATGGGTCCAAAGTGGGGACGAGCGGCTTCGAGGCAGAGGCAGAAGTCCCCGCGATGGAAGCGAGCGTCACAACAACTGGAGCGATCGATCCCCCACCAGCTTGGCCTTTTATGTCGTCCCCTATAATGGTGGTTGGAGCTTCAGTGGGTGATGGTGGGGGGCTCCCAGCGAACTTCTGCAGCGACTTTGTGTCGACGTCTCCTCGCTTGCCGTCGCTAGGAGCCGGAGTGTCTGGAGCAATCTGTTTCCCGATATCGTAGGTCGTCAACACCTGTTGAAAAGCGTTGAACTCCTGCGCAACTTGCCCTGGGGTCTTGCTGACAGTTTGAGTGATCACCTCGAAATTCGCGGTTGGCGTGATGGTTAGCGATGGACCGTCGCTGGTAACTATCCCGATCGGATCCCCCGCAGTACAAACGCCTTGAAGCAAGTTCGTCGCTGGAACGCATTTGAAGACTTGTACGGAATGAACTCGGCCGTCTTGCTGATCAGCGACAGAGACCGAGACTTTCCCATCCACAGCATCGACGCTGAGAAGGACGGCAGTACCGCGAATTCCAATCACGGCAGTCGGCGTCGCGACCTGCATGTCGCCGCTTTTCGCGACCTGGCCAGCGACGAAACTGGCGGCACCCTGGATGAGAGTGAACATCGAATGGTTCGTGCCACTCGTCAGGCTGACTAAGGTGCCACTCGCACTACTCTGCCCCTCATACCCCAATTCGTTCAACATGAACCGAGCGTTGGCGCTCAGGTTGAACGTGCTGCCGTCGATAAGGACGAGACCAATGGTAGAGCCGCTTCCAGTTTGCACGACATCGTTCTGATAAACGACATCCCCATTATTCGCCTCGATCGTAACGCCGTTGCGAACGATGCTGGCGCTTCCCGTTACGGTCGCGACACGGCCAATCACCTTTCCAGCAGCGGCATTACCTCCGGCTTGCGCAAAGGTTTGATAACCGGTGAGGGCTTCGACCACTCTCGCATCGAGCAGCGCGCCGTCCGACGAGCTGAGCGGCAAACGCTTCTCGCCGAGAAAGTAATTGGGGATCGTGATCCGATGGTCAGAATCGGAAATGATGAGATCATGACCTGAACGTGCATAGTCCCCTGAGAACAAGAGATGCGCGTCCGAAATGATGAGTGCGTGAGCTGGGGCAGGCTTAGGGAAACTAAAGGACGCCCCAGCCATATCAGATCCGGCAACATCGAACTTTTGGTTCAATGGGGTAGTCAAACCAGCCCCCACCCATAAATTTGCAAATTAAATAATTAAATGCTAATAGCACCCCGTAAATTTAATTAAAAGAGCTATTTGATCTGGCTGGAACGATGAAAGCCTGCGGTGGTTTGGCCCGTGATAATCACGCTGGACCGAGTGTCCGTGGCTGACGATCATAAACGACACACGCTGGGTCCATCCGCATGGTGCAATCAAGAGGGCTTCATCGCCTGGACCTGTTGGAAGTGCGCCGTCAGCTGGTGCGCGCGCGCAATCGGCACTCCAATAACAGGAGCATTGTGAGGCGCATCAACGGTCTGTTATGTCGAATTTATCACTTGGATGCGATCGAACCCAAAGGAGGTCGGCGAATCCGCGAAGCCATTCAAATTGCGCTGCGAGATACATCCAAGGATTAGTTGACCAAAGTCCCGCGCCCCGCTCCCTTATTATCCGCGATTGCGCGGTGCGTTCACTCGCGAGCGTATCCTGCCATATCTCGGCCAGTGGACAATTGCGACAGACCGCGGGTTGACCGCCGCTTGCGGTTTTTACCGTTTGCCGCTGGGCGCGTGATTGCACGTCTTATGGAAAGCGTTCGCCGCCCCGGCCATCTGAAGCGATAGCTGGTCCATGGCCGATCCTTCTTCAGCCAGGCGCTTCTCAACGTACTGCTGCTCAACGTCGGTCAACGCAGTTTCTAGCAGGCGCAAATACCGCTCAACATTCTTCCTATGGGTCTGCAAACGGACAATCGTTTCGTCGCTCATGTTCTATCCAATAGGTAGCGGCGCAATATTGCGAAATAGCTCTGAAAAGCCGCGTCAAAAAACCAAAATATCAATAACAGATTTAAAATGGCAGAACAATCGAAGCAGATCAAGACTCAGCCTCGCGGTGAATTGCTTATGCTCCACACGCCGGATTTTTGAATTTACTAAAATCCAAACTCCCTTTATCCTAGAGGTATATTGCTATGCGAAATTTGATTGTGGGGCAGCGTTATGTCGAGTGCGATTGAGTTGATCGTTGGCGGCTTCACTCGGCTAAAAGACCAGCAGTCGCTCGAAGCTCTCCGGATGCATCGCTGGCGGTTGGCCGCTGATCTGAAGGCGACAACTGGTTTCGATTGCCGATCATCTATCGTCCAAATCGAGCAAGACATCGCGGCCATTGAAGCGGGGCTCCGGACGCTTTCTCAACCGGTCAGCGGCTGATCGGACAAGCGAGGGTGAGAGAGACCGAAGGCGGTTAGTCCGCTCCACCCCACGCCGATTTGCCGCCGGAATACTGGCAGGCGCTCCTCGACGATCGACGCTTCGGCCTGTCGGGCAAACTCTAGATGGCACCCGTAAATTTCCCAATGTTGCCTGCCTCGGGCCGGCGGCAAGATGACAACATGAAAGCATCGAAGCCGAAGGAATGGAGCGACCTCGAACGCAGGAAGCTTTCGGCAATGAGCCGCCGGCGGTACGGCGCGGCGGAGATTGCCGCGGCCCTTCGCCGGCATGTCGGCTCAGTCAAGCGGATGGCGCGAGAAATGGGGCTACTTCTGAAAAAATGACGATCGGACGAATCTCATCGATCTATTGCAAAGACAGAACGCCTGTCCGCGTTCGACCGATGCCGCACCTGATCGGCAGCCAGAATTCAGGACCGCTTCGTTGTAGGCGAGCTTAGCTCGGCTGGCCACGCCGCTCCATCTGTGGCAAGCTCGATTTTGTTCAACGAGCTCAACAGGTATCTCGCCACCCGACATCGGGTTCCGTAGAGGCCAGCAGTTGAACCCAGTCTTTCGGTTCGGCGCGCATGGATAGCGACTTCCAGGCGTTATGGGAGGACGACGACCGCATCTTTTGCCGGGCATCGCGCCAGGGCTCCGATGGTGGCCGCAAAACTGTGCTGGCCGTGCTTCCCGCCGAGCATGCCCCATCAACGAGCCGGGATCGCCTGGCTCACGAATATGCACTAAAGGACGAGCTCGACAGCGCGTGGGCCTTGCGGCCGCTCGAACTTGTCAGTGAGGGCGGCCGGCCCGTGCTGCTGCTCGAGGATCCCGGCGGCGAGCCGCTGGAGCGCCAGCTCCAAGCGCCTATGCAGGTGGGAACGTTCTTGCATCTCGCCGTCCACATCACGGCGGCTCTTGGCAAGGTCCATCAGCGTGGGCTCGTGCACAAAGACATCAAGCCGCACAACATCATCGTGAATCGCGCGACCGGCGAAGTCAGACTCACGGGTTTCGGCATTGCCTCGCGACTCCCGCGCGAGCGCCAATCACCCGAACCGCCTGAAACCATCGCCGGCACCCTCGCCTATATGGCACCCGAGCAGACCGGACGAATGAACCGCTCGATCGACGCGCGCAGTGATCTATACGCGTTGGGCGTCACCTTCTATCAGATGCTCGCCGGCGTGCCCCCGTTTACCGCAGCCGATCCGATGGAATGGGTGCACTGCCATATCGCCAGGAGGCCTGTGCCGCCCGCCGAGCGTCGGAAGCAAGTGCCCAATTTCCTTTCGGCCATCATCATGAAGCTGCTCGCCAAGACCGCCGAGGAGCGCTATCAGACCGCGGCCGGTCTGGAGAGCGATCTCCGGCGCTGCCTCGCCGCCTGGGAGGCTCGGCAGGGGATCGACGACTTCCCCCTGGGCGAGCGCGACATCCCGGACCGGCTGCTCATCCCCGAGACGCTCTATGGGCGCGCGCGAGACATCCAAGTCTTGCTCGCGGCCTTCGACCGCATGGTCCAGAGCGGCACGCCTGAGCTGGTGTTGGTCTCGGGATACGCCGGCATCGGCAAGTCAGCTGTCGTCAACGAGCTGCACAAGGTGCTGGTGCCCTCGCGCGGCCTGTTCGCCGACGGCAAGTTCGACCAATACAAGCGCGACATTCCCTATGCCACACTGGCGCAGGCGTTCCGCAGCCTGCTCCGCGGCCTTCTGGCGAAGAGTGAGGTCGAGCTGGCGCCCTGGCGCGATGCCCTGCAAAAGGCGTTGGGCCCGAACGGCGGGCTATTGGTGGACCTGGTCCCCGAGCTGAGGCTCATCATCGGCGAGCCGCCGCGGGTACCAGACCTGGCTCTGCAGGATGCGCAAAGGCGCTTCCACCAAGTGGTGCGGCAGTTCATCGGCGTATTCGCGCGACCGGAGCATCCACTGGCGCTATTCCTCGACGACCTGCAATGGCTAGACTCGGCGACGCTGGACCTGCTCGAGGATCTGCTGACTCAGGCGGATGTGAGCCATCTGCTGATGATCGGCGCTTACCGCGATAACGAGGTCGACGCCGCGCATCCTCTGCGGCGCAGGATCGCCGCCATCAAAAATTGCAGCGGCATCGTTGAGGAGATCGCGCTAGCGCCGCTTGCCACCGAGCATGTCGGGCAGCTGATCGCCGACTCGTTGCGTTGCGAGCCGAGTTATGCCGCGTCCCTGGTGCAGATAGTGCAGGAGAAAGCGGGTGGCAATCCGTTCTTCGCCATCCAGTTTCTTCACGAGCTCGTCGAGGAGCGTTTGCTTGCGTTCGATCATACGTCGCCGTGCTGGACGTGGGATCTCGATCTCATTCGCGCCAAGGGCTATACCGACAATGTGGTGGACCTCATGGTCGGCAAACTCGCGCGCCTTCCGGCCAACACGCAGGCAGCGTTGCAGCAGCTCGCCTGTCTCGGTAACAGCGCCACGATCACGCTGTTGGCCCTTGTTCTGGGAAAATCGGCGGCTGAAGTCGACGCAGCGCTGTGGGAAGCCGCGCACGAGGAGCTGGTCGAGCGACGGCAAGGCTATTACAGATTCACCCACGACCGGGTGCAGGAAGCCGCCTATTCAAGCAAACCGGAAGCCGAGCGTGCGGAAGCCCATCTCGCCATCGGCCGGCTCCTCGTGGCGAATACTCCCACAGAACAGCACGGGGACGTGATCTTCGACATTGTCAATCAGCTCAACCGCGGCGTTGCGTTGATCACCTCACGAGACGAACGAGCGAAGCTGACCGAGCTCAACCTGCTCGCAGCCAAGCGCGCCAAAGCGTCCACCGCCTATGACTCGGCACTGACTTATCTCAAAGCCGGCGCGGCCCTGTTGCTGGAGGATTGCTGGGAGAGCAGGCATGAACTGGCCTTCTCCCTGGAGATCAACCGGGCAGAATGCGAGTTTCTGACCGGCGCGCTGGCGGAAGCGGAGCGACGCCTGATGGCTCTCTCAGCCCGTGCGGCAGGGCCTGTCGAGTTAGCCACGGTCTCGTGCCTGCGCATTGACCTGTACACGAGGCTCGATCGGAGTAGCGATGCAATTGCTGTTGCTCTCGATTACCTCCGCCACCTGACCATCGACTGGCCGCCCCATCCGACGGAGGAGGAGGCGCGAGGTGAATACGACCGCGTCCGCTCCCAACTTGGCGGGCGCCGTATCGAAGCTTTGATCGATCTGCCCTTAATGAGTGATTCGGTGTCTCTCGCGACTCTGGGCGTGCTTACCAGGCTGCTGCCGCCTGCACTATTCACGGATTTGAACCTCTTTTCCTTGACCGTTTGTCGAGCGGTTAATCTCAGCCTTGAACACGGAAACTGCGATGCCTCTTGCGTTGCTTATATGAGGCTTGGGATGATTGCCGGTCCTCGCTTCGGCGACTACGAGGCGGGATTTCGATTTGGTCTGCTCGGATATGAATTGGTCGAACGGCGCGGATTGACGCGACTTCATGCGCAGACCTACATGCTCTTCGGAGCGCACCTCGCGCCATGGACGCAACATGTCCGGAGTGCGCGTGATTCGCTGCTTCGGGCTTTCGACGTCGCAAACAAAACCGGTGATCTCACTTTCGCCGCGTACGCCCGCGTCAATCTCAATTCGAATCTGCTCGCGGCTGGTGACCCGCTCGCCGAGGTGCAACGCGAAGTCGAGAGTGGCCTCGCATTTGCGAAGACGGCACAGTTCGGGCTGGTCGTTGACGTTGTCGTCAGCCAACTGCAGCTCATCCGAACCCTGCGGGGGCTGACGTCGAAATTCGGCTCCTTCGACGATGAGCACTTTGAAGAGCTTCAGACGGAGCGCCGGTTCGCCGAGAATGCCAACCTCATGCGAGCGGACTGCTGGTATTGGATCCGAAAGCAGCAGGCGCGCTTTTTTGCAGGCGACTACGCGACTGCGATTGAGGCGTCGCAAAGGGCGCAGCGGCTGCTGTGGACGTCTATATCGCAACTCGAAACTGCCGAATACGAATTCTATGGTGCATTGTCCCTCGCGATGGCCTGCGCCTCCGCCGCGCCTGCCCAGCACCGGGAGTACCTCGCGGCACTGGCGGTGCACCGGCGACAGATCCAAATCTGGGCAAAGAATTGTCCGGAAAATTTCGAGAATCGCGCTGCGCTTATCGAGGCGGAGGTCGCCCGCTTGGAGGGCCGCGAACTCGATGCCGAGCGCCTCTATGAACACGCAATCCGCTCGGCCCGCGCCAACGGCTTTGTTCAAAACGACGCGCTTGCCAACGAACTCGCCGCACGCTTCTACGCGGCGCGCGGGTTTGAGAGAATCGCTCGAGCGTACTTGGCCGACGCTCGGCGTGCCTATTTGCGGTGGGGGGCTGATGGCAAGGTGCGGCAACTCGACCGCGTCTATGCCCACCTGGCAGAGGAAACAGCGGCGCCCGGTCCGACGAGCACGATCGAGACCCCCCTGGAGCAGCTCGACCTCGCCACCGTCATCAAGTTGTCGCAAGCGGTCTCGGGCGCAATCGTCCGGGAGAAGCTGCTCATCACCGTCATGCGCACCGCTATCGAGCACGCGGGCGCCGAGCGCGGCCTGTTGGTTCTGTCGCACGAGACCGAGTTGCGAATTGCCGCCGAAGCGACCACCGACGGCGACACGGTCGTCGTGCAGCTGCGCGACGAGCCCGTGACTGCAGCGCTCCTGCCGGAGGCGATCCTCAACTACATCTTGCGTACGCGGGACAGCATCATTCTCGATGATGCCGCAGCCCAGAAACCGTTTTCAGCGGATCCCTACATCGTTCAGCGCCAAGCGCGCTCCGTGCTCGGCCTGCCGGTGATCGCTCATGCCAATTTCATCGGCGTGCTGTACCTGGAAAACAATCTGGCTGCGCACGTCTTCGCGCCCGGTCGGATCGCGGTGCTAAAGCTGCTCGCCTCGCAGGCGGCAATCGCGCTGGAGAACGCTCACTTGTACCAGGATCTCGCAGAACGCGAGGCTAGGATTCGGCGCCTGGTCGAGGCCAACATCATCGGGATTATCATCTGGGAGCTTGGAGGTCGGATTCTGGAGGCGAATGATGCGTTTCTCCGCATCGTGGGATACGATCGCGAGGATCTCATTTCGGGCCCCCTACGCTGGACTGACCTTACACCGCCGGAGTGGCTCGACCGCCACATGCGATTGTGGATCCCGGAGCTAAAGATGATGGGGAGCGTGCAGCCGTTCGAGAAGGAATATTTCCGCAAGGACGGCAGCCGCGTGCCCGTGTTGATCGGCATGGCTGCATTCGACGAGCGACGAGATTACGGCGTCTCTTTTGTCGTCGACCTGACGGAGCGCAAGCGGTCGGAAGAGGCTCTGCGGCAGAGCGAGGAGCGCTTTCGCACCCTTGTACAATTCTCCTTCGACGTTTACTGGGAATCCGATGCGCAGCATCGCTTCACCCGCCAGGAGTTCGGCGAGGGTCTTGCCGACGCGCCGGCGCCTGGCTCTGAAATTGGGAAGACGCGGTGGGAAGTGCCCTATTTGGAGCCCGACGCGGAGGCCTGGCGCAAGCACCGGGAGACTCTCGATGCCCACCTGCCGTTCCGTGATTTCGAGCTGGCGAGGCCTACGCCTGACGGCGGTAAACGCTACGTGTCCATCTCGGGACTGCCGGTCCTCGACAATGCAGGGCGCTTCATCGGTTACCGCGGCGTCGGACGGAACATCACCGAGCGCAAGCGGGCCGAAGAGACCTTGCGGGAGGTGCAAAGGGAATTGGCGCATGCGAGCCGCCTCGCCACCATGGGTGAGCTCACGGCCTCGATCGCCCATGAAGTAAGCCAGCCGATCGCTGGCGCATCGATGAATGCCGATGCCGCCCTGCATTTCTTGGACAGAAACCCGCCGGATGTCGGGAGAGCCAAGGATACGCTCGGTTATGTTGTGAACGACACTGATCGAGCCCGCGACATCATCGGGCGCATACGTGATCTCATCAAGAAAGCACCGCCACTGAAGGATCGCTTGGATATCAACGAGGCGATCCGGGACGTGATCGAGCTCGCCCGCAGCGAAGCGGTGAAGAACGACGTCGCGATGCAGACGGAACTCGGAGACGGTTTACCACTCGTCGAAGGTGATCGCGTCCAATTGCAGCAAGTGATCCTCAACCTGATGGTCAATGCCATCCAAGCCATGGGCACGGTCGCGAGGGGATCGCGAAGCGTGCTCATCACGACCGCTCGGGCCGAATCTGACGGCATTATCGTCGCGGTGAAGGATTCGGGACCAGGATTGGCCCCGGACGCTCTCAAGCGCATCTTCGACCCCTTCTACACGACAAAGCCTGGCGGTCTGGGGATGGGACTGTCGATCTGCCGCTCGATCATCGAAGCGCATTCCGGGCGCCTGTGGGTGACCTCCAATGCGCCCCATGGCGCGACTTTCCACTTCACGGTGCCAGCCCATCCGGGCAGCGCGTCGTGACGATCCCGCACGGCTGCTTTGGATGTGTCATAGCGATGTCGGTACCACCGCTGTCGGCAATAACTTGCTCCACTGCCGATGCGAGCACGTCAAGGTGTTCAGCCAATCTGGCAAACAGCTCGCGCTTCTTGGGATCAGTCGCCAAGTCGCGAATAAGGGCGCACTCAGCGGCGCCTCGGCGAAGCTTCTCAGACTGGGCCTGCATGTCGCATAGCCAGCCGCCGTGTTCCTTTGTTGAACATTACAAATAGCTGTCCCGGTCACAAGTGAACACAGCGATTTCGCCGACTGGGACTAGCCTCAATTGCGTGGCGCTCCTCAGCGCCATCCGTCGGACCGCCTTGGCCCCGCACTGTCCCCTCCAGCCCCCAAGGGGCCAAGGCTGGCCCGAGGGGGCTCGCAGCATCAAGGTGAGAGCCTGCCATCCCGATCGTCAGGAGCGATGCCGCGAATTGGGAAACGCAAGACCTCAGGCAAGAGATCGCACGGCAGCTCAGCAAAGCAGCAGATGGCGAGCGCCCACGCTGCGCTTCACATTGGTCCGACCTCAACGGCGTGGGGCGCGCGCCCGGACGGCGGCGGGAGAAAGCGTTCGTTAGCTTTCTTGTGGCTTGCTGGGAGCGTGCCGATTACCGCTAATTACGGCACACGGAATGGGAATGTCGGCCCCGGCTGTTTCTCCCAACCTGCGGCTGGGGCCGTTTTGAACTTTCGCTGCATCGTTCAACCCGGTCCACAACCATGTTTAGAGGCATTGCCATCGCGCTATTTGGAATTGGCATCTTTTAGCAGCTTGATCGAACGTTCTTCAATGGCCGCAATACCGACGCCGCGCTCAAGCTTGCGCGGGAGATTGGCCGAGGCTTTGGGCTGTAGGTCAGCCGCGCTGCGCTCAAGATCGCTCGGGGACTACTTCTTCAACAATGTTGGTCATCTGCGGACTTTCGGCCAAACGACAACGGATGTCAGCGCGCGCCTAAAGCCGCTGGCTATGTCAGCTATCGTCAGTTCTGAGCGTCGGAGGATTGATCGGAATCAACCCGAAATCACAGTATTCCTATAGCTCCGGACCAGAAAGTCCCATCTCTCGCTCAGCGCGAAGGACGTTGCCATAGAGACTGCCGATCCATTGTCTTCCGCTCGAGGTTACATTCAAATAGCGGATGGCAGTTTGGACGTGCGGTGCGACCTTGGTCCAGTAGAACTGAGGATATTTGTACACCACGTCCGCGGGTGTGGTGTATCCAAGCGACTTGTTGAGTCCTATCTCCTCGAACTCGTAGAACAGCGCATTTGATTTCTTCATGTAATTCGGATCGCCGAGCTGACCGATCAGGTCGGCGGCGCGAAGCAACAAACCTTCCTCTTCGTCAAGATCATCCTTGAGTTCGTTCGCTGATCCGTCTGCATAAGGAAAACGAGTGTATTCGATGGCTTGGGTAACGCGAGCAGCATCAATTTCGTCAACTGCGTCGAGACGCTCCATGGCGAATAATTTTGAGCGGTCGACATGATAGGGCGCAAGCGCTGCATCAGAAGAGCCGATCGGTAACTCAACCGTTTGGCCGGTACCATCAACCACATAGGCACCGTCCTGGTCTCCGTGAACTATTCCCCGAACGTAGCCAATATCGTGAAGCAGGCACGCCAGGATGAAGTGAGCATAGTCGCTAGCCGTCGTTGGCCTAAGAAGGGAGCGCCCGATCAGGATGTCATGCCCCACCAGCGTGACCAACAAGGTGTGCTCGACGTTGTGGTAGAGTGCATCGCTGTTACCAATACATTCCAGGGCCAGCTTTGCTGCATAGGGCAGCAATTCCGGCAAGCTGGCGTGGGACAAGCCGAAGCGACCGCTTGTCTCCGAGATCAGGAACGCACCAAGAGCCTGGGACGTCAGTTCTGGGATTGTTATCATGAGCAATCTCTCACTTTGGCGCCGAACCTTCAGGAGGCCTTTAGGACGGTAGGGAGAGGACGACCTTAATAGTTTGAAGCCAAAGGATGGGTGATAATTGACTTAGATCAACAGCAGCGACGCCGCACTACGCATGTGCCCAGTAGCGACTTCCGCTGAGGGTCACACGCAGCGGTCAGGAAGCCCGAGGCCGCCATTCCACCCCACGCCGATTGCCGCCGGAATACTGGCAGGCGCTCCTCGACGATCCACACTTCGAGGCGAGGCCGGCCTCTCCGGAGACACGCTGCGGCGAACATGCGGAGCTTCATTGAACAAAATGGAACTCCTCATAACCCTGGATGAGGTAGCCGCAGCTGGATTCGACAACGAGATCCGTATCAGAGAGCGGCGCCTCATCCTTCGCAGAGAAGCATGCGATGACAAGGCCCGATCAGCTATCAGCGCGGTGCGCGCCACGCCGGACGCCTCCGCCATCCCCGCCTCTCCGATCCTTGTCGCCGGACGATAAGCCACCAGTCGTCTTGCGGATCCTGCCGGTGGACGGCGCGGCGCGCTCTGTCTTCCTCGGAGCCCGCGCCACGCTGATCCTGTCCAACCTCATCCCCACGCCCGGCGCCGGACCCGGCGCTGATCGGCCAAGCCTTAGATCTGACGCCAGCGGAATCCCGGCAGGCCGCCCTGCTTGCAACCGGCGCATCGCTCGCCAACGCTGCCGAGCACCTGCGCATCTCGCGCGAAACCGCCCGCAACCCCCTCAAGTCGATCTTCTCGAAGACGGGCGCGCACCGCCAGTCGGAGCTGGTGACTCTCCTCTCTCAACTGGCGTGAGCGGTAGATCTGCTCAACGGCCGCTGGACGCGATGAGCTAAGAGGCGCCGACCACACTGCGGCGCTGCCGAAGACTTCCTTCATTGCCGCTGCCCTGTCAGAATATGCAGAATTCCCTGTAACCAGGGAAACGGCATATCGGCGGGCCTGGCTGCGCCAAATTAACCATCAGGGCACCGATCTCGCGAACGGATTCATTTTCCGTAAAGGCAACTCACGCTGAATCATCGAAGGAGACCCGAATCGGAGATCCCCGATGCCAAAACGCGTAAATCCAGCACGAATGACTGGCATGGTCCGGTTGGCCGGCTATGGACAAGAGGACGATCGTTCCCTCGATTTATTTTTTGGGCTCAACGACGGCTTGAAAGATCGCGGCCATCAGGGTTGCCTGCTCAGCGACGCTCAATTCAACGATCTGGTCGCCACTGCCGGAGCGAAACGCTTAGACGATCGGGCGCGCGTCGACCTGAATGAGTTTCGCCTCCACATATTCAAGGACTTACTGCACGCCGAACAGCAACCATCGCCGGGGCAAATCAACAAGGAGATGGCCAAGACTTGCGATCTGATCCATGATTTCCTGCAGCGGCTTGCGTCCATCGGATCGCTACCGCAAGAGATCACCTACACAGTCTGCATCGAACCGTTGGCACCGCCCGACGTCTTCAGCCTGTTTCCCGAACGGCTGTATGACTTTGCAGCTTTGTCGAGCTACCACGCTAAGACAAGTCCACGCCCTCGTGAGTTGGACCACGCTGCTGCCTCAGCCGATCGGTTGGCCCGCCACTTAAGAAATTTGGACGCTGCGGTGGGCGAGAAGATCTTGGATGCACTGTGGCTGAAAAATGTCCACGGTATACGCGGTCTTGCGACGATCGCCGGCGTCGTGCGCGACGCCACGACCTGTGCACTCAATCGTAGCAAGCAAAAGAGCGGTGGCCCGCGGCCGAAAACGACGATCAAACAGGTGGTGATATGGCTCGGCGATTGGCTGGAACGCTACGGCGTGAGATTCACGCACACGCCTCGGGTGAAAGGCCACTATGACGGTCGGCTGCACACACCCGCGGCATGCTTCGTCTTTCGATTTCTCAGGATGTGCGACAGCTCGATAAAGGAGACAACCGTCAGCCAATTGTTGGCCGATGCCGTTAAATTCAGGAGGCGTCGCATCTGCTAGCGGGCGGGAGATCTTCCTGATTGCTATGACGCGGCTCCTGACTCTCAATAGGCTCAGCGAGTTTGAGAGGAAACCGCCAAATGCAACGTCAATCCGTCCGGGGCAATGGATGTCCGCTGCGCCATGACCTCACGCCACGGCTCGTGCCGATTACCGAGCTGAAGCCCCTCGGGCATGAAACTCGGCGGCACACCAAGGCGCAGATCAATAAGTTGGCGGCAAGCCTGCAGGAATTCGGCGTCGTGCTTCCGGTCATCGCTGATCGTGACTGCCGCATTGTCGCCGGGGCAGCCCTCATCCGGGCGGCCCAACAACTCGGTCTTGGCGAGGTCCCCGTCGTCCATCTCCACGATCTTAACGAGACGCAGCTGCGCAGCCTCAGACTGGCGCTCAACCGCCTCACCGAGGACGCAGGCTGGGACGAGCAAGCGTTGCGGTTGGAGCTGTCGGAGCTGAGCGGACTTGATCCGGGGATCGACTTGCAGATCACCGGTTTTGCCATGGGGCAAATCGACTCGCTGCTGGCAGCTCCCGAGATGGATGAGGATGAACTGCCGCCGCTGGAGCTGCGGCCGCAGGTGACCCTGCCGGGCGATCTCTGGAATTTAGGTGAGCACCGGATCGTCTGTGCCGATGCAACTGATGCCGAGACCTATCAGCACCTTCTGCAGGGCGAGCTGGCGCACATGGTCTTTGCCGATCCGCCCTACAACGTCCCGATCGACGGCCACGTCTCCGGCCGCGGCAAGGTCACGCATCCGGAATTCGCAATGGCGTCGGGCGAGCTGTCGGCGGCAGAGTTCGAGGCGTTCCTAGCCAAAGCGCTGGTGCAGCTTGCCGCCTTCACGCATCCGGGGTCGCTGCATTTCCTGTGCATGGATTGGCGCGGCATGAAATTCTTGCTCGCCGCCGCCGAGCCGATCTATTCCGAGCTGATCAACCTTTGCGTTTGGAACAAAGCCAACGCCGGAATGGGATCACTGTACCGGTCAAAGCATGAGCTGGTGTTTGTCTTCAAGAACGGCCAGGCGCCCCACATCAACAATGTTCAACTTGGCAAGCATGGCAGAAACCGTGCGAACGTCTGGGACTATGCCAGCCAGAACACCTGGGCCAATTCCGCCAAGAGCAAGCTGTCGCTGCATCCTACGGTCAAGCCGGTCGCGCTGATCGCCGATGCGATCCGCGATTGCTCGAACGAGCACGACATCATCCTCGATCCGTTCGGCGGCGCCGGAACCACCGTCATCGCCGCGGAGCGGACCCGACGCCGCGCACGGCTGAGCGAGATCGACCCCAGCTACGTGGATATCACCATTCGCCGCGGGCAGCATGTGACAGGCAGAAGCGCAATTCACGCCGCGACCGGCGCTACGTTCGAGCAACGTGATCGCACAGCAAGGGAGACCAGGCATGACTAGCAAGAGCGACAAGCCTATCGGTTACGGCAATCCCCCGGTTCACAGTCGGTTCAAGCGGGGGCGATCCGGCAACCCCAAGGGGCGTCCACGAGGCAGCCTGAACTTTGTGACTGATCTCGAGCGCACGCTGCAGGCGCCGGTCACAGTGATCGACGGCGGCAAATCACGCAAGGTCAGTTCCCAGCAGGGCCTTTTGCTCCGACTCAAGGAAAAAGCGTTCAAGGGCGAACCGCGTGCGCTCGACAAGTATGTGTCCCTTGCAGCCACCTTCTTCGCTAAGACAGAAGAGCCTGCTGCGTCCAAGCCGCTAGCCGCCGAGGACCAGACGATCCTCGAACGTTATCGGCAAGAAGTTCTCGCCGAAGCCAAGGCTTCTCCACAGAGCAAAAACGAGGAGCAAGACGATCCATGATCAATGTGCTTGCGGCCCTGTTCAGGCAGGATTTGCGCTACTTCGTTCACAAAGCGTTCTGCACTGTCTTTCCGGGGAGCGCCTATCTTCCGAACTGGCATATTGACGCCATTGCCTTTCAGCTGCTGCAGGTCGAAGCCGGCGATTGCCGCCGCCTGTTGATCAACCAACCGCCACGATCCCTGAAATCCCTGTCCGTGTCTGTCGGCTATGTGGCCTGGCTGCTCGGTCGCGATCCTGGCCGGCGTATCATCGTCGTTAGCTATTCTAACGAGCTGGCGGCTGAGCTGCACCGGCAATTTCGCATGGTGGTCGAGTCCGCCTGGTACCGCGACCTGTTCCCGGCAATGCGCACCGCGAGGGATACCGGCAGCGAATTGGTGACCACCGCCGGAGGAGGACGTTACGCCACCTCGGTCGGTGGGACCCTAACCGGTCGGGGTGCCGACCTCATCATCATCGATGATCCGCTCAAGGCGGAGGAGGCAATGTCCGAGCTCGCGCGCAAGCGCGTTATCGATTGGTATGGCAGCACCCTGGTGTCCCGGCTCAATGACAAGGACAGAGGTGCCATCGTCGTCGTGATGCAGCGCCTACACGAGGACGACCTTGCTGGGTACCTGCTGCAGGCCGGCGGCTGGCGCCATCTCAACCTTCCGGCGATCGCAACCGAAGATGTCCAAATTCCGATCGGTCGCGGCAAGCATCACACCCGGCGCGCCGGCGAGGTGCTGCACGCGGCGCGGGAAGACAAACCGATTCTGGAGCAGATCAAAGCCGAAACCGGCAGCCTGCAATTCTCGGCGCAATATCAGCAACAGCCGATTCCGCTGGAAGGCAATTTGATTAAGCGGGAATGGTTTCGTCGCTACGCCCAGCTGCCGACCACTGACCCATCTAGCCACGTCGTGCAAAGCTGGGACATCGCCATGATGATGGGAAGCGGCAATGATTATTCGGTCTGCACCACCTGGCGCATGGTCCACAAGGACTATTACCTGGTCGACGTGTACCGGGGCCGCCACCAATATCCCGAGCTCAGGCGAATACTGATCGGACTGGCCAAGCGACATGATGCTGCGACCGTGATCATCGAGAACGCCGGGCCAGGCATGGCGATGTTGCAGGATCTGCAGCGCGAGATGCCCGACGAACTGCCGCGCCCGATCGGCATCAAGCCGGAAGGCAGCAAGGTCGACCGCATGGCAGCACAATCGTTCAAGATCGAAGCCGGGCAGGTTCACCTGCCAGCCGACGCGCCATGGCTGGACGCCTACCTGCTGGAATTGCTCGCCTTCCCGCAAGGCCGGCACGACGACCAAGTCGATAGCACCTCACAATTCCTAAAATGGGCGAGCACGCGCTTTATGTTCGACGATTGCCCTCTTGGAGTTATCTCGGTGAAGCTGACGCGTGGCTACGATGGCTCGTACATGGAATGAGCCGGCACTCGGCATCCAGAGCTGACAAGTCGTCGGGCAATCCGGCGCAGCGCCGCGGTAAGAGCAATCGCGCCGCAGAACAGGAACCGACAGCGGATCGGCGGATACTCGTTCGCTGGAGTGCACAGTCCGAAGAACTGGCCGGGTTTGGCTGTCGAGCGCATCGCTCCGCAATTGCCGGGCGGCTGCCGTCAGGGGCGCTGAGAAGCGCTGAAACACCGGGCACAAAAGAGCAAGAATGTTGCTGCAGAATGGACTGGCATCCGCGGGCAAATGGAGCGTTACTGAGTCGACCGGGGCCTTTGCGATACCGGTATCTCACCTCGCAGGTGCGGGGCTTTCGGCGGTGCGGCCCGCGGGCCGCTCATGACCAAGCCCAAGGAGATACCGGTGAGCACGCTTGCAGCCAATGGCGCCGAGGCGCCCCGTTCCCCCCTCCCGTTTAGGACAAATGACCGCCGAGCCTTTATCGGCGGCTCGGACGCCCGCGTCATCATGGGCAGCGACGCAGCAGCGTTGCTTCGGCTCTGGCAGGAAAAGCGCGGCGAGGTCGAACCCATCGATCTGTCGGGCGATCTCATCGTCCAGCTCGGTACCGCGACCGAGCCCCTCAACCGTATCTGGTACCAGCGCCAAACCGGCCACGCCATCGAGCACGTTCAGCGCCGGGTTGTCCACCCCGTGCACAAGTGGATGGCCGCGACGCTGGATGGGCGGGTGCAGCAAACGGGCGCGGTGTTTGAGGCCAAGTTCATGCTGCCCTGGAATTTCTCGGAGGAAGCCGCGGCGGACAAACATATGGCGCAGCTGCAGCACAACATGTGGGTGATTGCCGCCCGCGCCGCGGTGCTCTCGATCATCACCGGCGGTGGCAAATGGCTGGACATCGAGGTCCATGCCGACCCGCTGTACCAGCATCTGCTGCTGACCGCGGAAAAGAGGTTTTGGCGCTGCGTGCAGACCGGCGAGGCGCCGCAGCTGTTTGGCATCGAGCCGCCGCGGCCGCGGCTGGCGGCGGTGCGGGTGGTCGACATGGCAGGCTCAAACGCCTGGGCGGAATTGGCCGCGCTCTATCGCCAAACCCGGAGCGCGGCGCTGGAGCACGAGCGGGCGAAAACCGAGCTCAAGGCTTTGATGCCGGAGGATGTTAAGGAGGCGCGCGGCCACGGCTTGCGCGCCAAGCGCTCCAAGGCCGGCGCGATCAGCTTTGAAGTGATCGACGCCGCCTAGATGGCCCGCCAAGCCGAGTCTTAGGGCGCAGCTGGCGCCCAACCAAACCATTACTCGGATGCTTTGGAGACCTTGTCGATGCAGCCAAACTTCGACTTCGTCCATCTCGCCCCCTCTTTCGATCCTCCGCAATCCTACCAGGACGCCTTCGAGCTGTTTGGCGAGCTCTGGGCTGAACTGCGCGCCTTTCAAGCGAGCTGCGCGCACGACCACATCATTTTGGCCGTGGCTCAGCATTTGGAGCACCAGTTGGCGATCGCCGGACTGGTGCTCGCGATCCAGCTTGACATCCTGAACGACCCCTAACCCGAACACGGAGGCCGCCATGCAGCGCTCCAGCGAGACCATCAGCCAAATCGCCGGCGCGCTGGCCAAGGCGCAAGCCGAGCTGGAAAATCCGGAGAAATCATCGACTGCCACGATCATATCGCCATTCCCGCGCGAGGGGAGCCGCACCTTCCGATACGCCTCGCTCGCCAGCGGCCTCGAGATCGTGCGCAAGTGCCTCACCCGGCACGAGATCGCGACCGTGCAGGCCACCGCGATCGATGCCGCCACCGGATTGATCCGGCTCACAACCACCCTGCTCCACAGCTCAGGCGAATGGATTGCGTCCGACTGGCCGGTATGCGCGGTCACTGATACCGCCGCCCCGCACCGCATGGGAGCAGCGCTAACCTATGCCCGACGCTACGCGCTGTTCACGCTGGTCGGCATGGCCGGCGAGGACGATCTGGACGCGCCGGAGCTGATGGCCGGCACTCCGGTTGCGGTCGGGCCGTCCGTTGCGAAGGCGAAGCCCGCCAAAGACTCTTTGAATCAACCGCCGCTGCTGCAAAATCCGCAAGCATCGGCCGAGCTCCGGGACCGACTGCTTGGCGAGTTGATCTCCCTAACGAGCGGGGATGAGCTTTTGAGCTGGGCCAAGACCAGCCTTCCTCTCAAGAACACCCTTTTGGAGGCGGATGCCCGTTCGGTTGAGGTCGCCTACTACACGCGGCTCAAGGCAGCCGATCCTGCCGAGCTCAGCACAGCGCCGCACCAGTTCGCCGTTGCGGGGAGACGTGTTCAGGACGGCGCTAAGCGCGCCGGCGCAACCGAAGATCAATCCGCCGCGGAGCCGAACATCGGGCTTGCCTTCCCGAAAGAAGCATCGCGGAAGCGCAGCAAGACGCACCTTGCGTTCGTGCGCAGCCAGCCCTGCCTTGTTTGCAAGCAGACGCCCTGCGATCCCCACCATCTCAAATTCGTGCAACCGCGAGCTCTCGGCCGCAAGGTCAGTGATGAATTCACGGTGCCCTTGTGCCGCGCGCACCATCAACAGCTGCACCGCCATGGAGACGAAAGGGCATGGTGGTCGGATGTGCAGATCTCACCGCTCCTCGTTGCAAAGGAGCTGTGGACCGCGAGCCCAGTCCATGAGCGTTTGACAGCGTCCTCTATTTTCCGGGATAATCTCGTTCCAGGATCAGATTGACCCCGGCGATCATGGGAAATCCCTCAAATCCGCCCAACTGCCCCTTGTCGCAACGCGACACAAGGCCGGCATCCGCAAGCAGGTATTCGCTAAGAAGCTGCGCAAGGCGCAATCTTTTCTCGCCAAAAGGAGAGTGCTGCCGGTACGTCCGTATCCCGTGATCAGGAGTGGGCGCCCGACCGGAATTTCGGCGATTTCGGGATGATCAGCGATATCCTTACACACACCAAGGTCGGCTAGGATCCGGACGAACAATTCGCGCTGGAGGAGATGCAACTGTGGCTCGCTGTAACGCCCCCGAGTCGCCAGGGCCGAGGCAAGGCAGCGCAATCCATCGACATATACGTCCCGCCGGTGGTTTCGCTGAAGTGCCGAGCTTTCGCGCAGCGGCACGCCAAAGGCCGTCAACATCGATGGCGCAAGCCGGTGACATGGCCAGCAAAGCTACGCGCGCCAGCAAGGGCTTTCAAGATGGCTCACAATGAGAAAGGTTGAGGTCAGCACTCATCACGCTGCCGACAGGATTGCAGTTCGACAAAATTTTCGAAATGCGACGTATTCAGCAGACCTCTTTGTCAGCCTGGCCTTAGCCAGCGCCTCAGAAAGCGACGCTGCGAGGCCTGGACCGGCCTCTCATAGCGCTCCAACCCGGCGAGACGTTTTGCCAGCTTCGGACTTGGGCATTCCAGCAACCCAATTAGCAACTCGTAGCGGGCTTGCCGGATGCGCCCCAGCCGCAGATTGGCCCCGACGAGATCATCCACGTCGAATGAACTCTGTGTCAGCGGGCGCCCTGCGGGGCTTGAGCTGGCATCGTCCTCAAAGTTCAGACGTGAGAGTCCATGTTGACGAGCTGCGATCCTTCGCGATTTACCGCAACCATTCGATTGTCGATTCATAGGCCAAGTCGGCTGCGCAATCTGTCACGCTCCTCGCGCAGTTCTCGGAGTCGTTGAGCATTGTCAGATTGTATCTCCTGCCACTCGATGCGATCCTCTGCAGTCCACAAGTAAGACTCGCGATTGAAACGATCTTTCTCCTTTGTATCAAACTCCATGTATAATTTTATGTCGCGTTCAACCTGGTCCAGTTGTTCTAGGAGAGTACTTGGCATCAGCCGTTCCTTCGGCTCTGCCTCCAGCCCGCTCCGATCTACGACGCAATCGGCATAGCGATCAATGGGCGTTGTCCCTCACGGCTGATATATCCATCTTATTTGAACGAGTTCGCCTCAAAGTGTCCCCGGGTCGGAGTGATTTTACTAAAGTACTAGCTCAGATCGACTGATCTCCCTCCGTGAGATTATGCAGACAAGCTAAACTCCCGGAGGAAGCGGCAGAGCATCCTCCTTTCATTACCTTGCACTCTCGGAGAAGTTGTGGCCGCCTACACTGGAGCGTTACCGAATCACCCGACGCGATGGTGTGGCCGGCGTTTCTACCGTGCGGGCACTGATAATAGGGCGCGCGGTAGACGGCTCCGCACCGAGTGTTAATGGTAAACAGCAATCAGGGATTGTAGCACCTCGCGGTGGAATTCGGGGGTGAAGGTGTCGACATCGGCCTTGGGATTGGGCTTCCCGGATGATGCGCTCGACCTCGTCCACCGGACGGCACGGTCGATCTCGTTACCACCACGGTGCCGCCGGTGTGCGACTTCACGATCTCACGAGCGGCGGCGTAGATATAGGACAGATTGGCATGGCCATCACCGCGGCGGGAGAGCGTGCCAACCGCGATGAAGACTGCATCGGCCGCTGCGATCGGCTTAGTCAGGTCAATGGTGAAATCCAGCCCCTTGGCTTTGACATTGTTCGCCACCAGCTCGTCAAGCTCCGGCTAGTAGATCGGAATCTCGCCGCGATCTCCTTCTCGTCCTTGTGACCGAAATCCGCAAAGCAGTCGCCCGACACCAGTCCCACATACTCCGCGATGATCATCGCAATGCGCACTTCGGACGTTGCTCAGGTTCTTCGATAGTCGTCTTCAATCCGGATGATGTCGTCTTCCCCGAGATAGCTTCCAGTCTGGACCTCGATCAGTTCCAGCATGATTTTACCGGGGTTCTCCATCCGGTGCACGGCGCCCATCGGGATATAGATCGACTCGTTCTCGTGCACGGTCTTCACGGCCTCGTTGACGGTGACGCGGGCGGCGCCGCGGACCACGATCCAGTGCTCTGCGCGATGATGGTGCTTCTGCAGCGACAGCCGCCCGCCCGGCTTCACCACGATGCGCTTGACCTGGTGGCGCTCGCCATTGTCGACGGACTGATAGCTGCCCCAGGGCCGATGCACCTTGAGATGCTCCTCGGTGACCTTCGGCGCGACCGCCTTCAACTTCGTGACGAGACGCTTCAGGCCGTTGGCATCCTTCTGGCGCGAGACCAGCACCGCATCCGCGGTCGCGACCACGACGAGATCGTCGACGCCCTCGAGCGCGACCAGCGCCTGGTCAGTGGTGACGTTGCAGTTGCGGGAGTCTTCGAACACCGCCGCGCCGTGCGACGCATTGCCTTGCGCGTCCTTGTCGGAGAGCTCCCACACCGCGTGCCAGGAGCCGACATCGGACCAGCCGCATGACACCGGCACCACGGCTGCGCGCGAGGTCTTCTCCATCACGGCATAATCGATCGAGATCGCCTTGGCCGCGCCGAACGCCTCGGGCTCCAGCGTGACGAAGCCGAGATCGCGGCCGGCATTGTTGACCGCGTTGGTGACAGCCTCGACGCTTCCTGCATCGACCCTGCGATACTCATCGAGCAGCACGCTGGCCGGGAACATGAAGTTGCCGCTGTTCCAGAGATAGCCCGAATTGACGTAGTCGGAGGCCTTCACCGCGTCCGGCTTCTCGACGAAGCGCGCGACCGCATGCACCTCGCCGGAGATCACCTCGCCCGGGTTGATATAGCCGTATTCAGTCGCCGGCCGCTCCGGCTTGACGCCGAAGGTGACGATGCGCCCGGTGCTCGCGGCGTTACGGCCCTCGCGGCAGGCGGCAACGAAAGCGGCATTGTCCTGCACGACGTGATCGGCGGCGAGCGCGAGCACGATGGCTTCACTGGCGCGGTTCTGCGCGAACACCGCGCCCGCGGCGATCGCAGGACCGGAATCGCGCCGCATCGGCTCGAGGATCACGTCGGCCTCGATGCCGATCTCGGCGAGCTGCTCCAGCACCATGAAGCGATAGGACGCATTGGTGATGACGATCGGCCGGTCGAACAGGGAGGGATCGGAGACGCGCAGCAGCGTGTCCTGGAACGTCGAGCGTGTGCCGAACAGCGGCAGGAACTGTTTGGGGCGCACCTCGCGCGAGGCGGGCCACAGCCGCGTGCCGGCACCGCCGCACATGATGAGGGGGATTATGCGTTTGTCCAAAATCTGAAGCTCCAGGCCAAATTCAATCCACAATCGTGCAACATCCAATAAAGCGTGAATTTCACGGTGGGAACACAAATTCGAAATGACCTTAGCAGAACCTCTGTTGCCTATTCCACAGACCTCAAAGCCGTTAATCTAAGCTTGCATTTTTGACCCAGCTCATCTCCCTTTTCTCTTCATTTTCGAGTACGAACGGCCTACCGAACCTAGAGATTATTTATGACAAAGAAACGTGCACTTATTACCGGCGTGACAGGTCAAGACGGCGCCTATCTCGCCGAATTGCTCCTGGAAAAAGGATATGAGGTCCATGGTATTAAACGCCGGACCTCTCTCTTCAATACCGATCGCATCGATCATCTCTATCTCGACCCCCATGAGCCAAATCCACCGTTCCGCCTGCACTATGGCGACCTGACGGACTCTTCGAGCCTAATACGCATTGTCGGTCAGGTGCAGCCTGATGAGATCTACAATCTCGCGGCCCAGAGCCACGTTGCGGTTTCGTTCGAGGAACCCGAATACACGGCGAATTCCGACGCTCTCGGCACTTTGCGCATCCTCGAGGCCATGCGCATTACCGGCTTGGAGAGGAAGGCGCGCTTCTATCAAGCGTCGACATCCGAACTGTATGGTTTGGTCCAGGAGATCCCCCAGAAGGAGACCACGCCGTTCTATCCGCGTTCACCGTACGCGGTCGCCAAGCTCTACGCTTACTGGATCGCGGTCAACTACCGCGAAGCCTATGGGATGTACGCTTGCAACGGCATCCTCTTTAACCACGAATCTCCCGTTCGGGGCGAAACCTTCGTTACCCGGAAGATCACGCGTGCCTTGGCGCGCATCCATTTGGGCCTGCAGGAACGGCTTTACCTTGGCAATTTAGACGCCCTGCGCGATTGGGGACACGCGCGTGACTATGTCGAAATGCAATGGCTGATGCTGCAGCAGGACAAGCCGGAGGATTTCGTGATCGCTACGGGTGTACAGCATTCTGTCCGAGATTTTGTCAATGTCGCTGCAAACGAGGTGGGCATGACGGTTCGCTGGGAAGGAAGTGGCGTCGAAGAAAAAGGATATGACGGCAAGACCGGCAAGTGTGTCGTTTCTGTCGATCCCCGCTATTTCCGCCCCACAGAGGTCGCGACGCTTCTTGGCGATCCGTCAAAGGCCAAGCAGAAACTCGGCTGGGAGCCCAAGACGTCGTTCGAAAGTCTGGTTCGAGAAATGATGAAGGAAGATCTCGAGGCCGCAAAGCGCGACGAACTCATCAAGCAGCACGGGTTTAGATATTACCCGCGACACGAGTAGTTCTTGTAGATCGGCCAGAAAGGCGATCAAGCCAAGCAAATGAGCGCCCATCGCGGCGCTCATTTTTTGGGCGACATCACCGCATCCAACTGCGGTCGAATGCCTCAGGGACAGCGAACAATCGCAGGGTACTCGTCCTTGCTGACGATGGTGATAGCGATGTCGATTGGCTGACGATGTTTGCGCTTGCGCTGCGCATGGTGGATCTCGGCGAAAATCAACTTGGGCTTGGTGGATATCGTCAGCAACAACGACTATGCCGCGCCTGTCACGATGGGTACTACTCCAATACGCCGGGCGAAGCAGCGTTCCAATGTCGGCCTACAAGGGGACGTCTATCGGAGGGTCAACGACTGCACTTTCTGCCCTTGTGGCGACAAGATTCAGGCCAGGAGAGACGCGGTCAAGCTACTACGATGTCGTGGCGGCTTGGACGTTCTTCCTGTCTGCCGAGGCTGACGGCAACGTGATCATAGCTAATGGGGGGACTGCGACTATCCACTGACGACGTTGTGAATCAGGTAGAGCGGATATGTCATCAAGCCGATCGGTCTAAGGGCTTTGTGTTCGATCCGACGCGCCATCAGTGTCCAGCAAATAAAGGCGACAGCCGCGAAAAACACTAGGAGCGGGACGGCGTAACCGATTTGAAGAGACACCTTTGAGCCAAGAACCTTTGCAGCGCTTATGATTTCCAGCGTGCACCCCAGCGAGAACACTGCAAGTAGAGATACCCGAGATTCAAAGAACTTGGTCGGCGTCGAGTATTGAGCGCTGAACGCGATGATGAATCCGCTGATCACGAAGAAGATTTCGATGCCGATCCATCCAAAGCTGAAAAGGGAGCTGGTCGACGGCATCGGACCTGCGGCTTTGGCGATTTCGCCGCTAGGATAGGTCCAAACCCAAAAGCCATAGTGAAAGAGCATCATGGTAGCTGAAAGAAAGCGGACGAGATCGACGCCGCCAAAGGTGCGGTGCTGCGAAATTTCCATAAGAATGCCAGTGAATTCATGCTGAAACCGACCCATCTTATGGGTGAAGTGGGGCGGTGTCACGGCTCTGGATTACTTGTTCGTAAATACGGTTATTTCGATCATTCCGACGCTCCCCTTCCAGGTCAGTAGGGATAGAAAGCGACGCTCAGGGCGAACCAGAGAAGTGATAGGCCTATGATTGCCAGCAAAGTTCGCATGAGCGCATGCACCCCTATTGCGTCAAAGGCGGGATAGACCAGTTTATCAGCTTGCCCAAAAATTGGCCCACTCCCTCAGGGCGACCGAACGGCATCATCCACCGGAAGCCCAACATCGCCGGCAGCGCCCGTCAGGCCGATGTTCGTCTGCCCTGCCGTGTTGCCCTGCCCTGTCATGGCCTCCGACCATCGACGCACGATCGTGCGTCGATCCCAACGATCAAGGGCTCGCTTTCTTCCTTCTTCGCCGTAGTGCTCGCGGAGGGCCGGCTCTTCACTAAGCTGGCAAATTGCAAGCTCGAGAGCCGACGAATCTCCCGGTGGGATCACAAGACCCGCATTCGTGACTTCCGCCGCGAGGCCGGTGCCTTCTTCAGCCATTGCAATGACCGGCCGAGCAGATGCGAAGATCGCGCCGAGTTTCGAAGGCAACACCAGGTCGGCGGCCTCGGCCTTCTGCGGAATCAGATGGAAATCGGCAGTGGCCATCAATTGATTGAAGCCGTTATTGGGCTGAAGCCCCATAAAGTGGATATTGCGATGTCCGGCGGCAAGCTGCGCGAGCCTCATTTTATGAGGCCCCTCGCCTGCAAGGATGAAATGGATATGCGGATGACCTTTCTCTAAGCCAATCGCAGCCTCGATCACGAGTTCAAGGCCTTGCTTGTTGGACATCGTTCCGGAATAGAGTGCAACGATATCGTCCTCGCCCAGGTTTAGCTCCTGACGGTATTTGGTCATTCGAGAAGCCGGGCAGATCGCGGTGGTGTCGATCCAGTTTCTCACTTCGGCGGTTCTGTCGGGCCTCAGACCCTTGATCCTCAACCGTTCTACCATCGCTTGAGAGATGGTTGAAACGTTGTCAAACGATTTGAGGATCGCCGCTTCGACTCGAAGCATCCACTTTCGCAGAGACGGATTTCGCAGCAAACCAAGATCGAACGCCGCATCCACCTCGAAATCCTGCACGTGAAGCCATGATTTGGCGCCGACGCGGCGGGCGACGAAAGAGACGAAGGCAGCCGACATCAGTGATGGGGCGACGGCGATCATGACGTCGGGCCGCCAGGATAGCGCCTCAAAAAGAACCGGCGCCGCGCTGGTGAGCGCGAACGAAGCGTGATGGACCAACCGTTTTGCGCCCGAGGGATGTCCGGGCACATAAATCGGTGTCCGTGTTACTCGAACGCCGTTGATATCTCTCGATCTGAAGTACGACGATTTGAACGCGGGGGGGATCTTCCAGGCCGGATAATAGGGAGGCGCCGTAATCACTCTGACTTCATGACCTTCGGCTACCAAACTTTCGCAGAGCTCGGCATTGTATTTCGCCACACCGATCAGATCGGGGGTATAATTGATGCCGACCAAGAGAATACGCATAAAGCCCGCCCCAATTCAAACTTCAGAATAAAAAAATCTTGCAATCTAAGTAGTCTGCTCAGCGCGACGCGCCGACTTCCAGATGACGTCCGTGGCCTTGGAGATAATCTGCGTAGGCCGCTGCGAGGCCGGCCCGCAGAGCAACTTTCGGCTGCCAGCCAAGCCCTCGAATTCTCGAGCTATCCAGCAACTTGCGTGGCGTTCCGTCAGGCTTGGATGTATCGAATGCGAGCTGGCCTTCGTAGCCCACAACCTCGGCGACTGCTGTCGCGAACTCGGCAATAGACAATTCGTCGCCACTGCCAACATTGATCGGCAGGTCACTCGAATAGTTCTTCAGAAGGAAAACGCAGGCCTCTGCAAAATCCTCGACGTTGAGAAATTCGCGGAGCGGCGAGCCTGTGCCCCACACAGTGACTGTCGGGGCCTTGGCAAGCTTGGCTTCGTGGAAGCGCCGGATCAGCGCGGCCGGAACGTGGCTATGATCGGGATGATAATTGTCGCCGCGGCCGTAGAGATTGGTCGGCATGACCGAGATGAAATCATCGCCATATTGTCGACGAAAGGCCTGACACATCTTGAGGCCGGCGATCTTCGCGAGTGCATACCACTCGTTGGTCGGCTCCAGCGGACCGGTCAGTAATTCGCTTTCGGCCATCGGCTGCTTGGCGTGCTTGGGATAGATGCAGGACGAGCCGAGGAATAGCAGGCGTTGCACGCCGATCGCGTGACTCGCGCGAATGACGTTCAGCTCCACTGCAAGGTTGTCGCAGAGAAAGTCGACCGGAAAATTATTGTTGGCTGCGATACCGCCGACCTTTGCCGCCGCGTGGACCACGACCTCGGGACGATTCGCCTCGAGCCATTTCAGCGTGGGCTCTTCCTTGGTGAGATCAAGCTCACGCCGATCGGCGACCAGCATGGTGCAATTCTCTGACGTAAGCCTTCGGACGACAGCCGATCCGACCATGCCGCGGTGACCCGCGACAAAGACACGTTTGCCCGTGAGATCGTAGGTTGAAACCCCTGTCATCGTATCCTCTACCGGCATTGGATAGGCCGGCTCGTCACTTCCGTGAGATCCGGCTACCGCCGCACTAAGCAATCATGCTGCCGATGCAGCCCCGCCAAGCTGGTAACACAATCTTCACGATGCAACAGCCTATCCTGGCCCGACAAAGATATTCATGGTGAACCCGTGCTGCGCGCACAAAAGAGCAGCACACGGCGAAACAAAAATGAGCAAGGCAGCCGCATGAGCTGTGCGGCTGCCTTGTAAATCTTCTAAAAAGCGGTGCTCGCCGCTTGGGTCAGCCGAAGCTCAGTATGCCCGACGCAGGACAGGGCCGACGGGCGCGCAAACACGGTCCATATACCAGCCATAGGGCGTCTCGACCCGCACCAAGGGGCAGTGGCGCGCCGGCACATATCTATATGGGTAAGGCTGAGCCCAGAACGTGACAGGCGTCGCCTGGCTTGCACCCGTCAGGAGGGCCGCCGGCGCCGGCATTTGCATCGCCGCGCTTGCTCCGCTCGCCGCACAGAAGGAAACGGTGGCGGCCAAAAGGCCTGCTCGCATCAAGGTCTTAAACATCCCAAACAGCTCCTCGCTTCGGCGAATTCGGTCCATTCCCCGCGCCCCCACTAGGAGGTCGCAACCCGAGAACCGCCGCGAACCAGCCTAAATAGTAAAGCCTAGATTACCAAGGCTAGGGCCAAAAAGGCAACCGACGCCGGAGCTTGGGGAGGGACTTTGTAGCGATATGGCGCGCAACTGTGGCTTCTTGGTCCTATTTTTCCTCGCTCCAGGCGCCCGGGGCAGCAAGGTCGGGTGAACGTCGGTACACATCTCGAAGGAACTGATAGTTGACGGTCTGGGCCAGCGGCACGTCCTCTTCGCCAAGCTTGGCGAAGAGGAGAATGTCCCGAAGCGTCCGCCAACGGCTTTCGTCGTAATCGCCGATGCGCCCCCCTGTCGGCAACACGAGCGGACGCAGCTGCTGCAGTCCGAATTTCAGCCGCTCTGAATTCGGCTTGGCCGGTCCGGCGCCGGCCAGAACGGGCACGCTCCGTGCATAGTCCGCGTAGGTGAATTGCCATCCTCGAATGAGGCCCTGAAGGACATCGGCAATCATGGATGGCTGTTCATGGACGAGAGCGTTACTCGCGAAGTAGACCAAGCCAGGAACATGGATGCCGTAGTCTTGCGGTTTGATGACATTCAGCTTCGTGTACGTCGAACTGGAGGGATCCGGTTGCTCGTCGATGGCGGCGATGATCGCATCCACCTCTCCGGCTCGCAGAGCCTCGAAGCTGTCGCGGTCAGGCACCTTGGTGATCTGGCTGCGGGGAAGCCCGAGCTGCGCCATCATGGCGTCGAAAACAACGTCGCCCTCGCTCGCCCTGCGGTATCCGACCCGTTTTCCGACCAGATCAGCCGGCCGCCGCAGGCTCGAGCTTTCGAGCGTGAAAATCGCGACAGAGGTATCGAGGAAGCTTGCAGCGAAGGCGGTTACGGGAATGCCGCGCCAGCTCGCCAGCAGGAAGTTCTGGCCGCTCGTCACGCCGATGGCATGTTGGCGTGCAACGGTCTGGACGAACTCGGGGTCTTCGGGCTGGGCCGCCACCTCAATGCGGGAGGAGAAATATCCCTGCGTGGATGCAGCGAGCTCGCCGGCAAAACGCGCGCCATATCGCCCATCAAGGAGGAGCTTGATTGCGACGGGCTTGGAAGCCGTTGGAGCTCGGGGGGCCGCATCGGGACGAAGAAGAAGCACGATTCCCACCAAAGCGACGGCCGCAAGGCCAATGGCGAGGTACCGCTTCCCTCTCGGCCTGGTCCGCCGCCGGGACGGGTTGCGAGGCAACGAAGACTTCCTAACAGGTTGTGAAATTTAACATATCACTCGGGGCGAGATGGGCTACAATGCAGCTTGTGGGGTAAGGTTAATTTTTCCTTCGCCTTGTTCTAACAGCGATTTTGACCGATAGCACGGCTTGTTCGGGGTAATGAATTTTGAGTCAATGGGTTTGGCAGGATGACAATTCTTTCCGCTCGGCCGCTGCCCGTCGCTGATTCTACGACGGAAATTCGGGTGGTCGAGCCAGTCGCCGAAACAGCTGCGGGGTTTGCGCTGAGCTGGTTGCGACCTGTGGTTGTCGAGCGGCTGATGGCCGTGGCGGATGCCGTGGTGCTAGTGCTCAGCGGGTTCGGCTGCGCGGTCGGCTATCACGTCGTGACCGCGGGCACGCTCGGCAAGGCGGATGTCTATGCGGCGGCCAGCGTGCTGGTTGCGATCAACTTCATCCTGCTGACTATCGTGCAGCAGGGCTATCGCCTCAAGACCGTCACGAACCTTGCCCGCACGTTCCGGATGACGCTGACGACGTGGACCGGGCTGTTCGGCGCGCTGCTGGCGATCGCCTTCACGATGAAGGTCAGCGACGAGTTCTCGCGCGGCACCACGATCTCGTTCTATCTGGTCGGCCTCGCCGCCCTGCTGGCCTGGAAGACCGCGGCGGCGCACTGGACCGCGCATGCCTTGCGTACCGGCGCCTTCGCCAACGGCCGCGCGATCATGATCGCCGAGTTCGGCCTTGCCACCTCGTCCAACGCGGTCGACGACCTCGGCCAGCACGGTTACCGCCTGATGCGGGTGCTGGAGATCCCGGCCAAGGAGCTCGCTTCGCCCCTGCTGCTCTCCTCGCTCGCGCCGCGCTTCGAGGAGCTGATCAATTACGCGCGCGAGCACCGGATCGAGCATGTCTTCCTCTTGATCAACTGGAGCCGGCAGCATGCCATCGACAGCATTTTGGACGTGCTGAAGATCCTCCCCCTCCCGGTGCATCTGGTGCCGGACCCCACCACGGCGCGCTTCCTGCGCAACCCGCTGGTCGGCACGGGCAGGACCTTCACCGCCGAGCTGCGCCGCGCCCCGCTGACGTTGGGCGAACGCGCGCTCAAACGCGCGCTGGACCTCTTCGGCGCGAGCCTTGCCCTTTTCGTGTTCGCGCCGGTGATGCTGGTGACCGCGGTGCTGATCAAGCTGACCTCGAAGGGCCCGGTGTTCTTCCGCCAGACCCGCCACGGCTTTGGCGGGCGCGCGTTCAAGATCTTCAAATTCCGCACCATGCGCGTGCTAGAGGACGGCCCGACCATCGTCCAGGCGCAGAAGAACGACCCGCGCGTCACGAGAATCGGCAAATGGCTGCGCAAGACCTCGATCGACGAGCTGCCGCAGCTCATCAACGTGCTCAAGGGCGACATGTCGCTGGTCGGCCCCCGCCCGCACGCGGCCGCACACAACACCGAATATGAGCAGATCATCGGAAACTACGCCTTCCGCCACCACGTCAAGCCCGGCATCAGCGGCTGGGCCCAGGTTAATGGTTATCGCGGAGAAACCCACACGCTCGACCTGATGCAGAAGCGCGTGGAGTATGATCTGTGGTACATCAACAATTGGAGCGTTGGGCTAGACTTTGTTATACTGCTGCGAACGATTGCTGTGACGTTCACTCGTCCAACGGCATATTGAGCAAGAGAGCATGATCCCGATAGCTGAACGGCCGAGGTTTCAAGACCTATCGCAGTCCAAACCTCCAGCTGGGTTCAGAGGTCGTTCAGGATTGACCGTCCTACTCTGGCAAATAATCCAGCAGACCCTGTTTGCGTGGTCGCCTCAGCCTGCATATGGCTGGCGCAGATGGCTATTGCGCCTATTCGGAGCGGAGGTAGGCAAGGGCGTACTCGTGCGCCCCACTGCGCGCGTGACATACCCTTGGAAAGTAAAATTGGGTAATCATTGCTGGATCGGCGACGCTGCAGAACTCTACAGTCTGGGACCAATAACCATTGGTGACAATGCGGTTGTATCTCAGCGCTCGTATGTGTGTGCCGCGACGCACGACCACAAGGACATCTCTTTTCCACTCGTCGCCAAGCCGGTGATCGTGGAATGTGAGGCTTGGATTGCTGCCGATTGTTTTATTGCCCCCGGAGTAACTATAGGCGCCGGCGCGATCGTCGGAGCACGGAGCACGGTGCTTCGGTCGGTCGATTCGGCGACCATTGTGGCGGGCTATCCGGCCGAACTCAAAGGGCATCGATAAGTGTTCGCTGTCACGAGTTCTGTCGTCCCCCCCTTTGCGGTCGTCAAATTCCGAATTTTTGCATTCGAAATCACGACATGGATGAAAGGCGTTTGCACGTTTCGCGAAGCCCAAATTCTCAAGGTCGCGGCGGATTCATTCCTCGAGCTCGGCGTAACGCTTCAGGAAGGAGCGGCGCTGGGAGCCCGAAGCTTAGCTTTCGACGATCTTTCATCATGGACGGTATACGTCCGCAACCCTGCTGCTCCACGTTCGCCGAACACTTTTTGGCGGACCAGAGCAGATGCAGATAGCAATGAGCGAGACTAAGGCCGCCGGTCAGGCAACAACAAAGAACATACCGCAGATGCAGACTAGATACGATGTGCACCTTTGGGAGCCAGAATTATCACCGCACAAGTTACCTCTGTTTCAAGCGTTACTTGGGCATCCGCGCATCGCCAGCGCGACTTATATTGCCGAAGGAGAACTGAACCATCATCGCACTCTGCAAGGCTGGCAGGTAGACGTCGGGCAACAGCTTCCGATCATAATCGCTCCGACGGCTGCGCAAGTAGATTCCATAATTGAACGATCTCCGCCCAACTCAGTTCACATCTTTTCTGGCATGCATTGGGTACCGTGCATCGTAAATGGTATCCAGGCCGCCATCCGGCATCGACGTCGATTTGGGATTTTGCACGAACCGCGCGTCTTCGAAGGGCTCGGCGGTCTTGCCCGGCTAGGCCACTCGTGGCTAACGGAGGCGGCATTACGGCGCAATGCGAGTTTCATACTCGCCATCGGCGCCCATGGCCCCAGCTGGTTTCAGATGAGCGGTTTTCCAAAAAGCCGAATCTTTCCGTTTGCCTATTTTCTGAGCAACCGGGCGGCATCAGAGGCAAGCTTCAAGATCATGAAGACGCAACGACCTGTGGTCTCATTCCTGGGCCGGTTAGAGAAGCTGAAGGGCATACACTTGTTTCTCGATTCCATGGACAAAATCGAGAGCGAGGCAGACTTCTATGTTGCCGGGTATGGATCTTGGTCCTCGCGGGTCGAGGACGCTCGGCGCAGTCATCCTAACCTTCACCATCTGGGCGCTATCAAGATGGAAGAGGTACCCTATTTGCTTGTCAATACGGACATCCTTGTCCTGCCATCGATCACAATGGATGACGGTTGGGGGGCCGTGATCAGCGAGGGGCTGATGGCCGGTGCTGCAATCGTTTGCTCCTATAAGGTGGGCGCATCAATGTGCTTGGCCGATTCCAAGCGCGGACAGGTCGTAGGGAGGCTTGCCGGAGCTGAAGTTGCCAAGGCCGTCGACCGCATAATCAATGAAGGCTTGCTAGACGTCAGGTATAGAGAAGCCAGAGCTCAATGGGCCGACACGCATCTTACCCATCGTGTTGGGCTCGATTATTTACTAGATATATTCGATCACGTTTTCGATGGGAAAGCCCGGCCAAGATCCTTTGTTGCAGAACATGACTGACAAGGGCTCGATCGAAGCACCGACTGGCCGCCAAGAGCAGTTGCTTCCGCGCTCGACGGCTCCCGCCGTATGGCGCCGACGCGCGCCTGGTCCGGCACAGTTCGCCCTCCGGCATCTCGTGCTTTGCGCCTCGTCCGTTGTGCTCATGTTTTCGAACGACGAAAGTAACGCGATTTTTTTTCAGGCGCTTGGCGTGATGCTTTTCGTGTTTTCGGGAGCCATGTTCTTTGTCACGGCTCCGTATCGCTCGATCGAGATCACGCCGATTGATGCTATCATGCTGACTTCAGTGCCGCTGTCGTATATTGCGCTCACCCTTTCCCAGGACAGCTACTCGTTAATGCACACGACGATCTTTCTAACTACCTACCTGTCCGTCATGATCATCGCTCAGCGCGCTACAGCCGAAGAATTTATCATGTGCGTCCGCATCTCGACCCTCGCCATTCTGGGCATCGTAATCGTGGTATTCAGCGACAAGTTGGTTACGGGGCTGATGCCGGGGGCGCTCAAGCGTTGGGAGCTGCGGGAGGCTCCTTTCGGGATGCATCCAAATCTTGCTGGATTCGTCTATGGCGGATTTATCGTCATGGCCGCGAATTCCAGCGTGCTGAAGCCGCGATACAATCAATTACTTACACCAATCATCGTCGGCGTATGCGGTGCCGTGATGCTCGTCGCATCGGCTCGGGGCGGGCTCTTGGCTGTCGCGCTTACGCTCGCAGTGTACGTGCTGACCGAGTTTTTTAGGAGCCGCCGTTCCGCTATTTATCTGGTTACTCTTGGCGCGGCGGTGATTATCTTAAGTTTCGTCTACTGGGACAGCATCGCGGCCTATGCTGTCGAAATGTTCGACCTCAATTCGAAGGAGCGCGGTCTTCAATCGGGAGGGACCGGACGAGTCGAAATTTGGGCTCGCGGGATCGATTATATCTCCAGCAGAAGTTGGGAAATATTCATTGGAAGCGGCCTAAGGACAGCCGGCAATATGGGCTTCCCCGTGGAAAGTTCGTACATCAATCTCATGGTGGAGTCGGGCATCTTTCTCACTGCAGCAATCGTGTTTTGCCTCTTAACAATTCTGTTGCGAAGCTACCGCAAACAGGCGAACGGGAGCGCTTTTCACCGCTTTGCATTTTACACGATTCTCTTTGCGATGTTTCAATCGATTTTCAATAGATATCTGATCGCAATCGGCAACCCATTTTCATTAATGATGCTTGTGATTGCGTCCAAGGCCTCCACAAGAGGTAAGCCCACAAATGACGAAACTCCCGCGAACGAATTTGCCCGCATTCGTGCAGTCCCAGTTCGATCCGGCATGCTGGTCGACAAAGACGCAGTAAAAGATAATCTCAACCAAAGGATCTAGGTCTTGCGGCTGATTTCAATGGTTTGCTTTGTTGTTCTAACGTCATCAACATACTCGGTGGAGGCATGCGATGACCGGCCGCCTCCAATCGGAGCGGTTGCACTCAAGTACACCAATGTCGCGTTCGACTTTTGTCCGACTCTCGCCGACATCTCACTATCTGGCCACGGAACAGCGGCAAAGTTATACAATGGTCATTGGTGGACTAGATCTACCCCAAGCCCCTCACTCTATGGTGAGGGTCCAAACGGTTCGCTGGCCATCACTTTGGGCGGTGCGGTAACGAGCATACCTAAGACAATGAGGGGGCCGGGTTCGCTGCCCTTGCTTCCGGGCAATCGAGGCTTTTTTGTCGAATTCGAAGCCTCTCTTTCAGACGATCACGAAGATCATTTTCCGGCTTTATGGCTGATGCCGATTGAGCACAATCAACGGCAAGAAGACAGTTATCCTCCTGATGAACGCGGCTTTGAACGCTGGCTTGAAATTGACGTAGAGGAAGGAGGTTTCAGCCCGGGTCCGATGGCCACTGCGATATCCTGGTCCGGCACCTGGCCGAACTATCAACGATTGCGAAGCAACCCCAACTTGCGCAACGAAAAAATTGATCGCACCCAGGCACACCGTTTCGGAGCTGGATTTGACCCCGAGCATCTCAAAATTACTTTCTGGTATGACGGCAAAATTCAGTATGTCGCGTCAGGCGCGTCGGTGCCGGAGATCGCCAGACGGCAGCACTTCTATATTATAATGAATGCCGACACTCGAAAATTACAAATTCCGTACAAGCTTTACATACACCGAGTCCGAGCCTTCGTGCCGGAATAAGAAGAAACCCAAGCTGGGCGCTTCGCGAAAGGGAATGAAGGGTTCAAGCGCCCCGCGCGACAAAAACTTCGTCGAATCCAAACTTAAGGTTGACCAGTGAGGTTAGTCGACATTGTCGCAATCATCGATCAAACTGCATCCACCTATGAACTGCGGCAGCCTGGTCCAGCCATCCGATATAACCGAAACTTGGCCTTCCCTTGTTCGAAAGATCGGTTTTGGTTTGCGATAGTATCTTTCGCAGGGTCTGGGTCATATCGGGCGGGACAAGCGGAAACCTTTCCTTAAAGATCAGTTGCTGGTCGAGCCCTCCATCGTACTGAGGCAGCCACGCGACCCAGCAGGGAATACCGAGACAGGTAAATTCCCGGAGACTCCCGGGAACGCCGCCCTCCGCCGACGACATCAGCACGCCAACGTCGGAAGTCGCGATAATCTCCAGCAGCCGGCGCTTATTCGAGACAAACCCGAGCGAATCGATATAGCTGCGGTTAGGTATCATCCCCCGATCAGGGCCAACAACGCGGAGCTTGATCCGCTCTTGTTCGGCACCGGACAGAGCATCCATCGCCTCAATGATCTGCAAGACCCCCTTTCGTACTGCGTCCCGGCCTATGATCGAAAAGACGATGGGCCCATCGGGCTGGACGGGACGTTTACCCCGTATCTCGCTGGCGAGTTCGAAATCGGCCCTAGACATGTTCAGCCCGCGACCCGTCACGTAGATCTTCTTTTCGTCGACCCCGTATCGCTCAATCAGAGTGCCGCGGATCACCTGATCATAGACGAACACGCGACGTGCCCGTGCATACAATCTGGTTTCACTCTCGATGAGCTCTTCCCTCGCCTTGGGCGTCAGCGTTCTTGCGTATTTGAATTGCTCCAGTAGTTGGAGATACGTGGCGTCTCGATAGACGTAGAGGCGGCAATGGTCTGCCGCATCGATGGCGCGCCATAAAGAAGGCGCCATCAGGCTGGTAAAGCTGATAATGCTTGTGCCGCTTGGGATGCTGATGGGGACGTTTCGAACGCTCGCCTCGTGATAGTCCTTCGAAAAGAAGAACGCCGACTTCTCGAAAGTTCCAGTCTTCACTCCCCAGCGCAGGTAGGTAAGTGGGATCTCTGTGATCCTCTTAAGCGGAATCGGCCGGATGATCGAGCCGTCACGATCCCCGACCACCTCGCGCAGATTTTGCATGAAGTAGTATGGCGACCCAGAATAATGGATGGGGTCCCGCGCGGCGTAGACATAGACGGGATCGGGAGGTTTCTGCCTTATGTCTACGTTTCCAATCATCGTCCGCTTCTGCTGTGACCGTCAATGGGAAGTCGCACTGCGCAACGGCATGGTCTCCTGCACGCCAAGGCGGTTCCGGAGCGTACCCAACACCTCGGCCCCTGCTTGGATGTCAACGCTTTGCGCAAATTGCAGATACGACGCAACCCTTCTCCGCGCGCGCGAACTGAAGAGAACGAGGCCGCGGGGATTGGCCGCAATTGCCGCCAAGAGCAAAACCTTGGCGATGTCGTCTGGAGAACCAATCTCGATGCGGCACAGATCTTGCAAACGCTGCTTGGAGCGGGCGTCGGTCCGGAGCTTCTCATGAACGACTTCCATCGCGCCCAGGATACTTCCATGGAAGATCTGGTAGCGATCAGCGAACAGGTCCTCATCTGCCACACGGACCGACCAGGGCCGTTGATACACTTCGACGTCCAGGCCGGCAGCCTTGATCTGCTTCATGCTTTCGACACTCGTCCCGATTCCCAGCCGCCGTACCTTTCCCTGGTGGACGAGCTTCTGAAGCTTGTCTAACAGTTCATCCGAGACATCCTGCGGTCGCACCTCATGCAGCAGCAGGAGATCAATGTAGTCGGTTTTTAGTTTCGTCAGCGATTTTTCGATCGATCGATCAATAAATGACAGGGAGAAATTCGTTTGGACGGGCGCGGAATAGATCCGCTTCGCTGCAAGGTTTGATAATCTCGGCGTCCATCGGCGCAACGGGGTCGCGACCAAGCGGAGGAGTTGCCTTCTGGAGCTCAGCTCGCCGTGGGGAATACCAACCTTGGTTGCAATGGAAATATTGTGGCGCTCGCCCCGGAAGGCGGCTGCCAGCACTTCCTCTGAGGTACCGTGCCCATACATCGGGGCCGTATCGAAGTGTCGCACCCCGAGATCATAAGCCAGACGCACTAGGCGCAGATTGGCCCGGGCCTCGACCCCCCCGGTGATATGCGAACAACCAAAGCCTATCCGCTCCGCAGCTCGTTCTGTCCTAACGCCTGTTAAAGCCATCGCTGCACCCGCCGCGTGATCGTCTCGGCCGTCCGCAGCGCTAGCGCCATTGCGGTGAACGTGGGATTGGCAAAGCCCGAAGCTGGAAATACCGCGGCGCCCATGACATAGAGGTTGTTGCAGCCGAACACACGGCACATCGAATCAACTACGCCATCTGATTCTGAGATGCCCATCCGAGCTCCGCCCATGTGATGGTACGTATCCACAAAGGAGGCCAGCAGCTCTGTCCCACCAGCGTTGATCTGCTCCGGAACAGCGACCATTGCGATCCCACGACTTTCGAAATATGTCTTCGCAAGCGCTGCAGCCGCCTGGATGGTCCTAATCTCTTTCTCGCCGGACACCGCCCAGCTAAGCTCGGGGATTCGCATTCCATATTTGTCGCTGGCGTCGGAGAGCGTGATCCTGCTGCTCGGCAATGGCTCATGCTCTAGCATGAGCCGAAGTTGGATGCTGCCGTTCATCGGCGACCAGATCCGCTGGTTCATGAGATAATGCCATGCCATGGGAAAACCAAGACGTGCCGCGGCCCAGACCTCCGAGGTAATTTTCCGCGGATCGGACAAACGCCCCTTGAGCAGGCTGGCCAAGAATATCTTTGCATTTTGCACATGCTCCTGCGTCTCGAACTTGACGTGGATTGCTGCGCCAAGAAGCTCGTCCTCGATCTGGCGCGCCGCGGACAACTTCAGACGCGGCTGAAGCTTCATGCCTTGCAGGAAGACGTTGTCGAACAGGCTCCTGAACAGGCTCTTGTCGAGGGGCGTGACGCTAGCGATCGTCCCCTCTAAATGGTCCATGAATCCCCGACCCAGCCACGGATTGGCGGCCCAGGGCGGGGCATGGCCATCCGTCGTGTCATGCTGTAGCAGGCGGATCATCTCGACCGTTCCGTTGGCGAGGACGAGGAGGCGGGCGGTAACATCGACGGCCGCAGGACCGAAACCGACTGTCACAGATGCGATTTCACCGCTCGCAGTGATTCGCAGGCTCGTGACAGGGGCATTCGTGGCCACTGTGATGTTAGCATTGCTTTCGAGAAAGCGGCCGAAACGGAAGCGGAGGTTTTTCTCAGTCAGCCAGCGCGTGTAGAAATATTCGAGATCGTCATCGCGGTAGTCTGCGGGCGTTTGTAGCTTCTTAATCACAATTCGATCGTCGCTGAGCGCTTGAGGCAGGCCAAGCAGATTTTCACATTCGGCGTAGAATGGCTCGATGTCTTCCAGACTGATGGGCCAACCCGTGTCGTTCAGCCAACTTCGCTCCGCGAACACAGTTCGGTCGAAGCGGACCAGCTGCCCGCCCCAGAAGTTGGTCGTCCCTCCGAGGGCCCGGAAACGTCCTTGGTGCAGGCCAGCATGCTTGCGCCCCTTGGACATAGCCGCTTGGAAGATCATCTGGGAGTCCTGATGCAGCTGCTCCGGCCCGGCCTCCAGGATCAGAACCCTTACATTCCGGGACGCCAGATAAACGGCAGCCAGAAGGCCGACCGCTCCGCCGCCCACGATAACAACGTCCGGCGAGAGCTCCGTCAAATCGATCTTATCAGACGACACTATCACGATCGAACCAGCGGCCAGAGTTGATAGCGTACGCGACTAGTCCGATCGTTCAGCACGAGGAATGCCGTCAGCGTACCGAGCTCAAGCCCAATCAAACTTGCAGCAATCCCGTCGAGGCCGAAGACTTTGGCCGCCGGCCAGGCGATCGGCGTAACGACGCAAGTAATCACGACTAAAGCGAAGCCAAACTTGACATGCTTGTTGATCGAAACCAAGAGATTGGCCGAAAACGCCCAGCAGCCATGAAACAGTGCACCGACGGCGATCAACCACACGAAGACTGAGGGCGGATCGAGATGCCCATGTGTCCAGAGCCTCACCAGTTGAGGTCCGAACAATCCAAACAGTGCACAGCCCGGAAGCAGCAGAAAGAGCAGCAGAAGCCGCATGATCCCATCAATCACGTCGCGGGAGCGCTGGTTGTTCACGGCGACGCTGGCGGAATAGATCGGCATAGCGGCACGACTAAATATCCCAACAAGTTGAATCACCACCCGACTGGCCGTGCGCACCGTCGCGAGGATCGCGGCGGCAGCGGGGCCAATGGTAGCGCCTGCGATCCAGATCATACCTTGAAAGTTTAAAGCAAGCGCAATTGGCATAGCCATTGCTGCGAGGGCCGGCGCAAACAACATGCGGAACGCACTCCAATCGAACGCTCCGAAGCCCCAAGGCAACCAATTCATCCGCCGCGAGATCAGTAGAACTAGGTACGCAATATTCACAACGCGAATGCACGTATAAAGAAGCGCGCAAACAAAGAAGCTTTTGCCCATGTAGGCGGCCCACAAAATGGCGGCGCCTTCCAAAAATTGAATAGCATCGTAGACGAGGGTGGATTCGGCATAGTGTTGGCCTGCCCTCAAGCAAGCGAGGAATAGACGCGAGAGTATGAGCAGAGCGGAATAATAGACGACCAAATATAGGGCCGCGAGCGCATCTGCATTGAGTTGAACGCGGCCAATCTCTGCATGATCGAGATAGAGCACCGGCGTCGCGGCCACAATGAGACTCACGCAGACCAACAGCGTCATGGCCAGTATGGTTTGAAATATCCGTGTAGCCTCGAATCGCCTTCCCTTGGCGATTTCCATCGTCATCTGCGATGCTGCCGCATCGGCGAATCCGAGATCGGCGACCGCAAGTAGTGTTGGCAGCGACGTGATAAAGAGCCACTCGCCGTAACGGTCACTGCCCCACCAAACCAATAGGGCAGGCGGCAAAATCAGCTGACCGACTATTCGCCAGAAGATGCTGCCGGCGCTGGCGATATTGTTGGCCAGCATCTCCTTTCTCATGACCACTCCTCATGCATGGGCGCAAAATCAGCCAAAACACTCACGCGATTCACCTCTGAAAAATGAAGAATTTGAATCGCGAGACTTTCGTCATCATTCCAAGAAATATTTCCTCGGTTTTGTAAGACCCCAATTCGAGAGCCTTACAATGATCATCGGTAAAATAACAAACTTTGAGCTTCAAGATTCGAGGGCACTTATTCTCTAGTCTGACTAGGTGATCGATCAAATCCCGATTTATGGTATGCGATCGGGAAAGACCAACTGCCTCCAGGCAAGGGCGACCGAGCGCGTCTCTGACAGGGACCGACCCCAGGGCCTCAGAGGGCTCTTGTACCTGTGAGCGGAGGCTTCCGAGCTGGGCATGAGCTACTATCTTCCCTTCAAACGAAAGCATAGCAACACTAAGAAAGGCTAGCGCCAGACAACTCCGAGCCAGTATTGGAGGGATGATGCACATTTAATTACGACGCCAAGGTTGATCCGGAACCGATACCCCCGGGACTTGGACAGCGATACCCCGGTCCCACAACGCCCTTGCGAACATTTCACGAGTTGGCAAGTCAACTCGTTCCAGCGCAGCGAGAAGACGTTCGCGGTGCACCCACGCCGCTCCGACCATGCTTGCTTGAGCTACTTCAAATAATCTCGCCTTAACAAGCGCCGCGAATTCCGAAATGGCCTGTTGCTGATTGCCATCATCAAGCAACGGTAAAATCGCCAGTGCTCGACGGTTTCTTGATATCGCGATCCATCCCTCTCGTGGCCCCGTGCTGTAGGACTCATGAAGAAGGGCTGCATCCTCAGTCGCAAACCCGCCACTGGCATTCCGGAGCAGATACAGGCTGAGCCATAGGAATGAATCATGCGGATTCTGCATCAGAGAAGCTCTGACCGCTCGCTCTGCCGCGGGCAGCGCCTCCTCACTGCTACCGCTTTTCAATTCAGCTAAATACAGCGAGACAATTGCTTCCGCTCGCACAATTTTCGGATCATCGACGTTTGCGACCGCCTGCCTCCTAGGTGACGCCAAAGTCTTCTTAAGCTCGCCGAGCCGATAAGTGTCGCCGCTAATAAGTCGTGCCGCAACATCAAGCTCTGCTCCGCGCCCCCAACGATCGTACAATACCAACATCGACCAATTCACCCCGAAGACGCCCAGGCCGAGCAGTAGCAACCGTGATACTAGGCGGAGAGAGCGCAGTGTTCTCACTCTACATAGCCATATCGAGAATAGTACTTTTGGTAATAGTATCTGCCCTGGTATGATTCATAGCGCGAGATTAGCTTGGTATCAGCCTTATTGAGAACCACTCCCAGAAGTTTCTCATGGATGGCGGGCGAGGCACAAAGGTTGTGCATGACGACGTCCGTCTTGGTCTTACCCCATTCAACCACAAAGACATACGAGTCTACGAAAGATGGCGTCACGCGCACGTCGACCACAGGGGCCATGGGAGGGAGATCTAAAACTACATAATCAAACTTCGTCTTCAGAGCCGCAATTAGCTCGCGCATGGCTTTCGATGCGAGTATCTCGTTAGTGTGAAGCAGCCGTGACGTAACAACCGCCGGCAGAACACTAAGCGACGTCTCTGGATCTAGCGTACATGCATCTTCTGGAGGCGTCTTCCGCGCAATAACTTCGAGCAGCCCAATTTTCGCGTCGGGAAGAAGTGCACGCGACAAGGATGGATTACGAAGATCAACGTCAACCAGGATCACGCGAGCGCCGCCGTGCGCCATCAGCTGGGCGAGATTGGCCGAAATTGTGCTCTTCCCTTCGTTGGGCAAGGCGGAGGTCACCGCAATGACACGGCTCTCTCGCACAATGGAGTTGATATCTAAACTCACCTTCAAAGAGCGAATGGCCTCGGAAAACCTTGAAAGCGGTTGATCAACAACGTAGCGGAGCAAACTTCCGTCGTTGGGAGACTTGTTTGCTCCGAGCAACTTTCGAGACGACCCTTCGCTAGCAATCGCGGGAACGATCGCCACGCAACTAGCTCCAAGCTTTTCTTGAATTCTAGATGTTGTTCGGAAAACGTTGTCTGTGAGCTCACGCGCGAGAGCTACACCAAGACCCAGCAGAAGACCCGACAGGAGTCCTCCGGCGAGCACAACAAAGGTTTTGGGATATGTTTTATCTAAGGTCGTGCTTGCAGGAGTAATTACGCGAGCTTCGGTGATAGGAAAGGATTGCTGCTGCACCGACTCCATATATTTTTGCAAGAAATTGTCATACATTGCTTGATAAGATTGCGCATTGCTTTCCAATTCTCGCAACTGCACCTGAGCTTGATTGGTCAACTGGGATTCAGACACAGCATTGTTCAAGCTAGTTTTGATGCTTTCCTCTCGCGTAACCGCGATATCGTACTCGCTCTTATAAGACTCCTGGATACGCTTGAGCTCGTCCGTGATGTTCTTCTTAATCTCCGCCATTTGCCTTCGAAGGTTTACAGCGGCGAGATGGTCAGGCCCGTATTTTGCTGACCAAATGGACTCCTTAGAGGCCATGTCAACATACTGCGCCCGCAGCTTCACGATCGTATCGTTTTTAAGCGCATCCGCAATGTTGGCGTCAGGAACATCTTGTCTGAGGATGTCGTTTAGGCGGTCTAGCCTTGCTTTCGCCTCAGCGGTAGACGCATGTGCCAGAACTAATTGACTATTCACCTCGGCTAGCTGCTGCTCGTTCATAAGTCGACCGCCGGTATCAACGATCTTATTATCGGTCTTGAAATCGACGACTGCTCTTTGCGCGGCTGAAGCTTGTATGCGCAGCTCTTTGATACGATCTTGCAACCATACACTCGCCCGTCTTGTCGACTGGTACTTAGCTTCCAGCTGATCAACAATGTACGAATCCGCGATTGCATTCGCGATCCGCCCCGCCTTCACCGGATCGCGCGAAGTAAATCCGATTTCCATCACATAGGTTTGGCCAAGTCGCTTGATTGTGCGACCGGACTCAAACCGACCCAAAGCTCGGCGCGTCAATTGATATTCGGACGACGCACTAGGTGACGAGAACAACCTAGAAACGGATCCGATGACCGCCCCAACCAAACCACCGCCGCCACCTGTGAATTCTTCATCGTCGATGAGGTGCAGGTCTCGGATAACCGCAAGGCTAACGTTCTCAGATTTTAGAATTTCGACCTGGGTTTCGACCGTAGATGAGTCGAGAGCAACGTCTCCGAGAAAGGACTGCTGTTGAAACAACTGCAGCTTTCGCGTGTCAATCACCACTGAGGCTGTGGAGGTAAACAGCGGAGCTGCGGTAAAAAGATAGACGATAGCCACAAGGAGAGTTGCCGATGCAATGGCGAGCACCGTCGGAAACTGGCGCCGAATGATGTCAACGTAAAACCTAATATCCTGCTGGGACGAGCCCTGCTCCCCCTCGGGGAAATCCCGGTTGATCTCGTTAGTCGGTCTATTGAACTGAAGCATATTTAAGCCCTGAGACGAACCCAGTTTTAAAGTTTTGGAAATATCCTTGGCTTTGCGCCGAAGTGAAGAATACACGTATCTGCAAAGCTCAGACTTTTCGCGTGTGCAATATCTATTACCATGCGCCATCTCTAAGAAGAACAGGCCATTGCAGCGCAGACGCGGCGGTCAACCAAAAATCTCAGGAAGCTTAACAGCTGGAGATCAGCAGGCAGCCGAATCGAAGCAGGCCGATATCAACAACTCAGCAGTAGCAAGTCGCTCTGACGCCTCCTGCCGAGCATCGCTTCGATACTGCGTGAGTTAACCGGCCTGCCACGTGCCGACGTATTGCTACCCGCAAAATGTCGGAGAGCAGCGCAATGCATCTGCAAGGAACGTTTGATACAATGTTACGATCGCGACTCGCGCCCTCTTCATTTGAACCTTAACAAGCCAAAAGTATAGCGGCGCTAATTGCGCCGTAGTCGACGTCTATTGGGCAGGCCGTCGCCGCTTAGCGCGGGCTCACGCTGCTGGTCGTACCACCAACGGAACCACTGCCGAGGCTAGTGCCATTGTTTGCCGTCGTATTGTTGCCGAAAAAGGTGCCACCGCCACCACCGCCCCCGGTCGCAAATCCGCTTGTTCCTGTCGGTCCGCCTCCGCCGCTGCCGCCACCGCCCGCACCGCCGCCGGTCGCGGCGATCGCGACGTCGCCGGTCGCGGCTTGGTAGGCCGCGATCACGTCGGGGTTGCCGGTGCCAGCGATCGCGGTCTGGATCTCATTGGCAAAGGCCTGATCCTGCTGCGCGGCCATGCGGGCGACCTGGGCAAGGCCGGCGACGATCGCGCGCATCTGGTCGGTGGTCGTCGCGGGATCTTTCAGAAGCGCGATCAGGCCCGGCAGTGTGGTCGGATCGGAAGCGCCGAGGTCGCGCACGCGCGAGATCAGCTGCGGGCCGCCGGTCGGATATTGCTGCAGCAGACTATTCGGGGAAGCCTTGAAGTCGGAAATGACGGTGGCCGCCAGCTGGCGCTGCGGCGGGTAAACGGCAGCGTTTGCGGCCGAGGTAATCGTCGCGGCGAGGGCCGCGGCGGCAGCCATGCGAAGCGCGATTCTGATAACGCTCATAAATCAACCTCCAAAAAAACGGCGCCCCGATTGCTTCCTCGGCCCGGGCAAATGACTGTGCAGTGCAGGAACCTATCCGAAGAGAAATGGGCTGTCCATTTATTCTAAAGACTTCGTAAACGACGCAACTGCTTCAAATCTAGACACTTTTGTGAAACTGAGGCACCGGGCTCGAGGCTGCGTCCGCGGTTGTCGGATGCCCTCGCCTCGCCGACTGGTAGCGCCCGCCTCCGCCATCGCCCGGCCCTCCTTGGTGCGGAAGGACTGCGCCAGGCCCGCGCCGAAAAGCGCAAAGAATGGAATGCTGTAGCCGGGCACCTGCAGCGTGAAGTCGAGGCACGAATGCAGCAGCGACAGCGTCGCGGTCGCCACCGCCGCCAGCGGGATGATGGCATCGCGCCGGCGGGTGAACACGCCTCTCGCCAGGACGAGCAGCATGACGGCCCAGGCGAGCGCCACCAGCAGCGCCATGGGAATGCCCACCTCGGAGGCAAGCTCCAACGGCGTCGAATGCGCGGCATCCCAGACGCCGCGAATCGAGATGTTGGGGCTTCGATACGGCGGGAAGGCCCATTGGAAGGTCCCCATGCCGGTGCCGAACCATGGGTTGTTGCCGATGATCCGCAGCGTCGATTTCCAGGCCTCGATGCGGCCTTCGTCAACGAGGCCCTGACTGTCGAAGCGACTGGAGACGCGGCCGCCGAGCAGCTGCAAGAGGCCGAGCGCGACGGCGAGGCCCGAGCCGAGCGAGATCCAGATGCCGGTGCGCGGCGGCAGGTCTTTCCTGAGAAAGAGCGTGAACGCGACGATCATCGCGAGCAGCGACAGCCCGACGCCGGCGCGCGAGGTCGTCATGAACATCGCCATCAGGCAGATCAGCAGGCAGCCAAGCTGCGGCAGGATCTCTTTTGGCGGAATCGTGCGCAGATCGAGCGACAGGCGTCGCCATTCGATGTGCCGTTCAGGCAGCCGGCGGCGGACGTCCTCCAGGATCAACAGCATCCAGATCACCGCGCAGGAGCCGAAATAGGCCGCCGCCGTGTTGCGGTTGATGAAGGTGCCGGTGACGCTGCCGAGATAGGCCGTCTTGTCCCGCCACAGGATCATGGTGGGCTCGATCAGGAACGAGAGCACGCCATAGAGCGAGTATGCCGCGCCCGAGATCGCGATCACCCACAGCATGCGGCGGGCGCGGTCGCGATCGGCCCCGACGGTAATACCGAGAACGATGGCGAGGATGTTGGCGAGCGGCGCGCCGAGCGCGAAGAACGCTTCGTTCTTGACGATGGAAGCCGACGGGGCGATCGGCACGCCCAGCAGCTCCGCGGCCTGCTTCCAGATCGGCTGGAACGGCGCGACCCAGGGATGGTCGGAGAGCTGCTCATGCAGCACGAACGCGTAGGCCACAACGATCACGCCGATGCCGGCGAGCAGCCAAAGATGCGGCCGACGCAGATCGCGCGTCGGCGCGAAGATCACCGCGATCCCGAGACACAGGCACCAGAACGCAATCGACAGATCATTGGTCGAGCCGAACGGGAACGGCGCGCCAGCCATCACGAAGAACAGGATGAAGGTCGCGGGCAGGCTCCATGACCAACGAATCCTGAACCAGCTCATATTGGGAGGCCAAAGGCGCATCGTGCTTTCTTTAGGCGAGCTTTGCTTTAGGCTTAGAGGAAGCAATCGATCGGATAGATTTTCAGATCCACGTTGAGGCGGCTGTTCCGGGTCTGCGCCCGGAATGCCAAGAATACTCCAAAGCTATCACTGCCCGGATCGAGTTTTATTCCAGGGGTTAATTCGTCGGGCGGGACCAGGACGCCGATGTGCCGGTTGATGGCCGAAATCTCGATCCGCCCCTCCCCCTCGCCGAAATGCCCGCCGAGTTGCGTCACCGTGACTTTGGGCAGGCCGCGGCGCTGATGGCAAACCTCCTCCTCCCATAGCTTGGTCTGCTGGACCAGCGGCTTTCCCGCACCATCGGGGACAACGATATCCGGGAAGGAGGGACGCAGCATCCCGAAGAACTTGCTCTCCTTGGAGTTCGCCGACAGCCGGACCGTGAACGACAGCTCGCCCTTGGCTCCCTTGAAGCGCGACAAGATTGGAGCATCGGGCTCGGCGGAGACCATTACGTCGATGCGGTGGCGGACGCCCAGCTCTGCAGCGGCGCCGAGAGCCTGCCCGAGCGGTGCTAGCCCGAAGCCGACGGGGACGACAGCCAAAAGACGGCAAAGTGTCCGAAAGCGCATGAAGCCCCTTGCAACAGTGCGGGGGTGACCGATGACCGGCGCGCCGTGCTCAGTGGCGCCTTGATCCAAATCCCGAACTCGTAGCCGCAGCAGAACCGCTTCGATCTAAACGAAAATGGCACCGGGACAAAGCCCCGGTGCCATCGGTTTCGCTGGATCAAGTCGGCGTCTTACGGCGCCAGCTTGACGTTGTTGCGGAAGATCAGGGCGTCGTTGGAGAGATTCACCGCATCCGAGCCGGTGGCCATGATCACGCGCAGGAACTGCAGGAATTTCGTAACTTCGACGTTGCGGGAGTTCGAGACGTAGATCACGTCGCCGTTCTTCATCATGACCTTGGTGGTAAGGAAGAAGCCGCCGGGATCGCGGAGGTTCACGTTGAAGATGACCGGAACGGTCTCGGAAGTGTACTTGCTCACGTCGATACCGAGCTGGGCCGCAACCTCGCGCGGCTCGCGGCGATACATGTACACGGCGGCCGGATCGGCTTGGCCATCGAGAAGACCGCCGGCCTTGCCCATGGCTTCGCCGAGGTTGATGCGCCAGGCATCGAAGTTGAACTCGCCACTCTGGCCGCTGGCGCCGAACGCCAGGAACTTCTGCTGCTCGCGATAGACGTAGATGCTGTCATCGGGGCGAACATAAACGTTGTTCTCGGGCGCCATCACGAGATTTTCGAACGGCACGGTGGCCCGCTTGCCGCCGCGCTCCAGCATGACCCAGGTCTCGAAGCCCTGGCCCTTGATGCCGCCGGCGCGGGTGATCGCATCGAGCACGCGATCCTTGGCACCCGCCGCGCTCGCCGGATAACGCGCCGGCGAATTGACTTCGCCGAGCACGCTGATGAGCTGGGTGCGTTGCGACGACATCGCCACGACCGCTTGCGGCTCGATGGCGCGGTTGCCGATCTTCTCGACGATCGCACGCTGGATTTGCACCGCCGTCAGGCCTGCGGCCTTGATCTGGCCGGCATAGGGCACGGTGATGAAGCCGTCATTGTCGACCGACTGATCCGGGATGGTCACATAGTTGCCCGGGCGGACGCCGGCTTCCGCCGGAATGAACAGACCGCCTGCCGCAGCTTCGAAGATGGTGACGCTGACGACGTCGCCGATGCCGAAAACGATGCTGGCCGGCGGACGACGATCGGTGAACACGCCGGCGAGCCCCTTCGGCTCATGGGTGTGCAGGATCTTCACGGTGGCCGGATTGAGCGGCACCAGCTCGTAGGCCGGCGCGTTTTCAGTCTGAATCTTGTTGTTGACGTCGTCCGTCAGCGGACCCGAGCCGGGATTGGTCGAGCAGGCTCCGAGCGCCAAAGCAGCCGCCAGCAACGCAGGCTTCAACATATAGGTCTTGGCAATAGATGACATGAATCGCGCCCGAGGGTCCCCAAGTGACGTAGATTGGTACGGCCTAGGGGGTGGTGCGACAAGGGTTCCCAGTAGTTAACGGAGCGATCGGTCGGCCACTGTTGCGTGCGGGCCACTCTTTGGGGCTTGGTTTAACCCTTTGTGACCATTTGTTGTATTTCGTGTGCCCGGTCGGCGAGCAAACCGCCCAACTCAAGGGCTTCGTGTGTCGAGCGCGAGGCTTCTTGACCTCTCGCCGCTCTGCTAAGTCTGGGCCGTTAAGGATAGGAACTCCCATTGTCTGGCCTCCTTCTTGTTCCGCTGTTGGCAGGCTCCCTCCTTGGCGCCGCTGACCGCCCATGGGGCTCTGCTACCTCCTGTGCTGGCCGCGCGCGGTCCTCGTGCCAGGGCGCCCCCGTCGTTGAGGTGGCCGCCCCCTCCTCCATCTGGAAGTTCAGCCGCACGCAAGGGGCCAAGGACGGCGAGAGCTTCGCGGCCATCACGAAGACCGCGGACACCACCCAATCCGACCCGGACTTTGCCGGCCTCATCGTCCGCTGTGCGCCGAAGGGCAAGGTTGACGTGCTGGTGGCCTTGATCCGGCCTTTTCCGCCGCGGAGCCACCCCAAGGTCACCATTGCCGCGAGCGGCGGCGGCAGCCTGACCTTTGACGCCAGCATGGCGGCCGCAGGCGCCGCGGTGCTGCTGCCCGACGAGGTCTCGGCCTTTGCCGCCGGCAAGTGGCAGTCAACGGCCTCGCTGTCGGTGGTGGTCAGGGAAAGCGACAGCGAGATCAAGGGCGTGGTGGCCCTGAACGGCTTGCGGGAGGCCTATCATTCGCTGCTGGCAAATTGCAGCCAATAGGCCAAATTTAGCCATACAGCTTAAGGGTCTTTTTAGGGTGGGGAACCTAGGGTCCGAAGCACGGAGAGTGTTTCGGATGACCGCGTTTTTGATTTTCAGCTTTCTCGTAGGTGCCGTGCTGGGCCAACGCTTTCGCGTCCTGGTCCTGCTGCCATTGACCTTCGTCATGGTGCTCGCCGCCATCCCGGTCGGCTCGATGCTCGATCTCACCTTGCTCGAGAGCCTCAAAGGCGTGGCACTCGCGGCCATCGCCCTCCAGGGCGGTTATCTCTTCGGCTCGGCCGCGCGCTTTGGCCTTGCCGCCGCACGCGCCGCCCGCGTCTTCGGCCGCCCGATCAAGGCCACCCGCTGATCGCGCCGATCAATCAGCGACCAACGAGCCCGCGCGCAAACGGCCCAAGGTTTTAAGCGTTGGACCGAGGCAGGCCTCTGTTTGAAAACCACCCGCCCGCTTGTATGGTGACCTGACCGTTTCAGGATTCCCTTCGAGCGCGCCGTTTGTCCCTCGCTTATTTTGCCCTCATCGTTTCCATCGTCTCCGCTTCCGCTCTCGAAATCGCCGGCGCCAAGTTTGGTGCGCAGCTCGGGACGATGGCCGCCGCGCTAAGCCTGCTGGCGGCCACCGCAAGCGCGCGAAAAGCCGACTACGACCACTATGTTCGCGCGACCTCCTGGGGCCGCTGGATCCCGATCGCCATTCCGCTGTTCATCGCGGCTCAGCTCGTCCCGCTTCCGCTAAGCTTTGCCCATCCGATCTGGGCCAGCACCCGCGATGCCATAGGTGGCCTGCCGTTCGGACCGATCACTGCCGATATCGGCCTGACCGTCAGCGCGCTGCTGCTGGCGCTTGCGGCGATCTCGTTGCTCGGCGTCACCGTCCTGGTGGTCCGCAACCGCAGCCGGGCCGAACTGGTTCTCTTTGTGCTGAGCGGCGTAACCGCGGTCTCCGCCTTGATGTTGGACCTGCATCGGCTGTCGCCGGCGCTTGCGGGGACCGTTCCCGCTGATCTCACGGCAACCATGGCCGGCCTCGGCCTCATGCTCAATCTGGCGGTGATGCAGCTTGCGGCTGAACGGGCCGAGACCCATCACTCGGTCCTTCGCTCGGTGGCGATCGGCCTTTGCGGTCTTGTGGGCACGCTGGCAAGCGCGCTTGCGGTGTTCGGCCTGTCAGGCACGAACAGCGCGATCGCCGCGGCCTTTGGCATTGTGCTGATCCTGCTGATCCTCGTCATTCGCAGGCTCGATCTATCGCCGCTCGCAGCGGGCGCCTTGTCGGCCGCCGCCTTGATCGGAGCGGCGATCGTGCTGTCCTTCCTGTTCGAAAAGGGCTCCGGACCGATCCTGCTGCGGCTCGTCCCGGATATGGGGGCTGAAACGCGGGCCGCGCTGGAGCGGATGTTGTCCGACACGCGCTGGTTCGGCGCAGGCGCCGGGACCTTTGCTGCGGTGGGCCGGATCTACCAGAGCGATGTCGGAGCCGCTTTGACGGCGCCGTCGACAGCCGCGGCGGTCTTTGCCGGCATGGGATGGATTGGCCTGGCTAGCGCGCTGGCGGTGAGCTCGATCGCGCTGCTGCGCCTGTTCTTCGGCGCCTTGCAGCGCGGACGCGACTCGTTCTTCCCTGCGGCCGCCGCGGCCTGTGTTTTGTTTGCGCTGGTTCAGAGCTTCGCCGGGCCAGGATTGCTGCGGCCCGCAGCAATCCTGTGCCTTTCCGTGATCGTGGGACTCGGGCTGTCGCAGAGCGTCAGCCAATCCGGATCACGATAGAGCGCGGATGATCAGACCGCGCGGTCGCCGAGCGAGGCCCAGTAGTTCGGGTTCTTGGGCGACTGAATGCGGACCCAGCGATAGGGCTTCTTCGACCACGGCAGGATGTGACCGGAGAGATTGTCCAGCACGAGATCGCCGGCGAAGGTGCGAACCACGACCACGAGATGATGCTCGCCCCAGGTGGTCACGACCTCGCTGAGCAGCACCGAGCGCGCCGGAAAGCCCTTGGCGATCAGCTCGTGGCGTTTTGTCACAGCGTAATCGTTGCAGTCGCCGCTGGTCGGATGCAGCAGCCACTTCTCGCCGCGCAGCCCTTCCAGATTGGCCTCGGGACGGATGGCGGTATTGACCTGCTGGTTGACCTCTTGCATCTGCGCCAGCCGCTCCGCGGTAAGCTTCAGGCGCCCGCCCCTGAACACGACGTGCTGCGGCCGCGGCTTGCACTCGTCCTTGTACTTCAGGCAGAAGAGCGTGAACGCCATCGGCGCCAGCGTCGGCTGATCGAACTTGATGTACTGGATGGCCCCGCGCAGCCCCAAGGGCGCACCGACGAAAGCAGCTTCAGCGCGCTGCTGCACCCCTGCAGCAACGACGATGGCGGCCACGGCCGCCAGGAACTTTACAACTTTGCGCATGTCGCGCTCCCCGTTTTTGTTGGGGAGACGCTACGCGAGACGTCTTGAAATACGGCTCAAAGGCCGCGCGATCCTTTAATCAAAATGCGGGCGCCTTGGTCGGAAACAATTAAGAATACCGATGTGTGACTTGTTCTGCTAAGAGCCATCGCGACGTTCCGCTCGTGACGCTGGAAGCGATTCGACCGACCTGATGGGCCTTTCCTCACGCTTTCGAAAGAAGACCAAGCCTCGGCTTCCCGACGGCGTTCGCGTCTATGCCATCGGCGACGTGCACGGCCGCGCCGATCTGCTTCAATCGCTGTTAACCGTCATCGACGTCGATCTGGCCCGCTCGGCCCCTGAACGGGCCATCCAGGTCTTTCTCGGCGACTATGTCGACCGCGGCCCGGACTCGCGCGCCGTTCTTGATCTGTTGATCGAACGCTCGAAGACACACGAGACGGTTTGCCTGAAGGGCAACCACGAGATCTTCCTGCTCGAGGTCCTCAAGGACCCCGCCCGCCTGCAGGAGTGGCGCCACTATGGCGGCCTGCTGACGCTGGTCTCCTACGGCATCACGCCGACGATGAATCCGTCCGCGGAGCAGCAGGTCGAGCTGATCGAAGGACTGAAGCGCGCATTGCCGCCCGAGCACCTGGCGTTCCTGCAGCAATTGCCCTCGTCCTTTACCTGCGGCGACTTCTTCTTCGTCCATGCCGGCGTCAAGCCTGGCGTGCCGCTCGAGCGCCAGAAGGATGAGGACCTGCTCTGGATCCGCGAGGAATTCCTCGCGTCCGAGGAGCGCTTCGGCAAATATATTGTCCACGGTCACACCCCGGTCAGCGCGCCCGATATTCGCCCGAACCGCATCAACATCGACACCGGCGCTTACGCGACCGGAAACTTGACGCTGCTGACGATCCAAGGTGATAGTCTGCTCGCAATTTAAGAGCCCTGCTCTCGTTTCAATCCCGTGCTCGCTTCGCCCTCACAGGCCTCGTCGATTTCACCATGAACCGCATGTTCCTGCTTCGCGTCATCGGCATCTGCACTGCGTTCATGCTGGCGCTTCATGCCGGCATGGAATTCTACGGCGATCTCATCCGACCGAACTTTCGCGCGAGCGATTTGTTCTCGGGCGAGATTCCGCCCGAGAAGGCCAAGCTGGCGGCCGGCGGTGTCTTGGCATCAGTTTCGCTGGATGGCGACCTGCTCGCGAACTACGCGGCGGCAGTGGCCGCTGACGTTCTTCACGGTCCATCGTCCGATGCGGCCGGACGGGCCAGCGAGAACAAGGCCGCCCAAGGCGCCGTCGTCGCAGCCTTGAAGGTCTCACCGATCAGGCCCGCGCTCTGGCTCACACTCGGCACGTTGCAGGCCCAGGCCGGCGAAGCGGCAACGCCGGCTGTGAAGATGTCCTACTTGACCGGATCCGTGCCGATCGACGTCGCCTTCGCTCGCGTCCGGACCGTGACCTCGAGCGCGGCTGCAACGGACGAAGAGATCAAGCTGCTGGCGCAATCTGACATCCGCGCGGCGCTGGCCAATCGCTCGCGTTACGAGCCGCTGCTGATCGCGGCCTATGTGCAGGCATCTCCGCAAGGCAAGGCGCTGCTGCTCGACACCACGAAAGTGACCGATCCCAAATTCAACGAGATCTTGCGGCGGTACTGAAGCTCAGCGCACCGATTTCGGATTGACAGGCACGAAGTCCTGATCGCGACGCGGTTGGTCTGATCGCCCCTGATAGACGAACATTCCCTTCTTGGTCGTGACGATATCGCCTCGCTGCAGGCTATCGTCGCGGAGAAGGCGTTCGGTCGCGACAAGGTCCGGATCTTCCGGAATCGGCTTGTAGAGCTCGGGATGCTCCCGCCGCTCGCGCGAGACATCCTTGGCGCGGCGCCGCGCGTCCTCGATCCGCTGCCGCCATTCGTCGCGCGAGACTTCCGGCTCGCTTGGCGGAAGGTAGTCGTTGATGGATGGCTCGGGCTCAGACTGAGCACGACATGAGAGCGGGTAGGCAGAGAGGGCCAATCCGACAGCGGCGGCCACGGCCGCCTGAACCGGCGCGCGCCCGGATATCCAGCGATCCGATGTGGACTTGCGGCGAATGGATCGCACTCCGATCTCTCCCAAGCGGGCCGAGCAGCATCAAGCGCCCCCCTCAACTTCAGCTCATGCGGCTGCCAATTGCAAGATTTTAGGAACGCGGGGCCGTGCCATCAAAAATCGAAAAACAACCCCATGCACAGTAGCCGGCGCCAGCCATTTCAATCAGTTACGCCTTTCCCGAAATCCGATTTGATCCGTCGGGCAAAACAGAGGTAGGATGGCATGATCTGGAGAGAGCCGACCGGATGATCGCGCTTTCTGAGATCCATGTGAGATGAGCGGCTCAGTGGCAAACAGCTGCGTTCCAAGACCTCGTTAAATCGTCGCCGTTCGATTTCGGCATAAGCTGGTGGAGTTGCCGAGAATGCGTACAAGACCGGTACTGCTGTCAGGTGCTGTCCTCGCGGCGTCCGCCATGTCTGGCCTTGCGGCGCAGGCGAGCCCCATCTGCATCAAGGAACGAACACCGTTTGCCTTGTCGCACGATACGGTGAAATGGACGATGTCGATCGCGCCTGGCGCCGAGTGCATCCAGGGCCTGCGCTGGTCGTACATGCAGATCTTCAAGGTATCGGTCGTGAGCGGACCATCACGGGGACAATTGGCGGTGGTCGGGTCCGGCTTCCGCTATTCGGCAGAAGCCGAGGCGCCCGGCACCGACAAGTTCACGCTCCTGATCTCGGGCAAGAACCGTCGCAATGCAGGGACGTCGACCTTGGAGGTCGAGGTCAACCCGCAATAGCTTGAGAGAGGCACCGAAGGGTGAACGGCGCGGCTAGCGGCGGCTCGAGCCACTGCCCCGGGTTCTATTCCCGTGATAGGGTCGGGCGTATCCGCCCCTCGTCACGGGCGGCTCGATCCGGCTCGGGATATTGGGCGTCGCGTTGGGGCGCGCGGGCTGCGACGGATTGACAATGGTCACGTTGCGGTTGGGCGTCGATGGGTCATTGACGCCCTGGGCCCAGGCAGCGGCGGGCAAAAGCAACGCAATGGCGATCAGAACTGGTCGTTTCATACGATATCTCCCGAGCATGAACGTCAGGGAGGCGATCACCGTTCCTTCACGGTTCGTTGGGTGGACCTTAGCGGGGGACGGCAACCAGCTTGCCATCCCGCCAGACGCCCTGGGCCGACTTTCCAGCAGGCAGGCTGCCTGAAAGGTTCCGAACGGCGGTCGGCCGCGAGGCAGCCTGATTGGTCTGCGCCTTCTTCGTGGGGGTCGTGATGATGCTGGAGCTCGTGGTGTTGGCCTGATCCTTGGTCCCCTGCGCACCGGCAGGCGAAACCAGGAAGGTCAAAACCGTGAGGACTGCTAGAACGCCGCGCATGGTCGAGCACCAGAAAGAGAAGAGCTTGGCGAAATGTCACAGGTTCTCGCCCAAAAGCAAGCACCTTCGAACACTGCGCGAGGCCGTCGCGGAGCCGCCAATCGAAGCCAAACTGCCTCAACTCGAGAGGTTTGAAGCGGAAAGACCTAGCGAAATAGCCCTATCCGGGCTACTTGATCGGCCTTGATGACCGACTCCGGTGAAACTGCGGCCAACGCTCCCTCGGCGCAACAGATCAAAGCCGGGTTTATCCGTCTCCTGTCGAGCCGCATCCGCGCCGTATCCGACGATCCCCGGCAGATGCGGGAGATTGTCTATGAGCTGGCGCGCGTCAAGCTTCTGGAGCAATTCACGCACGCCGACGCGCGGGAATCGCGCGAGTTTCAGCAGGTCCTCGAACGTGCCATCAAGGAGGTCGAGCGTTCCTTCGAGCGTAGCGCCGCGTCCGAGCCGCAAAAAACTGTCGCGGCAACCGACGTTCCGGTCCCGCCCCCGGGCCATACCTTCGCTCCCCCGCCCATTCCGATGTCGTCACCCGTTTCGGCTTCGCCGCCTGCTGCGAACGACGCGGGAGCACCGCGCCGTCCCGTGGCTTCGCCGCGATCGCCGGATCAAACCAAACGCAGCGGCGCCTTCACCTTTCTGGTTCGACTGGCCGGCATTCTCCTGCTCATGGCCGGCGCCAGCACCACGGTGATCTATTGGCCGCGTTTGAGGACCCAAGTGTCCGCACTGTCACAATTGGTGCTGCCATCCGAGCGCGCGCCGGGCAACCCCGAGCCCCGGCCGGCCACCGCCCCGCCCCCGTCGGAGAGCGTGAGTGTCGAACGAGCGTCCGACAGCGCAAAGGAGCCGGCGCCACCTGCACACCCCTCCATGCCTTTGCCGACGACCTTCGGCGTCTACGCGCTGAACGAGGGGCAGCTCCAGGAACTGAAGCCGGTCCCCGGAAAGATTCCAGACCGCCGCGTTGCGATCTCGGCGGCCATCAACACGCCGAGTGCAACGACCCTGACAAGCGGAGATGTCAACTTTATCGTGTTCAGACCGGACGGAAGCATTGAGGCAAGCGTGACCGAGGTTCGAGTCGTCGCGAAGGTGTCCCGGTCAATGGGCGTCGATGCCTCCGGCAAGGCCGCCATCGTCAGCGCGGGCGATTCCTGGGTCATTCGCAGCATGTCCTACCCCTACAAAGTGGGGCCGGTCGAGGATCAGCAGAGGATGCTGTTGCTGCAACCGGAACAGGACGGCTTCACGCTGTCGCCGGGCCGCTACATCGTCGTCGTCAAAGGCATCGGCTACGATTTCACCGTGGCAGGGACGATCACCGATCCCAACCAATGCGTCGAACGTATCAACGCGGCAAACGGCGCGTTCTATTCTCCCTGCCCGCCGCCGCGTTAGATCGACGGCCGCTACTTACTGGGCTTGCTGTCCTTGGCCGCCTCCGCCGGCGCGTCGTCGACCTTACCGTTGTTCGCGACGCATTTTTGGAAGTATGCGCGCTGATCCTTGGCCGTTCCCTTGGCGCTCCCCGCCGCCGGGTTGCCGATTTGCCTGGGCGGAAACGCCTTGGCCACCGCCGCTTCGCATGCGCGCGCCACTTCGGCGGTGATGGCCGACGCCGTCGCCGGCGCAGCCAACGTCAACACGCATGCCAATCCAACCAACCTTCGCATATTCCTGACCGGCACCTTGCTGCTCCCTCGAAGCGTGAATGCTTGCCGGGACCATAGCAAAAAGGATCGACGCGCCAAACCGCAAAGCGGCGCCGAATTGTCACGCGGTGTGGCCTGGGCGTCTCGAAGGATGGCCGAGCGCGCGGCAAGAGCTCCAATACTAGCTGTTGAGCTGCGGCGGCTTGAAATTCGGAAAACGCGTGAGCATTGCGGTCTTGACGAACTTCAGGTGCCCGATGCTGCTCGCCAATTCCTTGAGCCGGCGCTGGCCATTGGAGATGTCCGCCGCAAAGAGATCCTGGTGATGATTGTCGAGCGCCTCTCGCTCGAGGTACTCGTCGGTACCGTTTCCGAAGGTGACGGATGCGCGCGCAACTGCGTCATCGACACGCCGGTTGAGGCCGGCCTGCTCCCTCTCCGCTTCCTGCAATGCCGTTTCGATCGCCGCCAGGACGGCACCGATCCGCGTGCGGTCGGTCTCCGCATCACGCTCCGCGGAGCGGGCCTTAAAACCTTTGTCCTCGCGGCGGGAGCCGAGAAGATTATGCGCGCGTGCTCTCAGGAACAGCTGAAACATGTGGGCCATCCCCATTTTCGAGATCTAAGCCGCTACCATCGGTCAGGCATAGTTAACAAAGCCTAAATCCTGCGTCCGCCCCGCCTGGCTTTGTGCGATCCAGGCCCGCCAGGCTCCTTCGTGCTTGGAATAGAGCTCCAGCCACCGAACGTCGTCAACCGCGGCCGCTCTCGTGCCTGCGCGGGTTTCGGCCACGATTTGCACCGTCTCCTTCGAGGCAAGATCTAGCGCCTCGAATTCCGCCGTCTCCTCCAGCGAAAGGCCTATCAGAACACGATGCCCTTGCGCGTCAACAAAATATCTGCGCGGCGCGTTCTGCCGTTGATCAATCATTTGAATGACCCTCGCTCATTATCCAGGGACCTGGAAGATCTCTCAGATGCCGGCCATAGCTACAAACAAACGCAATCAAAATAAGAGCGCAAGTCGTCGCGCCCAGCAACGCAATCAGCCACGTCATCTACGCCTACCCGCACGCCCTCCGGAAATAGAGGACCCGAACTCGCAATGAACTGATCCGTCTTAGGTTGCCTTGCCTGGGCGCTCAAGGACGGCGGCAGATTAACCTAACCGCACATGGTTATTTCGACTCCGCCACGACGACCATTCACCCGGGTCAGCACGCGCGCAGCCCCGCGGTTACGATGGCCGCTGGGTGCGACCGGCTTCCATCGAAGCGGGGGTATAGGGTGCATAGAGACGATATCGTGCCGATCGCTTCCGCGAGCGCCACGCGCGTACGGCATAGCCGCAGCCAAAACCCGCTGCGAAAATCGAAATCAAAACCAAAGCAGCTAACATTGGAATATTCCCACGTTTGCCGGAACGCTCCTCCCGCGCTCATTTTCATCTTTTCGTTGTGTCGACTTCAAGTTCGTCACCGCTGAAACTTTTGTCAGACGAAGATGAAGTTTGTGCAACGTGATGCTCGAAGATTGGTCGGCACGCGAGGGCACAGAGCGCGGAGAAGAGGCTCCAGTTCTTTTTACCAGAACTCGCCACGCCGACACCATGAACCTCGTTCATCTTGGTGCTTCAAACGTCGACCGGCACGGATGAGACCGCCGTCGGAGGGCGCGCATCGGATTCGCCAGCGAAACACCGTGGTTATACGGAGCGTCGCGCATCGATTTCATCGCAGTAAGGTTGAGCAGTTAGCTTAATCCGCGTTGTTTGTTGCGAAGTCTCACCGATCGCATATCCATCTCGCACCGGGCTCCCCCAAGCCCGGCCCCACCCAAGCAAAGCCGTCGAGCGAACATGGGTCGCTTGGCGGCTTTGTCGTTGTGTCGACAAGAGGATGATTTCGGTTATGGCGCGCAAGCCCTGGTCGTTCAAAGAAGACCGCCGGCTCATGGAGCTGGCTAAGTCTTCGGCTTCGCTGGAAGAGGCCGCGAAAGTTCTCGGACGCTCGCCTGATGCGATCAAGCGCATGGCCTTGCGGCTTGGTCTTTCGCTGAAGCCGAAGACGGGCAAAAAGAGCTAGCCTCGGAAAGGCGACGGTGCTCGCCTTGAGCCCCGCAGCACGACCTCCCGCGTGCGGTGAATGACGACCGACCTCACTGACGGGGCCAGCAGGCCACTGCAAAAGGCTCAGAGGTCACGACTCCGCAGATGCGGACGTCAGCCTACAGTCTTTCGAAACAGACATTCTTTCGAAGTAATCATGGCTTTGCCTCGCCGGGACGGAACCAGACCCACGTTCGGGTGTTAGTTCGAATCTCACAGCGAGGTCTGGCAGTGCTCCACTTTGCCATTTCCGCGGTTCTGGTTTGGCTGGCGATCAACATCGCCTTCGTGGTGCTTCGGCTGCGGGCCGCCCGTGATCCCGCAGCGCCCCACACCGACAGGTCAGGCAGAGCTTATCCCGCGCCCCCGATGAGCGCGACCAAGCTGACCTGACCTAGTTGCGCGTCTTCTTCTGGGACCCCATCCCAGGGCTCGTTCCATAGTTGGGTGTCCCCGTCCCCTTGAAGGCTCCGCCCATGCTGTCCGAACCGGAATTCGTCGCCGTGCCGCTGCGGGAGGTGGGCTGAGTGCCCGATGGCTGGTCTTTGGTTCCCTGCGCCCAAGCCGCGGAGCTTCCGACGACGAACGACAGGAGGAGGAGGCTTAACGTCCTGATCATACTGCTCAACTTTCCATGCTCGGGCCGCACGACATCAGTCAGCCAACCCCTCGGTAGCCCTTCCGGACCGGTCCGCCCGTTAAACCCTATCTTAGCCCCCGCTGGCTAGAATCAATTCCCAAAATCAGTTCCAAGATCAGTCACCAAGCCTCTCCTGAATTTCGCCTGGACCGGATGAGATTACAGCGGCCGAACCTCTCGTTTGCGGCGCTCGTTATTGCGAGCACGATGGCGTTCGGGCTGGCGGGCCATTTTGCGGCAGACGGCGTCATTCGCCACCAGCAGGCGCACCAGCTGAACGAGCTGACCGAGGTCGTTCTGCGCCGCTCCGAATTTGCGGTCGATTTCGCCGCGGCCAGCCTCGACGAACTCGCCAAGCGTGATCTTGCCAGCTGCGCACCGGCAGCGTTGCAAGCCATCCGGCTCCACGTCTACCAGCGCTCGGCGATCAAGGACGTCCGTCTCGTCAACCCGGACGGATCGGTGATCTGCTCGGCCTATTCCGAGACGCTCGAGTTCGACAAGGGCTGGGCGGATCGGCGCGACATGCTGCCCTCACACGACAAGAGGCTCTCGCTGTTCCGCGTGGAGCAGTTCGGCGGCGACGCATTGGGCGTGCTCAGGGACGTCAATCGCAGCTCCGCGCTGGTCGCCATCGTCGGCATCAACGCCGGCCTGTTCGATCTCATGCCCGCCGAGCTGCGCGCGCACAGCGAGGTGATCCTCGCCTTGAGCAATGGCGAGAAGCTCGGCGAATTCCGGCTCGATGCCGACAGGCCCCTGCCAGGGCCGATCAGCTTCGACAGGCATTCCACGCGCTTCCCGCTTCACGCCACGATCCGGCTCGAGCACGCCGTGCTTTCGAGCTGGAACAGCGAGGCGTATTGGCCGGCGCTCGCAGTCGCACTTGGGCTTGGTGCACTGTTCGGCATCCTGCTGGCACGCAGCCGCCGGATGGAAGGGCCGGTCGCCGATCTCGATCGCGGCCTCGCAGCCGGCGAATTCAAGCCATACTACCAACCCATCTTCGAGCTCAGGACGGGCCAGATCACCGGCTGCGAGATTCTGGCGCGCTGGGTTCGTCGGGACGGCTCGGTGGTGCCGCCGATGAACTTCATTCCGCTGGCCGAATCCAGCGGGCGCATCCAGGTGATGACCTGGCAGATCCTGAAATCGGCGCTCGCCGACCTGCAGGGCGTGCTGAAGGCGGACAAGACCTTCAAGATGTCCGTGAATGTCGTGCCCAAACACCTGCTGAGTGCCGGCTTCGTCGAGACGCTGCGTCGCACGGTCCTGGCAACGAGAATCTCCGCACGCCAGATCGTGGTCGAGGTCACCGAACGCGACGAGCTCGACGATCTCGCGCACGCCGCGACCGTCGTGGCCGAGTTACGCGACCACGGCTTCCGCGTCGCAATCGACGACGTCGGCGTGGGTCACAGCGGTCTGTCGCGACTGAAGGGACTTGGCGCCAACACGATCAAGATCGACAAGTTCTTCGTCGACACCATCACCGTGGATGCATCGACCACGACGATCGTCGAGATGTTGGTCGCGCTCGCCAAGGACTTCCGCATGACGGTCGTCGCCGAAGGAATCGAGACCGAAGAGCAGCGCCGCGCCCTGATCGCGTCCGGCGTCGAGGAAGGGCAGGGCTATCTCGTCGCCGCACCGCTGCCCTTTGCGAAATTCAGCGAGCTCGTCGATTCACGCCGCCACTCCGCATCCGCAGCGCCGGCCGGCGACGTCCTGGTGGCCTGACCATCTTCGCCGGACCGCCTCCCGGCCGGCGATAGCGGCTAGGTTTTAGGCAGCCCGCGCCGCCCGAAGAGCGACGAGGCGCTTTAACGATGTTCTCGTCTTTCGAAGCGGAATGGCCCTCGAGCGGTTATGGTAGGCCATGCGTCGAAATCACCTCATCGCAGCCGCGGGAATCTGCCTCGCCCTCATCGCCTATGCCACCCTGGCAAGGCTGGCGGGGCGGCCGGCGCTGATGGGGCATCACGAGGCTTACTGGATCGTCGTCATCGAGCGCTTCAGCGCCTATGGCCTGTTGGGCTTCCTGCTCGCTTTCCTGTTGCCCGGCCGACTCGCTTTGGCCTGCTCGCTCGTCATCGCAGTTGCGATGGGGCTGGAAGTCCTGCAAACGCTGACCCCCGATCGTGATCCGGGTTTCCTGGACGTGCTGCAAAAGGCGGCAGGAGGCACCGTCGGTGTCATCCTCGCCCAGACGATCCTGGCCTTCTTGCCTCGGCCGCCAGCCTGAGGCCCACGGCGCTGACACATTCTTCAGCGCCACGGCGACATCCCCCTACTTCATCATCTGCCCGCGCAATTCGCCGCCTGGGTTCGCGGCCGTATGGATGTTCGCGTACCATTTGCCGGCCAATAGATCCGCCGCCTGGGCATCCGTGAGCGTGGCGCTGCCCTGGATAGGACTCTGGACCGTCTTGAAGGGCAGAGCGATGCCGGCGTTCTTGCCCGCATCACTGGGGCCATGAAAATGCGCCCCCATCGCCGGACCAGTCAGATTGGCAAACGTAATCGTATAGGTCAGCACTTTGGTCTGGGTGTCGAACGCGGCCTCCGCCTTGCCTGAACCGGACGAGCCGTTCGGAGGCACTTCATTGCTGCCCTTGAGGTCGGCCTGCAGCTTGACGACCTCCGCACGTGACGACGCGGTTGTGACGATCAGCAGCCCACCGAACATCACCGTTCCCAACAGCGTCAGGCCGACCCGATACTTGGCTTTCCTCATGGCATTCTCCTACAGGCTCTACGGCCCGATGCGGTTGAAACCCCGGCCCCGGCTCGAAATTCCGGAGACGAGTCTATGCCTGATTCGCGAAAAGCTGGCGGCGATCCACCGGTGGCACGTGGAACGAACTGCGGGGCCTGACGCCAAGCGAGCTAGGCTGCCCCGCGCTCGCGGAACCCGGTCGGGGCCAGGAGTTCGGCCATCTGCCTGTGCGTGCTCTGCAGCGCCTCGATGGCGCCGTCGAGATCGAAATCCGCTTCGCGGATTGAGGCGAAGAACTTGGCCGTCAGCGCCAGGTCGAGCTTGACGCGCGTTGCGCCGTCGCGACTCTTGCGACGGTCGAGCGACAGATGGACGGCGCGCGTTTTGGCTTCTGCCGGCGAACAGCCGCTGAGTGTCGCCAGTTCGTCGTATGTCATCCAGATCTGAGGCATGGTCTCGTCCGTCCTTTATTGCCGCCTCATTCCTAACTTTCTGCGCCTGAATGCATCGTTGCCGCAGCGCGGTCGCAGCCCGCTTCGCTGCGATAGCGTCAACGCAAGACTAAGATGCGGGAGGCCTGGAAGGCGCAGGAAATTGGCGCGGCCGCGAACGGCTGTCGAGGCCCTTGGGCAATTTGTCATTGAGCTTCACGACGGCGCCTCGCGCCTCCACAGCCGGCGCATCTTCCTGGCTGTAGATCAGCGTCACCTCGAACATCACGTCGGGCGCTTCCCTGGCCGTTCCGGAGCAGGTCGCCATCGCACCGCTGCACACGCCGGCGAGGCTGACCTCGACCTCGTCCAGACCGAACACGGTCGGCGGCCCCTCGGCATAGCGCCGCGTGGTCAGCACGGCCGTGAAGCGCTGATCGTCATCGAACTGATAGGAGCCGCCATAGGTGAAGAAGCTGTCGCTGCCGGAGATCCGTCCGTCCGCCAGATGCACGATACCCGTGCCCTGGCCGCGCGGCGTCCTGAACCAGGCCGCGTATTTGCCGTCTCGCATCATGGAAATGTCCGCCGTAAAATTCACTGATATTTGCAACCAACTCTGGGGCGCGACAATGACCGACGCGGCGAGTATTCCGCGACGGTTAACGCCCTGCAAAGCCGACTCGTCAAATTGCCGCCGCATCACGTGGCGACGCAATCAAAACAATTCTATGCCGTCATCCGCAGTCTCGACCGCCTCGACCCGGCGCATGGCGGCGATCGATGCCAGTCCCAGCGCTTGCAGGAACTCGCGATGAACGTCCCGCTCGCGCTCCATCGTGTAGCGCGCGAAGAGATCGTCGAGGATCGCCTGATCCTGCAGCTCCGGCTGTAGCCGCTGCGCGCTTGCGCTCGCAGTCTCGAGCCGCGTGGCGACCGCAGGCAAGGCTGCGGAGCTTTCGCCGAGCCTGGTCATCTGACCCTGGGCCGAATTCATCAGCCGCTCGAATTCCGCGCCTTCGTCGACGAGCCGGCTCATCAGCTTGCCGAGCCGTTCATTGCCGGCCTCGACCTCGCGCAACGCCTGAAGGATTTGCGGCTCGAGCTTGGCAAGCTGGGTGGGATCACCCTGCACGCGGAGCTCCTTCAGCTCATTGGCCGAGCGCTCGATCCCGTCGAGCACGGGCCTCAGGCGCGCGGCCCCCGCGGAGACCTGGTCGGCGGTCGCCTTGAGCTCGTTGGCGATGACGACAAAGGCGCTGCCGCGGCTGCCGAGATGGCTCGCCTTGAGGCCGGCATTCATTCCGATCAGCGTGATGTCGACGGTCGCCTCGGCAAGCCCTGCGATCGCCTGGCGAAATTTCGTCAGCGTGTCCTCGACGATCGCGAGCGCCTCGTCGACCGAGCGGCCGGCACTCTCGCAGGTAGCGATCAGGGTCGATGCGTGCGCCAGCGTCTGCTTGATGCGCGTCAGGAACGACGACGAGCCGCCCTCCTCGCCGCCGAACAGCGTGCGGCCGTGGCCGACGACGCTGCCCGCATCGTGCAGGATGGCCGTCAGCGCGCCGACGATCTGGCCGACGTCGCCACCGAACTCGCGCTGGGCATCCCTGAGCTGGGCCGCCTGCAGCCGGCAAATCGCACGCACGCCGTCATCGCTCGGCACCGTTTCAGGAACGAGGCTCGGCGCGGCTTCCGACGCAAGGCCGAGGCCATGGGACACGTGCTCGAGACGCTGACGCGTGCTGTCGCCCGCCTGCAGCGAGATGATCGCGCTGCCGACCGCCTCGGCGATCTTCCTGGTGCTGGCACTGGCGCGGTCGGCCAGATGGCTGCTCTTGCTGCGCTGGTCGCGTAATCCGGAATAGGCCGCGCCGAGTTCGGCGCTCTCCGACATCAGCTGGGCCCGGTAGCGGCTCTCGAATTCCTTCTGCCGGCCGGAGGCGGTGGCAACCGCCTCGGACAGCCGCTGCTGGTCGCGCGCGCAGCCTTCGATCGAGCGCTGCACGGCCCTGCCGAGATCGTAGGCTTCCTGGGTGAAGGCGAGAAAGCCCTCGCGGTCGCCGTCGAGCGAGGCCGCCTCGATCCGCGCGCTGCGCGCGATGATGGTGATCATCTGGATGTGCTTGAACAGCGGCTTGAGCAGCGAAGACGCCTCCGCCGTGCTCTTGCCGATCGTCTCCAGCAGGGCGCTCTCCGCCGGCAGCGCCTGCGCCAGCTCGCTCAGCTGCGCGGCGATCTCCTGCAGCGCCGTTGCTGCACCCTCGATCTCGGCGCCGGAGAGCTCGCCCGAGAGCGTCGCCAAGCCCTGGTTCAGCTCCTTGAAGATGAGGTGGCCGCAGCCGAGCTCGTGACCGACGCGCGCGAAGACGTCCTCGATGCGCGAGGAGACGTCCTCGATCGCGGTGGTTGCCTCGGCGAGCGTGTTGGCCGGAACGGGCGACATGGCCATCAACCCGCTACCGCGGCGTGCCCGGCCTGATACCAGAGCATGATCTCGCGCGGGATGTGATGCAGCGAAACGACCTTCTCGACACCGCCATGGGCGATGGCTTCCTTGGGCATGCCGAACACCACGCAGCTCTCTTCGTCCTGCGCCCGCGTCGAGGCGCCGAGCTTGCGCATCTCCAGCATTCCGCGCGCGCCGTCGTCGCCCATGCCGGTCATGATGACGCCGAGCGCGTTGGCGCCGGCATGCTGGGCCGCCGAGCGGAACAACACGTCGACTGAGGGGCGATGCCGCGACACCGGCGGGCCGTCCTTGATCGCGATCTGGTAGCGCAGGCCGATGCGCTGGAGCAGCATGTGGCGGGCGCCGGGCGCGATATAGGCGCAGCCCGGCAGCACCGGCTCGCCGTCCTCGGCCTCCTTGACCCTGATCTGGCAGACGCCGTCGAGACGCTTGGCAAAGGCCGCGGTGAAGCCTGCCGGCATGTGCTGGACGATGACGATCGGCGGACAGTGCGGCGGCAGCATCTCGAGGACGTCATTGAGCGCTTCGGTCCCACCGGTCGATGCTCCGATGCAGACGATGCGCTCCGTCGTCGGCCGGACCCTGCCCTGCACCGGCGGCGGGATGATGGCGTCGGCGGTCAGCTTCTTCTCGATAGCCCGGCGTTCCGCACGCGGCCGCACCCGCGCGCGCGCAGCCGACTTCACCGCCTCGCGCAGCCGCGTCGAGCATTCGAGCAGCGCAAGGCGCGTGTCGATCTTCGGTTTCGGCACGATATCGACCGCGCCCGCCTCGAACGCCTCGAACATCACGTTCGAGCCCTCTTCGGTCAGCGAGGAGCAGATGATCACCGGGATCGGGCGTTGCGCCATGATCTTGCGCAGGAACGTCATGCCGTCCATCCGCGGCATTTCCAGGTCGAGGATCATGACATCGGGGATCTCGTCCTGAAGACGCTTTGCAGCCACGAACGGATCGGAGGCCGTTGCCATCACCTCGATATCAGGATCGTCGTTGAGGATCGTCTGCAGGATTTGGCGCACCGACGCCGAATCGTCCACGATCAGCACGCGAACCTTCTCCCTCGGCATCTTGGTTGCGCTCCGGCTAGACCTGGAAAATGGTTGGCTGAACCTGCTTCAGCCCGGGCACGGCACTGTGAATCATCGATTCCGAATGTCCAACCAGCAAATAGCCGCCCGGACGCAAATGGCTGCACAATTGCTCGACCACCTTGCGCTGGGTCTCGCGCTCGAAATAGATCAGGACGTTGCGGCAGAAGATGATGTCGACGTCGCGATCGACCGGATAGGACTTGTCCATGAGGTTCATCCTCATGAAATGTGTCGCGCGCCGCAGCTCGGGTACGACCCGCACCTCACCGCGCGACTTGTCCCGCGACGTCGAGAAATATCGTTTCACGAATTGCTCCGGCACCGGGCCGAGCACGTCGCGCGTGTAGATCGCCGTCTTGGCGAGGCGCAGCACCGCGGTCGAGATATCGGTCCCGAGGATCCGGTACTGGAAGCGCGAGCCGTTCCGCGTCATGTCGTCCAGCACCATCGCGGTGGTGTAGGCCTCCATGCCGGTGGAGCTCGCCGAACTCCAGATCTTCAGGTTCGCGTTCTTGCGTCCATGTGACTTGAGCAGGCCGGGAATCGCGACGTCGCGCATGAAGGTGAAGTGCTGCGGCTCGCGGAAGAAGTCGGTCTTGTTGGTCGTCACCACATCGATGAGATGGGTGAGCTCGGTATCGAAATGATCCGCCTCGAACAGGTTCTCGACATATTCGTTGAGACCGGTAAAGTTGAGCGCGCGCACGCGCTTGTGCAGCCGCCCCTCCAGCATCAGCCGCTTGCCCTGCGGCAGCTTGATGCCGACCTGGCCCTCGATCAGTTCGGCGATGGTGCGGAAATGGCGGTCCGACAGATGCACGGCCGTATCCTGTACGGCGGGCATCATGGCCGCCGGCCCCGGTCCACGACGGCCACCTGCACTGAATGTCGGGCCGTACGGGCCATCTCGAATCCTACGCGTTTAAACAACCGATGAAAGACCGGTCCACCGTCCCAGGGCAGACCGGCCTGCAAAAATCCTAGCGCTGAAAATCGGCGTCCCGATCATCCTCGCCGTCATGCATGTCGAACGCAAAGCCGCCGCCACCGGCAACCTTCACGGCGCGCGCCGGCCTGGCCTGCACGACCTTTTTCGCCGGACGCTCGGCAGCCGCCATGGTGGCCGCCTTGGCGCGCAACTGGCTCACCGCCTGGTCGATCGGCGCCGACGCCTGGCTCTTGGCGCCGTGCTCGATGCGGAAATAGGCGATGGTGGACTGAAGCTGTTCGGCCTGCGAAGCGAGCTCCTCCGAGGTCGAGGACACCTGCTCGGACGCGCTGGCGTTCTGCTGACCGACCTTGTCGAGCTGCTGGATCGCCTGGTTGATCTGGGCCGAGCCGACGTCCTGCTCGCGGCAGGCCGCGGTGATCTCCTCGACGAGCTCGGCGGTCCTCTTGATGTCAGGGACGAGCTTGGAGAGCATCGCGCCGGCCTCCTGTGCCACCTTGACGGTGTCGGCCGAGAGCGTGCCGATCTCGGCCGCGGCAGCCTGGCTGCGCTCGGCGAGCTTGCGCACTTCGGAGGCGACCACCGCAAAGCCCTTGCCGTGCTCGCCGGCACGCGCGGCCTCGACCGCGGCGTTGAGCGCGAGCAGATCGGTCTGGCGTGCGATCTCCTGCACGATCGTGATCTTCTCGGCGATGGTCTGCATCGCGTTGACGGCGCGGCCGACCGCGGCACCGCTGGCTTCGGCGTCCTTTGCCGACTGCGCGGCGATCTTCTCGGTCTGGTTGGCGTTATCGGCGTTCTGCTTCACGTTGGAGGCCATCTCCTCCATCGAGGAGGAGGCTTCCTCCGCGGACGAAGCCTGCTCGGTCGCGCCCTGCGACAGCTGCTCGGCGCTCGCGGAGAGCTCCTGGCTGCCGGCGGAGACGTTCTGCGCCGCCGTCAGCGCTTCGGACACGATCTGGCGAAGCTTCTCCACCATGCGCTCGAGCGCAAGGCCCAGCGTGTCCTTGTCCGACAGCGGCTTGGCTTCGATCGTGAGGTTGCCCTGCGCGATCTCGTTGGCGACGGCCGCGGTGGCGTTCAGATTGGCGGTCATCGCGTTCAGGGATTTCACGAGATCGCCGATCTCGTCGTTGCTGGAAGCATCGATCTTGTGGCTGAGATCACCGATCGCGACGGCATCCGCCAGCCCGACCGCCTTGGCGAGGGACCGGCTGATATTGATCGAGATCCAGACTGCGCCAATCGCGGCAACGATGAGCGAGACGATGACGAGGACGATCAGAACCAACTGGGCACGGCGGCTGTCTTCGTTGGACTGCACAGCCTGCTCGGCCATCTGCCTCTTCGTATTGGCGACATAGGCTCCCATCGCCTCCGTCGCATCCGCAACCACCTTGCGCCCGTCACCCATCGAGCGCTCGGTTGCCTTGGTCTTATCGGTCTTTGCCAGCCTGATCGTCTCTTCCTGAAAGACGTTCATTCTGGCGTAGGCGCTGGCGAAGTTGTCGAGCAGCTTCTTGCCGCCTTCGCTGGCCATCGCATAGACCTCGTCCCTGATCTTCATGGCCTCATCGCGGAGCTTGGCCGCGTTCACCGCGAATTCCTCGGCCTCGCTTGCCGTTCCAAGAATTGCGTTCTTTTCCGCCCTGACCTGCTGCCAGATGATCTTTTCGACCTCGGCTGCTTTCTCCATCCGCTTGGCGCGAAGCACCATGGAATCTGCTGTCGCGGCCATGTCGGACAGCTTCATGTAGCTCACGGCGCCTGCTACCATGAACAGAAGAATGACGACGCCAAACGCGCTGGCGAGCTTGGCTTTGACGGTGAATCTCATTTTCAGTCTCGTTGGTTCGAATTGGGGGGCTTACGCGTGACCACGCTTCACTCTCGCAAACTCAGGCGGCGCGCGGCGCATCTGTAGCCGTGTCGCGGCCTTCCGGAACTTCGTCATTGGCCATCAGCTTGGCGAGATCGAAGATCACGACGAACTTCTCGCCCTTGCGGCCGATGCCGGCGGCATAGTCCGATTGCCATTTCCCGCCGACCTCTGGCACGGGCTCGATCGCCTGCTCGTCGATGTCGGTGACCTCGAACACGCAGTCGGCGACGAAGCCGACGCCGACCAGACGGTCCTTCATCGGCACATCGAGGATGATGATGCGGGTCGCCTCGGTGGCGGCCACGCTGGGCAGACCGAGCTTGTTCCTGAGATCGACGATCGGATAGCCGCTGCCGCGCACGTCGATCATGCCGAGCAGAAAGTTCGGCGCGTGCGGAAGCCGCGAGATCGGCCGCATGTCGAGAATTTCCCGGACGTTGCGGATGCTGATGCCGAACGTCTCGCCGGCGAGCCCGAGCGTCAGATATTGCGAGGTTGCGGCCATGATGCAGTCCAGGATTCCCGGTTGGAAATGGGTACGGTCCGGCACAAGGCCGGACCGGTTGATCAGCGTTGGAACTCGGCGTCGCGATCGTCTTCGCCGTCATTCATGTCGAAGGCGAAGCCGCCGCCACCGGCGACCTTCATCGCACGTGCCGGCTTGCGGGCAGGCACCGGCTTCTTCATGCCGCGGTCGGCGGCCGCCATGTGCGCAGCCTTGGCGCGGAGCTGACCGACGGCGCGGTCGATCGGCTCGGCCGCGGCCTTCTCCTTGCGCGTGGCATGCTCGATCCGGAAGAACGAGATGGTGGACTGCAGCTGCTCGGCTTGCGAGGCGAGCTCTTCCGAGGTCGACGACACCTGCTCGGAGGCGCTGGCGTTCTGCTGGCCGACCTTGTCGAGCTGCTGGATCGCCTGGTTGATCTGGGCCGAGCCGACGTCCTGCTCACGGCAGGCCGCGGTGATCTCCTGCACCAGCTCGGCGGTCTTCTTGATGTCGGGCACCAGCTTGGACAGCATCTGGCCGGCCTCCTGGGCGACCTTCACGCTCTCCGTGGACAGCGTCCCGATGTCGGCCGCGGCGGCCTGGCTGCGCTCGGCAAGCTTGCGGACCTCGGAGGCGACCACCGCAAAGCCCTTGCCGTGCTCGCCTGCGCGAGCGGCTTCCACGGCCGCATTGAGGGCGAGCAGGTCGGTCTGGCGTGCGATCTCCTGCACGATCGTGATCTTCTCGGCGATGGTCTGCATCGCCTCGACGGCACGGCCCACGGCGACACCGCTGGCTTCAGCGTCCTTGGCCGACTGCCCCGCAATCTTCTCGGTCTGGTTGGCGTTGTCGGCATTCTGTTTCACGTTCGAGGCCATCTCCTCCATCGAGGAGGAGGCTTCCTCGGCGGACGAAGCCTGCTCGGTCGCGCCTTGCGAGAGCTGCTCGGCGCTGGCGGACAGCTCCTGGCTTCCGGCGGAGACGTTCTGGGCCGCAGTGATCGCCTCGGCAACGATTTGCCGGAGCTTTTCGACCATTCCGTTCAGCGACCTGACGAGATCTCCGATCTCGTCGTTGCTCGCCGAGGGAATGGTCTGGCTGAGATCGCCCTCCGCGACCGCACCTGCAAGGCCAACCGCTCTTCCGAGCGAGCGGCTGATCGAGATGGAGATCCAGAGCGCAGCCCCGATCGCAACCGCCAGCGAGATGCCGATCAGCGTCATCAGCAGGAATTGGGCCTGGTGCCCCTCTGCCTTGGACTGGACGGCCTGCTCAGCCATCTGCTTCTTCGTGTTGGCGACATAGGCGCCCATGGATTCCATCGCGTCTGCGACGACCTTGCGGCCGTCACCCATCGAGCGCTCCATGGCCTTCGGCTTGTCGGTCTTCGCCAGCCGGATCGTTTCTTCCTGGTAGGTATTCATCTTGGCGTATGTGGCTGCAAAGCTGTCGAGCAGCTTCCTGCCGTTCTCGCTCGCCAGCGCGTAGACCTCATCCCTGGTCTTCATCGCTTCCTCGCGAAGCCTGGCGGCATCGGCGGCAAACTGTTCGGCCTGAGCCTCCGTACCGAGCACCGAGTTCTTCTCGGCACGTAGCTGAAGCAAAATGTCCTTTTCGATCTGCGTCGCCTTTTCCATGCGGTTTGCGCGCAGAACCATGCTGTCAGCGGTCGCCATCATGTCGCCGAGCTTCATGTAAGCCACGCCGCCCGCAATCCCGGACAGGACGATGATCACGCCGAACGCACTGGCAAGCTTTGCCTTGACGGTAAATCTCATTTCCAGCCCCTACCCCGGTCTCGCCCGAGACCTCATCTCAATTCAGAATGCGTTCCATGTTCGGAACGATGACGAACTCTTCGCGCCACTTGGCAATGAAGCGAATGAACTCCGGCTTCCAGTGCATGCCGACGCGCGGCGTCTGCTGCACGTGGGTCTGGGAGATCTCCGTGACCTCGTAGACCTTGTCGGCGGTGACGCCGACCAGAACCGGCTCGCCGTCGAGCTCGAGCTCGATCACCACGATGCGCGTATCGGCAGAATCCTCGAGCTGCGGCATGCCGAAGCGGATGCGCAGGTCGGCGAGCGGAATGACGTTGCCGCGCACGTTGATCACGCTGGGAACGAAGGCGCGCGCGCCTGCCACCTTGGTGACGGGGACGGGATCGATGATCTCGCGCACGAGGCCGGCGTCGAGCGCGAACTTCTCCTCGCCAAGGCCGATCATCACGACCTGCATCGCGTCAGCCTGCCGTTCGCCAGCCAAACCATCGTTCATCACGCCGCCTCGCTGATATGCTGCTTCTCGACCTTCGACTGCGCCAACGCGACGAGCTGCGCGACGTCGAGGATCAATGCCGCCGTGCCATCGCCCAGGATGGTCGCGCCCGAGAACATCGTGACATCCGAATGCAGCTTTGAGAGCGACTTGATCACGGTCTGGTGGTTGCCGATGATCTGGTCGGCGACGAGACCGACGTGAGTCTCGCCGGTCGAGATGATGATCGTCTTCTGATGACGGTCGGGCGTGCCCGATGCCGTCATGATCTCGCGCAGCCGGAGGAAGGGCACCAGATTGCCGCGCACGTTGAGGAAATTGCGACCGCGCGAGCGCTCGTCCTCGGCGGTCAGCTCGATGCATTCCTCGACCGCGGACAGCGGAATGATGTAGCGGCCTTCGCCGACGCGGATCAGAAGACCTTCGATGATCGCCAGCGTCAGCGGCAGGCGCAGCGTCACCGTGGTGCCCTGGCCCGGCCGGGTCGACAGGTCGATCGAGCCACGCATGTTCTCGATGGTACGCTTGACCACGTCCATGCCGACGCCGCGGCCTGATAGCGCCGAGATGGTCTGTGCGGTCGAGAAGCCGGGATGGAACAGGAACTGATGGACCTCGTGATCGGTGAGCACGGCGCCAGTCGCGATCAGCCCCTGCTCTTCGGCTTTCGCACGGATGCGCGCGGTGTTGAGGCCACCGCCATTGTCCTTCACGGTGACGAGCACCTGCGCACCGGAATGGACGGCGGCGAGCTCGATACGGCCCTGCTCGGTCTTGCCATTGGCCGAGCGGGTCGCGGTATCCTCGATGCCGTGATCGATGGCGTTGCGGATCAGATGCACCAGCGGATCCGCCAGGCACTCGATCATGGTCTTGTCGAGCTCGGTATCTTCGCCCGAGGTGACGAATTCGACGGGCTTGGACAGATCCCGCGACAGATCATGCACGAGGCGGCGGAAGCGGCCGAACAGCGATCCGATCGGCACCATGCGCGCACCCATCGTGGTATCGCGCAAGGAGGAGGCGAGGCGCTCGATCTCCTCGGCGATCATCTTGATCGAGAGGTCGGAGCCGGAGGCGGCGAGCTGGGTCAGCCGCGCCTGGGCGATGACGAGCTCGCCAACGCGGTCCATCAGCTCGTCGAGACGCTCGGCCTGGACGCGGACGGTGGCAATGCCGCGATCGTCGCGCTTGGCCTCGAGCTTCGGTTCAGGCTTGGATTCGGATTTCGGCTCTGCCTTTGCGACCGCCTGCTCGGCGACGGGCGCCGCAGCAGCCTCGACCGGCGGCGCAGGCATTTCGGCCACCGGGGCCAGCTCCTCGTCGAGCAGCTGGAACAGCGGTGCCGGCGCAGGCGCTTCGACATGCTCCAAAGGCGACAGCGTCAGCTTCATCTCGTCCTGGACGAACATGAAGACGTCGTCGATCGCATCCTTGTCGCAGGCCGCGTGCAGCTTGACGTCCCACTTCAGATAGCAGTCTTCCGGCTCCATCTCGTCGAGGAACGGGACGCCGTCGGTAACGGGCACGACGAAGCAGGGGCCGAGCTTGCAGAGGTCTTCCAGCAGGTCGAGCGGGTTCGAACCGTTGCGCAGGATATGGGTTTCGAATTCCAGATAGAGGTGCCACCCGGCCTGCTTGCTGCCGGCGGGAGCCAGCGGCGGGGCTTCGGCGATCTCCATCACCGCTGTAACAGGCTGGTCGGCCGAGACGAAGCGCTTGAGGTCGTCGAGGATGGCCTCGCCAATGATGTCGTCGGTCGACTGGGGATCTTCGATCAACGCGCGGATGTAGTCCTTGGCCGCGAGCGCGACCGAGATCAGCTCCTGGGTCGGCTTGATCTCGCCCTTTCGGACGCGGTCGAAGGCGGTCTCGAATTCGTGGGTGAAGGAGGCGACCTTGTCGAAGCCGAACATGGCGCCCGAGCCTTTGATCGTATGCAGGGCGCGGAAGGCGGAATCGACCAGTTCGCGGTCGTCGGGACGCTGGCCGAGATCGAGCAAGGCCCCTTCAAGAACTTCGAAGAGCTCGCTGGCTTCCTGACGAAAGACCTCGGTCGGGTCCATTGCGCTCATGCGCGCACCAGCTTGCCGACCACGGCGAGCAACTGCTCAGGCTTGAACGGTTTGGTGATCCAGCCGGTGGCGCCGGCGCTCTTGGCTTCCTGCTTCACCGTGTCGTTGGATTCGGTCGTCAGGAACACGATGGGCATGCCGACCGCACTCGGCAGCTTGCGCAGCGCCCGGATCAGCTCCAGCCCGTTCATGACGGGCATGTTGAGGTCGGTGATCACGAGATCGAGCTTGCCGGCCTGCGCCTTGGCGAGGCCTTGCGCACCGTCGCCGGCCTCGATCACGCTGTGACCGGCCGGCTCGAGCACCACCTTGATCATTTGCCGGATGCTGGGGGAATCGTCGACGGTCAGAATCGTGGCCATTAGGTGCCATCTTTCTTTTGCGGGAAATGCTGATCGATCATCGCCTCGCTGGTGAAGCCGGCGCGGCGAAGGGTGTTGCGAAGAGACTGTGAGAATGAGGTCAGCACCACCGGGCGGCCCTGAGCCTGGCCCGTCTTGGCTGTCGACAGCAGAAGCTGGATCGAGGTCACGTCGGCCTTGTCGACGCTCGAACAGTCGATCTCGAGCCGCTCCTGGCGGCCGAACGCCTCGCGAATGAGCTCATAGACATTGCGAATGGCCGCGATGCTGCAATCGGCGGGCAACCGCAACGACCACTTTGGCTCCGTGGGATTGAGCGCCATCGCTGCCCCGCCTTTGCTAAAATTCCACTACTCGTTTGACGCGAATCCGGTGAGCAAACTCCTAACGCGGGCATCCGTACAACTACGGGTCACATTCTCGCGGAATTCGCGCAACTGCATGCAGACGTGTACAACCTCCTGAAATCTTTCATGCGCGGCGCGCATATCCGCGGCGCGGGTGCTCCCGTACGGCGCATTTGCTTCGCGTTAAATTCGCTCGGGCTATGGCTTGGGTTCGTGTCTTTGCCAGCGAAGAGAGCCCCGGCCGCCGATGCTGACCCAAGCGCTTCTGGTTGACGACAGCCGTTCCGTCCTCAACTTCCTGAAACGTCACATCGAGGCCGAAGGCCTGGTCGAGGCCACCACCTTCCTCGATCCCGTGGAAGCGTTGACTTGCGCGCGCGAACGCGGCTTCGATCTCGTGCTGGTCGACTACGAGATGCCGCACATGGATGGCATCAGCTTCATCCGCATCTTCCGTGCCCTGCCCGGCTGTGCCGACATCCCGATCGCGATGATCACGTCGCGGCAGACCGATGACGTCAAGATGGAAGCGCTGCAGGCCGGTGCAACCGACTTCCTGCCCAAGCAGCCGCAAAGCGTCGAGATGACGGTGCGCCTGCGGAATTTGATTCAGCTTGGTGCAGCCGTACGCAAGCTCAACGACCGTGCGGCGCATCTGGCCAGCGAAGTCGCAGCCGCGACGCGAAAGCTCGGCGAACGCGAGGAGGAGATCATCCTGCGGCTCGCACTCGCGGTCGAATACCGTGACAACGACACCGGCGAGCACACGCTGCGGGTTGCCCGGTACAGCCGCATCATCGCCGAGCAGCTCGGACTGCCGGCCCGGCTTTGTCGCGACATTTATCTGGCCGCGCCCCTGCATGACGTCGGCAAGGTCGCCATTCCCGACAACATTCTGCTCAAGCCCGGAAGGCTGACCGACGATGAGATGGCGGTGATCCGCACCCATGCAACGATCGGCGAGCGGATCCTGGCGAACTCCGGCTGCGAGCTGATCCAGCTCGGTGCGCAAATTGCCGCAGGCCATCACGAACGCTGGGACGGTGCGGGCTATCCAAACGGTCTGAGGGCAGACGAGATCCCGGTCGCCGCGCGCGTGGTCGCGGTCGCCGACGTCTTCGACGCGCTGACGACGCGACGACCATATAAGGAGCCGATGCCGATCGAGGTGGCTCGCGGCTATTTGGTCGAGAACCAGGGCCGCCAGTTCGATCCGGCCTGCGTCGAGGCTTTCTTGTCGCGCTGGGACGAGGTGGTCGAGATCGCCGGTGAGCGGGCAACGCCATTTCACAAGGCCGAGGCTCCGCTCCCTCCGGCCATGGAGGCACCGGCCGAGGGCCGTTCGCCTGAGGTTGTCCCGGCCAGCTGATTTCGCCGTCGGGCCAACAGCTTGGCATCTTCCTTCGTCGGCGATGGCCGGCTTGAACCACTTCCTGCTAGAGTGCACCAATAATCAAAGAGTGATTCTGGTCACACTTGCCTGGGCGCCCCGATGCTAAAAATCGCGCCGGGACGGGGACCAGCAAAGTATCGGTCGAATTGAATGAGAATAGTCATGAGAAGCCTGATCGGCGCTGTTGTCGGCGCGTTCTGTACTGCGGCCCCTGCCTTGGCAGAGACGCCGGCCGCGATCGTCGAGGATGTGCAAGGCAAGGTCGATGGCGTCGAGTTCATGGACTATGTCGCCGCGGGCAAGATCATCAAGCTCGGGCCCAAGGCCAGCATTACGCTCAGCTATCTCAAATCCTGCCTGCGCGAGACCATCAGCGAGGGCGTCGTGCTGATCGGCGCCGAGCAGAGCACCGTGCAGCTCGGCGACGTGCAGCGCGCCAAGGTGCCCTGTGACACCAAGGCGGCGCAGCTCTCCGAACGCGAGGCGAACCAGAGTGCGGCGACCACGTTCCGGACCATGCGGTCCGATGCCAAGAGCGCTCCGTCCAAGCTGCCGACGATTTACGGCGTAGCGCCCCTGATCCAGGCCAAGAGCGGCAGCACGCTGGTGATCGAGCGCACCGACGGCAAGGAACCCACGATCAGCGTGCCGCTCAAGAACGACATCATGATCCGCGGCAAATTCTATGACTTTGCCAAGGCCGGGAAGTCGCTGACCCCAGGCGGCAGCTATCTCGCGAGCCTCGGGGCCAAGCGTTACACCTTCCAGGTCGATGCCAGCGCGACCGCCTCGCCAACCCCGATCATCGGCCGCCTGCTGCGGCTCGAATAAGCAGACCTAGCGACCGGGCGATGCGGCGGATCGGGGGACGGGACATCGTTGCGGCGACCCTGATTGCGCTCGTGACGGGCGCGATCTTCACGTCGCCGCCGCTTCAGACCCTGCAAGGCCTTTCGCTCGACATCCTCATGGCGATGCGCGGGAGGCTTCTCGGCGACAGCCGCGACATCGCGACATCGCCGGTCGTCGTCGTGGCGATCGACAGTGAAACCTACGACACGCCACCGTTCAAGGGATCGCCGACGCAGACCTGGACGCGCGAGATCGGCCGGGTGCTCGGCAGCGTCACCGAGGGTGGCGCCAAGGTGATCGGCTTCGACGTCATCTTTCCGAGCTCGATCGAGCAATCGGAGATTCCTTTTGGCGACACCGCCGTTGGCGGCCGCATGAAGGGATTCGATCGGGATTACCTGATCGCGCTCCGGCAAATCTCCGACAGCGGCAAATTGGTGCTCGGCGAAATCCTGAGCAATGACCATCCGGAAGTGCCCTATCGCGCCCAGCAAGTGGCCGTGCGCAACACCGTGCGGGCGCTCAATGTCCACACCGACCACGACGACGTCATCCGACGGATGCCGCTGAGCTTTGCCATCGAGGGCCGGCCGGTCCCCGCGATGGCGGTCGAGCTCACTGCGCGCGCGACGGGCGCAAAGCCCGAGATTGCGCCCTCTGGCGCGACCGAATTGTCCGGCTATGCGATCCCAAGTGCCGTGCCGAATACATTGACGCTCAACTTCCGAGGGCTGGGACGCGACATCCCGACCTTCTCCTTTGTCGATCTGCGTGCCTGCGTCGAAAAGGGTGACCGCGACTTTTTTCGCCGCGCTTTCGACGGCAAGGTCGTGCTGCTCGGTACGGTCCTGAATTTCGAGGACCGCAAGCTCACCTCGATGCGCCTCTCCGGCGGATATGACGGCACGCCGGCGGCACGATGTGCCCTGCCCACGCCGGCAAGCACTGTGCAAAAGTCTCGCAGCGACGTCGCCGGTGTGTTCGTGCACGCCACCGCGGTCCGAAATCTGATCGAGCGCGATGCCGTGACCGAGCTCGGCTTCCCAATGCGGACCATTCTCACGATCGCGTTCGCGGCGATCATCGCCTGCGCGGCCTGCCTGCTCGCACCGAGTGGCGCGCTGCTCACGTGGTCCGCTCTCACCGTCGTTTATGCAGCCATAGCCGTCAGCGCGTTCGTCCATGCCTTGGCGCTGCCGCTGACGGAGCCGGCACTCGCCAGCCTTGCCGCGCTCGCGATCATGATCGGCTACCGATTCATGCTGGCCGATCGCGACGAACGCTTCCTGCGCAGGAGCTTTGCCTTCTACCTCGCGCCCGAGGTCATCGAGACCATGGTCACCTCCGGCAAGATGCCGGCGCTCGGCGGCGAGATGCGCAGCGTCACCATGTTCTTCTCCGACCTCAGCGGTTTCTCGTCCATTGCCGAGACCATGACGCCGGGAGAACTGGTGACGCTGATGAACGAATATCTGTCCGCCATGACGGATATCATCGAAGGCCATGGCGGTTACGTCGACAAATATATCGGCGATTCCATCGTCGCGATGTTCGGCGCACCGGCCGACGATCCCGCACACGCCGCCAACGCCGTCCGCGCCGCGCTGAAGTGCCATGAGAAGCTGGCGGAGCTCAATGCGGGCAATCCCGTCTTCGCCGGTCACGGCCTGTCGCATCGCATCGGGCTCAACAGCGGCGAAGCCGTGGTCGGCAATATCGGCTCGCGCCGCCGCTTCAACTACACCGTGATGAGCGACACCGTGAACGTCGCCTCGCGGCTCGAGGGCGCCAACAAATATTACGGTACCGCGATCATGGCCTCGGAGACGACCATGACGCAGAGCGGCGACGCCTTTGCCTGGCGTGAGCTGGATGCGATCAGGGTGCTGGGGCGCGGCGAAGCCATCAGGGTGTTCGAGCCGCTGGCGGAGAAGGGCGCGGAAGGCGCCCAGCAGGCGAAGGTCGCCGCAGCTTATGCTGAAGGACTGGCGCGCTGGCGCGCGCGGCATTTTGCGAAGGCGGCTGATGCCTTCGGGCAGATGGCGGAGACTGATCCGGCGTCTGCGCTGTTTGCGAAGCGCGCGACGGCATTCACCGCGAATCCACCGCCGCCAGATTGGACCCCGGTCAATACGCTGGAAGGGAAGTAGCGACGTCAGCGCCAGACGCTCCGCGCCTAGAACGGCAGTCCCACGTAATTCTCCGCGAGCAGGCGCTGCGCCGTCTCGGACGAGAGCAGATAGTCCAATTCCGTCTGCTGAAGCCGGTCCTCGTATTCGAGCCGGTCGGGGAAGCGGTGCAAGAGCATCGTCATCCACCAGGAGAAGCGCTGCGCCTTCCAGATCCGCGCGAGCGCCTTGGCGGAATAGCCGGCAAGCCCGGAATCATCGCCGCGCTGATAATGCGCGAGCAAGGCGTGATAGAGATAGTAGATGTCGGACGCCGCGCTGTTCAGCCCGCGCGCGCCCGTCGGCGGCACGATGTGAGCGGCATCGCCGGCGAGGAACAGGCGGCCATAGCTCATCGGCTCGGCGACGAAGCTGCGCAAGGGCGCGATGCTCTTCTCGATCGACGGCCCCGTGATCAGCTTGCCGGCGACCTCCTCCGGCAAGCGGCGCTTCAGCTCGGCCCAGAACGCATCGTCGCTCCAATCCTCGACCTTATCGGTCAGCGGCACCTGGATGTAGTAGCGGCTCAGCACCTGCGAGCGGAGCGAACAGAGCGCAAAGCCGCGCTCGTGCTTCACATAGATCAGCTCGGGCGACACCGGCTTGGTGCGCGACAGCACCCCCAGCCAGCCGAACGGATAGACCTTCTCATATTCGCGCAGCACATCCTTCGGGATCGACTTGCGGCTGACGCCGTGGAAACCGTCGGCGCCGACGATGTAGTCGCAATCGACGCGGACGGTCTCACCGTTCGATCGATAGGTCACGTAGGGCCGGTCCGAGGTCAGATCATGCGGCGTCACGTCCTGCGCATTGTGCACGACCTTGCCGCCGAGGCGGTCCCGCGCCTCATAGAGATCGCGCGTCAGCTCGGTCTGGCCGTAGACCAGCACCGAACTGCCGCCGGAATGCTTGTGCAGATCGATCTTGGACAGCACGCCGTCATGGGCGATCTCGAAACCGGTGTGGATCTCGCCCTCGCGATCCATCCGCTCGCCGCACTGCGCCTCGCGCATCAGCTCGGCGAAGCCATGTTCGAGCACGCCGGCGCGGATGCGGGCGAGCACATGGTCGCGGCTGTATTTCTCGAGCACGACCGCGTCGATGCCCTTGAGGTGCAGCAGCTGGGATAACAACAGCCCGGACGGCCCGCCGCCGATGATACAGACCTGAACCTTCATTTTCGCGTCCTCCCGTCGGCACTTTTTTGCAGATTTGGCGGCGCAGACCGATGGAGGGTTTCGCCATTGTCTTGTACTATTCGAACATGAGAAGCGCGCTCCCTGCCCCGGCGATCCGGGTCTACAATTTGTTCGGCGAGTCCGGCGATCTGCCCGACGTCGTGCATTGCGAGACCATCGCGTCCCGCTCGGTGCTGCACGACTGGACCCTGGCCGTGCACCGCCATGCCCGGCTGCACCAGGTGCTGCTGATCGAGCGCGGCGGCGGCGAGGCGACGCTTGACGGGCGCGTGGTGCAGCTGAAGCCGATGCAGATCGTCAACGTGCCGGTCGGTCACGTCCACGGCTTCCGCTTCGTGCCTGATACGCAAGGGTGGGTGCTGACCATCGCCGCGGAAATTCTGGACGAGGCGCTGCTTGCCGCCGAGGGCCTGCGCAGTCCGCTGTCGCGCTCAGCCGTGGTGCGCGGAACGCCGCAGATCCGCGCCACCATGAAGCAGATCTTCGCCGAACACGCCGCGCGCGATTTCGGCCGCGCGCATGTGCTGCGAGCGTTGTCGTCCGCCATGATCGGGCTGGTGGCCCGCGCGCTGACCAGCGAGAGCGGCGGCAACGGCACGGTCGAATCCAGCCTGTTCCGCCGTTTCGAGGCGCTGCTGGAGCAGCATCACCTGGAACGCTGGAGCGTCGCGGACTATGCCGAGGCGCTGGCGGTGACGCCGACACATCTCAACCGGATCACACGGGCGGCAACCGGCGATACCGCCTCGCACCTCATCCTCAACCGGCTGATCCGCGAGGCGCGGCGCAACCTCGTCTACACCAATTTGCCGATCTCGACGATTGCCTACACGCTCGGCTTCGAGGATCCCGCCTATTTCAGCCGGGTCTATGCCGCAGCCACGGGAGTGTCGCCGCGCGCCTTCCGCGCGCAGCTGCATGGCGATGAAGGTTGACACGTCGGACGAAAGACCGAGCGCGCCCATGGATGAAGGCGACATTGCCGCAATGGCCGCCTTTGCTGCCGGTGCAGCCACTTACCTTCGTATATCGGGTCCTATCCTTTGCATAGAAGCCCCTTACCTCAGTACAATTGAGTAGGGCCTGCTCGTGCCTTAGCGTGGCTGCATTCGGCGCCCTGGCGCTGGTGGCATGGAACCTCCCTTACCTTGGCGCAAGACGGCCACCCCTGTCCGGTCGTCTGCGCCGCTTTTTCAGCAAGCCATCGGCGCCTTCAGTATTTTCCGGCCGACATACCGTACCCTGACAGCTGATCGGCCAGCTTTCGCGTGGACTGGAGATTTGAGCACAATGTCTTCGATTGAGAAGATCGCACTCTTTATCGATGGCTCCAATCTCCATGCCACCTCCAAGGCGCTCGGCTTCGACATCGACTACAGGCGTCTGCTCGGCGAATTCCAAAGCCGGGGTGTGCTGTTGCGGGCCTTCTACTACACGACCCTCATCGAGAATCAGGAGTATTCGTCGATCCGCCCGTTGATCGATTGGCTCGACTATAACGGATACACCGTCGTCACCAAGCTCACCAAGGAGTTCGTCGACGCCACCACGGGCCGCCGCAAGGTGAAGGGCAGCATGGATGTCAATCTCGCCGTAAGTGCGATGGAGCTCGCCAAGCACGTCGATCAGATCGTGCTGTTCTCGGGCGACGGGGATTTTCGTTCGCTGGTGGAAGCCCTGCAACGCCGCGGCGTCCGCGTGACGGTCGTCTCCACACTCTCCACTCAGCCACCCATGGTCGCCGACGACCTGCGCCGGCAGGCCGATGTATTCATTGACCTGGCAGAACTGAGACAAAAAGTGGGGCGCGATCCGGTCGACCGGCCGGGATCGCGCGAAATGCGTCAGTCGCCGCAATTCCTCGCCCGCGGAGCGATCAATCGCGGCGATCCGGTGGAGTGATCCTGCCGGACGGCGGCCCAATCCTCACACGTCGAAGAACACCGTCTCCTCCGGCCCCTGCAGATGGATCGTGAAGGAATACACGACCTTGCCGCCGCCCTCGCTGCGCTTGGCGACCAGCGTCGAGCGCCGGGACGGCTGTTCGATCAGGTTGAGCACGGGGTCGGCGGCGTTGGCGGTCTCTTCATCCGAGAAATAGAGCCGCGTGTTGAGGCCGATATTGATGCCGCGCGCGACGATCCAGACATTGATGTGCGGCGCGCATGTCCGGCCCGCCTTGTCGACGATCGCGCCCGGCTTGATGGTCTCGAAGGTCACGAGGCCGCTCTCGAAGTCCGAGCCGGCGCGGCCCCAGCCGCGAAACTCCTGCTCCAGCGCGCCGGCCGAGCGATCGGCCGGATGGTTGTAGCGGCCGCTCGCATTGGCCTGCCAGATCTCCAGCAGCACGTCGCGCAGCGGCGTACCGGTGCCGTCGAGCACCTTGCCTTCCAGCGTGATGCGCTCGCCCTCTGTATTCGGCGTTGTCAGGACATTCGAGAAGTTCTTCTCGAAGATGTCGAAGCCGGCCATCGCCGGGATCAAGCCGATATGGACGTAGGGCCCGGCCGTCTGCGAGGCGGTTTCCTTGAGATAGTTGAGCGGCTGCGGCATGGCTCAGTTCCCCGCGGTGCGGTTTTCAAAATAGGTGGAGCGCTGGCCGCGCAGGACGATGTCGAAGCGGTAGGCCAGCGAGTCGAACGGCGCCGAGGCGTTGAGGTCGAGCGGCGCCACGAGGCGGTCGAGCGCATCCTGGTCCGGAATCGTCGTCAGGATCGGACAGACCGGGATCAGCGGATCGCCCTCGAAATACATCTGCGTGATCAGCCGCTGCGCAAAGCCCGAACCGAATACCGAGAAATGGATGTGGGCGGGACGCCAGCTGTTGACGTAGTTGCGCCAGGGATAGGGCCCCGGCTTCACGGTGCGGAAATAATAGTAACCGGTGTCGTCGGTGAGCGCGCGGCCGCAGCCGCCGAAATTCGGGTCGACCGGCGCCAGATAGGTGTCCTTCTTGTGCCGGTAGCGGCCGCCGGCGTTGGCCTGCCAGAACTCGACCAGGGTGTTCGGAACGCCGCGGCCGGTCTCGTCCAGCACACGGCCGTGGACGATGATGCGCTCGCCGACGGGATCGCCGTCCTTGGCGTAGTTACGGATCAGATCATTGTCGAGCGGACCGAGATCGTTGTGGCCGAACACCGGCCCCGTGATCTCCGAGACCGAGTTCTCCAGCGACAGCAGCGACTGCCGCGGCGAGCGCAGCACCGAGGATTTGTAGCCCGGCGCATGCGCCGGCGGATGGATCGAACGATCGCGCTGGAAGAAGCCGCCATCACCAAGCGGCGGCGTCAGGGGCTCGGGGCGGTTGAGGCGGGGATCCCGCAAGGCTGGCGCCTGGGCATTCATCGTGTCTCTCTCCCTGGGGCGCCCGGGGTCCGGACGCGCGGCTTATCGGGAGATCATGGGCCGGTCTATTCCGCAGATAAATAGATTGATTATAATATATTGCATGAAGGAAATCGATCATTTGGCCCTCGACGGCCACGCCCTCGAGCTGTTCCTTGCGGTGCTGGAGGAAGGCTCGGTCACGGCGGCCGCCACCCGGCTCGGCCTGACGCAGTCCGCCGTCAGCCACGCCCTGAACAAGCTGCGGCGGATCGCGGGCGATCCCCTGTTCGCCAAGTCCGGCCGCGGCATCGTCGCAACCGCGCATGCGCAAGCGTTGGCCGCAAAGGCGCGCGCACTGATCGACGAGATGCGAAGCTTTGCCGGCGGCGTCAGCTTCGAGCCGCCGCGCGCGCAGCTTTCGTTGACGATCGCGGCCAATGACTTCCAGCGCGATCTGCTGCTGCCCCGGTTCTTCGATCATGTCGCCGGCCAGGTGAAGAGCCTGAATTTGCGCGTGATCCCCTCGCAGTCGCCCTCCCCCGCGATGCTGCGTGAGAACCGCTGCGATCTCCTGATCACGCCGCTGCCGCCGTCTGGCATCGACATCGTGCAGAAGCGCCTGCTGAGGGATCATTACGTCTGTTATTTCGATGCCAAGGCGCGTACTGCGCCGGCCAGCCGCAGCACCTATCTCGCCGCGCGCCACATCACCGTCGTCTATACCGACAATGAGAGGCTCGACTTCGACCGCCGGCTGGCGGCCAACGGTCTTCACCGCGACATCGCGATCTCGGTCCCGAGCTTTTCCGGCGTGCCGTCCTTCCTGCGTGGCTCGCAGATGCTGGCGAGCATGCCGAGCCTGCTCGCATCCGGCGTGATGCGCGGCTTCGCGCAAACGCGGATTCCGCTGGCGTCCCGCACGCGGACGCTGGCCGAGCTGCCGATGTTCATGGTCTGGCACCAGCGCTATCAGAAAGATCCGGCTCATCGTTGGGTCAGGAGCCAGCTCGAGACGGTCGCAGCGACGGCCGCCAAGGCTTGAAGGCCTGATCGCCGATACCGCCTTTCGGAAGACCACCCCTCGCCAAACCCACTGGTTGCGCGCGGGCCGCCGCGCTAAAATCCCCCCATGACAGTGACCGATATTGCGAGCCGGACCTACAATCACAGCTGGCGGCTGGACCCCATCATCCGCAGCCTGCTTGATACCGACTTCTACAAGCTATTGATGTTGCAAATGATTCGGGAAGACTACCCGGATCAGCAGGTGACCTTCTCGGTCATCAACCGCTCGCGCCATGTGCGGCTTGCCGAGATCATCGACGAAGGCGAGCTGCGCGCCCAGCTCGACCACGCCCGCACCATCCGCTTCACCAAGAAGGAGCTGATCTGGCTGGCTGGTAACACCTTCTACGGCAAGACCCACATGTTCTCGGCGGACTTCATCCGCTGGCTGGCCGAATTCCGCCTCCCCGAGTATGAGCTGCGCAAGGTCGAGGGCCAATACGAATTGCATTTCCACGGACCGTGGACCCACACCACGATGTGGGAGATCCCGGCGCTCGCGATCCTCAACGAGCTGCGCTCGCGCGCGGCGACGAAGGGCCGCGGCCGCTTCGAGCTGGACGTGCTCTATGCCCGCGCCAAGGCCAAGCTGTGGACCAAGGTGGAGCGGCTGCGCAAGCTGGAGAATCTGCGCCTGTCCGACTTCGGCACACGTCGGCGTCACGGCTTCCTCTGGCAGCGCTGGTGTGTGGAGGCGGTGAAGGAAGGCCTGGGTCCGTCCTTCATCGGCACCTCCAACGTGCTGCTCGCGATGGACAACGATCTCGAAGCCATCGGCACCAACGCGCATGAGCTGCCGATGGTCGCCGCGGCACTCGCCAGGGACGACGAGGAGTTGCGCTGGGCGCCCTATCGCATTCTCGACCAGTGGCGCCAGACTTACGGCGGCAATTTGCTGATCGCGCTGCCCGACGCCTTCGGCACCAAGGCCTTCCTGCGCGATGCGCCGGAATGGGTCGCGGACTGGACCGGCTTCCGCCCCGACAGCGCGCCGCCGATCCAGGCCGGCGAGGAGATCGTCGCCTGGTGGGAAAGGAAGGGGCGCAATCCCAAGGACAAGCTGCTCGTCTTTTCGGATGCCATGGATGTCGGCTCGATCGAGGAGACCTATCACCACTTCGCCGGCCGGGTGCGGCTCTCCTTCGGCTGGGGCACCAACCTCACCAACGACTTCGTCGGCTGCCCGCCGGACGGCTCGTTCAATCTCGATCCGATCTCGCTGGTCTGCAAGGTGTCGTCGGTCGATGGCCATCCGGCCGTCAAGCTCTCCGACAATCCGGAGAAGGCGACCGGCATGCCCTCGGAGATCGAGCGGTATCTGCGCGTGTTCGGCGACGCCGGCCGCGTCCGCAAGCCGGTGCTGGTCTAACGGCACCGACGAAACTCTCTCGATCGGGTAAACCGCGCACGACGAATGCGAGGCATTCGTTCGTCGATGCGGCGCTTTGTCCTATTTACCGGCATTTGAAGCGATCTGCGCATATCGGCTTCACAGCGCTTTCACCCTGCGATGCAGTCTCCCGCGCCTTTCAGGCCGAGTTAAGCAACCATATCCTCTACTTGGCGTTGCAGGCGCAGCGCTCCGCTGGGGGTCATTGCGCGATTTGGGGAACGCAGGGTGTTTCGCAGAACAGCGACGTCGACGAAGGGACACAGCTTCCTTCATGTCATCAAGCTCGTATCGCCTTTCGTGATGGTCGTCGTGCTCCAGGCGGCGATCGCGGGATTCAGTCTCGAGGTGATGTCGTCGGTCCGCGCCTATATCGCGGGCGAAGCGATGTGGTCGCGCTCGCAGAAGAACGCCGTCTATTTCCTCAATCTCTATTTGCATTCGGGCGATGCCAGCCAGTTCACGCAATACCAGGCCTCGCTTGCCGTTCCCATCGGTGACGAGTTCGCGCGCTGGGCACTCGAGCGTGATCCGGTCGACGTCGAGGCCGCCCGCATCGGCTTCCTGCAAGGCGGCAACCATCCCGACGACGTGCCGGGACTGATCTGGCTGTTTCGCTACTTCAACCGCGTCAGCTTCCTTCAGGACGCGATCCGCGAGTGGGCTGCCACCGATCCGATGCTGCTGGAGCTGAGCGTGTTCGGCGAGGTCATCCGGTCCGAGCTCGCGAAGGGACCCATTCAGGACGAGGACCGCCTGCAAGTCCTGTCATCGCGGCTATCCGAGCTCAACGCCCAATTCACGGTGCATGCCAAACGGTTCTCCACGGTGCTCGGCGAAGGCTCGCGCGCCATCAAGCTGACGCTGACCGGCATCAACATCGCCACCGCCGCGGCGCTGATCCTGCTCCTGATCTGGCATACGCGGCGATTGGTGCTGCAGCGACAGTCCTTCGAAGACGCTCTGCATGCCGAGAAAGAACGCCTGGCGTGGCAGGCATCGCACGACTGGCTGACGGGCCTCGCCAACCGGCGCGCCTTCGAGGCACGCCTGCAAAGCGAGCTGGACAACGTTGCGGCCGGTCCGCTCGGGCTGATCCTGCTCGACCTCGACCAGTTCAAGAGCGTCAACGACGGCAGCGGTCATCTCGCCGGCGACCGCCTGCTCTGCCAGATTTCGAACCTGCTGCAACGGGATCGGCGGCCGCATGACCTGGTGGCGCGGCTCGGCGGCGACGAATTCGGCCTGATCCTGCCGCAGTGCTCGCCTGCGAACGCGGTCGACATCGCCGAACGGCTGCGGCGAGCGCTCGAGCTGTTCAACTTCGCCTGGGACGATCGCTGCTTTGCGGTGACCGCCAGCATCGGCGTCACCTGCATCGCGGATCGCAACATCACGCTCGAGGATGCAATGCGGCGCGCCGATGCGGCCTGCTACCGCGCCAAAGAAAAGGGACGCAACCGCGTTCAGGTCGATGGCGGGCGACCGGACGTCGTCGTGGTCGCGCCTTGGCGCCGCGAAGCCGCCGCCGCGCAAGGCTGATTGCCGCCCGCGCATCATTTCAATTCGACGGTCGGCCGACATTGCGATCGGGTTGAGTTCGCCTCAGACCGACCCGATGACGTCTCGGTCCACTTTGGCGCGCCGGACAGTGCAGTGATACGGCGCAGTTGTGACGTCGCGGCCACATGGCTTTGAAAAAGCGGCGCTCTTCGCATTCGGACACATCACATTGCGCGCCGGGCCACGATGGCCGGCGCCTCCTTCTCTAAGCATGGCACTGCCCAATATTTGCGGCGCGATTCCACGGGTTGCGCCGCAGGAGGAGTTTGGAAGTGCCTTGGAATCGTTTGCTAGCCCCGCGCAATATCGTCCGCTCGAACACGCCCCGGCGGCGCATGCTACTTCTGAGCACCGCGATCGGCGCCCTCGCCGCAAGCGGTTCTCTGCCGTGGTTCATCACGCCGGCGCAAGCGGTGTGTGTGGTGACCGGAGCCGGCACGCTGACGACGCTTCAATCGGGTGATTCGATCACCTGCGTCGGGAATAACACCCAGATCAAGACATTCCCCGTGGTCAACGGAGTCACCATCAACATCGGCGACGGCACCACCGCGACCTCAGTGAATGACCCCACTTTTGCGGGCATTGTGCTTCAAACAGCATCCAACAGCTCGATCAGGATCTTCAACAACGCATCGGTCGCGCCAGCCAACAGCGACGGCATCATCGTGTCAGGCGGAGGCAACAATACAATTACCGTGGATGCGGGTGCCGCAACCGGGTCACCGGCCCTCGGCTCGACGGGGCTTGGTCTGTCCGGTTCGAGCAACAACACCATCGTGATCGGAGGTACGGTTGGAAGCGGCGCTGCCGGAACCTCCGGCATCGGCATCTTCGCCGGCTCCGCGAGCAACCAAGTGAATGTCCTGTCGAGCGGCCTCGTCCAGGGCAACGGCCCGGCGGCCATCGAACTCAACGGCGCGGCAGACGGCAACACCATCAACAACGCCGGCACGATATCGAATGCCTCGGGCACCGCAATCTTCGGCTCTAACAGTCAGGACACCGTCATCAACGCCGGCACGATCATCAACAACATTGTCAGCACGGCTGTCGACCTCAAGGGCGGCAACGACGTCTTCGAGCTCCGCGCGGGATCGAACATCACGGGCTGGGTCGTGGGTGGTAGCGGAATGGACACGTTGCGCCTGGGCGGAACCGCCAACGCGGCGTTCGACCTCGGCACATTCGGTGCGGCCGGCCAGTTCAAGGACTTCGAGATGCTGGAAAAGACCGGCAGTTCGACCTGGACGCTGACGGGCACCACGATGGACACGGCCGCCATGAACGTCCAGGCCGGCACCCTCATTGTCAACGGCGCGATGGCCAACATCGGGACGGTGGTGAGCGGCGGCACGCTCAGTGGCAGCGGCATGATCGGATCGCTCACGGTGCTGTCCGGCGGCAGGGTCGCGCCCGGAAATCTCGGTCAACTCGTCGTCAACAGCAATGCGGCGTTCCAGTCAGGGTCAACCTACGCAATCTCGGTCAACGCGGCCGGACAATCAGACAAGATTTCCGCCGTGAGCGCGACGCTGACCGGCGGCACCGTCGCCGCTAACACGATTGCCGGCGCCTACAATCCCTCGACGCAGTACACCATCCTCAGCACGACGGCTGGCCTCACCGGTAGTTTCTCTGGTGTGACTGTCAGCGGATACAATCCGCAGCTGTTCGCGTCCTTCCTCAGCTATGACGGATTCAGCGTCTTCCTGACGCTCAACTACAACAATGCCGCTTTCCTCTCGATCGCCCAGACGCAGAACCAGAAGGAGGTGGCCGGCGCGCTGAGCGCATTCGGCCCGAACCTGCCCTTCCTGTCGTCTTTCGCGGGCCAGAGCGACGCGCAGCTCCGCTACAGCCTGGATCAGCTTTCAGGAGAAGCGGCGACCGGGGCCCAGCAGGGCGCTTTCCAGTTCACGAGTCAGTTCCTCGGCCTCATGCTCGATCCATTCGTCAACGGACGCAGGGGCGTGAACGTCGGCACCGGCGACGCCGCACTCGGCTTCAACACCGATCGCGCCGCGATGCCGGACGATGCCGCCCTCGCCTACAACAAGATATTGGGCGCGCCGACGGCAAAGGCGCCGACCTTTGCCGAGCGCTGGACCGCCTGGGGCGCGGCGTTCGGCGGCACCAACCAGACCGGCGGCGATCCGATCGTGATCGGCAGCCACGACCTCGGCGCGCGCGCAGGCGGCGTCGCGGCCGGTGCGGACTATCATTTCAGCCGCGACGCGATCGTCGGCTTTGCGCTCTCCGGCGGCGGCACCAGATGGGATCTCGCGCAGGCGCTCGGTGGCGGCAAGAGCGAGGCGATCCAGGCCGGCGTCTACACCGCGGTCCGCAACGGGCCTGCCTATTTCGCCGCCTCGCTCGCCGTGGCCAATCACTGGATGTCGACGGACCGCCTGGCGCCGTTCAGCAACCAGCTGACCGCGAAGTTCGATGCGCAGACCGTCGGCGGCCGCATCGAGGGTGGCTATCGCTTCGCGACGCCGATCGGCGGCTTGACGCCATATGCGGCAGCACAGGTGCAGGCGTTTCGCACGCCGACTTATACCGAGACCGATTTGGCCGGCAGCGGCTTCGGCCTGACCTATCGGGGGCGTACGGCCTCCGACACGCGCAGCGAACTCGGCGCGCGCTTCGATCGCGCCACACTGGTCGCACCGAACGCGGTCCTGACGTTGCGCGGCCGCGCGGCCTGGGCCCATGATTGGGTGAGCGATCCGACGCTCGTCGCCGCATTCCAGGCGCTGCCCGGCGCGAGCTTCATCGTGCAAGGCGCGACGCCGGCAAAGGACGCCGCGCTTGCATCGGCCGGGGCCGAGCTGAAGTTTTCGAACGGTGTTGCGTTGTCGGCCAAGTTCGACGGCGAGTTCGCGGCCCGCAGCACCACCTATTCCGGCACCGCGAGCCTGCGATACGCCTGGTAGCACCGGCGCCCGATCAAGACTTCCGCGCGCCGACCGGCAGAATGCCGAGGCCGGCGAGATGGGCGTCGACGAACTGTTCGATCTGCTGACGCAGCATCTGCGGCGGCACGGCCACCATGCGCTCCTCGAGACCGAGCGAGATGATTCCGTGCACGGCAGAAAACAAGGTGCGCGACAACAGCGCGATCTTCACGTCATCCGCATCCGGTAGCAGCCGCACCAGGGGCGGATGCATCAGCGCAAATGCGTCCATCACCATCTGCAGGATGTCGTCGGGATAGGGACGATCGTCCTCCATCCGATGCTCGAACAGCGAGCGCAGCAGATTGGCATGCTCCGCGAAGAATTCGAGATACGACTCGGCAAGCCCGTAGAGCTGGCGAACGGGATCTTCGGCCGGAACCCCGCGAAGCCGGGCCGTGAGCGCCTGGACGGTCTCCCGATTGACGGTCAGGATGACCCCGTCGAAGTCGCCGAACTCGTTGTAGACGCTGCCAACGGAGCAGCCGGCGGCCTCAGCAACATCCCGAACCTTCAACGATCTCAATCCTTTAGTCGCGATAATCCCCCGCGCGATCTCCAGGATCTGGAGCCGCCGCCGATTTTTTTTCTGATCCCGCAACGATTCTTCTTGAACATTGTTCATTTTCGAGCTACTCATGTGAACATTGTTCAAATTAACCTGGAGACGACCAAAATGCAAACCCTCGCTGTTGATATCGCCGCCACCTTCGTCGACGACGCCACCGCCCTCGTGACCGGCCTTGGCCGCGCCCTGCTGCGGTTCGCGATGACGCCGATCGATCGCATCGCAAATGCCTGCGACATTGCCGGCGTGCTGACAGAACGCCGGGCGACCTTCCGGATGTGGCGGGCGAGCCGCGCGCGTGCCCGTCAGGACGGCCGCCGGATCAGCCTGCTCCGCCGCCTCTCGCCCTTTCGTCACCTCGCCCATCTCACCTGAGGCGCACGCGACCTGCACACGCAGGTCGTCTCGAATGCAAGAACTGGTTGCAAGGAAGGACTCACCATGTCCCGATGTTCGCGGCCGATCTCGCCAGACTTCAGTGACGCGGTTCAGCTTTTCCTCATCGCTCGGCGCATACCCGGTAAGGCGCGCCCGGATATTTTGCGAACCTAAAGACGCCGCTTGGAGACCAACAGGATCAGAGGGATCGAGGGGACAAGGCAGGCCGGCCATCAGCGCCCGCAATCGTTCGTCCCCTCCCCTTCCGGTCGTGACGCTTCAAAGACAACGTAACGAACCTCATTCTGCCTTTCCAAAACAGGACTAGTCATGATCAGGGAATTGATGTCGTCACGCCGCTTTGCTCCACTGTTCTGGGCGCAATTCTTCTCGGCGCTCAATGACAACGTGCTCAAGAACGCGCTCGTCATCATCCTGCTTTACAGCGCCGCAACCGGCCACGGCGATGCGCTGGTGACGGTGGCAGGCGCGGTCTTCATCTTCCCCTATTTCATCCTGTCCGGGCTCGGCGGCCAGCTCGCCGACAAATACGTCAAATCCGTCGTCGCAAGGCGACTCAAGTTCGCCGAGATCTTCGCTGCTTGCTTTGCCGCCGCCGGCTTCTTCCTGCACTCGGTGCCGCTCCTGTTCGCGGCGCTCGCCCTGTTCGGCACCATCGCCGCGCTATTCGGGCCCGTAAAGTACGCCATGCTGCCGGATCAGCTCGAGCTCGGCGAACTCGCGACCGGCAACGCGCTGGTCGAAGGCGCGACCTTCATGGCCATCCTGCTCGGCACCGTCGCCGGCGGCCAGTTCGTGGCGGGATCCGCGCATATGGGCTGGGTCGCATCGGCCGTGGTCGTGCTGGCCTTGCTGTCATGGGCCTTCGCCTCCCGCATTCCGCAGACGACGCCGTCGGCGCCCGATCTGCCCGTCGACGCCAATCCCTGGACCTCGACGGTGAGCCTTCTTAGGACGTTGCATGCCGACCACCGGCTGTGGGACGGCACGGTGATCGTCTCCTGGTTCTGGCTGGTCGGCGCGATCGTGCTGTCGCTGCTGCCGGCGCTGGTCAAGGATGTCGTTGGCGGCACCGAGGGCGTGGTGACGCTGTGCCTTGCGATCTTCGCGATCGGCATCGCCATCGGCTCACTGTTCGCTGCCAGCCTCAGCCACGTTCGCCCGAACCTCGCGCTGGTCCCGATCGGCGCCATCATCATGGGGTTTGCCGGCCTCGATCTCGCCTGGGCCATCGGCGTGACCGCCAAGGGGCAGGACATCACCGCGGCCGGCTTCGCGACCTCGTTCGCAGGCCTGCGTATGCTCGTCGACTTCGTCGCCTTCGCATTCGGCGGCGGCTTGTTCGTCGTTCCCTCCTTTGCCGCGGTCCAGGCCTGGTCGGCACCGTCCGAGCGCGCCCGCATCATCGCCGCCGGCAACGTGCTGCAGGCCGCCTTCATGGTGGTCGGCTCGCTGTTCGTCGCGCTGCTGCAGGCGGCCGGCCTTCACATCGGCTGGATCTTCTTCGGGCTCGGCGTCGCCAGCTTCGGCGCAGTCTGGTTCGTGCTGACGAAATGGGGCAAGGAAGGCGTGCGCGATTTCGGCGGACTGCTGTTCCGCGCACTGTTCCGCACCGAGGTTCGCGGCCTCGAGAACCTGCCGCCTGCCGGCACGCGCATGCTGATCGCGCCCAACCATGTCAGCCTGATCGATGGCCCGCTGCTCCACGCCGTGCTGCCGATCGACGCGAGCTTCGCGGTCGACACCGGCATCGCCAAGGCCTGGTGGGCCAAGCCGTTCCTGCGCGTCGTCAAGCACTACACCATGGATCCGAGCAAGCCGCTGGCTGCGCGGGACCTGATCAAGTTGGTCGCCGCCGGCGAGCCGGTGGTGATCTTTCCGGAAGGACGCATCACCGTCTCGGGCTCGCTGATGAAGGTCTATGACGGCACGGCGATGATCGCGGACAAGGCCGATGCGGTGGTCGTACCCGTTCGCATCGAAGGCGCGCAGCGCTCGCATCTCAGCTACCTCAACTCCAGCCAGATCAAGCGCTCGTGGTTCCCGCGTGTGACGGTCACCATCCTGCCGCCGATCAAGCTGCCGGTCGACCCGGCGCTGAAGGGCAAGGCGCGCCGCAACGCCGCCGGCGCCGCACTCCAGGACGTGATGATCGATGCGATGGTCAAGAACGCCATGCTCGATCACACCCTGTTCGAAGCGCTCGGACACGCCTATCGCGACCGTGACACCGGCAAGGTCATCATCGAGGACGCGCTCGGTACCAAGCTGACCTATCGCAAGCTGATTCTCGGCGCGCAGGTCTTGAGCCGGAAGCTCGAGACCGGCACCGCCGTGGGCGAGAATGTCGGCGTGCTGTTGCCGAATTCGGCGGGCGTCGCCGTCGTCTTCATGGCGCTGCAGAACATCGGCCGGGTACCGGCGATGCTCAACTTCTCGGCCGGCCCGGTCAACGTCCTCGCGGCCATGAAGGCCGCAGAGGTCAAGACCGTGCTGACATCGAAGGCCTTCATCGAGAAGGGCAAGCTCGACAAGCTGATGGCTGCGATCTCCGCGGAAGCCCGGGTCGTCTATCTCGAGGACGTCCGCGGCTCGATCGGGACGGCCGACAAGATCAAGGGCCTGCTCGCCGGCACGACGCCGCGCGTCGCCCGCCAGGCAACTGACCCCGCCGTCGTGCTGTTCACGTCGGGTTCGGAAGGCACACCCAAGGGCGTGGTGCTGTCCCACCGCAACATCCTCGCCAACGCGGCGCAGGCGCTGGCGCGGGTCGATGCCAACGCCAATGACAAGGTGTTCAACGTGCTGCCGGTGTTCCATTCGTTCGGGCTGACCGGCGGGATGATGATGCCGCTGCTCGGGGGCATTCCAATCTACATGTACCCCTCGCCGCTGCACTACCGCATCGTGCCCGAGCTGATCTACCAGACCGGCGCCACGATCCTGTTCGGCACCGATACGTTCCTCACCGGCTACGCCCGCTCGGCGCACGCCTACGACTTCCGCACCCTGCGCCTCGTGATCGCCGGCGCCGAGGCGGTTAAGGACCGCACGCGGCAGGTGTTCATGGAGCGCTATGGCATCCGCATCCTCGAAGGCTACGGCGTCACCGAGACGGCGCCGGTGCTGGCGATGAACACGCCGATGGCCAACCGCCCCGGCACCGTCGGCCGCCTCTCGCCGCTGATGGAAAGCAGGCTCGATCCGGTCCCCGGCATCGAGGAAGGTGGGCGGCTCTCGGTGCGCGGGCCGAACGTGATGCTCGGTTACCTCAGGGCCGAAAATCCGGGCGTGCTCGAAAAGCTTCCCGAGGGCTGGCACGACACCGGCGACATCGTGGCGATCGACGCCGCCGGCTTCATCACCATCAAGGGCCGTGCCAAGCGCTTTGCCAAGATTGCCGGCGAAATGGTCTCGCTGTCCGCGGTCGAGAGCATCGCCGCGACGTTGTGGCCGCAGGCCGCATCGGTCGCCGTCTCGATCCCCGACCCGCGCAAGGGCGAGCGCATCGTGCTGCTGACGACGGAGAAGAATGCCGAGCGCAGCGCGATGCAGGGCCAGGCCAAGACGATCGGCGCGTCCGAGCTGACCGTTCCCGCGGCGATCTTGGTGGTCGACAAGGTGCCGCTGCTCGGCACCGGCAAGACCGACTACGTCACCGCGACGACGATGGCGCGCGAGCAGGCGTCCGCGCCGGAGCGCGAAGTGGCGTAAGGCAGATGCACGAGGCGCCTCATTCAGGCGACGCCCGATGCCCGGGAGTGGTTCTGCTTCACGGCATCGCGCGGACCTCGGCATCTCTGATGAAGCTGGAACGGGCGCTTCGTGCGGCCGGCTTCGCAACGCTCAACATCGACTATCCCAGCCGCAGCAAGCCGATCGCCGCGCTTGCGGAGGATATCCACCCGGCGATCACCCGTTTCGCCGAGCGCGACGCACCGCTGCATTTCGTCGCGCACTCGATGGGCGGGCTCGTCGCGCGCGCTTATATCGCGAAACACCGGCCGGCCCGGCTTGGCCGCGTCGTGATGCTGGGCACGCCGAACAGCGGCAGCGAGGTCGCCGATCTCCTGCGGGGATCTTTGCCCTATCGCAAATTCTATGGGCCAGCCGGGCTCGAGCTCACCACCACGCCTGCGACCGCGCCGAATGCCCTCCCCGCCATCGACTATCCGGTCGGCGTGATCGCCGGAAGCCGCTTCATCGATCCCGTCGCCGGCCTGCTCGTTCTGCCGAAGCCAAATGACGGACGGGTCTCGGTGCAAAGCGCGGGGCTGGCCGGCATGGCCGACCATATCGTCGTGAAGACGTCGCATACCGGGCTTCCGCGCCACGCCGCCGCGATCGCGCAGACCATCGCCTTCCTGCGCGAGGGCCGCTTTCAACCGAAGTAACGGGTCACCCTGCAGTCCGCCGCTCCTGCGCGTAGCGCACCAGCGCGGCGAAACGGTAGATGCCGTGCACGAACTTGCCATAGGGCATGGTGACGAACAGCGCGAACACCGCGCCGAGATGCAGCGCCAGCAATGGCCCCATTGCGGCGGTCTCACGCAGGACCAGAAGCGCCATGCCGGTGAGCCCGGTCAGGAACAGCATGGCGATGAAGCCGACATCCATGCCGTAACGGTTCTCGTCGAGCAGTTCCGGCGCCCTGCGCAGCTTCGCGACGAACAGCCCGACTGGCCCGACGACAAGGCCAATGCCGCCGAGCGAGCCGAGCACGACGGGCAGATCCCACCAAGGATACGGCGCCTCGCGCGCAAGCAAGTAGTGATAGAGTGTGGCCACCGATGTCGCCGCAAAGCACAGGATGAAGCCATAGAACGTCAGATGATGGTACAGCTTGCGCCGGTCGGTCGGCTTGTCGTCCTCGTTGTAGCAGCCGATGCCGCCGCCGTGGAGATAGCGCAGCTCGCCGGCATCGCGGATCGCCCGCAAGATCGATCCCCCATCGGCGCGACCGCCGATCGGCGGCCCGATGTCGCGCCAGAAGGCGCGCACGCTCATGATCAGTGCGAGGATCGCATATAGAAAGACGACGCTGAACAGCGCGGCCATGACGTTATGCGGCATCAGCTTGTAGAAGGCGCCGGGGCCGGTATGCACGCCGAACAGTACGCCGCGGTCGTTCAGGGCCGCGAAGCCGAGGATGAAAGCGGCCATGCTGAGCGCGGCGACAATGCTGAGGACGAGGCCGTTCCGCTCAAATGTGCCTGAGAGCGCCCGCGGCCAAGCACAGGCTGCATAGGACTCGGCGCGCGCCACCGCCAGCGTCTTGGGAACGTTGACGTTGAACTCGTGCGGCGGCGAGAACTGGCAATCGACATAGCAGGCACCGCAGCCATGGCAGAGATTGGCGAGATAGTTGAGGTCGCCGTCGGAAAAGGCGCGGCGCATTTCCATGGCCGGAAACACCGCGCAGAGGCCCTCGCAATAGCGGCAGGAATTGCAGACCGTCATCAGGCGGTCGGCTTCGTCCAGGATCCTAGTTCCGTGCATGTTTTGCCGCTTCCCGTCCCGCGATCCGTCCGAACACGCTGCCGATGGTCATGCCCATGCCGGCGGCATAACCCTTGCCGAGCACGTTGCCGGCCATGATCTCGCCGGCGGCGAACATGTTGCCTGACGGCTTGCCGTCAGCCATCAGCATCCGCGCCTCCTTGGTCACGCGCGTGCCGAGATAGGTGAAGGTGATGCCGGGCCGCACCGGATAGGCGAGATAAGGCGGCGTCTCGATCTTGCGCGCCCAGTGCGTCTTGGGCGGCGTGATGCCTTCGGTGCGGCAGTCATCCAGAATCGTGTGGTCGAAGGTGCCTGATAGCACCGCGGCGTTGAATTCGGCGATCGTCTTTTCCAGCGCTGCCGGGTCGAGCTCCAGTTTGCCGGCGAGCTCGGCCACGGTCTGTCCGGCGATCGGCGGAAACAGCGTCGGCATGAAGCTCGTGACCACGGTGGAGTCGAAGATGATGTAGGCGATCTGGTCGGGCTGCGCCGCGACCAACCGGCCCCAGATCGCGTAACGCTTCGGCCAGATGTCCTCGCCTTCGTCGTAGAAGCGCTGGGCGTGCTTGTTGACGACGATGCCGAACACCACGGAGTCGTGACGTGTGATAATGCCGCCGTCGAATTTCGGCGCGCGGGCGTCGATCGCGACCGCATGGCACTGGGTGGGATCGCCGACCTCCTGCACGCCCTTGTCGAGCAACATCTTCAGGATCGAACCACGATTATAGGGCGTGCCGCGGATCAGGAAATTGTCGGCGGCCTCGCCCCAATATTGCTTGAGCCATTCGATGTTGGCCTCGAACCCGCCGGCCGCGGCAACCAGCGAGGTCGCGCGGATCTCGGTCTCGCCCTTGATCGGCCGTTTCAGGCGCGCTGCGAGGAACATGCCGTCTTCGATCAAGAGGTCGGTGACCTCGGCGTCGTATTCGACCTCGACGCCGAGCCGCTCGGCGGTGAGATAGAGCGCATTCAGCATCGCCCGGCCGCCGCCGAGGAAGAAGGAATTGGTGCGGCCGAGGCTTAGCGTGCCGCCGAGCGAGGGCTGCCAGCGCACGCCCTGCTCCACGATCCAGTTCAGGATGTCCTTGGATTCGCGGATCATGTGGCGCGCGAGCACCTCGTCGGTCTGCCCGCCGGTGACGCGCAGCAGGTCCTCCCAGAACTCGTCCTCAGTGTAGGGACCGGTCAGGATTTCGGTTGCGGCGTCATGGGCGCAACGCATGTTGCGGGTGTGGCGGGTATTGCCGCCGCGATAGAACTTCGGCGCACCTTCGAGCACCAGCACCGACGCACCACCGCGCCGTGCCGCGATCGCCGCGCACAGCGCCGCGTTGCCGCCGCCGATCACCAGCACGTCGTATTTGCTGCTCATGCCGTCCGTCCGATACGACGAAGGGGAGACATTCTATCCACCGGCGGCACCGGTCACCCGCACCGCCATTGCGTACCTTTGTATACAAAGATATACATAAGCTGTGCAAGCGACATCTCTGCATGAGCAGGATGCGCCTTGCGTCGAGGGAACATGGCGAGGCGCCCGGCAAAGACAGGCGGATCAATCGCGCGCGGCGGCGGCGTTGCGCTCGGCGAGGCCGTGTTCCGCTCGCTCTGTGAAGCACTCCAGGCCGGCAACTACCGCGCCGGAGATCGCCTGCGCGAGGAAGAGGTCGCACAGCGGCTCAAGGTCAGCCGCACCCCGGTGCGCGAAGCGCTCGGCCGGCTCGCCGCGCGCGGCTTCGTCGAGCCCGCCGGCGGCCGCGGGCTGATCGTGCGCAATCTCGACATCTCCGAGGTCCTCGAGCTCTACGCCATGCGCGAGATCATGGAAGGCGCCGCGGGGCGCCTTGCCGCCGAGCACGCTTCGGCGCCCGAGGTCGATGCGCTCCGGGATATCGAGCAGGCTTTTGTCGAAGCTCCCGCAGCGGACGCGGCCGAGATGGCAAGACTCAATCGCAGCTTCCACGAGGCCATATGCCGGGCCGCGCGCAACCGCTATCTCGACAACGCTTCGCGGGAATTGCAGGACTGGATCGCCCTGCTCGGCCCGACCACCTTCTCCGTATCGGGCCGCCCCTCGTCCAGCCATGGCGAGCACAAGGCCATCATCAACGCCATCGCCGCGCGCGACGGCGACAAAGCAGAGCAGCTTGCCCGCGCACACATCCGCGAGGCGCTGCGCTGCCGGCTGAAGCTGTTACAGAAGCAGTAGGCCGGCCCGATCACGCCTCGAACACGCGCGTCAGCAGCCAATATCCACCGAGCAGCCCAATCGCCGCGGACACCGAGTAGACCAGTCTCGTCGCGCGTGCCGGCTCATCCGGCCCGACCACAGTCACACGGTCCAACAGGCCAAGTATCGGCACCATCAGCGCGACGATCGCGATCTGCCCGATCTCGACGCCGATGTTGAAGGCGGCCAGCGCCGGGACGATCGCATCCGGCGGCAGGCCGATCTCGTGAAGAGCGCCGGCGAAGCCAAAGCCGTGGATCAGACCAAACAGAAGAGCCACGCGCCAGCGCTTGTCGACGTCCCGCGAGAAGAAATTCTCGGCCGCCACGAACACGATCGAGGCCGCGATCGCCGGCTCCACGATGCGGCTCGGGATGACCAGGACATTCAGCGCCGCGAGCGACAATGTCAGGGAGTGGGCGATGGTGAAAGCGGTCACGATCTTGACGACCGGCAAGAGCCGTCGCGCCCACAAGACGATCGCGACCAGAAATGCGATGTGATCGTAACCGAGAAAGATGTGCTCGATGCCGGTGAGCAAATAGCGTTGCATGATCGAGAACGGCGATGGCGGCGCCGTCGAGAGCGTCACCGTCGTATTGTCGGCATCGAGCAAGGCCTGCGCCTCGGACCTGCCCTGCGCGATCAGCACCACCTGTCGCGCGGTCTTGTCTTTCGCCGTCAGCACGGTGGAGCGATAGACGATGTCGCCGGCCGCGTCCGTGCAAGCAAAGCTGTTGCGATAGACGATACCGTCACCATCAGGCAGGATCGCGGCATCACCCGGCGAACAAGCCGTACCGCCGCCTGTCACGGCCAGGTGCCGGCCGAGATAATCGATGATTGCGGATTTGGCCGCTTCGACCGCGACCGGGTCGACCGCGTCCTGCCCTGCATCATGGATCTTCGTGCCGATCAGGCGATCGACATCGCTGCCCTTCAATCCCATCTCGACGTTCACAATGCGATCGGCGGTGAGGGCCACGCGCGCGGTCACAAGATTGATCTGATGCGCCTCAGCCGGCGGGCAGACCACAAGCAAGATCGCGAACCACAGCAGCAGTGGCCGCCTCATGATCGCGCTCCATTGCCGTCACGCCAGCACATCCGCGACGACCGCTTTCACGACGTCCCTCACGTCACCCGGCTTGAGCCGCACCTGCAACCCGCGCTGGCCGCCATTGAGATAGACGAGATCATGCGCGAGCGCGCTCTGCTCGATCACGGCGCGAATGGGCTTGCGCTGCCCGAACGGGCTGATGCCGCCAACCTTGTAGCCGGTGACGCGCTCGGCCTCGGGGGGCTTCATCATCTGCGCCGACTTGCCGCCCGCGGCTGCGGCGAGCTTCTTCATCGAGACCTCCTGGTCGGACGGTACGACCACACAGACCGGCTTGCCGTCCACCAGCGCCATCAGCGTCTTGAGGACACGTGCCGGGTCTTCACCGAGCGCGGCGGCCGCCTGCAGCCCGATGCTCTCGGCGTCAGGATCATAGTCGTAGGCATGGACGGTGAAGGCAACACCGGCGGCCGTGAGCGCGCGAGTGGCGGGGGTGACCTTGGACATGGGCCACGTTTAGCACCGTCATTGCGAGGAGCGAAGCGATGACGATGTAGGGGTACAATTCCCCGCCACGCTCTCCGTTGTCGTCCCCGCGTACGCGGGGGACCCATAACCCCAGGGAAGAGTTTGGCTAAGGCTCGCAGTCCGGTACTGCGACCGTCTGCAATCGATGGATCACGCGGTATGGGTCCTGGCTTTCGCCAGGACGACACCGAGGGTTTGGCAGCAACGTGCCGCCAAGCGAAGGCAGTGCCCTACTCCGCCGCGTCCCGCATTTCCACGCGCTCGGCCCGGGCCGCGCAGAACTTGAACTCCGGGATCTTGCCGAACGGATCGAGCGCCGGATTGGTCAGCAGGTTCGCCGCCGCCTCCGCATAGCAGAACGGCATGAACACCATGTTCTCCGGCACGTCGCGGTCCGAGCGGACCTTGACCTCGACCGCGCCGCGGCGGGTCTCCAGACGAATGAAATCGCCCGGTGTAAGGTTCTTCTTGCGCATGTCCTTCGGCGACATGAAGGCGACCGCCTCCGGCTCGATCTGGTCGAGCACCTGGGCGCGGCGGGTCATCGAACCGGTGTGCCAGTGCTCCAGCACGCGACCGGTCGACAGCACCATCGGATACTCGGCGTCGGGGATCTCGTCCGGCGGGATGACCTTGGCCGGCACGATCTTGCCGCGGCCGCTGGCGGTCGGGAAGCCCGTGGTGAAGATGATCTCATTGCCGGGCTTGTTGGGATCGTCGACCGGATAGGTCACCGCGCCTTCGCGCACCAGCCGCTCCCAGGTGATGTTCTTCAGCGACGGCATCAGCTCTGCCATCTCGGTGAAGACGTCGCCCGGGCCGGCGTAATTCCAGGGCAGGCCCATGCGCTTGCCGATCTCCTGGATGATCCAGAGATCCTGCCGCGCATCGCCCGGAGGCTTGATCACCTGGCGGGCGAGCTGCACGCGGCGATCGGTATTGGTGAAGGAGCCGTCCTTCTCCGCGAACGCCGAAGCCGGCAGGATGACGTCGGCATGGAACGCGGTCTCGGTGACGAAGAGATCCTGCACCACGAGATGATCGAGCATGGCGAGCGCATGGCGCGCATGCTGCAGATCCGGATCGGACATCGCGGGGTTCTCACCCTCGATATACATTCCCGTGATCTCGCCGGCGTGGATCGCATTCATGATCTCGACCACGGTCAGGCCGCGGACGGGATCGAGATCCTGCTGCCACAGCTTTTCGAAGCTGCCGCGCAGATCGTCGCGACCAACCGGCTGATAGTCCGGCAGGAACATCGGGATCAGGCCGGCGTCGGAGGCGCCCTGCACGTTGTTCTGGCCGCGCAGCGGATGCAGGCCGGTGCCGGGACGGCCGACCTGGCCGGTGATCAGCGCCAGCGCAATCAGGCAGCGCGCATTGTCGGTGCCGTGGACATGCTGGCTGATGCCCATGCCCCAGAAGATGATCGACGATTTTGCGCGGGCATATGTCCGGGCAACCTCGCGCAAGGTTTGCGCCGGGATGCCGCAGATCGCTTCCATCTTCTCCGGCGCGAATTCCTTGATCTTCTCCTTGAGGTCCTCGAAGCCTTCGGTGTAGCCGGCGATGTACTGGTCGTCGGTCAGCCCTTCGGTGATGATCGTGTGGATCATCGCGTTCAGCATTGCGACGTCGGAGCCGGGCTTGAACTGCAGGTGTTTGGTCGCGTGGCGCGACAGCGTCTGCCGGCGCGGATCCATCACGAACAGCTTTGCGCCGTTCTGCTTGACCGCATTCTTGATGAAGGTCGCGGCGACCGGATGGTTCACGGTCGGGTTGGCGCCGATCACGATGATCACTTCGGCATCCATCGCAGCCGAGAATGGCGCCGATACCGCGCCCGAGCTTAAGCCTTCGAACAGCGCCGCCACCGACGAGGCGTGGCACAGTCGGGTGCAATGGTCGACGTTGTTGGAGCCGAAGCCGGTACGCACCAGCTTCTGGAACAGATAGGCCTCTTCGTTCGAGCCCTTGGCCGAGCCGAAGCCCGCCAGCGCCTTCACACCCTTCTCGTCGCGGATCTTGACGAGGCCCTTGGCGGCGATGTCGAGCGCTTCCTCCCAGCTCGCTTCACGGAAATGGGTGAAGGGATTGGCGGGATCGACCTGGTCGTTGGCATCCTTCTTCGCGTTCGGCAGCCGCACCAGCGGCTTGGTCAGGCGATGCGGGTGATGGATGTAGTCGAAGCCGAAGCGGCCCTTGACGCAGAGACGGTTGCGGTTGGCGGGGCCGTCACGGCCTTCCGCATAGATCACCTTCTCGTCCTTGACCTCGTAGGTCACCTGGCAGCCGACGCCGCAGAACGGACAGAGCGAATCCACCTTCTTGTCGGCATAGGTGACACGGGTCTGCTTCTCGTCGAGCATCACGGCCGGCATCAACGCGCCGGTCGGGCAAGCCTGCACGCATTCGCCGCAGGCGACGCAGGTGGACTCGCCCATGGGATCGTCGAAGTCGAACACGATCTTCGAGCCATGGTTGCGATAGGCCATGCCGATGACGTCGTTGACCTGGACCTCGCGGCAGGCGCGTACGCACAAGCCGCACTGGATGCAGGCGTCGAGGTTGACGCGCATCGCCGGATGGCTGGCGTCGGTTGCCCAGCGCTCGGCGGCGGGGAAGCGGCTCTCGGTGACGCCTGTCGTCTCGGCCCAGTGCCAGAATTTCGAATCCGGATCGTGGCTGGTCTCGCGCGCCGGCTGGTCGGCGACGAGCAGCTCCATCACCATCTTCTGCGCCGACACCGCGCGCGCGGACTCCGACTTCACCTTCATGCCGACCGACGGCGTGCGCTTGCAGGACGCAGCCAGCACGCGCTCGCCCTCGATCTCGACCATGCAGGCGCGGCAATTGCCGTCGGGCCGATAATCGGGCGCGGGCGAATAGCACAGATGCGGGATCTCGCGGCCCTGGCGTTTTGCGACTTGCCAGATTGTCTCGCCGGGATTGGCTTCGACCTGCTTGCCGTCGAGCTCAAACGTAATCTTGGTCATTCGGCCGCTTCCTTGAACTCGTCAGGGAAATATTTGATCACGGTGGCCAGCGGATTCGATGCCGCCTGTCCAAGCCCGCAAATCGAGGCATCGCGCATCGCCTGGCTCAATTCTTCCAGAAGAGCGCGGTTCCAGACCGGCTTCTGCATCAGCAGCGCCGCCTTCTGGGTTCCGACACGGCACGGCGTGCACTGGCCGCAGCTTTCGTCCTCGAAGAATTTCATCAGGTTCAACGCCGCCGCGCGCACGCTGTCCTTTTGCGACAGGATCACGATCGCGGCAGAGCCGATGAAGCAGCCGTATTTTTCCAGCGTGCCGAAATCGAGCGGGATATCGTCCATCGACGCCGGCAGGATACCGCCGGATGCGCCGCCCGGCAGGTACGCATAGAACTGATGGCCATCGGCCATGCCGCCGCAGAATTCGTCGATTAGCTCGCGCACGGTGATGCCCGCGGGTGCGAGCTTCATGCCGGGATTCTTGACTCGGCCCGAGACCGAGAAGCTGCGCAGGCCATGACGCTCGTGGCGACCATTGCCCTTCCACCAATCAGCGCCCTTCTCGACGATGTCGCGCACCCACCACAGCGTCTCGATGTTGTTGATCAGCGTCGGCAGGCCGAACAGGCCGACCTGGAACGGATAAGGCGGCTTGTGCCGGGGCAGGCCACGCTTGCCCTCGATGCTTTCGAGCAGTGAGGATTCCTCACCGCAGATATAGGCGCCGGCGCCGCGGCGCATGTGCAGCGTTGGACCGCCCGGCGGAAGCTTTGCGATCTCGCGCTCCAGAATCTCGCGCGAGGCCGGATATTCGTCGCGCAGGTAGATGTAGACATCGGAGGCCTGCACCACATGCGCGCCGATCAGCATGCCCTCGATGAAGCGATGCGGGTCGCTTTCGAGATAGACGCGGTCCTTGAACGTGCCGGGCTCGCCCTCGTCGCCGTTGATCGCCATCAGCCGCGGGCCGGGCTCGCCGAGCACGGCGCGCCATTTCCGTCCCGTCGGGAAGCCGGCGCCGCCAAGGCCGCGCAGCGAAGCATCGTCGAGCGATTTCAAAAGATTGTCGGTCGACAGTTCGCCCGAGCGCAGGCGGCTCAGCAGCTTGTAGCCGCCGCCCGCGACGTAGGCCTCGTAGCCGATATAGTTGGGCAGATGCGCGTGAGTGTCGCCGACCTTCGCCGCCGCCATCACATTGGCGACGGTCGCATGATCGACGAAATTGTGCCCGACCTCGGCTGCCGGCGCAGTATCACAACGACCGACGCAGGGCGCGCGCACCACACGGATGCCAGGGCCGCTTGCGCTTTGCAGATCCTCGAGCAGCTTCTCACCGCCGAGCATCGCACAGGTCAGGGAGTCACAGACGCGGATCGTCAGCGGGGCGATATCCGGCTCGCCCTCCTTCACCACGTCGAAATGCGCGTAGAACGTCGCGGTCTCGAACACTTCGGCGAAAGCGAGCTTCATCTCGTCGGCGAGCGCGGCCAGATGCGCGGCCGAGATCTGATGATATCTGTCCTGGATCAGGTGCAGATATTCGATCAGGAGATCACGCCGCCGCGGCCTGTCGCCGAGCAGCTGCTCGATCTCGTGCGCGGCGGTGGGATCGACCTGCCGCCCCTTGGGCGTGGCCTTGGCGCGCTTGCGTCCCTCACCGGGATGCTCGAACGGGCGGACCTTGTGCACGTCGTCGTGGCTCATCGATTCGTCTCGATCTCGTCTTTTAGAACGACTCCAGTTCTAGCTCCTGGCATGCCAGATGCCAAGCAAATTATCATGCTCGCGGAAGCAGTTAAGCGCAGCCCAAGGGCAACCCAGGATCGCGGCCCGGACACGGCCTTGCGTTCGTCCAACGCGCCAATCGATAGAACGAAGCCTGAATTGGTCTGGAGATCAATAAAGGCTTCCTATGCTGCGATAGCGAAATCGTATCGAGCTCCGCTCCGAGGCTGCAGGTGACCTCTCCGTGCCCCAATGCTGACGGGTCAGCTCTTGCCCATGCACTCCTCGATATAGAACCAGCGATCGTCGCCCGCGAGGCCCTTGGCCTTCACGTCCTTGCGGCACTCCCTAAGCTTTGACTTGTTGGCGCTCCATTTGGCCTTCATGTCCTTGAGCTTCTGCGCGGTCAGCTTGATCTTGCCGGGCTTGGCCTCGGTCGCGGCGGGCGGCGTTACAGCCGGTGCCGCGGCGGTTTGTGCGGATGCGGATTGCAGGGCGCCGGCGACGAGCAGCACGGCGGCTGCACAAACGAGCTTACGAACCATCGAATTCCCCCAGGGAAGTTTTGAAACAATCGAAATGAGCGGCGGGGGCGCGCATGGTGCGCTCCCGCCGCGATGAACGTGCGATCAGAAGATCTTGACCGCGCTCTCCAGCGTCTTCCAGACGCCCCAAGCCAGCGGCACGCCGACAAAGGCCCAGAACAGCGCCGCATTGGCATCCAGACCGCCCTTGCCGATGCCGAACGAGCCGTGCTGGACCGACGCTTCGCTCTTCGCACTGGCCGCCTGCAGGCGGGCCACCTCCTCGTGGCTCATGTTCCACTTCGGATCGACCGGCTTGATCAGGTAGTTGCAGATCAAACCGGCGATCAGCATGGCACACAGGATGTACATCGTCGTGTTGTAGAGCTGATCACGCGGCACGCCGGCCGCGAGCTGGAACTCGCGGATGTAGTTGACCACGACCGGACCGATGATGCCGGCAGTCGACCATGCCGTCAGCAACCGGCCATGGATGGCGCCGACGAACTGGGTGCCGAACATGTCGGCAAGATAGGCCGGCACCGTCGCGAAGCCGCCGCCGTACATCGACAGGATGATGCCGAATCCGAGCACGAACAGCAGTTTCGAGCCCATCGCCGCGAAGGTGGGCGCCAGCGCGTAGAGCACGATGCCGAGGATGAAGAACGTGTAGTAGGTGTTCTTGCGCCCCATGAGGTCCGACATCGACGCCCAGAAGAACCGGCCGCCGATATTGAACAGCGATAGCAGGCCGGCGAAGCCGGCGGCGATCGCCGCGATCGATGCCTTCTGTTCGACCGAAAGCTGGCTGAACGTCAGCTCCGGATGCCCGATCAACTTGCCGGCGAAGATTTCCTGGAGCATGGGCGAGGCCATGCCGATCACACCGATACCCGCCGAGACGTTCAAGCAGAGCACCCACCAGATCAGCCAGAATTGCGGCGTCTTGTGCGCGTTGTTGAGGTGCACATGGTGCTCGGTGATCATCGACTTCTTCTCGCTTGGCGGCGTCCAGCCATCAGGCTGCCAGCCGGGCGGCGTCACCCGATACGAAAAGGCACCGATCGTCATGAAGATGAAATAGATCACGCCCATCACGACGAAGGTCTGCCAGACGCCGACATCCGTTGCGGTCTTGAAGTAGTTGATCAGCAGATTGGCGAGCGGCGCACCGATCATCGCACCACCGCCAAAACCCATGATGGCCATGCCCGTCGCCATGCCGCGACGATCGGGGAACCATTTGATCAGCGTCGACACCGGCGAGATATAGCCGAGGCCGAGGCCGACGCCGCCGATGACGCCGGCCCCGAGCCACATGATCCAGAGTTGATGGACGTAGACGCCGAAGGCGCCGATCAACAGGCCGCCGCCCCAGCAAAGCGCGGCAACGAAACCTGCCTTGCGCGGGCCGGCACGCTCGAGCCAACCGCCCCAAATCGCGGCAGAGACGCCGAGCAGGACGAAGAACAGCGTGTACATCCAGCCGAGGCTCGCGACCTTCCAATCGCAGGTCGTGGTGAACAGCTCCTGCCACAGCGAGATGTCGGGGCAAGCCTTGCTCTGCGTGATGCCGATCGAGCGCGACAGCGGCAGCCAGAACACCGAGAAGCCGTAGGCCATGCCGATGCAGAGATGGATGCACAGAGCGGCCGGCGGCACCAGCCAGCGATTGAACCCGGCCTTCGCGATCGTGCGTTCACGATCGAGGAAGCCGGAAGCACCAACCGGTGCAAGAACGGTATCGGCAGTTGTCATAAGCATTCCCTCCCAAGCGCGGCCTTGCCGGCACATCGGTTTGAGACCGGTCGTGTGCGTGCTTTCAGCCGCGCATGACAGGTCGGACTTCATTCATGCCGAAGTGGAATCGTCTGGTGCGCATCCGTCTTGTGCGCCGAGCAAGCAACTGATCGCGGGCGATGTCCCTTCGCCTCGCAAGCAGCGTTGCCTTGACGGCTATCGCGCCCTCATCCCCCTCAACACCCTGCCTTGAGAAGAGCAACGCGCGTGCCAGAAGTCGCATCGTGACGATTCAACGACTTCCCGCAGCGCAGCGTGCCGCGCCGGACAGAATGTCCCGAATCCAAGGACAAAATGTCCAATCAGGTCGCCTCGGGCAGCCACATCGTGAAGGTGCTCCCGGAACCGAGGTGGCTTTCCGCCGTGATCTGTCCGCCCTGGCGCTTGATCAGCGTCTGGCTGATGGAGAGGCCCAGTCCGGTGCCTTGCCGCCGTTTGGTGGTGTAGAAGGGGTCGAATATCTTTTCGATCACGTCTGCGCTCATGCCGATTCCGGTATCAGTGACCTCGATGGCGACGCCTCGATGGCCGTCGCGCTCGGCATCGAAGGAGCGGAGCGTCAGGGTCCCGCCGTCCGGCATGGCGTGGATCGCGTTGACGACGAGATTGACCAGGACCTGCTGCAGCTCGTTCCGGTTCATCAGCACGAGCCGGCTGGCGCGATCGTCCCTGACCACGGCGATCTCGGTCTTGTTCAGAAGATGCTGCACCAGCGGCAGACAATCGGAGATGACGCTCGTCGGCGCATGGCGCTCGACATAACCGGCATATTCCTCCGGCCTTGCAAACTGCAGCAGCTTGGTCACGATCTGGCTGATGCGGTGAATCTGCTCGTCGAGCAGGCGAAACTCGACCTTCGCCTTGTCGGCATCGGCCCCGAACACGCTGCGGATGACGTCGAGATTGCCCTGCATCACCGCGATCGGATTGTTGATCTCGTGCGCAACGCCGGCGGTGATCTCGCCGATCGCAGCCAGCTTCTCGGACATGATGAGTTGCTTGGTGGTTGCCTCGAGCTTGAGATTGGCGTGCTCGAGGTCGCGGGTGCGCTCCAGCACGCGGACGTTCAGTTCCTCATTCCACTCCCGGAGCTGCCGGTCGCGTTCCTGGATCTGGTCGAGTAGGCTGTCGAGATGAACCGCGACACGGCCGATCTCGTCACCCAACACCGGCATCTTGGTGCGGGCGGACAGGTTCCCGCGCTCCACCTCGCCGATCGTCACCGTGACGCGCTCCAGCGGCATGAAGATGGAGGTCGCCCAGCGCAGGAAGATCGGTACGGTCGCGGCGGTGATGGCAATGAACGCTGCGATGATGATCACCAACGTCTGGTACTTGGCTTCACTGAACGGCTTCTCCAGAAAGCCGACATAGAGCATGCCGACCCGCTTGCCATAACTGTCGACCAGCGGCTCGTAAGCGGAGATGTACCAGTCATTGACCACGAAAGCGCTGTCGAGCCAGGTGTGCCCCTCGCCCAGCACGGCCGAGCGCACCGCCGCCGACACGCGCGTGCCGAGCGCGCGCCGGCCCTCGAACAGGCGGACGTTGGTCGAGATCCGCACGTCGTCCAGGAACAGCGTCGCGGTGCCCTGGCTGCCCTCCGGCAGGCTCGCCGCGCGGTAGACGAGATCGTTGATCGTGTCGATGAATTCGAGGTTCTGGTTGAGCAGCGTGCCGCCGACCAGCGCAGCGGCGCCCCCGTCAGGCAGCATCGCCCGGCTCGCCGCGTGCACGACCATGCCGCGCGTCTCCGTGCTGCGGTCGGTCGGCACCGCGTTCGGGGTCGGCACCAGGTCCAATCGCGCGCGCTCGGCCAGGGCCGGCGAAATTGCGGCGAGCTCGTCATTGCCGAAAATGTCGACGCCCGTCGCTGGGACCTGGCCCGACAGCGCCGACATGATGATCGGCCAGTCGCCTCTCGGTTGACGCTGCAGCGGGGGCGATGAGGCCAGGACGTCGCCGCGATCATTGGTCAGGTACAGGAAATCGAGACCGATCTCCTTGCGGGTCTCGTCGAGCAGGTCCCGCAGCGAGCCGCGCGCATCCGGCGCCAGCACCTCCTGGAAGCGGGCCGACAGGCCGAGCGCCCGGATCTGGACGCCGGTCTTTTCCAGGATGCGGGCGAGATATTGATGGGCGATGGTGAGATCGCCGTTCACCTTGGAAATCAGGGCCGCGTCGAATTTTGCGTTCCAGCGATAGATTGCGACGCCGAGCAGGAGCGGCAGGATGACCAGCATCGGCAGCAGAGCGATCGCGAGCAACCGGAAGCGGACGGAGCGTCCCCGCACGAGCTCACCGCTGCGGCGGGCACCATCAGACATCCCATAACGCGCATTTGCGGTCGATGGTCTTGCGCGAGATACCGAGACGCCGCGCCGCCTCCTCGCGATTGCCATTGACCTCCTTCAGCACGCCGAGGATGTGACGGCGCTCGAGCTCGGCGAGACTGTCCGCAGGCGCCGACTGGCCGTCGTTGCGGGGACCGGCGAAATCGTCGGGGAAGGCGCCGAGGATCAGCGTGCGCTCGATCAAATTGCGCAGCTCGCGCACATTGCCCGGCCAGTCATAGCTTGCGAGCGCCGCTCGCACCGAGGCGTCGATCGTCACCGGCGGCATGCCGAGCTGGGTCGACAGCTTGCTCATGAAGATGGCGGCAAGCTCCTGCACGTCGTCGCCCCGATCCTTCAGCAGCGGCAGGTGGATCTGCATCACGTTGAGCCGGTAGAACAGATCGGCTCGGAAACGGCCCTTCTCGACCTCTTTCTGAAGCTCGGCATTGGTTGCGAAGATGAAGCGCAGGTCGACCGGAACTTCACGCTCGGAGCCGACCGGACGGACGCGGCGGTCTTCGAGCACGCGAAGCAGCTTGCTCTGCATCGGCAGCGGCAGCTCACCGATCTCGTCGAGGAACAGCGTGCCGCCATGCGCATACAGGAACAAGCCCTCACGCCCCGAATCGGCACCGGTGAAGGCGCCCTTGATGTGCCCGAACAGCTCCGCCTCGATCATCTCGGGCGGGATCGCCGCACAATTCACGGGCACGAAGGGCTTGTCGGCGCGATCGGACAGCGAGTGGATCGAGCGCGCTGCCACTTCCTTGCCGGTGCCGGATGCGCCGGTGAGGAGAACCGAGGTCGGCAGGCGCGCGACGCGAGCGATGGTCTCACGCACGCGCAGCGTCGCTGCCGATTGTCCGATCAGATTGTCGCGCAGAAAGGTGCGGTCGGACGAGGCGCGCAGGGCGTAGCGCAGGACATAGTTCTCGCGCTGGAGGCGGACACGGTCGAGGCATCGTGCCACCGCGTTGAGGATCTGGTTGGAGCGGAACGGCTTGAGCACGAAATCGGCCGCACCGGCGCGCAGGGCCTGGATCGCGGTGTCGAGGTCGGCATAGGCGGTGATCAGGATGGCGTCGGCGAAAAAGCCGACGGCGCGCTGCTCGGCGAGCCAATCGACGCCGTTCTTGCCGGGCATGATGTTGTCGAGAATGACGACGTCGTAGCGGTTGGAATCGAGCTTGCGCGAGGCCTGGTCGGTATCGGCCGCCTCGTCCACCAGCTTGCAGCGCGGCGCAAGCGTACGCACCAGGAAATTGCGCATGCCCGGCTCGTCGTCGACGATCAGGATGGAGGCCTGCGCCAGCGCGCCGAACTCCGGCCCTGCAGCCGTCTTGCCGGGCTTGACGGCAGGCTCGCGGCCCGCCGCGGGACCTGCGGCAGCGCTTGCCCTCGATGTTGAGAAAGTCATGCCCGACGTCTTTGAGAGTCTTGGGTTTGAGGGGTCTTGGGTTTGAGGGTCTTGGGATTGAGGGTCTTGGGATTGAGGGTCTTGGGTTTGGGCTCATCCACGGCAGCAATCGGCGCCTTTCGCATTGCAGCGAAGTTCCGGCCGTGTCCCGCGCAGGCAACATAGTCAAACGTCGCCGCCGTGAATATTCGCCTTTCTACGGGGCGTCGCCCTTTTCGACCAGGAACACGATGCGCGCCTCGTTGCGTTCGGTGATCTCGACCTTGTCGCCGGTCTCGCGGATCAGGTTCGGAATGTCAATCACCGACAAGGGATCGGTGCAGTGGACCTCGAGCTGATCGCCCGGCTGCAATGGCTTGAGCGCCTTGCGCGTCTTCAGGGCGGGCAGCGGGCATTTCAGTCCGGTGAGATCGAGCGTCGTTCTGGTCATGGGCGCAACATGGCGGGACCGATCGATGGCGTCAACGCGACGCCGCTAGAGCAGATCGGCGTAGGACAAAAAACCTACGGCCTGCCCCGGCTCGACGCCCGTGATGCTCTCACCGAGCTCGACGAGGCCGTCGGTCTCAACCAGCGAGGACAACAGCCCGGCCCCTTCGCGCGGAAACTTCACCGCCTCCAGTGTACCGTCCTCCGCCCGCCGCAAGGAGACGCGAACATATTCGCGCCGGCCTGCCTTCTTCTTGTAGGTGAAAGCCGCCCGCAGTTGGATCGGCAGAAGCGGCTCCGGCAGGCCCCCGGCGAGCGCCAGCACTGTCGGCCGCACTACATGGACGAAGGTGACGAAGCTCGCGACGGGATTGCCCGGCAATCCGATCAGCGGCGTGCCGTCGATGATACCCATCGCCACGGGACGGCCAGGCTTGATCGCCATCCGCCACAGCACCAGCGAGCCGATGCTCTCGACCGCCGCCTTGACGTGGTCCTCCTCGCCGGTCGAGACGCCGCCGGTGGTGAGGATCAGGTCATGATCCCCGGCCACCTGCTTCAAGCCATTGCCGAGCGAAGTCCGCTCGTCGCGCAAGATGCCGAGATCGCTGACCTCGCAGCCGAGCCGGCGCAGCATCGCCATCAGCATGAAGCGGTTGGAATCGAACAGTTGCGAGGCCGCGCGCGGCTCGCCGGGCGAGGCCAACTCGTCGCCGGTCGAGAACACCGCAACGCGAATGCGCCTGATGACGTCGAGACTGACAAGACCGAACGCCGCGGCGAGCGCGACATGCTGCGGCCGCAAGCGCTGGCCGGTGCGCAGCGCGACGTGCCCTTTCGGGATGTCCTCGCCGGCGGGGCGAACATTGGCACCGGGCTTCAGCCCCGGCGGCAGCACGATCCTGCCGGAATCGTCGATGCGGACGTCCTCCTGCATGAAGACGGTTTCGGCATCCGGCGGCATCGGCGCGCCCGTGAAAATGCGCGCGGTATGGCCGGGCTTGATCGGCGCCTGTGCGAGGCCGCCGGCCTGGATGCGGCCGTCGAGCGGGAACGCCCGCTCCGCGCCTTCAGGAATGTCGCCGTTACGCACGGCGTAGCCGTCGACGGCCGAGTTGGTGAAGGGCGGCAGCGGCAAGGGCGCTGCGACATCGCGCGCCAGCACGCGCCCGTCTGCGTCGATGAGCGCCACCGTCTCCAGATCGGCGATCGCGTTGACGCGCGTCGTGATGAGACCAACGGCCTCGTCGACCGACATCATCGGGCCGCCGAAGGCAAAGCAATCGTCCGAGAGTTGCGCCATGGTGCCTCGTCAGCGTATCGCGGCGCTTTTCGCCACCGCTTCCTCGACCGGCATCGCGGCGCGCAGCAGCAACGCCGCAGCTGCCGCGACATCGTCGAGATGGACAGTCGGCAGCTTGGTGTCAATGGCGGTGTCGGCCGCGATCCCGGCAATCCCGGGATCGTCGGGAAACAGCAACGGCTTGCCGTTCGCCGCGCGATGCACCTCGATCTTGCGATGCGGCTCGCGCTTGAAGCCCTCGACCACGACGAGATCGACCGCGGAAAGCTTGTTCAGGAGTTCCGGCAGCCGCGGCTCCGCCGCCCCGCGCAGTTCGTGCATCAGGGCCCAGCGGTTTGACGACGCAACCAGCACCTCGGCCGCGCCGGCCTCGCGATGGCGCCAGGAATCCTTGCCGGGCACGTCGACGTCGAACTGGTGATGCGCATGCTTGATGACCGAGACGCGCAGCCCTTGCGCGTTGAAATGCGGGATCAGCCGCGTCAACAGCGTGGTCTTGCCCGCACCGCTCCAGCCTGCAAGGCCGATGACTTTCATTCCAGCTCCGTGTCCGCGAGCGACTTGGTTTTGGTGGAACCGCTATCCCTTCCCGTCATTGCGAGCGAAGCGAAGCAATCCAGACTCCTCGCTTCGCTCCTCGCAACGATGACCGGAGGCATTTCGTTTTCCGTCAGCATGCTTATATCGGCTTGACCCGAATGTCATGCTAACCTCGCCGCCATGATGAAGATCGACAAAGCCCCGGTGCCCCTGATCGTCCCCAACCCGGACGACCCGCGCCTGACCCAGAGCGTGACCGGGACCGACCAGACCGGCGCCAGGGTCGAGATCAAGGTACCGATGGAGCGGCCGCTGACGCTCTACCTGAACTCCCAGGAGATCGTCACCATGATGACGATCGGCGATTACCCCGAATATCTGGCGCTCGGCTACCTGCTGAACCAGAACATGCTGAAATATAATGACGTGGTCACCGAGGTCGAATACGACGACGACCTCCAGGTGGTCGTGGTGCGCACCACGCACCACACCAATTTCGAGGCCAAGCTGAAGAAGCGCACGCAGACCTCGGGCTGCGCGCAGGGCACCGCCTTCGGCGATCTGCTCGAGGCGGTCGAGAGCGTCGCGCTGCCGAAGGCCGAGCTGCGCACGTCCTGGCTGTACCAGATGACGCAGACCATCAACACCATGCCCTCGCTCTATCTCGAGGCCGGCGCGATCCACGGCTGTGTGCTGTGCAAGGAAGGCACCCCGCTCTGCTACACCGAAGACGTCGGCCGCCACAACGCCGTCGACAAGATCGCGGGCTGGATGTACCGCCACGGTGTCGATGCCAGCGACAAGATCCTCTACACCACGGGGCGGCTCACCTCGGAGATGGTGATCAAGACGGTCCGCATGGGAATTCCGATCCTGGTGTCGCGCTCCGGCTTCACCGCCTGGGGCGTCGATCTCGCAAGACAGGTCGGGCTGACGCTGGTCGGACGCACCCGCGGCAAGCGCTTCATCGCGCTCGCGGGCGAGGAACGCATCGTCTACGACCAGGACCTCGCTTACGTCGAGGAAGAGTCGGCCAAGCACAAGCGCAAGGGTGAAGCTGGTGACGACTGACATTCTGCCGACGCAAGGCGTGCTGCTCGCCGGCGGCCTGGCGCGGCGCATGGGCGGTGGCGACAAGCCGATGCGCACCATCGGCGGCCGCACCATCCTGGAGCGCGTGATCGCGCGCCTGTCACCGCAATGCAGCGGGCTGATCCTCAACGCGAACGGCGATCCCGCGCGTTTCGCCGCGTTCGGCCTGCAGGTCGTCGCCGACGACGTGCCCGGCTTTCCCGGCCCGCTCGCCGGCATCCTCGCCGCGCTCGACTGGACCGCGGCGAACCGGCCGGGCGTCGAATGGGTGCTCAGCGCCGCCGGCGACTGCCCGTTCCTGCCGCGCGATCTGGTCGCGCGCCTGCATGAAGCGCGAAAACGGGAGAACGCCCAGCTCGCGGTCGCGGCATCGGGCGAACAGTCGCATCCCGTGATCGGCCTGTGGCGCGTCGCCTTGCGCGACGAGCTCAGGCACGCGCTGGTCGTTGAAGACCTCCGCAAGATCGACCGCTGGACCGCGCGCTATCCACTCGCGACGGTGACGTGGCCGACCGAGCCGCTCGATCCTTTCTTCAACGCCAATACGGTCGAGGATATCGCCGAGGCCGAACGGCTGGCGGCGCTGGATGATGCATCCTAGGGCATTGCTGGAGTTCATGGCCTTGAGCTCCTGGCTATGAACCGAGCCTGAGAAGCGAACGACCAATGATTGGGACGTTGCCCCGGATGAGCCATGGCCGACTCGCTCTTGGAAGTCATTTTCGACGTTGTCGATCTCGCGTTCGATGTTTCGGACGCAATCGATCGCACGAAGCAGCTGAGCAAGCCTGACACCGTCGAAGTCCCGCCGGACCCGAAACCGTTGCCGGCCGCCGCCCAGCGTGCGCTCGCGGAAGCCGAGGAACGGGAGCGCAAACGAGGTCAGTCCGATCAAGCCGTCAGCAGCACCGACCAGGCATCGTAGCTGCAGATCCAGCCGGTATCAGTCCGCTCCTTCCGCCAGATATTTGATGCGCGAGGTCTTCTGCACCGTCGCTACGCAGGCCGGAATCCGGCGCGCTCCAGCGCGGCACGGGCCTCATTCGAGCCAAGCGCATCGAGAAACGCCTGCACCGCCGGCCGGTCCTTGCGCTCCGTGACCAGCGCGAAGTCATAATGCTCTTCCGCGAACGGAATGAAACCGAGGCCGGCCGCATGGGCGACCGGTGCAATGGTCATGCCCCAATCGGCGCGGTGCTGCGCAACAGCTGCCGCGACCGCATTGTGCGAACGCGGCTGATTCCAGTAGCCTTCCGGCCGCGCGCCGCCGAGCAGCCGATCGATCAGGATGCGCGTGCCGGCGCCCTGGTTACGGTTGACCATGATGCAGGCGGGGTCAGCGAGAGCGGCGGCGACGGCCTCCTTCGCGCCGAGGCCCTCGAAACGCCTGTCGTCCTTGCGGAAGACGATGCCCTGCATCCGCCGCCAGCCCGGCACGAGCTCGAGGCCCTCGACGAGATAGGGCGAATTGTACGTCTCGCTCTTGTCATCGAACAGATGGATCGGCGCGAGATCGCATTCGCCGCGCTTTGCGGCCGCGAGTCCGCCGAGGCTGCCGACGGCGATCGAGCGCACGGCCAGGCCGGTATGCGCGAGCTGTGCGGTGACGAGATCGAGGCCGGTGCAATGGCTGCCGACGATGACGAGATCGGGCACGCGCACATGCGGCGTGAACAGCGTCACCTCGGCTTCGGTCCCGGCCGGCATCTGGTCGGCGAGCGCGTCGATGCGCAAAAAGCCGTCGGCCTGCGCGAAGGACGTGATCGCGCCAGACCCCTTGCCGGAGGGATAGGCGATCAGGCCGTCCCTGCCCTCGACCAGCGCCACCATGACGAACTCGGTGCGGCCGAGCTCGGACGCAATGCGCACCGGCACGGTCGCGTTCACCTTGGCATCCGAGCGCGGCGGCAGGCCGGCCAGCTTGCGCAGCACCGGCACGATCATGTCGTGGAAGGTGAACATCGCCGAGGTCGGAAAGCCCGGCAGGATCACCACCGGCTTGCCGTCGCACACCGCAAGGCACAACGGCTTGCCAGGCTTGAGCGCAACGCCATGCGCGATGATGCCGGGCCGGCCGAGCCGGCCGATGATGCGATGGGACAGGTCGCCCGCGCCTTTCGAGGTGCCGCCCGACAGCACCAGCATGTCGGCATCCGCGAGTGCGGCGCGCATGGCAGCTTCGAGCCTGGCTTCATCGTCGGCAATGGCGCCGAGGAAGACCGCCTCGCCGCCATTCTCGTCGATCGCGGCCGCGACGATCGCGCCGTTGGTGTCGTAGATCGCGGCGGGCGGAAGAGCCCCGCCGGGCTGGACCAGCTCGTCACCGGTGGAGATCACCGCAACCCGCGGCTTGCGCGCGACGGCCACCTCGGCAATGCCGCAAGCCGCGAGCATGCCGATCTCGCGCGAGCCGATGATCGTGCCGGCACGCAGCAGCGCCTCGCCGCGCGCAATGTCGGATCCCGCGTACGACACGAATTGCCCCGGCGAGACGGCACGGCGGACGTCGATTGCATCGGATCCAACCGGCTGGGTGTGCTCGACCATGACGACCGCGTCGGCGCCACGCGGCAACGGACCGCCGGTGGCGATCGGCGTTGCGGTTCCCGCCGCCACTTGCATCCTTGGCGCGGTGCCGCAGTGGATGGTCTCGCCGTTCAGCGTGAGGCGCCGGGGAGCGCCTTCGCCGGCCGCCGCAAGGTCGGCCGAGCGCACGGCAAAACCGTCGACATTGGAGCGATCGAAAGGGGGAACGTCGATCGGCGCAATGATGTCTTCAGCGAGTGCCACGCCGAGCGCATCGCCGAGCTTGCGCTTTTCGCTCGGAACGGCGCGCGGGAACAACGCGGCCCCGAAGCGTGCCAGGGCCTCCTCGCGCGAGAGGATCTTGAGGAACTGCTCTTGTTCGAGCGCGCTGCGGATTTGCGATTGCGGGTTCATCGACATGTCAAAACCCATATCATTCCCGCATCAGATAGGCATCGATCGGCACGCCCGCCGCAAATCCCTCGTCCCTGTCGGGAATGAGCAGCCATGCGTCCGCACCAGCAATAGCCTGGAGCGGCCATTCGCCCACGGCAAGCGGCATCCATGCGTGCTGTTCCCGGGCCAGCAAAGCGATCTCGGCGATGCCGACGCTGGATGCGATTTTTCGCGCAAGCGGCAGGATCACGCGCCGGCGCGGCCGGCGCGCCGATAGCCGGTCGACGAGCGGAAGCACGAGCGCGAGCCACGCCGCCAGCGCGTGATCCGGCGAGCCCGGCAAGGCCACGACGGGAACCTTTCCGATCTTCGCGACCGCGGCGGTACGCCCAGGCTGAAGTGCAAGACCGTGGGCGATCACCTGACCACGCTGAGCCAGCGCCGTCACGGTCGCATCGCCGCGGCCAACGCCGCTGCCGCCGACTGAGAGGATCAGATCGCAGGAGGACGTATCGAGCGCATCGGCAATCGCCACCGCATCGCGCGCGCTCGCCTCACACGTCTTCACATCCAGTCCCGCAGCGCGCGCGATCCCCGCGATCATATGCATCGTTGCCGTTGCACCCGGCACGTTGACGATGCGCAGCCGGGGCCGACGCACGCCGAGCTTGTCCAAACCGGCAATGCGTGCGAGCAGCAGATCGGCTGCGACGACCGGTTGGCCCTCGGCGCCGGCCGGCGTGCGCTCCGCGATGTCGCTGCCGCCACGCCTGACGCCCTGCCCCGGCCCGCCCTCCGCCAGCACCTGCACGAGCGGCCCCGATGCATCGACCGCGTCGGCATCGAGCACACAGTCGCAGCCGGCGGGCATCGTGTCACCGGCCTCGACCCACGCGGGCGCTTGTGGCAAAGGCAGCGGCGAATAAGAGGACGCGCCGACGAGATCGTTGGCGCAAAGCGCCCAGCCATCCGCGGCGGCGATGTCGTGATGCGGATGGGCCGCAAGCAGCGGCGTGCCCGCCGCGATGCAGCCGGCCGCTTCGCTCAGCGGCAACTCCACCGGTGAAAGCGGCTCAAGCCCGCTCAGCAACGCGGCGAGCGCGGTGTCGAGCGGCGTCAGCGATGGCGGCAGGCGCTGGGTCATGCGCCATGGTGGACCATGCATCGCCCGGTTTGGCAACCACCGGCGATGCCGACGTCAACCGCCCGACCTGTCCGCATTGGGGAAGAACAGCTGCTGTCCGTCGACCTTGTAGCCTGCGATCGCCGTCTGCCCCTCCGGCGAGGTCAGCCAATCGATGAAGGTCTGCGCGAGATCCTTCTTCACGTTCGGAAACTTCTCGGGGTTCACCAGCATCACGCCATACTGATTGAGCAGCCGCCGGTCGCCTTCGACGACGATATCGAGATCGCCGCGATCCCTGAAGGCGATCCAGCTGCCGCGATCCGACAGCACATAGGCATTGGCGGCGCGCGCGGCGTCGAGAGCCGAGGCCATGCCCTGTGCCGCCTCGCGATACCAGGCGCCCTTGGCTCCGGCGATGTCGATGCCGGCGACGATCCAGAGCGCAAGCTCCGCAGCATGGGTGCCCGACCGGTCGCCGCGCGTCACGAACGGCGCACCCTTGGCCTCGATCGCCTTCAGCGCCGTCGCGATGTCCTTGCCCTTGACGCCGGCGGGATCGTTCTTCGGCCCGATCAGCACATAGTCGTTGTACATCACGTCAAAGCGCTTCACGCCAAACCCGTCCGCGACGAATTTCTCCTCCTGCGGCCGGGCATGCATCAGCACGGCGTCGGCCTCGCCCCTGCGCGGCCCGTCGAGCACCTCGTCGGCGCGCCGCGCGATCACCGTCACGTCGACACCGGTCTTGTCGCGAAAGATCGGCAGCAGATAGTCGAGCAGGCCGGAATCCTGCGTCGCGGTCGTCGTGGCAAGGACGAAGCCGCGGTCCTCGGCGGATGACGCCACAACGGCGGCGGTGAGGCCGCAGAACAGCGCGAATGCAACGGACAGGCGGCCCATGATCGGGGGTTCCTTTGGCTACGACCCGATCATGATGATGATCGATTGCGCCGCACTCGTGACGCGCTTGCCTTTTGCGCACGTCACCCGGGAAATTTCGGCAACGCGCCGAACGATTCAGGATCATTCACCAAAGCAAAAGACGCGCGCGCGGATGTGTTGCAAAGCAGCGAGATGATCGGGCATGGTTCCGGCGGACACGAATTGAAATGCAGAATTCCACCTGCGTCGAACGTCAAAAAGAAGCAAGAATTTGCATAGGAATGCAGGATGGAATTCCTGACGACCAGCGAAGCCGCCGACTATCTTCGGCTCGGCGAACGCAAGCTCTACGAACTCGTCACCACTGGCGCGATCCCCTGCACCAAGGTGACCGGGAAGTGGCTCTTCCCACGCCACGAACTCGATCTCTGGGTGCTCTCAGGCCTCGCGCGTCCGGCCGGCATGCTGATCGCGGAGCCGCCGCCGGTCGTCGGCGGCAGCCAGGACGAGCTGCTGGATTGGGCCTTGCGCGAATCCGGCTCGGGCCTGGGATCGATGAGCGAGGGCAGCGTGCGCGGGCTCGAGCGCTTGCAGCGCAACGAGGTGATGGCGGCGGCGATACACTTCCACGGCCTCGATGCTTCCGACGATCTCACGGGGGATGCCAGTGTCGAGGCGCTGCGGGCCGCGCCGGATTTGCATGATGCGGTGCTGGTCGCGTTCGTGCGCCGCGAACAGGGTCTCGTGCTGCCGCAGGGCAATCCCAAGCACCTGCACGGCCTGAATGACGTGCTCGCGCTCGGCGCCCGGATGGCGATGCGGCAACAGGGCACAGGCGCGCAGATGCTGCTCGACGTGCTCCTGAAGCGCGTGGGCGCCACGACGCGGGATTTGCGCAGGGTCGAGACGCCGGCCCTGACCGGACCGGATCTTGCGGAACTGGTTCGCGCCGGCCAGGCCGATTGCGGCATCGCGACGCGCGCCGCCGCGCGTTCGGCCGGCCTCGATTTCGTGCCGCTGGTCTGGGAGAATTTCGACCTCGCGATGCGGCAGCGCAGCTATTTCCGCCCCGCCATGCAGGCCTTGATCGGATTCCTGAACGAACGGCGGCTGCGCCAGCGCGCCGATGAGCTGACCGGCTACGATCCCTCACCCGCGGGGCGGATCCGCTTCGCAGCCTGACATTGACGCCCGCCCCAAAATAGTTGCAAAAGAAACCAATTCAGCCGGGCATACCCGGGGCAACACCGGCCAACGTGCCGGATCAGGGGAGGACAAGCGTGAATCCAATCAGATTTGGACTGCCGGTCGCGGCCGCCTTGACGGCGGCGCTGCTGTCCGGTGCGGCATCGGCGCAGGTTTCCGACAACGTCGTCAAGATCGGCGTGCTCACCGACATGAACGGCCCGGCCTCTGCGCCGACCGGCCAGGGCTCGGTGACGGCGGCGCAGATGGCGATCGACGATTTCGGCGGCACCGTGCTCGGCAAGCCGATCAGCATCGTGATTGGCGACCACCAGCTCAAGGCCGACATCGGCGGCACGATCGCGCGGCGCTGGTACGACGTCGACCAGGTCGACCTGATCGTCGACGTGCCGGTCTCCGCGGTCGGGCTCGCGGTGCAGAACGTCGCCAACGAGAAGAAGCGGCTGTTCATCACCCACTCCACCGGCACCGCGGACTTCCACGGCAAATTCTGCTCGCCTTACGCGATCCAGTGGGTTTTCGACACCCGCGCGCTCGCGGTCGGCACCGCGGACGCCGTGGTCAAGCGCGGCGGCGACAGCTGGTTCTTCATCACCGACGATTACGCCTTCGGCCATTCGCTCGAGCGCGATGCCTCCGCCGTCGTCACCGCCAATGGCGGCAAGGTGCTGGGCTCGGTGCGGCCGCCGCTGGCAACGCCGGATCTCTCCTCCTTCGTGCTGCAGGCGCAGGCCTCCAAGGCCAAGATCATCGGCATCGCGGCCGGCCCGCCCAACAACATGAACGAGATCAAGACCGGCTCGGAGTTCGGCGTGTTCAAGGGCGGCCAGCAGATGGCGGCGCTGCTGGCGCTGATCACCGACATCCACGGCCTCGGCCTGCAGGCGGCGCAAGGCCTGCTGCTGACCACGTCGTTCTATTGGGACATGGATGACAAGACCCGCGAATGGTCGAAGCGCTATTTCGCCAAGATGAACAAGATGCCGTCGATGTGGCAGGCCGGTGTCTATTCATCCGTGATGCACTATCTCAACGCCATCAAGGAAGCCGGCACCGACGATCCGCTCAAGGTCGCCGCCAAGATGCGCGAGAAGCCGATCGAGGATTTCTTCGCGCGCAACGGCAAGCTGCGGGAGGACAATCTGATGGTCCACGACCTCTGGCTGGTGCAGGTCAAGACGCCGGAGGAGAGCAAATATCCGTGGGACTATTACAAGATCCTCACCACGATCTCCGGCGACAAGGCGTTCGGTCCGCCGGACCAGGCGTGTCCGATGGTGAAGAAGTGAGTTTGGCGAGTGGCGAATAGGGAGTGGCGAATGGGGATGCTTCCATTCGCTATTCGCAACTCGCCATTCGCTACTTCACCACCCCGATCTCGCGAAAATACTTCATCGCGCCGGGATGGATTAACTCCGGCCTCGGCGCCGCGGCGACCGTGTTCGACGCCGTGGTCTCGCAGGCCTGCGCGAGCTTCTTGCAGAAAGTCGCCTCATTGCCGTGCAGCGTCTTCGCCAGGCGATAGGCGACGTCATCCGGCAGTTCCTCGCGCGTCAGCACGAAGCTCCAGGACCCCAGCGAGGCAATCGGCGCGTCCTGCTTCGGATAGCTACCCGCCGGCACCGTCAGTGGCTTCAGGAAGGCATGCTTGGCGCGGATGCGCGCGATCTCCTCGGCGTCAGGCGCGATGAAGCGCGCGCCTGAGGCGCTCGATGCGACCGCGGCAAAGCCGGGCCAGCCGATGCCGGCGCCCCACAACGCAGCGACGCGGCCGTCCTCGACCATCGCGGGGCCGTCGCCAGCGCGGTCGAGATAGATGGCCTTGAAGTCCTCGTCCTGCTTCAGGCCGAGCCCATCCAGCACATAGCGCGCCAGGATCGGCAGGCCCGAGCCCTTGGCGCCGAACGCAACGGGCTGGCCGACGAGATCGCGGATCGTCTTGTAGGGACTGTCCGCGCGAACCACGAACATGCCGGGATTGGAATAGATCGCCGTGAGAATCTTCAGCCGCACCGGCGCGCGGCCGATGCCGGCGAAGGCCTCATAGGCCGGCTCGCCCGCGACCAGCGCGAGATCGAGCTCGCCCTTCTCCAGCAGCGGAATGTTCTCGTTGCTGCCCTTGGTGTTGCGGGGCGCGATGGAGATTTGCGGATCGGCCGCGTTCATCACCTCCGCAAAAGCGTTGCCATAAAGCGGAAAGCCGCCGCCGGGCGTCGCCGTGCCCAAACTGATCGTCGTGGTCGGAATGGCCGTGCCTCCGGTTTGAGCAGCAACGGGGCTTGCGAGCAGCGCCGCGCCGAGAAGGGTGAGGATCGCGAATCTCATGGTCGTCCCTGACGGACCTGCGTCAACACCGACTTGCGGCGATGTAGGCAGGGAGCGGATTTTGTGAAAGCATGTCGCCAACGACAATAGAACAATGGGAGGCGTCATGTTGCGAATTTTGCGGTGCGGTTTTTTCGGGCTCACCGTCCTTTTAGGTCTTTTCAGCGCCACGCCTCCCGCCTCCGCCGCCTATCCCGACCGCCCCGTGCACTGGCTGATTGGATTTGCCGCCGGCGGTCCGGTCGACATCGTGGCGCGGATCATGGCGCAGTGGCTGTCGGACCGTCTCGGCCAGCAATTCATCGTCGAGAACCGCACCGGCTCCGGCGGCAACATCGCCGCCGCCGCCGCGATCAACTCGCCGCCCGACGGCTACACGCTGCTGTTCGTCGCGCCCAACAACGCGATCTCGACCTCCCTTTACAAGAAGCTGCCGTTCGACTTCTTGCGCGACACCGTGCCGGTGGCGAGCATCATGCAGCTCACCAACATGCTGGTCGTCTCCAACGCGTTTCCGGCCAAGACGGTTCAGGAGTTCGTCGACTACTGCAAGGCCAATCCCGGCAAGATCTCCTTTGTCTCGTCCGGCAACGGCACCTCGGTGCACATGTCGGCCGAGCTGTTCAAGGTGCTGACCAAGTGCGACATGGTGCACGTGCCCTATCGCGGCTCCGCCATCGCCTTCCCCGACATCATCTCCAACAAGGTGCAGCTGATCTTCGACAATCTGCCTTCGGCCATGGAGCAGGTGAAAGGCGGCAATGTCCGCGCGCTGGGCGTGACCTCGCCGCAGCGCTGGCCGAGCGTGCCCGACGTGCCCGCGATCGCCGAGACCGTGCCGGGCTTCGAATCGGTCGGCTTCTACGGCATCTCCGCGCCGAAGGGCACGCCGCCCGAAGTGATCGAGATCCTCAACAAGGCCGTCGGCGAAGCGCTGAAAGACCCGAAGCTGGTGGCACGCCTCACTGAAGTCGGCGGCCTCCCCAAGCCGATGACGCCGGCCGAGTTCGGCAAGCTGGTCGCGGACGAGACCGAGAAGTGGCGCAAGGTGGTGGAGTTCGCGGGGGTGTCGGTGGACTAGGCGGCGGGCTCAGCCGCAAGCCTGCAACTCGCTTGGCAAGCGTCGGGGGGATCCCGGAAGGCCCCCTCTCGTCAAAAACGGCAAAACAACCCCATGCACAGTAGACGAGGCCAGCAATTTCAATAGGTTACCGAACCTGAAAGTGAGGCCTTCGCAAGTCGGTTTGCTTTGTCGGGCAAAACAGGGTTATACAGGCACCATCGCCAATTTCGGATATTCAACAATCACCTGAGATGCGGCGGCGGCGTTCCCCTCCGCCAGAGCCGGCATTGCACCCCCGCCCCCATCCCTGTAAACGAACCGCGCACCGTTGCCGGCCGCACGTTCCTGCGAGCCGTCTCGCGGCGGGGCCTGTAGCTCAATGGTTAGAGCCGGCCGCTCATAACGGTCTGGTTGCAGGTTCGAGTCCTGCCGGGCCCACCAAAGAAATCAATCACTTATCAAGCGCCGTTTCGTCTGATCGGAATCACCGCACCAGAAACCGCACCAGATACGTGCGCTTTTCGTTCGCCGGCTGGATCGCGCTTTGCGATTTTCTCGACGGCGTCGGACAAATAATCGGGATGGTGATGGCCATAGGTGTTGAGCAACACCTCAAGCGACATGCCTAGATAACCTGCTGCCTGCCAAGGGTCCGCGCCTCTCTGCATGAGCCAAGTCGCTGCGGTGTGTCGCAAAGTGTGAGGGGAGATTCCCGAACCAAGCCCCGCAAGCCGCACAGCGCTCTTGAACGCCATTTTGACCGAGGTCACAGGCCTACCGTTGTACTCGACGAAATGCTTGGCCTCCGGAGCGATCCTGTGCCAGCGCCGCAGGTGAGCAAGCAAGCGCAAGGGGATCGGTACGGTCGGTTGCCGCTTGTTGGTTTTAGCGCTGCCCTGTTTCAGACGGTAGTAGCGGCCTCGCTCCAGGTCGACATAAGAGCGACCGATCGCCGGAATAGGAGATGCGGCTGCGATGGCCCCCGCGCGAGTTCCGCTGTAGATGCCCAACAAAATGAACCGAGCAAGATGGCGGAGCGGACGCTTGCTTGTCGGGACCTTCAAGTCGTCCATCGGCCGACGCGAGCCTTTTTGCATTTCCCGATAGCGCCAGCAGGTCCAAATCAATTTGGCAGCATCGCTGCGCGTCAGCCACTTGTCTCGCGGCTGCCCCTTCTCTGGCAGTGACACCTTAACGATTTCTCGATGATATCCTTCGGCGGCATGGTGACCAATGGCAGCGCGAAGATCTTCGAGGTCTCGGCGAGCGCCTCCCTTTTTGCGGCGCTTCTTGGTGTAGGAGCGACATGCCTCCCCATTGACCTCGCCAAGCATTTTTGCCCCCCACCACTCGTTCAATCGTTCTATTCGTTTCTTGAACTTGCGGATATCTGGGATGGTATCGTCGCCTTCGCAATCGACGTTGAAACGACCACGAAGCTTGTCCAGCTGCGCATCCAAATAGATCGAGAGGACATCCGCGATTGCGATATCGTCTATGTGCTGGACACGTCGCTTGGGTGTATGTTTGGAGCTTATGTAGTCCCTTAGTTTTTCCTCCGCGGTCGCAATCTCATCTGCAGCGCAGCCTGTGCCGACATCCCGGCCGTTGTCTCTGATGATCCAGGTTGCTTGGTGGGTGATCTTTCCCCTCTTGTTTCGGCGGGCGGCCTTAAGCTGAAGTCTGGCCCCCTTGCTTCTTCTCGGCATAGCTCTCGCATCCGTTCGATATGAGCCAGCGTTGTAAATTCCTTGCCGGCAATCTTCTCAATAACCAATCGGTTACGATCGCGCTCACGCCGTAAACCCGCGACCGTCATTCCTCCCAAAGGAAACGCGATCTTCACGGCATCAGCAAGGCGAAGAGGGGTATCGGGTGTAATTTCAGGTTGCGTTCGATTTGTCATCGACGCCTTGTCATACTGTAGAGGGAAGTTTATTAGGGCAACATTCGTCGCGGAGACCTACTCCGTGGGCAAGCTCAGCCCCAGCTCTATCGCGCGATCGAGCGTAGAATCGTACAAATAGGCAAAGACGACAACAGCGGGAGGGAATCAGCAGAGTTCACACTCGGGTCTCGGCACGCCTCAACAAGGGGCCGTTCCGAATGAAAGCGTAGGATGCTATACTCTGGTCAAGGCAATTAGTTATGGATCCAAAGTTACTATCGAACCGATTATCGCGCACACCTTCGATCGCAGCTTAGTGACGGTGTGGGCCAAACAACTCGTTGACGATAAGGGCGATCAAATGATGCCACCTCGCGGGATGTCAAAAGAGCAGGCCGCGGCCTACGCCGGTTGCGAAACGCTATCAGCTTTCAATGACTGGATTCGGCGGGGATCATGCCGCGACCCATTCCCGGAACACATCGGTGGGACAGGAAAGCTATCGATGCAGCCTTTGACCGGCTGTCGGGGCTCAAGCCCGCGGATGAATCGCAACGGTCGTCTTATGACGAATGGAAAGCCTCGCAAAATACGGATGTGCCTCGAGGGCATCAACACGTTAGCCGAAAAGCTCGCCGATGAAACAGAAAGGCGCGGTTGGGAAGCCCCCGTCCAACTGAAAGCTCTCTTCCAAGGAGCAGATCGTAAGTGCTTGATCTGTAAGCTTGGCGCATGGCGCCTCGAACCTGGGACCCATTGATTAAGAGACATACTATCTCCCTTGATTTCACAAGCGAATTTTTCCAACTGAGCCAAAATCCGATCATTACAGATCAATGGCTTGCAGCGAAAAGTCCAACTGTGAGGGCTCCCTGGTTGTCGGATCCAGGCATGCGACGCATTGAGGTTTTCAGGTCTTGTCTGCTCAGCTCAGTCGACGGACGCATTAGGCACGACTTAAGAAATGAGTGCCGTCGCCCAGATTGGCCACCGACCCGCACTCAGCGAGCCCCCCGAAATGGTGGGCTTCCGATCCACCCTCCCTTTGTATATGTGTGCTCGAACCCCATGGGCCGCGAGCCATAGGGTCGGCCGGGAACGATCGCCTCTTTCGGTGGTGCGGCACTGATGGAGCAACGCCCGGAAACTCTCATTAACGAGCTGCGGCTTAGGCAGCAACTAGGAAGGCAAAGCTCAAAAGAGTAGCAGATCCTGGCCGGGCGGCGGATCTGCTGGTTCCTCGATAGAGTCATTGAAGAACTCAATGACGTTCTTTTTCTTCTCCTCTGTCCAGCTATCGTAGAATGTGGGTGAGAGCACGAAATTCTCGACCCGCTGAAGGATCAGAACGGAAAGTGCCTCCTTCTTGTCGGGCTCATCAAAAAGCTTTGCCAAGGCTTTTTTGATCGGGTCTTCTTGGGCTTTCGGGTAGGAAAGAACCGCGACCGTTTTCTTGTCAGACACCGGCACCACATTGAACAGTGGGCCAATGATATTGTTGCCATCGTGGTCAATGGAGAAGAACGACGACACCGCCACGGTAGGGATTTGATCATCCAGCTCAACCACGTAGTGGACAAGCTCGGGCTTGCGTTCGAAGTGCTCGCATTGATACCGGAACACTCTCCAGGCTTTGATCCAGAAGTTGACTGCCATCACGCCCGGGCCGTCAGGCTCGCCCAGCTTCGTCACACCGTTCTTTATGTTGTCATAGTGCGCGTTTTGAAAACGGTTTGCGGCTTCCAAGCAGGCGTGCATCTCACGTAACAATGCACGGTGGCCGAGCTCGTACATCTGATCTTGATTTTCGGTATCCAAAGGCTCGGTGTCGATGAGCTTGAAAAGCTCCCTATCGTGCTCGCCGCACAGCCCGGTAAAAGTGGAGGCGTTATTGCGCCCAATAAGTTCGAACTCAACCACGGGCGTCGCACCGCCAGCAATCTTCCCCTGCGGAATGAGGACGTGGTTATCTTTTTGGAGGACATCGAGGACTTTGGCGTTTTGGATGGAGTGCGCGCGGATCGCCGGTTTCTTGCAGTCGAATGTGCCATGGAGGCACTTGTTGAATTCCATCTTCTGGATTTTGAAGAACGCGCCCTTCTGCTTCCCGTCAACCGCCATCGCCCCCTCCTTAAAAAGGGGCAACCTATCATAAGTTGCGGTGGATCGGGCCTTCTTCCCGAACGACGAAAAGCGAGTAGCGGCGACTTGCGATGGACTTCGGTTGACGGATGGAAATGTATCTCCGTCAGAAACTCGGGCCACTGTTCGGCAGATCGGATTAGGAAAACCACCTCGGATCCAAGCTTTCCACGTTGCGATCGGGGCGCATTCATATGGCACCGGACGCTCAAGGCGGGGGTGTCGTTGCCATGGCGCCACGCTAGCCGTAACAGCCGGTCATGCCCATCGCGTTCCAGCCATGTCTAAACCTTCCGGTGATGCTGCACGTGGTGTTCCGACGTAGACCGGCTTGCCACCGAGAACACGTCGCTCGAAAGACCGACGCCAGAAAAGAGCTTTCAGAATGGAAAATCGTCGTCATCCACATCAGCAGGCGAATATAGCGCCGTCTCCAGCCGCTTGACGAAATCACGTATGAGACCGGCGGTCTCTTGAACGTAAGGCTTCGTGAATATCTCGAGTAAATTGCCTTGACTGTCGCGACCGTTACGATGCACACAGTCGTGCCGATACTCAATCGCCTTAAAAAGGCGGTCCTTTGTCCCCTCAAGCAGCTCAAAAATGTCGACGTTCGCTGCAATCTTGTAGAGCGCGCGTACTTTCGGGATGTTGTGATAAACGATCGAACGCAAATGCAACAGAACCTCTTGTTCAACAAGTTGCTTGTTCGCAGAAATCTCGGCAAGCGTGAACTTCTTGCTACGCAGATCGACATCGCCAGCAATTAGTCGCCGCATCGCGTCGGCATCGTTCTTTACAACATTTATAAGCGTGTCCGCGAGGTACGCCTCGAGCCCACCAATTTGCTGTGCGAAGATCATCCTGTTGAGGAGATGAGCGCCACCACCACCATGCTCGGCCAGGAGGTCGCTAGCATGGTGATAGAGATCTATGAGGATCGCCAGGGGGTGATCTGGCGCTTGATAGGTCACCCAATCTTCGTCATGAGAGTATTCGGCAAGGCCAGCATGTATTTCTACTGCCGGATGCTCATCAAGCGTGATCTGGCAGTCTCCCATGCTGTTGAAGCAATAACCAGGGAACGCAGTCTCGCAAGAAGGGCACACGACTTCGACGCTGCCCTCGGAAACGTTCTCCGATGCGCGCTCACCGGTAAAGCTGAGTTCTGGCACCGCTAGTTTGGTAGCCACGAACTTGCGACACCCCGGACAAATGAAACTGATTTCTGACTCGTATCGACTGGACATTGGTGATTTCTCTAGGAGCGGTGCAACAGACGACACCGTCGCCAGATCGATTTATGGTGCCGATAGTGGCCCTGTTGGCGGTTCTTTTCGCTTCATACTGGCAGACCATCCGCGCCTATCCCAGCAATGGGGGTGCATACATTCGTAGCAAAACCAAAACGCTCGGGAATGCTCTGGCGTGGCGGGCGCCTCGATTGCAGGCTGGTACTGGCCGGGAAACATGGACGGCCTACGTTCGGCGGTACCGAAGCCGGTCTTGCAGACGAAGCGCGAGACGTCGCGGGCTTGGCGACGTTTCGCTTTCACTTGGACTGAAAGAAAACGGACCATCAAAAAGGTCGGTGCCGTCCGTAGACGTTACCAAGGCGCAGGCTCATTGCATGCCTACTGACGTTATATCGAGTCGCCAGGCGCTCCACAGCCGCGTCATTATCCAGGGCGTGTATTGCCTCATCCGCATCAAGGAATTCTTTCGGCATCAGAATTGAAGCTGCGAAAAAATTAGCTTCGATTTCCTCAACATCAGTCGCCTGCGAAGACTCATGAGAGCGATAGTTGACTCGGTAATCGCGATCATAGTGAGACGAAATGCCAAGATGCAATAAGTAGTGTCCGAATTCATGGGCTATCGTGAACCTTTGACGCACAAGAGGGTGGCTTATATTCACGCCTATTGTCGCTGTAGCTCCCGAACGCACAAGTAACCCAGACACATCGCCTAGATCTCCGTACTTTATTTCTATTCCCATCTTTCTAACCAGCTTTTGAATAGCGACGGCGGGTTTAGAGACACGGTGCTCCAGCAAGAGAGCAGAGACGAGCCTCTCTATCTTCGCGTAACGTGCGCGCTGAACTGTCATCTTCGTCGCCTTTGAGAGGACGGCTCCTCTAATCGATCCAGGAGGGCCTTTATTGTATCCGGGACGGGGTCGTCTTCCTGGCCTACTGTCGACAGTGTTGTACTTGGTAGCAACGAACCCGGACTAACTCTCAGCACTCTTGCCAAGTCCAAGAGCTGGTGCACCAACAGTGCTTGGCCGCCTCGTTCTATGTTAGTCAAAGTAGTTCGGGACAATCCGGACTTCTCAGCCACTTGGGCCTGCGTCAATCCAACGGCATCCCGACGCGCTCGAATGGCTGCGCCGATACTTGCGTAAATGTTCTGCTTCATGCAGGGCCGTTTGATTCTGCTTTGAAAAAACTAACTGAACGGCTCAGGATGTCAATGCCATTGACACGCCCTCAGCAAGTCATTCCACCAGATGTCAATTTCATTGACATTTATAACTTTAGGTCAGAATGCTTGACATCTGAACTCGCGAGCAGATACGTTCCAGTCGGCTCGCCGGAGTCGCGGCGAGCAGTAAGCAGAAAGGAATTCAGGCATGGCCAAACCGCCCGACCAAAACCCTGTGCACCCATCGCATCCGCAGCATCCCGACGTCCCACCGGGCCCTCCCAGCGAGACGCCGGGGAAGGGACCGCCGCGCCCCAGCACACCTCCGGGCCATCGTCCGGTGGGTTAAGAATTGACCAGTCACAAAGAAGTCGGGGTACACGAGAATTGGTGGACAGCTTGGCCCACCCTTCTTGCTGACGAATTGGCGGCCTTTACCCGTCGTGGGGTCGCTCCGCGCACCATTCTCAAGAGGAATGGGGTGCTGATCTTGGAAGCGGACTGGCCGATCCAAGGCCAGTCCGAAACGATGCTGCTGCGCATCGGCTATTCCCCGCTTCACCCTTTCTTCCGGCCCGCAGTTGCTGCGCCCGGCGAGAATTTAGAGCGGCACCAAAACCCCCTCACCCGCGAGTTGTGCCTGCTCACCCAGGAAGCAGGGCAATGGGATTCGAACCAGCTTGTGGCGGACTTCGTCCAGGAACGCCTAGACCAACTTCTACGCACTCTCGCCGCAAGAAAAGAAGGCCGATGGGAAGACGCGGCCGAGCTCGAGGAGCACTTTGCCGATCCCTTGATGCCTTACTTCGCAGGCTTCGCCGAAGATGACTCAGTCATTCTTATTGATGGACAAGCCCCGCTACCTTCCGCACGACACGGTCTGATGGAGATCGTCTATGCCGCTCGTGAAAGCTGGCGAAATCCCAATGCCTTCGAAGGCGTCCTACGACAGCTGAAGGATGGCCATGGCGCCGCGCTGGGTAGGCGGTTCGGTTTGCCTAATGAACCAAAAGACGCTCAGGTTGTTACCGCACGCTGGGTGAAGTTCACGCCACCTCCTGTTGCAGATACCTCAGAATTACTGCGCTTAGCTGAGGAGGAGCTTGGCCGGCATGCGGTGCTGCAAGCCCGCAGTGTCCAAAGAGTTAACCAGACCGCGCAGGGGCCTTTCTCGATCACAGGCATCGTGTTCCCGGATGAAGCCGAATACGGCGGGCAAAAAAATGGCGCGGGCTGGGTGTTTCTGGCAACGCGGCGGGGGCCAACTGGTGAGACAGATACAAAACTGATCCTTGGAGAGCGCGCGGGAAAGGACGACCTGTTTTCGAGGCTCCCCGTCGCAAGAACTCTTCTCGCAAAGAAGGCTCTTGTCGTCGGCTGCGGCGCTATTGGTAGTTTCGCTGGTCTTGAACTTGCTCGTGCAGGCGTTGGCGAAATGGATTTTTTTGACTTCGATATTGTTCAACCTGGCAATAGCCTGCGTTGGCCGCTAGGCCGTCCCGTTTGGGGAGCCTCAAAGGCCATTGCCCTCGCGAACTTCGTCGTCGCAAACTACCCATGGACAAAGGCAAGTGCTATCAGCGGCAGACTCGGCTCGGCAGAAACCAATCCAGAACGCGTCCCGCGCGATCTGAAAGGTAATGTGCTCGCGCCAGTATTCGATGCCCTGCGCGCGGCCGATATCGTCGTCGACGCTTCGGCCTCGCTGGAAGTGCAGCTCGCGTTGTCGCATTACTGCTGGCAGTTCCGCGTACCTTATCTGATGGGCTATGCGACGCTAGGCGTCGCCGGCGGCGTTGTCGCCAATTTCCGTCCAAATTCCGACAACTGCTATGTGTGCCTCCAGGAACACTGGAAGGACAAGCAGAACATTCCTGAACCTCGCGCGGATCATGCGGGCGTTGTGATCCCGCTTGGCTGCAATGCGCCAACATTTGCTGGCGGCGGCTTCGACCTACAAGAGGTCTCACTGGAAATAGTGCGTACCGCCGTCGGGCTGCTGTCGGGGGAAATTTACGATCCCGGCAGCTGGCAGGTCGCCATACTAGCCCTCAAGGATGAGGGAGGCGCGCGCATACTGCCGCACTGGGAAGGATACCCATGCCCACCACATCCGAGATGCCCAAGATGCAGCGGGGTATTTCGGTGACTGTCTGGCTATCCTCGCAGGTGATGCAACGCATGTGCAGTTTAGCACGAGATTTATCGCCCCTTGAAAATGGCGGCATCCTTCTCGGGTGGCGCTCAGGCGAGGACCTCATTGTCGTCGACTTGCGCGGCCCTGGCCCTCAAGCGCTCCATGCGCGACATTGCTTCATACCGGACCACGTATGGCAGGTGGCGGAAATCAATCGTGCTTTTGAGGCAAGTCGCGGTGACCTCGACTATCTTGGCGATTGGCACTCGCATCCCGACAGCGTGGCCGAGATGAGCAAGCTCGATTCGGCCACGCTTCTCCGAATAACTCGGAAGGTGAGCGCCCCTCTCATGCTGATCGTGGCGGGAAGTGGGACGGACTGGTCATCGCGATGCTGGAAAGGGCAGATTGCCCGTTCTTTTCTTCGGCGACGCTTGGTGGCCACGCAGCAAAAGCTCAACATTTTCGATCCTCCCGAGCAATGGCCCGGCGCGACAGGGACGTGAGCTGTTGCAAAAGCGCCCATCGCGGTCCCCGATGCGGCAAGGTGACACGGTTTGCTATGAGTATCTGAGCCGCCATGGATAGGCGATTCTTGAAGGCTCGTCGTTGTCGTCGGACAACATAAACGCGCTGAGACGAGTGGAGCGAGAGTAAATGGGGGATTTGGAATATCTTGGTCGCAATCTAAATCAACGCTCCTACGATGCCGCTGAGGCATTCAAGTCCGCGATGAACCGTGTCATGGCAGAAGCGAATGCGCATGGCCGACTGATGAGCGGGAGCACCTTGTCTATGATGGAGACAATGGCTCTGGAGGTATTCGCCGAGCATACCAAAGATGCCGTCCAGTTCACGTTCAACGCGACGGGAACGACCGAAGGCGAGGTGGCAAACCAGGTCAGTTATTGTCTAGGCCGAATGATTGATATGATCATTGGTCACATGTTCGATGCGACAACGCGTTTGGTGCCTGGTAACAGCGTCGATCATGCCAACAAGGTACGCATGCTGTTGAATGACTGGAGGCAGAGGGCTATTGACGATTTCATCCATGGCATGGTCGGGAGCAATCGCTTGAAGCAAGATCCAGTAGTCAACCTGATCGCAAACCAAATCAATAGTCCGGGCGGAGTTCAGCAGGTAGGAGTGGGCGAGTTCTCGCAATCGGCCTTCAGCCATGAGCACGAGCATTTGATTGAGGCAGTGCAGAAGGCAAAATGCGATCATCTGAATTTACCGGACTTTTGCCCGAGCAGAAGGACGGTTTCCGGGACATCGCGGACACGCTAATTGCTGAAGCAAAAAAGGAGAGTCCAGATTCCGGAAAACTTAGACGGTGGGGCACCAGATTGAGCGAGTTCGCTCTTCAGGTCGGGATGCGCGTTGCTTCTGACGAAATTCTCAATGTTCTTGGGCGGATATTCCTCCTGAATTGTTAGGCAGCGTAGCTGTGGAGAGTTGTTGCTATCGAGAGGATTCACCGCTCTAATATCGAGCTTAACCAGCTACGCTGGTCATCACCGAAGAAATGATGGCCGTCATGCTCCTCTCCTCACCGGCGCCTTCCACCGCATGAAGCGCCCCTCCAGAGCCTCGAGGACGGCATTGAACGCCAGCCCGTTGACTGTGATGCTCAAAATGCCGAAATACATCTGCGGGATCAGGAAGCTGTACTGGCTGTTGATGATGAGATAGCCGAGACCCGCTTTCGCACCGACCATCTCGGAGGCGACCAGTACCAACATTGCAGACGCGCTAGTGAGACGAGCCGCAAATAGATTCCGATCAAACTTGGATCGCGCTAGCAATGGCGACCGCATTCGCAACTGGCGTGAAGATATCCACATTCGACCCTGGCGCTCTGATCGTCACGATAAGCGCATACCGCGCAGTGCCATCGAACCGCTCCAGATAAGGCTTTTCCTTCCACCAGCCACCGACGGGGAAGACGCCAATGGCATCGCGCTCAGCGAGATCAGCAGCGCTTCCCGACCAAAAATCGGAATGAACGGATCCGTTGTCGCGAAACATACTGAGAAGCCAATCCTCGCCGCCGCTGGCAGGCGCCCCTTCCTCTTCATCCCGTGCCGCCTGATTGATGCGGCCTCGGAACTCGTCGACAGTCTCAGTCGCGGACTTCACACGGAAGCGAAGACCGTGCGAAGCGTACCGATGTCGTCTCGTCCACCCACGCTCCCCAGGATTGGGTTCGATGAAGTAGGACAAAGTCGCTCGTAGCTCTACCTGCGCGGCCCCAAGCGCGGCCAGTTGCTCCTTCGGCCAAGGCAGGCGATGGAGTTTCATGTCACGGGTCTTGGCAGCAGCTCCCCCTTCTCGCTGAAATGGATTGAGTTCATCTTCGACGATGAGCGTTAAATCGTTCACGGTCGAAAGGAGGGCCCGCCCAAGGTCTGGAACTCCATAGCCATAGCGGCGTACAAGCGCCTGTATTTGCCCCTTGGCACCGTTGCATGCGTTGATGCGAGCGCGCATCTGCGGGGTCCACTCGGCCGAATGCACGATCAAAGCCCTGACCGTTTCCGGCCAGAGGCCTGGGCGCGCCACCAAGATCAGCCCCGCCAGCCGTGCGGCGTGGGCGGTGGCCGCGCTTGTGTCGCCCAGAGTTGTAAAGTGGCGCAGCTCCGGGCGGAAATACGTCGTCAGCATCTGCAGGTCGTCGATCGGTTTGCCGGGAAGCGCGCCATCATGCGCGAGATTGCCTCCTTCGAACACGACGTCTGGTTTTACAGGCCACTGCCGGTCCCAGACGACAGAAGTCCTGCTGCGCGGCGAGAGCTCGCCGGCAGGCGCGATCGGCGCGTAGCGAGCGAAGTCAGGATCGATGATGTCCACTTTCTCGGTGTAGGCACCCACCGTCAGTGCATTCCACGCCTGCGCCGGATCATCGACCGCCTCTAGATCGTTGCGTGTGAGGTGATCAGCCGGCATCAGATCCTCGGCGAGATTTCCCGCGGACAGAATGATCAGGCGCCGCTGATCCTCCTCAAAACAAAATTGGTCCACGGCCGCTGACCACGATGTCGGTCGGCCGCGCGCAGGATTTGCGCTGGTGACCGCCATGGCAATGGCTCGGCGGCGAGCTGGCGCCTGAATTTCGGCCCGAGCAATTGCCTCTCCGGTGATCGCGCCATAGAGCTCGGGATCGTTCGCTTCGTCCTCGGGCGGCAAAATGCGAACGCTCTCGAGGCGGTAAGGCAAGGCAATTGGATCGTTTCCGACGAGGACGGGGACAAGGTCACCATAGAGCCCGACACCGGCCATCCGCGTCCCGTGACCTTGCCACACCGGGGTGTCGTCGCTGCCCCAGCCGGGCTTGATTGTGTGGCAATCTTCCACGGCAAGCGCAGGTTCGATCAAGGGGTGAGTTTGACGCACACCGCTGTCGAGAAAACAGACAGCGACATCATTGCCCGGCGGCGTCACGCGGTCGAGCAGTTCATCACTCCAATCGCGCTGCTCTGCTCCCCCAAGGCCCATGAAGAAAGATGGTGTATCCTTCGCGCGACGCAACTCGGCCACAACGTCGCTGTGAGCCACAAGCCGGTCCAGCGTTGCTATGCTCGCGAGCGCAAGCATGACCTCTCGCTCGGGAAATTTAACCGCATGTGCGCGCAACGTAAGATTCAGCGCTTGGGCGATGCGCTCGAAATTCTCCCGACGACCTTTGCGCAGCCAAATCTCCCACCAGACCTGTTCATTCGGCTGCTGCGGAAAAAGCCCATCATCGTCGGTGTATAGCGAACGTGCCGTAGCCAGCCGTATTGTGTCAATCCGCGACACCAACGGCTCATTCCGCGGCCTTCCCTTCTTGGTATCAGAGTCGCGATAGGCCTCGACCTTTCGCAGATAGTAGTTCTCGGCCTGTTGCGGCACGAACACCGAAGCGCGTAGCGGCTCACCTTCTCTTACCGGTTCATGGACCGCGACAACCTCCATCTTTTGCCGTCGATCGGCCAATTGATCCAGGGCGATGCGCTCGCGCGCCGGCAGTTCGATATCGAGGTAAGACCCTGGAAGCCCTACGGCCAGGTTGAGATCGCGAGCGGCGATCTGTACTTGAGCCGCGTGAATGGCATGTCCGATAGCCTGGACCAACGCCGCGGCATGGCCTGCGCGATCGCGTTCAGGTACCGCGGGCGGTTCGATCTTCTGTTTGGGCCTCCGATACGGCTCTCTAACACCATTGTCGCGAAGATGAATGTGGGGTCTATCCCGAGGAAAATCGTCTGCCATTACAACCTGTACTGTCGTTAATCAGACAGCGAGGCCCGCCGGCGTTCCATCAGCGCTTGAATGAGCGCCTCTGATGTTATCCGTTTCCCGCCCCGCAAGAGTATCGCTTTAGCCGCGTCGTCCGCAGCTCTCACAATTTCCGCCTGAGATAAATTATGCGCCTGCTCGACGGGCTGCCTCCAGGCGATGCCGCGCGTGTCAAAACGGTCGAGGCGCGCCTGCAGCAAGGCTTCAGTCAGGACCGAATCGGGCAACGCGTATTCAATGACATCGTCAAAGCGACGGAAGAGCGCCCTATCCAACAGCTCGGGATGGTTGGTTGCGGCGACGACGAGGCCGTAGCTTTCATCCTGCTCCAAAAATTGCAGGAAGGAGTTCAAGACACGGCGAATTTCGCCGACGTCCTGGCGCTCGCCACGCCGGGCGCCGATGGCGTCGAATTCGTCGAAGAAGTAGACCCCGCGCGTTGCCTGCATAGCGTCGAAGACGAGCCGTAGCTTTCCAGCCGTCTCGCCCATGAATTTCGTGATTAGGCCATCCAGGACGACGGTGAACAATGGGAGATGGAGCTCGCCGGCCAAGGCGGCCGCCGTCATCGTCTTGCCCGAGCCAGGCGGTCCCACCAGCAGCAGTTTGCGACGTGGTTTCAGGCCGTGCTCACGCAGACTCTGCTGCTGCCGCTGCTCGCTCAGCACACGTTCGAGCCGATGTCGCAATTCGCCCGGGAGAACCATGTCGGTCAGACGCAGGTCCGGATAACCGGCGTGCAGCAACCCGGCCAATTCGCCTTTCGGCTGAACCAGCGGAACCGGCCGTGCCGTCTTGGTCATTGCAGAGTCGGCTATCTTGGCCTGGTCAATCAGCTCTTTGAGTTCCTGCGCCAGCTTGCCATGTCCCTGCCGCGCCTCATGCGCGGCAAGCTGCATTGCGGTGGCGAGGAAACGCTCACCGTCGCCGGCAATGTGGCTCTTCAGCAAACTGACAATATGGCGAGCGGTCGACATGGTCTTCAGTCTAATCCATCAACGCCGGTCTGGTTGCGTTTGCCAGCGTTGTCCACCTTAACGTTTCGACAACTGATTGTATCGGGAATTCGTGTCTATTCCATTGCGATTCCTCAGAAATCTCGACCAGCAGGAAGGTTTCTGTAGCATTTCCGGCCCCCCACTGCCAACGGCGGATATCTCGCTCCCTACACTCCCGGTCCGGTGCGGCGCTCCGAAATCGTGGGCGCACTGGTCTTCGGAGTCCGGACCCGCGCCTTCATCCGCAAAATAAGGCCCTTTGCGGATGGCGCCGATCGTCTGCGGGATCAGCCAACTGGCGTCGGTACAGCACTGCTCGTGCGCATATTGCGCCGGCTCGTAATCGATGGTGATCGCAAAGTTGGTGCCGTGATCGAAAACAATCACCCCGCAAATCATTGCCGTGCCCTCTCCGCTAGGCCCCCCTCTTGATCTTGGTCCACCTTCCATCGCCAAAGACCGGCGGCCATCCATACGCAGCCGACTGCAACCAGCAGTCCATGTGCAACACGGAGAGGCTGTGAGCCGAAGAACTGCGGAATGTACAAGGACATCCCGACGGCAAAGGGAATGCCGCTCGCCTTCGAATAGCGACATGATCGCCAAAGCGCCATTGCGGTCGCAATTGCCGCGGCCGCAAGGAGCAGCAAACCAGCAAGAAACATGACCAGACCGGGTCCGGAACGGATGACCTCTACTAGCCCCAGCGGAGCGTCAGTGTGCAGCCGCAACGCTTCCTGCCCCAGCGCGTGAAGACCATAGCTTTCGCCGCCATAGAACGGCAGCGTAAACCCTGTGCCGATCACGCTCAGCACGATGGCGGGAAAGATCAGGCGTTCAGCGGAGGTGCCGCGAAGTGAGCATTGCAGTCCGAGCAACCCCAGCGGCAACAAGGTAAACGCAACAATGGCAAGCATGTGCGAAGCCAACCATGCCTCTGATCCAAAGGCCGCAGCGCCCAGCAGCGACCTCTCATCGGAGAATGGGCAATGGTCGGGTACATCACGAACAGGATCCCGGAGATGACAAGAGCGCCAGTCCCGATGCGGCTCGCAGCCATCGGCTTCTCGCTCTCATTGATCGCAGGATCCCGCTTCCCTGATCGCGCATGAGGACCAAGGAAGTTGTCATCGTCCAGATCGTGTGTCATGTCGACTGTAGGCTCGCAATAGACAGATAGCTCCAATTTCACGATTTCGATAAAACGCATAGTACCGCTTTGTGACGGCACGAAACTTGAAGAGCCTTGCATGAACAACGGCGACATAAGATGCATCGGCTGAGGTGGATCGAATTTGGCGCTTTGCCTAGCACAAGGGGCGAACGTCGCTGCCCCGCGATCAAAGCAAGGCGACCCAACGAATGCAACGGCTGCAATTCTCTTGGCGGTTGGGTTCGCACTCGAAATGCAAGAACCAGGTGATTACCATCTCGATGGAAGGCTATCCTGGATGCCATCGTCCGCAGATCCTGCGCCGATAATGAGGTATCAATGAATGTGAGCATGGAGCCGCGTTGCTGACCCCGTCCGAAAGTGATCGCCCTTTTCCGTTAGATCGTCGGGATGTTGGCTTCCTGAAGCAGGTCGTTCAGATCGCGCCTGCACTTGTCCCTGACATCCTCCAGGGAACGGGCGAGCGAAGGATCTACAAAATCGAGGAAGTTGTTGACGCGCCGGATGGTGCCGTCCTTTAGACCCTGCTCCAAACGCGAGCGAAGCTGTCTGAGTTGCCCATTCAAGCCGCCCAACCCGTCGCGAAGTTCCCTATTCTGCACTTCCCTGTATCCACCGACGGCCTTGCGGATCACATGCCGACTTTCCCGATCAACAAGCTCGCCGGTGCGAAGCGCCTGTTGGGTATCCTTTAGAGCTTGGAAGAATTCGTCTGGCGTCTCGCAATGTAGCGGGACCTCGAAGGCCGGCCTCTCGAAGGCCATGGCGATGGTGCGGAGGATCACTTCATCAAGATCGTCGGCTCCGCGAACTTGAATTACATCCCGATAGTACCAGCGCTGCAACTCCGGGAAACTGTTAAGATATGAAATGCACTCGTCCCAAGACCACACAATGGCTCTGCGATCTAACCTGTTCACTTCCCACTCCCCATTGAGATCATCAACAAATTTCTGAACGCGGGTGTCGCGGCGCGCAGTCGTTGCGAGGATCCAGATATTCAAATCAGGTTTGAAGGAAAGCGCCTCCCTAGCCGCAGTGTGTAGGAAACGGCGGTCAATTGGCCCACCCGGGTATGGATTGCCGCGCTCGTCCAAATCAGACAGACGCTTACATTGAATGCCAATCATGCCATGACGCGATTTTCCATACACGTCGACCCCATGTTGAGCCTGCCCCGGTCGGCCGTAGCTTTGGGCGCCTGGAACATCATAGACCTCACGAAGCATTCCGACGGCTAGTTCTTCGAATTGCTGCCAGTAGAGCGGAGGCTGAAAGAATTGAGATATCGTCCCAATCAATGATCCATTGCGCAATCTCTTTGACGGCAGGTTCGCCAGCTATGACATGTCGAGATGTCTGAGCTAGCTAGAAAACAGAGCAAGCAGAGAGCGGACGCTCGACGAGGCCACCGCTGTGCTGAATAAGGCTCGCGAAGGGATACTCGAGTTGCGAAGTGCCCGCTGAGCAGACATAAGGACCGCGGCAACCTCATATTTGGTTCACCGTTTTGGCAAGTCGGTTATAGCTGATGACACGGTTAATTACCGGGAAGCGGCTGATCACGTAGTGCTCGATTTTGGCCAGGCGGAGTTCGCCTAACAGCAATCCTTCTCTATTCTTTTCCTTGGAGAGGGCCGACCGATAGTAGCGTTCGAGCGACCGATTATAGCGCGCGAGGAGCCTCCGGTCGGTTTCGAGCTTACTGAGATCAATCCAATTGTTCTTGCATTGAAAATTGTAGACCGTATCGTCACGAACGGTTACGATGTCGAACTCCGCGCGGTTGATCCGCTTGATACCTGTGACCGCGAATCCCAATTTGGACAAGTCAGCCGCCACCTTTCGCTCGAAAATGAAGCCTGCGTGGATCTGGAAGCGCTTGCGGCTACCCAAATGGACATTTTTGAACGCATTGAGGAAACGCGTCAGCAGGTTGACGTTGCTCTCTACGACATCCCCTTGAAGCTGTTGCTAGCCTGTTTGAAATGAGCGTCGCCACCGAGCAACATGCGCTCGAGCTCCACCGACGGAAACACCGTCTGAGCCGCCAACATCGAACGAAACTTTCCTAATTCGATTCTGATGAAGTAATCGTCCTCACAGTAGCGAGAGAATGCAAACACAAGGAGCGAGAGGGTCGAATACTCATCATCGTTCAGACCGAAGGCATCGTAGGCGGTCTGGATGAAACGCACGTTGTTGCGGAGCTCCGGCGCCGAGAAGATCTTGGCAGGGTCCTTAGGTTCGGCGCGGGTCGACGTCAGGTAACCGCCACGTTGCTGATGTATGTCGAGGAGGCTGACACGCTCCGGTTCAAGAAACACACCCTCCAAGGCATTATATTCGTGGCTGGCATAGGCTCCCCGTTTATCTGCAGCCAGAGTGAAGTCCTTGAATACCTCTGCAAGAACGCCTTTCCAGTTCCAGCCTGTAAACGAGATGCAGCAATGCTCAACGATCGGCAGAAGCTCATTGAACGCCACTTCCGGAGCAAGTGGCCGCGTTCCCGAACAGACCTCAGGCATCATGTACAGCAACGAGACGAAATGCCGGCGGCGCGATTGGAAATAACCCGCGGCGTCGGCGACGCTATAGATTTGGGAGCCGTCGCCGAGGCCACGACCATCCGATTGAAATCCAACCATCGCGCGAGTGGTCCGCAGCATGGTGATCATGAATCGCTTTGCCAACGCCTCGCCGTAGTATGGCGCCACCAGGCCTCGCGCCAGAAGGGCCACATTCGGGTTTGCGACCAGCCCGGCGCCGACCGGCAGATACATCAACCGAAGCGACTTCTCGTCATCGATGTCGCCGTAGAGAACGACATTGATGAATTCCTCGATGTCACGAATGATTCCATGCCAAGTCGACAGCGCACCGCGCGCATCATACTGAACCAGATGTTTCCAAATGGCCTCGCCGTGAAGCCCGATTTGCTCGTCGATTAGACGGATTGCCTCTCTCCGTCCGATCAATTCGGTGCAGTCGCTCAGGACCTTCCCTCCCCTGGATCTCTATTCCTCGTCGTTCAGCCCGTAAACGACTGAAACAGCATCGCGGCCGCGACTTCATTTCTTACAACGTCCATTTCTGCGGATGATCCCGCCTTGAAGCGCCCGCGTAACGCAAGACATGCCTCAAAGGTTTCAACCCGCGAAGCGGCGGTTGTAATTTGTCTCAAGGCGGCATGATGGCGATCGTAGTCCCCGGCTCTCACCATTTGGGGCAGCATGTCGATGATCGGAAGCACGGTCCCTTCTCCTTCTGCAGCCTTATGGGCGACGATCTGTCCAAGCACGCCACAGAGGAAGCCGAAATCAGGGGCAATGCGTATGGCGAAACGGCGTGCACGCTGCGCCGTGGAGGATCGATTTGCTTGTTGTTTAACCTCCCCCTCGTGCTTCCGGATGAAGGTGAGGAGCCAAGCCTCAATCTCAACAAGCGTACGCCCTCCACACCACATCGAGACCAACGTCTGAAGCGCCTCCAGTATCCGCTTGGCTGTGGCTGTGGGTGCTGTCGTATTTGTGTAGGCTCGGCCGAAGACCGACTCGAGGGCCGCCTCCCTGACAAAGATCGTCAAATCCAAAGGGTGTTCAGCCACGACATCGAGCAACCATCTGATCCAGTCTTCGGTTGCGGTCTTATCAACCGGCGCCTGATCAAGCGCCTCCTCCAGCCGCTCGATGAGTCTTGGAGGAATACCATTCCGTACAGCGATTTCCCGCTGCCAATCGAGAACGGGCGGATCTTCCAATTGCTCCTCGGCAGCCTTGAGCGCGGTACGGCAGCGTTGGAGCCATCTATCCGCTCCTTGAGCATCAGCTTCTTTCAGCCGGAAGTACCCCAGAGAGCGACGGACAATGTCGTCAAACCCGCTCTCGCCCGCTGCTGTGACAGCCGACAAACGCCGGATAATCGACTGCATTTTCGGGTCGGAATCGGCGGATACCTCGATCTGATCGAGCAGCAATTCGATCGGATCATAAATCTCCTCACAGGCATCCCGCTCGGAAAAGACCGTCTTCAAGATTCCTTCCTCCGGTAGAGCGAGGTTCGCTCTCTCTACTCCAATCGGCTGTGCAGGTATGACGATTGCCAGCCCGGTTGCTGCGTATGCCGCGCGCCCAGACCTTCCTAGCGCATTGAGTATCTCGTGAGGACGCAGATCCGTGCGGGGATTGCCACTTGGGTCATCAACCGCGCTCCTATCGGTGCCTGCGAGGATCACCACGTCGCACGGCAGATTCAACCCTTGCGCAATGGTAGATGTCGCGGCGACCACATCGAGGCCCAGATCGTCGCTTTCGATCTCCCTGCGAACCCGGAAAACGCTTTCCGTCAGTTTCCGCTCCAGGGGGAGCAGATCGCCATGGTGTACGGTCGCCCTGCACCCGGAGGGATCGAATGTGGCTTCGGGCGATCCCACATCTTTGAGAACCGACTTCCGCATCTCCTCCTGCGCCTCATCCAACGCGATCGTAGCCCTCGCCAGAAGTCCATTGATCTGATCTGCAACGCTTCCACATGCCTTGGTATCGTTGCAGAACACAATCACACGCTTTCCGACGGACGCGTAATCCGCTGCAATCTGCGCGGCGACTTCGTTCCTGTTCGATGTAAATCGGCCCCTGGCGTTTCTCACTAGCGGCGGCCGTCGATCTGAGAGTGCTTGCACGACTAGTTTTTCCGGCCTCTTGGGGTGCCAGCCTGAGATCAACGAGAAGAGCCCGAGGGGCTGTGCGGGAACGCGGCTCTGTGCCGCCTTACTTTTCATCCTCAATGCTTCTTTCGCGGCCTGAGCAACGTCAGAGCGGTCATAGATGACACAAGAGCGAAGTTGTCGTGTTGGCTTCCAAGGATCGTCGAACGGCTCAACCTCCCTTCCCGTCACGCCGCGCAGCCAACGCGCAATTTCGGCGCCGTTGGCGACCATGGCAGACAGCAGCAGCAGGTCCGCTTGCTTGCGATGGCGGAGAAACGTCAGAAGCGCCAGCATTGCGTCGATCGCTCGCGCGCTCACCTTTGATGAGGTTTTCGGATCGTCTGCACTGATGAGATGAAATTCGTCGAATACAAGAAGCCCTACCTTGTCGAACAGCTCGGGTGCGAAACCCAAAAGGGCAAGGCAACGCTCTGGCGTCATTACGGAGAACGGTGGCAGCCTCTCACCAAGCTCCTCGAGCGCAACATCTTCAACAACGCTGACCGCCTCCAAGCCCCCGATTTGCGCAGACATGTCCGTCTCGACCTGATCGACCAAAGCATGCGTTGGCGCTAGGTAGACGACGCTCTCCCCCGCACATAAGGTCGCTGCAATTTTCAGGACAGATAGAGTTGTCTTTCCCGAACCGGTCGGAGACGTCATCACCATCGATCTGCCGCGGTTCAGGTATCCAGTCCTGACTGCCTTCAGATGATTGATCCATAGAAACGGGCGCGATTGCGCTTGCGAGAGGAGCCAGTCGGCCCAGGCCTTCGCCTGCGCACCGGATGGTGTTGGAAGCCGAACTAGCATTGCAGCCTGCATGCCATTGACGAGGCGGCTCAAGAGCGTTGCCAGATGATGTGGCCCCGCAAACTGGTGATGTATCGTTCCCTCAAGCCCTAGCTTGAACTCTACTGCCGATGCCTCCGACAGACGGATGACCCGGCTCAGCCTTGAACGGACATCCGCGTCAGGAGCGGCGCTCCCGCGCGCCTCCTGACCGAGCCCCTGAACAACATACGCACACTCCCTCAGAAGGAGGTCGGTGGCGACTTCGCGGCTGTCACCCTGTGCAATGAAGTCTTCGTCGAGGTCACGCTCAATCAACGGGGTGAGATTGCCGGTTGCCAACTCCCGAAGGCTAAGAATCAAAGATCGTCGGACCGCCCGCCGTTCGCCCCTGGCCCTCAGTTGACCTGCAACTTCCGCAGCATCGGCCGCCCGGTCGGCAATTAGGAACAGGAGCGTCGCCGAAATCGACGCTCCTACAGCATCACCTGAAACAAGCGTCGGCCGGTCTAATGCGGCTTCGCGAACGCGGCTCAATATTTGATGAGCACTCGCTGCGACGAAAGCCGCAGCACGTGTTTGCTCTGGTCGAAGATTGAGTGCGACATAGGCCTCGAAGGTCGAAGCAAGGCGCCTCACCCGGTCGATCACATCGCTTGCGATCGCAGATGCCCCCAGTAGGCGGACTGTGGCCAGCTCTATGTGCGCGGCCGTAAGTAGTTCGTCCAATGTTTCTGGGTCCAGACCAGGCAGGTCCGGTGCTTGGCGTAGAAGAATGCGGGAACTTGGATCAAACACCGGCGATCTCCTCGACTTTCGCCGCCACCTCGCCTGCGAGGAGGGCTAACCCACTCCGCACGTTGTCGAAGGCCAACACGCCGGCCGTCCGCGATTCGAGCGACCCACCGGCCGCGGCTTCAAAGCCGGCAATGATGTGCAGAAAATTCCCTGCCTTGCGCTGATCTTCGCCTGTCGCCACGGCAACCCTGAACTCGCGCGCGCCCTCCCAGAACACGTCGTCAACCGCCGTCTCGGGATCGATGTTTGGGACACTCTTGAGCAGGGTTACGAGGTCGGCGAGGATCTCATCGTCGCGATCACCGCTAAGAATAGTCCCGATCTCAGGCCATACGCTGGAACTTATGAGGCTACGGGGTGATTTCGAAGCCTTGTCCTCACAAAGCACAATTCGCTTGATCTCGCGTCCATGCCCATCCAGCTCGACGATAAAACCGTCAAAGCCCTTATCTGCCTGCCGCACATGGGGAGCAGTCATATAGCCGTTCGGAAGAGCCATTCTCGCGGCGACCCACGAGATATGTTGGAACAGGAGGCCGTCGCGATGAACAATGGATGTTTTGATCCGCTTCTCCGCGGCTTCCTTCTCTGCGTCGGTGCCCGACCGACGCAGGTCTAGGTCTTCCGCATGCGGAGCAGTCAGCTTTCGTACGACATTCTGTACCACCTTGCCCTTTGAAGCCCGTCGGCGCGGCTCCAAGGCATTGATTACGCGCTGAGCGTTTTGCTCCTGTCGCAAATACAGGTAGGCGACAACTTCAATCAGCTTGGCACGGCTTTTCTTGTTAATCGACCATTCAGAAAAATTGCATTCGGTAGTAGTGGACGGCTTTAGCGAAAGCGGCATTCTAATCGTTTCCGAATCTACGAATATTTTCAATCTAACAGCGCATTGCAACCAAGTCACCCGTTACAATGCTCATTGCGGTCTCTCGGGTGGCCGTTAACGCGCGGCACGCGATCAACTGACTTGCCGGAAGAAGCATTGTTGCCGCCGCACGACGCACTCCGCAATCAACTTCGATCGAGACACGTGATCATCATAATGGCTGATATCGGCCACGCCGTGCGCGCCAAGTGCGACCTTAATCGCATCGAGGCGTCTCAACCGCTCACGCAATTTCGAGAGCGCCCTCTCGGCCTCCTCCCTGACGGTTTTAACGTACTCCATGAATTCCACCTGCACCTGTTCGGCAAGCAGCCCCACGATCTGCGATGTCGATTTCATCGCGGACAGAATCGAAAGCGCGGCGAGCCGATCTGCTGGATTGGCGTTGTCCCGCGTCGGATCCCGCATGATGTCCAGAATGATGAAGGTGTGGAGACACAGCACCGCGGGGCCCCGCGTCACGTTCTCGGAGACTGAAAAAGCCATCACGTGCGCTGGGAATCGTAGGCTTTCAAGAACTCATATTCAATGACGAGCTTTAAGGCATGGTCCTCGTCCCATCCCTCCGCCTTCCTCAACCATCGGCGTAGCCGTTAGCCGTCCAGTTTTTGCGCGCTGCGATGCGCCAGGATCAAAAAGCGGAGCCAGCGCGGTTGGTCGAGTGGATGCGATGAGCCCGTGGATTTGTTAGCCAAATCCGAGAAGGCTTCGAGCGCCTTAGCCGCCTCAGGCGAGACCCACTCTTCAAGGGACTGCCGGGGAGAAGATAGTTCTACGACGAATCCGGTCGACGAGGATGCTGGCTTGGCGATCAGGCATTCGAATTCCTGCAAGAGGCCATTGTATTGCGCGTAAGTAAGCCGGTCGAGCTCTCTTGGAACGATATTTGTAATCTGTACCCACCTTCACGAGACCAGAGCGTAAGCCGGGCCGCAGGCAGGCTCTTGTCGCTCTGCCGTTGAAAGACGAGGATATCCTCGCCGCGGGCCATGCGACCAAGATCCTTGTCGGCGTCTATCCCACGCTCCCAATGGCGATGTTGCAGCGGCAATAAGCGCCTCCCGCAGCTCTGCACGCCTGGTTTCGGGACCAAGGATCGAGAGATCCTGGAAGACTTCGATCGCGTGTTTGTCGCTCATGTGTTTGGTCTCCGATCGAACTAGCTGATCAGGCTCGTTATGGCCTGCGGCGCGCCAATGAAGGCGTAAGGATTGAGGAACTGGCGGCGCCAAAACAAGTTTCGATCCACTTGTCCAAGCGCGGCTTCGTCACAAACCGCCGACCAGCGATCCTTGATGGTTTTGATTTGATGCACGACAATCGCGACGGCATCCGTCTCGTTGAGAAGAAACGACGGCGCGCCTTTTAGGCAGAGCGCAATCTGGCTGTGCCGATCCTGGCCCAAGATAAGCATGGCTTGCGTCGCCTCGCCGCCCGTGCGGCTTTGCGGACAAATATCATAGGCAGGTGTGAGCGTCAGATTCGTGCCGTCCCAGAAGGCTGCGTGATTTCGGGCATGGTCATCCGTGTTGCCGCAGAGCACGTTGAAGACAATGCGCGAAAACAACTCCCGTAGCGTCTCCTTGGGTTCCGTAAAACGGTGGCGGATGGTCGTGGCGAGCTGTTCGTAGCTGGCGTAACGGGCCATCATTTCGTCCAGCTCAAGCAATGTTAGGGCGGATACCATGGCCTTGCGGTACCATCCGCCGGTAGCCTTCGCACGATCGAAGCGCTCGATAAGGAGGATGTCCTTGCCCGCCACGCGTTGAAGGCTCACAGGCGCGACGCGAAGCCCGGCCGCCGCGGCCAGGCGCATTGCGATGAATTCCGCCTTCACCACGCTATAGAGGTCGGTTTGCGAAGAAAACTTCGCGATGAATTTCTTATCATCGGAGTTAATCGTCGCTTTCGGGCGCGCCCCGCCAATGGAGCTACCGTGGAAAAGAGCCCGGTCGAGCTCGGGCGTCAGCGGCGTTCCTTGTTCGACGAGCGCCGCCGCATTGAAGAGCTCATCGAGAGAGGCGCCCTCGCCTTCACGCGCGACATAGGCTGAGGGCGAGGGTTGAAAATCGAGCGCGCCGATGCGATCCGACCCTGACTCGAGGAGAAAGGTCAGCTCATCAAGGCTGCCCGCGTCAATTTCCTTTCCGCGGGCGCCGAACTTCCGATTGAGGATCACGCGCCGGCCCCAGGCGTCGGGAGCGCCGTCGCGAATACAGTTCGGCATGTTCAGACCCGCAAGAAGCGGAAGGATTCCGCTCCGCAGCGGCAATTCGGGCTGGTAAAGCGCAATGGCGTCCTTGCGCTCGATATAGCTCCGTCCATAGTTGAACAGGAGCTGTTCGCCACGCGCCGACAGAAGGCCTGCAACAACCGGTTTCGTCTGGCCCGGTAGCCAAGTCCAGACATAGGCCTCAGTGAATTTGGGATCAGAAGTCATCCTTGACCTCTTCACCCCGCCGGGCACGAATGGATTTAGGCAGAAGCGTCATGACTTCGCGATTGCTTTCGATCGCCTGAGACATTGTCGCCTGCTCGACGTCGAACAGCCTGACGCCGACAATCGCAGCGACCTCAAAGACAGCGCCAATGGTGGATCGCGGGTCGCCTGCCTCTATGCGCCGCAGCAGCCCGCGCGAGATCCCTGCCCGCTCCGCGACGTTGAGGGTGCTCATCTTCCGTTCGATGCGGGCCTTGCGCAGGAGCTGCCCAAGCAGCACCGCAGCATCGGCTGCATAGGCAGAAATGGGATGATGGATCTTAGCCATGGTTCATAAATAGATCGTCACGCCCTTCGTGGATCGTATATAGACCAAGGCCGCAAAAGTTTCAACTGGACTGGTGCATAAAAAGATCAGATCGGCCCTTATGGTCCATTAATGGACCGTCCTTCAGAGAAACGTAGGAATTATCAAGGAGCTGGCGAGGACGCCCTTAATCCCAGACCTCGCCTCGTCCAAGCTTCCCACAGGAGATTTCGCATCTAAAAGCGCGGCAGATTGCGGAATCGACCTCGGGTACATAGCATGAACGCAAGCGATTGAAAAACGTTCATGGCAGACACATCCGGCGACTTTGAAATTGAGCCTGAGTTCGAACCGGGCCGCATGTGGCTTGTCGAACTCGCCTTCTGGCGCCCTTCAACGCTGGCCGACGATGAAATGGAATCCTGCTTTCCGGACCGAGATGGAAGATGGAGCAGCCAAACCAAGGCTGCCGTTCTCAGACATGGTGCGAAGGGTCTCGACCTCAATCAGAATTGGGCTCTTGTCGAACAGAATTGGTTCTGTCCCGTTTGCCGGCGCAGCAAAGTCGATATCTTCCGCCTTTCCAGTCGCGGTATTCTGCTCGCCAATTTGGAAGAGCATCACGATCACCTGCGGGACTACGTGGGGCGTCGAGGGCGCACGTTGTTCGGGGACCGCTGGACCGTAGATCTTCCGCCAGGATGTGGAGAAATAGCCGATACTGTCGAACACTTGGTATCCAGCTTCCCTCGCGAGCTCGTCTGCTCGGAATGTAACGCCGCCGACGGCAAGGCAAAGCTCATGATGAAGGGCGCCATTCCGGCGTATTTCAGCTTTTCGCCCGCCGAAATTCGCACGTTTATCGAGCCGGTTGCGAACGCGGACCACCGGGTCCTCGAGGACCGCGTTGAGAAGGCCTGGCAAGCCTGCGCGCCCTCGCTAAATGCACGTATCGCTTTGATCGATCAAACGTTGAACATGATTCATTCCGGCGCGCTCTACCGGGAAAGAGGCACATCGTCCTTCCGGATGTCTCAACGTCAATTCGAACCGCAATTCCAACTTTACAAGGCTTTTCTTCGGGAAGCCGATCGTGATGAACGCGGTCGGGAGCTGACGCGAACGATGGCCGAATTCCTTGCCCGCTCGGTTCAAAAACACTCGCCCGTCCTGACCCCGCGACCACGGCGCGAGGCTCATGCAGGCGCGGCCCCGACGGACAACGAGTATGCAGCCTATTGCGATGTCGTCTCGCCCCGGCGCTGGCGTGAGGCTAGTGAAGATTGGGCATGCCCCGTTTGCGGTCGAGGAAAACGGGCGCTCATTCGAAAATCGGGTAGTGGAAAATGGGCGGGCGGGATTCGGGAGATGGTCGAACCCATTGAGGAAACGGATGCGATTGCGGTAAAACATCGGCGGCGAACTCTGCCAGGGTTCTCGCATGCCTTCATCATGAAAGGATCCCAATCGGTGCACATCTGCTCGGATTGCGCCGACATCATCCCGCAGATCAAGTCCCGGCGTCGTGATTTGACCGACATTTACTTAAAGCTGGATGACCTGCGATCGTGCATTCAAACCGCGACGGCGCATCTACCGCATGAAGTGGATTGGGAAGAGGTCGCGCGCCGTGCACAGTCGAATCAAGCCATCGCATCAGCCTGGGATGCTTATTGGAAGCATCGATACCTCACGTCCCGCCTTCGCCATATCTTCCGGGTCTTCGCGAAGGAAGGCGGCGAGGCGCGCGGGCTTGAAGAGGCAGCCGAAGAGCTGATGTTCGTTGCAGAGATTGACGAGCAATCCGAGGCCCTCCATCTGATCCGATGGTTCCTTCAGGAGGATGAGCATTTCGGTGGTGAGGAAGCGCGCCGCAAAGCCGAATATCATGCGCGGAAAGCAAGCTGAACTTAGCGGTAGCGCTGGAAAGAGTTGTCCATGCCGTCAAGGAGGATTGCGTGAGCCTGAATGATCCATCTCAGATTTTTTATGTTGCGAATGTGCGTGTGCCAGGCGGCGGAAACAACATCTCGCTGGACGAGGCCGATCTAGAGCGGTACCGCACCGATCCCGACGGCTTTGCTGCCGAGCAGTTTGGTCTGTCGAAGATCGAATATATTGAATGGGTGGAGGTAGACGGTACGCCTCTTTGCTCACATCGGACGAAAGGGGGCGATCTTTGTCGCAATGCAACGAGCCGCTCGCAACAATCCGCCCGCGCTTGGAAGGAAGCGCATCGAAAATTCCAATGCTCCTCTCACCGAGCCTGAGTCTACATGATGCGCCCGCATGCTTAGGGTGATAAGGGACTCACATCGTTAACCGCGAGTAGCCGATTATTCGGCAACTCGCGCGGCGCGCGCGATCATCCTGGGCGTTGGTTCGATCCTGCGCGCGCGCAGCCTATTCCGCCAAATTATCCGGTGCGAAACTACAGGTGCATTTCAGCCGGAACCGGCTTCCGAGCGTGTTTTCCAGTTCAGCTGGGCGATCGCCTGACTACTGCTGACAGCCAATCGCCACACCGGCAAGCGGAAGAGAGAGCAAAATGGCCGGCAATACGTGTCAGTCGTCTTTGTTTTCGATCAAAGGCATTTCCAAAGCAGGTATTTCCTGCAGTGCGCGCCCTGCTATGCCTTGAAGGTCGCCATACATTCCGACCGTCGAGTCGATGACACCTTGAATCTGCGCTTCACGCTTAGCCCAAAGACGCGTGGTCGTCTTCCGTTCGCGATTTAGGTCCTCTTGCATTTCAGAGAACCGCTCAACGATGGCTTCGACGCGATGGCGGAACCGGGGGCCAGTCAGATACTGGTACACGAGCTCCGTTTTGGTTTGCTGCCCATCCTGAGACAATCGGGCGGCAGCGAGCTCGATCAAGGATTGACGTAGTACAGCGGCCACGGGGAGCACGAACCGAGGATGCGCAACCCAAATGCCCTCCATCAATTCGAAGCTCTCAACTCCCTTCGGCAAGACCTCAGATATGAGTAGCGCCAGCTCCGCCTTCGCGGATCGCCGATCTCCGCGCAGCTTTGGCAGCCAGGAATCACTCCAATTCTTGGTTCGTTTTGTCTCCCATAAAATTGCGCCGCAGGCCTGCCCCATCGGGCCGACCACGCGTTGTAACAAGTCACCCCCGAACTCGCCTTTAGCGACGGGCTCGAGCACATCAAGCGGAAATCGCCCTCCTAAGAGAGCCTCTAGCTGCAATTCGAGGACCTCGCCCTGCAACTGTTGTGACCCCTGCTCGGCTTTGCGCCTCAACTCCTCAATCTGCCGCTGCATCGACAGGATCTGTTCTTCCTTCTCAGACACCTTCAACCGAAGACCGTCTTCGGCGTCTTTTTTGGCTTGCTCGCGAATAGCGCCAAGTGCTTCCTGAACTCGCTTCTCGACAGAGAGCTCGAGTTCGCGCTTGGCGTCGTCAAGCTCGCGCTGCTTGCGCAACAACTCGACCTGAGCGGCCTGCGCCTCGGCTAACCTTGTATCTCGTTGGGCGAGCACATCTTTGAGCTCTGCTATTTCCTTTGCCTGAGCTTCAATATCCATTGTCAAAGCCAGTTTGGCCTTGCGCGCCTCGTCCTGCACAATCGCTTGGCGCTGGATCTGCAGCTTTTCTGCAACCAAGCTGTCGACGCTTTCCTGCGCCTGCTTGACCGCTGCCTGTTCGGCGCGAAGTTCCGCCTCGCGCTTAGACAGCGCGGCGTCCTTGTCGGCAATTTTCTGCTCATACTCACGTCTCGTTGCTGCGATCAGAGGCGCGGCCAGCGATTCGGTGAGCTTGATTTCAGTACGACAGCTGGGACAGGTTATCGTGGCATCGAGAGTCATGCGCGCTCGGACGGATAATTATCCCTAATGTTGGCATTAAAGTAGACGCCATGGGAATTCGCCGCCATCAGCCGCTCGTATTCAAATGCTGGGACATTGTAGTAGCGATACACACCGGCCTTGAACTCGACCTCAAGGGTCGAACTATCTTCATCATAGCCCACAGAAATCAGATTGGTCGAATTTACAGGTTGGCGCTCCATTATCTACTTTCCTTTTTTTCCATTCTTCCATTTTGGATTCTGCGCGCGCCAGGAGCCGCTGAGATTCACGTAGTCTTCTTTTCCTCTCGGCTTGGCCCAGGCCTGCGCAACTCGCGGATCTTCGCTGCTTGGCCTGGCATCTTCAGGCGGCAATGTTATGCGGCAACGGATTGGTAGCTTCGCCGCCTCTCCGGCAATGATGGCTTCACCGGTTCGCAGAACGGGCAAGCTATCCATAAGTCCGCTGAGGCTATCAGGCAGGGCGGATTGAACTTTGTTGCGATCGCCTGTGTTGGAGAGCCGCAGGGCAATAAAGGTCCCACATTGGGAAAGGATGGTGTCGTCGATCTCTGACGGCCGTTGACTGACAATCATGGCGCCGACACCAAACTTGCGTCCCTCTTTGACGATACGCTGAACCATCGCCTTCGCAGGACCGTCGGCATCCTTGCCGAGATATCGGTGTGCCTCCTCCATGACGACGAGTAAAGGTCGCTGACGGCCGCCTTCAGGGGTTTCTCGTCCCCAAAATAGCGCTTCATACAGAATATTGAGAATGCCGCCGACAAGGTGATGGAGGACACCGCTTGGTATGCCCGAGAGGTCAAGAATGCTGATCGGCTTCTCCGCGCCAAGCCAGCTTTCTAGTAGCTCTGGCAGGTCCTTCTTTGCTTGATCGCTAAGAGCTGGCTCCCAGTCTCCGGGATGAAGCATGAAGTCGTACTGACGATCGAGCAATCTCGATTTCATTTGATCGAGCTGCCGCCGAATTGAAAGGACACCTGTTTTGTTGGCGAAGGGCGTCGTATTACCTGGACCCGGCAAGGGATAGATCGGAGCGGTCAGCTTCTCTGCGTCACCAGCCTTCTGCATTGCAGAGTTGATTTGCGTGTTCTCCTTCCACGTCTTTATTTCCGGGTCTATAAGATCAAACCACAGCTGCTTCAAACTGAACGGAACCGGGGTATCGAACGTAAGCGAGTTGACGTCGATGCCGTCAAACTTTCCATCCTTGGCCAGTTGCAGTTTTTTCGCAAAAATTTTGTCCGTAATGGCGGTAAAGGCAGGGTCACTGAGCTTTCCTATCATAAAGGCCAGCAATTCAGTCGTGTCCGTGGCCCAGTACGGAATGAGTAACGGTTTTTCGTCGTCGGATGGGGAGACACGAAAGACATGCGCGACGTTTTTCAGCGCAGTCGCATACTCCCCATGAATATCGAGGAGCAGAATCCGCGTGCTTGGAAAGCCGCTCTTGCCGCTCGGCGAATTGACGATGGCACGCAGAAGACTCGCGATTGTTGTCGATTTTCCGGAGCCGGTCGACCCAAGCACGGCGCTGTGTCGGGTCACAAGACGATCCAAGTCGATGCGAACTGGGATGCTCTCAGCTCCTGCGAGCCTACCGATGACGACTTGGCCCATTTCGGCCGCACCATAGATATTCGCGAGATCATCCTCGGTGACGAGATGCACCTCATCGTTGATCGCCGGGTACTGGCTGATACCTCGTTCGAAAGCCGTATCGACAATTTCGCCCACGAGCTGGATCGTCGTCCATCGTTCTCCGCGCGAGTTCAAGTTCTGCGCGGCCTCCGGTGTCGCTGTCGCACCGACCTCTGCGATGATGCCGTAGAGATCATGGTAGCCTTGCGGGATCCGAACGAAACTACCGACTTGGCCAACGCGATAGCTGCGTCCACCAATGATGGCTATGCCGGATGCCACGCCCTCGAACTGACGGACGCTGATGGTCGCGCCCGAGACCGCGCCAACATGCCCAAGTAGGGTCGGTGCAATCATGCGGTCGCTCCGCTTGCTATTGCCGGAGCAGCAGCGCCGCCAGGTACGATTGCAGCGGGCGTGGCAGTGAGAGCTTGCATCGAACGTGATGCTGCGAAGAACCGGCCGAAGGCCTCAATCGCGCCCAACGTAAAGCGAGCCGGCCCACCCGAGGCCGGAGCCGACCAATAGGTTGCTCTAATCGGTCCCCAGTCTTTGCTGGGAAGTTCGGTCGAGACCTGCCAAGGCCCCTCGATGCCGTTTACCACCGCCTTGTCGGGAGCATAGACGCTCAGATTGGGACGGCGCCTTGCTAGGTCGCAAGCGGCAACCTCATCGGCAAGGGACTTATACTGAAAGGCGAAGACGCTTGCCGATGGATTGGCCGCCAGACCTTCATCTATACGAGCAGATACATGCGCATCCGCGTAGGAAAACCCAATTGAAATGAGGAGTGTGTCGGGGGTCGCCAAGAAAGCGCGCAAACGATCAAACAACGCTGCGTAAGGCGCTTTTTGAGTCTGATCGTACTTGAGATGCTCTGGAAAGACCAAATGGGTCGCCGCGTTACTGCCGGTTCGGATCACTTCGTCCTTGCCGCTCGCCTTCCAGCCGAGAGAACCATGCAGCTTCCAAAGTCTTGTCCACCGCGGCGGAAGGTCATTCCCGGCGACAGATACGGGATCGAAAAACGGCTCTCGTCCACCCGTAAACCCGTCGAAATAAGGGGCACGAACAGCCTCAAAGGCCTCCTCGAAAAGCAGATCGTAGTTCGTGGTGAATATCTCAACAGGATGATCACGAGAGATCCCCGTGATCCAGTTGACGAGGTCACTGTAGGCGCTTCCGTTCGTCGGAAGCCGCACATTCACGATTTTTCCGATTTCGGCGCAGATGTCCTCGCCAAAGGCTTTGAAGCCGTCGCCATCGAGGCCATGTATCTTTGACTTTCCGATGACTTTGCTAAGAGAGCGGATCCGCGACAGAATCGTCTCAATGTCTTGCTTGTCCAACTCAGCCTTGAGTGAGCTAATTTGGCTGCCATATTTCGGCGTCAGCGTATCAAGAACGAGCTTCGTGAGCCCTTCGACGGCGGGAATGAGAGGGTAGCTACCGTCATCCTTGGCGGTGCCCGCCCCTGCGCCCGCGCCGACTAACAGGCCGATGCGTTTTCTTCCCTGCGCGACAATAGTCCGCAACGCGGCCATGTATTGGTCTGGATTATGTATGCTGATGCTCAAAGCGGCTCCCGTCGTACAATTTCCACGAGTATTCTATTTCCGAGCCCCTGATATCACGCAACCGATTTTGAGCTGATGACGTGTGGATAATCTCTCGCGAAAAAGTGCGATAATTCACCCACGACTGCCTACGGCCTTTGTTGCGGCGAGTAGCACACATAGGCCTCGCCGAGGATTGCCGGTGCACACCGGCTGCCTTGCCCACTCCACCAAATCGCAGCACGACTGAGAACTTGAGCCTCAGACTAATAAAGGGCTGCCGGTCTTAGACAGGCAGCCAAGTCAAGGGAGGAAACGCCCATGTGGGCAGCGGTAGCGAGACCACCGCAAGGTACCGCCGACAGATCGGCGGATCTCGAAAGATCAAAGCTGGACGAGCCATCTTCGCAGCACATGTAGTTCAACCGACGCTGCATTTGAAGAAGAAGTTCTGCACGAAACGTACAAAACTGCGCAACGCGGTGACCGACTTTCCGTTGAACTTTTTGGCAGCTGATGATTTTCTGCTGTCCCTCGCATAGATGCGCCCAACCACTGTTCAGGAAAACAAGCATTCTCCAGCGCCACGACGAGACTCGCGACCTTGCGGTGAACGAGGAGACTTTCGAGTTGTCTTACTGCGAGGATTTTGGCCGCTTCTTCGAATTCCCGGAGGTCAGTCACTTCCACTTGCGGCGCGCCATAAGGTTGAGAGCAGCAGCATCCTGCTTGCACCTCTTTGAGCGGTCCGCACCTCGAGCATTATTCGGACTCGCTGCACTGTGCGTGCCGCTATCGACAGAGAGTGTAGTTCTTCGGCGGAGATACAGCGCGGTTCGCAGTCAGGCGGCAAAAGGAACGGGTATTGAGGCTATCTGCTTAGCTAGTCGGGGCCAATGGGCTGAGGTGATGCTCACAAGCAACGTGAGAGTACCTGCATCCTCAAAATCCAAAACCGAGCTGCCGCGACTGTGCTGAATTGAGCTTCACGCCTTCGATCAATTGTCGAAGACGAGATGACTCTTGTTGTGGTTGTAGTCGAGTACGAAACAGTCGATCCCGCAATCGTCTCCGCCATCAGTGATGTACTGGTCCGCCTCGAGAATTGAAATTCCGAACAGCCGGCTAAGGACTAGTCGTTGGAATTTGACGGTTCGAGGCTCGTCGAATTCGCCGTCTCCCTCCGGTGAAGGCCGCCTTGTCGGGTTGATACGAGTGCTGTGTAACAGCCCTTATGAACAGCAATAAGTTCAGTGCTCAGATTGG